>NZ_JARQXB010000010.1 GCF_029543105.1 Stenotrophomonas sp. HITSZ_GD
ATAGGGGCGTCAGCGGGCCATGGATGGCCCGCGGCGGCGAATCGGACAGGACGTCTGCTGAGCCGTGACGCCCCTATCGGCCAGACCGGGGCCCGCACCGCAAGGCGACATCACCCGCCGCCCATCGCCGCCTCAGACTCCTTCACCCTGAACCACGTCGCATAAAGCACCGGCAGGAACACCAGCGTCAGCACGGTGCCCACGATCAACCCGCCCATGATCGCCACCGCCATCGACCCATAGAAGGCGCTACGCGACAACGGGATCATCGCCAGCACCGCTGCCAGCGCGGTCAGCACGATCGGCCGGAACCGGCGCACCGTCGCGTCCAGGATCGCGTGCCATCGATCATGCCCCGCATCGATATCCTGCTGGATCTGGTCCACCAGGATCACCGAGTTGCGCATGATCATGCCCGCCAGCGCGATCGTGCCCAGCATCGCCACGAACCCGAACGGCATCTGGAACAGCAGCAGGAACAACGTGGCGCCGATGATGCCCAGCGGCGCGGTCACCAGCACCATCGCCATGCGCGAGAAGCTGCGCAGCTGCAGCATCAGCAGCGTCACCACCACGATCAGGAACAGCGGCATGCCCGCGTTGATCGAATTCTGGCCACGCGCCGAATCCTCCACCGTGCCGCCCACCTCCAGCAGGTAGCCATCCGGCAACTGCGCGCGGATGGCATCCAGCGTCGGCAGGATCTGCTGCGTCACCGCGGGCGGCAGCATGCGGTCGGCGATGTCCGCCCGCACGGTCACGGTCGGCAGGCGGTCGCGGTGCCAGATGATGCCGTCCTCGAACGCCGGCTCCAGGCGGGCCACCTGCGACAGCGGCACGCTGCCGCCATCGCCCGTCGGAATGCCCAGCCCCGCCAAGCCCTCCAGGCTGGCACGCTCGTTCTCCGGGCCGCGCAGCAACATCTCGATCAGCTCGTTGTCCTCGCGATACGTGCTCACGCTCAGCCCCGACAGCGCACCGGACAGGAACTGCGAGACCTGCGCGGTGGTGATGCCGAAGGTGCGGGCGCGATCCTGGTCGATCACCACGCGCACGATCTTGCTGGGCTCGTCCCAGTCCAGGTTGACGTTGGTGACGTGCGGGTTGGCGCGCACCTTCTCGGCCACCTGGCGGGCCAGCGCCTGCACGCGCTCGATATGCTCGCCCGAGACCCGGAACTGCACCGGGTAGCCCACCGGCGGGCCGTTCTCCAGGCGCGTCACGCGGAACTGCAGCTGCGGGAACTGCGGGGCGACCTCATGCAGCAGCCAGTCGCGCAGCGTTTCGCGCGCGTGGATGTCCTTGGCGAGCACCACGAACTGGGAGAAGTTCGTTGCCGGCAGCTGCTGGTCCAACGGCAGGTAGAAGCGGGGCGAGCCGGTACCGACATAGGCGACGTAGTTGTCGATGTCGGTGCGCTGCGCCAGCAGCTTCTCCAGCTGGCGCGCCTGGGCATCGGTCGAACGCAGCGAGGCGCCTTCGGCCAGCTCCAGGTCCACCATCAGCTCCGGGCGGGTCGAATCCGGGAAGAACTGCTGCGGCACGAAGCGGAACAGCATCAAGGAGCCGACGAACAGCAGCACCGTGGCGGCGATCACCCACCATCGATGGCGCATGCACGCTTCCAGGAACCCGCGGAAGCGGCGATAGAACGGACGCTGATAGGGATCGTGCTGGTGCTCGTGCTGCAACGCCGCCGGCGCGAGCCAGCGGCCGAAGGCCGGGAACCGGTCCGCCCACGCTTCGCGACGAGCCCGCCAGCGCGCGGCCAGGCTACCCGGCTTGGGCGGGCGCGGATGGGCCAGGTCCGGCAACATCTTGTCGCCCAGATAAGGAATGAACAGCACCGCCGCCACCCACGAGACCAGCAGCGCGATGGTCACCACCTGGAACAGCGAGCGGGTGTATTCGCCCGTGCTGGACGCGGCGGTGGCGATGGGCAGGAAGCCGGCGGCGGTGATCAGCGTGCCGGTCAGCATCGGGAAGGCCGTGGATGTCCAGGCGAAACTGGCCGCGCGCAGGCGGTCGTAGCCCTGTTCCATCTTGATGGCCATCATCTCCACCGCGATGATCGCATCGTCCACCAGCAGGCCCAGCGCCAGCACCAGCGCACCCAGCGAAATCTTGTGCAGGCCGATGCCGAAGTAGTGCATCACCGCGAAGGTCATCGCCAGCACCAGCGGGATCGACACCGCCACCACCAGGCCGGTGCGCAGGCCCAACGAGAACAGGCTCACCGCCAGCACGATGACCACCGCCTCGGTGAGCACGCGCACGAACTCGCCGACCGAATCCTCCACCGCGTGCGGCTGGTCGGATACCTTGCGCAGCTGCATGCCCGCCGGCAGCGTCTTCTGCAGGCGCTGGAACTCGCTTTCCAGCGTGCTGCCCAGGCGCAGGATGTCGCCGCCGTCCTTCATCGCCACGGCGATGCCGATGGCGTCCTCGCCCATGAAGCGCATCTTCGGCGCCGCCGGGTCGGAGAAGCCGCGGTGCACGGTAGCGATGTCGCCCAGGCGCACGGTGCGGCCATTGGCGTAGATCGGGAACTCGGCGATGTCCTCCACCGAGTTCAACTGCCCGCTCACGCGCAGCTGCACGCGCTCGCCGGCGGTCTCCACGAAGCCGGCCGGCACCATCGCGTTCTGCTGCCGCAATGCTTCCTGCACCGCGCTCATCGGCACGCCGAGCGTGGCCAGCTTGGTGTTGGATATCTCGATCCAGACCTTCTCGTCCTGCAGGCCGACCAGGTCGACCTTGCCCACGTCGTTCACCCGCTGCAGCTCGAGCTGGATGCGGTCGGCGTAGTCCTTCATCACCGCATAGTCGAAGCCGTCGCCGGTGAGCGCATAGATGTTGCCGAAGGTGTCGCCGAATTCGTCGTTGAAGAACGGGCCCACCACCTCCGAAGGCAAGGTCGCCCGGATGTCGCCCACGCGCTTGCGCACCTGGTACCACAGCTCGGGGATGTCCTTGGACTTCATCGAGTCGCGCGCCATGAAGATGATCTGCGACTCGCCAGCGCGCGAGTACGAGCGGATGAACTCGTACTCGCCGGTGTTCATCAGCGCCTTCTCGATGCGCTCGGTGACCTCGCGCGAGACCTGCTCGGCGGTGGCGCCGGGCCACAGCGTGCGCACGACCATCGCCTTGAAGGTGAACGGCGGGTCCTCGGACTGGCCAAGGTGGCGATACGACCAGGCGCCGATCAGCGCCATGGCGATCATCGCGTACAGCACGAGCGCACGATTGGTGAGCGCCCATTCGGAGAGATTGAAACGCATGTGGGTATCCGCGGAAGTCGGAAGCGTCAGCGCTGCGCGGCGGGCGCGGCGGCGGGAGTGCGCAGCGGGCGGTTGCTGCGGTCGACCGGGGTGACCTGCTCGCCTTCGCGCAGCAGGTGGCCGCCGGCGGCGACCACCCAGTCCTGCGCGGTGACGCCCGACAGCACCGGCACCTGCTCGCTGGCATAGCCGCCGATCTTCACCGGCTGCGCGTGCACCTTGCCGTCGGCCAGGTTCACTACCCACACCGACGCGGCCTCCTGCGCGCCACGCTGGATCGCGGTGAGCGGCAGGGTCAGCCCGCCGTTGTCCGCCGCGGCGAGGTAGACGCGCGCGCTCTGCCCCAGTTCCACCGCCGCCAGCGCTTCGGGCGCGAGCGCCACGCGCGTGGCGTAGGTGCGGGTCTGCGAATCGGCGGCCGGCGCGATTTCGCGAATCGTGCCGGGCAGCCGTTCGCCCGGGCGATTCCACAGTTCGATCTCGGCCGGCTGGCCGACGCTGAAGCGCTGCGTGCTGCCTTCGGGCAGGTTGATCGCGATCTCGCGCGCGCCATCGGCGGCCAGGGTAAAGACGGTCTGGCCGGCGGCCACCACTTGCCCGGCTTCGGCCTGGCGGCTGGCGATCACGCCATCCTCCGGCGCCACCAGCCGCGTGTAGGCCGCCTGGTTGCGCGCCACGTCCAGGCTGGCCCGCGCGGCCTCGGCCTGGTTTTGCGCGGCCTTGTAGGCGGCGTTTTGCGCGTCATAGGTCGAGCGGCTCACCAACTGCTGGTCCACCAGCTTGGCGTAGCGCTGAAAGTCGTCGCGCGCGCGGGCCAGGTCGGCCTGCGCCGATTCGTACTGCGCCTGCGCCGAGCGCGCCTGCAGGGCGAGGTCGGCCGGGTCCAGCTCGGCCAGTACCTGGCCGCGCTGCACGCGCTGGCCGGCATCCACCAGGCGCTTGACGATATGCCCGCCCACGCGGAACGCCAGGTCGCTTTCCTGCTTGGCGCGCACTTCGCCCGGGAAGGTCGCCATGCCGCGTCCTTCCGCACGCGCGGGCTGCACCACCAGCGCCGGCGGCGGCGGCGGTGCCGGCGGCTCGCCACCGCCGCAACCGGCGAGAAGAAGAACGAACAGGCTACCGCCGATCCAGGAAGCAGTACTCGGGCGCATGGGTGTTCCGGCCTTGGAAAAGTGAGGGACGAATATTGAACCTATCGGTATAGTATAAATATAGAACCGAATGGTCTAGTATTCATCGCATGTCGACCTCGATCTCACCCCAGCCCCCGAAGGCGGCCGCCAGGAGCGGCGCCGGCAAAGGCAACGGACCCGGGCGACCCAAGGATCTGGGCAAGCGTGCCGCCATTCTGCAGGCGGCCAAGGCACTGTTCGTGGAGCAAGGCTACGCCGGCGTCAGCATGGACGGCATCGCCGCGCTGGCAGGGGTGTCCAAGCTCACCGTGTACAGCCATTTCGGCGACAAGGAGACGCTGTTCTCCGAGGCGATCCGCGCGCAATGCCAGGAGATGATGCCCGACGACCTGTTCGAGCACGCCCCCAAGGGCCCGCTGCGGCAGCAGCTGATCGGCATCGGCGAGGCGTTCTTCGCCATGATCAGCTCCGACGCGGCGATCGCCACCCACCGCATGATGCTGGCCCCCGGCACCGGGGATGCGCACATCCGCCAGATGTTCTGGACCGCCGGCCCGATGCGCATCCAGCAGTCCCTGGCCGACTTCCTGGCCGCGCGCACCGGCGCCGGCGAGCTGGAGGTGCCCGACCTGGGCCTGGCGGCCTCGCAGTTCTTCTGCCTGCTCAAGGGCGAGCTGCACCCGATGATGATGTGCGGCCTGGGCGGCACCCCCAGCGCGGCCGACGTGCACCGCCACGTGGCGGCCAGCGTGGACTTCTTCCTGCGCGCCTATGCCCCGCGCTGAATGCGGACCGGCCGAGCCGGTGGTCGCGGTGACTTCCGGCACTGCGACCCCCGTGCCCCCGCGGTGATGCTACGAGCGCGCCGAGCAGCCGCTTCACCGGTAAAATGCCCGCCCCACCGTGTAGTTGGATAACGCCCCCATGACGATCGATTTCTCCCAGGCCCGCGAAAAGATGGTCGAGCAGCAGATTCGTCCCTGGGACGTTCTGGACCTGCGCGTCCTCGACGTCCTGGCGCGCCTGCCCCGCGAGGCGTTCGTGCCGCAGGCCTACCAGGCGCTGGCCTATGCCGACCTGGAGATTCCGCTGGCGGGCGGCCAGAAGATGATGAAGCCGGTGGTGGAAGGCCGCATGCTGCAGGCACTGGACCTGCAGCCGGGCGAAGACGTGCTGGAGATCGGCACGGGCAGCGGTTTCGCCACCGCCTGCCTGGCCGCGCTCGGCCGCGAGGTGGTCAGCGTGGAAATCGACCCGGCGCTGGCCGCCGGGGCGCGTGCCGCGCTGGACGCCACCGGCCTGGGCAGCAACGTGCGCATCGAAACGGCGGACGTGTTCGCCTGGCAGAGCGAGCGTCGCTTCGACGCCATCTGCGTGACCGGCGCCGTCGATACGCTGCCCGCGCAGTTCCTGCAGTGGTTGCGCCCGGAAGGCCGCCTGTTCGTCGTGCGCGGTCACGATCCGGTGATGGAAGCCGTCCTTGTCCGTGCCGATGTCAACGGTCCGCGCGTGGAGTCGTTGTTCGAGACCGATCTCGCTTACCTGCAAGGCGCGGCCCCCACGCCTCAGTTCAAATTCTGAATCCTCAAGGAAGCCCTATGATTCGCCGATCCCTCGCCCTGGCGCTGGCCGCCGCCCTGTCGCCGATGGCCGCCCAGGCCGCCGACCTGTTGCAGGTCTACGAAATGGCCCGCAATGGCGATCCCCAGCTGGCGTCGGCGGAGTCGACCCGGCTGTACAACAAGGAAGGCCAGGTGCAGGCGATGGCCTCCCTGCTGCCGCAGCTCGATGGCAGCGCCTCGCTGACGCGCACGCGTACCAAGTACGACGAGCCGGTCGGCTCGGCCACCAGCAAGACCCGCCGTTATTCGGTCGATGGCACCCAGACCGTCTTCAACTGGGCGCAGTTCGCCAACCTCAAGGCCGAGAAGGACATCAGCAAGGCGGCTGACTTCACCCTGGAATCGGCCAACGATGACCTGATCGTGCGCACCTCGGCCGCCTACTTCAACGTGCTGGTGGGCATCGAGTCGCTGGCCGCCGCCGAGACCAACGAAGCGGCGGCGAAGAAGCAGTTCGACTACGCCGACAAGCGCCTGGAAGTCGGCCTGGCGCCGATCACCGACGTGCACGAAGCGCGCGCCGAGTACGACCAGGCCCGTGCCAACACCATCCTGGCGCGCAACAACCTCAAGGATTACTACCAGGCGCTGACCGAGCTCACCGGCCAGCCGGTGACCGGCCTGCGCGCGCTGCCGGAAGAATGGCGTCCGGAAGTGCCGGCGCAGTACAGCAACGTCGATGAGCTGGTGACCAGCGCGATCAGCGACAACCCCTCGCTGAAGGCGCAGGGTCTGCAGGTCAACGCGGCCGAGTCGAGCGTGTCGGCGGCCCGTGCCGGCCACTATCCGACCCTGACGCTGGGCGGCAGCTGGGGCAAGGGCGCCACCTGGGGCGACGCGGTCGGTTCGAGCGGCGTCATCCCGGAAAGCAACTCCATCGGCCTGACCCTGTCGGTGCCGATCTTCTCAGGCGGCGCGACCCAGTCGCGCGTGCGCCAGGCCCTGGCCCAGCGCGACATCCAGCAGGATGCGTTCGAGCAGCAGAAGCGCGCCCTGGACCGCAACACCCGCAATGCCTACCAGACCGTGGTGGCCGGCATCAGCGAAGTGGAAGCGCGCCGCCTGGCGGTGGTCTCGGCGCAGGCCGCGTTCGACGCCTCGCAGGTCGGCCTGGAAGTGGGTACCCGCACCGTGCTGGACGTGGTGCAGAACCAGCGCACCCTGTTCGCCGCGCAGGTGGATTACGTGCAGGCCCGCTACAACTTCCTGCAGAACCGCCTGCTGCTGGCGCAGGCCACCGGCAAGCTGGACATCGCCGACCTGCAGGACATCAACCGCATGCTCACCCAGGATGCGGAGTCCAAGCTGCAGAACGCCAACGACGCGATGCAGCAGTAACCGCACGCGCGCAAGCACATGCGAAAAGGGCGGCCCACGGGCCGCCCTTTTCGTTTCCGGCTTTCGCGCACCACGCTCAGCAGGCGGGCGCGCCATCGGCCTCAGCCGCCACCGGCGGCAGGTGCGGCGCCACCTGCACCAGCGTGCGCGCCACCGCGCCGCGGCCGTTGGCCACCAGCGCCAGCCCGGCGTCGCGCATCACCTCGCGCGCCTGCGGGTCGGACAACAAGGCCTGCAGCGATTCGCCCACGCCTTCCACATCGTCACGGATGGCCACCGCGCCGGCCTCGCGCATGCGGCGCGAAATCTCGGCGAAATTGTGCAGGTGCGGGCCCGTCACCGCCGGCGTGCCCACCGCCGCCGGCTCCAGCAGGTTGTGCCCGCCGATCGGCTGCAGGCTGCCCCCGACGAAGGCCACCTGCGCGCAGGCGTAGAAGGCCATCAGTTCGCCGAGCGTGTCGATGACGAACACCTGCGTCTCGGCCCCGGGCCAGCGCTGCTGCTTGCGCGTGGCCACCCGCCAGCCCTGCTCGCGCGCTTGCGCCTCCACCTTCGCGAAGCGTTCCGGATGACGCGGCGCCCACAGCAGCAGCAGGTCGGGGAACACGCGGCACAGGCGGCGGTGCAGCTCGATGACCGCGGCCTCCTCGCCTTCATGGGTGCTGGCCGCGATCCACACCGGCCGCTGCACCGGCACGCGCTGGCGGAACTCGGCCACGAAGGCGGGCAACTGCTCGGGCACGGCGATGTCGAACTTCAGGTTGCCCAGCGCCACCACCTGCTCCGGCCGCGCACCCAGGCGCACGAAGCGCTCGGCATCGTCCTGCGATTGCGCGCATACGCAGGTGACCGTGCGCAGCGCGCGGCCGATCAACGGCGCGAGCAGGCGATAACCGCGCAGCGACCGCGCCGACAACCGCGCGTTGAGGATGTACACGGGGATGTCGCGGTCGCGGCAGCCGAACAGCATGTTCGGCCACAGCTCGGTTTCCAGGATCAGGGCTAGGCTCGGCTGGAAGTGGCCGAGGAAACGGCCGACGCTGCCCGGCACGTCATACGGCAGGTAGACGTGGTCCACCGCATCGCCCCACAGCGCGCGCACGCGCTCCGAGCCGGTCGGGGTGATGGTGGTGATGACCCAGCGGATATCCGGCCGCTGCGCGCGCAGTGCATTGACCAGCGGCGCGGCGGCGTTGACCTCGCCCACCGACACCGCGTGCACCCACACCTGGGGCCGCCCGCAGCCGCTGGGATAGGCGGCGTAGCGCTCGCTCCAGCGGTTGAAGTACTCGCGCACGCGGAACCCGCGCCATACCAG
Source organism: Stenotrophomonas sp. HITSZ_GD (assembly GCF_029543105.1). Lineage (GTDB taxonomy): Bacteria > Pseudomonadota > Gammaproteobacteria > Xanthomonadales > Xanthomonadaceae > Stenotrophomonas_A. The sequence goes on from NZ_JARQXB010000010.1 coordinate 8,699, forward strand.
GTGATAGACGGTGATGGGCAGCAATACATACAGCAGGGCCGAGTAAAGGCCGCGCAACAACCATTCGACAGGGTCTTTCCGCATCGGCGAAGGATACGACGCCGGCCGCCCCGGGCGCGACGCGGCCCGGCGCCCGGGGCGATAGAATTGCGCCATGTCCGAACCCGCAGATGTCGCTACCCGCCCTTCCCTGCGCAAGCCGGCGCACTGGCCGATGTACCTGGCCCTGGTGGTGATGGTGGCCGCCGGGCGGCTGCCGTGGCTGCTGCAGCGCGCGCTCGGCCGCGGGATCGGCTGGATCGCCTTCCATGTGGCCGGCACGCGCCGCCACGCCGCCGAGGTCAACCTGCGCCTGTGCTTTCCCGAGCAGGACGATGCCTGGCGCGCGCGCCTGCTGCGCGACAGCTTCGATGCGCTGGGCGTAGGCCTGTTCGAGTTCGCGCGCGCGTGGTGGGGCAGCATCGAGGCGATCCGCCCGCGGGTGCGCATCGAGGGCCTCGAACACCTGCGTGCGCTGCAGGCCGAAGGCCGCGGCGTGCTGCTGGTGTCCGGCCACTTCATGACCCTGGAGATGTGCGGCCGGCTGCTGTGCGACTACGTGCCGCTGGCCGGCATGTACCGCCGCCACCGCAACCCGGTGTTCGAATGGGCGGTCAAGCGCGGCCGCTTGCGCTACGCGCAGGCGATGTTCGCCAACGAAGACCTGCGCGCGACGATCAAGCACCTCAAGAAGGGCGGTTTCCTCTGGTACGCGCCGGACCAGGACATGCGCGGCAAGGACACCGTGTTCGTGCCGTTCTTCGGCCATCCGGCGGCGACCATCACCGCGACCCACCAGCTCTCGCGCCTGACCGGTTGCGCGGTGGTGCCCTACTTCCACCGCCGCGAGGGCGGCGACTACATCCTGCGCGTGGGCGCGCCGCTGCCGGGGATTCCCTCCGACGATGCGGTGGCCGACACCGCGCAGGTCAACGCGGCCATCGAGGACATGGTGCGCGAGGCGCCGGACCAGTACCTGTGGATCCACCGCCGCTTCAAGCGCCAGCCGGGCGGCGGGCCGAAGCTGCGCATGTACCAGTGATCACGCCGCGGCGCGGCGATCCTCGTTGAGCAATGCGCCGGCGTAGAGGCCGGCCAACATCAGCGTCAGGCCGCCCCAGAAGCTGGAATAGAACGCCAGGTGGGTGTTGAACGGGAAGACCGTGACCAGCAGCGCCACCATCGCCGGCCGTGCCTGCTCGCGCGCCGCCGGGCTGGAATAACGCCACGCGCGCCATGCCTGCGCCGCGCCGGCCAACCACAGGAACAGCCCGAAGAAGCCGGTCTCGGCGAGGATTTCCAGCACGATCTGGTGCGCGTGGAAGGCCGGGCCTTCGCCCCAGGCCGGCGCGTGGCCGGGATCGGGATCGCACTGCGGATACGCCTCGCGGAAACCGCGCGCGCCCACGCCATTGAGCGGATGCTCGCGCACCATGCACAGCGCCGCCGACCAGATCTGCGCACGCCCGGACAGCGCGGCGTCCACGCCTTCGCGGCCGGCGCCCACCATCGTGGTCGTGCGCAGCACGCGTTCGTGCACCTGCGGGGAGACGTTGAACAGCACCACCACACCCAGCAGCGCGGCCACGCCGACCGCCGCCATGCCGCGCCCGCCGATCAGCCGCCAGCCGGAGCACAGCAGCACCAGCGCATAGGTGAGCCAGGCCGCGCGCGCGCCCGCCATCACCACCACGGCCCCGCATGCCAGCGCGGCCAGCAGCCACGCCACGCGGCCGCGCGCGGCGGCGGCGAACAGCAGGAACGGCGAGAGGCTGGCCAAGGTCTGGCCGAACTTCAGGTTGCACGGCCCGAGCAGGCCGCTGAGCCGGTCGACCGCGGCGATCTCCTGCGGCGTGCACAGGCCGTGGCCGCTGATCGCCCACTTCAGCTGGTCCATCGACCAGAACAAGGGGCTGGTGCCCCAGGCCGCCTGCAGCAGCGCATCGAGCGTCCACACCGCGCCGATGATCGCCAGGCCGCCGAAGGTGCGCCGGCGCCGCACCGGATCGGCCACGGCGATCGCGCACAACCACATGAAAGGCAGGTAGCGCAGGTCGGTCAACGACTTGCGCAAGGCCAGCGGCATGTCGATGGCATCAAAGGCCGACAGCAGCTCCGGCAGCCAATAGGCCAGGAACAGCACGCTGGTCAGTGCCCAGGCCGCGCCGCTGAGCAACTGCGTACCGCCGCGGAAGCGACGCCGCAGCAAGCGCCATATCGCGAACACCGCCCCGAGCGACAGCACCGTCTCGGCCAGCCCCGGCGCCGGCCACAGCGCAACGAACACGATCACCCACACCGGCGCCCAGCGCCCGGCATGGGGCGGCAACGGTGCGATGGCATCAACGGGGGCGTTGGGCATAGACCTTCAGGGTGCTGTCCTGCATCGCGTGCAGGGTATAGGGAATCCGCGCGAGCGGTGCGGGCGGCGCCTGCAGCAGGTCGCGCGCCTGGCGGGCCAGCGCCTCCTCGTCGAACGGGGCCACCGCGCCGCGCGGCTGGAATTCGGCCAGCAGTTCGCCCACGCCGCCATGCGCCCACCCCAGCACCGGGCGGCCCACGGACAGCGCCTCCAGCACGGTGCGGCCGAAGGCTTCGGGCTTGCGCGAGAGCTGCAACACCAGATCGCACGCCGCATAGGCCTCGGCGATGCGCGAGGTCGGCTCGGTGAAAGCAACGGCATCGGCCACGCCCAGGCGCGCGGCTTCGCCCTCCAGCTCGCGCACGTAGTCCTCGCGGCCGGGCTCGCGCGCGCCGGGCAACCACAGGCGGGCGTCGGTGCCGTCGGCGCGCAGCCGCGCGAGCAGGCGCAGGCCGTCGGCGTGGCCTTTCAACCGAGTCCCGCGGCCGGGCAGCAGCAGCCAGGGGCCGTCGCCGTCGAGTGCCGGCACCTCGCCGCGCGCCCACGCGCGGGCCGCCGGATCGGGCCAGAGACGGCGCGGAAACTGCGCCATGTCGATCCCCCGCGGGATGACGCGCAACTTGCGCGGATCGGTGCGCGGATAGTGTTGCAGCACGTAGTCCTGCACCGTACGCGACACGCAGATCACCTGTTCGCCGTAGGTCATCACGGCGCTGTAGCGCCCGGGCGAATTGAGCCCGTGCACGGTGGTGATGAAGCGCGGGCGCAGGTCGGCGGGCATGCCCCGCAGCGCATACCAGCCCAGCCAGGCCGGCAGGCGCGAACGCGCATGGACGATATCGGCCCCGCATTCGACGAACAGCCGGCGCAGCGCCGGCACGTGGCGCAGGGTGAGCAGCGACTTGCGGCCAATATCCAGCGTGACGTGTTCGGCGCCACTGGCCAGCAACGGGCGCACCAGCCGCCCGCCCGCCGAGACCACGATCGCGCGATGCCCGGCGCGCACCAGCGCCTGGGCGATCTCGAGCGTGGAGCGTTCGACGCCGCCCGAATGCAGGGCCGGCAACAGCTGCACCACGGTCAGGCGGTGCATCGGGCGCGAATCAGTCGACCAGGACGAAGATCGCGCCGCAGTACGGGCACTGGGCCTGCTGGTTCGGCTCGTCCTCGATGGGCAGGTAGACGCGCGGATGCGAGTTCCACAGCGCCATCTCCGGCGTCGGGCAGCTCAGCGGCAGCTCGCTGCGGTGCACGTTGTAGCGCTTCTCGGCGTTGGCGGGCGCGGTGGCGGTATGGCTCATGGCGGGGGTCGCTGGCAGACGGAACGGATGGGCCAATTCTACCAGCGGGCGGGGTGCGGGCGGCGTCAGCCCGGCGAGCCGGGGTCGTTGATCGCCCGCGGGCGGATCTCCTCCACGATGCGCCCGGCGTCCATCACCAGGATGCGGTCGGCGCTGGCGATCGTCTCCGGCCGATGGGCAACGATCACCCGGGTCAGCCGCAATTGCCGCACGGCCTCGCTGACCTGCTGCTCGCGGGCCACGTCGAGGTGGCTGGTGGCCTCGTCCAGCACCAGCACGCGGGGCCGCCGGTACAGCGCCCGCGCCAGGATCAGCCGCTGCTTCTGCCCGCCCGACAGCGCGCTGCCCATGTCGCCGATCAGCCCGTGGTAGCCCATCGGCATGGCGAGGATGTCCTCGTGCACCGCCGCCAACCGCGCCGCCTCCTCCACCCGGCCCAGGTCGAACGCCGGGTCGAAGAAGCTGATGTTGTCGGCGATGCTGCCGGCGAACAGCTGGTCGTCCTGCATCACCACGCCGAACATCGCGCGCGCCCTGGCCGGCCCCAGCCGCCACAGGTCCTCGCCGCCGAGGCGAATGGTGCCGGCCTGCGGCCGCTGCAGCCCCAGCAGCAGCTTGAGCAAGGTGCTCTTGCCGCAGCCGGAGGCCCCGATGATGGCCACCGATTCGCCCTCCGCCACGCGCAGGCTGCAGTCCTCCAGCACCCAGGGTTCGCCATCGGCGTAGCGAAAGCGCAGGCCTTGGATCTCCAGCGACGCCGCCGCAGGCAGGGACGCGCTGGCGAGGCCGGCGCCCTCGTCCGGCGTGGCGAGCACGATGTCGGCCAGCCGCTCGCCATGCAGGCGCAGCATGCGCAGCTCCATCCACTTGTCGATCAGCGCGGACATGCGCCCGGCGAACTGGTCCTTGTAGGCCAGGTAGGCCACCAGCATGCCGACCGAGAACACCCCGCGCAGCGCCAGCACCGCGGCGATCCACACCACCGCCACGCGCTCCAGCCCGAAGACGAGCTGGCTGGCCGTGCCGAAGCCCAGGTCCAGCCGCGCCAGCCGCACCTCGGCGTTGACGGTGTCGACCATGAGGTTCTCGTAGCCGGCGCGCCGGCGCGGCTCCTCGCCGGCGATCTTCAGGCTCTGGATGCCGCGCAGCGATTCGAGCAGGTGGCTCTCCTGGCGCGCGGCGGCCACCAGCTGCCGCTCGGTGCCGTCGCGCAGCGGGCGGAATGCCAGCGCGCGAATGCCCAGGTAGGCCAGCACCGCGCAGAGCGTGACCAGCGCGAGCTTCCAGCTGTAGACCAGCATGAGCACGAGGGTCACCGCCGCCATCAGGCCGTCGATCAGCGCTTCGACGAAATTGGTGGTCAAGGTCCGCTGGATCGACTGCACCGACCCCAGGCGCGAGGTGATGTCGCCCAGGTGGCGCTTTTCGAAATAATCCAGCGGCAGCCGCAGCAGGTGCGCGAACACGTTGCCCATCCATTGCAGCCCCAACGACGCGGACAGCTGCACCACCGTCCAGCCGCGCAACAGGCCGATGGCGATCTGCAACAGCAACGCCAGGCCGAAACCCAGGCCCAGCACGGCCAGCAGGTCGCGGTCGGCCGAGACGAGCACCTGGTCGATCACCCATTGCGAGTAGAACGGCGCCAGCACCACGAAGACCTGCAACGCCAGCGACAACGCCAGCACCTGGGCCAGCGAGGACCACGCGCCGCGCACGCGCCCGGTGAGTTGGCGGATCGAGACCGACGGCGCCGTGCGCCGGCGCTGGAAGCGCGCGTTGGGCACCAGCTCCAGCGCGACGCCGGTGAAGTGCCTGGAAACCTCCGCCAGCGCCAGGCGGCGCTCGCCCAGTGCCGGGTCGAAGATGAGCGCCTTGCCACGCGACACCTTGGCCAACACCACGAAGTGGTTGAGGTCCCAATGCAGGATGCACGGCACGCGCAGCTGGTGGAGGTGTTCGATCTCCAGGCGCAACGGGCGCGCGGACAAGCCGATGTCCTGCGCGATGCCGATCAGCTGGCCCAGCGAGGCGCCCTTGAGCGAGGTCGCATAGCGCTGCCGCAGTTCGGCCAGCGTGACCGCATGCCCGTGCGCACCGGCCACCATCGCCAGTGCGGCGAGCCCGCATTCGGCGGCTTCGGATTGCAGTATCGGTTTCACGGGAGGGGGCCGCGCACGGGCGTCATGACGGGTCCGCCGCGACGTCCACGCGGCCGGTGAGGGTGTAGAGCGGCTCGAAGATCCACTCGATCAGCCGCCGGCGCTCGCCCAGGATATCGGCCTCCAGCAACATGCCCGGATGCAGCGGCTCGGCCTTGCCATAGGCGGTGACATGCTGGCGCGCCAGCGCCACCACCACGCGGTAGTACGGCTCGCTGGCATTGCCGCCGAGCGCGCTCAGTTGCAGTTCGCGATGGCCAAGCGCGTTGCGCCCCACACGGCGGACCACGCCGCGCTGGTGGCCGAATTTCTGGTAGGGATACGCCTGGTAACGCAGCATGACGTTGTCGCCGGGCGCGATGAACCCGATCGACCGGCTCGGCACCCACAACTCGGCTTCCAGCGTCGCGTCCGCCGGCACCAGCATCAGCAGCGGCTGGCCGGCCTGCACGGCCTGCCCCGCCTTGACCAGCTGGTTGGCCACGATGCCTTCCACCGTGGCGGTGATCGCCTGCGCGCCGCGCGCCTCGGTTTCCACCTGTTCCTGTGCCAGCTGCGCGAGCGCGTGGCGAAGATCCGCCCGCGCCGACAGCCGCTGGCCCGGCAATTCGGCCAGCGCCTGCGCCAGTTGCGCCAGCGCGCGCGTGCCGCTCGCCGCGGTACGCCGCATCGCTTGGAGCTGCGCCGCCTGGTCCAGCACCGCAGCCTGCTGCTGTTCGACCTGGGCGGCGCTCACGTAACGCCCGACGTGCAACGCCTGTAGCCGCGCCAACGATTGCTGCGCCAGCGCCAGCGCATCTTCGCGCACGCGGATTTCCTCCTCCACCTGCGCCTGCTCGCGGTGCATGGCCTCGCGCTGCGCACGCAAGCCCCGCGCCTGGGTATCGAGCACTTCCTCGCGCGCTTGCTCGGCCGATTCCAGCCCGGCGCGGCGGTCGGCCAGCCGCGAGGCCAGCGTGGCGATCGCATCGGCCCCGGCGCCCGTGGCCAGCGGCATGTCCAGCCGCAGCAACGCCTGCCCCGCGCGCACGCGCCCGCCTTCTTCGGCATTCAACTGCGCCACCACGCCGGCCACCGGCGCCACCACGGTCACCGCGCCGCGCACCGGTACGAGTTGGCCGATGACGTTGCTGCGGCGCGTATACGTGCCCAGCGAGAGAAACAGCACGATGGCCAGCGCGGCGGCCACCGCGAGCAGCACCAACGCGTGCGAGGACAGCGGCCGCGCCAGCGCGATGCCGCCGAGCCACGTGTCGCGCCGCGCGGCGAGCACCTCTTCGCGGAAAAGATCGTCGGCCATACGCCTTGCGTCCTTGCCCATGCGGAGGGGCGCCGCCTTGACGACGGCGCCCCCGAACCGCTCGCTGGCTTAGCAGAACGCCAGGCCGAAGAGCTTGAGCTTCACCACGGCCGCCACGCCCAGCGCCACCGCGCCGCCGGCCACGGCGGCCGCCTTCAGGGCACCGACGGCCGCATAGCCGGCGCTGCCCGCCGGGGTGTAGCAATAGACGGTCTGTGCCGGCACCGCGCAGCTGCGGCCTGCGCCGTTGACGGCGGCGATTTCTGCAATGGTCAGTTCACGCATGGAATGTCTCCTTGTTGCTTGGGAGGGATGGGATAAGCGCCCGCCTGGCGCGATGTCCTGCTACGCAGCGACGCGCACGCCGGCGAGCGGGCGGCATGTTGCGCATTCCCAGCGACGCGAACAATCGCAAAAAGACATCCATTCCACGTTTTCAGCCAACGCGATTCTTCGCAATTGGATTCGTCTCATCGGCATGCGGCCGTGCGTCGCCCCGGGCCGCGCAGGCGCGCCGCACCACCGCGTACTGCGTCAGCCACGTGGCGGCCAGCAGCGCCGCCGGCATCGCGACGCGGGAGATCGGCACCCAGCCCATCCACTCCATCGCCAGGTAAACGCGGCCGACATAGGCCCAGGGCAGATAGAAGGCGAACGTCGCCAGCACGAAGTCGATATGCCGTTCCATCCCGAGCAGGCGGCCCAGGCTTCCTGGCCGCATGCCGAGCAGGGCCAACGCAAACGGCAGCCGGCCGCGTGCCTGGACCTCGCCGATGTACCAGGCCCATCGCGCCAGCAGGTTGCGCCATAGCGACACCGACAACGACAGGAAGGCGAGCTGCACCATGCCCGCGCCCGCCAGGATCCCCGCCAGCGGCCAGCGCCCGACCAGCGGCCGCACTAGCACGTTGGCCTCCTCGGTCAGCGCGGGCGAGTGCCAGAGCGTGGCCGCGATATCGGCCGCCGCGGCCACGACGAAGAATACGGCGCCCGCCCGCGCGAGGCGGGCACGCAAGGTGCCCGCGGGCACCTCGCGCGGGAAACGCCATGCCGCCACCGCCGAGGCACACAAGCTGGCCGCGGCCAGCACGATCCAGCCTGCCGGCGCGTCCTGCGTGGGCAGCATGGCCAGGGCGGCGCCCGTCAATGCGGCCACCAGCAGGCACCTGCCGCACCATAGATAGGCGGACGAGAGGGAAGCATCCCGCCGCGCGGTGGCGTCCTGGCGCGCCATCAGGCCGCTGCTCGATTCGGCTTTCCGCCGCGGCGTAGCGCTGGCCCATGCGAATACCGCGCTCGTGGCAGGGCCGAATCCACGGGCAACGGAAGGCCAGCCACTCCGCTGAAGTCCTGGCTCGTCGATGGACGCATGTCGATTCTCCTCGTGGCGTGGCATGCCGCATGCGGTTGAAGTCCGCGATGCGAGGAAGCAAGCGTCCAACAACGTGATCGCACCCCACAAGCGCACCCACAGGTCAAACCTACTGACATCGAAGGCACACACGCCCGCGTGACAACGCGTACGCGCCCCAGCGCCATCACGGATAAACAAGATGCGTCAGAATTGCTGACAGCCCGCCCAAGCGACTTTCCACGCGCTATCTTCCCGCTCCAGGAGAAGTGCATGGAACATGATCTCGGAAACCGGATCAGGGGGGCACGGAGAATCGCCGGCATCACGCAAGCCGAGCTTGCGTCCATGCTGCGCGTCAGCCGCAGTGCGGTGGCGAACTGGGAAGGTGCCGGCGGCATCTGGCCCGCAAGCGCACGGCTGTTGTCGATCGCCACGCTCACCGGCGTGTCGTACGAATGGCTGGCGACCGGGCGCGGCATCGCGACGGACGCCACGGAGGGATTGCCCGCCGTGCGCGGCGAGCTGATCGACGATCCGCAGGAACTGCGCATGCTGCGTGCGTTCCGCGGTTGCCGCGTGCCGATCCGGCGTGCCCTGGTGGACATGGCGGAGGCGCAGCGTAACCGGCGCTAGCGCGGCCGCGGCGCAGGCGATCCGCTCACGGCCAACCCGGCGTCCCGAACGCACAAGGCCGCCCGGAGGCGGCCTTGCACATCAGGTCTTCCAGGCGTTGGCCCGGTCAGCCGCGCTCGGCATCCAGCTGCTTGCGGATCTGCGCATCCACCGCGGCGATCGCGGTCATGTTCATCACCCGGCGCGACGTCGCGCTGGTGGTGAGGATGTGCACCGGCTTGGAAATACCCATCAGGATGGGACCGATCGCCACGCCGTCGGTGAACACGCGCACCAGGTTGTAGGCGATGTTCGCCGCTTCCAGGTTCGGCAGCACGAACAGGTTGGCGCGGCCCTTGAGCGTGCTGTTGGGCATGATCTTCTGCCGCAGCGCCTCGTCCCAGGCGGTGTCGCCCTGCATCTCGCCGTCGATGTTGAGCTTGGGATTGCGCTTGAGCAGCAGCTCGCGCACTTCGCGCATCTTCAACGCATCGCGCGAGGTGTGGCTGCCGAAGTTCGAATGCGAGAGCAGCGCGATGGCCGGCTCGATGCCGAACAGCTTCAGGCGGTAGGCCGCCTGCAGCGTGGCTTCGGCGATCTGCTCGGCCGTGGGGTCTTCCTGCACGTGGGTATCGACGAAGAAGAACGCACCCTGCTGGTTGATCACGCCGGTCATCGCCGAGGTCGAGCTCACGCGCGGCTCCAGCGGGATCACGCTGCGCACGTAGCCGAGCTTCTTGTGGAAGCGGCCCACCACGCCGGTCAGCATCGCATCGGCCTCGCCGCGCGCCACCATCACCGCGGCGATCAGCGTGGGCCGCGAGCGCATCAGTTCCTTGGCCGCGCTCACCGTCACGCCGCGGCGTTCGGTCAGGCGGTGGTAGTACTGCCAATAATCGTTGAAGCGCGGATCGTCGAGGACGTTGGTGATCTCGAAATCCTCGCCGGCTTTCATGCGCAGGCCCATGCGCGCGATGCGGGTCTCGATCACGTCCGGGCGGCCGATCAGGATCGGGAAGGCCAGGCCCTCGTCGACCACGTTCTGCACCGCGCGCAGCACCACTTCCTCCTCACCCTCGGCATACACCACGCGCTGCTTGTCCGCGCGCGCGGCGTCGTACACCGGCTTCATCATCAGGCTGGTGCGGTAGACAAACTGGCTCAGCCGCTCGCGGTAGGCCGCCATGTCGGCGATCGGCCGCGTGGCCACGCCCGAATCCATCGCCGCCTGCGCCACCGCCGAGGAGAGCTCCACCAGCAGGCGCGGGTCGAGCGGGCGCGGAATCAGGTAATCGGGGCCGAAGCTCGGGGTTTCGCCGCCATACGCGGCACCCAGGTCCGAGGCCTCGCGGCGCGCCAGCGCGGCGATGGCGCGCACGCAGGCGATCTTCATCTCCTCGTTGATCGAGGTCGAGCCCACGTCCAGCGCCCCGCGGAACAGGTACGGGAAGCACAGCACGTTGTTGATCTGGTTCGGGAAGTCCGAACGGCCCGTGCCGATGATCGCGTCCGGGCGCACCGCGCGCGCGGCCTCGGGCATGATCTCCGGGTTCGGGTTGGCCAGCGCGAAGATCACCGGGTTCGGCGCCATGGTGGCGACCATTTCCGGGGTCAGGATGCCGGCGGCCGAGAGGCCCAGGAAGATGTCCGCGCCATCCACGATCTCGGCCAGCGTGCGCTTGTCGGTATCGCGCGCGTACCGCGCCTTTTCCGGGTCCAGGTCGGTGCGGCCGGTGTGCAGCACGCCGTCGCGGTCGTAGGCCAGGATGTTCTCCGGTTTCAGGCCCAGCGAGACGAGCATGTTCACGCAGGAGATGCCCGCTGCGCCCATGCCGGTGGTGGCCAGCTTGACCTCGCCGATCTTCTTGCCGGTGATCTCCATCGCGTTGATCACCGCCGCGCCGACGATGATCGCCGTGCCGTGCTGGTCGTCATGGAACACCGGGATGTTCATGCGCTCGCGCAGCTTGCGCTCGACGATGAAGCATTCCGGCGCCTTGATGTCTTCCAGGTTGATGCCGCCGAAGGTCGGCTCCAGCGAGGCGATGATGTCGACCAGCTTCTCGGGGTCCTGCTCGTTGACCTCGATGTCGAACACGTCGATGCCGGCGAACTTCTGGAACAGCACGCCCTTGCCTTCCATCACCGGCTTGCCGGCGAGCGGGCCGATGTTGCCCAGGCCCAGCACGGCGGTGCCGTTGGAGATCACCGCCACCAGGTTGCCGCGGGCGGTCAGCTCGCTGGCCTGCTGCGGGTCCTCGACGATGGCCTGGCAGGCGAAGGCGACGCCCGGCGAATAGGCCAGCGACAGGTCGCGCTGGGTCAGCATGGGCTTGGTCGCGATGACCTTGATCTTGCCCGCCGGGGCCATGCGGTGGTAGTCGAGGGCGGCGTTCTTGAACTCGTCGTTGGACATCGAGATTTCTGCGTGATCGAAAAGCGCGGGCGCGGCGCGAGGGGGTCGATTCTAACTCCACGGGGTGACAGGCAGGCTGTCGCGCAGCTGTCGGCGGGGCCGCGGAGCGATGCTGCAATGCGGCGCGGCCGCGCCCTGCAAGGGTCGCGGCCGGCCGGAAAACACGTCAATCCGGGCTCTTCTCGTCGACGGGGACGAAGGCCGCGGCCAGCGCGGGCGGTGCGGCGTAAGGGTCTTCGCCCTGGTCGAGCACGCGTGCGAGCTGCTCGCGGTCCAGCGCGTTCTCCCAGCGCGAGACCACCACCGTGGCCACCGCGTTGCCGATGAAGTTGGTCAGCGAGCGGCATTCGCTCATGAAGCGGTCCACGCCCAGGATCAGCGCCATGCCCGCCACCGGCACCTCCGGCACCACCGACAGCGTCGCGGCCAGGGTGATGAAGCCGGCGCCGGTCACGCCCGCCGCGCCCTTGGAGCTGAGCATCGCCACCAGCAGCAGGGTGATCTGGTGGCCCAGCGTCAGTTCGGTGTTGGTGGCCTGGGCGATGAACAGCGCCGCCAGCGTCATGTAGATGTTGGTGCCGTCCAGGTTGAACGAGTAGCCGGTCGGCACGACCAGGCCCACCACCGACTTGCTGCAGCCGGCCTTTTCCATCTTCTCCATCAGCGAGGGCAACGCCGATTCGGAGGACGAGGTGCCCAGCACCAGCAGCAGCTCGGCCTTGAGGTAGCGGATCAGCTTGATCACCGAGAACCCGCACAGCCGCGCCACCAGGCCCAGGATGAGCAGCACGAACAGCAGCGAGCTGATGTAGAACGAGCCCACCAGCCAGGCCAGGTTGATCAGCGAGGCCACGCCGTACTTGCCGATGGTGAAGGCGATCGCGCCGAACGCGCCGATCGGCGCGGCGCGCATGAGGATGTGCACCAGCCGGAACACCGGCGCGGTCAGCGCTTCCAGGAAGGTCTGGATCGGCTTGCCGCGCTCGCCCACCATCGCCAGGGCGATGCCGAACAGCACGGCCACGAACAGCGTCTGCAGAATGTTGCCGTCCACGAACGCGCTCACCAGCGTGCTCGGGATGATGTCCATCAGGAAGCCGACCAGCGTCAGGTCGTGCGACTTCTCCACGTAGCTGTGCACGGCCGTCTGGTCCAGATCGGCCACGTTGACGTTCATGCCCGCGCCCGGCTGCACGACGTGCGCGACGATCATGCCGATCACCAGCGCCAGCGTGGAGAAGAACAGGAAGTACGTCATCGCCTTGGCGAACACGCGCCCGACGGTCCGCAACTGGGTCATGCCGGCGATGCCGGTGACGATGGTCAGGAAGATGACCGGGGTGATGATCATCTTCACCAGCTTGATGAAGGCGTCACCCAGCGGCTTGAGCGATTCGCCCAGCGCCGGCTCGTAGTGGCCCAGGATGGCGCCCAGCACGATCGCCACGACGACCTGGAAATACAGCTGCCGGTACAGCGGCAGCTTCGGGGGAGGGGTATGCGGACCAGGGGTCGTGGCGATGTGCATGGCGAAACTCCAGCGGACGGCGCGCCGGTTGGCACGCCTGCGGCGCACTTTTTAGCCCAGTGGCGGGGTCGTGGCGGATAACCTATTGGTACTAGATCGCCGTTCCGTCACGCGACACCCTCCTAGAATCAACATTCCGGCACACCGGCCGTTATCTGGATGCATCCGTATCGCATCCGCAGGCCGCCCCCGCCGCCGGTTGTCCTCCATCACGAAAGATTTTGCCGCCATGAAGCCAACCGCCCTGTTTTCCGCCCTTGCCGCCACCGTGTGCCTGGGGACCCTGCCCGCCGTGGCTGCCGCCGCCGATTTCGACAACTGGCCCACCAAGTACACCTTCGCCGATGGCACCGAGCTGGCCGGCACGCTCAACTTCGCCTACGACGACAACGATTTCTCCGGCGACGACCGCCTGGAGGATGACAACGGCATGCGCCGCCGCGAGTTCGGCGCCACGCTGAAGAAGAAGGGCGTGTACGACGCCATGGTGTACTTCGACTTCGAGGCCCACACCTGGCTGGACGTGTTCGTGCGCATGGAGACCAAGGCGCTGTTCGGCAGCGACTTCGGCCGCATCCGCGTGGGCTACATGAAGACTCCCGTGGGCCTGGACGGCAACACCAGCTCGCGCGCCACCAGCTTCATGGAAGTGGCCCTGCCCGTGCAGGCGTTCTACGCCGGCCGCCGCACCGGCGTGGAGTGGACCTTTGAGCAGCCCCAATACTTCCTGCAGGCCGGCGCGTACGGCGGCAAGGACCTGCAGGGCGACAACCCCGGCACCATGCAGGCCGTGCGCGGCGTGTGGACGCCGATCAAGGCCAGTGGCGATGTGCTGCACCTGGGCCTGTCGGCCTCGGTGGAGAACCCGCGCGGCTACCACAATGGCCGCGACGAGCACTTCGACCCGAGCGGCCGCCTGCGCGCGCGCCCGGAAGCCGGCCTGACCGACATCCGCCTGGTGGATTCGGGCAGCCTCACCCCGGTGGACCAGATCCGCCGCGCCGGTTTCGAAGGCATCTGGATCCACGGCCCGTTCTCGCTGCAGGGCGAGGCACTGCAGGCCAAGATCACCCGCGACAACGGCCTTTCGGACTACAGCGCCAACGGCCAATACCTCTACGGCAGCTGGATCCTCACCGGCGAAACCCGTCCCTACGCCGCCGGCGCGGTGGCCAACGTCAAGCCTGCGCACAACTACGGCGCGGTGGAGTTGCTGGCGCGCTACAGCCGGCTGGACCTGCAGGACAACGGCATCGACGGCGGCCGCCAGCACGACTGGACCTTCGGCGCGAACTGGTACCTCACCAGCCACTTCAAGTTCCAGGCCAACTACGTGAAGGCCGACGCGAGCCGCCGCGGCATCCACACCACGCCGGACATCTGGGAGCTGCGCGCGCAGGTGATGTTCTAAGCGCCCTGCACCACTCCCCCCGATGCGCCGGCGCGCCCGGCTACCTCGCGTAGCCCGGGCGCACCGGCGCCTGTCTATATAGTGGCGGCCAGCCTCCGCCCGCCCCGCCCCGCCGCATGCCGCTCGCGCGCCGTCCCCGCCTGTTCCTGATCCTGCTGCTGGTCATCGGCGGCATGCTGCTGGCGATGGCGGCGGCCTCGCACTTCGCCGAGCGCCGCGCGTTGCAGGAAGAGAGTGCCAGCGTGCGTCGCCAGCTGGATCTCTATGCACAGGCGTTGCAGCAGCGCATCGACCGCTATCGCACGTTGCCGCAGGTGCTGGCGCTGGACCCGGAGCTGCGCTCGGCGGTGGATCGGCCCCTGGACGCGGCGGATGTCGCCCATCTCAACGCCAAGCTCGAAGATGCCAACCGCATCACTCAGTCTTCCACGCTGACGCTGATCGACCGCCGCGGCCGCGCCCTGGCCGCGAGCAACTGGCGCGACCCGCGCAGCAATGTCGGCGTCGATTACAGCTTCCGGCCCTATGTGCAGCAGGCGCTGGCCCGGGGCAGCGGCCGCTTCTACGGCATCGGCGTGACCACCGGCGAGCCGGGTTACTTCCTGTCCCAGGCGTTGCACGACGACGCCGGCCAGGTGAGCGGCATCATCGTCATCAAGATCGCGCTGGCCGCCCTGGAGCGCGAATGGCTGCAGACACCGGACATCGTGCTCGCCTCCGATGCGCACGACGTGGTGTTCCTCGCCAGCCGGCCGGAATGGCGCTACCGCGTGCTCGACCCGCTCGATGTGCGCGAACGCGCCGAGCTCGATGCCACCCGCCAGTACGCCGGCCAGGTCCTGCTGCCCCTGCATGCGCGCTTCCGCCCGGCTAACGCCCCGGGCAGCCGCCTGGCGCACGTGGACGAACCGGCCATCGCCTCGCCCGTGTTGTGGCAGACGCTGGAAGTGCCGGAAACCGGCTGGCGCCTGCATCTGCTGCATGAAATCACCGGCGCGGTGGCCGCCAGCCGCAGTGCCGCCCTGGCCGCCGGTGGCAGCTGGCTGGCGCTCTCGCTGCTGGTGCTGTTCGTCGAGCAGCGCCGCCGCTTGGCCGCCCTGCGCCAGCGCAGCCGGCGCGAGCTGGAAGCGGTGCTGCAACAGCACGCGCACGAACTGCGCACCGCGCAGGACGGCATCGTGCAGGCCGCGCAGGGCGCCGACAGCGGCCTGAGCCGCAGCCTGGAACACCTGCCGCAGGGCGTGGTCATCATCGATGCCGACCTCAACCTGGTGGCCTGGAACCAGCGTTACGTCGACCTATTCCGCTTCCCCACCGAGCTGCTGCGCATCGGCACGCCCATCGAGCAGTTGTTTCGCTTCAACGCGCGCCGCGGCCTGCTCGGCCCCGGCCCGGTGGAAGAAGCCATCGCCCGGCGCCTGGAACACCTGCGTAGCGGCCGGCCGCACTTGCGCGAGAGCGAGAAGGACGATGGCACCGTGCTGGAGATCCGCGGCAATCCGTTGCCCGATGGGGGCTTCGTCACCAGCTACGCCGACATCACCAGCTACAAGAACGCCGCGCGCGAGCTGCGCTCAATGGCCGATGCGCTGGAGCACCGCATCGTCGAGCGCACGCGCGACCTGGAAGAAGCGCGGCACGAAGCGGAAAACGCCAACCGCTACAAGACCCGCTTCGTCGCCGCCGCCGTGCACGACCTGCTGCAGCCGTTGAACGCGGCGCGCATGTTTGTCTCGGCCCTGCGCGGCCACCTGCACGAGCCGGCCAGCCGCCAGGTGGCCGACAACATCGAAGGCGCGCTGGCCGCCCAGGACGCCATCCTCGCCAGCCTGCTGGACATCTCGCGCATGGAATCGGGCCAGTTGCAGGCCAACCCGCGCGACTTCGCCGTGCAGGGCCTGCTCGACGCGCTGCTGCGCGAGTTCGGCATCCTGGCGAACGATCGCGGGCTGGCGCTGCGCGGCGTGGCCACCACCGCCATCGTGCGCAGCGACGAAGCACTGCTGCGGCGCATCCTGCAGAACTTCCTGTCCAACGCCGTGCGCTACACGCGCCGCGGCCGCATCCTGGTGGGGTGCCGCCGCGAGGCGGGCGCGCTGCGCATCGAAGTGCACGACCAGGGCCCGGGCATTCCGGAGAGCCGCCAGCAGGAAATCTTCGAGGAATTCCGCCGCCTGGACGATGGCGACCAGCGCGGCGCCGGGCTCGGGCTGGCGATCGTCGAGCGCATCGGCCGGGTGCTTGGCCACCGCATCGGCCTGCGTTCGCGGCTGGGGCACGGCAGCGTGTTCTGGGTGCGCGTGCCGCTGGGCGACCCGGCCGCGGTGGCGCCCGCCGCGCCCACGCCGGCGCTCGAACTGGACGACGACCGCCTGCGCGGCTGCCGCGTGTGGAGCGTGGACGACGATCCGCGCGTATGCGAAGCCACGCGCACGCTGCTGGCACGCTGGGGCTGCGCGGTCGGATTCGCCGGCGGGCCGCAGGCCGCGCTGGAGGCGGCGTCGCCCGGCACCGCGCCGCAATTGCTGCTGCTGGATGTGCGCATGGCGCCGCTGCACGGGCCGGACGTGTATCGCCAGTTGTGCGAGCGGTGGCAGGCCACGCCGGGGGTGATCCTGGTCAGCGCGGAGGCCGACGAAGCGCTGCGCGCCGATGCGATCGCGCAGGGATGGGGCTTCCTCGCCAAGCCGGTGCGCCCCCCGGCGCTGCGCGCCCTCATGACCCAGATGCTGCTGCGCCAGCGCTGAGGCCTATACCAGCAGGCGCAAGCGCCCCGCATCGAAATGGTGCAGGCACAGCTTGAGCGGAAGGCCGCGCGCGTCCAGCGCCAGCACGCAGACCCGCAGCGACAACGACGCGTCGGCAAGGTCGGCGAGCGCGTCGGGCAGCTCGCCGCCGGCCTCCACCCAGGCGTGGCGACGGCTGGCCGCGGCGATGCCCGCCTGCCGCAACGCGGTGCCCAAGGCGTGGCCGCGGACCATCCGCGCCCCGACATCAGTGAACGCGCCGGCCGGCAACCAGGCTTCGGTACGCGCCCACAGCTGTTCGCCGCCCGCCACGTCGTAGACCAGGTGCAGCAGCGGACCGGGCAGGTGGCAAGGCGTGCGCGCCTGCAAGGCCGGGGGCAGCCCGGCCACCGTCGTGCAGGCCCGCAGCGTGCTCCGCGCCTGCACGCCGAGGTCGTGCAGGTGTTCGGGCAGGAACGTGCAGGCCGCCAGCGGCAGTGGCAGGCGCGGTGCGGCCACCCGCCTGCCGTGCGCGCGCAGCAGGCCTTCGGCGCGCAGCCAGTCCAGGCTCTTGCGCACGGTGTGGCGATGCACGCCAAACCGCTCGGCCAGCCGCAAGGCGGCGGGCAACGGCCGGCCATCGCGCCAGTACCCCTGGCGGATCTCCGTTGCCAGGATCGCGGCGATGCGCCGCCACTGCGTGCCTTCCGTCACCGCCCGCTTGCTGGACACGTGCTGCGCTCCCTGCCTCGACCCGGCCAGCCTTGGCGATCGGCGCGCGCTTGTCAGCCGCGAAACTGCATCGGTGCGGCGGCGCTCACGGCGCGCTTTCCGGCTCCAGCGCCTTCACCAGCACCGCCGCCTGGGTGCGGCTGTAGCAATCGAGCTTCTTGAGGATGGCGGTGACGTGCACCTTCACCGTGTTCTCGGCCAGGCCCAGTTGGTGGGCGATCTGCTTGTTGAGCAGGCCGTCGGCCAGGCACAGCAGCACGCGGAACTGCTGCGGGGTGAGCTGGGCGAGGCGGGCGGCGAGGTGCGCGTCGGCCTCGGAGCGCTCCACCTGCATCGGCGGGAAGGCACTGCCGCCCTCCAGCACGGTGGCCACGGCGGTGGCGATGGCCTCCGGCGGCGCCGACTTGGAGATGAAGCCGGCCGCGCCGAACTGCTGCGCGCGGCGGATCACCCGCGGATGATCGTTGGAGGAGATCACCACCACCGGCACGTCCGGGTATTCGCCGCGCACGTGCAGCAATGCGGAAAAGCCGCGCGCGCCCGGCATGGCCAGATCGAGCAGGACCAGGTCGGCATCCGGGTGCTGGCCCAGCGTCTGCCCGAGCGTGGCGGCGCTGGCGGCTTCCAGCATGCGCGCTTCCGGCAGCGCCTCGCGCAGGACATGGATGACCGCCGCGCGGAACAGCGGATGGTCGTCGGCGACAAGCAGGGTGGGTCCGGACATGGCGGACAGTCTGACATGCCCGCCCGCGCGGCATCAGCCGGTGGACGTGGGCCGGGTGTCGAAGCCGCTCAGCCGGTCCATGCGGATGCGGTTGGCGAACAGCGAGAACGCCAGCATGCCCGCCAACCCGCTGGCCCGGCTCACCCAGCGCGGCAGCCAGCGCGGCGGCGCCAGCACGCCGGCCTCGAACAGCGGCGCGAACGGAGCCACATCCTCCAGCGCCATCTTGCCGGCGAACAGCCAGCGGCACAGGCGCAGCTCGTCGCGCTGCAGCGCCTGGCGGAAGAACGTGTGCACGCCCACCAGCCCGCGCAGGTACACGGTGTCCTTGGTGAAGGCATGGCCGCCGGTCGGCGGCACGCCACGGAACACGCGCTGGGCGGAGGCGAAACTTTCCTCGGCGTTCTGCCCGGCCTGGCGGAAATAGTCGAACACCTGGATGAAGTCGGCGCCTTCGCGCGCCATCGCCACCGCCTCGATGCGCAGGCTGATGCGCTTCATCCGCTCGATGTCGATGCTGCCGGTGATCTGCTCGGCGAAGGTCGCCAGCCCTTCCTGGGTGGCGGTCACGCGCGGGGAGGACAGCGCCAGGCTCGGCAGGTGCACCTGCTCGCGGCCGTTGAGCGCGGTGAGCGAATGCACCAGGGCCTCGTGGTGGAACAGCTGAGCGCGGTCGTAGTCGCTGAACAGCGCACCGCTGCGCAGGCGGATGCGGTGCGCGCCGGCCGCGGCCTTGGCGATCAGGTCCGGGTCCAGCTCGACGGTGATCAGGCGCGCGTCGAAGAAGTCGTCCAGGTCGCCCTGCAGTTGCAGCTGCAAGGCGGTGGCCGACACCGGCACCTGCTCTTCGGGCGCGAGCAGCTCGCTGTCCAGCTCTTGCGCGATCTGGATGAAGTGCCGCGCCGCTTCGCGCGTGCTCGGGCCCTGGCCGGGCATCGGGTCGTCGGGCAGGCCGAACAGCTGCGCCGAATATTCGCCCGCCGCCGCGGTGCCGAGCGATTCCAGCAACGCCGCCGCCAGGTCCCAGCTGTGGATGGACGCGCGCAGATACGCGCCGAGCGGATACTGCGGGTCGGCCTGCGCGGCGATGGCCGCCAGCTCGCGCCGCACCGCGCTGAAATCGAGCTTGGGATAGGCCACTTGCGGGAGCCGTGGCCGGCCCAGCGTCACGCTTTCCAGGAACGGCGCCTGCAGTGACGAGGGCCAGCTGGTCAGCCCGAGCAGGCGGATGCCGCGCACCGCCGCGACCATCCGCGCGTCGAGCGCGGCGTGCCGGGCAAGCGTGGCATCGGGCGCACTCACCGGCGCCGCTTCTCGTCCGGGCGCTTGCCCGGTCCCTTGCCCGGTCCGCGCGTTTCGGCCTTCTGCGCCAGCCGCGTGGCGAGCTTGTCGGCGGCGCCGGCCACCTCGTCGCGCAGCTTGAGGTAATTGGCCAGGCGCGCGGGGTCCAGGTCGCCGCGCTCGATCGCCGCGCGCACGGCGCAGCCGGGTTCCGCGCCGTGCGAGCAATCGCGGAAGCGGCATTGCGCGGCCAGCGCCTCGATGTCGGCGAAGCCGCCATCGGCCAGGTCTTCCTCGCCGGTGGGCTTGAGTTCGCGCATGCCGGGCGTGTCGATCACGCACGCGCCGCTCGGCAGCGTCATCAGCGAGCGGAACGTGGTGGTGTGGCGGCCGCGCGAATCGCTGTCGCGCACCGCGCCGGTACGCATGCGCTCTTCGCCCAGCAGCGTGTTGGTGAGCGTGGACTTGCCCGCGCCCGAGGAGCCGACCAGCACCACGGTGCTGCCCGGCCCCAGCCACGGCAGCAACGATGACACGCTGTGCGGATCGCGCGCATTGACGGCGCGCACCGCGACCCGCTGCGCGGCCAGTTCGACCAGCGCGGCGACCGCGCCGGGTACGTCGGTGGCGGTATCGGCCTTGGTCAGCACCACCACCGGTTCGGCGCCGCCGCTGCCCACCAGCAGCCGATAGCGTTCGATGCGGCGCGGGTTGAAGTCCGCATCCAGGCCGCAGACGATGAACACTGCATCGATGTTCGCCGCGATCACCTGTTGCTGGTAATGCTCGCCGGCCGCGCCGCGCTTGATGGCGGTGCGCCGCGGCAATAGCGCGACGATGCGCTTGCCTTCCAGCAGCACCCAGTCGCCGACCGCGGCGCGCTCGTGCGCCGGCGCATGGCCTTTCTTGAAACCCGGGGGGCGCTGCCACTCCGCCGGCGATTCGGCCTTGATGGCCGCCTCCGGCGCGTCGGCCACCACGTAGCCGGAACGGTGCTGCTCGATCACGCGCGCCGGTCGCGCGGCCGGATGGGCGTCCAGCAGGGCCTGCCAGGCCGGCTCGGCGGGCGGGCCCGGCCAGGGCCAGCCGATCACGCGCAGGGCGTCGAAGTCGGGAGAAGCATCGGTCATCCGCCGATTCTAGGCGCTGGCCGCGCCGCAGTCGCCGGGGCCGGGCGCCCCCGATGCCCACACCGAGCCGGCAAGCCCTCGCCACGCATGGACTTTATGCCCTTCCGCACTGCCGCAATTGGGCTACCATGCGGTTTCCACGCCCTGTCGGCCCACCCACCACCGCCATGTCCAATCCACCGCTGAAGCCGCTCGCCATCCGCGAGCGCCTGTCCGAAGTCCGCTACGAGATCCGGGGCGAACTGGCGCGGCGAGCTAGGGACCTGGAGGCGCAGGGCCGCAAGCTGATCAAGCTCAACATCGGCAACCCCGGCGCGTTCGGCTTCCGTGCACCGGAGCACCTGCAGCGCGCCATCGCCGACGACATGGGCCGCACGGACCCCTACACCCACCAGCAGGGCCTGCCGGTGGCGCGCGAGGCGATCGCCGAATACTACGACCGCCGCCAGTATCCGGATGCCCATCCGGACCGCATCTTCGTCGGCAACGGCGTCAGCGAGCTGATCGACCTGGCCCTGCGCGCCCTGCTCAACCCGGGCGACGAAGTGCTGGTGCCCTCGCCGGACTACCCGCTGTGGTCGGCCTCCACCATCCTCAACGACGGCCGCCCGGTGTACTACCGCTGCGCGCCGGAAAACGGCTTCCAGCCCGACCCGGTGGAGATCGAGGCGCTGGTGTCCTCGCGCACCCGCGCCATCGTGCTGATCAACCCGAACAACCCCAGCGGCGCCAGCTATTCGCGCGAGCTGCTGGAGAAGATCGTCGCGGTGGCGCGCAAGCATGACCTGCTGCTGCTGGTGGACGAGATCTACGACCAGATCCTCTACGACGACGCCACGTTCCACCCGGTCGCCCCGCTGGCCGGCGACCACCCGTGCGTGACCTTCAGCGGCCTGTCCAAGGTGCACCGCGCCTGCGGCTGGCGCGTGGGCTGGGCGCTGCTTTCCGGCGCGGCCGAGCGCGTGCACGATTTCCGCAACGCGCTGGACCTGCTCGGCGCATTGCGCCTGTGCGCCAACGTGCCCGGGCAATACGCCATCGTCGCGGCCGTCAACGGCGTGGATACCATCTCCGAACTCACCGCACCGGGCGGCCGCCTGTACGAGACCCGCCGCGCGGTGATCGAGGCGTGCGAGGCCAGCGAACACCTGTCGCTGGTGAAGCCGGCCGGCGCGCTGTACGCCTTCCCGGCCGTGGTGGGGCATGCGGCGCGCGGCTTCGACGACCACGCCTTTGCGCTGGACCTGATGAATGAGGAAGGCGTGCTGGTGGTGCCGGGATCGAGCTTCAACGTGCCGTACCGCAACCATTTCCGCGTCACCCTGTTGCCGGAGGCCGCGGTGATGCGCGACGTGTTCGCGCGTATCGACCGCGCCCTGGCGCGCCGCGCCGAGGACGCGCAGAAAGTGGTGCCGCTGAAGCCGCGCAGCGCGGCATGAGCGCGGCCGCGCGCTTTCTCGCGCTGGGCGACTCCTACACCATCGGCGAAGGCGTGCCCGAAGACGGGCGCTGGCCGGCGCAGCTGGCCGCGCGGCTGAGTGCCGAAGGCTTCGCGCTGGACGCACCGCACTACATCGCCACCACCGGCTGGACCACCGACGAGTTGCAGGCCGGCATCGCCGCCGCCGCCCCGGTGGGCCCGTATGCGCTGGTCAGCCTCGCCATCGGCGTGAACAACCAGTACCGCGGCTGGCCGCTGGATACGTATCGCGCGCAGTTCGGCGAGCTGCTCGACCAGGCGATCGGATTCGCGGGAGGCCGCGCGTCGCGCGTGGTGGTGGTATCGATCCCCGATTGGGGCCGTACCCCCTTCGCCCGCCAGCAGGGCCGCGATGCGGACGTGGTGGCGCGCGAGATCGACGCGTTCAATGCGGCCGCCGCCGACGTCTGCGCGCAGCGAGGGGTGGCGTTCGTCGAGATCACCGCGGCCAGCCGTGCGCAGGCCGAGGATATCGCCATGCTCGCCGACGACGGGCTGCACCCTTCCGCCGCGATGTACGCGCACTGGGCACGGCAGGCGCTGCCACCGGCGCGGCGCGCGCTTTCCGCCTGAGCGCCGGCGCGCATGGAGGCCGCCTCCCCGCCGCAAGGCATGCCGCGCGAACACGCGCGGGCCATCGCGCGGGCCTTCCTGCCGGCGCGGCGCTGGGGCAACCGCTACGACTATCACTACGTGCAGGCCAAGCTGCGCAGCGATCCGTTGTACCCGGGCGTGATCGCGATCCTGCGCGACACCCCGTGGCCAGTGCTGGACCTGGGGTGCGGGCTGGGCCTGCTCGCCCACGCGCTGCGCGCCGCGCGGCATGCGCCGGCCTACCTGGGCGTGGACATCGATACGGCCAAGCTCGCGCGCGCCGAGCGCGCGGCGGGCGT
Source organism: Stenotrophomonas sp. HITSZ_GD (assembly GCF_029543105.1). GTDB lineage: Bacteria > Pseudomonadota > Gammaproteobacteria > Xanthomonadales > Xanthomonadaceae > Stenotrophomonas_A. The sequence continues at coordinate 32,150 of NZ_JARQXB010000010.1, forward strand.
CGCCGCGCTGCGGCAAGTGGCCTTCGCGCCACTCGACCTCACCGGCCAGTTGCCGCCGCACGCGGGCAGCGTGGCGCTGCTCGATGTTCTGCAATACCTGCCCGCCAAGCGACAGCAGGCGCTGCTCGCCAACGCCGCGGCGCGGCTGGCGGCGGGCGCGCCGCTGGTGATCCGCACGCCGCTGGCCGGCGATCATTCCCGCGGCCGGCTGACCCGCATCGCCGACCGCCTGGGCCATCTCAGCGGCTGGATGCGTACCGCGCCGCGCGATTACCCCAGCCGCGAGGGCCTGCTGGCCGCGCTCTCATCGCTGGGCCTGCGGGGCGAATGCACGCCGCTGTACGGCACCACGCCGTTCAACAACTGGCTGGTGGTCGCGCGGCGCGCCTAGGCGCAAGGGGCTTGCCCACGCGATAGGCCGACTGCTGGCGCGGGTGGACGCGGGCCGATGCCGATCCGCCGCGGCACTCAGTCCGCCGACGCCCCCGGCAGTACCGCCTTCAACCCACGCGCGTCCAGTTCGGCCAGCACGCCGCGCAGGATCGCCGGGTTGTGGCCGTGCGCGGCGCCTTCGTGCAGCAGCACGATCGCGCCGGGTTCGAGATCGCGCGCAATGCGCGACACCGTCTGCACCGGTTCGCAGTCCACGCCGTCGAAGCCGCGCGCGGTCCAGGCCACGCGGCGCAGGCCATGCGCATGCAGCGGCCCGGCGACGAATGGATTGGTCATGCCCACCACCGAGCGGTACCAGCGCGGCGGCGTGCCGGCGATGTCGGTGAGCGCACGCTGCGCCTGGCCGATCTCGCGCGCCATCGCCTTGGGGCCCAACGCCCAGAACCAGGCCTGCGGATGGGTGTCGCTGTGGTTGCCCAGGTCGTGGCCGCGCCGCAGGATCTCGCGCACCAGCGCCGGCTGGCGTGCCGCGCGCTCGCCCACCAGGAAGAAGGTGGCCTGGGCGTCGTGGGCGTCGAGCAGGTCGAGCATTGCCACGGTGTCCTGCGACGGGCCATCGTCGATGGTCAGCCACACGGCCGGGCCTTCGCCGGGCCGGCGCCGCACCACCGGCGCATACAGCCCGGAGCGCGGCAGGAACACCTGCCCCATGAAGTAGGCGTGGCTGAGCACCATGGCGGGCAGGCCGGCCTGCCAGCCGAAGCGCCACCACAGCCAGGCCACCAGCAACTGCGAGGCGGCCAGCGCCCACGCCCAACGGTGGCGGGGCCGCGCGGGGCGGTGCGTGTCGGGGCGATACAGTGTTTCCGGCGCAGTCATGCCGGCATGATCGCACGCCGGTAGAATGAGCGGTCCCACCTTTGCCGGCCGTTCCCGATGTCCCTCGACCCCGCCCTGCGCTCGCGCATCGAATCGCTGCTCCAATCCAACCGCGTCGTCCTGTTCATGAAGGGCCAGCCCGGCATGCCGCAGTGCGGCTTCTCGGCCAAGGCGGTGGGCGTGCTGGACGGCCTGGGCGTGGAGTACGCGCACGTCAACGTGCTGGCCGACCAGGACATCCGCGAAGGCATCAAGGCCTACGGCGACTGGCCGACCATTCCGCAGCTGTACATCGACGGCGAACTGGTCGGTGGCAGCGACATCATCGAGCAGCTGGCCAACAGCGGCGAGCTGAGCGGCCTGCTCGGCCTGCAGGCCCCGGACCGCACCCCGCCGAAGATCACCATCACCCCGGCGGCGGTGGAGATGCTCAAGGGCGCGCTGGCCGATGCCCCGGGCGCTTCGCTGGCGCTGTCGATCAACGCGCAGTTCCAGCCGAACTTCCAGCTGGTGCCGACCGATCCCAACGCCATCGCCGCCGAGTCCAACGGCCTGCGCGTGCAGTTCGACCTGTCCAGCGCGCGCCGCGCCGAGGGCGTGACCATCGATTGGGTGGACGACATCCGCGGCCGCGGCCTGGCGATCGACAACCCCAATGCGCCCAAGCCGGTGCAGGAGCTGGCGGTGCGCGAGGCGGCCGACCAGGTGAAGGCCGGCAGCGTGATCCTGGTGGATGTGCGCCCGGCCGACGAGCGCGCCATCGCATCGGTCAACGTGCCGTTCCGCCACTTCGACGGCAACGGCCGCGCCGATCTGGAAGCACTGCCGAAGGACACCGCCCTCGCGTTCCTGTGCCACCACGGTGGCCGCAGCCTGCAGGCCGCCGAGCAGTTCCGTGCGCAGGGCTTCACCCGCGTCTACAACGTCACCGGCGGCATCGATGCCTGGTCGGACGAGGTGGACGGCAGCGTGCCGAAGTACTGAGGCGCGCCCGCCTTGCCGCAAAGAGAAAACGCCGCGCAAGCGGCGTTTTTTCATGGGCGGCCCGGATGCCGGGGACTGCCGGTGCGCGCGGTCAGCCGGCAAAGCCGCCTTCGTCGAGGAACCGCTGCTCCTCGGCGGTCGTCTCCCGCCCCAGCACCGCGTTGCGATGCGGGAAACGGCCGAAGCGGGCAATGATGTCCTGGTGCAGCAGCGCCCACTTGTCCGCGTCCGCTTCCGGCAAGCCCTGGTGCAGTTCCACCGAGCGCGCCTGCTCGGCCGCGTCCTCGCTGTGCTCGAACGGCAAGTAGAAGAACATCCGAAGCGAAGGCGCCACGTCGTAGTCGAAGCCCGCCGCCACCGCGCGCTTGGCGTAATGCAGCGCCAGGCCATCGGTGGCGTAGGCGTGCGCGCTATCGCGGAAGGCGTTGCGCGGGAACTGGTCGAGCAGGATCAGCAGCGCCAGCGCGCCATCGGCGCTGTCCATCCAGTCCTCGTGCTCGCGCCGCGCGGCGGCGTGGTGCGCGTCGAGGAAATGGCTACGGAAATTGGCGTCGAACGATTCGTTGCGACCGAACCAGCGCTCGGGCCCCGCGCTCTGCCAGAATTCCAGCACTTCGGCGATCTGCTTGGCGGTCTGCGAACGGGGCATCGCGGGCTCCGGAAAGGGAAGAATGCGCCCAGCATGCCCGCCGTGGCGTTAGCACGCTGCCTACACCCCGCCCCCCGGGTCTTGGCAACCCGGCGGCTCTGCACTAGCGTGCGGGCACGCTTATCGCTTTTCCGGGGATTCTGATGCGCCACCTCTTGCTGTCCGGCCTGGCCGGCGTGCTGTTGTGCGGCCCGGCTGCCGCCGCGCCGCGTTTCGTCGACGATCCGTATCCGAGCACCTACAAGCCGTTGGCCTCGGTGCCCGTGCTGATCGAGCATGCCACCGTACTCACCGGCACCGGCGAGCGGCTGGACGATGCCGACGTGCTGCTGGCCGATGGCCGCGTGCAGGCGGTGGGCCGCGCCCTGGCCGCGCCCGCCAACGCGCAGCGCGTGGACGGCCATGGCAAGTGGGTGACCCCGGGCATCATCGACATCCACTCGCACCTGGGCGTGTATCCCCGCCCCGGGGTGAAGGCGCACAGCGACGGCAACGAGATGACCGCGCCGGTGACGCCCAACGTATGGGCCGAGCATTCCATCTGGCCGCAAGACCCGGGCTTCCTCACCGCGCTGGCCGGCGGCATCACCTCGCTGCAGGTGCTGCCGGGGTCGGCGAACCTGATCGGCGGCCGCGGCGTCACCTTGAAGAACGTGCCGGCCACCACTTACCAGGCGATGAAGTTCCCCGGCGCGCCGTGGGGCCTGAAGATGGCCTGCGGCGAGAACCCCAAGCGCGTCTACGGCGAGAAGGGCGGCCCGGCCACGCGCATGGGCAATGTGGCCGGCTACCGCGCCGCCTTCATCGATGCGGCCGAATACCTGCGCAAGAACGCTCCCAAGCAGTCCACCCCGGAGAAGAAGCACTGGTGGAGCAAGTCCGGCGAGGCGGACAGCGGCGGCGACAGCGGCGGCAAGCGCGACCTCAAGCTGGACACGCTCGCCGGCGCGATCAACGGCGACATCCGCGTGCACATCCACTGCTACCGCGCCGACGAGATGGCCACGATGCTGGATCTGTCCAAGGAATTCGGCTTCCACATCGCCGCGTTCCACCACGCGGTGGAGGCTTACAAGATCGGCGACCGGCTGGCCGCGGAGAACGTGTGCGCCGGCATGTGGGCCGACTGGTGGGGCTTCAAGATGGAGGCCTTCGATGGCATCCAAGAGAACATCGCGCTGGTCGACCGCGTGCCGAAGAGCTGCGCCATCGTGCATTCGGACTCGGAGGAAGGCATCCAGCGCCTCAACCAGGAGGCCGCCAAGGCGATGGGCACCGCGCGCCGCGCCGGCATCGAGATACCGCCCGAGCACGCCATCGTCTGGCTTACCGCCAACGCCGCCAAGGCGCTGGGCATCGAGAAGCAGACCGGCACGCTGGAGGCCGGCAAGATGGGCGATGTGGTGGTATGGAACGGCAGCCCCTTCAGCAGCTATGCGCTTGCCGAGCAGGTGTACATCGACGGCGCGGAGGTCTATGACCGCCACCAGCCGCGCTTGCAGCCCACTTCGGACTTCATGCTCGGCCAGGAGGTGACGCCGTGAACCGCCTGTCCACCCTGCTGCTCGCCACCGCCGCGTGGCTCGCCGGCCCCGCCGCCGCGCAGGACCTGCTCGTGCGCGACGCCACCGTGCACACCGCCACCGCCCAGGGCACGCTGCAGCACGCGGACGTGCTGATACAGGGCGGCACCATCCGCGCGATCGGCCCCGGCCTTGCCGCGCCCGCCGGAGCGGTGGTGGTCGAGGCACGCGGCCGTGCGCTGACGCCGGCGCTGTTCGGTGGCATCACCGAGATCGGCATCGAGGAAGTCTCCGGCGAGGAGGAGACCGTCGACAGCGGCCTCAAGCTGCACGAGCAGCCGATGCGTCCGGAATTCGACGTCACCCTCGCCTACAACCCGGATTCGGTACTGGTGCCGGTGGCACGCGTGGAAGGCATCGGCTTCACCGCGCTGGGCGCCACCACCGACGGCGCCTTCATCGCCGGCCAGGGCGGCATCGTGCGCCTGGACGGCAGCGCCGACCCCATCGGCCCGCGCGCCTTGTTCATCCGCATCGGCGCCGCGGCCGCCGAGCTCACCGGCAACTCGCGCGCGGCGCAGTGGATGCTGCTCGACCAGCTGGTGGACGAGGCGCGCAACCGCGTGCCGCTGGATTCGCCGCACGCGCTGCTCACGCCCGCCGGGCGCGCGACGCTGGCCCACTACCTCGCCGGCAACGGCCGCATCGTGGTGCAGGTCGAGCGCGCGGCGGACATCCGCCAGCTGGTGCGCTGGGCGCAGCGCGAGAAGGTGCGCCTCGCCATCGCCGGCGGCAGCGAGGCATGGAAGGTCGCCCCGCTGCTGGCACAGGCGCAGGTGCCGGTGCTGGTGGATGCGCTGGCGGACCTGCCGGCGAACTTCGACCAGGTCGGCGCGACGCTGGAGAACGCCGCGCGCCTGCACGCCGCGGGCGTGGCGGTGAGCTTCAGCCAGTCCAACGACGCCTCGCACAACGCGCGCAAGCTGCGCCAGCTGGCCGGCAACGCGGTGGCCCATGGGCTGCCGTGGGAGGCCGGATTGGCAGGCATGACCCGCGTGCCGGCGGAAATCTTCGGCGTATCGGCGCAGATCGGCAGCATCGCCGTGGGCAAGCGCGCCGACCTGGTGCTATGGGACGGCGACCCGCTCGACGTGGCGCACTACGCCGAGCAGGTGTGGCTGGGCGGGCGCGCGATGCCGATGCGTTCGCGCCAGACCGAGCTGCGCGACCGCTACCTGGGCGCGCCGGGTGCACTGCCGCGCGCGTATTCGCACTGATCGACGAACCGGAAGCCCTCCATGCGCCTGTTTGCTCCGCTGATCCTGTCCACCTTGCTCGCGCCGCTCGCCCTGCCGTCGCGGGCGGCCGAGGCTGCCGCCGCGCCCGCGCCCGCGGCATCCATCGCACCCGCTGCTGCAGAAGCCGGGCTGCGCCGTGCCGAAGCGTTGGGCGAACGCCTGCTGCGGCTGGACCGCGCGGCCTGGGTGGCCAGTGACGCGCTGATGGCCGCGCAGCGCGGGCGTGGCGATGCGCGCGTGCGCGGATGGATCACGGTGGAGCGCGCGGATGGCATCGACGTGGTGTTCGTGGATGCGACGCCCGCCGCGCTGTATCGCGTACCGATTGACGCCGATGGCCATCCCGCCGGGCCCGTGGACGATGCGCCCCCGCCGCTTTCGGCAGCCGAGGTCGCGCAGGCGCAGGCGCGCGCGATCGCGCTGGCGGCGGCCCCGCCCTCGTGCTCGGGCCTGTACAACCCGGTCCTGATCCCGGGCGACGCCGACGACGATTGGGTGGTGTACGTGATCCCGGGCACGCAGGACAACGCAGTGCTCCCGTTGGGCGGCGCTTGGCGATACGAGGTCCGCGCCGGACAGATCGTCATGCGCCGGCCGTTCACCAATAGCTGCATCGCGCTGGACAACCGGGGCGATGGCGATAGCAAGGCCTTCATCGTCAGCCACCTGCTTGACGATATCCCTACCGAGATCCATGTGTTCTGGTCGCTGTGGTCGGGCAAGTCGCTGTTCGTCACGACGCAATCGGGCGTCTGGTCCATCGAGCAAGGCAAGATCAGCGCCGTGAAGGACGACGACAAGCCCGCTACCCTACCGGCCAAACCCTGACCGGAACCGCGCATGGCCGCCCCGCACCCGCACTGGTATTTCGACTTCGTCTCGCCGTTCTCCTACCTGCACTGGCAGAAGCTGCGGCGCCTGCCGCAGGCCCGCGACATCGTGCCGGTGCCGATCCTGTTCGGCGCGGTGCTGGAGAAGCTCGGCACGCGTGGCCCGGCGGAGATCGAAGGCAAGCGGCTTTTCACCTACCGCAAGGTGCAGTGGCAGGCCGAACACGAAGGCGTGCCGCTGCGGTTCCCGCCCACCCACCCGTTCAATCCGCTGCCGGCGCTGCGGCTGTGCATCGCCGCCGGCACCACCATCCACGCCATCGACGCCATCTTCGACTGGCTGTGGCGCGATGGCCTGGCCGGCGACACCGCCGACGCCTTGCAGCCGCTGGCCCATGCCCTGGGCCTGGAGGCCGAGGCCGCAGCGGCGGACCCGGCGGTGAAGGCCCAGCTGCGCGCCAACACCGAGCAGGCCCTGGCGGCCGGCGTGTTCGGCGTGCCGACGCTGGAGATCGGCGGGGAACTGTTCTGGGGCAACGATGCCCACGGCCTGATGGAGACCGTGCTGGCCGACCCCGACTGGCTGCGGCGCGGCGAGGCCGGCCGCTTGGCCCACCTGCCCGTGGGCATCCGCCGGGGCGGCGCCTGACAGCCCTGTCAGGTTTCCCCGCTTACGCCGGACCCCATTTTTGGGATAGCTTTCACAAACCAGCATCAACGCACGCAACAGCCGGAGGGGGCAATGCGTATCGGCATCGTGGTGGATTCGGCTTGCGATCTGCCCGTGGACTTCATCGAAAAACACAACATCGTGCTGCTTCCGATCAGCGTGAGGATCGGCGAGGCGGTATTGGCCGACCACCGCGACGAGGAGGCCACGCTGAGCTTCCTGCAGGCGCATGTGGCCGAGCGCGGCCATGAGGCGGAAACCACGCCGTTCTCGGTCAACCAGATCCGCGACCTGTTCCTGGACCGGCTGGTCATCGACTACGACCACGTGTTCTGCCTGACCATCTCCAAGCTGCGCAGCCAGATCCACGAGAACGCGATGCAGGCCAGCTTCGCGATCCTCAACGACTACAAGCCGGTGCGCCAGGCCGCCGGGCACAACTCGCCGTTCGCGCTGCGGGTGATCGACACGCTCAACCTGTTCGCCGGCCAGGGCATCACCGCGGTGGAAGCGGTGCGCATGCGCGACGAGGGCGCCAACGTGGCGCAGATCCGTGCGCGGCTCGAGCAGCTGGCCGAGAACACCTATGGCTACATGATTCCACGCGACCTGTACTACCTGCGCAACCGCGCGCGCGCCAAGGGCGACCGCAGCGTGGGCCTGATCAGCGCCGCCCTGGGCAGCGCGCTGGATATCAAGCCGGTGCTGCGGGCCTACCGCGGCAACACCGAGCCGGTGGCCAAGCTCAAGGGCTTCGAGCCTTCGGTGCAGAAGCTGTTCGAATTCGCCGCGCGCAAGGTGCGCGAGGGCCTGATGACGCCGACCGTGTGCGTGGGCTATGGCGGCGAGCTGGCCGAACTGCGCGCCCTGCCCGGCTACACCGCGCTCAAGGATGCCTGCGCGGAGAAGAACGTGCAGATGCTCGAAAGCGTGATGAGCCTGACCGGCATGGTGAATGTCGGCAAGGGCGCGGTGGCCGTGGGCTTCGCCGCCGAGCCGCACACGTTCAGCGCCTGATGCCGGATCGTCACGCCGCCCACGCGGGCGGCGACGCTAGGCTTGGGCCATCCAACGAGGAACCCCGCAATGTCCGTGAGTTATTCGATCAGCCTTCCCGATCCCGCCCAGGCCCGTGGCAGCGAACCGAGCGTGAGCTTCAGCGCGCATGGCGCCGAGGCCTTCGCCGAGCAGCTGCGCGATGCCCTGGCCGACCCGGCCTGGTTCCAGCGCTGGCTGGCGCTGCAGCCGGATCCGGACGAGGTCGACCCGAGCATGGGCATCACCGATCCCTCGGCCACGGTCACCGGCCAGCAGGCCGACCTACGCATCAACCTGGTGGCGACCACGTCCATCCCCGGCGATATCCTCAAGCACCGCATGCACGTGCTGGCGGGGAAGCATTGGGAACTGCGCAACGTGCGCTAATAAGACCACGGACGCCGACGATTTCTGGTCGCGGCTGAAGCCGCTCCTACAACAGGAGCGGTCCTACCGTTCCGATGGGGTGGCCTCAGCCCTTTAAGGCTTTCGCATGCCACGCCACGTGGTCGCCGATAAAACTGGCGATGAAGTAATAGCTGTGGTCATACCCCGGCTGCATGCGGAGCGTCAGCGGGTGGTTCGCCGCCTCGGCCGCAGACTGCAGCAGCTGCGGGCGTAGCTGCCCTTCGAGGAACTCGTCCGCGCCGCCCTGGTCCACGAGCAGCGGCGTACGCGCATAGCCGTGCGCCAGCAGCGCGGTGGCGTCGTATTCCTGCCACGCCGCGCGGTCCTCGCCGAGATAGGCAGTGAACGCCTTCTCGCCCCACGGCACCTGGCTCGGCGCCACGATCGGAGAGAACGCCGAGATGCTGCGATAGCGCGAGGGATTGCGCAGGCCGATCACCAGCGCGCCATGCCCGCCCATCGAGTGGCCGCAAATGCCGCGCGCCTCGCTGGCCGGGAAGTTCGCCTCCACCAGCGCCGGCAACTCGTCCACGATGTAGTCATACATGCGGTAGTGCGACGCCCAGGGCGCCTGCGTGGCGTTGACGTAGAAACCCGCGCCCTTGCCCAGGTCGTAGCCCTCGGCATCGGCCACCTCATCGCCACGCGGGCTGGTATCCGGCGCGACGAGGATCACCCCATGCTCGGCCGCATACCGCTGCGCACCCGCCTTGGTGATGAAGTTCTGCTCGGTGCAGGTCAGGCCGGAGAGCCAGTACAGCACCGGCAGCTGGCCGCCTTGCGCCACTTGCGGCGGCAGGTAGACAGCGAAGCGCATGTCGCAGCCGAGCACCTCGGAACGGTGCTGCCACACTTCCTGGCGACCGCCGAAGCAGGCGTGTTGTTCGATGCGTTGCATGGCGGCGGCTCAGTAATGGATGACCGAGCGGATCGACTTGCCTCCATGCATCAGGTCAAAGGCGTCGTTGATGTCATCCAGCGGCATGGTGTGGGTGACGAAAGGCGCCAGTTCGATATCGCCCTTCATCGCGTCTTCCACCATGCCCGGCAGCTGCGAGCGCCCCTTCACCCCACCGAAGGCGGTGCCCTTCCAGGTGCGGCCGGTGACGAGCTGGAACGGACGGGTGGAAATCTCCTGGCCCGCGCCGGCCACGCCGATGATCACGCTCTGGCCCCAGCCGCGGTGCGCGCATTCCAGCGCCGCGCGCATCACGTTGACGTTGCCGATGCATTCGAAGGAATGGTCCACGCCCCAGCCGGTCATCTCCACGATCACCTGCTGGATGGGCTTGTCGTGGTCCTTCGGGTTGACGCAATCCGTCGCACCGAACTGCTTGGCGAGTTCGAACTTCGAGGGATTGGTATCGACGGCGATGATGCGTCCGGCCTTGGCCTGGCGCGCGCCCTGGATCACCGCCAGGCCGATACCCCCGAGGCCGAACACGGCCACGCTGTCGCCTTCGGCGACCTTGGCGGTGTTGTGCACCGCGCCGATGCCGGTGGTGACACCGCAGCCGAGCAGGCACACGTGTTCCGGGTTGGCTTGCGGATTGACCTTGGCCAGCGAGACTTCGGCGACCACGGTGTATTCGCTGAAGGTCGAGCAGCCCATGTAGTGGTAGATCGGCTCGCCGTTGTAGGAGAAGCGGCTGGTGCCATCGGGCATTACGCCCTTGCCCTGGGTGGCGCGCACGGCCACGCACAGGTTGGTCTTGCCGGACTTGCAGAACAGGCACTCGCCGCATTCGGCGGTGTAGAGCGGAATCACATGATCGCCCGGCTTGACGCTGGTGACGCCCTCGCCCACTTCGACCACCACGCCCGCCCCCTCGTGGCCGAGCACGACCGGGAACAGGCCTTCCGGGTCATCGCCGGAGAGGGTGAAGGCATCGGTGTGGCAGACGCCGGTGTGGGTGATCTTGATGAGGACTTCGCCGGCCTTGGGCGGGGCGACGTCGATCTCGACGATCTTCAGCGGCTGGCCGGGACCGAACGCGACGGCGGCACGGGATTTCATGAGGCTTCTCCTGCGGATGCGATGAAAGGGCAAGCGGGTGCGAAGGGCGCCCGGCTTATTTGAGATAGGAGCGGACGAGACCGAGCAGTTCCTGCACGCGCGCGCTGCGCTGCGCATCGGACTGGGCGGGCTGGCTGAAGTCTTCGCGGATGTGGGCTTCGAGCACTTCGGACATCAGGCCATTGACCGCACCGCGCAGCGCGGCGATCTGCTGCAGCACGGGGCCGCAGTCCGCGCCGGCTTCGAGCGCGCGCTCGAGGCCGTCGCACTGGCCACGGATGCGCCGCACGCGGGTGAGGACGCGCTTTTTTTCTTCGGGGGAGTGAGGCATGGGCGGGCCTGCCGGATACTGGGGGGCAGTATAGGGATTGGGTGGGGAATGGCAAGTCCGCCGGTCGCCGTGAAGCGCCACTCCCACCCGCCCACCATCCACCCGCTCGCGTCATGCCCGCTGCTTTTCCGGGCCGCTGGATGTCATGATCCGACAGCCCGGCAACCGAGTCGGGATACGTCGCGGAGTGCGACGCAGAAAAACCATTGGAGATTCACATGGACAGGAAAGCACGCGGCCTGGCGGCCCTCTTGATGCTGCTCGCGCCAGCGCTCGCCAGCGCGCAACCCGCGCCGCCCGCGCCGCCACCGCCTTTTTTCCATTACTACTACCCGGCGTGTTCGCAGGCGATACAGGCACTGCGTGCCGATGCGGAGCTGGGCGCGCTGTTGCAGCCGGTGCCCTCCTGGCGAACATGTGGCTGCGTGAGCCGACGCGTGGAGCAGGATCCCCGGCTCAAGCCGCTGGTAGCGCTGACCGACGAGGCCGAGGTCGAGGCGCGCCTGCAAGCAGAGCCACTGCGCACCTACGCGCCGGCGCGGATCATGGCCCTGCGATACGAGTGCTTTGCCGAGACCGTCAACGAAGCGCTGCGCGCGAAGGGATTGGATCCTGAAGGTGTAGGAGCGGACCCCGCGCCCTGAAGCTGTCCCCGCCCGTGCGTCATTTTCCTTCGCTTCCCGATCAGGAAATCCAGCAGCGCCCAGCCATTGTCGGCCTCTGCTTGGGCGTGCTGGTGTAGAGATGGAACCCGGCTGACGCGATCAAGCGGGCAGGCGATCCCGATCAGGCGCAGGCGTGACTGCTTGCGCTACACCGGGCCCGCCCGCACACCCACCTCGTCGCGCATTACGCTGGCCGTGGCGGCGACCCGCCCGCTCAGGACCGCCGCCATCGCCATCGCGGTGCCGATCATCAGGCAGGCGACCGCAAACGCGACCTTGACCTGATCGGGACCCGCCCCATCCGGCGCAAGCGAGAAGAAGACCCCACCGACCAGCGCTACCGACAACGCGCCGCCCAGTTGCATCGCCGCACTGACAACCCCCGCGGCCAGCCCCGCCCAACGCGGGGCCACGCGGTCGACATTCAATCGCACCAGCGCCGGCAAGGCGATGCCCTGCCCGATACCCAGCACGAGCAGCGGAAGCGGAAGCCAGCGTGGATGGCCAAGCGCCACCACGCCCGCGACCACCACCAGGCCCGTCACTTCCAGGCTCATGCCCAGCGCGGCGGTGCGCGTGCCCACCCGGCGCGACAGGCGAAGGCCACAGGACGGCCCCAGCAACTGCCCGATGCCGAGCGGCAGGATCGCCAGGCCCGCCGCGAGCGCGTCGCGCCCCAGCCCCGCTTGCTGATACACCGCGAACGTCAGGAAGAACGACGCCAAGGCGTACAGCAGGATCGCCGCCAGCAAGCCCAGGCGCAGGCCACGCGCCGCCAATATGACCGAGGGCGGCACCAGCGGCGTCGCGCCCGCGCGCTCCCGACGCTTTTCATAGCGCCAGAAGACGGCAAGCAGCGGCGCGCTCGACGCCAGCAGGACCAGGGTCCACGCGGGCCAGCCCTGCTGCCGCCCCTCGATCAGCGGCACCACGAGCGCAAGCACCCCCATCGCCAACAGGATGACGCCGGGAACATCCATGCCACCCGTTTGTTCGGCGCGGGTTTCGCGCACCAGCGTCAACGCGGCCGGCACGGCCAATGCGATGACCGGAAGGTTGATGAGGAAGACACTGCGCCAGCCCAGATGCCAGACATCCGCCGACACCAGCACGCCGCCAAGCAGTTGCCCGCCCACGGCGGCCAACCCGAAGGTCGACCCGTACAGGCTGAGCGCCCTGCCCTTCTCGTTCGCGGAAAACAGCGCGTGGATCGACGCCAGGGACTGCGGCGCCATCACCGCTGCCGAGATGCCCTGCAGCAGCCTGCCGGCGATGAGTACCTCCGCTGACCCGGCGAATCCGCAGATCGCGGAGGCGGCGCCGAAGCCCAGCATGCCCGCCACGAAGGTGCGCCGCCGGCCATACAGGTCACCCAGCCGCCCGCCCAGGATGAGGGTCACGGCGTATGCGATGGCGTAGACCGACACCACCAGTTGCGCGACATCCGCCGAGGCGCGCAGGTTCGAACGGATGTCGGGCAAGGCGACGTTGACGATGAAGAAGTCGAGCGGCGGCAACAGCGTGCCGACCAGCAGCACGGCCAAGGCCGCCCAGCGGCGTGGGTCCACCGCACCGGAATTGGAAAAGGTATTCACCGCATTTCTCCTCGTGGGGTGGCACGACGAAATCGACGCGTACGCATCGCGCGCTCAGCGCATGCCGCCCGAGGCGATGACGCATTCGCCCGTCATCCAGCCCGCATCGGTGGAGGCGAGGAACGCGACGATGGATGCGATGTCGGTCACCTGGCCGATGCGGCCCAGCGGCGTCTGTTGTTCGTTCCAGGCCTGGAAATCCGAGCCCATCACGCCGTTGGCGTGCGTGCCTTCGGTCTCGATCAGCCCGGGATTGACTGCATTCACGCGGATGCCGCGCGGCCCCAGCTCGCGCGAGAGCACGCCGGTGATCGCGTCGAGCGCGCCCTTGGTGCCGCTGTAGATGGCGCTTTCGACCGGCAGGATGCGCGTGACGAAGGAGCTGATGTTGATGATGCTCGCCCCTTCCCCCAAGAACGGCGCAGCCGCGCCGGCGACCAGGAGCGGGCCCAGCACGTTGAGGTCGAACTGCTGGCGGTACAGGGCCTCGGTGGTGTCCTCGATCCTGGCGAACGCATAGATACCGGCGTTGTTGACCACGATATCCAGCCTGCCGAACCGCGCGATGGCAGCGCCGACCAGCGCATCCACGTCCGCCTTATGGCGAACGTCGGCACGCACCGCTATCGCACTTCCGCCCGCGCGTTCGATATCGGCCACCACGGCTTGCGCGCCGCCCGCGCTGGAAGCGTAGTTGACGACGACCTGGGCGCCCTCGCTCGCCAGCCGGCGCGCGATCCCGGCCCCGATACCCTTCGCGGCACCCGTCACGAGTGCGACCTTTCCGTTCAACTTGCGCATGCTGCACCTCCAGTGGGGGCGGGCATGGTGACGCCGGCAGGATTGTTTGGGCACTGCCATTCCTGCATATTCGGCGTGCATTCTTGAACGGGCAGCCTGGGCGTGGAGTGGAGCGATATCCGGATATTTCTCGCCGTCGTGCGCGGAAAGTCGCTCGGCGAGGCGGCACGCACCCTGGGCGTGAGCCATCCCACCGTGGGCCGCCGGATCAAGGTGCTTGAGGACGAGGCCGAACAGCCGCTGTTCCGCAGGACGAAAGACGGCCTGGTGCTGACCGATGCCGGAGACGCGGTGCTGGCGCTGGCGGAGTCCATGGAGGAATCGGCGCTTTCCATGGAACGGCGCCTGGCCGGCAACCACGCACGGCTCGAAGGCGTCCTGCGCATATCCTCGGCGGACTGGTTCGCCGCTTACGTGCTGGCGCCGGTCTTCGTCGAACTTGCTCGCCTCCACCCGGGCGTGGTGCCCGAGGTCATCGCCAGTTATCGGCTGCTCGACCTCTCCCGCCGCGAGGCCGACGTGGCGTTCCGCATCGTCCCTTTCAGCGAGCCGGACATCGTCCAGCGGCGGCTGATGACGATGCCGTACGGCCTCTACGGTTCAGCCGACACGGCACGCGCGGCCAACGACGATCCCGAATCGGCGCGCCTCATCCTGATGAACGCGGCCCAGGCGCACTTTCCGGATGTCGGCTGGCTGCTGGAGCGGTTCCCGCATGCCAGGCGCGCGTTCGCCAGCACCAGCCGCAGCGTGCAGGCGCAGATGTGCCTGCGTGGCCAAGGCATCGCCGTGCTGCCGCGGCCGTTGGGTGAAAGCATCGCAGGGCTGCACCGCATCGACCGCTTCGGCGCGCCGCCTGGCCGGGACGTCTGGGTGGGTTATCACCAGGACCTGCGCCACATGGACCGGCTACGCGCCCTGCTGGAGATCGCCCAGCGGCTGCTGCCGCATCCCGCTACACCTGCCGACGACGCGGCTGGCTAGCCGCGCGGCGGGCGCTCGCGGCAGGCACCGGGCAGCGGATCTCACTTCGCCTCGGCGGCCCACTGCACCGCATCCGCCCCGGCCGGGATGTACAACGGCGCATCGGCATCGTGGGCCGCGCGCCACACCGCCTGCGCCACATCATGCGATGTCGTGCCCGGCCCGACGGATTCGACCATCCGCGCGATGGCCTGTTGCATGAACTCGCCATAGGCCGGGTCGTCCAGGCCGCGCAGCCCGGCGCGTGCGCTTTCGCGGAACCGCGTTTCGCCCGACGAGCCCGGCAGCACGATGTGCGCACGCACGCCGAACTGCGCGACCTCGCCCGCCAGCGACTCGGTGAGCGCGTTCACCGCGGCCTTGGACGCGCGGTAGGCGCCGATCAAGGGCAGCGGCTTGTACGTCGCGCTGGAGGTCACGTTGACGATCACGCCGGCGCCACGCGCGCGCATCTGCGGCAGCACGGCCTGCGTGACCGCGATCGTGCCGAACGTATTGGTCTCGAACAGCGCGCGCAGCGTGTCCATGCGCGTGAGTTCGAGGGGCGCGGGCGCGCCGAAGCCGGCGTTGTTCACGAGCACGTCGATGGCGCCGGCGGCCGCTATCGCGCGGCCGATGCTGTCGGCGTTGGTGACGTCGAGCTGCCGCACCTGCAGGTGCGGCGAGGCCGGCAGCACGTCATGCCGCGGCTTGCGCATGGTGGCGACCACGCGCCAGTCGCGTTCGAGGAAATGGCGCGCGGTCGCCAGGCCGAAGCCGGAGGAGCAGCCGGTGATCAGTACGGTCTTCATGGAGCCTCTGGGGGCAAGGGGGAGCGGCCAAGGTAGGTCGCGCCACCCGTACTGACTACAATCGAACGTCCGAATTTCATTAGCGAGCGTCCAGCCATGGTCGATCCATTGGCGGAAGTCGTCATGTTGCTCCAGCCGGCCGCGCGCTTCTCGAAGCAGGTGGTCGGCGCGGGGGCATGGCGGGCACGGCGCTCGAACGCGGGCGAGCCGTTCTATTGCGCCGTGCTGGAAGGCAGTTGCCGGCTGCGGCCGGAGGGCGGCGAGGACATCGTGCTGCACGCGGGCGACTTCGTACTGGTTCCCGCGTCGCACGGCTTCACGATGTCCAGCCTGGACGCACCCGCCGACGTGGCCGATGCGCCCCCGCTGGCGCTCGGCGACGGGAGCTTTCGCGTCGGCGCGGCGCAGGGACCGACGGACCTGCGCATCATGGCGGGCCATTGTCGCTTCGGCTCGCCGGATGCCGCCCTGCTCGTCTCGCTGTTGCCACGGCTCCTCCACGTCCCCGGCGAACCCCGGCTGGCCACGCTCGTGCGCTTGCTCGGCGACGAATCCCGCGAGGACCGGCTTGCCCGGGAAGTGGTGCTGGCCCGCTTGCTGGAGGTGCTTCTCATCGAAGCGCTGCGCTGCAGCGCGGGCACGGGCGTGGCGCCCGGACTGGTGCGGGCGTTGTCCGATGCGCGCCTGGCCGCGGCTATCCGCGCGATACATGCACGGCCGGCGCACGGTTGGACCGTCGATGCACTGGCGAAACAAGCCGCGCTTTCCCGCTCGGCGTTCTTCGAGCGCTTCAACCGCGTGATGGGCATGCCGCCCATGGAATACCTGCTGGCCTGGCGCATGGCCTTGGCCAAGGACCTGCTCAGGCGCGAGAACCTCGGCCTGGCCGAGGTCGCGCATCGCGTGGGCTATGGTTCGGCGAGCACCTTCAGCGTCGCCTTCGCGCGCCACCTGGGCTGCCCGCCGTCGCAGTACGCGCGCAGATATTCGTCGGCCACCACGGCCGAAGAAGCCAGCGTCATCGACGCCATCGAACCCTCCACCGACGGCGGCAGGGCACAGGCCTGATCCAGGCGCGGGACCGTGCGGGGCGGGATCGCCGTAGGTCCCTGCGGTGCGCTACATTCCACGGCGCGCCGCCCCGCGCCCGCCCAGGACCCCGACGACCATGCGCTCCCTGCAGATCGCGTTGCTGATCGCCCTGTTGTTGTTCGCCATCCCGCGCAGCCATGCCCAGGCCACCGCGCGCCCATGTGGCGGCGACGAAACACCCGGGCCTGCCTGCCTGCTGGCCAGCACGCCGGTGCCAGGCCTGCCTGGCGGCCCGGTGTTCTGGCACATCGACCGCTTCGCCTCGCGCGAGGCGGCCGCGCGTGCCGCCACGCCGCGCAGCAGTATCGTCGAAGCGTTCGGCGCCACGTGGCTGTTTACGCTGGAAGGCAAGGCGTGGCGCGCGAAGGGTGGCACGCAGTCGGCGGTGATCGGGCCGCTGCCGGTGCAGCCGGCCGGCGCGTACACGGCCGAGTACCTGCGTTCGGTGTTCGCGCCCGGCACGAAAGCCCCCCTGCATGTCCACTCGGGACCGGAGGCGTTCTACGCGCTGGAGGGCGATACCTGCCTGGAAATGCCGGACGGCATGCAGCTCGGCCGTGGCCCGGGCAATACGTTGTTCATCCGTGGCGGCCCGCCGATGCTGCTGATGGCGGTGGGCACGCAGCCGCGGCGCGGCTTCGCGTTGATTTTGCACGATGCACACCAGCCGCCCACGACCCTGATCCACGATTGGCAGCCGCAGGGCCTGTGCGAGCAACAGTGGCAGCGGGACCAGCTGAAATAGCGCCGTTCAACCCAGTCTGCACAGCGGCTTCTCGTCGGCGCGCAGCGTCAGCACCTGCACGCCGGTGCGCGTGACCGCCACCGTATGCTCGAACTGCGCCGACAACTTGCCGTCGCGCGTGTACACCGGCCATTCGTCCGCATGCGCGCGGATGGCCGCGCGCCCCTGGTTGATCATCGGCTCGATGGTGAAGGTCATGCCTTCCTGCAGCACCTGTCCGGTGCCGGGCCGGCCGTAGTGCAGCACCTGCGGCTCCTCGTGCATCTGGCGGCCGATGCCGTGCCCGCAGTACTCCTTCACCACGCTGTAGCCCTGGCCGCGCGCGTAGTGCGAGATGGCGTGGCCGATGTCGCCCAGCCGCGCGCCCGGGCGAACCGCGGCGATGCCCTTCCACATGGCCTGGTAGGCGGCCGACACCAGCCGTCGCGCGGCGTAATCCACCTCGCCCACCAGATAGGTGGTGCTGGAATCGGCGATGTAGCCGTGCTTCTCCAGCGTGATGTCCAGGTTGACGATCTGCCCGCTGCGCAGCACATCGTCCCGGGATGGCACGCCGTGGCACACCACATCGTCGATCGAACTGTTGAGCACGTAGGCAAAGCCGTACTGGCCCTTGCTGGCCGGGCGCGCCTGCAGGTCATCGACGATCATGCGCTCGACGAAGTCGTTGAGCTCCAGCGTGCTCTTGCCTTCCAGCGGTAGCCGGCCAAGCGCGTCGAATACCTGCGCCAGCAGCGCGCCGGCCTCGGCCATCCGCGCCAGCGCGTCGGGCGTCTTGATCACGCCCGTCCCGTGCGCAGCGGCTGTGGCCGCACGCCGGCTGCGCGCAATTCGTTGGCGACAATCTCTTGGAAACTCCGCTCCGGGTGCATCTCGCACAGCATGCCGACCTTGATCCAGAAATTGGCCTGCGCATTGATCGACCGGCTGGTCACGGTGCAAGCGCGGCGCAGCTGGTCGTGCAGCTCGTCGTCGATGTTCACGATGCCCATGGCGCCTCCGAGCCGTCAGGAATATACGCATCGTATATGCAACATATATGCAACGCAAGCGTCGTTAACAGGCGCGCGACATCCCGGCGGCAACACTGAGGCTCTTCCACCGACACGTGTCCGCGATGAATTCCGCACTGCTCATCATCGACATGATCAGCCCGTTCGACTTTCCCGAGGCTGCTTCGATGCAGGCCGACCTGGTACGTACCGCGCGCCAGATCAGGCGCTTGCGCGAGGCATGCCATCGCAGCGGTCGCCCGGTCATCTACGCCAACGACAACTTCGCCCACTGGCGCTCGGACTTCCGCGAACTGGTGGCGATGGCCAGCGCCAGCGGCGAGACGGCCAAGGCCGTGGTCGCCTGCCTCAAGCCCACCCCGGAGGACTACTTCATCCTCAAGCCGAAGCATTCGGCCTTCCTTGCCACGCCGCTGCCGGTGCTGCTGTCCAAGCTAGGGGTCGATACCCTGTTCCTCACCGGCATGACCGCCGATGCCTGCATCCTGTCGACGGCGGTGGATGCGAACGCGCGCGAATACCGCGTGCGTGTAGTGCGCGAGGCCGTTGCGGCGTTGCCGGAACGCAAGCGCTGGGCGTTCTCGCTGATGTCCGCATCGCATGCCGCGCAGGTGGTGGGCGTGCGCACCGCGATGAATTGCCTGGGGCACGCGCACGCCGACGCTTCCTGAACTGCGCTCCCTCGCGCTGCCATCACGCGGGCTCGCACCGCACTTAACGCCGCGACCCCTAACTTCCAGGCTCCACTCAACCCGGGAGTCCCTCCGTGGCCATCAAGACCATCGAAGATCTTTTCATCCACGAACTGTCGGATATCTACAGCGCCGAGAAGCAGCTCACGCGCGCCCTTCCCCGGCTTGCACGCGCAGCCAGCAACCCCGACCTGAGCGCGGCGTTCGAAACCCACCTGGAAGAAACACAGGGCCAGATCGAGCGCATCGACAAGGTGGTGGAAGTGCTCGACATCCGCCTCAAGCGCATCAAGTGCGCCGCGATGGAAGGGTTGGTCGAAGAGGGCAAGGAAGTCATCGATTCCGTGGAAGAAGGCCCGCTGCGCGATGCGGCGTTGATTGGCGGCGCGCAGAAGGTGGAGCACTACGAGATCGCCGCTTACGGCACGCTGGCCGCGCTCGCCAAGCAGCTTGGCTACAAGGATGCCCTGCCGCTGTTGCTCGAAACGCTGCAGGAAGAAAAGGCCACCGACGAAAAGCTCACGCTGCTGGCGAAATCCGGCGGCAATGCCAAGGCGGCGCAGGCGGCGTGACGCCACAGGGCCCGCGCACCATTGCGTCGCGGGCCACGCTTGCCTCATCCGGGGCCGCTGCGTGTGCAGCGGCCCCGTTTAATGCGCCCGGTGTTCGAGCACGTCCACCAGCCCAGGCGCGGCCCACCACCCTTCCTCGTTCACCCGCGGCGATGTAATCGCCAGCCGCCAGTTGAGCGAAGCGAGTTCCGGCAAGCGTCCCGCGCGCCAGATCGCGTCGGTCACCGCTTCGATCGGTTCGCGAAACCAACGCAGGCCATCCCTCGACGAGACGATCGTGTCGTCGTGCGTCTCGTAACCCGGCACGATCTCTTCCAGCAGCCGGGCCACCGCATCCACCGACAAGCCTCCCAGCGCCCCTCCCAGCGCCGCGATGGCGAACTGGCGCGAGAGCTGCCGCTTCTGGCGACCCGTCAAGCTGCGCATGGCCGATTCCTCCTGGCGGCAGCTTGCGCGCTCGCGCTTCCACGCCTTGCGAAAGCGATGCGCCGCGCGCTCACGGCCAGCGAACATTGCGCTGCCCTGCACTGCACGCACACATGCGGCTCACCCCAGGTTTACCCGCGAAGGCACAGCGTGCGGATTCACTCGCACGGAGACATCGACATGCAGGCACTCACCTACCAGGGCGCGCGGGACGTGCGCGTCGAAACGGTTCCAGACCCGTCCATCGTGGCCGCGGACGACCTGATCCTGCGCGTCACCGCCACGGCGATCTGCGGCTCGGACCTGCACATCTACCACGGCAAGATTCCCGACATGCACGATGGCGACATCCTCGGCCACGAGTTCATGGGCATCGTGGAAGAGGTGGGCCCGGAAGTCACCGAGGTCAGCGTCGGCGACCGCGTGGTGATCCCGTTCGTCATCGCGTGCGGACAGTGCTTCCACTGCGCGCTCAACGAATTCTCCGCCTGCGAGACCACCAACTCTGGCCCAGGTGCCGCGCTCAACCGCAAGCAGCTGCGGCCGCCCGCCGCGCTGTTCGGCTACAGCCACCTGTATGGCGGCGTGCCCGGCGGCCAGGCCGAGCTGGTGCGGGTGCCCAAGGCCAACGTGGGCCCGTTCGCCGTGCCGGACGTACTCGCCGACGAACAAGTGCTGTTCCTCTCCGACATCCTGCCCACCGGCTACCAGGCCGTGGTCAATGCGGGCATCAAGCTGGGCAGCACCGTGGCGATCTTCGGCGCCGGACCGGTGGGCTGCATGGCCGCGGCGTGCGCGCGCATGCTGGGCGCGGAAACGATCTACATGGTGGACCACCACGACTACCGGCTCGCGTTCGCGCGCGCCGCCTATGGCGTGATCCCGATCAACTTCGACGAGCAGGACGACCCGGCTGCGCAGATCATCGAGGCCACCGCGGGACGCGGCGTGGACGCGTCCATCGATGCGGTCGGCTTCGAGGCGAAGGGCAGCACCACCGAGACGGTGCTGACCACGTTGAAGATCGAGCCCTCCAGCGGCGCCGCACTGCGCCAGTGCATCGCGGCCACGCGCCGCGGTGGCATCGTCAGCGTGCCGGGCGTGTATGCCGGTTTCATCCACGGCTTCCTGTTCGGCGATGCGTTCGACAAGGGCCTGACCTTTAAGATGGGCCAGACCCACGTGCAGGCGTTGCTGCCGGAACTGCTGGAGGCGATCGGCGAAGGCCGCCTGCGCCCGGACGAGATCATCACCCACCGCATGAAGCTGGCCGATGCCGCGCAGGCCTACCAGATCTTCAACGACCGCAAGGAAGATTGTCGCAAAGTCGTGCTGACGCCCTGAACCGCCTCAGCCCGGTCCCGCCGGCGTGCCGGCGGGGCTGACCGAGGCCTCCAGCGCGGCGAGAAAATGGCTGAAGCCCGCGGGCGCGCGGGCATTGCGGCGCGCACTCGTTTGCACACAGGGATCGCCGCGACGGGCGATGCACAGCCCGTGCTCTGTCGCGCGCCTGACGAAGTCGACATCTTCGCCCGTCATCTGCGCGCCCATGCCGCCGACGGCGAGGTACGCGGCCGCGCTGCAGCCCAGGTTGGCGCCATGCACATGCGGATGCCCATCCTCGATGCGTTCCCAGTGTTCGAACGCGCGACGCGTGGCATCGCAATAATCCCGCCACCGCGCCACGCGCACCGGCCCGCAGAACACGTCGGCACGGCAGGCCAACTGCGCCGCCAACCAATGGCGCGGCACCCGGCTGTCGGCATCGGTATGCGCCAGCCAGGTGGCGCCGCGCGCCAGGGCGGCCTCCGCCGCGGCGGCGCGCGCGGCGCCCACGCCACTGCCGGCAGGGAGGACGGCATGCGCGCCCATCTGCGCGACCACCGCCGCGGTGCCGTCGGTGCAGCGGTCCAGCGCGACGAATACCTCGACGGTATCCCTCACCGCCGGGTCGGCCGCCGCGGCCGCGATTGCCCGCAGGCAGGCCCCGATACGGCGTACCTCGTTGTGCGCGGGCACCAATACCGCGATCACGCCAGCCCCTCGCGCGTGGCGACGCTGGCACCGGGCCACCAGGCTTCCAGCAACAGGTCCTGGTCTTCGTAGCGATGGCTGGGCGGGCCGCCGCACGCCTCGGCCAACTGCGCGTGCACGGCTTCGGCGCTGTGCAGGCGGCCCTCGAACGGATGCCGCCAATGGCAGGCGACGAGGCCGCCCTCGCGAGCGGCATCGCGCGACTCCGCCAACCGGGAGGACACCGTCGCCAACGTGGCCGCGTCCAGGTAGTAGCCCACCTCGCTGAAGACGATGAGATCGAACTGGACCGGCGGCCATTGGCGCGGCTGCACCGAACATTCGAATGCCAGGTTGGGCGGCGCACCGGCTGCCTGCGCCTGCGCGATGGCGCGCGGCGAGACATCGGTGCCCAAGACCTGCTCGCAACGCTCGGCGAGCAGGCGCGTGAGTACGCCGGTCGAGCACCCCAGCTCCCAACCGCGGTGGAAGCGCCGCCGCGGCAGCATCGCCAACAGCAGGTCGCGCTTGCGTTGTTCGTACCAGCGCGAGGCGTAGCCGAAGGGATCGGGCTGGCGGTAGAGCTGGTCGAAGTCCAGGTTCATGTGCGCAGGTAGATCTCGAAGGGCCGCTGGAAACGTTGCAGCACGGCGGGCGGGAGGATCGGCGCGGCCGGCGCGGGGGCCACCTCGCCGGTCTGGGTGGCGAAGCGACGCATCGCGGCCGCCTTGCATTCGCGCGTGCGTGCGTCCAGTTCGTAGCGCAGCAGGCTGTCGCCGAACGGCGAGTGGGCGGCGTCGGCCCAGTGCCAGCCCCAGATCGGGTATTCGAACACCGGTATGCCCTGGCGGCGCGCGACCTCGTGGGCGGCGCGCGCGGCGGCTTCGTGGTCCGGATGACCATCGCGCGCCCAGGTCACGCAGAACACATCGCGCGGCCCACATAGCGCGGCCAGCGCCCGCACCGTATCGGCATGCCGCTCGGCCAGCGCGCCGTCGCCGAGGGCGAGGTGGCGCACTTCCACGTCACCCGCGCCAAGCGCGGCCAAGGCGTCGCGCAGTTCCGCGCGCCGCGTCCGCGCCAAACGCGCGGGCGGCCAGGCGGGTTCGTGTGGATAGGCGTGCTCGCCATCGGTCAACGCCACGACGCACACCTGGCGCCCGGCGGCGACGGCGTCGTGGATGAGGCCGCCGCACCCGAGCACTTCGTCATCCGGATGCGGCGCCACCACGAGCAGCCGCGACGCGGCCGGCACCAGTTCGTCCAGCCCGGCGGACGGCGCCTCCTCCAGCCAGGGCGCGGCGCGCCAGGCGGCCTCCTGCGTGCCCGCGCCGTGGATCAGCCGCTCGCTCACAGCCGCCATGCGTCCTCCTCCTGCGCGGCGAGCTTGCCGAGCCCTTCCAGGTCGCGTTCGGCATGGTGTTGACGGAGAAAGGTGAGCAGGTCGGCGCAGCGCTGCGCGTGATCGCCCTCCGCGCATAGCGGGCCGGCACCGAGCGCGCGGCCGCAGCGCGCGATCACGTCCTGGGCCACGTCTTCGGCGAGGCCCCGCAGCTGCATCACTTCGCGCTGGTGCGGCAGCGTCGGCGCCTCGTCGATGAGCGCGGCCGTCTCGCGCAGCACCGCCGCCAATGCCGACAGCCGCACATCGATGGCGCCCAGATGCGCGGCGGCATGCGGGTCGCTACTCGCGCGGCGGTCGGCGCGCAGCCGCTCGGCGATGGCGCGGGTGGCGCCGAACCAGCACGCGGCAATGCCCGCGCCGCCATGCCAGAAGCCCGCCCGGGCGATGTACTCGCCCGGGCGCCCGACCACGCGCGCGGTCGTGCCGTTGAACTCCACCCGCGCGGTTTCGATACGCCGCATGCCCACGGCCTGCCAGCCGCTGGCGTCTACCTGCACGGTGTCATCCAGTGCCACGGCCACCAGCACGCGGGCCTCGTCTTCGCGCACCGTCACCAACGCGTGGGTAAGCGATGTGGCAGCGGAGCACCACGACTTGGTGCCGTGCAACCGGCCCAGCCGCTGCCCGGGGATGCGGTGCAGCGCCAGCGTGTCGCCCGGCGGTTCGGCGGCCCATACGCCCCACGCCTGGCCCGGCCCCGGCGCGTCGCCCTCCAGCTCCATCAGGATCGCTTGCGCGTCGTAATGCGCCTCGAGCCACTTCGCCAGGCACACATCTTCCGCCGCGAGGGTCGCCAGCGCGCGCCAGCGATCGAGCGTATGACCACCGCCAGGCAGCGGCAACGTGGGAAAGTGGTGCAGCCACTCGGCGGCACGCGCGTCCAGTCGCGATGGAGAGGCGGGGGCGCTATCGCCGGGCGTGGATGAAGATAGGGGCAGATCGTGAGCGTGCATCCGCTTACGCTAGAAATTCGCCCGTGAAGCCGGAAACGAGGCCGCGTGAGCCTGCGGTGAGCGCATGCCTCGCAAGCGTCCCCTTCCTGCGCAGAGGCGGCGGGCTTTCGGCCCGCCCCGGAGGAGCATCCGCATCGCGGGGAATGCTGAGGCGTTCAGCCATCCGTGGAGCGGGTCAGCGTTTCCCAACGGGCGATGTCCCTCTCCAGCGCCTGCAGCTTGTCGCGCGCCAAGGCAAGCGCATCGCTGCCGAGCAACAGGTGGGCGGGCGGCGCCTCGCAGTCGATGAGCTGCATCATCGCCCGCGCTGCTTTCTCCGGGTTGCCGAGCTGGTGCCCGCTGACCTCCTGGCGGCGCTGCCGGAGGGGGTCGAACAGCGCGTCGTAATCGCCGATCGCGCGCGGCGCTCGCACCATCGAGCGGCCTGCCCAGTCGGTGCGGAACGAGCCCGGCGCCACCGCGGTGACGTGGATGCCCAGGTCGCGCACCTCCTTGCCCACCGTTTCGCTGATGCCTTCCAGCGCGAACTTGCTGCCGCAGTAGTAGGCGATGCCGGGCATCGTGATGAAGCCGCCCATCGAGGTGATGTTGAGGATGCGGCCACTGCGGCGCACCCGCATGTGCGGCAGCACGGCGCGCATCATCGCCACCGCGCCGAACACGTTGACGTCGAACTGGCGCCGCAGGTCTTCCAGCGGGGATTCCTCCATCACGCCTTCGTGGCCGTAGCCGGCGTTGTTCGCCAGCACGCCGATGGGGCCGAGCGTGGCTTCGACTTCATCCACCAGGGGCGCGATCGCTTCGAAGTCGGTGACGTCGAGCAGGCGCGCGAAGGCGCGACCCGGCGCCAGCATCTGGAAGGCCTCCGCCGCTTCTACATGCCGCACCGTGCCCACCACCCGGTGCCCGTCCGCCAAAGCCGCCTGCGCCAGCGCGCGGCCGAAGCCGCTGCTGACGCCGGTGATGAGAAACAGCCTGGAGATCGTCATGGTGCGCACCTGTGCTATCGGGAAGGCGCACAATAGGAAAGCCATCGCCGCACAAATAGGCCGATAACCCTCCCATCCATGCCTATTCCTATGAATCCCCCACCTTCACTGCCCGCCCTGGCACAGGCCCTGGCCCCGCGCGAGGGCTACACGCTCACGGAATTGCCGGGCGTGCGGCTGCTGCGCTCGGATCGCCCCTTGGCGCAGACGCCGGTGCTCTACGACCCGGGCATCGTGATCGTGGTCCAAGGCACCAAGCGGGGCTACTTCGGCCAGCAGACGTATGTGTACGACGCCGAGCAATACCTCGCGGTGTCGGTGCCGGTGCCTTTCACGATGGAGACCGATGCCTCGCCCGAGCACCCGCTGCTCGCGCTCTACCTGCACCTGGATTTTCCGCTGGCGGCGGAGCTGATGCTGGAGATGGACCGCGCGCAGCGCGCGCCTACGCTGACCGCGCCGCGCAGCATGGTCTCCAGCCCGATGGATGCGGACATGCGGTTATCGGTGCAGCGGCTGCTGCAGGCGCTCGCGCGCCCGGTGGAGGCCGCGGTGCTGGCGCCGCACCTGTTGCGGGAACTCTATTTCCGGGTGCTGGCCGGGCCGCAAGGCCACACCCTGCGTGCCGCGCTGTCGATGCAGGGCCACTTCGGCCGCATCGGTCGCGCCCTGCAGCGCATCCATGCCACCTACGCGCAGCCGCTGGACGTGGCCGAGCTTGCGCGGGAGGCGGGCATGAGCACGCCCTCGTTCCATGCCCACTTCAAGGCCGTGACCTGCACTTCGCCTATCCAGTACCTGAAATCCATCCGCCTGCATCAGGCGAGGCTGCTGATGGTGCGCGAGGGCATGACGGTCGCGGCCGCCAGCCATGCGGTGGGCTACGAGAGTCCTTCGCAGTTCAGCCGCGAGTTCAAGCGACTCTTCGGGCTGGCGCCTTCAGGCGAGGTGCGCCGCATGCGCGGGGCGTTCGCGCTACCGCCCGCGCAGGCCAATGCGCATTACGTGTCCTCGCATTGACGGCCGGGCGCTTCCCGGCGGCGCCCGGCCGCACGGCGTCAGCGCGAAGGGGATGCAAGCTCTCGATATAACGCCGCGATCCGCGGAATGAAGCGCTGAGGATTCGCGCCGGCCAGGTTGGTCAGCACGACCACCGCCAGGCCCTCGTCCGGATAGACGATAAACGCCGCCCGCGCGCCACCAATCCCGGCCACCTCGCGCACCGGGGCGCTGCGTAGCACCGGCCAGCCCAGTCCCCAGTCGCCCGGCGCGCCGCTGTTCAACCGCTCCGGCGTCCACATGCGGCGCAGTGCATCGTCACCGACCATGCGCCCCGCCGACAGCGCCATGAGCCAACGCGACAACTCCTCCGCCGTGGTCTGCAAGCCGCCGCCAGACCACAGGCTGTACGGAATGTCGTAGAACCAGTGGGAGAGGCGATCGGCGTCATCCTTGGCCAGCGTGCCGCGCGGCGACAGGCTGTAGATCGTCGCCGCGTTCGGCACGAGGTCGTAGCTGTCGCCGAACGCGGTCCGCGGCATGCCGACAGCCGCGAACTGGCGCTCGGCCAGGAACTGCTCGTACGGCCGGCCCGTCTGCTTCACGATGATGCGCGCGAGCAGACCATAGTTGGTCTGGTTGTAGGCGAAGCGCTCGCCCGGGTGCGCCTCCAGCGGCAGCGCCGCCACCGCACGCCACGCCGCGGCCTCATCGCCGCCGCCGATCAGGCCGTCGGGGCCGACGATGTCCGGCAATCCCGAGGTGTGCGCCAACAGCTGGCGCACCCGGAGGTCGCGCCAAGCCTCCGGCAGGTCATCGAGATAGCGCGAAATGGGCGCATCGAGCTCCACCTTCCCGGCTTCGACGAGCTGCATCACCGCCACCGCGGTGAATGACTTGGTGGCCGAGTTGATCGGAAACAGCGTGGCCGCGGTGACCGGCACGCGGTTTTCCACATTGGCGTAGCCCAGGTTCTCCGACAACACCACGCGGCCATCGCGGATCACCGCGATTTGCAGCCCGGGAATCCGCTGCTCGGCCATGATCTGCCGCACCAACGCCAGGGCCTGCGCGTTGGGTAGCGGCGGCGCCTCACGGGCAGCTACGGTGCAAGACAATAACGCCACGGCCAGGCCAATGGCGGACAGGAAACCCCTTCGAAACCCCATGCATCCTCCGCATCGCCGATGATCGGGATTTCGCGGGCTGGGGCGCCCGGATCCCTCTCTGTATGGATGCAAGACGCTGCCGGAAGGTTTAAGTGACAGGGCCCTCGCGCGCTGCACCTCACGGCCGCAGCAACACCTTGATCGCCCGCCGCTCATCCATCGCGCGATAACCCTCCGCCACGTCCTCCAGCGGCAGCGCCAAGTCGAACACCTTACCGGGGTTGATCCGCCGCGTCAGGATCAGGTCCATCAGGTGCGGCAGGAAGCGCCGCACCGGTGCCGGGCCGCCGAGCATGCCGGTCTGCGAGAAGAACAGCGACTGTCCGTCCAGCTCCACGCCATGGGGCACGCCGACATAGCCGATCATCCCGCCCGGCCGCGTGGCATGGATCGCCTGCTGCATCGATTCGCGCGTGCCCACGCATTCGAGCACCGAATCGGCCCCCACGCCCTGGGTGAGCGCCTTGATCTGGGCCACGCCCGCGTCGCCGCGCTCCACCACGATGTCGGTGGCGCCGTATTCCAGCGCCAGCGCCTGCCGCGTCTTGTGCCGGCTCATGGCGATGATGCGTTCGGCACCCATCTGCTTGGCCGCCAGTACGCCCATCAGGCCGACCGCACCGTCGCCCACCACCGCCACGGTCGAGCCGGGCTTCACCCGCGCCGCATCGGCGGCGTACCACCCGGTGCCGAGCACGTCGGAGGCGGCGAGCAGGCTGGGAATCAGATCGTCATCCGGCATCGCCGCGGTGGCGACGAGCGTGCCATCGGCCAGCGGCACGCGCGCGTACGGCGCCTGCGCACCGCTCATGAACTCGCGCTGCTCGCACGAGGACTGGAAGCCGAAGCGGCAGTGCGGGCAGGTGTTGTCGGAGATGCAGAACGAGCCGACCACGAACTGGCCGGGGCGGATCGTCTTCACCTCGCTGCCGACCTCCATCACCACGCCGCAGTATTCGTGGCCCATCGCCAGCGGTTCGGTGATGGCGTTGTGGCCCCGGTAGGGCCACAGGTCCGAGCCGCAGATGCAGGTGGCGGTGAGGCGGATGATGGCGTCGGTGGGCGCGAGGATGCGTGGCTCGGGCCGCGCTTCGTAGCGAACATCGCCGGGCGCGTGCATGACGGTGGCAAGCATGGAAATCTCCTGGGAACCGAAGGGGGCAATCAGTCGGCCGGGGGGCCGGCAAGGTAATCGGCGTCGCTGACGTGTTCCTGCCAGTCCACCACCTTGCCATCCAGCGCTTCGGCAATGGCGATGTGCGTCATCGCGTCGTCGGGCGTGGCGCCGTGCCAATGCCGATGGCCCGGCGGGCACCACACGATATCGCCGGGGCGCAGTTCGACGACCGCCTCGCCCTCGCACTGGGTCCAGCCCCGGCCGGCGGTGACGATCAACGTCTGCCCCAGCGGATGCGTGTGCCATGCGGTGCGCGCGCCCGGCTCGAAGGTGACGATGGCCCCACTCACGCGTGCCGGTGCGCTGCCCTGGAAGGGCATGTCGATGCGTACCTGGCCGGTGAAGTACTCCGGCGAGCCCTGGGCGGACGGTACGCTGCCGTGGCGGATGAGCTTCATGGAACCTCCTGGCGAAGCGATGGCAAAGG
Organism: Stenotrophomonas sp. HITSZ_GD; assembly: GCF_029543105.1. Taxonomy (GTDB): domain Bacteria; phylum Pseudomonadota; class Gammaproteobacteria; order Xanthomonadales; family Xanthomonadaceae; genus Stenotrophomonas_A. The sequence goes on from NZ_JARQXB010000010.1 coordinate 61,678, forward strand.
CAGTGGCGCGCCACTGCGGTACGGGCAGCAGTCTGGCGCCGGTGCCGGCCGGCGATAAGCCAACGTAATGCGAATAGACCTATGATCCTGGCTCACTAATCGCCGGATGCATGCCGTGAACCGGGAAAACTACAACGACCTGCAGGCCTTCCTGCTGGTCGCGCAGGAGCGCAGCTTCACCCGCGCCGCGGCCCGGCTCGGCGTGTCGCAATCGGCGCTCAGCCACACGATGCGCCAGCTCGAATCCCGGCTGGGCGTGCGGCTGCTCACGCGCACCACCCGCAGCGTGTCGCCCACCGAGGCCGGCGAGCGGCTGCTGCAGTCGCTGGCGCCGAACTTCGAGAACATCGATGCGGCGCTGCTGGGGCTGGGCGAGTTCCGCGACACGCCCAGCGGCACGATCCGCATCACCACCAGCGACCACGCCGCGCGCCGCGTGCTGTGGCCGGTGCTGCGCACCTTCCTGGCCACCTACCCGGAAGTGCGGGTGGAGGTGATCAGCGATTCGACCCTCACCGACATCGTGGCCGAACGTTTCGACGCCGGCATCCGCCTCGGCGAGCAAGTGGCACAGGACATGATCGCCACGCCGATCGGCCCACCCACCCGGCTGGTGGTGGTCGGCACGCCCGGCTATCTACGCGGGCGTCCTCGCATCGCCACGCCGCGCGATCTCGTCGCCCACGAGTGCATCAACCTGCGCTTCCTTACTCATGGCGGCCTGTACGCGTGGGAGTTCGAGAAGGATGGCCACGCACTCAACGTGCGCGTGGAAGGGCGGCTGGTGTTCAACAGCATCGACCGGATACTGGATGCGGCGCTGGACGGCTTCGGGCTGGCCTACGTTCCCGAGGATCTCGCCGCCGCGCACATCGCCAGCGATCGCCTGCAGCAGGTGCTCGACGACTGGTGCCCGCTCTTCCCGGGCTACCACCTGTACTACCCCAGCCGCCGCCAGCCCTCGCAGGCCTTCGCGTTGCTGGTGGACGCCCTGCGCTGGCGCGGCGATCAGTAGTTTTACTTAGACGGTTCCCGTACATGCTCGGTTGAGCTGCCGCACGCCGGCGTTCAACGTCGCAAGCTCGCACCTGCGATGGAGTGCTGCGATGAGACCTCGGAACAGTGCGCTTTCCGCCGCCATTGCCCTGGTCCTGGGCCATGCCGTGCTGCTGCCGCCTTCCCCGGCACGCGCGCAGGCCGTTGTCGGCCCGGGTACGGTGACGACGACGGTGAGCTCCACCTCCGGCACCACGTCGGTGGTGGGGAACACCACGATCAACATCACGAACGGCACCGACGGCGTGCGCGCCAACGGTGGCAACGTCATTCTCGACATGCAGGCCGGCACCCAGCCCGGCAGCATCATCGTGCAGACGACCAGCGGCGCCGCCTTGCACGCCACCAACGGCACGATCACGGCGACCAACGGGCTCAACCTGCGCACCACCAGCGGCCGGGCGTTGTTCGCCGACGGCGGCGGCATCGTCCTGGCCGGGGGCAACGTATACATCACCGGCGTGGGGCTGCTGGCCGGCGCCAGCGCCGGCAGCATCGACATCCGCAGCACGCGCTACAACGATCCCTCGCTCGTCACCGGCGCCCAGGGCAGCGGCATCGGCGTGGACGGCACCGGCCTGGTCACGCTGGGCAGCGGCAACAGCTTCACCATCGGAAGAAGCGGCGCCACGGCCAACCCCATCGGCCTGGGCGTGCAGGGCACGGGTGCGCGCATCGTGGTGAACAATGCACTGCCCATCACTTTCCAGGGCGGCGGTTCGCTGGGCCTGTACCTGTATGGCGGCGGCCATATCGACACCTTGGGAGCCGTGTCGCTGACCTTCAATGGCGGCAATTCCGTCGGCGTGACGGTGGACGGCGCGCCCACCGATTCGGTGCTGCGCAACGTCACCGCCACCTTCAACAACACGACCACCAGCGTGTCGGGCACCGGGCTGGTGGCGCAGAACGGGGGGCAGATCAGCCTGGAGAACTTCGTCGTGCAGGGCGCCGGCGTCGGCTTGGGCGTGTGGGTGCAGCCCAATTCCACCGTCAACCTCGGCGGTGCGAGCCGCATCGGCGTGACCGCCACCCGCAACGGGCAGCGCTACAGCTTTTCGTCCGGCAGTTCGATGTCCGCCGGCCCGATCTTCAGCGGCTCGGGCGCGCCGAGCTGGCGCGCCGCAGGCCTGGTGCTCGGCGGTACGCTCAACAGCCAGGGCACCACCTGGACCAACAGCGGTACGGCCGGCCACGGCCTCTACCTGGGCCAGAACGGCACCACCAGCATCGCCAACCTGCAGGGCGACAGCGTCACCACCAGCGCCGCGCAATCGGCCACGGTCTCGACCTACGCCCGCTCGATTCTCAACGCCACCGGATCCACCTTCCGCAACGAGGGCGGGTACGAGGCGTTCTGGATGTGGAACTACGGCAGCGCCAGCCAGGCGACCGGCGACAACGAAGTCCATCTCGTGGACAGCACCGTCACCGCCACCGGCAACGCCGATGGCGTGTACGCGGTGAACCAGGCACCGGGTTACCGCAACGTGTTCACGATGCAGGGCGGCTCGATGCAGTCCGCCGACGCGGCGTTCTACGTGTATGGCCCCTTCAGCGCCACGCTCACCGACACCCACGTGAGCGGCACGCAGGCGCTGCTGTTCGGCGGCGAGATGAACAGCAGCGGCGAGGCCACGCTGGCCGAGCTGGTCGCCACGCGCAGCACGCTCGCCGGCATGGCCGGTGGCGCCACCGACGCGACGACCCGCATCACCCTGCGCGACCAGTCGCACTGGACGGGCCAGGCCTGGAACCTCAGCGACGCGACGATCGACGCGACCAGCACCTGGACCATCCCGGAGATCTCCAACGTCTCGGGCCTGGTCAGCAACCAGGGCCGCATCGAGTTCACCGCGCCGGTGAACGATGTCTACAAGCACCTGTACACCCAGTCCTACGCCGGCACGGCGGGCAGCGTGATCGCGCTCAATACCTGGCTGGCCGAGGACGATTCGCCTACCGACCAGCTCATCCTCGACGGCGGCACGGCCACCGGGCAAAGCGCGCTGGAAATCCTCAACAGCGGCGGCGCGGGCGCGCTGACGGTGGGCGACGGCATCCGCGTGGTGGCCACGCTCAACGGCGCCACCACCGCGCCGGATGCGTTCACGAATGGGCAGGTGCTGCTGGCCGGCCCCTACGAGTACCACCTGTACCGGGGCGGCGCCTCGGCTGGCAGCGAGCAGGACTGGTTCCTGCGTTCTACGCTGGACTGTGGCGCACCCGGCGCGCCGGTGCATGTCTGCCCGCCGTCGCCCCCTCCACCGCCGCCACCCCCACCGCCTCCTCCGCCGCCACCGCCGCCGCCCGATCCCCCCTCGCCGCCGCCGCCGGAGCCGCCCGCGCCGGAACCCGGACCGGACCCCGACCCGCCGCCGGTAGTGCCCGAACCGGAAGTCACGCCGCCCACGCCGCCCGATCCGCCGGAACCGGGCCCGACGCCAACGCCGGACTACCGCGCCGAGGTTTCGCTGTACACCGCACTGCCGGCGATGGCGCTGCGCTACGGCTGGACGACGCTGGGCAACCTGCACGAGCGCGTGGGCGAGCAAGAGCAGCTGCGCGCGCGCAACGACCTGCGCCAGGACCCGTGGTTCAACGGCGCCTGGGTGCGCGTGATCGGCGAGAACGGCGATGTCGAGGGCGCGCGGCGTGGCATCTACGAGACCGGTGGGCCGCGCTACGACTACGACATCCTCGCCGTGCAGGCGGGCGTGGATGCGTACACGGAGGAACACGACGACGGCAAGCGCGACCACGCAGGCGTGTATGTCGGCCAGGGCCGCATCCGCAGCGACGTGGTCAACTACGATGGCGTGATGGCCGGCCGGAACGAAGTGCGCGGCACCTCGCTCGGCCTGTACTGGACGCGCTACGGCGAGCAGGGCCAGTACCTGGACGCGGTCTGGCAAGGCACCTGGGGCAAGGCCAAGTCGCGCTCCAGCAACGGCATCCTGCTCGACCGCGACAGCTTCGGCTGGGCCGCCTCGCTGGAAGCCGGCTGGCCCAGGCTTTTGCACGAAGACAAACGCGAACTGCTCGAACCGCAGATCCAGGTGATCTACCAGCGCATCGATCGCGACCAGAGCCGTGACCCGGCCGCCCTCGTCCGCTTCCGAGACATGGACGCGCTGGCTGCGCGGCTGGGCCTGCGCTGGGCCAACACGTGGACGCTGGCCCCCACCGACCAAGGCATCGCGCGCCTGTTCACCGGCTGGCTGCGCCTCAACGGCTGGCACGAGTTCCGCGGCCAGCCGGTCACCGAGTTCTCCTCGGCCGAGGGCTACGTGCCGTTCGAGGCCAGCCTCAAGGGCACCTGGTGGCAGCTCAACGCCGGCATGACCTGGCAATGGGGCGCTTCCGCCACGCTGTACGCCAACGTGGGCTACCAGAAGAGCTTTGACCGCGACTTCGACGCATGGGACGCCAAGGCCGGCGTGCGCTGGAACTGGTGATGGCGAAAGCAGGCGTTTCGCCCGGCGGGCGCGCCTCTTAAAGTAGGCGCCCCGCCTACCGGAGCCGCTCCATGTCCTACATCGCCGATCCCGCCCGCTATGACGGCCGCATGCCCTACCGCCGCGTCGGCCGCAGCGGCCTGGTGCTGCCGGCGGTCTCGCTGGGCCTGTGGCAGAACTTCGGGGGCGTGGACGTATTCGAGACCGGACGGGCGATGCTGCGCCGCGCGTTCGACCGCGGCGTCACTCACTTCGACCTGGCGAACAACTACGGCCCGCCCTACGGCTCGGCCGAGGAGAATTTCGGCCGCTGGTTCGCCAGCGACTTCGCCACGCATCGCGACGAACTGGTGATCTCCACCAAGGCCGGCTGGGACATGTGGCCCGGCCCTTACGGCGGCCCCAGCGGTTCGCGCAAGCACGTGCTGGCCAGCTGCGAGCAGAGCCTGCGCCGCATGGGGCTGGATTACGTGGATATCTTCTATTCGCACCGGGTTGATGCCGACACGCCGCTGGAGGAAACCATGGGCGCGCTCGCGCAGCTGCACCGCCAGGGCAAGGCGCTGTACGTGGGCATCTCCTCCTATTCGCCGGAACTGACCGGGCAGGCGGAGCAAATCCTGCGCGCCGAAGGCGTGCCGCTGCTGATCCACCAGCCGAACTACTCGATGCTCAACCGCGACATCGAGCAGGGCCTGCTGCAGGTGCTGGAAGAACGCGGCGTGGGCTGCATCGCGTTCTCGCCGCTGGCCCAGGGCATGCTCAGCGACAAGTACCTCAAGGGCGTGCCGGAGGATGCGCGCGCGCGCCGCGACGGCTCGCTCAAGCAACGCATGCTCAGCGCCGACAACCTGGAGAGGATCCGCGCGTTGAACGAACTCGCCGCCGCGCGTGGCCAGTCGCTGGCACAGATGGCCATCGCCTGGGTGCTGCGCGACGCGCGGGTGACCTCGGCCCTGATCGGCGCGCGCACCGTGGCGCAGCTGGACGATTCACTCGATGCGGTGAAGCGCCTGGACTTCAGCGCCGAGGAGTTGGCCGCCATCGACCGCCATGCCGGCGATGGGCACGTCGATATCTGGCGCGTTTCCTCCGGCATCGGACGCGACCGGTCAAGCTAAACACGCCGCGCGCGCGGGCCCCTGATACGGGCCCCGCGCCATGAACTGTTCCGAATTTGCCGAAAACGCATATCGAATATTGGGACGTTTTGTGCAGCAGGCCGCAGTTTCCTGCGACATTGTTCGTATTCATGCACCACGACATCTCAAGGCGATTCAGGGTGGGCCGATAGCTGGAAACCCTTGCAGCCAAGCGAGTCCCGCCATGCGCTCCTCGACATCCTCCATCGGTATCCAGACCAAGTTGCTCGGTGCGCTGGGCGTGGGCCTGGCGATTGTCCTCACGTGCGGCCTCGCCGGCCTGGGCTCGGCGTGGTCCAACCTCGGCAGCGACCTGCCGCCGGAAGTGAACCAGCTCGCGCAGTCCGAACAGCTCGGTCGCGAGTTCCGCCTGCAGGTGCAGGAGTGGAAGAACGTGTTGCTGCGCGGCCACGACGCCGAGCTGCGCGCCAAGCACCTGGCGGCGTTCGAGGAGAAAGGCACCCGGGCCGAGGCGATCGCCACCGCGCTGGGGGCGTCGTCCGATCCGCAGGTGCGTGCGCTGGCCCAGCAGTTCGCCGAACAGCACCGCGCGCTGGACGCGAAGTACCGCGATGCGCTCGCCCAATGGGACGCCAGCGGCGGCGGCGCCGAAGCCGGCGACGCGCTGGTGCGCGGCCTGGACCGCCCGCTCGGCGCCACGCTGGATCAACTCGCCGCGCGCGCCAAGCAGCAATCCGAGGCCGCGCTGGACGCCAAGGCGCAGCACGCACGCAGCATGCTGGTGGTGGCCGGCGGCTTGATGCTCGGTGCGGCGCTGCTGTTGCTGGGCGTGCTCACGGTGTGGCTGCGCCGCTCGATCATCCGCCCGATCCAGCAGGCCGCCGCCGCGGTGCAGGCCGTGGCCGAGGGCGACCTCTCGCGCAGCATCCGCGTGACCACGCGCGATGAGATCGGCGATCTCGCCACGGCGCTGCAGCGCGTGACCGGCACGCTGCAACACCTGATCGCGCAACAGCGCGAGATGACTCACCGCCACGATGCGGGCGAGATCAGCTTCCGCATGGACGAGCAGTCCTTCACCGGCGAATACGCCCGGATGGTGCACGAGGCCAACGCCTGCGTGGCGCAGCACATCGGGGTGAAGATGCGCGTGGTCGATGTGATCCAGCACTACGCCATCGGCGATCTGTCGGTGGACATGGACCGCCTGCCCGGCGAAAAGGCCGCGATCACCCAGGCGATGGATGCGGTCAAGCGCAGCCTGTCGGACATCAACGGCGAGATTCGCGCGTTGACTCAGGCCGCCGGTCGCGGCGATTTTTCCCGCCGCGGCGACGAGGCCCGCTACCAGCACGAATTCCGCGAGATGGTCGGCAGCCTCAATGGCCTGATGGGCACCACCGAATCGAGCCTGCAGGCGCTGTCCGCGCTGCTGCGCGCCATCGCCGAGGGCGACCTCACCCAGCGCATGGAAGGCGACTTCCACGGCGTGTTCGCGCAGATGCGCGACGACGCCAACGCCTCGGTCGGCCAGCTGACGGAGATCGTCGGCCGCATCCAGGCCGCCAGCGGCAGCATCAACCTGGCCGCCGGCGAGATCGCCCAGGGCAACAGCGATCTTTCGCGCCGTACCGAGCAGCAGGCCGCCAACCTGGAAGAGACCGCCGCCTCGATGGAGGAACTCACCTCCACCGTGAAGCAGAACGCCGACCACGCGCGCCAGGCCAACCAGCTCGCGCAAGGTGCGGCGAACGTGGCCTCGCAGGGTGGCGAGGTCGTGGGCCAGGTGGTGACGACGATGGCCAACATCGAGGCGTCCTCCAAGCGGATCGCCGAGATCATCTCGGTGATCGACGGCATCTCCTTCCAGACCAACATCCTGGCGTTGAACGCCGCGGTGGAAGCGGCGCGCGCCGGCGAGCAGGGCCGCGGATTCGCGGTCGTGGCTTCCGAGGTGCGCACGCTGGCCCAGCGTTCGGCCAACGCGGCCAAGGAGATCAAGCAGCTGATCGACGACTCAGTGGCCAAGGTGACCGATGGTTCGGCACTGGTGCACAAGGCCGGCGCGACCATGGGCGAGATCGTCGCCTCGGTGCAGCGCGTGACCGACATCATGGCCGAGATTTCCGCGGCCTCGCAGGAGCAGTCCGCCGGCATCGAACAGGTTAACCAGACCATCACGCAGATGGACGAAACCACGCAGCAGAACGCCGCATTGGTGGAAGAAGCCACCGCCGCGGCACGCGCGATGGAAGACCAGGCTGGCGAGCTGACGCAGGCGGTGAGCATGTTCCGCCTCGCCAGCGAGCCGGAGATCCGCCGCGCGATCCGCGCGGCGGTCGCCGCCGCGGCCTGACGGCGATTGCCTGGCGCCCGGGAGGGGGCGCCGGGCACACGGGCGGCATCGGCCACGGCAGGACGCCGTGCGCCGGTCGCCGCCGGCACAAGGAAGTGCGGCACAGGGAAGTGCGGCAGGGCCGGGGGGCACCCAGACCCATCGGGGATCGCGGCCGGCAGGACGCCGGCCGCGAATACGAAGTGCTAGGCGGGCATGCGCTCGAGCAGCTTGTCGAGCGTGATCGGGTAATCGCGCACGCGCACGCCGGTGGCGTGGTGGATCGCATTGGCGACCGCCGCACCGACACCGCAGATGCCCAGCTCGCCGACGCCCTTGGCTTTCATCGGCGAGGACACCGGATCGGTTTCGTCCAGGAACACTACCTCCTGGTGCGGGATGTCCGCATGCACCGGCACCTCGTAGCCGGCCAGATCGTGGTTGACGAAGAAACCCAGGCGGCGATCGACCACCAGTTCCTCCATCAGCGCGGCCCCCACGCCCATCGTCATCGCGCCGATCACCTGGCTGCGCGCCGATTTCGGGTTGAGGATGCGCCCGGCCGCGCAGACCGCGAGCATGCGCCGCACGCGAATCTCGGCGGTCGCCGCGTCCACCGCCACCTCGACGAAATGCGCGCCGAAGGTGGACTGCTGGAACTTCTCGGCCAGATCGCCGTATTCCATGCGGTCCTCGGCCACCACCCTGCCCTGCCGGGCGAGCTGCTCCAACGGCACGTCGCGGCCGCCGCCGCGCACGCGGCCCTCGCTGAAATCAGCCGCGTCGGCGAGGATGCCCGCGCGCTCGGCCAGCGACTGGCGCAGCTTCACGCATGCGGCGTACACGCCGGCGGTGGAGCTGTTGCCGCCCCACTGGCCGCCCGAACCGGCCGAGACCGGGAAGCGCGAATCGCCCAGGCGCACGTGTACCTTCGACAGCGGCACGCCCAGCATCTCGGCGGCGGTCTGCGCGATGATCGTGTAGGAGCCGGTGCCGATATCGGTCATGTCGGTTTCCACGGTGACCGTGGCGTCGGGCTCAAGCGCCACGCGCGCGCCGGAGGCCATCACCAGGTTGTTCCGGAACGCCGCCGCCACGCCCTGGCCGATCCACCAGCGCCCTTCGCGAGTGCTCGCCGGCTTGGCGGCACGCCGCTCCCATCCGAAGCGGCGCGCGCCTTCCTGCAGGCATTGCACGAGCTGCCGCTGCGAGAACGGGCGCTGCGGGTGTTCGGGGTCCACCTGGGTGTCGTTGCGAATGCGCAGTTCGATCGGGTCCATGCCGAGCTGTTCGGCCAGCTCGTCCACGGCGATCTCCAGCGCCATCAAGCCCGGGGCTTCGCCCGGCGCGCGCATCGCATTGCCCTCGGGCAGGTCGAGCACGGCCAGGCGCGTGGCGGTCATGCGATCGGCACCGGCATACAGCAGGCGCGTCTGGTTCACCGCGGTCTCGGGCCCGCCGCCCGGCAAATCGCCCGACCAGCTCTCATGGCCGATGGCCTGGATGTGTCCATCGGCGGTGGTGCCGAAGCGGATGCGCTGAATCGTCGCGGGACGGTGGGTGGTGTTGTTGAAGATCAGCGGCCGTTGCAGCATTACCTTCACCGCGCGCCCGACCTGGCGCGCGCCCAGCGCGGCGAGCACGGCGTCGGCGCGCACGAACAGCTTGCCGCCGAAACCGCCGCCGATGTACGGCGACACCAGCCGTACCTTTTCCTTCGGGATGCCCAGCGTCTTGGCCACATCGCCGGTGCCCCAGTCGATCATCTGGTTCGACGTCCACACGGTGAGCTGGTCGCCGTCCCAGCGCGCGATGGAGGCATGCGGCTCCATCATCGCGTGGGCCTGGTCGGGCGTGGTGTAGGTCTGGTCGAACTTCACCGGCGCGGCGGCATACGCGCCGGCGAAATCGCCCACGGCCGTGTCCGGCGGGCCCTGGTCGGCCTTGGGCTTGGTCGCGCTGCCGCGCGCGGCGTGGAGGTCGAATGCGCCGGTTTCGCGCGCGTAATCCACCTTGATGCGCTGCGCGGCGGCACGCGCCTGTTCGAAGGTCTCGGCCACCACCAGCGCCACCGCCTGATGGTAGTGCTCCACGCGGGGGCCGCCGAGCAGGTGGGCGGTGTTGAACTTGCCCTTGCCGAGCTTGCCAGCGCTCTGCGCGGTGACGATGCCGAGCACGCCGGGCGACTTGCGCGCGGCGGACAGGTCCATCGCGCGGATCGTGCCCTTGGCGATGCCGGCACCCACGACATAGCCATAGGCCGCGTCCGGCGCGACGTCGTGGTGCTCGTAGGCGTACGGCGCGGTGCCGGTGGTCTTCAGCGGGCCGTCGATGCGGTCCACGGGCTGGCCGACCACGCGCAGGCGGTCAATAGGATTAGGTCCGGCGGGGGTATCGAATTTCATCTCAGGCCCTCGCTTCTTCGAGTACGGCGGCCAGCGTGCGCTGCACCAGCGGCAGCTTGAACGCGTTCTGTTCCGTCGTCTGTGCGCCTTCCAGCAGGCGTGCGGCGATACGGCGCGCATCGCGCGACTGCTCGGCGGCCTCCACGCGCCAGGGCTGCGGGGCCACGCCGCCGACGGCCACGCGCACCGCGCCTTCCTTCGGAACCACGACGCCCACCGAGACGATGGCGAACGCGTACGAGGCCCGGTCGCGCACCTTGTGGTAGATGTGCTGCCCGCCCAGGGGCGGCGGCAGCACGACGCCGGTGATCAGCTCGCCGCGCTCCAGCGTGTACTCGAGGTGCGGAGTATCGCCCGGCGCGCGATAAAGCTGGGCCAGCGGGATCTTGCGGGTGCTGCCATCGCCGCGCACGGTTTCCACCTGGGCGTCGAGCGCGCGCATCGCCACCGCCATGTCGCTGGGATGGGTGGCGATGCAGTGCGCGCTGGCGCCGATCACCGCCAGGTTGCGGTTGAAGCCGCCCATCGCCGCGCAGCCGCTGCCGGGCAGGCGCTTGTTGCAGGCCTGCTGCGGGTCGTAGAAGTACGGGCAGCGCGTGCGCTGGAGCAGGTTGCCTGCCGTGGTGGCGCGGTTGCGCAGCTGCGCCGAGGCGCCGGCGAGCAGCGCGCGCGAGAGCAACGCGTAATCGCGGCGCACGCGCGGATGCGCGGCCAGGTCGGCATTGCGCACCAGCGCACCGATGCGCAGGCCGCCGTCGGGCAAGTCTTCCACGCGGTCCAGCGCCAGCCCGTTGACGTCGATCAGGTGCACGGGCGCCTCGATCTGCAGCTTCATCAGGTCCAGCAGGTTGGTGCCGCCGGCAATGAAGCGTGCGCCTGGGTTGCGGGCCGCCTGCGCGGCCGCGGCGGCCGGGTCGGCGGCGCGTTCGTAGGTGAAGGCTTTCATGCGCGCCCTCCCGCCACGTCCTCGATGGCCTCGGCGATATTGGAGTAGGCACCGCAGCGGCAGAGGTTGCCGCTCATGCGCTCGCGCAGCTCGGTCGCGTCCAGCGCGGTCTTGCCCGTGAGCGAGGCGGAGACATGGCTGGGCATGCCCTCGCGCCACTCTTGCAGCATCGCCACGGCCGAGCAGATCTGCCCGGGCGTGCAGTAGCCGCACTGGTAGCCATCGTGGCGGACGAAGGCGGCCTGCATCGGATGCAGGGCATCCGGCTGGCCGAGGCCTTCGATGGTGGTGATCTTGGCGCCCTCGTTCATCACCGCGAGCGACAGGCAGGCATTGATCCGCCGGCCATCGACGATCACCGTGCAGGCGCCGCACTGGCCGTGGTCGCAGCCTTTCTTCGAACCGGTGAGCTTGAGGTGCTCGCGCAGTGCATCCAGCAGCGTGGTGCGGTTGTCGAGCGTGAGCGTTTCCTGCCGGCCATTGACCTCCAGGTGCACCGTGCTGCGGGGCGGGGGTTCGGGCGCGGCGGGCATCACCGCTTCGGTGGCATGCGCGCCGAGGCGGGTGCTGGCGGCCACGCCGGCCGCCGAGACCGCGCCCCCGATCAGGACGCTGCGGCGGCTCATCTTCAGGTCGGTCATGGTGACTCCCGGTCGATTGGCTGTTCCCTAGCATGGGCCACAACGTCTCGTCCGGTGGTGATCGCGACGTGAAAGACAGGTGGAGGTGCTGGCGCCGCCGCGGGCGGGTAGTCTGGGCCCGGGGACTGCCCAGCGCCTCCCCTGCACGCACGCCACGGACGAGAGGGAATACGCCGATGCGCACCTACGGCACGCTCACGCGATGGAATGATGAGCGCGGATTCGGCTTCATCGCGCCAGCGCAGGGAGGCGATGAGGTCTTCGTCCATATTTCCGCGCTGCCTCGCGACGGACAGCGGCCTCGCATCAGCGAGGTGCTCACCTTCGAGACCGAACCGGGGCCCGACGGCCGGCCGCGCGCCGTACGCGTGCTGCGGCCCGGACAGGCCGCCCACGCCGCGCGGCGGCACGGGCCGCCGGCACGGCGCAGCGCGCCTCGTTCGCGCGTGGCCCTGCCGCTCGTCTGCGTAGTCTTGGGGGCGATCGGCTTCTACGTGTATTCGCGCTGGGAAGATGCGACGGAAACACGGGCGGCGGCCGCGGCACCGTTGGCCGCCGCCCAGCGCAGGCCCTCATCGTTCCATTGCGATGGCCGTACCCACTGTTCGCAGATGACCTCCTGCGCGGAGGCGAAGTATTTCATCCGCCATTGCCCCAACACGCAGATGGACGGCGATGGCGACGGCGTGCCGTGCGAGCAGCAGTGGTGCAGATGACCGCGCCATCCACGGCGGGGCGCGTGGGGCGCCCGTCCTGCCCTGCCGTGGCCGCCACTAGGGCTGCGGCGGCCGCTCGCTTGGCGGTGGGGGCGGCGGCACCCCCCTCTCCTTCAGGCACGCATGTAGGCGCTCGCGTGCATCCGGCGGCGGCGGGCCGTCCTCGGGCACGCCCAACGTGGCGCGGCAGGCTGCGAATGCGGCGGCCAGCGCCGGGTCGCGCGGCGGCGGCGGCGGGGGCGGCGGCACGCCCTTCTCCTTCAGGCAGGCATCGAGCGCTTCGCGATCCGGGCGTGCGGCCGCCGGCGTGCCCGGGCCATCGTCCCGGGGCGTCTCCACGCCCAGCTCCCGCAGGCAGGCGTGCAGGGCCTGGGCGAATGCCGGGTCCTGCGGCGGGCGGTGCGGCACCGGCGCGTCCGGCGGCGGTGGTGGCGGCGCGTGGCCGCGCGAGCACAGGCCGCTGCAGCCGGCCAGCAGCGATACGCCCAGCAGCATGACCGTGCGCCGCACGGCGGTGGATGCGATCTTCATTCGAATTCTCCTTGGTGGTGCGTCCCGCGAAGCGTGGCTACCGGTGATGTCACGGATGTGCCGCCGTTCGTTCAGGGCCGGTCCTTCGGTGCCAGCCCTCCCCGGCCAGTAGCATCCCCCGGCGCCTTGCCCGCGGTTTGGCCCGGCATGGCCGCCCCGGCCACCGGCTGACACGCATTGACAAGAAGGGCCGGCGGGCACTTCGTATGATGGGTTTCCCCCGTATGGCCGCGTGCGCGGCACCCTTGGCGAGCCCCTATGTCCGCTTCGATTCTGGTGGTCGACGACGACCCCGACCTGCGCCGGCTGATCGGCGATTTCCTCGGCGAGCACGGCTACCACGTGCGCACCGCCGAAAACGTCAACGGCATGCGCCAGGCGATCAACGAACGCCGCGCGGACCTGGTCATCCTCGACGTGATGATGCCGGGCGAGGACGGCCTGAGCGCGGCGCGCCAGCTGGCCAACGAACGCAGTGCGCCGGCGGTGATCATGCTCAGCGCGCTCGGCGACGACACCGACCGCATCATCGGCCTGGAGGTCGGCGCTGACGACTACCTCGCCAAGCCCTGCAACCCGCGCGAATTGCTCGCCCGGGTGCGCGCGCTGTTGCGCCGCAGCCAGTTGCAGGCCGAGCTGTCGGACCACCGCGGCAACGTGTACGAATTCGCCGGCTGGCGGCTGGACGTGATGCGCCGCGACCTGCGCGATCCCACCGGCGTGTTCATCCATCTCTCCGACGGCGAATTCGGCCTGCTGCGCACCTTCGTCGAACACCCGCAGCGCGTGCTCAGCCGCGACCAGCTGCTGGACCTCGCACGCGGCCGCGATACCGACGTGTACGACCGCGCCATCGACAGCCAGATCAGCCGGCTGCGCCGCAAGATCAACGAGCGCGTGCACACCGAGATGATCCGCACCGTGCGCAACGAGGGCTACATGTTGCTGCCGAACGTGGCGCGCCTGTGACCACCCCGCGGCCGCGCCGGCGGCTGTCGATCTTCGCGCGCACGTTCCTGCTGCTGGCCGGCGCGCTGCTCTTCGCGCAGGGCCTGGGCGTGGCGTTGCTGGTGCTACGCACGCCGATCTTCGAGGCGCCGCCGCATCCGCCGGAAGTGATCGCGCTGCTCAGCACGCGCATGCCGGCCGCGGACGCCAAGCTGCAGGTCAGCGAGCAGGCGCACATGCCGCTGCCCGCGCCGAACCAGCACCGCGAGCCGCGCGTGGAAGCGGTGATGGCGCGCTGGATCGGCCTGCCCGCCGACGACGTGCGCTTCTACACCAGCCTGGATGCCTTGCCCGACATTCCCGGCTTCATTCCCCCCCGCTGGCTGTGGGCCGGCGGCCCGCCCTCGGCATCGGCCCAGGGCGGCGCCGGGTCGGACGCCGCGGCGCGACAAGCCGCCGAAGCCGCGGCGTTCGCCGACCGCGCCGGCCCGCCCGATCCCTCTCGACAGGACGCAGGCGGCATGCCGCCCATGCCACCGCCGCCGTTCGATGCGCGCGCCGGCGGCAACCTGGGCTTCGGCGGCGGCCCGTCGCGCCACGGCCCCGGGTTCGATTTCATGGCCGGCAAGAACCAGCTCGATGGCTTCACCGCCGCCGCGCGCCAGGCCGATGGCCACTGGCGCGTGGTCACCTCGCCCGGCCGCGGGCTGACCGGCGCGTTCAAGCTGCAGGTGGTGCTGCTGTTCGGCGCTGGCCTGCTGCTGATGCTGCCGCTGGCCTGGTGGTTCTCGCGCGCGCTGTCCGCGCCGATCCGGCGCTTCTCCGAGGCCGCCGAACGTCTCGGCCGCCATCCCGAAGCCGCGCCGCTGCCGCCGCAGGGCCCCACCGAACTGGCGCAGGCGGTGGATTCGTTCAACACGATGCAGGCGCGCTTGAACCGCATGGTGCACGAACGCACGCAGATGGTCGCGGCGATCGCGCACGACCTGCGCACGCCGCTGGCGCGGCTGGCCTTCCGCATGGAAGCGGCGCCGGAGCCGCTGCGCGAGCGCGTGCTGGGCGACATCGAGGAGATGAAGACGATGATCTCCGCAGCGCTGGACTTCATCCGCAACGCGCAGCGCGCCGGGCCGCGTTCGCCGCTGGATCTGCGCCTGCTGGTCGAGGGCGTGGTGGACGATCTGGCCGACACCGGGGCCGATGCGCGCATCACGCCGGGCGAATCGGTGCTGGTGGAGGGCGACCCGATGGCGCTGCGGCGGATGATCGCCAACCTGTGCGAGAACGCGCTCAAGTACGGCGGCAACGCGCGTGCGAGCCTGCACCGCGAAGACGGCCACTGCGTGCTGTGGATCGACGACGATGGCCCGGGCATCGACCCGGCGCAGCGCGAGCAACTGCTGCTGCCGTTCGTGCGTGGCGAGCGCTCGCGCAACCGCGATACCGGCGGGATTGGCCTGGGCCTGGCGGTGGCCAACGGCATCGCCACCGCGCACGGCGGCGAGCTGGCGCTGGACAACCGGCCCGGCGGCGGGCTGCGCGCGTGCGTGCGCCTGCCCTGCCTGCCGGTAGCGTTGGCTCAGTAAGCGAACTCGGCGAAGACCGGGTCCACGCTGCCCTGCCAGCGGCCGTTGAACAGCGCCAGCTTGCGCTCGGCCGGGGTCAGGCCGCTGTCGACAATTTCGCGCAGCACATCCAGAAAGCCGCTCTCGTCCTGGCCATCGGCATTGCGGCGCGCACGCCGCTGCAGGCCGGCGATGGCGATCTCCACGGCGCGCGCGGCGAGCGCGCGCACGCTGCCGCCGCGGAACGGCAGCGAGAGCGCATGCCGCGGCACGCCGTCACGCAGCGCATGGCGTTCGGCCAGGCTGAAATCCTTGACCAGGTCCCATGCCGCATCGAGCGCGGCATCGTCGTACAACAGGCCGACCCAGAATGCCGGCAGCGCGCACAGCCGCGCCCACGGGCCGGCGTCGGCGCCGCGCATTTCCAGGTACTTCTTCAGGCGCACTTCCGGGAAGGCGGTGGTCATGTGATCGGACCAGTCGCGCAGCGTCGGCAGCGCGCCCGGCAGCACCGGCAGGCGGCCCTGCATGAAATCGCGGAAGCTCTGGCCGCTGGCATCGTGGTAGATGCCGTCGCGGTAGGAGAAGTACATCGGCACGTCGAGCAGGTAATCGACGTAGCGCTCGTAGCCGAAGCCGTCCTCGAAGACGAAGTCGAGCATGCCGGTGCGGTCGGCGTCGGTATCGGTCCAGATGTGCGAGCGATAGCTGAGGTAGCCGTTCGGCCGGCCCTCGGTGAACGGCGAATCGGCGAACAGCGCCGTGGCGATCGGCTGCAACGCCAGCGACACGCGGAACTTCTTCACCATGTCCGCTTCGGTGGCGTAATCCAGGTTGACCTGCACGGTGCAGGTGCGCGTCATCATGTCCAGGCCGAGCTGGCCGACCTTGGGCATGTAGGAACGCATGATCTTGTAGCGGCCCTTGGGCATCCACGGCATGTCCTCGCGCGCCCACTTGGGCTGGAAGCCCATGCCGAGGAAACCCAGCCGCAGCTCGCCGGCCACTTCGGCCACCTCGCCCAGGTGGGTGCCGGTTTCCACGCAGGTCTGGTGGATGGTCTCCAGCGCCGCGCCCGACAATTCCAGCTGGCCGGCCGGCTCCAGCGTCACCGAGGCGCCTTCGCGCAGCAGGGCGATGGTGCGGCCTTCCTCCTGCACCGGTTCCCAGCCGAAGCGGGTCAACCCGGTGAGCAGCGCCTCGATGCCCCGCGGGCCATCGAACGTCGGTGGACGCAGGTCGTCCAGGCGAAAGCCGAACTTCTCGTGCTCGGTGCCGATGCGCCACTGCGCTGGCGGCTTCTCGCCGGAAGCGAGCACCTCGACGAGTTGGCGGCGGTCGGTGATCGGCGTGTCGGCGACGTGGCTGGGGCTCGACAAGGGCGGGCTCGCTGCAGGTAGGGCGGAAGGATGTGCGGCCAGGGACTGGCGGTCACAAGGGCTCGCACTATAGCCTGAGGCCCGTTCCGGGGACGTTGCGGAACTGGCGTTACACATTTCCGTCCACGCCGGCACCCTCGCCCTTGTTGCCCCTTGCCCGCCGCGGGAGAGCCGCCATGTCGCCACGCCCTTCGCCCCTGCCCAGCCGCCATGCGGAAGTCCATCGCGCCGGCCGCGTGGGTTGGCTGCGCGCCGCGGTACTCGGCGCCAACGACGGCATCGTCTCCGTCGCCGGCGTGGTGGTCGGCGTGGCGGCCAGCGGCATGCAGCCACAGGCCGTGCTCGCGGCGGGCGTGGCCGCCACGGTGGCCGGTGCGATGTCGATGGCCGCCGGCGAGTACGTCTCGGTGCGTTCGCAAGCGGACACCGAAGCGGCGGACCTGGCGGTGGAGCGGCGCGAACTGCACGAGGAACCGGAGAGCGAACTGGAAGAGCTCGCGGCGATCTACCGCCAGCGCGGGCTGGACGCAACGCTCGCCCGGCAGGTGGCGGTGCAGCTGACCGCGCACGATGCGTTGGCCGCGCACGCGCGCGACGAACTGGGCATCACCGAGATCCTGCGCGCGCGGCCGCTGCAAGCCGCGCTGGCCTCGGCCCTGGCGTTCTGCTGCGGCGCGGCGCTGCCGTTGATCGTGGCCACGCTGGCGCCGCCGGCGCAGGCGGCCACGCTCACCACCGTGGCCACCCTGCTCGGCCTGCTCGGCACCGGGGCGTGGGCGGCCTACATGGGCGGTGCATCGCCTTGGCGCGGCGCGTTGCGGGTCACCTTCTGGGGTGCGGCGGCGATGGCGGCCGCGCGCCTGATCGGCGGGCTGTTCGACGTCGTGGTATGAAGCGTCGCGCATGAACGCCGCGTCCGATCCCGTCGTGCCCCTGCTCGCCCGCCTTGCCCGTCTGGCCGAGTGCGCGCGCAGCGAAGGCTTTGCCTGCATCAACGCGCGCCACGAGCACGGCGTGCGGTCGGTAGATGTGCCGCGCCCGCAGTTGGCGATCCTGCTGCAGGGAAGCAAGCGGGTGCAGTGCGACGGACAGGCGCTGCAGATGCAGCCGGGCGATGTCCTGCTGGTCACCCGCGCCTGCCGCATGGACGTGGTCAACGTGCCCGACCCGCACAGCGGGCTGTACCGCACGGTGATCGTGCCGCTGTGCGCGGAGGTGCTCGCCGCCGCGCGCGGGCTGTGGCAGGAAACGCTGCCGCCGGCGGGCGGCGCGGTGGCGTCGGTGGCACTGGCGCCGCTGGGCGAGGAACTCGTGCGCTGGCAGGACGCGCTGGCCGAAGGGCGTTACGCCGAGGCGCGCCTGTCGCTGGCGGCGTTGGTGCTCGACCTGTGCCGCCGCGGCCACGGCGCGTTGCTGTTGCCGCCCTTGCCCAGCCTGGCCAGCGAGCTGCGCGCGCGGGTGGCGGCGCAGCCCGCGCGCGACTGGCAATCGCGCGATTTCGAACAGGCGTTCGGCCTGAGCGGGGCGACGTTGCGTCGCCGTCTTGCCGAGGAAAACACCGGCCTGCGCGAACTGGTGGCCGATGCGCGGCTCGCGCAGGCGATGGAGCTGCTCTACACCACGCGCCTGCCGCTCAAGAGCGTGGCCGCGCGCGTGGGCTATCGTTCGGTCGGCAGCTTCAGCCGGCGCTTCCGGGCGCGCTACCAGCTCGACCCGGCGCTGATCGGCAACGCGGCGCGCGCGGCCGCCTGAGCGGTTCGCGATGCACAGTGAGCGGTTCGCGCGCGCGCTTGGCGGCACGCTATGGCGGTCGCGGCGATGCCGCATCTTCCCGGAGTCCCCATGCGTTGGCGCCCCTTCTTCCCCTTGATCTGGCTGGCCCTGTCGCTGGCCCCCGGCGCGCGCGCCGAAGCGCCACCGCCGGCCGATGCCCAGGTGCCCGGCGTGTATCGCCAGCAGATCGGCACGCTGCGCGTGACCGCGCTGTTCGACGGCACCGTCGCGCTCGCGCGGCAGGAACTGGTCGGCATCGACCCGGGCCGCGTGGCGCGGCTGCTCGACCACCGCTACGTGCCGGAAGATGCGAAGGGCCTGCAGACGGCGGTGAACGCCTATCTCGTGCAGCACGGCCGCCACCTGACCTTGGTCGATACCGGCACCCAGCAATGCTTCGGCCCGGGCCTGGGGCAGGTGCTGGCGAACCTGCGCGTGGCCGGCTACCGGCCCGAGCAGGTGGACGACATCGTGCTGACCCACGCCCACCCGGACCACCTGTGCGGCCTGCTCGACGCGCAGGGCCAGCCGGCCTATCCCAAGGCGCAGGTGTGGCTGTCGCGCGCCGATGCCGATTACTGGCTCGACCCGGCGAGCGCGGCCACCGCGCCGGCCTTCCTGCGCTTTGCCTTCCCGCTGGCGCGCAAGGCGGTGGCGCCGTATGCCGGCCGCCTGCATCGCTTCGCGCCCGGCGACGCCTTGCCCGACGGGGTGGTCGCGCTGGATACGCACGGGCATACGCCCGGCCATGTGTCGTGGCTGTTCGACGGCGGCGCCGGCGGCAAGCTTCTGGTGTGGGGCGACCTGGTGCACTTCCATGCGGTGCAGTTCGCCCAGCCGGAGGCCAGCTACGAGGCCGACAGCGACCGCGCCGCGGCGATCCAGTCGCGTCGAAGCATGCTGGCCGAGGCGGCCGACCAGGGCTGGTGGGTCGCCGGGGCGCACCTGCCCTTCCCGGGCCTGGGCCACGTGCGCCGCGAAGGCGAAAGCTACGCCTGGGTGCCGGGCGAGTTCGCGCCGCTGCCGGCGGCGCGCTGAAGGATCAGCCGGCCTGCGGCGCCTCGGCGCCCAGGCCAAGCCAGCCGCCGACGATGCCGCGCAGCTCGTCCACGCCCTGGCGCGATTCGCTCGAGTAGACCTGCACCGTCACGCTGTCGGCCCACAGCCCCGAGAGCTCCTTGCGCACCTTCTGCAACGACTGCATCTGCTGGCCGCGACCGAGCTTGTCGCCCTTGGTGAGCAGCGCGTGCGCCGGCAGGCCGCGTTCGACCGCGTAGCCGAGCATCTGCTTGTCGTAGTCCTTGAGCGGATGGCGGATGTCCATCACCACCACCAGGCCCTTGAGTGCCTCGCGGGTACGGAAGTACTTGTCGATGAAGGCTTGCCAGTGCGCCTGCAGGTCCTGCGGCACCTTGGCGTAGCCGTAGCCGGGCAGGTCGACCAGGTAGCGTTCGGGCTGGACCTGGAAGTACACCAGCTGCTGGGTGCGGCCGGGCGTCTTGGACACGCGCGCCAGCGAATTCTGCCGGGTCAGCGCGTTGAGGGCGCTGGACTTGCCGGCGTTGGAGCGGCCGGCAAAGGCGACCTCGTAACCGCCGTCCTCGGGGAGCTGGCGGGCGTTGTGGGCCGAGAGCAGGTACTGGGCACGTTCGATGAGCTGCGACATGCGCGTAGGATCGCATGTCCGGGCCGGACACGCCCCTTCGTTGACCGGCGCGCGAGCGCAACGTGATAATCGGGGAAACCTGCGGCCCCCACGCCCCCCAACGCAGACGTCCAGGTCCATACGGAGCTTTAGCTGATGCGCCACGCTCGCGTGCTTGCCTTTGCCGCTCTTGCCTTACCCGTCATCGCCGCAGTTGCCTACGCCCAGACCGCCATCGTGCCGGTGCCCGACAACGCGCCGGTCAAGGTCGCGCCGCTGGTCATCGACCTGTCCAAGACCCACTGGGGCGATGCCAAGGCCGGCCAGGCCAAGGCCGCCGCCTGCGCGGCCTGCCATGGGCCGGACGGCAACCCATCGGTGGACATGTACCCGCGCATCGCCGGCCAGAGCGAGCGCTATGTCGCCGAGCAGATCGCGCTGATCCGCAACGGCGAGCGCACCAGCGGCGCGGTCGCGGTGATGCTGCCGTTCGTGCAGGACCTCACCGCGCAGGACATGCGCGACCTGGGGGCCTACTTCGCCACGCAGAAATCCGGCGCCGGCCTGGCCGACGACAGCGTGGTGGCCGACGGGCCCTACAAGGACATGAAGTTCTACGAGATCGGGCAGAAGCTGTACCGCGGCGGCGACGCCTCGCGCGGCATCCCGGCCTGCATGGCGTGCCACGGGCCGACCGGCGCCGGCAACCCCGGGCCGGCCTTCCCGCACGTCGGCGGCCAGCATGCCGACTACGTGGCCCGGCGCCTGCAGGAGTACCAGGCCGGCACCGCGCAGCGCACCGAGACCAAGCTGTCCAATATCATGACCACCATCGCCAAGCCGCTGACCGCGCAGGAAATCCAGGCGCTGGCGAGCTACATGCAGGGCCTGCATGACGCCGCCGACGACGAGGCCGCCGCGGCCATGGCGCAGGCAGGTCCGCCCAAGTCCTGAACCTGTGGCCGCGCGCGCGGTCCAAGTCGGGCGTCGTTCCCCACCACGCCGGTCCTCAGACCGGCGTTTGTTTTGCCAATGGAGCTGATATGAGCCTGATGTCCCGCGTTCTGCTTGCCGCCCTGGCCCTGGTGCCGCTGGCCGCCACCGCCGCCGACCTCACCCCCGGCGTGGACTACACCGAGATCGAGGGCGGGCAGCCGTGGGCGCCGCTGGCCGGCAAGATCGAGGTGGTGGAGGTGTTCGGCTACACCTGCCCGCACTGCGCGCATTTCGAGCCGACGCTGGAGAAGTGGGCCGCCAAGCTGCCCAAGAACGTGCGCTTGACCGTGGTGCCGGCGACCTTCGGCGGCAACTGGGACGCCTTCGCCCGCGCCTACTTCGCCGCCGAGCAGCTGGGCGTGGCGCAGCGCAGCCACGCGGCGATGTTCCAGGCCCTGCACGAGAAGCAGACCCTGCCGATGCAGAACATCAGCCCGCAGGAGCTGGCGATGTTCTACGCCGGCTACGGCGTGGAGCCGGCGCGTTTCATCGAGACGCTCAAGAGCGATGCGGTCAATGCCAAGATGCAGGCCGCGCGCAGCTTCCTCCAGCGCGAGCAGGTGCCCGGCACGCCGGCGCTGATCATCAACGGCGTGTACCTGGTGCGCGGCCGCGACTTCGAACAGCTGCTGCGCAACGCCGACGCGCTGATCGCCCGCGCGCAGGCCGGCGCCGGGCGCTGAGCCGGCGCTTCAGCCCTCCTTGACCGGGTGCCGTGCGATCATGCGGCGCGGCGCCCGCCCCTCCCGTTTTCCCGTTGGAGATCCACCCCGATGAAGACCCGCTTCGCCCTGACCCTGATGGCTCTGCTGCCGCTGGCCCTGGTGGCCTGCAAGGCGCAGGACGGCAGTGCCGACACCACCGCCCCGGCCGCCAGCACGCCGGCCGCCACCGAGGCCGCGCCGGCCAGCACCGCCGCCACGCCGGCCGACACCGCCACCCCGGCCCCGGCCGGCAACGAGCAGGCCACCGCCGCGCCGGCCGAGGAAGGCCACCAGCCGCCGGTCAACGCGCAGCCGCCGAGCGGCCCGGCCCCGGTGGAAGGCACCGATTACCTGGTGATCGAAGGCGGCCAGCCGTACCAGCAGGCGGCCGGCAAGATCGAGGTGGCCGAGGTGTTCGGCTACGTCTGCCCGGCGTGCTTCCGCTTCCAGCCGCTGATCGGGCCGTGGAAGGCGGGCCTGCCCTCGGACGTGCAGTTCGTCTACGTGCCGGCGATGTTCGGCGGCACCTGGGATGACTACGCGCGCGCCTTCTACGCCGCCGAGACCCTGGGCGTGCGGGAGAAGACCCACGAGGCGCTGTACAACGCCATCCATGTCGAGCAGAGCCTGAAGGGCGAGCGCGGCAAGGATTCGGTGGAGGACATCGCCAAGTTCTACGCCAAGTACGGCGTGGACCCGAAGCAGTTCGCCGACACCATGGCCAGCTTCGGCGTGGCCGCCAAGACCAACCGCGCCAAGCAGTTCGCCACGCGCAGCAAGATCACCGGCACCCCGTCGCTGGTGGTCAACGGCAAGTACCTGGTCAAGGGCACGAGCTACCAGGACATGCTGCGCATCGCCGACCACCTGATCGCGCGCGAGCGGGCAGCCAAGCAGTAAGCAACAGGCGTCCACGGTGTCCGATTCCCCCACGAACACGCGTCGGCTGCGGCTGCTGACGGCCAACATCCAGGCCGGCAGCAGCACGCGGCGCTACAGCGATTACGTCACCCGCAGCTGGTCCCACGCGTTGCCGATGGGGCGCAAGCGCACCAGCCTGGACACCATCGCGCAGCTGGCGGGGGATCGCGACATCGTCGGGCTCAACGAGTCCGATCCGGGCAGCCTGCGTTCGGGCTTCACCAACCAGACCCACTACCTGGCCGAGCGCGCGGGCTTCCATTACTGGAGCCACCAGCCGAACCGGCGCATGGGCGGGGTGGCGTCCAGCGCCAACGGGCTGCTGAGCAAGCTCGAACCGGTGGAAGTGCAGGACCATGCCTTGCCCGGCCGCATCGGCGGGCGCGGCATCCTGCTGGCGAAGTTCGGCGAAGGTGCGCAGGGGTTGGCGGTGGCGGTGGCGCATCTGTCGCTGGGCGCCAATTCGCGGCTGGCGCAGTTGTCCTTCATCGCGGACCTGTTGTCGGACCATCCCAATGCGGTGCTGATGGGCGACTTCAACTGCGTGGCCGACCGGCCGGAAATGCAGGTGCTGTATCGCAAGACGCGGCTGCAGCCGCCGGCCTCTACCGTGCTGACGTTCCCGAGCTGGCGGCCCGAGCGGGCGATCGACCACATCCTCGTCAGCGAAGGGCTGGGTATCGGGGCTACCGAAGCTATTCCCGCCGCGTTCTCCGACCATCTCGCGATCGGGATGGAGTTGGATGTGCCTGCGGAGCTGCTCAAAAGCTGAGCTCCTGGGCGCGTTCGCGCGGTTTGGGTTTGTCGCGCGCGTTGAGGGCGGCTGTTCGGTTCTGGTCGCGCGGCGCCCGGCGGCTGTTCGGTTCTGGTCGCGCGGCGCCCGGCGGCTGTTCGGTTCTGGTCGCGCGGCGTCCGGGGGCTGGGGCCTTATCGGGGGACGGCCGAAAGCGGCCATCCATGGCCTCGGGCCTCGGTCGGCGGCATCCATGCCGCCTCACGCCCCCGATAAGGCCCCAGCCCCCGAACGCCCCCACAAACTCCCTCGATCGGCCAAAAATGCAAACGCCCTCACCAACGGCGAAGGCGCCCGCTTTTGCTTTTGCTTTTGCTTTTGCTTTTGCCCTCCCCTACCCCAAGACGGGCTTCGTCATCGAAGTGGGGAAATGAGGCGCCTTGCCTCGTCCTGCCGGGTATGGGCGTCAGTGGGCCATGGATGGCCCACGACGGTTCGTAGAGACAGGATGTCGTCCCGAACCGGGACGCCCATACCCGGCAGGGCGAGGCCCGTACCGCAAGTCAGCGGACTCAACCGCGAACAGCCTGCCAACCTCAGAACCGCAGATCCGCCCGCAAATACCAATACCGCCCACCCGGAATATCGTAAGTAGACGGGTCATACCCGTTGAGCGAGCACGACAGGCACACCGGCGGATCCTTGTCGAACAGGTTGTTGACCCCGCCGCTCACCTGCAATCCCGACAGCCACTCGAAGCGATACCCCAACTGCACGTCGCTGTAAGTCACCGAGCCCATGTCGTGGCGGTCGTTGGCCGGGTCCGGGCACACCGGGAAATCCACCGCGCTGCTGCACGATTCGCGCAGCCCGGAGATGTGGCGCAGGCGCCAGGTCGCATTCCATGCGCCCAGGTTCCAGTCCAGCGCCAGGTTGCTGCTCCACTCCGGGATGGCGCTG
This sequence comes from Stenotrophomonas sp. HITSZ_GD, assembly GCF_029543105.1. Taxonomy (GTDB): domain Bacteria; phylum Pseudomonadota; class Gammaproteobacteria; order Xanthomonadales; family Xanthomonadaceae; genus Stenotrophomonas_A. The sequence continues at coordinate 86,493 of NZ_JARQXB010000010.1, forward strand.
TCGTTGACCTCCACGCCCGGCGCCTGCGGCTGCCGCTGGCCCGCCGCGCCCACCGCCTCGTAGCGGCCCACGAAGGTGTTCTGCCAGGAAATCTTGAAGCGGCCGATGGTGCTGATCGGCAGCGTCCAGAACACGTCCACGTCCCAGCCGTCGGTCTTGATCGACCCCAGGTTGGTGAGGCGGTTGTTGAAGCTGTTGATGCCGCCGGTGGAAGCGCGGCCGATGCCGTCGCAGTACTCGGCCGCCAGCGTCTGCACGCACAGGTCCAGCTGGGTCTGCGCGTCGATCGCCTGGATCGCGTCGTCCACGTGGTGGCGGTAGAACGTGGCCTCGATATCGAAGCGGTCCGCCCACGGCGCGTTGTTGCCGAACCACGGGCTCCACACGAAGCCGGCGCTGAAGCTGCGCGCGCGCTCCGGTTCCAGCGCGCGGTTGCCGCCGGTGGTCACCGATATCTGCGGGTTGGCCTGCTGGAAGCCGGCCGGCACGCCGAGGGCGGCGCAGTGGGCGGCATTGCCACCGCCCGAGCACGGGTCCACGAGCACCAGGTCCGCGCGCGCGGCCGAGCCGTACAGCTCGCCGATGGTCGGCGCGCGGAAACCTTCCGCCCAGCTGGTGCGCAGCACCAGTTCGTCGGTGACCTGCCAGCGCAGGCCGTACTTGGGCGTGAACTCACTGCCGAAGGTGGAGTAATCCGAATAGCGGCCGGCCAGGCTCAGGTCGAGCCGGTCGCCGAAGCGCGTGGCGGCGAACAGCGGCACGCTGAGCTCGACGTAGGCTTCGTTGACGTCGTAGCTACCCGAGGTCGGCTGCGAAGGCACGCCGTTGTAGTGGCCGGCCACGGTCAACGGATCGGGCTGGTACCAGCCTTCGTAGCGCCGATGCTCCACGCCGGTGGCGAAGGACACCGCGCCGGCCGGCAGCTGGAACAGTTCGCTGCTGAGGTTGGCGCTGAACAGGCTCAGCTCGTTCTGGCTGCGGTCGTGCACCACCGGCTGGATCCAGCGCAGCATCTCGGGCGTGATGCTGCCGGCGCCGCCGAAGATATCCAGCGGTACGCAGCCGGCCACCGCCGCGCACGCGGCCGGGTCGCCCAGCGCGAGCGCGATGTTGTAGATGTCGTAGCTGCCGGTGTTGGTCTGCTCGGCCTTGCTGCGGCTGTACATCGCGTTGACGTCCCAGTACCACGTGCGCCAGGACGTTTCGAAGGTGCCGATGAAGCCGGTGGCGAAGTAGTCCGTATCCACGCGCTGTTCGAACACGCGCGGGCCGCCCTCCACCGGGCGGCGGCCGATCAGGATCAGGTTGTCCGACGAATCCAGGTCGAAGCCGAACGGGTTGTACGGGTTGGCCGCGGAAATGACGATGTTGTCGGCCAGCGGATTGCCGGTGCCGGCCTCCGGGCCGAGGAAGATCGGCTCGGGCGCGGACTGGTTGCGCGATTCGCGCCGGTTGCCCAGCGCCTTGAGGTACCACTGCACGTCGTCGTTGAAGAACAGGCGGAACTGGCCGAACACGCTCTTGCGCTCGGACGGGGTCAGCAGCAGGTTCTCGGTGGCGAAGTTGTAGCGGTCGGCACTGCTGAAGCAGTGGTAGCCGTCGCTGCGCGCGCAGCCGGCGCTGCCGTCGTACACCGGCGTGCCGTTGCCACCCGCATTGGGCGTGAGCGATTGCTGCGCGCCGGTGTTGGGGTCGATGAAATCGAAGCGGCCATCGGGCGTCGCCGAGCTGCCCAGCGCCACGCCGGTGCCCGGCACCGGAAAGCGCGACTGCGCGCGGTCGCGCGCCCACACCGGGTCCTGCTTCACGTAGCTGGCGCCCAGGAACAGGCTGTAGCGGTCGGCCTGGGTGCCCCAGGCCAGGTCCACGCCACGGCTGGTGCCGTCGCCCTCGCCGTACTGGCCGTAGTTGAGCGTGACCTGCGCGCCCTCGAATTCGCGCCGGGTGATGATGTTCACCACGCCGGCGATCGCATCGGAGCCGTACAGCGAGGAGGCGCCGTCCTCCAGCACCTCGATGCGGTCCACCAGCGCCAGCGGCAAGGTGTTGAGGTCCACCGACGCGCCGACGCCCGAGGCCGAGGATTCGTTGACCCAGCGCACGCCATCCACCAGCACCAGCACGCGCTTGGCGCCGAGATGGCGCAAGTCCACCTGCGCCGAGCCCGCGCCCACGCCGCCGCCATCGGCCGGGAAGCCGAAATTGCCGGAGGAATTGAACTTGGTGTTGAGCGCGGAGCCCGAGGCGGTGAGCTGCTGCAGCACGTCGCCCACCGATTGCATGCCGGTGCGCTCGATGTCGGCGCGCGTCAGCGTCTGCACCGGCACCTGGCCCTGCATCTCGGCGGTCTTGATGCGCGTGCCGGTGACCTGCACCTTGTCCAGCGTGCGGGTGGCGGTGTCGGTCGGGGCATCGGCCTCCTGCGCCCAAGCCGACCACGGCAGCAGCAGCGCGGTGGTCAAGGCCAGGGCCAGGCGGCAGGGATCGCGGCGCAGGATGCTCATCCGGTCTCTCTCTCCAAAGGGGATGGGACGGCCGCAACGTCTCCCTGCGCCGCCGCGGCTTGCCTGCTTTGTAAACAAATCGTGAAGCGGTGACAAGCAGGTGGCGTGGGATAGTGCGGTCCGGCACGGGCTGACACCGAAGGCCATGCGGGTTTCGCCTCGGCGGCCGGGGATTGTCCCGTGCGTGAGGGTGTTCCGACGCGTGGCTCGATGGCTTTCCTCGGCAGCGGAGCTTGCCGCCCCTTCGAACCGAGCGGGCAACGTCCGCCACCGAAGCATGCGTGGCCGCTTTCCGAGGCCCACGAGATGCCGCCGCCGACTTCCTCGCTCGGCTTCGCCGGATATCGCTTGCGATGCATCGATGCAACCGCTTTCGAGCCTTGCCCGCGCGTGAATGCAAGCGGCCGACAGCGCACGCGGATGCGCGCGTGATCGCGCCGATCGCCACCGTTGCCCGCACAATCACCGGCCATCGTCACGACCATTCACCGCGGGCCGGTATCCTTCTTCGTCATGAATACACCGCTGCAACCGATCTTCCTCGCGCTCTCCCTGGCCGGGCTCGCCTTCACCGCGGCCGCGCAATCGCCCGAAGCGCAGCGCCCGGCGATGCGCGCCGCGCTCGAAGCCGCCGAGGCCGGCCGCCCGGACGCCGCCGCCCGGACGGCGCTGCGCAACAACCCGGTCTACGGGTGGCTGGAATACGCCACGTTGAAGCGCGACATCGACCGCGTGGACAACGCCACCGCGCAGGACTTCCTGCGGCGCTACGCAGGCCAGCCGGTCGCCGAGGCCTTCCGTTCGCTGTGGCTGCCGGCGCTGGCGCGGCGCGAGGACTGGTCCACCTTCCTCGCCAACTGGAAACCCACCGACAACCTGGCCCTGCGCTGCGCCGAACTGACCGCGCGCCAGGCGCTGGGCCGCGCCGACGCGCAGTGGAACAGCGACGCGCAGGCGATCTGGCGGGCGAACGGCAAATCGCTGCCCAATGGCTGCGATGCCGTGTTCGGTGCGCTGGCCGCGCGTGGCGGGCTGGACGCCCCGCTGCGCTGGCAGCGCATCGAGGCCGCCGCCGACGAGCAGCAGGCCGCGGTGATGCGCGCCGCCGCGCAGGGCCTGCCCGCCGCCGAGCAGGCGCAGGCCAACGACTACGCCGCCTTCGTCGCCGCCGCCGATACGCGTGCGCTGGCGTGGCCGCGCACCGACCGCAGCCGCCGCGTCGCGGTGGCGGGGTTGTCGGCACTGGCCAAGGCCAACCCGGACGCGGCCGAGCGCCTGCTGCCGCAGGTGGCCGACGCGCTGGCACTGGATGCGGACCAGCGCGGCAAGGTGCTGTACCAGATCGCGTTGTGGACGGTGGCCTCCTATCTGCCGGATTCGGCGCGCCGGCTGCAGGCCGTGCCGGAAGCCGCGTATGACGAGCGACTGCGCGAATGGCGCGTGCGCGAGGCGATGTCGCGTGGCGACTGGCCCGGCGCGCTGGCCGGCATCGAGAAGATGCCGCCGGCGCAGCGCGACGATTCACGCTGGCAGTATTTCCGCGCGCGCCTGGCCGAGAAGCTGGGCCGCAACGGCGAGGCGCAAGGCTGGTACCGCGGCGCGGCGCAAAGCCCGACCTTCCATGGCTTCCTGGCGGCCGACAAGCTGGGCCAGCCCTACGTGCTGTGCCCTTGGGAACCGAACGACACCGCGCAGGCGCGCAGCGCCATCGCGCGCGACCCGGCGCTGGTGCGCGCCCTGGAGCTGTTCAAGCTGGATCGCGCCAGCTGGGCCACGCTGGAATGGAACGATGCGCTGACCCGCTTCGACGACACCCAGCGCCGGCTGGCGGTCGAGTTGGCCGGCGAGGCCGGCTGGTTCGACCGCGCGGTGTTCTCGCTGGGCAAGAAGCCGGAGGAGCAACGCCTGTACACGCTGCGCTTCCCGCTGCACCACGGCGACACGATCCGCCGCGAGGCGGCGCGCAACGCGCTGGACCCGGCGTGGGTGGCGGCGGAAATCCGCGCCGAGAGCGTGTTCAATTCCAACGCGCGCTCGCCGGCCAACGCGATGGGCCTGATGCAGGTGCTGCCGGGCACCGGCAACGGCGTGGCCCAGCGCATCGGGCTGGCGAGCTACACCGGCGCGTCCAGCCTGTACGACCCGGATATCAACATCGCCATCGGCACCGCCTACCTGCGCCAGTTGCTGGACAAGTACGGCCAGCCCTACGTCACCGTGGCCGCCTACAACGCGGGGCCGACGCCGGCGGCGCGCTGGCTGGGCCAGCGGCCTTCGCACGACCCGGATTTCTGGATCGAGACCATCAGCTACAAGGAAACCCGCGACTACGTGGCGCGGGTGATGGCCTTCAGCGTGATCTACGACTGGCGCCTCAACGGCGATGCGCTGCCGCTGAGCGACCGGTTGGTGGGCACGCTGCAGGACAAGCGCAAGGCGTTCGTGTGCAACACCCCGGCGGCCACGGCGGCCGGCAGCCGCTGAGGCGCGCCGGCTTCGGGCATGATGCGGCGATGGAGATCTATCTCGTTGGCGGCGCGGTCCGCGATGCCCTGCTGAACCTGCCCGCGGGCGATCGCGACTGGGTCGTGGTCGGCGCGGACCAGGCCACGATGGAGGCGCGGGGCTTCAAGGCCGTGGGCCGCGATTTCCCGGTGTTCCTGCACCCGAAGACCGGCGAGGAATATGCGCTGGCGCGCACGGAGCGCAAGTCCGGGCGTGGCTACCGCGGTTTCGTGGTCGACGCCGATCCCTCAGTGACGCTGGAACAGGACCTGCAGCGACGCGACTTCACGCTCAATGCGATTGCACGCGCCGACGACGGCACGCTGGTCGATCCGTATGGTGGCGTGCGGGATATCGAAGCCCGCGTGCTGCGGCATGTCGGGCCGGCCTTCGTCGAAGACCCGCTGCGCGTGTTGCGCGCGGCAAGGTTCATGGCACGCCTCGCGCCGCTGGGCTTCACGTTGGCGCCGGAGACGCTGGCACTGATGCGCGAGATCGCGGCCAGCGGCGAGCTGGATGCGCTGGTGCCCGAGCGGGTGTGGCAGGAACTGCGCAAGGCGCTGGCCTCGCCGCGGCCCTCCGCATTCCTGCGCACGCTGCACGACGCGCACGCGCTGGACGCGGTGCTGCCCGAGGTGGAGGCGCTTTATGGCGTGCCGCAGCGTGTCCAGTTCCATCCGGAAGTGGATACCGGCGTGCACCAGGAGATGGTCAGCGACATGGCCGCGCGGCTGCGCCCGGGCGATGCGATGATCGGCTACGCGGCGTTGTGCCATGACCTGGGCAAGGCGCTGACGCCGGCCGACGAACTGCCGCGCCATGTGATGCACGAACAGCGCGGCGTGGCGCCGACGCGGGCGATGAGCGAGCGGCTGAAGGTGCCGCAGGATTACCGGCAGCTGGCCGAGTGCGTATGCCGCGAACACTTGAACGTGCATCGCCTCGCCGAGCTGCGCGATGCGACGGTGCATGAACTGCTCGGTCGCTGCGATGGTTTTCGGCGGCCGGAGCGGATCGCGCAGATCGCGGTGGTGTGCGAGGCGGACAAGCGCGGGCGGCTGGGCAGCGCGGAGGAGGATTATCCGCAAGGCCCGGAGCTATGCCGGCTGCACGAAGCGGCATGGGCGATCAACGCGCGCGACCTGGCGAACGAAGGCCTGCAGGGCCCGCAGATCGGCGAGGCGCTGGCGAAGGCGAGGATCGCGGCGATCGGCCGGGCGAGGACACTGCGGAAATAGCGCGGGCATACACCTCGCCCTACCGTGACGCCTACCGGCGCCCGCGTCGGAGCCCACGCACTTCCGCAGCCGCGCTTCCGGCCAAGGCCGGTCACGCTCAGATCTTCACGTACCAGCGCCGCGCGTCCATCCAGCGCACGATGGCCCACCACACGGCGACGAACACCACCGCGAACGCGGCCGACGACACCTCGCGCCCGGCCAGCGGCGCGATCCAGCTGGCGAAGCCGCGCTCGTAGATCGGCGCCCACCACCCCAGCCCGGCCAGCGCGTACACCATCAACGCCGAACCGCCGTACGCGGCGATGGCGTTGACGCCGAAACTGCGCCCCAGCGCCGGCCAGCCGCGCAGGTCCACCAGCACGTGCGCCAGCGCGAGCAGCAGCATCGACACGCCCGCGCTCCACAGCACGTAGGAGGAGGTCCACAGGTTCTTGTTCAACGGCAGCCACCCCGACCACGCCAGCCCCGCCAGCCCGATCGCCACGCCGCCGATCACCAGCCAACGGCGCCGCCCCTGGCGCAGCCCATCACCCGCACGCAGTCCCAGCAGCGTGGTCGCCAGTGCGCCCAACGTGGAGAGCAGGCCTTCCGGGTCGTGCCCCAGCCCCGTCGTGGGGTCGTACTGGTAGACCAGCGGCCCGAGCATCGCGGTGTCCACGCGGCTGGCGATGTTCTGGAACGGCGCCAGCGAGCCGCCGGCGAACAGCAGCGCGGCCCAGCCCGCGAGCAGGACGCCGATCAATCCCCATTGCAGCTTCGGCTTCACCCACAAGGCCACGCTGCCGGCGATGCCGAAGCACAGGCCGATGCGCTGCAGCACGCCCCACGGGCGGAAATGCGGCTTGTCCAGCCACCACCACGCGAGCAGGTGCAGCAGCAGCCCCAGGCCAATGATGCGCAGCGCGCGCGCCCATACCGTGCGGGTCAGCGCGGCGCGGTCGCCGCCGGCCAGCGCGCGCGGCACCACGCCCAGCGCGATCGACACGCCGACGATGAACAGGAACATCGGGAAGATCAGGTCGGTGGGCGTGCAGCCGTTCCATTCGGCATGCTCGAGCGGCCACCACACGTGCGCCCATTCGCCGGGGTCGTTGACGAGCAGCATCGCGGCCACGGTGAGGCCGCGCAGCGCGTCGACCGAGGCGTAGCGCGGGGTGTTCGCGGGCGTGCCCATCAGTCGGCGCTGCCGGCGATCCAGGTGGCGACGACCTGCAAGTCGTCGTCGACCAGCACCAGGTCGGCGTGGTACCCGGGCGCGATGCGGCCGTAGCGCTCCCCCAGCCCCAGGAACTGCGCCGGATAGGTGGAGGCCATGCGCGCGGCCTCCTCCAGCGGCAGGCCGAGCAGGCGCACGCTGTTGCGCACCGCGGTGGCCATGTCGAGCGCCGAGCCGGCGAGCGCGCCGGCCGCGTTGCGGACCACCCCGTCTACGGCGGTGATGATTTCGCCGTACAGCGAATAGCTCGGATCGTCCGCGCCGACCGGCGGCATCGCGTCGGTGACCAGGAACAGCTTCCCACGCGGCTTGGCCGCCAGCGCCACGCGCAGGCTGGCCGGATGCACGTGCACGCCATCGACGATGATGCCGCACCAGCAATCGGCATCTTCCAGGGCCGCGCCGACCGCGCCGGGCTCGCGCCCCTGCAGCGGCGACATCGCGTTGTAGAGGTGGGTGAAGCCGGTGATGCCCGCCGCCAGCCCTTCGCGGACCTGCTCGTAGCTGCCCGCGGTGTGCCCGGCGGCCACGATCACGCCGCCGGCGACGAGCGCGCGCACGGTATCGGCCGGCACCTGCTCGGGCGCGAGCGTCAGCAGGGTCACGCCGTTGCGCAGCGAGGCGGCCATCGCCACCTCGCCGGTATCGGGCACGCGGAACTTGCTGGCATCGTGCGTGCCCTTGCGCGCCGGGGCGATGTACGGGCCTTCCAGGTGGATGCCCAGGATGCCGGGCACGCCGGCATCGATCGCCTCGGCGACGGCGGCGATGGCCTTCTCCATCACCGCCGCGTCGTCGCTGATCAGCGTGGGCAGCAGGCCGGTGGTGCCGAAGCGGCGGTGCGCGCGCGCGATTCCCGCCAGCGCCTGCACGTCCGGCGTGTTGTTGAACAGGTAGCCGCCCCCGCCGTTGACCTGGGCGTCGATGTAGCCCGGCAGCAACGTGTGGCCCTGCAGGTCCACCGCCACGGCCGCGGCCACGCGCGCATCGTCCAGCGGCGCCAGCGCGATGATGCGGCCTTCTTCCACCAGCACCGCCAGATCGTTGCGGAAGCCGTCGTCGGTGAGGATGTTCCCGTTGCGCAGCGCGATGGTCATGGCGTCAGACCGTCTCGGTCACCTTGTTCAGATGCGGCGGCAGGTCGGGATTGTGGCCCCGGCGCAGCGCCAGCGCGTTGATCGCGCGGTAGAAGCTCTGGATGGTGAGCAGCGGCGTGCACACCGGATGCGGTGCGGCGGCCAGCGGCAGGTCGCCCTCCTGCGCGGCCAGCCACACCTGCGCGCCACGCGCGCGGAATTCTTCGGCGACAGCGCGCGTGCCGGCGCCGGTTTCATCCGGCTGCGCGAACGCCAGCACCGGGAAACCGGCATCGACCAGCGCCATCGGGCCGTGCTTCACCTCGGCCGAGCTATAGGCCTCGGCATGCAGGCCGCAGGTTTCCTTGAACTTGAGCGCCGCTTCCTGCGCGGCGGCCAGGCCAAGGCCGCGGCCGAGCACGAACAGGTTGCGCGCGCCGACCAGGCCTTCGGTCAGCGCACGCCAATCCGCGGCCCACGCCTGGCGCAGCGCCGAGGGCAGCGCGTCGAGCGCGTGCAGCAGCGCGGGGTCCTGCTTCCACAGCGCGCCCAGCTGCAGGATGGCCGCCAGCGAGGCGAGATAGCTCTTGGTCGCCGCGACGCTGCGCTCCGGGCCGGCGCCCAGCGGGATCACCGTCTCGGCCAGCTGCGCCAGCGGGGAGTCCTCCACGTTCACCAGCGCCACCACGCGTGCGCCGGCGGCCTGGGCCGCCTCGGCATTGCGCAGCAGGTCCGGGCTCTTGCCCGATTGCGAGATCACCAGGTACAGCGCGCCCTTCACCGCCAGCGGCGCCTCGTACACCGACCCCACCGAGGGCGACGCCGAGGCGGTCACGATGCCCAGCTGCGTCTCGAACAGGTACTTGGCGTAGGTGGCCGCGTGGTCCGAGCTGCCCCGCGCGCAGGTCACCACGAACGGCGGCGGGTTGGCGCGCAGCGAGGCGGCCAGCGCCTCGACGGTGCTGCGGTTGCGCGCGAACTGGGCGGCGACGACATCGGCGGTTTCCGCGGCTTCGCGGAACATCAGGGTCTGGTTTTCTTCGGGCAGGGACATGGGTGGGCGGTGGGGTCAGGTCGGTTCGGGCGGGGCGGAGCGCGCCGCGGCGGCCGGTGCGGGCGCGGTGGAACCGCGCACCACCAGCTGCGGCACGAATCCGCGGTTATGCAGCTGCGGTGCCTGCTCGTCGTAGGCGTCGCTGCGCAGCTGGCTGATCAGCAGGCGCGCGGCATGGCGGGCGATGTCCTCGGTGGCTTGCTTGGCGGTGGTCAGCGGCGGCCAGGACTGGCGCGAGAACGGGCTGTCCTCGAAGCCGGCGATGGACAGCTGGTACGGCACGTTCATGCCGGAGGACTTGGCTGCCGCCAGCACGCCCGCGGCGATTTCGTCGTTGCTGCCGAAGATGGCGGTGGGCGGCTCGCGCAGCGCCAGCAGGCGGCGTGCGCCACGGAACCCGTCGTCGAAGGTGTAGTCGCCCGGCACGATGAGGTGCTTGTCCACGGTGATGCCGTAGTCGCGCAGCGCGGCCTCGTAGCCGGCATAGCGCTCGCCGCTGGAGCGGTGTTGCGGGCCGCCCCACAGGAAGCCGATGCGTTGGTGGCCGAGCTGGATCAGGTGTTCGGTGATCTCGTAGGCGGCGTCGCGGTCGTCGATGTAGACGCAGGCGCCATCGCCCGGGTCCTCGGTGGCGGCGATGATGCGCACCGTCTTGATCCCGCGCGCGGCCAGGCCGGCCAGCAGCTCCGGGCGTTCGGACATCGGCGCGGTCAGCACCAGCCCGGCCAGGCGCGAGCGCTGCACCCACTCGGCCAGTTCCTCGGCCAGCAGCGGCGAGGTCGAATCGACCGGGTTGATCTGCAGGCCGAAGCCGGTTTCGCGGCAGGCGGCCAGCACGCCGTTCTGCACGCCGATGATGTGGTACGGGTTCGGGTTGTCGTAGACCAGGCCGACCACGAACGGCGTGCCGCTGCGCAGGTTGCGCGCGGAAGGATCAGGTTCGTAGTCCAGGTCGGCGATGGCCCGCAGCACCCGCGCGCGGGTGGCCTGCATGACCGACGGCTCGTTGTTGATGACGCGCGAAACGGTCTTCAGCGAGACCTTCGCGCGCTCGGCGACGTCCTTGATCGTCGGCCTGCGCATGGGCTGCTCCGGGGCGGTGGCGAAGGCGTCCATGATGCGCGGTTCCGGTCCTTCCTGCTCAGCCCGCCTGCCCCGCCGGCAGCCCGGCCCGGTGGCCGCGCAGCGAGTAGAACAGGATGTAGAGGTAGCACGGGACCATCAGCGCGGCGAAGACCAGCTGGAAGTCGTAGTGCTGCTTGAGGATGGCGAAGGCCTGCGGAATGATCGCGCCCCCCGCGATGCCCATGATCAGCAGCGCCGAGCCGGTCTCGGTGAAGCGGCCCAGGCCCTGGATGGCGAGCGGGAAGATCGCCGGCCACATCATCGCGTTGGCAAAGCCCAGCGCGGCGACGAAGGCCACCGAGACGTAGCCGTGGGTGAGGAAGGCACCGATCGAGAACAGCACGCCGAGCACGGCCGAGATGCTCAGGTAGCGCGCCTGCGAGACCACGCGCGGGATCAGCACCAGGCCGGCGATGTAGCCGGCGAGCATGGCGCCGAGCGTGTAGGAGGTGAAGATCTTGGTGCTGTCCAGCGGCAGGTCGAAGCCGTGGCCGTAGGTGCCGATGGCATCCCCGGCCATCACTTCCACGCCCACGTAGACGAACAGGCACAGCACGCCCAGCCACAAGTGCGGGAACTGGAAGATGCTGGTCTTGCCACCGCTGCCGCCGGCCGCCGGGGTGGCATTGGCTTCGGAGGGCTTGAGCTCGGGCAACGGCGAGAACAGCACGCCGATCGCCAGCACCACCAGCACGGCGGCCATCGTCAGGTAGGGCGCATGGATGTTGGCGGCGAACTCGTCGAGCAGCGCGGCCTTCTCCTGCGCACCGGCCTTGGCGACCTTCTCGGACAGATCGCCGATGCCGTGCAGCACCACCGTGCCGATGACGATGGGCGCGAGGATGCCGGCGATCTTGTTGCAGATACCCATCAGCGCGATGCGCCGCGCGGCCGTCTCGATCGGGCCGAGGATGGAGATGTAGGGATTGATCGCCGTCTGCAACAGCGCCAAGCCGCTGCCGATCACGAACAGGCCGCCCAGCGCGCCCGGATACCAGCGCTGCGTGGCGAACTGGCCGAAGGCCGCCGCGCCGGCGGCCATCACGAACAGGCTCAACGCCAGGCCCTTCTTCATGCCCGTGCGCTTGAGGATCCACGACGACGGCAGCGCGAGGAAGAAGTACGACAGGTAGAACACCATCAGCACCAGGAAGGCGTTGACCTCGTTGAGGTCGAAGGCCAGGCGCACGAAGGTGATGAGCGGGCCGTTGATCCAGGTGAAAAACCCGATGACGAAGAACAGCACGCCGACGATGGCGATGGAAGTCATCACGCTGGAGCGTTCGGGGGTGGCGGTGAGTGCGGACATCGGGTGAAAGCTCCTGCGTCGTCGAGCGCCGTGGCGGCGCTCTGGCTGGGAACAACGTTGTCACATTTATTCGATGGGCATGGGCTGCTTGTCAACTTCCCGTGACGGCGAGACAGGCCTTGCGCGTGACGCGCCGCAGCAATGCTGCGCCGCCGCATCCCCAGGCGCCGGGGCCAAGCCACGCCAGGCTTCGCAGGCAGGGCGCGGGCTGTAACCGGTTTCCCCGGGAGGGCCGCGTTACCGAGTTGCGAAAATTTCGTTGCACCCCGTTGACATCGTTGTCAGACCGATTTCACACTCGGCCCTGTCGAGACCCCTCCACGGGGCACGGCATGGCCCCAGGCAACCAGGAGTCCGTGTGGCTGCAACGTCCCCAGCTTCGAGCCCCACCCTGCCGCACGCCGGTGCGTTCCTGGCCGCCGACGTGGGCGGCACGCATGTGCGTATCGGCCGCGTGCGGGCGGGCGCCGACGCGCGCCACCCGGTCGACGTGCTGGACTACCGCAAGTACCGCTGCGCCGATTACCCGAGCCTGGCCGCCATCGTGGGCGACTTCCTGCGCGACAACCCGGGCGTGCAGGACTGCGTGATCGCCAGCGCCGGTTATCCGCTGGCCGATGGCACCGTCATCACCAACAACCTGCCCTGGGTGCTGTCGCCGCGCGCCATCCGCGAGGAACTGGGCTTGGCGCAGGTGTACCTGGTCAACGATTTCGAAGCGGTGGCGCATGCCGCCGCCTACGTGGACGCCAGCGAAGTGGTCCAGCTCACCGGCCCGGCGCAGGCGCCGCGCGGCCCCACGCTGGTGCTCGGCCCGGGCACCGGGCTGGGCGCGGCGGTGTGGATCCCCAACGACGGCTTCCCGGTCGTGCTCGCCACCGAGGCCGGCCAGGCCGCGCTGGCCAGCAATACCGAGCTGGAGATGCAGCTGGTACGCGAAATGCTGCGCCATCGCAGCCACGTACCGGTCGAGCATGCGATCTCCGGCCCGGGCCTGCTCAACCTCTACAACGCGCTGTGCGCGGTGCGCGGCGTGCCGGCCTTGCACGCCACGCCGGACGCGATCACCGCCGCGGCCCAGGCCGGTGGCGATCCGCTCGCGCACCAGGCGCTGGACGTGTTCTGCGGCCTGCTCGGCAGCGTCGTGGGCGATATGGCCCTGCTGTACGGCGTGCAGGGCGGCATCTATCTCGCTGGCGGGATCCTTCCCAAGATCCGCCAGTTCCTGATCGACAGCAGCTTCGTGCAGCGGTTCCTCGACAAGGGATCGATGCGCGAGGCGCTGGAGCGAATTCCCGTGAAGTTGGTCGATCACGGGCAGCTGGGCGTCGTGGGCGCCGCCAGTTGGTATCTGGGCCAGAAGGCGAAAGCAGCGTAACCGCAACACCGTGTGGTCGCAGTCCGCGTCGAGGTCGGGGAGGACCGCCACGCACAGCAGCATCGGCGCGCCAAGCAATGCCCGCTAATCCAATTGATTGATGAGGAGAGACATCATGAAATACCGCAAGTCCGTACTTACCTCGGCCATCGTCACCTGTCTTGCGTTCAGCGCGCACGCACAGGAGGCAGGCCAGACCCAGACGGCCACCGACCTGGATACCGTGCAGGTCGTCGGCATCCGCGGTTCGGTGGAGAAGTCGCTGGACACCAAGCGCGATGCCCAGGCCCGCGTGGAAGTGGTCACCGCCGAGGACATCGGCAAGCTGCCGGCCAAGAACGTGGCCGATACGCTGCGCGAGTTGCCCGGCGTGAACATCAGCTCGTCCAGCGCCAGCGAAGGCGCGTTCGACGAAGCCGATCGCGTCAGCCTGCGCGGCACCAACCCCAGCCTGACCCAGACCCTGGTCAACGGCCACACCATCGGCACCGGCGACTGGTTCGTGCTCAGCCAGGTGGCCAACGTCGGCCGCAGCGTGAGCTACTCGCTGCTGCCCTCGGAGATCGTCGACCAGGTCGTGGTCAACAAGAGCTCCCAAGCCAAGCTGGTGGAAGGCGGCAGCGCCGGTTCGGTGAACATCATCACCCGCAAGCCGCTCCAGTTCGCCGACAACCTGACCACCGAAGCGTCGGTGGGCGCCGCCTATTCCGACCTGCCCGACAAGACCGAGCCGCAGGTCAGCGCGCTGCTGAACTGGAAGAACGATGCCAACACCGTCGGCGTGATGGTGCAGGGCTTCTACGAGAAGCGCTCGCTGCGCCGCGACGGCCAGGAGGTCGTGGGCGGCTATGGCGTGATTCCGGACGACGCCGCGGTCGTGGCGACGAATCCGGACCTGGCCGGCGTGCTGTACCCGAACCTGCTCGGCGCGGTCTATTTCGACCAGACCCGCGAGCGCAAGGGCGGCGTGCTGGACGTGCAGGTCAAGGCCACCGACAGCCTGACCCTGAACCTCAACGGGTTCTACTCCAAGCTGGAAGCGGACAACTACAACCGCAACTACATGATGTGGGCCAGCCAGTTCGTCAACACGCAGGCGCCGAACCCGGGCTACGTGATCAAGAACGGCGTGCTGACCCAGGCCACCTACGCGCCGACCAATAGCGCCACGGTCACGCCGTACGGCGTGTACGACATGATCTCGCGCCCGAACGCGTCCTCCGAGTCCAAGTACCTGACGCTGGATGCCGATTGGCAGGCCTCGGACAACCTGAACATCAAGTTCCAGGCCGGTACCACCGACGGCAGCGGCAAGAGCCCGACCCAGGACGTGCTGGAAACCGGCACCGCCGGCAACGCCGGCGCCAGCTGGAGCATGGGCGGCCTGGGCGACCCGATCGACTGGTCGCTGGGCGGCGTCAACACGCCGGCCAACCACCTGCCGCAGAACGGCTGGATCTTCGGCGGCCAGGCCATCGACGTGAAGGACAGCGAGGACTGGTTCGCCGCCGACGGCGAGCTGTTCGCCAATGCCGACAGCGTGCTGAGCTCGTTCGACTTTGGCGTGCGCTACTCCGAGCACGAGCGCAAGAACGACTTCGAGATCGCGCAGGGCCCGAACTTCGCCAGCAACTGGACCGACATCTCGGCCTATCCCACCACCGGTGGCAGCTATCCGGGCGACTTCGGCGGCGACCTGGACGGCAACTTCCCGCGCGGCATCTGGTACTACACCCCGTCGCAGCTGGCGCAGATCAACGCCGACTTCGCCAACCGCGATCCGGTCAGCCGCTTCTACTTCTCCGACGTCTACGGCGTGAAGGAGAAGATCTCGGCGGCTTACGTGCAGGCCAACTTCGCCGGCACCGCGTGGAGCGGCAACATCGGCCTGCGTTACGTCAAGACCGACACGGACGTGCGGTACAACCAGTCGCTGCCGGTCAACTCCGGCATCCCGGGCGCGATCAGTGGCTCGGCGTTCGGCGACTACCTGCCGACTACGGTGCAGAACGACTACAGCCGCGTGCTGCCGAGCGCGAACCTCAAGTTCGACCTGAGCGATGACCTGGTGGCCCGCTTCGCCGTGTCGCAGACCATGACCCGCCCGGATTACTCCGCGCTGGCCGGCTCGCTGTCGCTGGATGACCTGACCCACACCGGCAGCGGCGGCAACCCGCAACTCAAGCCGATCGTCTCGACCAACTACGACGCGAACCTGGAGTGGTACTTCGCCCCGCGCGCCCTGCTGTCGGTGGGCGTGTTCGCGATGCAGCTGAACGACTACATCAACTTCGGCACCACCACGATCAGCTACAAGGACCAGGCCGCCAGCTACGCCAGCGGAACCGACGTGTATGCCGATTACCAGGTCTCGGTGCCGGTCAACACCAACGGCAACATCAAGGGCTTCGAAGTCGCCTACCAGCAGCCGATCGGCGAGTTCTTCGGCGTGTCGGCGAACTACACCTACGCCGACGGCGAGGCCAGCGGCGGTGGCCCGCTCAACGGCACCTCGAAGAACACCTACAACCTGGCCGGCTACTTCGAGAACGACCGCTTCAGCGCCCGCGTGAGCTGGAACTGGCGCGATGACTTCTACGCCGGCGTGAGCCGTACGGACGAGTTCTACCAGAAGTCGGTGGGCGCGCTCTCGGCCTCGCTGTCGTACCACGTCACCGACTGGATGACGGTGTCGCTGGACGGCCTGAACCTCAACAACCCGGTCTACAAGTACTACACCAACAGCGACGCGGGCTTCCTGCCGTATGCCTTCTACGCCAACGGCCGCCAGTACTACTTGAACCTGCGTTTCAAGTTCTGATGTTGTCTCTCCCAAGCGTGTAATGCTCCACTGCGGGCCCGGACTCGTCCGGGCCCGCTTTTTTTTCCGGCTTCCCCAATGCCGCCACCGGAGGAACGATCCGATGACTGCCCGCACCCGTGTTCTGCCGCGCCTGGCCCTGCTGCTGGCCATGCTCGCCCCGGCCGCTTTCGCGGCCAATCCGCTTCCCGTCATCCCCGCGCCTGCGCAGGTGCAGGCCGCCCAGGGCGGCTTCGCGCTCACCCCGCAAGTGCTTGTGCGCCCCGCCGACGCGGCCGCCGAACCCACCGCGCGCCAGTTCGTCGAAGGCCTGGAGCGCGGCAGCGGCGTGCGCCTGGCCCTGGCGCCGGCCGGGCGCGCGAAGCCCGGCGAGATCGCCTTCGCCATCGACCCCAAGGCCAGCACCTCGCCGGAAGGCTACGTGCTGGATATCGACGCCCATGGCGTGCACGCCCGCGCGGCCGATCCGCGCGGCCTGTTCTACGCGGCGGTGACGCTATGGCAGCTGGCGCCGGCACGCGGTGAAACCGCCGCCGCCGTGCTGCCGGCCGGCCGCATCACCGACGCGCCGCGCTTTGGCTGGCGCGGGCTGATGCTCGATTCGGCACGGCATTTCCAGAGCGTGGCGCAGGTCAAATCGCTGCTGGACGTGATGGCGCTGCACAAGTTCAACACCTTCCATTGGCACCTGACCGACGACCAGGGCTGGCGCATCGAGATCAAGCGCTACCCGCGCCTGACCGAGGTGGGCGGCTGCCGCATTCCGGCCGGCGATGGCGGCGTCGGTGCCGATGGCAAGCCGGTGCCTTACTGCGGCTTCTACACGCAGGACCAGGTGCGCGAAGTCGTCGCCTACGCGGCGCAACGCCACATCACCGTGGTGCCGGAGTTCGACATCCCCGGCCATGCGACCGCGGCCATCTCGGCATACCCGGAGCTGGGCGTCAGCGGCAAGCAGATCGAGGTCTCCAACGAGTGGGGCGTGAACACCAACCTGTTCAACGCCGACGAGCAGACCTTGCAGTTCCTGGAGAACGTGCTCGCCGAGATGGTGCCGCTGTTCCCGGGCCGCTATTTCCACCTCGGCGGCGACGAGGCGGTGAAGGACCAATGGAAGGCCTCGCCGCGCATGCAGGCGCGCATCAAGGAACTGGGCCTGAAGGACGAGGAAGCGCTGCAGGCGTGGATGCTCAAGCGCCTGGAACGTTTCCTGGTGGCGCACGACCGGCGGATGATCGGCTGGGATGAAATCATCGAGGGTGGCCTGCCGCCGGAAGCGGCGGTGATGTCCTGGCGCGGCATCGAAGGCGGCCTGACCGCGGCGCGGCTTGGGCACGACGTGGTGATGGTGCCCTCCTCCGAGCTGTACCTGGATTACCTGCAAACCGATTCGCCCGACGAACCGCCGGGCCGCCCGGCCTACATCGACCTGCAGCGCGTGTACGCGTTCGAACCGGTGCCCCAGGCGCTGGAGGCCTCGCAGCGCCACCATATCCTCGGCGTGCAGGCCAACATCTGGACCGAGCATTCGCGCAGCTTCGCGCGGGTGGAGCATGCCTTGTTCCCGCGCGCGGCGGCCGTGGCCGAAACCGGCTGGTCCCCGCTCGACCGGCGCGACTTCGCCGATTTCCGCAACCGCTTGCCGCACCTGCTGGCGCTGTACCGCGCATGGGGCGCGGACTACGCGCAGACGCCCTTCCAGCCGAAGGTGGAGATCACGCCGGCTGACGACGGCACGGTGCGCGTCACGCTCACCGACCGCCTGGGCTATGACGAGCTGCGCTACAGCACCGATGGCCAGGCGCCGACCGCGGACTCGCCACGCTACGAGGCACCGCTGGCGCTCGCGCTGCCCGTCACCCTGCAGGCGGCATCGTTCTGGAAGGGCCAGCCGCTGGCACCGCCGGTGACGCGCACGCTGAGCGCGAAAAGCCTGCGCAGCCGCAGCGACGAGGAACTGGCGATGTGCACCGGCCAGCTGATGCTGCGCCTGGAAGATGACGGCCCGCGCGAAGGTGAGCGCGCGGTGTTCAACGTGGACATCTTCAACCCGTGCTGGGAATGGAAGCAGGCCGACCTGCGCGGCATCGACGGCGTGCAGGTGCGCGCGGGCCAGCTGCCCTACTACTTCCAGCTGGCGCACGACGAATCGCATCGCACGTTCCAGCCGGCGCACTCGGCGCATGGCGAGCTGGTGCTGCGCGATGGCTGCGAAGGCCCGACGCTGGCCAGCGTGAAGCTGCCGGCCACGCCGGGTGCCGACGGCTTCTCGACGTTGAACGTGAAGCTGCCGAAAGCCGCGCGCAAGGCGCAAGCGGACCTGTGCGTCTACTTCACCGGCGACACGCGCCCGACGATGTGGGTGCTGGACCGGATGACGCTGGTACCGCCGGCGAAGTAAGCAGGCAGCCGGGCCCGCGGTGCGGGCCCGGCTCCCCGCGAGGATCACCTCGAAAGACGCGGGCGTCCCCTGGGCGCCTACGAATCGGCGGTACGGCCGCCGAACACACGCCGGTCGAACCGCGACAGCCATTCCCGCGCCGGCGTGCGTGCGAACGACAAGCCCGCCACTACGCCCAGCGTGTTGGCCAACGCATCGAACGGATCGGCGCTGCGGTCCACCGTGAAAGCGCCCTGCGCGAATTCGATGCCCACGCCCAGTAGCACCAGCCCGAACCCGGCCCACAGCAAGGCCCGCCGCGTGGCGAACAATTGCACGGCCCAGAAGGCCAGGCCAAAGTAGGTCAGGAAGTGCTCGGCCTTGTCGCTATTGCGCGGCAGTTCCGGGATCTCCGGCGGCGGGCCCAGGCACACCACCACGACCGCCACCATCAGCACGCCCCACACGCCGACCCACAGGCGGGGGTGCCGGAACGCGCGCAATGCCCCGCTCACAGCCGCCAGGTCAGGTCGCCGACCAGGAAGGCGGCTTCGAATTCCACCTCGCTCTGGAAGCCCATCACCTGGAAGCGTTCGCCCATCTCGCTGGGCAGCGTCAGGCGCTTGACCTGCTCGCGCAGGCGCACGCGGCCGACCTCGTCCGTGCGCGTATCGGCCTGTTCGAGCAACTGGTCCAGCCCGTTGCCGAGCAGGAAACTGGCCTGGCTGCAGTAGCCGGCCAGTTCGAAGCCCGCGCCGGTGCCGGCTTCGGCCAACGCGGTGAAGTCCACCGAGGCCGTCAGGTCCTGCAGGCCTGGCCAGCGGTACAGGTCCTCGTGCATGCGATGGCGGTAGAAAGCGCGCAGCGTGCCGTCGCTGCGTTGCGCCTGGTAATACTCGCGGCGCGGATAGCCGTAATCCACGAACAGCATCGCGCCACGCTTGAGCCCGCCGGCCACCGCCTGGATCCAGTACGGCAGTTGCGGCAGCACCTCGGAGCGGTAGCCCTCGGCGAACGGGGCCTCCAGATAGTCCTCCAGGTGCCGCACCGCGGCCGAGAGCAAGGCATCGGCCGGCTGTTCGGCGCGCACGAAACGCCCTTGGTCGTCCACCCGCACGGTTTCCTCGTACACCTCGCCCTCGCGCACGGTGAAGCGTGGCGTGGGCAGGGCGTCGATGACTTCGTTGGCGAACAGCACGCCGTTCCAGTCGTCGGGGAACGGGCCATCCACCCACTCCACCAGATCGAACACCGGCGGGATCAGCGTGCGGCCCAACCGCTCGCGCTGGCGCTCGCGCAGGTCCGCGCTGGGTTCGAGGATGGCGTAGCGCTCGGGCAGCGCGTCCAGCTCCAGCAGCCGCTTGAGCGTGACCTCGGCGAACGCGCCGCTGCCGCCGCCAACCTCCAGGATCCGCGCCTCCGGGCCCAGCTGCTGCAACACCGGCGCGATGGCGCCGGCCACCACGGCGGCGAACAACGGGCCGATCTCCGGCGCGGTGACGAAATCGCCGCTCTCGCCGAACTTGCTGGCACCGGCGCTGTAGTAGCCCCAGCCCGGCGCATAGAGCGACAGCTCCATGAAGCGCGAGAACGGCATGGCGCCCCCACTGGCCTGGATCTCGGCGCGCAACAGCGCGGCGAGTTCATCGCTGTGGGCAAGCGCTTCCTGGTCGGGCGTGGGCAAGTCCGGGTGCTGCATGGCGAGGTCGATTGCGTGGACAATGCACAGCATAGCCGAGCGAGGGAAATCGGAAGATGAGCGAAACCGACAAGGTGGCCCTGGTCACTGGCGCGGCGCGGCGCATCGGCGCGGCCATCGTGCGCCGTCTGCACGCGGCGGGGTATCGCGTGGCGGTCCATGCCCACGCCTCCGGGCCGGAGCTGGCCGCGCTGTGCGCGGCGCTGGACACGGCACGCCCCGGCAGCGTACTGGCCCTGCAGGCCGATCTGCGCGAGGCGACCACGCCGGCCGCGCTGGTGCATGACACGCTGGCCACGTTCGGCCGGCTCGATGCACTGGTCAGCAACGCCTCCAACTTCTTTCCCACGCCGCTGGAGACCGCCACCGTGGATCAGTGGGAGGCGCTGATGGCGGTGAACGCGCGCGCGCCGTTCCTGATGGCGCAGGCCGCGGCGCCGGCACTGCGCGCGCGGCGGGGCGCGATCGTGCACCTTGTCGATGCGGCCCTTGCGCACCCGTTGCCGGCACATGCGGCGTATACCGCCGCCAAGGGTGCGCTGGCGGCGCTCACCGCCGCGCTGGCGGTGGACCTGGCGCCGGAGGTACGGGTGAACGCCGTGGCCCCGGGCGCGATCCTGTGGCCGGAAAGCGGCAAGGACGCGGCCGCGCAGGCGGCGGTGCTGGCGCGCACGCCGCTGGGCAGGACCGGCACGCCGGAGGAAGTGGCCGAAGCGGTGCGCTGGCTGGTCGAGGATGCGCACTACATCACCGGGCACACCCTGCCGCTGGATGGCGGACGCTTGCTGGGGTGAGCAAGGACTGCCGGGCCGGATGACGCCCGGTCGCGACCGATGCGCTTGCGCTCAGGGCGCCAGCGGCACCGTGTCGAAGTGCTCGCCATGCTGCGGGTGCGCACGCCACAACGCGTCGAGCGTGCGGCCACTCACCGGATCGACGAAATCCGGCGCGATATCCGCCAGCGGCTTCAGCACGAACGCATGCTTCAGCTCGGGGCGCGGCACGCGCAGGTGGCCCGGACCCTCGACGATGCGCTGGCCGTAGAAGATCACGTCGATATCCAGCGTTCGGTCCGCAAAGCGCGGGCCGCTGCGGTCGCGGCCATGCGCGTCCTCCACCGCGTGCAGCCAGGCATCGAGCGGCACCAGTTCCATGTCGGTATGCAGCATCACCGCGTTGTTGAGGAAATCCGGGCCTTCGAAGCCGACGGCCGGGGTGCGGTAGGCGGGCGATACGCGCAGTTCGCCGAAGCGCTCGCGCAGCACCTGCACGGCCAGGTGCAGGTGCCGGGCCGGCTGCAGGTTGCTGCCGAGGCTGAGAAGGACGGTGGTCATGCAATATTCGCGCATGCGCGCGCGGCCAGCGTCAACCATGGCATGCGACGCCCTTCACGGCACGGCAAGCCCGGCGACCTAGAATGCGGGTTCCGTCAACGATGACAGCGCCATGACCTATTGCGTCGGCATCGAAGTGGACGAAGGCCTGGTCTTCGCCGCGGATACCCGCACCAACGCCTCGCTGGACGATGTCCGCGTGTACCGCAAGTTGCACGTGTTCGAGTATCCCGGCCAGGCGGTGTTCGCGCTGATGTCGGCCGGCAACCTGGCCACCACCCAGCTGGCGCTGGCGCGCATCCAGCGCGATGTCGACGACGCGGCCGAGCGCAACCTGCGCAACTTCCGCCACCTGTTCGAGGTGGCCGAGTACGTGGGGCAGATCCTGGTCTCCAGCCAGGTCGATACCTCCGGCCGGCCCGAGTTCGAGGGCGTCAGCACGCAGGCCACGCTGATCCTCGGCGGGCAGATCGCCGGCGAGCGGCCGGGCATGTACATGATCTACCCGCTGGGCAACGCCATCGCCTCCTCGCCGGAGACGCCCTACCTGCAGGTGGGCGAATCCAAGTACGGCAAGCCGATCCTGGACCGCATCATCCGCGCCGACATGCGGCTGGAGGACGCGGCGCGCACCGCGCTGGTGTCGCTGGATTCGACGATCCGCTCCAACCTCTCCGTCGGCATGCCGATCGACCTGGCGCTGATCCGCCGCGACGACCTGCGCGTGACCGAGCGCATGCGCCTGGACGCGGACACGCCGCTGTATGCGGATATCCACGCCAACTGGTCGCGCAAGCTCGCCGAAGCGGTGCACACCCTGCCGCGCTTTCCGTGGGAGCTGCCGGACGATCCGTCCGGCTAGCCGGTTTCCAGCGCGTGCGCCACGGCGCGGAACACGCGGCGCATCTCCAGCGGCTTGCGCAGCACGTGGACCGGGATATCGGGCGGGAAATGTTCGCGCTGCAACGGCTGGCCCACGTCCTCCAGCACGATCGCCGGGCCCTGGTAGCCGAGCTCCTGCATGGTGAGCAGCAGGCTCACGGCCGAGAGCAGGATGATGTCGCTGTCCACGATCACCAGGTCCGGCAGCGCATGCTGTTGCGCGTGTTGCAGGGCCGCCGCGCCATCGGCCGCCAGCTGTGGCTGGTAGCCCTGGCTCGACAGCGCGTTGCCCAGTAGCGACAGCCGCGTGGCCTCGCCGTCCACCAGCAGGATGCGCTGGCCGCGGCCCAGCGGCAGGTCGGTGTCGTGTTCGCCGCCGACCGGCGCGGCCGCGCGCAGCGGCAGCACGATGTCGAAGCGCGTGCCCTCGCCGCGCCGGCTGTCCACCGTGATGGTGCCGCCGTAGCTTTCGACGATGCGCTTGCAGGAAATCAGGCCCAGTCCGGTGCCATCGCTCTTGGTGGTGAAGAACGGGCTGAACAGCCGCGCCAGCGTGTCCTCGCTCATGCCGGTGCCGGTATCGGTGACGCTCAGGCGCAGCTGCGTCTCGCCTTCCGGCGCGGCGGCGAAGGTGAGTTGCCCGCCGTCGGGCATCGCCTGCACGGCGTTGAGGCCCAGGTTCAACAGGCACTGCTGCAGTTCGGTGTAGTTGGCTTCCACGCTGAGGTCGCCATCGCCACCTTCCACCTGCAGCGTCACGCCCTTGGGCAGGCTGCTGCGCAGCAGCAGCTGCACGGCCTGGAACAGCCGCGCCACCGAAACCTGCTCGCGCGGCTTGTTGGAGCCGCGCACGAAGGACAGCATCGATTCGGCCATCTCGTGGCCACGGCGGCCGCATTCGGCGATCACGTCGGCCAGCTGGCGCAGCTGCGGGTCATCGCCGCGCCCGGCCAGCAGGTCCGGCACGATCAACAGCGGCTGCAGGATGTTGCGCAAGTCATGGCTGAGGCCGGCGGCCAGCAGGGCCAGGCTCTCCAGTCGCTGGGCGCGCATCAGCTCGCTTTCCACGCGCTCGCGGTCGCGCTCCACACGCGCCTCGCGCACCGCGCGCGCCACCGCCGCTGGCAGGCGGGTGGGGTTGTGCTTGATGATGTAGTCGTTGGCGCCTTCCTGCAGCGCCTTCACCGCCGCTTCCTCGCCCATCGTGCCGGAGACGAAGATGAAGGGCATGCGCGGGTCGAACTTGCGCACGATGCGCAGTGCCT
Source organism: Stenotrophomonas sp. HITSZ_GD (assembly GCF_029543105.1). GTDB lineage: Bacteria > Pseudomonadota > Gammaproteobacteria > Xanthomonadales > Xanthomonadaceae > Stenotrophomonas_A. The sequence continues at coordinate 110,282 of NZ_JARQXB010000010.1, forward strand.
CGTGGCCGGAGAAGCCCGGCATGCTCAGGTCCGACAGGACGATGTCGGGCCGGAATGTTTCCAGGCAGTGGCGCAGCGACTGCTCGCCGTCCACGCGCTCGAACACCGCCTCCAGGCCCGATTCGAGGAGCTGGTCGGACAGCAGTTCGGCGTCTTCGGGCGAATCCTCGATCAGCAGGATGCGCAGTTCGCCGAGCCGGGCCCCTTCGTGCGGCATGTCAGTGGGTTCCCGGCGCCTGGTTGATGACGGCCCAGAAAGTGCCCAGGGTCTGCACGGCGTTGAAGAACTGGTCCACGTCCACCGGCTTGACCACGTAAGCGTTCACGCCCAGGTCCCAGCTGCGCGCCAGGTCATTCTCCTCGCGCGAGGAAGACAGGATCACCACCGGCAGGCGCTTGAGCTCCTCGTCCTGGCGGATCTGCTTGAGCACCTCCAGCCCGTCCAGGCGCGGCATCTTGATGTCCAGCAGCAGCACGGCCGGCAGGCCTTCCTCGCGGTCGGCGAAGGCGCCGCGACGGTACAGGTAATCCAGGACCTCCACACCGTCCTCGACATGGACGATGGGATTGGCCAGGCGCGCCTCGCGCAGGGCGTCGATGGCCATTTCCGCGTCGGCGGGGCTGTCTTCGGCAAGCAGGATGGTACGGATGGGGCTCATGACGATGACTCTCGGGAGGGCGCATCGAGCGCCGCGGGCAGGATGAAATGGAAGGTGGCGCCGTGGTCGAGCCGGCTCTCGGCCCAGATGCGTCCGCCGTGGCGGCCGAGCACACGGCGCACGCTGGCCAGGCCGATGCCGGTGCCCGGGTATTCGCTGGCCTTGTGCAGCCGCTGGAACACGCCGAACAGCTTGGAGGCGTATTCCATGTCGAAGCCGGCGCCGTTGTCGGAGACGCTGAAGTGGTGGCTGCCGTCCGGCAGCGACTCGTAATCGATGTCGATGCGCGCCACCGGACGCTTGCCGCTGTACTTGATCGCGTTGCCGATCAGGTTGGTCCACAGCTGCCGCATCATGTTCTCGTCGGCGACCAGGATCGGCATCGGCGCGATGTGCCACTCGATGCGATGCTCCGGGTGTTCCACCTGGTCGTTCGCCTCGAGGATGGCGCGCGTTTCGGCCACCAGCGACTGCATGTCCACCGCCTGCATGCGCAGCGCGCTGCGCCCCAGGCGCGAATACACCAGCAGGTCGTCGATCAGCGTGGCCATGCGCCGCGCCGAGCTGCTGATCACCTGCATGTAGTGCTGGGACTTCTCGTCGGCCTGCTCGCCCAGGTGGCGCTGCAGCTTGTCGGCGAAGCCGGCGACATGGCGCAGCGGCGCGCGCAGGTCGTGGGATACCGAATAGCTGAAGGCTTCCAGCTCGCGGTTGACCTCCGAGACCTGCTCGACCTTGCCTTCCAGCTGCCGGTTGAGCTCCTGGATGCGTTCGCTGGAGGCTTTCTGCAGGCTGACGTCGCTGACCGTCATCAGCACCACCTGGTCGTCCTCGTCCGGCAGCGGCATGCGCCGCGCATTGAGCAGCATGGTGCGCGACACGCCGTCGGCGCCACTCTGCTCGTGCTCGTAGTCCCACAGCTCGCGGCCACGCAGCAGGATGTCGGCCAGGCGCTGCCGGATCGCCGGGTCGGACCAGGCGCCTTCGCCGATGCTGGCAAGCTCGGCCCCGCGCAGGTCTTCCTCACCCAGGCCATAGAGTTCGGCGAATGCGTTGTTGTACAGCACCAGGCGCTGCTGGCCGTCGAGCAGCACGATGGGCTCGCGCACGGTCTGCAGCACCGAGGCGGCGCGCGCGGCCGCCCGCGTGGAGGCCTGCTCGGCGACCAGGCGGTGGCGCGTCTGGCGCTGCAGCAGCCACACCACGCTGCCGAGCAGCAGCAGCTGGACGATCAGCGCGCCCCAGCTCAGCGCGGTGTACTGCACGCGGCGCAGGTTGGATTCGCGGTCGCGCTGGGCCAGCAGCGCGTTCTCGGAGGATTGCAGCTGGTCGATCAGCTCGCGCATCGGGTTGGCGACGATCATTTCCTGGATCAGCGCCTGGGTCTGTACCGGATCGCGCGAGCGGGCGATGGACTCGGCCAGCTGCATGCGGCGGTCGATGGTGCCTTGCAGGTGGCCCAGCCGGACCAGCTGTTCGGGGTTGTCGCGCGTCTGCAGGATCAGTTCGGACAAGGCGCGCTCGATCGCCGCGCGGCCGCTGCGCATGCGCTCGTTGAGCACGGGCAGCTCGATGCCGTGCGAGCGCATCAGCGCCGACGACTCCACGTCGCGCACCGAGGACTCCAGCTGCTGCGACAACTGCCGCACCTGCTGGCTGTGCTGGACCCAGTTGGCCGCCTTGTCGGTGCTGCGCGCCATCTGCTGCAACAGCAATGCCGGGACCACCACGATCAGGAAAATCGCCGTGGTCAGCGCGGGGAGGCGCCAGCGTTCCCAGGCATCTTCATTGGCGGGTATCTGCATCTGCTCTTTCGCTCGATTCCAGGAACCGCCAGGGGCGAAGGATTGTCCCGCATTCGACAGTCACCCGAATGAATCGTTCAGCGGATAACCGAAGCCGCGCCCCGGGCGGCTAGATGAATACGTACATCATAAAGCCGGCCGCGTGAAAACGCGTCCACACCTCCCAACGAAAAAAGGCGCGCTCCGGAGAGCGCGCCTCGCGATGGCCGGGCCGCCTCGCCACGGCCCGGCCATCGTCCACGGAACAGCGGCTTACTTGTCGGCCATCGCCGAGACCTTGAGGTTCGCGGCCTCGACCTTCTTGACGCCCTCGATGCCCTTGGCGGTCGCGACGGCCTTGTCCTTCTCGGCCTGGGTCTTGACCAGGCCGCTCAGCCACACCACGCCGTTCTTGGTCTCGACCTTGATGTCGGTGCCCGGCACGTTCTCGGTGGCGAGCAGGTCGCTCTTGACCTTGGTGGTGATCCAGGTGTCGCTGGCCGGCTGCTGCGATTCGGCCGGCGGATTCTTGTTGTCGGCGGCAAACGCGCTGCCAGCGCCCAGCATCGAAATGGCCACCAGCGAAGCGGCCAGCGTATTGCGAACATGCTTCTTCATCGCGATTGCTCCCTTTGCGGTTGAGTGGGGCCAGCATGCGCAGCGCCGCGTACAGCGCATGTGACTTCGATATCTAGATCCCGTGAACCATTCAGCCGCTAACATAATGCTTTCGCCGCCCGCTTCGATGCCATGAAAGATCTCAACCTCGCCCTGATCGGCTACGGCTACGTCGGCCGGGTTTTCCACGCGCCGCTGATCGACGCCACCGAGGGCCTGCGCCTGCATTCGATCGTCTCGCGCCATCAGGACGCCGCCGCGGCCTACCCCGGCACCCGCGTGGACGCCGACCGCGCGCGCGTGCTGGCCGATCCCGATATCGACGCGGTGGTGATCGCCACGCCCAATGACACCCATGCCCCTATCGCGCTGGAAGCGCTGGCGGCCGGCAAGCACGTGCTGGTCGACAAGCCGTTCACCGTGGACCTGGCGCAGGCGCGCGAGGTGATGTCGGCCGCGGTGGATGCCGGGCGCGTGTGCAGCGTGTTCCAGAACCGGCGCTGGGACGCGGACTTCCTCACCGTGCAGCAGTTGTTGCAGGCCGGCGTCCTCGGGCCGATCGCCGAATTCCACTCGCATTTCGACCGCCATCGGCCGCACGTGCGCGATCGCTGGCGCGAAAGCGATGCGCCCGGTGCGGGCCTGTGGTTCGACCTGGGCCCGCACCTGCTCGACCAGGCGCTGCAGCTGTTCGGACGACCGCAGGCGATCGGCGCCGACCTGCTGCGCCAGCGCGAGGGCGCGCGCAGCGACGATTACTTCCACGTGGTGCTGCACTACCCGCGCCTGCGCGCGCACCTGCACGCGGGCAGCCTGGTGGCCGACGCGCGGCGCCGGTTCGCCGTGCACGGCCTGGAAGGCAGCTACACCAAGGACGGCCTGGACACCCAGGAAGCGATGTTGCGCGATGGCCTGCGGCCGGGCGTGGCGGGCTGGGGCGAAGATCCCGTGGACGGTTGGCTCACGCGCGCCGGCGAGGACGGCACGCTGCGGCGCGAGCGGGTCACCACCGTTCCGGGCGACTATCGCCGCTGCTACGCGGCATTTCGCGATGCCGTTGCCGGCACCGGCGCGCCGCCGGCCACCACCGCGCAGGCGCTGGAACTGATGGCGCTGTTGGAACTGGCCGTCGACGCCGCCGCGCGCGGCCAGGTGCTCCCGCTGGACTGAGCCTCAGTCCGGCTTGCCGGTCGGCGGCGGCGCGGCGTGCAGCGCGTGGCCGCCGAATTCGTTGCGCATCGTGGCCAGCAGCTTGTCGGTGAACGAATCCTTGTCGCGCGAGCGCAGGCGTTCGAGCAGCGAGAGCGTGATGACCGGCGCGGAAACATCCAGGTCGATGGCCTCGGCCACTGTCCAGCGGCCCTCGCCGGAGTCCTCCACGAACGGTGCCACGCTCGCCAGGCGCGCATCGCGCCCCAGCGCATCGGCGGTGAGGTCCAGCAGCCACGAACGCACCACGCTGCCGTCGCGCCAGATCTCGGCGACCTGGTGCAGGTCCAGCGCGAACTCTTCCTTGCGCTCCATCAGCGCGAAGCCTTCGGCGTAGGCCTGCATCATGCCGTACTCGATGCCGTTGTGGACCATCTTGGCGAAGTGGCCGGCGCCGCTCGGGCCCACCCGGCCCCAGCCGCGGTCCGGCGCGGGGGCCAGCGCGGTGAACACCGGCCCGAGGCGCGCCACGGCGGCCTCGTCGCCGCCGATCATCAGGCTGTAGCCCTCCTTCAGGCCCCACACGCCGCCACTGGTGCCGCAGTCGATGTAGGCGATGCCGTGCCCGGCCAGTTCGCGGCTGCGGCGCTGGGAATCCTTGTAGTACGAGTTGCCGCCATCCACGACCAGGTCGCCCGGCGAAAGCAGCGGCAGCAGCTGTGCCAGCGTGTCGTCGACCACCTTGCCGGCCGGCACCATCAACCAGACGGCGCGCGGCACCGGCAGCGCGGCCACCAGTTCGGCGAGCGAGGCGGCCGGCGCGACGCCCTTGGCCTGCGCGGCCTGGCGCGCGGCGGCGCCGGGGTCGAAGCCGATCACGTGGTGGCCGCCGCGGATGATCCGCTCGGCCATGTTGGCGCCCATCCGTCCCAGGCCGACCATTCCCAGTTCCATAGCGCGATCCTCGTGTGCGAAAGAGGGGTGCAGATTGGCATGAACCGGCGCGGTCGGCATCGCCCGGCCGGTCAACGATATGTTGCGCCGGCGCACTGCCGCAGGCGCTCATCGATCCAGCGCCGGTACAGCGTGGTGTGCAGGTTGTGCAGCGCCAGGTCGATCGTGTAAGGCGTGCGCGGGTTGCGGTCGAGCAGGCGCGCGATGTGGTAGCCGATCGGCTGCACCCCGCGCGGATGCACGTAGACCACGAAGCCGCGGTAGAACGGGTCGTCGAGGATGGCGTCCATGCGCGCGACCACCTGGCGCTCGTACGGATCGAGCCGCGCGCGCAGCGCCGAGTCGCGCTCGTGGAGCAGGCGTTCGAATCCGCGGCGGCCCAGCCCGTCCACTTGCTGCGACAGCTGCCACAGCTGGCGGTTGAGCCCGTCGTAGTACGCCAAGCCGCCGTGCGCGGCCAGCGCCTGCGCCGCTTGCTCGCTGACATCGACGACGATGAAGTTCTCAGCCTGGTTGCTGATGTCGTCGAGGAAGCGCTTGGAGAACGCGTGCTCGATGAAGCCCGGCACGCCCATGAACGCCTGGCGCCCCATCGCGCTGGTGCGCACCGCCTTGCCGTCGGCGAGGAATTCGCCGGCATGCGCGCCGAGCAGGATGCTGTCGGTATCGTGCAGGGTGACGAACGTGCCGATGGACAGCTCGCCCGGCGTGAAGGCGGCATCGAAGGCGGCATCGCCATAGAGTTCGCGCTGCGTGGCCAGCTGGGCGACCTGCCGGCCGACGCCGCATTCGGTACGCACGTGCCCACGGTAGAAGGCCTCCAGCGCGGTGCTGTTCGCGGCGGCCGGCGCGTAGCCGCGGCCGAAGCTGCGGAAGCGCTGCCAGCCTTGGGCCTGCGCGCCCTCCGCGCCGAAACCGATCCAGCCGGTTTGCAGGCCGAAGAAGCGGTAGCCCTCGTTGGCCGCCAGTTGCGCGCTGGCCCGCCGGGCGGCATCGCCCAGGCGGAAGGCGTAGGCGCACACGGTGGCCGGGTCGTCGAACATCGCCTGCAGCGCGGCCTGCGCGCGCGCCGGCGCCTGTGGCAGTACCGCGCGCAGGTCGCCTGCGGCTTGCGCCTGCGCAAGCGAGGCGCGCTGGCAGGGGGTGCCACCGGCGATGCGCGGGGTATCGATGGCGGCATGCTCGATGTGCCAGCCCAGTTCGCGCAGCAGGTCTTCGGCGCATGGGGAGGCGATGGCCGGGCCTGCCAACAGCGCGCCCAGCAGCGCCACGCGACGCGCCAACGAACGCGCACAAGAGAAAGCCCCGGCTCGACCGGGGCTTTGGTGTTGCGCGCGAAGGTGGCTCAGCGAGTGCGTTCGCACACCGTCTGCACCACGCGGTCGCCGTTGTTCTGCTGGTGCTGGCCCTGCACGTAGCGGCCAGTGGCGCCACCGGCCACGGCACCGCCCACGGTGGCCAGCTTCTTGCCGTTGCCGCCGCCGATCTGGTTGCCGAGCAGGCCGCCCACCACGGCGCCGGCCACGGTGCCGGTCACGCGGTTGGGGTCCTTGCTGTTCTTGTGCACTTCCACCTTGTGGCAACGCACCACGCTGCCGTCGTTGAAGCGGCGGCCTTCGTCCTGCGGGCCGTACGTCTGCGCCTGGGCTACGAAGCTCAGGCCCACGAGCGCCAGGCCGGTCAGGTATCCACGAGCATTCATGGCGATTCTCCGGTCAGGGGCGACGACGGGATTGCCATCGCATGGAGCGCACTGTGTCGGCGCGGCGCACAACGCGCCGTGAAATCCACCGACAGCGTTCAGCAGGCAGCCACGCCGATGACGATCATGGCAAGGGCGTGTCCTGCGGCTTGGGCTCGGTCGGCGCCGGCGGCGCGGACGCGGGCGCCGGGGCGGTGGGTTCCGCGGCGGGGACCGGCGGGTCTACCGGTGCGGGTGCAGGTTCCGGCGCGGGAGCGGACGGTGGCGGCGGCGGCGGCGGTGGCGTCGAAGCGGCGGTCGACTTGCCGGTGGGCTTGGGCAGGTACATGCCCAGGCGCTCGAAGAAGCGCTTGTAGAAGTCGGCGTCCTGCACGGTCACGCTGGCCACGCGCACCATCGAGTCGTTGCTGCTACCCACCGGCAGCGACACCGAACCCAGCACGCCCACGCCCACGCTGGCCGAGGTCGCGCTCTTCTTCAGTGCGTAGCGATCCTGCACCGCGCTGACGAATACCCAGGCGTGGTCCTCGCCCTGCGGCACGCAGGAAATACGCAGGTCCAGTTGCTCGTGCGATTCCTCGGTGGGCTGGAAGTTCTTGCTGCCCTCCACGGCCAAGGCATCGGCGCGCGCCACGATGTAGCCCTGGCTCAGCAGCGCGCGGCGCGCGGCCTCGCACGCGGCGGCGGGCGTGACTTCGACGTTGCGCGAGTAGGTGTTGTCGGAATTGAAGGACTCGCGCACCAGCACGTGGTCGGCCTTGCTGCGACCGCAGGCGGTCAACGAGACGGCGATGCCCAGGCAGGCCAGTGCGGGCGCGAGGCGGCGTGAAGGGATCATGAGGAAAGCCCGATGGAATCCGGGCGAAGGATATCCCTGCCGCCGTGAGCGATGGACGAAGGCACGCGGCACGGCGAACCAGGGTTCATGCTCGGAAACGAGACCCCGGCGGCGGACAGGCCGCCGTCCGGATGACAAGCTGCCCCTCCCGTCCGAGGCGTTTGCATGATGTATCTGCGTAACCTGATGTGCCTGTTGTGCCTGTGCCTGCACCTCTCCGCGTCGGCGGCAACCGCGGCCACTTCCTCGACCTTGCGGGTGATGTCCTTCAACGTGCGCACGCCGGCGGACACCGAGCCCGGCCGGCGCTGGGAAGACCGCCGCGACGCGATGGTGTCGGTGATCCGGCAGGCGCAGCCGGCGGTCATCGGCACGCAGGAGTTGACCCCGGTGCAGGCAAGCTACCTCCGCGCGCAACTGCCCGCGTATCGCATGTTCGGGCAGGGCCGCCGCGGCGGCGCGGAAGACGAGCACATGGGCGTGTTCTACGACGCGCGCGTGCTGGCGCTGGTCGAGTCCGGCGACTTCTGGCTCTCGCCCACCCCCGAGGTGCCGGGCAGCATGGGCTGGGGCGATCCGTATCCGCGCATGGTGACCTGGGGCCTGTTCGAGCGCCGCGCCGACGGCCGCCGCTTCTACCTGTTCAACACCCACCTGCCCTATCGCGAGCAGGACGAACCGGCCCGCGTGCGCAGCGCGCAGTTGTTGCTTTCGCGCATCGACGCACTGCCGAAGGAGGTTCCCGTCGTGGTGACCGGCGATTTCAACAGCGAGCCCGGCAGCGATACCTGGCGCACGCTCACCGCCGTGCTGCGCGCCGCGCGCGACACCGCGCCGCAGGTGGATGGCCCCAGGCTCACGTTCCAGGACTTCGGCGGCAGCGACCGGCGCCAGCTGGACTGGATCCTGCTGCGCGGCTTCGAGGCGACGCACTTCAGCACCCTCGATGACCGCCCGGGCGGCCTCTATCCCTCCGACCACTATCCGGTCCTGGCCGAGCTGCGCTTCCCCGCGCCGGTCACGCCGCGCCCGCGCGCGGGGCGCTAGGCTGGCGCTTTCGCGTCGGGAGGAAGGTCATGGCACATCGCAGTCGGCTCGCCGGTTTCATCATCGATTGCCAGGAGCACCCCGCCGACGAAGGCGCGCGCTTCTGGGCCGCCGCGCTGGGGTTGTCGGCGCGCGCCCCCTACCAGGAAGGCGAGGCGGAGTACGCCGAGCTGGACGGCGCGCCCGGCGGCCTGCACGTGGAAGTGCAGCGCGTCGCCCACGCCTCGCGCGTGCACCTGGACATCGAGAGCGACGACATCGATGCCGAGGCCGACCGGCTGGAGAAGCTCGGCGCCAAGCGCATCGGTTTCGTCAAACGCTGGTGGGTGATGGAAGCGCCGACCGGGCACCGCTTCTGCATCGTGCGGATGCGCGATGAAAAGGGCAAGGCGCCGGCGCACACGTGGGAATGACCGGCATGGCCTAGACCGGGCCAAAAAAAAGCCCCGCTTGCGCGGGGCTTTCCTGTCCAGCCGCGGCCAGGCCTCAGTCGGCCCAGCGGCCCGGCGCGCTCGACTGCGGCAGCACCTGCGCCGACAGCGGGCGATCGTGCTCCAGCAGGTTCACCGCATCGGCCAGGATGGCGGCCGACTCGTGCAGCAGCGGGTCCGGACGCTTCTCGGCGGCCTTCTCGCGTGCGGTGTCCTTGGCGATGTCGCGCTCGTTGCCGGTCAGGCCGTCGTCGCTGTCCTCGGCGAGCGGGTCCAGCGGCATGCCGAGCTGCTTGCGGACGGCCTGGCGCTCCTTGCGCTGGTTGTCCTGCTTCTCGCGTTCCGCGCGGCGCTCGCCTTCGTTGAGCGAGACGTACTTCTTCGCCTTCTCCTCGCGGAACTGCTGCACGTCCTGCTCCCACCACTGGAATTCCTTGTCCTGCGCGATGCGCGAGGCATGCAGGCCTTCCAGCTTCGGCAGCAGCGGACCGAAGTTGCCGTACTGGGTGTGCGGCACCGAGGCGATGCGCGTCCACGGCAGCGCGTTGTCGTAGGTGCTCTCGCCAAACTCGGTGGCGTCCACGCTCGCCGGGAAGGCGATGTCCGGCACCACGCCCTTGTGCTGCGTGCTGCTGCCGCTGACGCGGAAGAACTGCGCGATGGTCAGCTTCACCTGGCCGAAGCGCTGTTCCTCGCTGGCGGGCCAGCGGTCGAGGTCGACGATGTTCTGCACCGTGCCCTTGCCGAAGGTGGTCTCGCCGATGACCAGGCCGCGGCCATAGTCCTGGATGGCGCCGGCGAAGATTTCCGACGCAGAGGCCGAGCCACGGTTGATCAGCACGGCCAGCGGGCCGTCCCATGCCACCTTCTCGCTACGATCGCCGTTGACGGTGACGCGCCCGCCGGATTCGCGCACCTGCACCACCGGGCCCTGCTCGATGAACAGGCCGGTCAATTCGACCGCCTCATCCAGCGAACCGCCGCCGTTGTTGCGCAGGTCGAGCACGACGCCGTCGAGCTTGTCGTTCTTGAAGCCGGCCAGCAGCTTGGCGACGTCGCGCGTGGCCGAGGCGTAGTCGGCGGCGTTGCGGCGGCGGCCTTCGAAATCCTGGTAGAAGCCCGGCAGCTTGATGATGCCGATGCGGCGCTGCGGCTCGCCGTCCTTCGCCGGCAGGGTGATGGTTTCGCCCTTGGCGGCCTGTTCGGCCAGGCGCACCTTCTGCCGGGTGAGGGTCACGGTGCGGTGCGTGCCGTCGATGCCGGATTCGGCGGGGATGTACTCGATGCGGACCTGGGTGTCCTTCTTGCCGCGGATCTTGGCCACGACATCGTCGATGCGCCAGCCGATCACGTCCTCCATCGGGCCGGAACGGTCCTGCCCGACGCCGACGATGCGGTCGCCCGGCTTGAGCGTGGCGTCGATGGCGGCCGGGCCGCCGGCGATGATCTCGCGGATCACCACCATGTCGTCCTGCTTCTGCAGCTGCGCGCCGATGCCTTCCAGCGACAGCGACATCTGCTGGTTGAAGTTCTCGGCCGTGCGCGGGGTGAAGTAGTCGGTGTGCGGGTCCACCGCGTTGGTGTAGGCGCTCAGGAACACCTGGAAGATGTCCTCGCCCTTGAGTTCGTTCACCGACTTGGCGAGGTTGGCGTAGCGCTTGTCCAGCGTCTTGCGGATGTCGGCCGGCTGCTTGCCGGCCAGCTTCAGCCGCAGCCAGTCGTTCATCACCTGCTGGCGCCAGAGCTTGTCCAGCTCGGCGTCATTGGCGGCCCACGGCGACTTCTCGCGGTCGTACTCGAATTTCTCGTCGGTGCTGAAATCGAAGTTCTGGTTCAGCAGCTTGCGCGCGTAGCTCACGCGCTGGCCGACGCGCTGCTTGTAGACGGCGAACACGTCGAAGGCCGGGTCGAGCTGGCCGCCGCGGATCGCGTCGCCCACCTTGGCCTGCAGCGGCGCGAAGCCGTCCACGTCGGCCTGGGTGAAGTACATCTTGCTGCCGTCGAGCGACTCCAGGTAGCGCTTGAACACGTCCTTGGACATCGCTTCGTCGAGCACCCGCGGGCGATATGCGTACCGGCTGTCGGAGAGCAGGCCGTAGACCAGCTTGGTGGCGGTGGCCTGGTCGGCCGTGGCGGCCGGCGGCAGCGCGGTATCGGCGCGCGCCATCAGCGCCAGCGGCGCGGTCAGCGCCAGGGCCAGCAGGCCGGCGGAGATCTTCGCGGGGGCTTTGAATTTCATGGGCTTACTCTCGGCGCGATGGCCGTCATGGGGCTGCAGAGAATCATCGGACAGCACGACAGTGCCCAAAGTTGCAGCGCTTGTCATCTGTGCGCCCAGCCTAAGCGGCTATCCGGGGGCAAGCCGTGAACGACGCCTGAGGGCGTCGTCGCGGAGGCAGGCGGTTCAGCAGGCAGCGCGGGCTCAGGCGTGCACGCCAGCGCCGGCGGCCTGGCGGTCAGCATGGTAGGAGGAACGCACCATCGGGCCGGAGGCGACGTGGGCGAAGCCCAGGGCGTAGCCGTAGTCTTCCAGCGCCTTGTATTCCTCCGGCGTCCAGTAGCGCATCACCGGGTGGTGGTGCGGGGTCGGCTGCAGGTACTGGCCGATGGTCACCATGTCCACGTCGTGGGCGCGCAGGTCGCGCAAGGTGGCGTGCACCTGCTCCAGGGTCTCGCCCAGGCCCAGCATGATGCCGGACTTGGTGCTGACCTCCGGGTGCTGGGCCTTGAACTTCTGCAGCAGCGTCAGCGACCACTGGTAGTCGGCGCCGGGGCGGACGTTGGGGTACAGGTCCGGCACGGTCTCGATGTTGTGGTTGAACACGTCCGGCGGGTTGGCGGCCAGGATCTCCAGCGCGCGGTCCATGCGGCCCTTGCCGCGGAAATCCGGGGTGAGGATCTCGATGCGGGTCTTGGGCGCATGCGTGCGGATGGCGGCGATGCAGTCGACGAAGTGCTGGGCACCGCCGTCGCGCAGGTCGTCGCGGTCCACGCTGGTCACCACCACGTACTTCAGGCCCATGTCGGCCACGGTGGTGGCCAGGCTGAGCGGTTCGTTCGGGTCCGGCGGCTTGGGCCGGCCATGGGCGACGTCGCAGAACGAGCAGCGGCGCGTGCAGACCTCGCCGAGGATCATGAAGGTCGCCGTGCCGTGGCCGAAGCACTCGTGGATGTTCGGGCAGCTGGCCTCTTCGCACACCGTGACCAGGCGGTTCTCGCGCAGCTTCGCCTTGAGGTTCTGCACCGCGTTGCCGGACGGGATGCGCACGCGGATCCACGAGGGCTTGCGCAGCACCGGGGCATCGAGGAACTGCACCGGCGAGCGGTTGATCTTGTCGCCGCCCAGCTGCTTGGCGCCGGCCTGCAAGGGCGCGGCCGGGGTGCTGTCGGTCGCGACGACCTCCAGGGGAATGGTGCGGGCGGTTGGCTGGGTCATGGCAAGGCGATGCGCGGTCAGGCCGCGGAGGAAAGGTCGGGCAGGACGGGGTCGGTGCGCAGCGACAGGCCGAACTGGCGGGCCAGTTCGTCGAGCAGCACGCGCTGCACCGCTTCCATGCCGGAAGGACCGCCCAAGTCTAGCACCGAGGTCACCTGCAGGCCCTGGTAGCCGCAGGGATTGATGCGCTGGAACGGTTCCAGGTTCATGTCCACGTTGAAGGCCAGGCCGTGGAAAGTGCAGCCGCGGCGGACGCGGATGCCGAGCGCGGCGATCTTGGCATCGCCCACGTACACGCCGGGCGCGCCTTCGCGGCGCACGGCCACGATGTTCCACTCCAGCAACGTGTCGATGATGGCCTGCTCGATGCGGCACACGTATTCGCGCACGCCGATGCCGATCCGGCGCAGGTCCAGCAGCGGGTACACCACGATCTGGCCGGGGCCGTGATAGGTCACCTGGCCGCCGCGGTCGACATGGATCACCGGGATGTCGCCCGGCGCCAGCACGTGCTCGTCCTTGCCGGCCTGGCCGAGGGTGAACACCGGGTCGTGCTCGACCACCCACAGCTCGTCGGCGGTGGCTTCGGTGCGCGCATCGGTGAAGCGCTGCATCGCATGCCAGACCGGCTCGTAGGGCTGGCGGCCGAGCAGGCGCACCACCGCCGGCTGCGGGGTGCTCGCCACGGCCGGGGCCGCGGCGGCGTCGCAGGCGCTTACAGCGTCCACTTCACTTCCGGATGATCGCGCAGGGCGGCGTGCGCGGCGTCGTACTGCTCGCGGCTCTCGGCGCGGAAGCCGATGCGCACGGACACGTACTTGCCGTTGCTCGAGTGGCGCCAGCTGATGCGCTCTTCCAGCACTTCCACGCCGCTGTCGGCGAGCAGGCGCGGCAGCTCGGTCTCCAGGCCCTTGTCGGCGGTACCCATCGCGCTGAGCTCGAAGGTGCCGGGGAACTGGAAGCCGTGATCGGGGTTGTCGGACTTGATTTCCATGGGCGCCATTATTGGGCCCCGCGCGGGCAAACCCAACCCCGGGGCCGGGATGCAGCGTCGCGCATGGCGGCCGGCGCGCCGCATGGCAGCGCGCCGGCCCAGGTCCCGCCCGGCGGGCCGGGCGGGACGGGCGGACTTACTTGGACAGCTCCAGCAGGGTCGAGGAGACCCAGCCCTTGTTGCCCATCTCGTCCTCGACTTCCCACATCGTCCCCTCCTTGTTGCCGGTGGGGTACAGCATCATGCCCACTTCCAGGGTGCGCACGGCCGCACCGGTGCCCTTGGCGTTGGCGAGCAGGCGCGCCGGCTTGGTCACGGTGACCGCCTGCTGCGCATTGCTGGCGGCAGCGTTGCCGGACAGCCCGCCCAGCTGGCTGACCATGTCGGTATAGGCCTGCAGGTAGGCCAACGTGATGACCTGGCCGATCTCGGTGTTGGCGTAGCCGCTGGCGCCCGCGGCGCCGTAGTCGTAGCCGCTGAAGAGGCGGCCGCTGCCGCCCCAGCCCAGGTCGGTCTTGCTGGCATTGCCCTCGGACATGGCGACCTGCTCGGTGGAGCGGGTGTCGGTCAGGGTCAGCACCACGTCGGCGGTCTTCTTCTTCATGTTGAGGCCGCCGATCACCTGGCCGGCATTGCCGCCCACCAGCCCGCCGAGCAGGCCGCTGATGGCGTTGCCACCGGCATTGCTGTTCTGCGAGACCAGGTCGGGCACCAGCACGTAGTCGGCCGCCTTCATCTGGCCCTTGCCCACGTTGGAGCGATTGCGCAGCTCGCCGCTGGAGGCGAGGTCACGCTCGGCCTTGGCGGCATTCAGGCCGGCGCCACGGTCCACCAGGGTGAAGCAGCGCGAGCGGTTGACGAACACCTTGATCAGCTTGGAAGGCGCGGGCAGCTGCTGGCCGCTCCACCAGTTGGTCGCATCCTCCGGCTCCAGCACGGAGACGGTGCCCAGCGGCTTGGCGCACACCGGAATGTCGGCCTCGCCCTGCTTGCGCTGGTCCTGCGCGTTGCCCTTGAAGGCATCCTTGAAACCCGCCGAGGCGGGCTGGCTGGTCGCGGCCAGACACAGGCCGAGCATTCCGGCGGCCACGGCGGCCGGGACAGACAAGTTCTTCATGCTTCACTTCCCTCTGCATGCGTCCATCGCCAGGACGCGGTCCAAACAGTGGGAGTCCCCGGAGGGGACATCCCGTTCCCCGGGAATGCAGGCATCCCCGCCGCCATCATACGCCGCGCGCGCGCAGCCCCAGTGACGGCCGCCCCCCGCAGCGGACTGCAACGCTGAGATGCGCCGGGAGTACTGGCGGGGCGGTGGCGGGAAGCGTCTAATCTTCACACGACGTTTCCTCCCCATTCACGTTGCTTACCAGACGTGCTGGATAGCGTCGCCCCACAATCCCCCACGGCCCCCTGCATGCCCCCACTTCGTCCGCTGTCCCTCCTGTTGGCCGCGGCGCTGTCCACCGCCGGCCTTTCCGCCACCGCCCAAGCCGCCGAACAGTGCCAACAGAGCACGATGGACCAGACGCCCCCGGCGGTGAACATCCGTGTCGACAACGACCTGTTCGGCGGCGCCGACCAGGACCAGGGCTACACCAACGGCGCGGTCATCACCCTGGTCTCGCCGAACCTGGTGGACTACACCGACGACCCCTGCCTGCCGCGCCTGGCGCGCTGGGTGAACAGCCATCTGGAACGGCTGCACCCGGGCGAATACCAGCAGCAGAACATGGTCTTCTCCTTCGGCCAGGCCATCTACACGCCCACCGACTACACGCGCACGGACGTCATTCCCGACGACCGCCCGTACGCCGGCATCCTGCTCACCAGCTTCGGCTACAACGCCCGCAACGACGACCACCTGCGCACCACGCAGCTGCAGCTGGGCCTGGTGGGCCCGTGGGCGCTGGGCAAGCAGGTGCAGGACGCGGTGCATGACGTGCTGGGCGACGAGAAATTCAAGGGCTGGGACCACCAGCTGCACAACGAGCCGCTGATCGGCATCGTGCACGAGCGCATGCGCCGCTGGCCGGGCGATGCCACGGTCAATGCCGGCGGCTGGGGCTGGGATGCGATCACCCATTGGGGCGGCACGCTCGGCAACCGCGCGACCTATGCCAACCTGGGCGCGGAAGTGCGCTTCGGCTGGAAGCTGCCGGACGATTTCGGCAGCACGCCCACGCGCCCGGCCGGCGAGAACACCGCGCCGAGCCTGCACGGCCGCCCAACGGGCTGGTCGGGCCACCTGTTCGTGACCACCGACGCGCGCTGGGTGCTGCGCGACATCACCCTGGACGGCAACACCTTCCGTGACAGCCACAGCGTGGACAAGCGCCCGCTGGTGGCCGACATCGGCTACGGCCTGGCGATCATGCGCGGACGCTGGAAGTTCGCGCTGGCGCGCTACCACCGCACGCGCGAGTTCGATACGCAGAAGGAACTGCCGGTGTACGGCAGCTTCACCATCAGCCGCATGCTCTGAGCACGCCAGGCACCGCAAAGAAAAAGCCGGCTTTCGCCGGCTTTTTCGTCATGGCTTATTCCGATTCCCACCACAGCCAGAAGGCGTCCCACAGGCGCTTGAAGAAGTTGCCCTCTTCCACCGCGCTGATCGCCACCAGCGGCGCCTCGGCGACCACCTTGCCGTCCAGCTGCACCTTTACCTTGCCCACGGCCTGGCCCTGCTGGATCGGGGCGGTCAGGTTCTTGGCCACCTCGATGCTCGGCTTGAGGTCGTTGTAGCGCCCGCGCGGGGCCATCACCAGCAGCGGCTGCGCCACGCCCAGCTGCACCTGGTCCTGCTTGCCCTTCCACACCTTCTGCTGGGCCACGACCTTGCCCGGCTCGTAGAGGCGGTGCGTCTCGAAGAAGCGGAAGCCCCAGTTGAGCAGCGCCAGGCTGTCGTCGGCGCGCTGCTTCTCGGAGCTGTCGCCCATCACCACCGCGATCAGGCGCTGGTCGCCGCGCTTGGCCGAGCTCATCAGGCAGTAGCCGGCCTCGGAGGTGTGGCCGGTCTTGATGCCATCCACGCTCGGGTCGCGCCACAACAGCAGGTTGCGGTTCGGCTGGGTGATGTTGTTGACCGTGAATTCCTTGATCTTGTTGTATGCGTAGGTCTCCGGGTAGTCGCGCACCATCGCGCGGCCCAGCAGCGCCAAGTCGTACGCGGTGGTGTGGTGGCCCTCGGCGCTCAGGCCGTGCGCGTTGACGAAGTGCGAGTTCTTCATGCCGATCTTGGCGGCGTAGCTGTTCATCAGCGAGGCGAAGGCTTCCTCGCTGCCGGCGGTGTGCTCGGCCAGGGCAATGGCGGCGTCGTTGCCCGACTGGATCGCCATGCCCTTTTCCATGTCCTCCAGGCGCGCGGTCTGGTTGACGGGGAAGCCGCTGTAGCTGCCGTCCGTGCCCGCGCCGCCCTCGCGCCACGCGCGCTCGCTCATCATCACCTGGTCGTCCCGGGTGATCTTGCCGTTCTTCAGTTCCGCGGCGACCACGTAGGAGGTCATCACCTTGGTGATGCTCGCCGGCGCCAGCTCGGTGTGGATGTTCTCGCCCGCCAGCACCTGGCCGGTGGCGTAATCCATCAGCACCCAGGCCTTGGAGACCGCCGGTGCGGGGGCCGGCGGCGTCGGCACCGCGGTCGGCGCGGCGGCGGCGGCCGGGGCGGGCTGCGGCGTGGGGGTCTGGGCGGATACCAGGCCGACGGCCAGCGTGGCCGCGACGGCAACGGCGAAGCGGAATTTCATTGAACAACGACTCCTGCAACCCCGGGCGCGGGGCGATGAGGGCCCAAGGGCCGGTGGGGCCCTGCGGGCCGGGAAAAAAGCATTGTAGGCCGATCGGCGCCCGCCGCCGCCAATGCGGCGCGGGCGCGGCCCGCGCGGGCTCAGTTGGCGACGACCTGCGGGCGACCGAATCCCAGACCGGCAATGCGCGCGGCAAGTTCCGACGCGCTGGCGTGGTCGGGCGCATTCACCCGCAGGCGCCACAGCGTGCGGCCACCACTGACGATGTCGCTGATGCTCGCGCCGGGGATGCCGGCGGTGGAGAGCTGGGTCAGCGCGCGGTCGGCATTCTCGCGGCTGGCGAAACTGGCGACCTGCAACAGGATGTTGCCCAGCGCCGCCTGGGCCGGCGTACTCGGGCGCGGCTCGGGCACGCTTTCGGCGACCTTGCGCACCACCGCGCTGCCGACGGCGGCAGGTACGACGGTGGCGGCGGCCACGCCGGGCGTCGCAGCGCCCACGGGGGCGGTGCGCGGCGCGGCGGCGGCCGGCTTGCCGGTGGCCACGCGCACGCCCTTGGCCTTCATCCAGGCGTCGAAGTTGTCCGCGTTGCCCGGCTGCGGCGCATCGGCCACGCGGTAGCGCCAGCGTTCGGAAGGACTGGATTCGGCCGTGGCACGCGCCACCGTGGCCACCGCGGCCGCGGGCGAGGCGGTGGACGGGCGCGGGGCCTCGGGCGCCGGCCCGGTGCCCTGCGGCAGGCGCTTGACCAGCTCGTCGATACGGCTCGGCTCGGCCGGCTTGGCGGCCGCCACCGCGGTCGCCGTCGCCGAGGGCGCCTTGCCGCCATTGCGGCGGGCAAGCAGGCCGGCGTTGTCGGCTTCGGTCAAGCCGCGCACTTCGACGCGGCCGGTGCCGCGCTGGGTGATGCCGAGCTTCACCGCGGCGGCGTAACTGAGGTCGATCACGCGGCCATCGTGGAACGGGCCGCGATCGTTGACGCGCACCACCACCGAGTCGCCGGTATCCAGGTTGGTCACCAGCGCGAAGCTCGGCAGCGGCAGCGTCTTGTGCGCGGCGGTGAAGGCGTACATGTCGTACACCTCCTTGTTGGAGGTCAGCCGGCCATGGAACTTGTTGCCGTAGTACGAGGCCGTGCCGGTTTCGACGTAGCCTTCGGCGTCGTCGCGCACCTTGTAGGTCTTGCCGAGCACCTCATACGGCGAGCGGTTGCCGATCGGCGAATGCGCCTCGTTGGTCACCAGCGGCTCGGGAATGCAGGCCACGTTGGGCACGTAGTCCGGCGTGGTGTCCTTGACGCCGGGCTTGTAGAGGCCGCCGGCGGTGTAGTCGCCGCGGGTGGAGGGATCCTCCTTGGCCGGCGCATAGGGCGAGGTCGCCGGGCAGCCGGTGGCCACGCGCGCCGGCCCCTTGCCTTCGACCTTGACGCCCTTGACCGCCGAGGAAGCGGACGGCGATTTCTTCGGTGCGCTGCTGCAGGCCGCCAGGCCCATCGCCAGCAGCACGGGCAACCACCAGGTGCGGTGCATGTTCATGCCGGGGGCAACTCCTTTCCGGCGATGGCCTCTGACAGCTGGAACACGGCCATCGCATACATTTTCGAGATGTTGTAGCGGGTGATCGCGTAGTAGTTCTGGAAGCCGAGCCAGTACTGCGGGCCGGCATCGGTGTTGAGGGTGATCGGCGTGGCGAGCGTGCCGGCGGTGACCGGGGCCGAGGCGTGGTAGCCGCGGCGCGCCAGATCGGCCAGCGGATAGGTGGGCGTCCAGTCGTCCGGGTTGAACTCGGCATGGCCCGGCGCGAGCGTCGCCGGCACCGCCACCTGCCCGCCGCGCACCCAGCCGCCCTTGCCGACGAAGTAGTTGGCGATGGAGGCGAACACGTCGTCGTAGCTGTTGAACAAGTCGCGCCGGCCGTCGCCGTTGCCGTCCACCGCGAACTGCCGGTAGCTGGAGGGCATGAACTGGCCCATCCCCATCGCGCCGGCATAGCTGCCGATCAGCGTGGTGACGTCCAGGTGCTCTTCCTTGCCTAGCGCGAACAGCTGGCCGAGTTCGTCGCGGAAGAACAGCTCACGGCGCACTTCGCGCTCGAGCTTGGCCGGATCGCCGCTGCGCGGATAGCGGAATGCCAGCGTGTACAGCGCGTCGAGCACGCGGTACTTGCCGGTATTGGCGCCGTAACTGGTTTCCACGCCGATGATCGCCACGATCACCTGCGCCGGCACGCCCGTGGCGGCTTCCACGCGCGCCAGTTCGGCGCGGTGCTGCTCCAGGAACGCGCGGCCGCCGTCGATGCGGGCCTGGGTGATGAACATCGGCCGGTATTCGTTCCACGGCTTGACCCGTTCGGCCGGGCGCGACATCGCCGCGATGATCGGGTCGCGGAACTGCGCCTGCGCGAGGGTCGATTCGATCTGCTGCGGATCGATGCCGTACTTGGCCGCGGTATCGCGCACGAAGTTCGCGCGTGCGGTTTCGAACGGCACCGGGGTGAGATCGACCGGCGGCAGCGCGACGGCTTCCGGCTTGGCCTCGCTGGGGGTGACGGGCTGGGCCGGCACCGGCGCGGTCGCCGCGCGCGGCGGTTGGGCCTGGGTGGCACAGGCCCCCAGGCAGGCAAGCGTCAGACACACCAGTGCGCTACGGATCATCGGCACATCGAAAGTTTCGAGATGAATTACTCCCAATAAGACCATGAAACAAAAGAACTTTGCCACCCGTCAAGTGCAGCCGGCGTGGCGCGTATTCAGAGTCGGGTCGAAATCGGGGGCGCGAAGGTGACGCGCGCCCGCCTGGAAACGGCGGCGTTGGCAAAGCTTCGTGCGCCAAGGGCCTGCCTTGAGGACAGGCGGCGGGCAGGCAGGAAGCCGGGAAACACGCCGCCCGCGCTGCAAACATCGCCCGGCTGCGCCCGGGGCCGCGGCCAGGCGGGCCGCGGCTACGCCCCGCCGTGCACCGGCCGGTGGGCCTTCACCGCCATCACCACGCCCAGGCCCGCGAGCAGCGACACCGCCGAGGTGCCGCCATAGCTCATCAGCGGCATCGGCACGCCAACCACCGGCAGCACGCCGGAAATCATCCCGCCGTTGACGATGACGTAGACGAAGAACGCCAGGCCGGTGGCACCGGCCAGCAGCCGGGAATAGGTGTCGCGCGACTGCGAGGCGATCCACAGGCAGCGGCCGATCACCACCAGGTACAGCGCCAGCACGGTGGCCACGCCGATCCAGCCGAACTCCTCGCTCAGCACGGAGAACGCGAAATCGGTGGTCTGCTCGGGAATGAAGTTCAGGTGCGACTGCGAGCCCAGCCCCCAGCCCTTGCCGGCCAGGCCGCCGGAGCCGATCGCGATCTTGGACTGGATGATGTTCCAGCCTGCGCCCAGCGCATCACTCTCGGGGTTGAGGAACATCATGATGCGGTCCTTCTGGTAGGGCCGCAGCAGCCAGAACCAGGCCACCGGCGCGGCCGCCGCCACGCCGCCCACGCCCACGGCCACCCACCACCACGGCAGGCCGGCCAGCAGCAGCACGAACACGCCGCTGGCGGCGATCAGCACGCCGGTGCCGAAGTCCGGCTGCAGCATGATCAGCGCGGTCGGCACGCCGATGATCACCGCGCTCACCAGCACCGTGGGAATACGCGGCGGCAGCGGCATGCGGTGCAGGTACCAGGCCACCATCATCGGCAGGCTGATCTTCAGCAACTCGGCCGGCTGCAGGTAGAACAGCTTCAGGTCCAGCCACTGGCGGCCGTATTTGCCGGTACCCAGCACGAACACCGCCAGCAGGGGCAGCATAGACAGCGCGTAGATCACCGGCGTCCACGCGCGCAGCCGCAGCACCGAGATTCGCGAGATGCCCCACATCGCGCCCATGCCGATCACGAAGCGGATGCCCTGCGCTATCACCAGGTGGTCGCCGTTGGCGGCGCCGCCCGCGCTCTTGAGCACCGCCAGGCCGATCACCATCAGGCTGGCCAGCGCCAGGCAGAGGATCCAGTCCAGCGTGCGGGTGAAGCGCACGCCCAGGTCGAACAGCCAGCGCAGGAAATCGCTCACTGGTCGTCCTCCGGCACTTCGTCCGGCAACGCGGGCGCATCGCTCGGCGGTGGCGGCAGGTGCGCCGGGTCGATCGCCAGCGCGGTGCCGGCCAGGCTGATCGACGGCGCCCCCTGCAGCGCCAGCGCGGCCTCGTCGCCCAGGCGGCGCGGCTCGGTGGACTCGGCGTCGAAATGGGTCATGCCGATCGCCGTGCTGCCGCGCTCCACGTCCAGCGGCAGCAGGCCCTCGGGCATCTTGCCGAGCATCCAGGCGTCGAAGATCTTGCGCGCGATGGGGCCGGCGGTGCTGGCGCCGTAGCCGCCGCCTTCCACCGCGATGGCGACCACGAAGGTCGGGTTGTCGGCCGGCGCGAAGCCCACGAACAGTGAGCGGTGGCGCAGGTGCATTGGCAGCGAGCGCGGGTCCACCGCGGCCACGCCCTTGCGGCTGGCAACCTGCGCGGTGCCGGTCTTGCCGCCAATCTGGTACGGCGCGCTGGCGAACAGCGAATAGCCGGTACCGCCAGGGCGCATCGTGTCCCGCATGCCCTGCCGCACCACTTCCACGTTCTGCGGCGAGGGGCTGATCGGCTTGGGCGGTGGCTGCGCGGTGCCCTGCCAGTCGCCATCGAAGCCGCTGCGCTCGGCCACCACCAGGTGCGGCTGGCGCAGCTGGCCGCTGGCCAGGCCGGAGATGCCGCGCACCAGCTGCAGCGGGGTGACCTTCCAGTCGCCCTGGCCGATGGAGATGTTCACCGTGTCGCCGGGATACCAGCGCTCCTTGCGCGACTTCATCTTGTACGCCGGCGAAGGCAGGATGCCGCCGATCTCGCCAGCCAGGTCGATGCCCGTCGGCTCGCCCAGGCCGTAGCTGGCCATGTAGTGGTCGAAGCGCTCGATGCCCAGGTCCAGCGCGAGCTTGTAGTAGTACGTGTTGACCGACTGGGCGATGGACTTGCGCAGGTCCGTCCAGCCATGGCCGCCGCGGTGCGAGTCGCCCCAGCCGCGGCTGGTGCCGGGCAGGTAGAACATGCCGGTGGAAAGCACCTTGTCCTCGGGCCGGCGCACGCCGCTGTCCAGGCCGGCCAGCGCGATCAGCGGCTTGATCGTCGAACCCGGCGCCACGCCGCCCAGCACCAGGCGGTTGAACTGCGGCCGCGAAGGATTGCTGTTGAGCGCGTCGAAGTCGGCATGCGAGATGCCGTTGACGAACAGGTTGGGGTCGTAGCTCGGCAGGCTGACCATGCCGAGGATCTCGCCGGTGCGCGGGTCCATCGCGATCGCCGAGCCTTCGTACTGGCCGAAGGCGGCGACCATCGCGCGCTGCAGGTCCGCGTCGATGGACAGGCGCAGGTCGGCGCCTGACTGCGCCGGCACGCGGCCGACGGTGCGGATCGCGCGGCCCTGCACGTTGGTCTCGACCTGCTCGTAGCCGACCTTGCCGCGCAGCGCCTGTTCGTAATAGCGCTCCAGCCCGGACTTGCCGATATGGGTCAGCGCGGCGTTGCCCTCGCCCAGCGCCTCCAGGTCCTTCTCGTCCACCCGGCCGACGTAGCCGATGACATGCGCGAACAGGTCGCCATAGGGATAGCGCCGGGTCAGGTAGGGCTCCAGCTCCACGCCCGGGAAGCGCCAGCGCTCGACGGCGAAGCGGGCCATCTCCTCCTCGCTCATGCGCAGGCGCAAGGTCACCGGCAGGAAGCTGCGGCGCGACTTGCGCTCGCGGTTGAAGCGCTCCAGGTCCTCGGGCGAGATCGTGATGACCTTGCCCAGCTCGGCCAGCATCGCGTCCATGTCCGCGACCTTGTCCGGCGTCACGTCCAGCCGGAAGGCCGGCACGTTCTCGGCGAGCAGGCGGCCGTTGCGGTCGTAGATCATGCCCCGCCCCGGCACCACCGGGCGCGGCTTGATGCGGTTGGCCTCCGAGCGCGTGGCGTAGATCTCGTGGTCCACCACCTGCAGCTTGAAGTACCACGCGCCCAGGCCACCCAGGCACAGCACGACGACGAGGAAGCCCAGCACCGCGCGCCGGCGGAACTGCTCGGCCTCGGCGTGCGGGTTCTTGGCCTGGCGGCGCGGGTACATCGCTCAGCGCCGCTTGCCCAGGCGCACCGCATCGAGCAGCACGAACAGCAACGGCCACAGCAGCATGCCCAGCAGCGGCGCCCACCAGTAGCTCCACGGCAACGTCGCTTCGCCCAGCGCCAGGTGCAGCGCGGCGGTGACGATGCGGTCGTTGAGCAGCAGGCCGCCGATGGCCAGCGCCTGCTGCGAGACGGGGAAGAAGCGCAGCCGCGCGCGGAAGCGCTGCAGGATGAAGGTCATGATGACCAGCCGCAGCGGCTGCTCGCCGAGCAGGCTGCCGTAGAGCAGGTCGGCAACGACGCCCGCGACGAAGACGAAGCCCAGGCCGACGCGGTCCGGCTCCTCGATGACCCAGTAGGCCAGCACCAGCGCCAGCCAGTAGGGGCGCAGCGGCTGGATCATCGGGGGCAGCGGCAGCAGGCCGAGCAGCAGGGCGACGACGACGCTGGCCGGCAGCACCCATTGGTTGCGGCGGATCATCGGCGCGTCTCCGTCGGGGCCGACGCCGGGGTGGCGGGCGAGGCGGTGGCGGGCGAAGTGGCGGCCGGCGGGCGGCGGGCGCCTGGCGCGTCGGCCGGCGGCGGCGAGCGCCGCTGGGCTTGCGGCGGCGCGGTCGTCGTCGCGGCGGGCGCGGCGGCACCCGCCCCACTTGCCGGCGGGGTCGCCGGCGTCCCGGGCGCCGGACGCGTCCGCTCGCGCGAATCCGGCTCGCCGTCGCCGGGGGCCGGCGTTTCACCGGCCGGCGGCGGCATGACCCGCCAGGGCCGGCTCTTGAGCAGGAGCACGTCGCGCCCACGGTCGAGCTGTGCGGCCGGCTTGAGCTGGCCGACCAGGAAGGCGTGGCTGTCGTCCGGGTGCAGCTCGGCCACTGTGCCGACCGGGAAGCCCGCCGGGAAACGCCCGCCCAGGCCGGAGGTGACGATTTCATCGCCCACCACCAGGCCCGCGCTCAGCGGCACGTCGCGCAGTTCCAGCCGGTCGCCGCGGCCGTAGGCGATCAGGCGCACGCCGTTGCGCGCCACGTTCACCGGCACGGCATGGTCGGGATCGGTGAGCAGCAGCACGGTGGAATGCGCCGGCGTGGTCGAGATGACCTGGCCCATCAGGCCACCGGCGTCGATGACCGCCTGGCCGACATGCACGTCGTCGTCGCTGCCGGCGTCGAGCACCACGCGCTGGCGCGTCGGGTCCAGGTCGATGTCCAGGATCGGCGCCAGCTGCACGTCCAGCCCGTTGCGCTCGGCGGCGTTGAGCAGCTCGCGCAGCTGCGCGTTGTCCAGCGCGGCGGTCTGCAGGCGGGTCAGGCGCGCGTTGGCGATGAGCAGGTCGTTGCGCAGCTGGCGGTTCTCGGCCACCAGCTGGGCGTGGGTGGCGGCGTTGTCCTTGACCTGCAGGCCGATGCGGCCGGGCAGGCCGGCGAGCGCCCACACCGGCTGCACCAGCACGTTGGTGCGCTCGCGCAGCTGGGAGAGCCAGCCGCCGCGGCTGTCGAGCACGATCAGCACCGCCGCCAGCGCGAGATACGCCAGCAGCCGCAGGGTACTGGCGGCATCACCGGGGCGGGAAGCGATCGGAGGTCCGGCGTAGGGCGGCACGAGAGGTCAGCCGGGATTCGGAAGGTCAGTCTGCGAAAGGGTCGGGGGCGAGGCGTCGCCCCGCCCCCGGTGTCGGTGGATCATCGGGCGGGCGCACGCACCGCCGATCCCCGCGCGCCTCATTCCGGCGCGAAGAACTCGTTGCCGTGCATGTCCACCAGCTCCAGCGCGCGGCCGCCGCCGCGGGCCACGCAGGTCAGCGGATCGTCGGCCACCTGCACGTGCAGGCCGGTTTCCTCGGAGATCAGGCGGTCCAGGTCGCGCAACAGCGCGCCGCCGCCGGTCAGCACGATGCCGCGCTCGGCCACGTCGGCGCACAGCTCCGGCGGGGTCTGCTCCAGCGCCAGCTTCACCGCCGAGACGATGCCCGACAGCGGCTCGTGCAGCGCTTCGAGCACTTCGTTGGAGTTGATCTTGATCATCTTCGGCACGCCCTCGGCGAGGTTGCGGCCGGAGATCTCCATCTCCTGCACCTCGGCCTGCGGGTAGGCGCAGCCGATCTCCAGCTTGATGCGCTCGGCCGTCGCTTCGCCGATCAGCATGCCGTGGTTGCGGCGCACGTAGTTGGTGATGGACTCGTCGAAGCGGTCGCCGCCCACGCGCACGGACTGCGAGTAGACGATGCCGTTCAGCGAGATCACCGCCACCTCGGTGGTGCCGCCGCCGATGTCGATGACCATCGAGCCGCGCGCCTCGGTCACCGGCATGCCGGCGCCGATCGCCGCGGCCATCGGCTCCTCGATCAGGTAGACATCGCGCGCGCCGGCCTCCTCGGCCGATTCCTTGATCGCGCGGCGCTCGACCTGGGTCGAACCGGCCGGCACGCACACCAGTACGCGCGGGCTCGGGCGCAGCACGCGCGACTTGTGCACCTTCTTGATGAAGTGCTTCAGCATCGCCTCGGTATAGGTGAAGTCGGCGATGACGCCGTCCTTCATCGGGCGGATGGTGGTGATGTGGCCCGGGGTACGGCCGAGCATCTGCTTGGCCTCGGCGCCGACCGCGGCGACCGACCGGGTGCCGCCGATGGCGCGGTCCTGGCGAACCGCCACGACCGACGGCTCGTTGAGCACGATGCCCTGGCCGCGGACGTAGATCAGCGTGTTGGCCGTGCCCAGGTCGATGGACAGGTCGTTGGAGAACATGCCGCGGAGTTTCTTGAACATCGGGGGAGTCGGTCCTGAGGGTCGTGCCCGGGGCGCCGCTTTGGCGAAAAAATGGGCAGAAAACGAAGTCGGCTAGCCTAGCAATCCCCCCGGATGCGGGCAAGGAGAAAAGCCGGTTCCCCGGCGCTTTTTTCACCGCGCCGGGTGCGCTGCGCGCGCGGGGTTCTGGCCCTGAACGGCCGCAGCCGTTAACCTTTGCGCCGCGGCGCGCCTGCCGCCCCCCAGGCCCGTCCGGCGGCTGGCGGGTTTTTCCCCATGCAAAGGCCTCTATCCTGATGTCCGCCCTGATCTGTGGTTCCCTTGCCTACGACACCATCATGGTGTTCCCGGACCAGTTCAAGAACCACATCCTGCCGGACAAGGTGCACATCCTGAACGTCTCGTTCCTGGTGCCGCGCATGCGCCGCGAGTTCGGCGGCTGCGCCGGCAACATCGCCTACAACCTGCACCTGCTCGGCGGCTCGCCGATCCCGATGGGCACGGTCGGGCAGGACTTCGGTCCGTACCGGGAATACTTCGAGGGGCTGGGCATCGACCTGTCGCGCGTCAAGGTGATCGAGGACCTGTTCACCCCGCAGGCCTTCATCACCACCGACCACGACAATAATCAGATCACCGCCTTCCACCCGGGCGCGATGATGCGCAGCTACGAGAACCACGTGCGGGACGTGCCGGGCGTGACGCTGGGCCTGGTCGGCCCGGACGGGCGCGAAGGCATGATCCAGAACGCCAACGAGTTCCAGGAGATGGGCGTGCCGTTCATCTTCGACCCGGGCCAGGCGATGCCGCTGTTCAACGGCCCGGAGCTGCGCACGTTCATCGAGCAGGCCGACTACGTGGTCGTCAACGACTACGAGTCCAACCTGCTGCAGGAGCGCACCGGCTGGGACGAGAAGCAGATCGTCGCCAAGGTGAAGGCCTACATCACCACCCGCGGCCCGAAGGGCGCGGTGATCCATACCCCGGAGCAGAGCTACGACATCCCGCCGGCGCACGAGCGCCGCGTGGTCGATCCCACCGGCTGTGGCG
This sequence comes from Stenotrophomonas sp. HITSZ_GD, assembly GCF_029543105.1. Classification (GTDB taxonomy): domain Bacteria; phylum Pseudomonadota; class Gammaproteobacteria; order Xanthomonadales; family Xanthomonadaceae; genus Stenotrophomonas_A. The sequence continues at coordinate 137,555 of NZ_JARQXB010000010.1, forward strand.
ACGCCTTCCGCGCCGGGCTGATCTACGGCATCCAGGGCGGCTACGACTGGCTGACCATCGGCCGCATGGGCAACCTGATGGGCGCGCTGAAGGTCGAGCACCCGGGCACGCAGAACCAGCGTTTCGATTTCGCCGAGTTCAACGACCAGTTCAAGCAGCAGTTCGGCTACTCGCTCTGAACCCGGCGGGCGGCGGGTCCACCGCCGCCGCCTCGCCCGCCACGCCGGCGCCCCCTCGCGAATATTTCTGCCCCGGAACGCGCGCAGCGACGGGCCATGCGGGCGCGGCCGACGTGCCCAGTCGCAACGCCGGCCTGCGGCAGGAAGACCCGGCGCCTCGGCAGTGGCCGGCCGCCTGAGCCGAACGTTTCAGCCCGCCAGCGCCGCCAGTACCCCGCGGCAGTCGGGGTGCGCGTGATCGCTCAACTCGGGCCACGCGTTGTCCGCGCCGACGAATACCGTCATCGCGCCTGCCGAGCGCCCCGCCTCCAGGTCGTAGCCGTGATCGCCGACCATCACCAGCTCGGCGGGCGGCACCGCCCAGCGGGCGGCGTGCAGCAACAGGCCGGCCGGATGCGGCTTGGGCGCGGCCTCGTCGCGGCCCACGATGGCATCGGCCGGGAACAGGTCGTCCAGGCCGATCTCGGCCAAGGTCAGCTGCGCGAGCGCGTGGTCATTGCGGGTGAGGATGCCCAGCGCGCAACCGCGCGCATGGAGCGTGCGCAGCAGGTCCACCGCGCCCGGCGCGGCGATGGAGGCGCTCGCCAGCTCGCGCTCGTGGGCGATCAGCCAGGCGCGCTTGGCCGCCGCGTCGGCGGCGGGCAACGCGGCCAGATGGCCCAGGATGTCCTGCCCGGCGGGAATCGCCAGCTCGCGGCGGATCAGCGCGAAGTCGTGCACGGCCAGGGTCAGCGTGCCGTCGAGATCGAAGACCCAATGGCGGCGTTCGCCCAGTGCGCGCGAACCCACCGTCTCAATCCCAGCCCGGCATCTGCTTGCCATCGAGCCCGCCAGTCTCGAACACCGCGGTGCGCGTACCGCCGGCCTTCACCGGGAACTCGATGGCGAGCGTGGCCTTGGCCTGCCTGGCCAGCTTCCACAGCGCGTTCTGGTCGTCGATGAACATGGCGATCGCCTCGTCGGTGTCGGGACGGTGCGCGGCCATCGCCTTCGGCTTGCCGCCGTCCACGCTCACCTGCACCTTGCAGCCGCCGTAGCACTTGAAGTCGCCCGCCTGCAGCACGAGGTAGGCGTGCCGCTTCCATTGCGGGTGGTCGCGGAACACCAGCTGCACGCTCTTCGCGCCGCTGCCGTCCACATCCACGCGCTCCTTGGCGTCGATCATCGCCGAGCGCTGCGTGCCGCCCTTCACCGCGGTCTGGTTGTATTGCCACAGCGCCTGCAGGCGGCGCTGGTTGCGCGCCTCCTCGCCCTTGGCCTTGGTCTGCGCATAGCCGGGCGCGACGCGCTGCGCGGCGGCGCTTTGCGGATAGGTCTGCAGCAGGTCGGCACCATAGGCGCGCGCCATGTCCCAGTTGCTGGACTGCACGGCCTGCTCGTAGCGCTTCTCCAGCTCGGACGCCTTCTGCTCGTTGGCCTGGGCCTGCGCGGCGGCCTGCGCCTGGCGTTCGGCCTCGCGGTCGGTGCAGGCGGTGAGCGCGATCGCGCACAGGGCGATCCAGGGCAGTGACTTCATGGGGCGGCTCCGCGGTAACAGGACGCCCAAGATAGCAGCGCAAAAGAAAACGGCGGGCCATGATGGCCCGCCGTGACGTTCTGCGCGGGCGACCGGTGTATTACCGGCCGCCGCATGGCCGCCGTTACTTCGCCGCTTCCGCCTTGGTCAGCATGTCGGCCACCGACACCGTGGTGATCGGGTGGTAGCCCGGCTTGGCCTTGGCGAAGGCCTCCTTGGCGAAGGCCAGCCCTTCCGGCGTCTTCACCAGTTCGGCGTAGATCGGCAGGATCAGCTTGCGGCGGCCCACGCGCTCGATGAACTCACCGGCTGCCGGCCACGCTTCCTTGTAGCCGCTGCGGATCGCCAGCGGATACCAGCGCATGGCGATCTCGCCGTTGGCGGTGCCGGTGAAGTGGTACGTGTCGTCGAGCTGCTTGAGCTGCTCGGGCTTCAGCGTGTCGCCCATGCCGGCCAGGAAGTGCGTCCACGCCTGGGTGTTCCAGTCCGAGGTCACCTGGTTGGTCGGCAGCTTGCCGCTGCCCAGCCAGGCGATGCGCGCGGTATCGACGATGCTGAAGCTGCGCGAGCGCGCCTTCTGCGCGAACGCCGGGATGCCCGGCTGGTTCAGCCACGCATCCAGCTCGGCGGCGGTGACGGCGTTCGGGTTCTTGGTCAGCAGGTGCTTCTTGAGGTAATCGACGAACTGGTCGGTCGTCGCGCTCTGGAAGGCGTGGTCATCGAACCAGCCGCGCAGGAACGGGTCGAAGGTCTCGCGGCCGAAGCGCTGTTCCAGGAACTGCAGGAACCACGAGCCCTTGACGTAGGCCACCTGGCTCAGCGCATCGTCCGGATCGCGCTCGGTCAGCGGCGGCAGCGCCAGCGCCTGGTCGGCCGGGCTCATGTCCTTGATCTCGTTGAGCAGGTCGGTCTGGTCGATCTCGCGCTCTTCCTCGGCCAGCTCGGCGCCGTACAGCGCCTCGGTGATGCGGCCCTGCACGTAGGTGGTGAAGCCCTCGTTGAGCCAGATGTCCTTCCACGAGGCGTTGGTCACCAGGTTGCCCGACCAGCTGTGCGCCAGCTCATGGGCCACCAGCGAGACCAGCGACTTGTCGCCCACGATCACGGTCGGCGTGGCGAAGGTCAGGCGCGGGTTCTCCATGCCGCCGAACGGGAACGACGGCGGCAGCACCAGCATGTCGTAGCGGCCCCAGCGGTACGGGCCGTACAGGTGCTCGGCGGCGCCGATCATCTTCTCGGTGTCCTCGAACTCCTTGGCGGCCTTGTCCACCATCGCCGGCTCGGCCCACACGCCCGAGCGCTCGGAGATCGGCTTGAACACCAGGTCGCCGGCGGCGATGGCGAGCAGGTAGGACGGGATCGGCTCGGGCATCTTGAAGCTGTAGTCGCCGTCGCGCGCCGCCTTCGGGTCGTTGTCGGCGCTCATCAGCACCATCACGTCCGGGCGCGAGGTCACGTGCGCGCTATAGGTGAAGCGCACGCTCGGGGTGTCCTGCAGCGGCACCCACGAACGCGCGTGGATGGCCTGCGACTGGCTGAACATGAAGGGCAACTGCTTGCCCTCGGTCATCGACGGCTCCAGCCACTGCAGCCCCGAGGCGGTCGGCGCGGTGTGGTAGTCGATGCGGATCTTCGCCGGCTGGTCCGGGGTCTGGATCGTCAGCTTGCTGCCGAAGGTCTTGTCATTGGCGGCCAGCTCGAACGGCAGCGCCGTCAGCGCGCCATCGGCCCCGACCGCCTGCACCTTCTCGATGGTCAGCTCGCGGGTGTCCAGCACCAGCTGCTTGGCGGCCTTGTCCTTCCACTCCAGCGTGTAGACCGCATTGCCGCCGATCTGCTTGGCGTCGAAATCGACCTTCAGGTCCAGCGCCAGGTCCTTGATGACGACCTTGTCCGGTTCTGCGTAGGAGCTTTCGTCATGGCTGCGGGCGGCGGGCTTCACGGCGGCGGTGGCGGGCTTGTCGGCGGGCGCCTGCGGCGCGGGGGTGGACTGGGGCGAGCAACCGGCGGCCAGGACCGCGGCCAGGGACAGGGTCAGGAGCGAGGAACGCATGTACGAAAACCGGATCGGGGAAACCGCCGATTCTAGCGCCGCCGGGCCAGGCGCGGCGGCGCGGGTGTTCAGGCCGGCAGCGGCGCCTGCGTGTCCGGGTCCTCGAAGCCATCGCGCACCAGGCGCCGGCCCCCGGAGAACTTGGCCCGGTACATGGCCGCATCGGCGCGGCGGTACAGGCTCGCGGCGTCCTCGCCCGGCCGGTGGGCGGCGCTGCCCGCGCTGGCGTAGACCGGCGCCTGCTGCTCGTCGGGGGTCTCCAGCATCGACAGCCACTGGTTGAGCTTGAGGGTGGCCTCGTCCTCGGGCGCGTGCACGCCGATCAGGAACTCGTCGCCGCCCCAGCGGCCGATCCAGTCCTGCGGGCCCAGCCAACCGTAGGCGGTCTCCACCAGCCGCACCAGCACCGCGTCGCCGGCGGCGTGCCCGTGGCGGTCGTTGATCGGCTTGAGGTTGTCCATGTCGAGCACGAACAGGGTGAAGGGCCAGCCCTCGTGGCCGGCGGCGATCACCGAATTGCCCAGCGCCTGCTCGCAGCCGCGGCGATTGAGCGATTCGGTCAGCGGATCGAGCAGCGCATGCCGGCGGGCGTCGCGCAGGCCGGCATCGATGCCGCGCAGGCTGCGGTTGATGCCGCGCAGCAGGCGGCCGAGTTCGTCCTCGCCCTGCTCGGGCAGCAGCGGCAGGCGCTGTTCGGCGTAATAGACATCCAGCGCGTCGGCTGCCGCGCGTAGCGGGCCGAGCATGCGGAACATCACCGCCAGCGTGCCGGCGGTGCCCAGCAGCGTGGCGCACAGCACCACGGCGAACACCGTCCAGCGTTCATGCGGATCGAGCTCGGCCAGCCCCACCAGCCACACGATCAGCAGCAGCAACGGGACATGGATGCCGACGAAGGCCACGGCCAGCAGCTTGGCGCTGAAGGAACGCGGGAACAGGCGCGACAGGAGACTTTGCAGGTGCATGCGGTGCAACAGTGGGCAACTGGTCTCAGTTTCGCCCAAGCCGCGGCGCGGCCGCCCTGACGGGCGTCGCAAAAGCGGCCGGGGCCTGCGCCCCGGTGCGGACCTTCAGATCTTGTAACCGGAGTGGATCGCCACGATGCCGCCGGTCAGGTTCTTGTAGTGGCAGCGCGCGAAGCCGGCCTCGGTCATCATCGCCTTGAGCGCTTCCTGCGGCGGATGCTTGCGGATGCTTTCGGCCAGGTACTGGTAGCTGTCCGCATCGCGGGCGAACAGCTGGCCCAGCTTGGGCAGCACCTTGAAGGAGTGGAAGTCGTAGATCGGCTTGAACCAGTCCGCCGTGACTTCGGAGAACTCCAGCACGCGCGCCTGGCCGCCCACCTTCAGCACGCGGTACATCTCGCGCAGCGCGGCGTCCTTGTCGGTCACGTTGCGCAGGCCGAAGGCGATGGTCACCAGCTCGAAGCTCTGGTCCGGGAACGGCAGCGCCTCGGCATTGCACTGCACGTAATCCAGGCCGGCCACCAGGCCGCGGTCGGTCAGGCGGTCGCGGCCCACCGAGAGCATGCCGGCGTTGATGTCGCCCAGCACGATGGTGCCCTCCGCGCCGACGCGGTCGCGCAGCAGCGCGGCGATGTCGCCGGTGCCGCCGGCCAGGTCGAGCACGCGGTCGCCGGGCTTCACCTGCGCGGTGGCGGTGAAGTAGCGCTTCCACACCCGGTGGATGCCCAGGCTCATCAGGTCGTTCATCAGGTCGTAGCTGCGCGCGACCGAGGTGAAGACTTCGCCGACCAGCTTCTGCTTGTCCTTGGCAGCGACGTCGCGGAAGCCGAAGTGGGTGGTGCCGGTCTTGTAGGGGGATTCGCTCATGCCCGCGATTATCGCACCGCCGACGCCGCCGTGACGTGCCCGTGCCACAATCGGCCGCAGTCCATCCCGGGCCCGTGCGCCGATCCGTGAGCGACCAGTACGCCCCGCGCCAGTGGCAGCCGCACGAGCGCCCGACCCTGCCGGGATCGGCCTCCACGCCACTGCATTCCCTTCCGCGCCGGATCGCCTTCGCCCTCGTGGGCACCGTCGTCGCCCTGACCGGCGGCCTCAGCAACGCACTGGTCACCGCCAACCTGCCCTACCTGCAGGGCACGCTGGGCGCCTATGCGGCGGAGATGGCGTGGCTGCCGGCGGCCTACGTGATGACCAACATGTCGGCCAACCTGGTGCTGGTGAAGTTCCGCCAGCAGTTCGGCCTGCGGCTGTTCACCGAAATCTTCCTGGCCCTGTACGCGCTGATCGCCTTCGCGCACCTGTTCGTGCACAGCCTGGGGTCGGCGATCAGCGTGCGCGCCGCCCATGGCCTGGTGGGCGCGGCGCTGAGCTCGCTGGGCCTGTACTACATGATCCAGGCGTTCCCGGCCCGGCACCGGCTCAAGGCGGTGGTGACCGGCCTGGGCCTGACCCAGCTGGCGCTGCCGCTGGCGCGGGTGTTCTCCACCGAACTGTTGCAGTTCGGCGAATGGCGCGGCCTGTACCTGTTCGAACTGGGCCTGGCGCTGTTCGCGCTGGCCTGCGTGCTGATGCTCAAGCTGCCGCCGGGGGACCGCTACCGCGTGTTCGAGAAGCTCGACGCGGCCACCTTCGTGCTGTTCGCCGGTGGCAGCGCCGGGCTGGCCGCGGTGCTGTCGCTGGGGCGCGTGCTGTGGTGGACCAGCACGCCATGGCTGGGCGTGGTGCTGGCGATATCGATCGTGATGTTGTGCGCGGCGGTGGCCATCGAGCACCACCGCCGCCATCCGATGCTCAACACGCGCTGGCTGGCGAGCGGGGACATCCTGCGCCTGGTGCTGGCGGTGCTGCTGATCCGCCTGGTGCTCTCCGAGCAGGCGACCGGCGCGGTGGGCTTCTTCCAGAACATCGGCCTGGACAACACGCAGATGCACACGCTGTTCTGGCTGATGCTGCTCGGCGCGGCGTGCGGGGTGGCGGCCAGCGCGCTGCTGATCGATCCGCTGCACGTCACCGAGCATCTCATCGTGGCCGTGGCGGCCATCGCGGTCGGCTGCTTCCTGGATGCGCGCGCCACCAGCCTCACCCGGCCAGAGCAGATGTACGCCAGCCAGTTCCTGCTCGCCTTCGGCAGCACCTTCTTCGTCGCCCCGGCCATGGTGGCCGGCATCGGCCGGGTGATCACCCAGCCCGGCAACCTGATCAGCTTCGTGGTGATGTTCGGCATGGCGCAGAACATGGGCGGCCTGCTCGGCAGCGCGTTCCTGGGCACGCTGCAGGTGGTGCGCGAGAAGTTCCATGCCAGCCAGTTGATGGACCACCTCGTGCTGACCGATCCGCAGGTGGCCGCGCGCCTGCAGGCCTATGCCTCGGCCTACGCGCGCGCGTTGCCCGACCCCGCCGCGCGGCAGGCGCAGGCCATGCGCACGCTCTCGGGCATCGTCACGCGCGAAGCCAACGTGCTGGCCTACAACGATGTCTTCGTGACTATCGGGCTGATCGCCATCGCCATCCTGCTGTGGTTCCTGATGTTCCTGATGCGGCGCAACCGCCTGCGCCGCCAGGACGCCCTGCCCGCTTCCCTGCCCGCCAGCGCCCGCGCATGAGCACACCCGCACCGCCCGCCCCACCCGCCGCTGCCCCGCCCGCCGACGCACGCGCCCTGTCCGCGCGCAGGCGCCGGCGCTACCTGAGCCTGGCCGGGTTCGCGCTGATCGCGCTGGCCGGCGTGCTGGTGGTGCTCTACGCGTGGCGGCTGTGGCCGTTCACCAGCGCGGTGCAGACCACCGAGAACGCGATGGTGCGGGGCCAGCTGACGATCATCTCCCCGCAGGTCAGCGGCTACGTCACCCAGGTGCCGGTGGTGGATTTCCAGCACGTGGACGCCGGCCAGCTGCTAGTGCGCATCGACGACCGCATCTACCACCAGCAGTTGGCCCAGGCGCAGTCGCAGTTGCAGAGCGCACAGGCCAACCTGGCCAACTGGGAACAGAGCAAGCGCAGCGCGGCGGCGGTGATCGCCGAGAACCGGGCCGGCGTGGCCTCCAGCGTGGCCCAGCGCGACCGGGCCAGCGCGGCCCTGCAACGCGCCGACCAGCTCGCGGGCCAACAGTTGCTCTCCACGCAGGACCGCGACACCGCGTTCGCCGCCAACGCGCAGGCGCGCGCGGCCGTGCAGCAGTCGCAGGCGGCGCTGGAAGCGGCGCAGCAGAGCGCGCGCAGCGTGGAGGTCAACCGCGCCGCGCTGGAAGCGGCGGTCGCCAATGCGCGCGCGGCGGTGGAACTGGCGCAAATCAACTTCGACAACACCCGCATCCGCGCGCCCCGTGCCGGGCAACTCGGGCAGATCGGCGTGCGCCAGGGCGCCTACGTCACCAACGGCACGCAGCTGATGGCGCTGGTGCCCGACACGCTGTGGGTGATTGCCAACTTCAAGGAAACCCAGATGGCCCACGTGCGCGTGGGCCAGCCGGCGACCTTCACCGTGGACGCGCTCGACAACGCGCGCCTGCGCGGCCACGTGCTGGAGATTTCCCCGGCTGCCGGCTCGGAGTTCGCCATCCTGCCCGCGGACAACGCCACCGGCAATTTCGTCAAGATCGCCCAGCGCATTCCGGTGAAGATCGGCATCGACGCTGGCCAGCCGCTGGCCGCGCGGCTGCGCCCGGGCATGTCGGTGGTGGTGGCGCTGGATACCGCCGCGCCGGGTAGTGCGACACCGGCGCCGCGCTGAGCGGGTTGCCAGCGCCCCGGCCACTGGCCGAGACTGGCCCGCCCGCTCCGGATGTCTTCCATGATCGCCACGCCCGATTACCGCGCCCTGCTCGACACCGCCATCGCCGAGGCGCGGCAAGGCCTGGCCGAGGGCGGCATCCCGATCGGCGCGGCGCTCTACCACCGCGACGGGCAGTTGCTCGGCTGCGGCCACAACCGCCGCGTGCAGGAAGGCGACCCCTCGGTGCACGGCGAAACCGATGCGTTCCGCAAGGCCGGCCGGCAACGCCGCTACCGCGACACCATCATGGTCACCACGCTGGCGCCGTGCTGGTACTGCAGCGGGCTGGTGCGCCAGTTCAACATCGGCACGGTGGTGGTGGGCGAGTCGGTCACCTTCAAAGGCGGCATCGACTGGCTGCGCGAGAACGGCGTGGAGGTCATCGACCTGCACAGCCAGGAATGCATCGACCTGCTCGGCGGCTACATCGCCGCCCATCCGGACGTGTGGAACGAGGACATCGGCGAGGATTGACGGCGTTGACGCCGCGCAACGCCGCGCGCGGACATACTGCCCTCCCACGACCGATCCCCGGGGCCGCATGACGCCACGTCGATCCGCCGCCGATGCCTTCGCCCGTCCGCGCCCTGGGGAGCGCTGCGGATGAGCGACGTGCAAGCGCTCACGCTGGAGGTCGTCAGCCTGGCCGGACCGATCTGGTCGGGCGAGATCCGTGAAGTCGACCTGCCGGGCAGCGCCGGCCGCTTCGGCGTGCTGGCCCGCCACACGCCGCTGCTCACCACGCTGCGCGAAGGCATGCTGCGCGTGGCGCCGCTGCAGGGCGAGCCGATGGAGATCTACGTCTCCGGCGGCTTCGTCGAGGTGCAGCCGGACAAGGTGACCGTGATGGCCGACCTGGCCGTGCGCGACGCCGACTGGGAGCATGCCCAGGCCGAGGCGGCCCGCGAGCGCGCCGCCGCCGGCATGGCACAGGCCTTCACCGACGAGGACTACATGGCGCTGCACCTGGAGCTGATCCACCGCTATTCGCTGCAGCTGCGCGGCCGCCCGCCACGCTGAAACGCCCGCGCCGCCTGGCTTTCATCATTCTTCATCCGGCCATCAGGCACTTCAGGCGCCGGGCCGGCGCAATCGGGGCTCCTTTCCACCCGGAGTTCCCATGCACCGCGTTTCCCGCCTCCTCGCCGCCACCGCGCTCGCCCTGGCCAGCGCGTCCACCCTGGCCGCATCGGCCGATGGCTGGCCGGCCACCGCGCCCGACCCCGCCATCGACCTGGACAAGCTGCGCACCCTGGAAGCCAAGGTCGCCGACGGCACCCTGAAGCAGATCACCAGCGTGATGGTGGTCCACGACGGCCGCCCCGTGTATGAGCACTATTTCGACGGCGATGCCGATACCCTGCGCGACGTACGCTCGGCCACCAAGAGCGTGACCGCGCTGCTGGCCGGCATCGCGATCGACCGCGGCCTGCTGCCCGGCGTGGAGGCCCGGGTCTACGAACGCTTCCCGGAATTCGGCGCCCGCCATCCGGTGGACCCGCGCCTGGCCACGATGCGGCTGTCCGACCTGCTCACCATGAGCACGCTCTGGGAATGCGACGACGAGAACCCGTTCTCCAGCGGCCACGAGGAACGCATGTACGTGACCGAGCGCTGGCTGGACTTCGCCCTCGCGCTCCCGGTGAAGGGCTTCGCGCCCTGGATGACCAAGCCGCAGGACAGCCCGTTCGGGCGCGCCTTCACCTACTGCACCGTCGACAGCTTCGTGGCCGGCGCGATGGTCGAGCGCGCCGCCGGGCAGCCGCTGGCCACATTCGCCGCGCAGGCGCTGGAGCGGCCGCTGGATATCGCCAGCAGCCACTGGAACGTCTCGCCCGAGGGCATCGGCATGGGCGGCGGCGGCACGCGCTACCGCACGCGCGACCTGGCCAAGTTCGGCCAGTTGGTGGTCGACCAGGGGCGCTGGCGCGGGCGGCAGGTGGTTTCCGCCGACTACGTGCGCGCGATGACCACGCCGCAGGCGCAGGCCGCCGACGATGCCGAGTACGGCTACCAGTGGTGGCGCCTGCACTTCGACCTGGACGGGCAGGACGTGGCGGTGTGGGCGATGTCCGGCAACGGGGGCAACTACGTGTTCGTCTGGCCGCAGCGCCGGCTGGTGGCGGTGGTCACCACCAATGCCTACAACCGCGGCTTCGCCCATCCGCAGTCGCGTCAGCTGTTCCGCGACTACGTGCTGGGCGCGTTGCGCTGAGTCAGGGCAGGTCGCGCGGGCGCCAGTCGGCCCGCGCGACCTGTTCGCGCTGTGTGGCCACGTCGCGGTCGATTGGCGCGAGCAAGGCGGCAAAGCCCGGTTCGTGCCGCAACGGCGCGAACAGCGGCGTGACCGACAGCCACGCGCGGTCGCGGAAGCCGGCATTGACGGCGGCGCGCAATGCGGCCAGCGCGGCCTCGGCGTGTCCACGGCGCTGTTCGATCAACGCCGCTTCGATCGCCGCGTCCGGCCATCCCAGCGTGTCGCCACGCAGGCGCCGCAGGCGGGCGTCCAGCCACTCGGGCGATGGCGGGGGCGTGGCGTACAGCGCCGCGAGGGTTGCCGGCATGGACTGGTGGGGACGCAGCTTCTCGCCTTCGGCGAAGGCCGCGCCAGCCGCCGTGGCATCCCCGGCCAATAGCGACAGCTCGCCTTGCAGCCGCCACAGCTCCGGATGCGGGGTGCCGCGTGCCTGCGCCTGCTTCAGCGCGGCGGCGGCTTCGTCCGTGCGCCCCTGCGCGAGCAGAAAGCGCGGCCAGGCGATATTGGCGAAGACGTTGTCGGGAAACAGGTCGAAATTCGCGCGATGGCGCCGTTCGGCGGCGGCGGCGAAGCCCAGCAGCTCCAGCTCGCGCGCCACCTGCACGTCGCGGAAGCGCACGCGGGCGGGATCGCGCAGCGTGAGGTTGCCGCGCAGCGCGTCCACCAGCCGGCCCTGCTCCTGGTAGAGATAGGCCAGCGAAGCACGGCTCTTGTCGTCGTCCGGGTCCAGCCGCACCGCGTGCTCGTAGCCGGCCACCGCGCGGTGCATGTCGCCGAGGCAGTCGTATGCATAGCCCTGCGCCGCCCACCCGGCGGCGTGGTCCGCATCGCCCTGCAACAGGCGCTGCGCCAGCGCGGCGCCTTCCTGCGCCTGGGTGGCGTCGCCGTTGTAGAGGCAGGTGCGCGCACTCAGCGCGCGGCTCAGCCCGGCCAGCGCCTCGTGCGAATCGGGTGCCTGCGCCAATGCCTGGCGATAGAGGACGATCGCGCGCTCGTTGTTGTCGGCCTGGCCGATGCCGGCGTAGTACTGGGCGCGGGTGAGCAGCGGCGAACGTGCGGCCGGCCGCGTGTAGTGCCATGCCAGCGCGGCGGCGAGCGCCACGCCCCCCAGCGCGACGACCAGCAGGACCCCGCTGGCGCGACGCCGCGCCGGCGCGTCCCGGGGGACGGGCTCGGCCACCGCGCAGGGCGCCTCGACCAGTTGATAGCCCTGCCCCCGCACCGAACGCAGGTAACGCGGCTGGCGCGCGTCGTCGCCCAACGCCTGCCGCAGCAGCTTCACCCGTTGGGTCACGGTTTCCTCGTTCACCACCGCCGGCGCCCACACCGCCTGCATCAGCTCGTCGAAGCCCACCACGCGCTGGCCCTGCCCGAGCAGGTAGGCCAGCAGCTGGAAGCTCAAGCCCGATACCTCCAGCCGCTGCCCGCCCCGGCTCACGCGCTGGCGCGGTACGTCGATGTCCAGGTCGAGCAGGCGGTAGTGCGCGGTCATCCGTGGGTGGCGCGGGAAAGGAGAGCCGGATGCTAGCGCACGTCCGCGGCCGCCGGCCCCTGCCAAAAGCAAAGGCCCGCTTTCGCGGGCCCGTGTTGCTTGCCGGTCAGAGGATGTAGCGGCTCAGGTCCGGGTCCTGCACCAGCTCGCCGAGGTGGGCATCGACGTAGGCGCGGTCGATGGCCACGCTCTGGCCGTCGCGGTCGGGCGCTTCGTAGCTCAACGTGTCCAGCAGGCGTTCGAGCACGGTGTGCAGGCGGCGCGCACCGATGTTCTCCTGCCGCTCGTTGACCAGGAAGGCGATCTCGGCGAGGCGGTCGATGGCGTCGTCGGCGAACTGCAGCTTCACGCCCTCCGTTTCCAACAGCGCCACGTATTGCTTGGTCAGCGCGGCCTTGGGCTCGGTGAGGATGCGCACGAAGTCCTGCTTGCTCAGCGCGCCCAGCTCCACGCGGATCGGGAAGCGACCCTGCAGCTCGGGAATCAGGTCGCTGGGCTTGGCCAGGTGGAACGCGCCGGAGGCGATGAACAGGATGTGGTCCGTCTTCACCGTGCCGTACTTGGTGGAGACGTTGGAGCCTTCCACCAGCGGCAGCAGGTCGCGCTGCACGCCCTCGCGGGAGACGTCGCCGCCGCCCACGTTGTCGCCACGCTTGGCGACCTTGTCGATCTCGTCGATGAACACGATGCCGTGCTGCTCGCAGGCCTCGATGGCCGCCGCGCGGATTTCTTCCTCGTTGACCAGCTTGGCCGCTTCTTCCTCGATCAGCAGCGGGCGCGCGGACTTGATCGCCAGCTTGCGGGTCTGCGACTTGGCGCCGCCCAGGTTGGAGAACATCTGCCGCAGCTGCTGGCCCATCTCCTCCATGCCCGGCGGGGTCATGATGTCCATGCTGAGGTTGACCGACACGTCCAGCTCGATCTCGCGCTCGTCCAGCTCGCCGGCGCGCAGCATGCGGCGGAACTTGACGCGGGTGTCGTTGTCCTGCGCGGAGGCTTCGTTGCGCGCGGCTTCCGGGTCGAAGCCGATGCCGCCGGCACGGCGCGGCAGCAGCGCATCGAGGATGCGGTCCTCGGCGCGCTCCTCGGCCTGCGTGCGCACGCGCACCTTGGCCTGCTCGCGATACAGCTTGACGGCGGTGTCCGCCAGGTCGCGCACGATCTGCTCCACGTCCTTGCCGACGTAGCCCACCTCGGTGAAGCGCGTAGCCTCGACCTTGACGAACGGCGCATTGGCGAGCGTGGCCAGGCGGCGCGCGATCTCGGTCTTGCCGACACCGGTGGGGCCGATCATCAGGATGTTCTTGGGCATTACCTCGTTGCGCAGGCCTTCGGGCAGCTGCATGCGGCGCCAGCGGTTGCGCAGGGCGATGGCGACGGCGCGCTTGGCGTCGTGCTGGCCGACGATGTGGCGATCGAGCTCCTGCACGATCTCGCGCGGCGTCATGGTCGAGGAAGTGGGCTGGGTCATGTTCACTCGGGAATCCGGGGGAAGGAGGGTCGGGCTACTGGGGGCGCGGCACGCCGCCTCAGAGCTCTTCGACCACGACGTTGCGGTTGGTATAGATGCAGATGTCGCCGGCGATGTTAATCGCCTCGGTGGCAATGGTCTTGGCGTCCAGTTCGGTGTGCGCGAGCAGCGCGCGCGCGGCCGACAACGCATACGAACCGCCGGAGCCGATGGCGATGATGCCGTCTTCGGGCTCGATGACATCGCCGGTGCCGCTGATGATCAGCGAAGTTTCGCGGTCGGCCACGGCCAGCAGGGCCTCCAGCTTGCCCAGGCGGCGCTCGGTGCGCCAATCCTTGGCCAGCTCCACGGCAGCGCGGGTGAGCTGGCCGTGCTTTTCCAGCTTGGCCTCGAACAGCTCGAACAAGGTGAAGGCGTCAGCGGCCGCACCGGCGAAGCCGGCCAGCACCTGGCCCTCGCGGCCGAGGCGGCGCACCTTGCGCGCGTTGCCCTTCATCACGGTGTGGCCGAGGGTGACCTGGCCATCGCCGGCGACGGCGACATGGCCGTTGCGGCGCACGGAGATGATGGTGGTGGCGTGGAACGTGTTGGGGTTCTGGCTGGGATCCATTGCGGCCTCCGGGGGATTTCTCGGAGGTGGGGACGCCGGCGGGCGGTTCAAGCCGCGCCTGAAGGCGGCCGTTCAGGCCACCCGGTCGGCGCGGCAGGAATAGCACCCATGGCGCGCGTTGTGCAGATGCACGTAGGCGATGTGGCGATCGGCCAGGCGCTCGCGCAGCCAGTCGCCCACGTCATGGCCCTCGAGTACCTCCGCCGCAGCGATGTGGTGGCCGTGGTGGTAGGCGCGCAACGAGATCAGGCGGCGGCTGACATAGGCGGGCACCTCGTCCACCTCCAGGCGCGCGGCCGTGGCGTCGCGGCGGACGAAGATCGGGCCGCAGGCGCGATACGGCGACGCGGCCGGCTGATGCCAGTACGGCAGCAGCAGCAACGATTCGCCGACGGCGGCATCGCGCAGGCTGATGCGGCAGGGGAAGCCGCGGTCGCTGCTGGCCACGCAGCGCACCGCGCCGTGGGCGGCAAGCGCGGCATCGTCGAGCGCGAACAACGGCTGCAACGGGCGGGGATCGATGCCGGAAAGCAGGAAGGAGGCCATGCGCCCTCCAAGGCGGGAAGTGGCGGCCAGCATGGGCAAACGACCGGCGAAGCGCTGGCCGGATTCGGACGCCGCTGCGCCGCGACCGTTTGCCGCATGGCCGATGTTGGCCGGGACGCGCGCTTCGCGCAGGCGGACAATGCACCCCGGATATCGCCATGCACGCCCCTCCCCTCCCCGAACGCCCCGCTGCCTGTTGCACCGAAGCCGAAGTCGAACGCCTCGTGCACGGCTTCTACGCGTCGGTGCGCGCGGACCCGCTGCTCGGGCCGGTCTTCGATGCCCATGTGCACGAATGGCCCACGCACCTTGCGCGGCTGGTCGACTTCTGGTCGTCCCTGCTGCGCGGCACGCAGCGCTACAGCGGTTCGCCGATGAGCCTGCACCTGGGCATGCCCGGCCTGGACGAGGCGCTGTTCCGCCGCTGGCTATTGCTGTTCGGCCAGACCACCGCCACGCTCGGCAACCCGGCGATGCAGCAGCTGGCCAACGCACGCGCCACGCAGATCGCCAATCGCTTCTGGCAGCGCTACCAGGGGGAAGGCCGCGATGGCCACGGCTTGATCCCGCTGCCGGTGTCGGCGCCCGGCTGACCTCAGGCCGGTTCGGCCGGCTTGCGCCGCTTCGCGCGCGGATGCGCGGCGTCGTACACCTTGGCCAGGTGCTGGAAATCCAGGTGGGTGTAGATCTGGGTGGTGGCGATGTCCGAATGCCCCAGCAGTTCCTGCACGCCGCGCAGGTCGCCGGACGATTCGAGGATGTGGCTGGCGAAGCTGTGCCGCAACATGTGCGGGTGCACGTGCTTGAACAACCCTTGCCGCTGCGCGAGCCGCTTGATGCGGATCTGCACCGCGCGCGAGGAGATCTGCGCGCCGTGGCGGCCGGGAAAGACCCACGCGGTAGCATCGGCCGGGCGGCTCTCGCCACGCCACTCCTCCAGCGCGCGGCGCGCGTGCGAACCCACCGGCACGCGCCGTTGCTTGCTGCCCTTGCCCAGTACGGTCACCAGCCCGCCCGGCAGGTCGAGATCGCGCCAGCGCAAGCCACACAGTTCGCTCAAGCGCAGGCCGGAGGAGTAGAACAGTTCGAGCAGCGCGCGGTCGCGCAGGCCCAGCGGTGCGTCGGTCGGCACTTCGACCAGCCGCACGGCCTCGTCGGCGTCCAGCACCTGCGGCAGCTTGCGCGGGGCCTTGGGCGCACGCAGCTTGGCCGCCGGCGAGACCTCGATACGCCCGTGCTTGAGCAGCCAGGCATAGAAACTGCGGCAGGCCGAGAGGCGACGCTGCAGGCTCTTGGGCGACAGCCCACGGCGATGCTCGGCGCTGACGAAGGCCCGCAGTTGCTCGGCATCCAGCGACACCACCCCGGCGCCCTGCGCATCGGCCCAGGCGGACAACGCGGCCAGGTCGCGCCGATAGGCATCGAGCGTATGCGCCGACATGCGGCGCTCCACTTCCAGGTAGGCGAGGAAGGCGTCGATCATGGCCGAAGCCCCGCGCAGTCGCCGCTCAGCGCGCGAAACGCTGCAACGCCACCACCAGCGCCTCGCCCATCATGCGCAAGAACAGCGTGCCCATGCCGGGATAGAAGCGGTTCGGGTCGCGGCTGCCCACCGCCAGCAGGCCCACGCCGGGCAGCGGCAGCAAGGCGGTGGACTGCACGTCCTCCACGTCCTCGCCGTACAGCACGTGCTGCTTCTCGGCCTGCAGGCGGCCGCAGATCGGCTCGCCATCGCGCAGGCAATCGCGGAACGGCGCCAGGCGCGCATCGTCCTCGCCGATGACCTGCAGCCATTCCGCCTCCGGCTGGCCTTCGACCGGCTTGAGCAGCACGATGCGCACGCGGTCGCCGTTGAAATCCTCGGCCAACGAGGCGGCCATCGCCTTGAGCGTGTCGGCCGCGCTGTGCTGGCGCATCAGCGCCAGCGTGAGCTGGTGCGTGCGCACGGCCAGGCGCTCGTTGACCTGCGCATTGCCGGCCAATTCGGCCAGGCGGCGGGACAGTTCGCGGTTCTTGTCGCGCAGCACTTCCAGCTGGTAGCTGGCGAGCGAGGCGGTGGGGCCATCGTCGCGCGGGACGACCAGCGTGAGCGCCAGGTCCGGAAACTGCTTGAGGAACCCCGGATGCCGGCGCAGCCAGGCGGCGACTTCGTGCGCGCCGATCTTTTCCACGGTTTCGTTCATGCGCCCCACTCCCCTTCAAAGACAAACCGGGCCGGCCCGGACATCACCACCTGCGCGTCGGGCGACGGCCAGCGGATGCGCAGGTCGCCACCCGGCAGGGACACCACCACGTCGCGATCGACGCGGCCGCGCTGCATCAGCACGGCGGCGGCGGCGCAGGCGCCGCTGCCACAGGCCAGGGTCTCGCCCACGCCGCGCTCGTACACGCGCAGGCGGACATGGCCGCGGTCGATGACCTGGGCGAAGCCCACGTTCACCGATTCCGGAAACGCCGCGTGTTGCTGCAACAGCGGGCCGATGCGCTCTACCGGCGCGGCGTCGACCAAGCCGACCTCCAGCACCGCATGCGGGTTGCCCATCGACACCGCGCCGAAGCGCACGCTCTCGCCTTGCACCGGCAACAGGTACTCGTCGCGCGCGTGCATGAAGCCGACCAGCGGGATGCGCTCGGGAGTGAATTCGGGCACGCCCATCGCCACGGCGTACTGGCCACCGTCCAGGCGCTGGATGCGGTGCGCGGTGACCGGGCTGTCGATGACGAATTCATCGCCCTGCGCCGTGCCGTCGCGCACCAGCCAGGCGGCCACGCAGCGCGCGCCGTTGCCACATTGCTGCGAGGGCGAGCCGTCGGAATTCCAGATGCGGTAAGCGGCCACCGCCGCTTCGCTGCGCGGCGGCTCGATGGTCAGGATCTGGTCGCAGCCCACGCCGAAGTGGCGGTCCGCCAGGCGCTCGGCCAACGCGGCATCCGGCGGGGCGATGCCGGTGCGCAGGTCCAGCACCACGAAATCATTGCCCGCGCCCTGCATCTTGCTGAAATGCAGCGGCGCGGCAGCGGACTGCGCGTTCATGGGTGGCGATTGTCGTCCGTGGTGGCCGGCGGCGTGCCGTCGATCGGCTGCGCGGCCTCGGTCGGCGTCTGCGTCGGCGGCGGGGTCTCGCCGGACGGCGGCTGCGGCACGGGCTGCGCCTGGACCGGCACCGGCTTCTGCGGCATCACCAACGGGCCCTTGTTGCCACAGGCGGCCAGCAACAACAGGCCCGCGCCGGCGGCGGCGATTCGGAACGAACGGGAAAACTTCATGCTCATGCCCGGAGTATAGCCACAAGGCGGCGAACGTCGCGCCGTGGCGGGCTCACGCGTGCGGGGCGGGCGGCGGCTCCGGGCGCAGCCACAACCAGATCGCGACCACCGCCATGCAGCCAATGGACAGCGCCTGGGCCCAGCGCGAAGGCACGCACCACAGCATGATCGCCGCGCACGCGGCCATGGTGCCGGTGGCCATCCACTTGGCCTTGCGGCTGACCGCGCGGTGGGTCTGCCACTGCACGATGGCCGGGCCGAACCGCGGATGGTTCAACAACCAGTGGTGCAGGCGGTCCGAGCCGCGCGCGGCGGCCCAGGCCGAAATCAGCACGAACACCGTGGTCGGCAAGCCCGGCACGAAGATGCCGACGATGCCCACGCCCAGGCTCGCATAGGCCAGCAGCCACCACGCCCAGCGCAGCCGCACCGGCCGCGCCGGTGTCGGCGCGGCCTGGCGGGATTCGGGCAGCGGCTCGTTCATCGGCGGCCCGGCCGGGCTCAGGGGGCGGCGCTGGGCGTGCCGGTACCGACGCCCAGCTGGTCCAGCACGAACGCGAACGACTCGGCCTGCTCGCGGTAGCGGCGGAAGCGCCCGGATTTGCCGCCATGCCCGGCATCCATGTTGGTGCGGAACACGATGGGGTGGGTGCCGGTGTTTTCCACGCGCAGCCGCGCCACCCACTTCGCCGGTTCCCAGTACTGCACCTGGGAATCCCACAGGCCGGTGCCGACGAACAGCGCCGGATACGCCTGGCGGGTGACGTTGTCGTAGGGCGAGTAGGAGAGCATGTAGTCGTAGTACGGCTTCTGCTCCGGGTTGCCCCACTCGTCGTATTCGTTGGT
Source organism: Stenotrophomonas sp. HITSZ_GD (assembly GCF_029543105.1). Taxonomy (GTDB): domain Bacteria; phylum Pseudomonadota; class Gammaproteobacteria; order Xanthomonadales; family Xanthomonadaceae; genus Stenotrophomonas_A. The sequence continues at coordinate 156,532 of NZ_JARQXB010000010.1, forward strand.
GGTGAGCGGGATGGTGGGGTCGAGCATGGTGGTGACCACGTCGACGAACGGCACCTGGGCGACCATCACGCGGTAATCCTGCGGCGCCATGTTGGCCACCGCGCCCATCAGCAGGCCACCGGCGCTGCCGCCGGACGCGGCGACGCGGTCCTTGGCGGCATAGCCCTGGGCGACCAGCGCGCGGGTGACGTCGATGAAGTCGTTGAAGGTGTTCTTCTTCTTCAGCAGCTTGCCGTCGTCATACCACTGGCGCCCCATTTCCTGCCCGCCGCGGATGTGGGCGATGGCGTAGACGACGCCGCGATCCAGCAGGCTGACCACCGAGAGGTTGAAGCCCGGGTCCATCGAAGCGCCGTAGCTGCCGTAGCCATACTGGTACAGCGCGGCGGTGCCGTCCTTCTTGAAACCCTTGCGGTACACCAGCGAGACCGGCACCTTCACGCCGTCGCGCGCATCCACCCACACGCGCTCGGTGACGTACTTGGACGGGTCGTAGCCGATCACCGGCTGCTGCTTGAGCTGGCGCCGCTCGCCGGTGCGCACGTTGAGCTCGTAGGTAGTGGCCGGCGTCGTGAGCGAGGTGTAGCTGTAGCGCAGCCATTCGGTGTCCGGCTCGGCATTCACCGACAGGCCCATGGAGTACGCCGGCTCGTCGGCCTTGACGTATTCCTGCTTGCCGTCCGCGCGCAGCAGGCGGATGCGCTCCAGGCCGCCGGAGCGCTCGTCGATGGCGGTGAAGCCGTCGAACGATTCGAAGCCTTCGATGTACACCGACTCGTCGTGCGCCACCCAGTCCTTCCACTGGCTGCGCGAGGTGGCATCGCTCGGCGCGCTGACCAGCTTGAAGTTCCTGGCGCCATCGGCATTCGTGCGGATCAGCCAGCGGCCGTCGAAGTGGTCGGCGTCGTATTCCACGTCGCGCTCGCGCTTGGCCAGCACGGTGAACTTTTCCGGGTTGGCGGCCGGGGCGTAACGCAGTTCGGAAGAGACGGTGCTGTCCACGCCGATGGTGATGTACTTCTCGTCGCGGCTGCGGCCGATGCCCATGTAGAAGCTGTCGTCCTTCTCCTCGTACACCAGCTTGTCGGCGCTGGCCGGGGTGCCGAGGACGTGCTTCTTGACGCGCACGGTGAGCAGGGTTTCCGGGTCGTTCTCGACGTAGAACAGGGTGCGGTTGTCGTCGGCCCACACTAGGTTGGGGGACACGCCGGTGATGCGGTCGGCGTAGACCTCGCCGGTCTCCAGGTTCTTGAAGCGGATCACGTACTGGCGGCGGCCCACGTCGTCCTCGGCCCAGGCCAGCAGGCGGTTGTCGCGGCTGACCTCGGCGTCGCCGACGCTGAAGTAGTCCTTGCCGGCGGCCATCTGGTTGACGTCGAGCAGCACCTGCTCGGTGGCGAAGTCGCCGTTGTTGTTGGCCTGCTGGATGCTGGCCGCGTCCACGCCGGCGCCGTCGCGGCGGCGGGCCTGGATGGGGTAGTCCTTGCCGGCCTCGTAGCGGCTGTAATACCACCAGCCGCGGTCGCGGTACGGCACGCTGGCGTCGTCCTGCTTGATGCGGCCGACGATCTCCTCGTACAGGCGGTCTTCCAGCGGCTTCAGCGGGGCCATCACCTGGTCGGTATAGGCGTTCTCGGCCTTGAGGTAATCGAGCATCGCCTTGTTCTGGCGCTCGTCGTCGCGCAGCCAGTAATAGGCGTCGTCGCGCACGGCGCCGAAGGGCGTCTTGACCGCATGCGGGTGGCGAGGCGCCTGGGGCGGGGTGAGGTCGGCGGCGTGGACGGAGGTCACGGGCAGGGTCATCAGGCAGGCAGCCAGCAGCAGAACAGGCTTCATGGGTGGGGATCCTTCCTCGGGAAGCAAGGGATGGTGTGAAGGCGAGTCTGTGGGGGGCGTGCCGCGACCGCAAGCACCGGGAAGGGTCGGCCAACCCGATGGCCTATCATCGGCCGATGGATGCACGTACCGAACCCGAGGCCGGCTACAGCCGGCGCAGCCGCGAGATCGCGCCCTTCCACGTGATGTCGCTGCTGGCGCGGGCGCAGGCGCTGGAGCGCGAAGGCCACGACGTGATCCACCTGGAGATCGGCGAGCCGGACTTCACCACCGCCGCGCCGGTGGTGGCGGCCGGGCAGGCGGCGCTGGGCCATGGGCATACGCGCTACACGGCCGCGCGCGGGCTGCCGGCGCTGCGCGAGGCGATTGCCGGCTTTTACCGGCAGCGCCACGGGCTGGAGATCGACCCGGAGCGGGTGCTGGTGACGCCGGGCGGCTCGGGCGCGTTGTTGTTGGCGAGCAGCCTGCTGGTGGATCCGGGGAAGCATTGGCTGATGGCCGACCCCGGTTATCCGTGCAACCGGCATTTCCTGCGGCTGGTGGAAGCCGGCGCGCAATTGGTGCCAACGGGTGCGGACACGCATTACCAGCTCACGCCGGCGCACGTGGCCGCGCATTGGAATGCCGATAGCGTGGGCGCGCTGGTGGCTTCGCCCGCCAACCCGACCGGCAGCGTGCTCTCGCGCGAGGAACTGGCGGCGTTGTCGTCGTCGCTGCGTGCGCGTGGGGGGCACCTGGTGGTGGACGAGATCTACCACGGGCTGACCTACGGGCTGGCGGCGCCGAGCGTGCTGGAAGTGGACGACGAGGCGTTCGTGCTCAACAGTTTCTCGAAGTATTTCGGGATGACGGGCTGGCGGCTCGGCTGGCTGGTGGCGCCCAGGCGCGCGGTGCCGGCGCTGGAGAAGCTGGCGCAGAACCTGTACATCAGTGCGCCGAGCATGGCGCAGCATGCGGCGCTGGCGTGCTTCACGCCGGAGGCGATGGCGATCTTCGAGCAACGCCGCGGGGAGTTCCAGGCGCGGCGCGACTACCTGCTGCCGGCATTGCGGGCGCTGGGGTTCCGCATCGAGATCGAACCGCAAGGGGCGTTCTATCTCTACGCCGATATCAGCGTGTTCGGGGTGGATGCGCAGGTGTTCTGCCACCATTTCCTCGAGACCGAGCACGTGGCGTTTACCCCCGGCGTGGACTTCGGCACCTATCGCGCAGGCGAGCATGTGCGGATCGCCTATACGCAGGGCCTGCCGCGGTTGCGTGAGGCGGTGGCTCGGATTGCGCGGGGATTGGGTTCGCTTCCTGGGCGTTGATGTTCGTCGCGATCTGGAGCTGGCTGGTTTCTATCGGCCACGGCTGCCTGGGTGCGTCGCGCGGCGGCTGCCTGAGTGCGTCGCGCGGCGGCTGCCTGGGTGCGTCGCGCGGCGGCTGCCTGGGTGCGTCGCGCGGCGGCTGCCTGGGTGCGTCGCGCGGCGGCTGCCTGGGTGCGTCGCGCGGCGGCTGCCTGGGTGCGTCGCGCGGCGGCTGCCTGGGTGCGTCGCGCGGCGGCTGCCTGGGTGCGTCGCGCGGCGGCTGCCTGGGTGCGTCGCGCGGCGGCTGCCTGGGTGCGTCGCGCGGCGGCTGCCTGGGTGCG
>NZ_JARQXB010000011.1 GCF_029543105.1 Stenotrophomonas sp. HITSZ_GD
GTGGCCCCCCCGCGCCCCCCCCCCCCCCCCCCCGGCCCCCCCCCCCCCCGCCCTCCCCACATCGCCTCGACGGATCGAAGATCAAATGCGGATCGGCCGTCGCCGTTGCCGTTGCCGTCGTCGTCGCCGTCGCCGTTACCGTTCTACGGGCGCGCCGGGAATGTATCGGGTGTCCGGTGGGCAAGCCCCATCGGGACCGTAGGCGACATGGATGTCGCCTACGAGCCCCCATGGATGGGTTCACGGCGTGTCCCGATGGGGCTTGCCCACCGGGCACCGTGCGACGCACCCAAACGCGCGCCCACCTCGCAAACCTTGACGCACACCCGAAAAAAGAAAAAGGCCACCCACACGGATGGCCTTCTCCAGAAAGCAAAGAGAGCGAGGGAAAGATCAGCCCTCCATCTGCTCCAACTCCCGGCCCTTCGTCTCGTACACGTACTTCAGCACGAAGAACACCGACAGGAACGCCGCGACGGTGTAGATGCCGTAAGCGCCAGCCAGGCCGATGGAGCCCAGCAGGATCGGGAAGCTCACCGTGATCGCGAAGTTCGACGTCCACTGCGCCGCACCGGCCACCGCCAGGCCCGAACCGCGGATCTGGTTGGGGAACATCTCGCCCAGCATCACCCACATCACCGGGCCCCAGGACATGTTGAAGAAGATCACGTACACGTTGGCCGCCACCAGCGCCAGCGTGCCCATGCCACCGGCCATCACCAGCTTGCCGGCCTCGTCCATCGACGCGCTCGCGAAGGCGAACGTCACCAGCGCCAGCGACACCGCCATGCCCGCCGAGCCGATCCACAGCAGCGGCTTGCGGCCGATCTTGTCGATCAGCACCACCGTCACCAGGCACGCGCCGATGCTCAGCGCACCAGACAGCACGTTGATCAGCAGCGCGTCGTTCTCCGAGAAGCCCACCGCCTGCCACAGCACCGCACCGTAGTAGAACACCACGTTGATGCCTACCAGCTGCTGGAACACCGCCAGGCCGATGCCGATCCACACGATCGGGCGAATCTTGCCGGTGTGCTTGTTGACCAGGTCCTTCAGGCTCGGGCGGTGATGGTCCTCGGCCAAAGAGGCGCCGATTTCCACCAGCTTGTTGCGCGCTTCCGCCTCGCCGTACAGGCGCGTCAGCACCGCCAGCGCCTCGTCGCGACGGCCCTTCACCACCAGGTAGCGCGGGCTTTCCGGGATGGTGAGCAGCAGGATCAGGAACACCGCCGAGGGGATGGCCTGCATCCAGAACATCCAGCGCCAGGCCTCCTGCCCCAGCCACAGCGGCTGGGTCGAAGTGCCGGCCGCCTTGGCCAGCAGGAAGTTGGACAGGAACGCGCAGAACAGGCCGCTGATGATCGCGATCTGCTGCACCGTCGCCAGCCGCCCGCGGTAACGCGCCGAAGCCACCTCGGCGATGTAGGCCGGCGACATCACGCTCGCCGCGCCCACCGCGAAGCCGCCCATCACGCGGGCGAACACGAACACCGCCGAGCTGTGCGCCAGGCCGGCCCCGAGCGCCGACAGCAGGAACAGCACCGCCGCGATGATCAACACCGCGCGGCGGCCCCAGCGGTCGGCCAGGCGGCCGGCGAAGAACGCGCCGATCGCGCAGCCCAGCAGCATCGAGGCCACCTCGAAGCCGATGCCCGCCGAACTGGACTGGAACGTCTGCTTGAGGCCGTCGACGGTGCCGTTGATGACGCCACTGTCGAACCCGAACAGGAAGCCGCCGATAGTGGCGACGCAACTGATCAGGATGATGAAGCGGGTGTTTTCACCGGCGCTGCTGCCGGCCTCTAGCGGAACACTGGACATGGAGTCACCAAGTTCGGTTCGGTTGCGATGGGCAAGGCCGGATCAATCAGCGGATCAGGTACTGGTTGATCAGGTTCTCGTAGGCTTCCTGGCGGCCGCTGACCTGCTTCGGCTCGCCCGACTTGGCAGCATACGCGGCGAGATCGGCCAGGCCCAGCTTGCCCTGCTCGAATTCCTGGCCGGTGCCGCCGTCGAAGCTGGCGTAACGTTCCTTGCGCCAGGTTTCCAGCGGCGAGGCGGTGAGCAGCGCGTGGGCGACCTCCAGGCCGCGCGCGAATGCGTCCATGCCGCCGATGTGGGCCAGGAACAGATCCTGCGGATCGGACGATTCGCGGCGCACCTTGGCATCGAAGTTCAGGCCGCCCGGCTGCAGCCCGCCCTGGCGCAGCACCACCAGCATCGCGCCGACGGTGTCGTACAGGTCGGTCGGGAACTGGTCGGTGTCCCAGCCGTTCTGCGGGTTGCCGCGGTTGGCGTCGATCGAGCCGAGCATGCCGGCATCGGAGGCCACCTGCAGGTCGTGCTCGAAGGTATGGCCCGAGAGCGTGGCGTGGTTGGCTTCGATGTTGAGCTTGAAGTCCTTGTCCAGGCCGTGCGCGCGCAGGAAGCCCACGACGGTGGCGCTGTCGAAGTCGTACTGGTGCTTCATCGGCTCCATCGGCTTGGGCTCGATCAGGAAGTTGCCCTTGAAGCCGATGCTGCGGCCGTAATCGCGCGCGGCGGTGAGGAAGCGCGCCATGTGCTCCTGCTCGCGCTTCATCTGCGTGTTGACGAGCGAGGCATAGCCTTCGCGGCCGCCCCAAAACACGTAGCCTTCGCCGCCGAGTTCGACGGTGGCTTCCAGCGCGGCCTTGACCTGCACCGCGCCACGGGCGACGACGTTGAAGTCCGGGTTGGTCGAGGCACCGTTCATGTAGCGCGGGTGCGAGAACAGGTTGGCGGTGCCCCACAGCAGCTTCATGCCGGTCTCGACCTGGCGCTGCTTGGCGATGGCCACCATGTGCTTGAGGTTCTTCTCGTAGGTGCCGATGTCCTCGGCGTCCGGCGCCAGGTCGACATCGTGGAAGCACCAGTACGGCGCGCCGAGCTTGGTGAAGAACTCGAACGCGGCATCGGCCTTGGCCTCGGCGCGCTTGAGCGGGTCGCTGCCGGCATCCCAGCCGTACTGGCGGGTGCCCGGGCCGAACGGATCGGCGCCGTTGCCGCAGAAGCTGTGCCAGTAGCACACCGCGAAACGCAGGTGCTCGGCCATGGTCTTGTCGCCGATCTTCTTGTTCGCGTCGTAGACCTTGAACGACAGCGGGTTGTCCGAGTCGCGGCCTTCGAACGGGATGCGGCCGATGCCGGGGAAGTATTCCTTGGCGCCGATGAAAGGTTGGGTGCTCATGGTCGTCTACCTGTCTGGAAGGGTCAGGGGAGGAGGAGGCTCACGCGGCGTACAGCGGCCGCACGGCGGAAAGGTGGTCGAGGAAGCGGCGGTACGCCTTGGCATAGGCCGCGTGGCGGGTGGCATCGGGCTGGGCGCCGAGCGCGGGATCGGTATCGAGATGGGCGGCGACCAGTTCGGCCACCGGCGTGGCATCGCCGTGCGCGCGGCCCAGCGCCCACAGCGCCTGCAGCGCCGCGCCGAACGCCGCGCCCTCGCCCTGGCTCGGCACTTCGACCGGCAGGTTGAAGATATCGGCGACCATCTGCCGCCACGCCGCGCTGTTCGCGCCGCCGCCGGTGAGCACGATGGCGTCGAAGTGCATGCCGCCGGCCACGAAGGCGTCGAAGCCGTACTTCAGGCTGTAGGTGGCCCCTTCCATCGCCGCGCGATAGAGGTTGGCCTCGCCGAGGTTGTGCATGTCCATGCCGGCCAGCACGCCCTTGCCCAGCGGCAGGTCCGGCGTGCGCTCGCCGTTGAGGAACGGCAGGAACGTCAGCCCCGCGGCGCCGGGCGCGCTGGCCGCGATGCGCGCATCGCCCTCGCGCGTGCTGAAGCCGAACAAGCGCGCGATGGACTCGGTGGCGACCGTGCAGTTCATCGTGCAGATCAGCGGCAACCAGCCGCCGGAGGACGAGCAGAATGCGGCCCACGCGCCGGCCGGGTCCACCACCGGGGTATCGGAGTACGCGAACAACGTGCCGGAGGTGCCCAGGCTCATCGACAGCTTGCCCGGCACCACGGCGCCGGTGCCGAAGGCGGCCATCATGTTGTCGCCGCCGCCGGCGGCGACGAGCGCCTCGCGCGGCAGGCCAAGCTCGTCGGCAATCGCCGGGGCGATCGGGAACGTGGCGCCGGCGTCGACCAGCGGCGGCAGGCACTGGCCCAGATCGCGCTGCGGATCGGTGGCGTGCAGCAACTCCTTGGACCAGGTGCGCGTGCGCACGTCGAGCCAGCCCGTGCCGGACGCGTCGCCGTACTCGCAGAAGTACTCACCGGTGAGCCAGAAATTCAGGTAGTCGTGCGGCAGCAGGATCTTCGCCAGCTGGGCATAGACCTCCGGGCGGTGCTTGCGCGTCCACGGCAGCTTGGAGGCGGTGTAGCCGGCGAGGATCGGATTGCCGGCCAGCTCGATGCAGCGCGCCGCGCCGCCTACCGCGTCCATGATCTCGGTGCATTCGGCGCTGGTGCTGGTATCGCACCACAGCTTGGCCGGCGCCAGCACCTGCCCCTGGGCATCGACCGGCACGAAGCCGTGCTGCTGGCCGGATACCGACAAGGCGGCGACCTGCGCGCGCAACGCCGGGTCGATGCGCGAGAAGCAGCTGCGCACGGCGTCCAGCCACCAGGCCGCTTCCTGCTCGCGGCTGCCGTCGTCGCCGCTGATCAGCTCCAGCGCGGCGCTGGCCGAGGCGACCACCTGCCGGGCCAGCGGGTCGTACACCACCACCTTGATGCTCTGCGTGCCCGCATCGATGCCCGCCACCAGCTTCATTCCCACACTCCCGACACTCGCACTCGTTCGACGATGCCGCGAGCTATTCCGGTTTTCCCTGTTGCCATTCCGTTAGCGCTAACAGAATTTTCGGAAATGAAACGGCCGAGTGGCCGTGGCGGGGAAAACTGAATGCAGGCGGCGGTTCCGGGCAACCCGAAGGCGCCGGGCCGCACTCTATCAGCTGTGCGGGATTTGCCATGCTGCAGTGCGGAATGCGGCGCGTACGGATGCGAGGGCACCGCCCCTGCCCAGCGCAGGGGCGGTGCCGCGGGCTTACGGCCAGTTGAGGTTGAGCGACATCCCGACGGTGCGCGGATCGTTGTACACAGCCGCCATGTAGTTCTCGATCACGCCCTTGAGGTTCTTCTCGTTGGTGATGTTGCGCGCGAACAGCGCCACTTCCCAGGCGCCGTAGCCGCCGGTGTAGCCCACCTTCAACCCGCCCTCGAAATTGCCGTCGGCGTTGAATTCCTTGCTGTCGTACAGCACGAAGCTGGTATAGCCCTGCTTGTTCCAGTCGGTGGCGACGAAGAAAGCGCCGCCATCGTTGACCGGGATGTCGTAGCGCGCGGCGAGGTTGAGGTTGTACTTGGGCGCGTTCGGCAGCGGGTTGCCGTCGATCTGGGCGAAGGTGTTGGCGCCGACCTTGATCGTCGGGTCGTTCACCGTGCACACCACCACGCCATTGAGCGCGCACACCTGCGCGTAGACGCGGTCGTCCTGGATCTCGCTGTGCAACCAGCTGGCGCCGGCGCTGATGGCCAGGTTCGGGATCGGGCGCCAGTCCAGGTCCGCCTCCAGGCCGTAGGCCTTGGCCTTGTCGGCGTTGAACAGCACGCCGTTGCCGTTGGCGTCGTTGCCGTTGAGCTGGATGTCGTCCACCGTGTAGGTGAACCCGGTGACGTTCAGGCGCAGGCGGTTGTCGAACAGGCTGCTCTTGAGGCCCGCTTCCCACGACAGGATGGTTTCCGAATCGGCGGTGGTGAAGTCGGCGTTGAACACCGCCGAGCGCCCCTGGATCGTCGGGCCGCGGAAGCCGCTGGCCACGCGCGCATACACGTTGAGCTGCGGGTTGACCTCGTACATCGCGCTGAGGTCCCAGCTGGGGCGGGTATCCGACATCTCCACATCGGTGCGGCCGCGGTAGGTCACCACGCCGGCGGCGGTATCGGCCGTCTTCAGCAGGCGGGTGCGCTTCTTGTCCTCGGTCTCGCGCACGCCGGCGGTCAGGGTCAGCGCATCGGTGGCCTTCCAGCTCACTTGCCCAAAACCGGCCCAGGAGGTGTTGGTGTTGCGCAGGCGCACCCAGTTGTTCGGGTTGCGCGCGGCGCCTTGCAGGAACCAGGCGCGCTGGTAGAAATCGGTGGTGTCGCGGCCGTCGAACCAGAACGCGCCGACCTGCCACTGCACGTCGCGCTCGCCGGAACTGGCCAGGCGCAGCTCCTGCGTCCACTGATCGAGGTCGCGGATCTGGCCCATCGACTGGCCGTAGCCGTTCGGCACGCCATTGACCGGGTAGTCGGCCGCGGCGCCACCATCGGTGTCGCCGCGCGAATACCCCGAGGTGGTTTCGTAGGCGGTGATGGAGGTCAGCTCCATGCCGCCGAAGTCGTAAGCGGCCTTGATCGAGCCACCGTAGGTCTTGTAGGCCTGCGGGTTGTCGTGGGCCTCGTCGTAGCGCACGCGGTCGCGGGCCACGTCCACGTCGTTGGAGCCCTTGGTGAGGGCGTTGCGCAGGAACAACGTGGAGGTGCCGTCGTAGTCGCGCGCGTGGCCGGAGAACAGCAGCGAGAACTGCTCGCTCGGCTGCAGCAGCAATTGGGCGCGCACGTTGCGGTCGTCGTAGCCACCCATGGCGTTCTGCTTCGGGGTCACGGTGCCGTCGGCGCTGGTGCCGTCGAAGTCGTTGTCGACGTAATCGTCGCGGTGCTGGTACAGCGCCGAGATGCGGAACGAGGCCACGTCGTTGATCGGGCCGCCGAAGCCGCCGTCGAGGTTGATGCTGCCGTAGGTGCCGTAGCTGGCCGACAGGCGGCCGCTGTAGTCCTGGCCCGGCTTGATGCTGTCGAACTTGACGATGCCAGCGGTGGTGTTGCGCCCGAACAGCGAACCCTGCGGGCCGCGCAACACTTCGACCTGGTCCACGTCATAGACCGGGTTGGACTTCAGCACGACGTGTTCGAGTACCACGTCGTCCTGGATGATGGAGACCGGTTGCGAGGCGCCGAGGTAGAAGTCGATGTTGCCCAGGCCGCGGATGTAGAAGCGCGGGAAGATGCGGCCGGTGGTGGTTTCGGCGTAGAAGCCCGGCACCTTGCCGGACAGCGCCAGCAGGGTGTCGTCGCCGCCGGCGGTGTAGTCGCGCATCTGCGCACCCTGTACCACGCCGACCGACACCGGCACCTGCTGCAGGTTTTCCTCGCGGCGCTCGGCGGTCACGGTGACCGCATCGAGCGAGGTGGCGGTGGCGCTGGCCTCGCGCGCGGTGGCGGCGGAAGGCGGCTCGGCACCGGCGGCCCAGGCCGGCGCGGCCAGCGAGGCCATCAGCAGGGCGGCGCAGTGGAGGGCGAGCGCGCGACGGCGCGGCAGCGGGAAACGGCGGGTGGAGAGGTGGCGCATCGGTGCATCCTGGGCAGAGGGCGGGAACGAATCCATTCGGCCGCACCAGCCGTGCCAGCACCGGGCCAAGCGGGGCACGGTAGGCCAGCGATGTTGCACCTTGGTTTCAGGCCGCGCTAAATGCGCTGCAAAAGCGCATGCCCCGCTGTCGCGGCCATGCCGCATCCCGCCACGTAAACCGCCGTGCCAAACGCGTACTGCGGCGGCTCGCCTCGCGGCCTTCCATGGGTGTCCAGGTGCGCCAGGCCCGTCATCAGCGAAGTCGGCAGGCAACCCACTGCGCCGAACACCAGCAGCCAGGGCGCTGCGCCATAGGTGTCGTGCCTCAGCTCGATCTACACCACCAGGCCCAAGGCAGCCAGCAGCGGCCATCCGCACAGCAAAAGCACCACAACGGTCCCATCAGGCCACGCATCGACGCACTCCGGCCTCTTGCCCGCGCGGACGCCAGCCCTTCTGCCGCATGGCCTGCCGGGGCCCGCGCCCGCCCCGGCCACCCGCCAGGACGGACGCGGGGGCCGGCTCAGCCGGCCTTCTTCTGCTCCGCCACCGGCTCGGCCACGCGCACGGTATCGCCGGTGGCGATGCCATCGGGCGGGTTGTCGATCACCTTGTCCTCGGCCTTCAGGCCATCGGCGAACTCGACGACGTTACCCAGGTCGCGGCTGATGCGCACCTCGCGCAACTGCGCCTTGCCCTGCCCGTCCACGAGTGCCAGCCGCACGCCGTCCTTGCCGACGATCAGCGCGCTCGGCGGCAGGCCCAGCGTGGTGCCGCCATCGGCCATATCGAAACGCACCGTGGCGTACGCGCCGGGCAGCAGTTCGCCGGCGGCGTTGTCCACCGCCAGTTGCACGCGCATCGCGCCGGAGTCGCTGTCGATGGCCTGCGAGAGGGATTGCACGGTGGCGTCGTAGGTCTTGCCCGGATGCTCGGGCACGACCAGCTGCGCATGCACGCCCGGGCGGATCGAGGCGACCTGGCGCTGCGGCACGCTCACGTACACGCGCAGGCGGCTGAGGTCGGAGACCACGAACAACGCGCTGCCGGTGCTGCTACCGGTGTTGATCAGCGCGCCGACATCGGTGTTGCGCTCGGTCACCACGCCATCGAACGGCGCGATGAGTTGCTTGTAGCGCGCCAGCGTCTGCGCGCGGGCGACGTTGGCGTTCAACGCCTGCGCGCTGGCCTCGCGCGACTGGCTGGTGGCCAGCCGCTCGTCGGCGTCCTGGCGCGAGACCAAACGCGTATCGACCAGCCGCTGCCAGCGGTCCGCCGCGGCCTTGGCGATAGCCGCATCGCTGCGCGCGCTCGCCAACTCCGCGCGGGCCTGGCTCAGCTCCTGGTCCAGGTCCGGCGTTTCGATCTCGGCCAGCACCTGCCCGGCCTTCACCGGCTGGCCGATATCGGCGTTCCAGCGCTTGAGGTAGCCGCTGACGCGCGCGTAGATCGGCGCGCGCGACCAGGCCTCGACGCGGCCGGGCAGCTCCAGCGCGGCAAGCGGCACCGGCGTGGGGTGGATCACCGCCACGGTGGGCACGCTGCGCGATTGCGCGGTGGCCGCCAGCTGGTGCGCGCGGGTGGCGCGCACGACGAGGCCGGCGACGACCGCGCCGATGACGAGGACGCACACGATCACCACCGGCAGGCGGCGCGAGGAACGGGGTGCGGGTGCAGGGGGAGACGTGGGGGTGGGCTGGGACATGATCAGGGAACTCCGGCGGCCGGCTGCGGCGGCGCGAGGACGGTATGGCGGGAAGTACGGCCGTGCACGACGCTGAACAGTACGGGCACGAAGACGAGGGTGGCGAAGGTGGCGCAGATCAGGCCGCCGATCACGGCGCGGCCGAGCGGCGCGTTCTGCTCGCCGCCCTCGCCCATGCCCAGCGCCATGGGCATCATGCCGATGATCATCGCCAGCGCGGTCATCAGCACCGGGCGGAAGCGCACGAAGCCGGCATCCAGCGCGGCGGCGGTGGCGTCGCCCAGCTCGGCCAGGCGTTCGCGCGCGAAGCTCACCACCAGCACGCTGTTGGCCGTGGCCACGCCCATGCACATGATCGCGCCGGTCAACGCGGGCACGGACAAGGTGGTATCGGTGAGGAACAGCATCCACACGATGCCGGCCAGCGCGGCCGACAGCGCCGAGACGATCACCGCCGGGTCCAGCCAGGACTGGAAGTTCACCACGATCAACAGGTAGATCAGCACGATGGCGCCGAGCAGGCCGAACAGCAGGCCGGAAAACGCCTTGTTCATCGTCTGCACCTGGCCCATCAGCTCCACGTGCGCGCCCTTCGGCACCTGGTCGGCCGTCTCGGCCAGCAGCTGGCGGATGTCGGCGGCGACCGCGGCCAGGTCGCGGTCCTCGGTGGCGGCGTGGATCTGCACCATCGGCTGGATGTTGTACTGGCTCACCAACGCGGCGGCGCTGCTGCGGGTCAGCGTGGCGACGCCGCCGAGCGTGGTTTCCGCCGGGCGCGTGCCGTTGCCGACCGGCAGGTTCTGCAACGCGGTCAGCGAATCCAGCGCGCGCTGCGGGGTCTGCATGACGATCGAATAGGTCACGCCATTGGCCGGGTTGAGCCAGAAGGTCGGGGCGACCTGGCTGCTGCCGGCGAGGTTGACCACCAGCGAGTTGGTGACGTCGCGGGTCGTCAGGCCGAGCTGTTGCGCCTGCGTGCGATCCAGGTCGACATTGAAGCGCGGTGCGCGCTGCGATTGCTGGATGCGCGCATCGGCCACGCCCGGCACGCCGCGCAGCTTCTTCAGCAGCATCTGCGCGTAGGCGTAGTTGCCGTCGAGGTTGCCGCCGCGGATCTGGATGTCGATCGGCGCGGGCGCGCCGAAGTTGAGGATCTGGCTGACGATGTCCGCCGGCGGGAACGAGAACGTGGTGTCCGGGAAGCGCTTGGGCAGTTCGTCGCGCAGGCGGCGCACGTAGTCGGCGGTCGGCGGATGGCCTTCGCGCAGGGCGATCTGGAAGTCGCCGTCCTGCGGGCCCATCACGCCGGTGTTGTTGTAGGTGAGGTTGATGGCGCTGGGCGGCAGGCCGATGTTGTCGACCATCGTCTCGATCTGCCCGGAAGGGATCACCTCGCGGATCGCCCGTTCGATCTGTGCGAAGCGCGCGGCGGTTTCCTCCACGCGCGTGCCGACCGGCACGCGCACGTGCATCAGCACCTGGCCCGAGTCCACCGAGGGGAAGAAGTTGGCGCCCAGGAAGGGCACCAGCCCGAACGAAGCGACCACCGCGACGGTGAAACCGATGATGAAGCCGCGCCGGTTGCCCAGCGCGGCGGCGAGCAGGCCGCGGTAGCCGTTGCGGAAGCGCTCGAAGCGCGCCTCGAAGCCGCGTTGCAGGCGCACCAGCGGGTTGCGCGAGGGCGGCAGCGCGGCGTCGTTGCCGTGCAGGTCGGTATGCGGCGCGTGCGGGCGCAGCAGGTACTTGGCCATCGTCGGCACCAGCGTGCGCGAGAGGATGAACGAGCACACCATCGCGAAGATCACCGCTTCGGCCATCGGCACGAACAGGTAGCGCGAGACGCCTTCCAGGAAGAACATCGGCACGAAGGCAATGCAGATGCACAGCAGCGAGACGAACGCCGGGGTAACGATCTGCTGCGCGCCATCGAGGATGGCCGTCTCCACGTCCTTGCCCTGCTCCAGGTGCCAGTTGACGTTCTCGATGGTCACCGTCGCATCGTCCACCAGGATGCCGATGGCCAGCGCCAGGCCGCCGAGGGTCATCAGGTTCAAGGTCTGGCCGATGGCCGACAGCGCGATGATCGACCCCATGATCGACAGCGGAATGGAGATGGCGATGATCACCGTCGAGCGCCAGCTGCCCAGGAACAGCAGGATCATGATGCTGGTCAGCGCCGCGGCGATGGCGCCTTCCAGCACCACGCCCTTGATCGCGGCGCGCACGAACAGCGACTGGTCGTTGATCGGCACGACCTTCAGCGCGTCCGGCAGGCCGGCCTTGATCTCCTCCAGCTTGGCGCGGATGCCGTCGACGATGGCCAGGGTGGAAGCCGAGCCATTCTTCAGCGTGGACATCAGCACCGAGCGGCCGCCATCCACGTGCACGATGTTGGTCTGCGGCGAGTTGCCATCGTGGACGTCGGCGACGTCGCGCAGGTAGACGGTCGTGCCGTCCACCTCCTTGACCGGGATGCGGCCGAGGTCCTCGATCGCCGAAGGCGCGCTGTTGAGCTGCAGGGTGTACTCGAAGTTGTCGATCTTCTGCGTGCCGATCGGCGTCAGCACGTTCTGCGCGGCCAGCGCGTTGGCGATGTCCTGCGCGGAGAGCCCGCGTGCCTGCAGGGCCTCCGGGCGCACGTCGACCTGCACCAGGCGCTGCTTGCCGCCGTAGGGCAACGGCAGTACGGCGCCGGGCACGGTGATCAGCTGCGTGCGCACCGAGTTGGTGGCGATATCCGACAGCTGCTGCTCGCCCAGGCCTTGGCCGGAAAGCGCCAGCTGCAGGATCGGCACGGTGGCGGCGTTGTAGTTGAGGATCACCGGCGGTTGGATGCCGGCGGGCATCTGCCGCAGGGCCAGCTGCGAGGAGGCGGTGATCTGCGCGTTCGCCACCGCGATGTCCACGCCCGGCTGGAAGTAGATCTTGATGACGCTGATGCCGGGATAGGTGTTGGCCTCGATGTGCTCGACATCGTTGACCGTGGTGCTGAGCAGGCGCTGGAACTGCGAGGACACCCGGCCGGCCATCTCGTCGGGCGGCAGGCCGGTGTAGGTCCACGCCACCGCGATGACCGGGATGTCGATCTGCGGAAAGATGTCGGTGGGCGTGCGCAGCGCGGCGAGCACGCCGCCGATGAGGATCAGCACCGCCATCACCACGAAGGTGTAGGGCCGCCGCAGGGCGACCCGCACGGCTTGCATCAGCATGCGGCCACCCCGGACGGGACGGCGGCGCACCCACGCAGGCGCGGGCAAGTCAGGAACGAAACGGGCATGTGGGGGAGAACTCTGCATTCCCGCCATCGACCCGAAAGGCGATGGCGAGCGGTGGGGGTTTCAGGTCCAGGCCGGCAGGCGAACCTGCCGGGTGCCGCGAACAGCCGCAGACGCGCCTTCCCGGCGCGCCGTCCCGCCAATTTAGCGGGACGCAGTGCTGCGATTACATAGCTTCCATGGAACGAGGCGATGAGCCAGATTCATCAATGCGCATGAGTACGCCCGTGACCGCCCCGGACACCCGTCCTGAAAGTCATGGTCGGCCGGCGGGGCGCCATGCCGCCGCACTCGGCAAAGCGCGGCGCGGCGGTTTGTCAGGCTGGCGCACGTCGCCCCCCCCTGGGCCGCGCCCCGCGCCGGTCGGCTAGAGTGGCGCCCTTCTCCCCGCCCCGTGTGCCATGTCCATCGTCCTCACGCCCTTCGCCCGCACCCGCCTGTTCCCGCGCGAGGCGCGCCGCAATACCGTGCAGGACTGCACGCCCGAGCAGTTCGAGCGCCATCTCAACGACCACGCGCCGTTGCGGGTGCTCGACGGCTACGCGCCGTTCTGCAAGCTGCACGTGCATGCGAACTGGACCTCCACGCGCTGCCTCACCGTGCCCATCACCGAGGCCAACCGCCACCAGCTGCGTTCGGGCTACGAGGCACGCAGCCGCGAGGAATTGCCGGTGCTGGTGCGCTGGTTCGAAGGCGTGCAGGCGCCGCGCGCGAACTACCTGCTGCCCATCCTCTACAGCCGCGAGCAGCTGGCGCGCGAGGGCTCGCCGATCGACGCCGACTGGGGCGTGGTGGGCTGCCTGTACACGGCCGAGCCGGAGGAGATCCCGATGGCGCCAATCACCATGATGCGCAACGCGCTCGGCGTGGAGGAAGGCGGATCGGGCGTGCCGCTGGACCGCGACGCCTACCGCCGCGCCGTGGCGTTCTGGGAAGCCAACGCCAACTGGCGCCCCTGAGCGGGGCTCACACCAGCATCTGCCGCACCTTGTGCAGCAGCTCGTCCAGGCTGAAGGGCTTGGGCAGCAGGGCCATGCCGTGGTCGAGGAATTCCTGCCGCTGCGCCGCGCCCTCGGTATAGCCAGTGATGAAAAGCACCGGCAAGGCCGGGCGCAGTTCGCGCGCGGCATCGGCCAGCGCGCGCCCGTTCATGCCGGGCAGCCCGACGTCGGACAGCAGCAGGTCGATGTGCGCGTCGGCACGCAGCTCGTACAGGGCATCATCGGCGTTGGCGGCGTCCACCACCTGGTAGCCGGCCTCCTGCAGCACCTCGCGCACCATCAGCCGCACCACGTCGGTGTCATCGACCAGCAGCACGCGCTCGGACTTCCCGCGCGGTGCGCGCGAGGGCAGCGGAGCGGGCACCGGCTGCGGCGATTCGCCCTGCGGCAGCAGCAGCTCGACCTCGGTTCCATGGCCCGGCTCGCTGACGATGCGTACCAGGCCGCCGGACTGCCGCGCGAACCCGTAGGTCATCGACAACCCCAACCCGGTGCCCTCGCCCTGCGGCTTAGTGGTGAAGAACGGCTCGAATACCTTGGCCAACACCTCCGGCGGGATGCCCACGCCGTTGTCGATGACCTTGATGCTCACGTAGGTGCCATCGGCCAGATCGGCCTCGCGGCGGCTTTCGAGCAGTTCGCCGCGGATGCGCACCGCGCCCTCCCCGCCCAGCGCATCGCGGGCGTTGATGACCAGGTTGAGCATGACGTTCTCGAACTGGTTGGGATCGGCGATGGCCACCAGCGGCTCGTCGCCCAGCTCGAATTCCAGCTCGATGTTCTCGCCGATCGAGCGCCGCAGCATGTCCTCCAGCGAACGCACGCGCTCACCCACGTTGAACGGCTGCGGGTCGAGCGACTGCTTGCGCGCGAAGGCGAGCATGCGCTGGGTCAGCGCCGCGGCGCGATGCGCCGAGCTGCTGGCGATCTCTGTATAGCGCGGCACCTTCTCCAGCCGGTTGCCTTCCACCGACACGGCGATCATGTCCAGCGCCGAGATGATGCTGGTCAACAGGTTGTTGAAATCGTGGGCGATGCCGCCCGTGAGCTTGCCCAGCGAATCCATTTTCTGGGCCTGCATCAGTTCGGCTTCCGTGCGCTCGCGCTCGGCGATCTGGTGGGCCAGTTCGCTGGTGGCGCTGTCCATCTCCTGGCGATGCGCGCGCTCGCGCTGGTGCTGCTCGGTGACATCCTCGACGAAGAGCATGCCCATGTCGGGGTCCCGATACGGCGTCAGGCGCCACTCGGTCATGCGCACGCCCGTGGGCGTGCCCAGGGCCAGGGTGCCTTTCCAGCGCTGCTGGCGGGCCAGCGCCAGGCGCAGCTGCGCCAGCGTGTCGGGCTGCCCGCCGAATCGGGTCTCCAGCGCGCCGGAGAGGTCCACATCGCCCAGCAGCTTGCCGAAAGCGGCGTTGGCATCGTGCACGCACAGCGCCGAATCGACCACGGCGATCGGCGCGCCGATGTGCTCGAATATCTCGCGAAAGCGTGCCTCGCTCGCGCGCAAGGCCTCCTCGGTGCGGCGCACGCGCAGCAAGGTGCGCAGCGTGGCGAGCAGCACGTCGGGGTCGACGGGATGGATGAGATAGGCGTCGGCGCCGGCGTCCAGGCCGGTGATCAGGTCGCCCGTGGCAATCGAGGCGGCCGATACGTGCACCACCGGCAACAGGCGGGTGCGCGCGTCCTCGCGCAGCTGGCGCACCACGTCGAAACCGCTCATGTCCGGCAGGTTGACGTCCAGCACCACGGCTGCGAATTCCCCGCCCATCAACCGGGCCAGGCCATCGCCGCCGGTCTCGGCTTCCTCCACGCTGAAGCGGTGGTGTTCCAGTACGCGCCGCACCGAGTAGCGCGTGGCGGCGTTGTCGTCCACCACCAGGATGCGGTTGCTATTCGGCATCGGTCGCCCCCTCGTCCAGTTTCAGCGGCAGGATCACGAAGAACTCCGACCCTTCGCCCACCACGCTGTGCACGCCGACCCGGCCACCCAGCAACTCGGCGAAGCGCTTGCACAGCGACAGCCCCAGGCCGGTGCCGCGCAAGCGCTTCTGCAGCGGCGTATCGACCTGGACGAAATCCTCGAACAGGGTGGACTGCAGTTCCTCGGGGATGCCGATGCCGGTGTCGTGCACACTGAAGCGCACCTCGCCCTCGTTCTCCGGGCCCGCCGATACCCGCACATGGCCGTTCTGGGTGAACTTGAGCGCGTTGGAAATGAAGTTGCGCAGGATCTGCGCCAGTTTCTTGTCGTCGGTGTAGAGCATCGGCAGGGCCGGCGGGTCCTCGAAGACCAGGTCCACGTGGTTGCCCTCCACCAGCGGGCGGAACATGCCGCGCAGCGCGGAGAACAGGTCCATCAGGTCGAACCAGGCCGGCGAGATGCTGATGCGCCCGGCTTCGATCTTGGCCAGGTCCAGCAGGTCGTCCACCATTTCGCGCAACTCGCGCGCCGCCGCGCTGACGAACTTCACCTGCCGGCGCTGCTCGTCGGTCAGCGGGCCGTCCATGCCGTCTTCCAGCAGGCGCGTCATGCTCAGGATGGAGCCCAGCGGCGTGCGGAATTCGTGGCTCATGTAGGACAGGAACCGGCTCTTGAGCTCGGAGACCTCGCGCAACTGTTCGGCCTGCTGGTCCAGCTCGGCGTACAGCGCGAGCACCCCCTGGTTGGTCTCGTCCAGCTCCGCGCGCAGGGCGTTGTTCTCCTCGCGCAGGGATTGCAGGTCCAGTGCAGGATTTTCGCTGGCACTCATCACAAGGCTCCGAGGCGGACGACGAGGATGCCGGCGTCGTCACGGCCACGATCGAAATCGCGCTGCAGGACCGCGGCCACCAGTGCCGGATGGCGCTGGATCAGGCCGGGGTAGTCCCGCAAGCTCCAGCGTGCCTGCAGGCCATCGCTGTGCATCACCAGCAGATTGCCGGGTTGCACGTGAAGATCGAATGTCTGCGCCTTGCGGTATTGCACGCCCACGATGCCGGGGTGCGATGCCAGCCCCCGCGCGCCGTTGAGGTCGCACACGCTGGCGGCGATGTTGCCGATACCGGAAAACCTGAGCATCCCGCTCTGGACATCCAGGCAGGCCACCGCCGCCGCGCCGCCGCGGGTACCGGACATGGCGCCGTGCAGGCGGGCCAGCAGGTCGGCCGGCGCGAGCGGGCCGGCCTGGGCGGCGGCGGCGGCGCCGGCGTTGGCCGCCTCGGTCGCCGGCACGCCATGGCCCAGGCCGTCAATCAAGGTGGCGGCCAGCCGCTGCCCGTCGAAGGCCAGGTGCCAGGCATCGCCGCAGGCCACTTCGTGGCGCGTGGGCAGGCGCAGTGCGCCGTAGGCCAGGTCGGCGTCGCGCGGAGCGTTCTCGGCATGGATCCGCGCCAGCACGATGGCGCCGCGCTCGTCGGACCATACGTCCAGCGCCGCCGCCTGGCGCTGGATCGCGCCCAGCCCCAGGCCCTGCGTGCCGCCGGTGGAGTAGCCATCCGGCAGGCATTGCGCAAGGCTGAAGCCCGGGCCGCGATCCACCGCGCACAGCTCCACGCCCTGCGCATGGCGGCCTTGCACCAGCGACAGGTGCATGAGCCCACCGCGCCCGTGCTTGAGCATGTTGGTGGCCAGCTCCGTGGCGGCCAGCGCGACGCGGCCCACGTCCGTCTCGTCGAATCCGCACACTTCGGCCAGCGCCGTCGCTTCGCGCCGTGCCTGCCCGACCTGGGTGGTTTCCTCGACCGGCACGCGACGGGTCACGTGGCCGGAGAAATTCACGTCCATTTGGTGATCGTGACCCGCGTGCCGGTGCCGGGCGCGCTGTCCAGCACGAACTCGTCCACCAGGCGGCGCGAGCCGGACAGGCCCAGGCCCATGCCCTTGCCGGAGGTCCAGCCGTCGGTCAGCGCCTGCTCGACATCGGCGATGCCCGGGCCCTGGTCCACGAACGCCAGCCGCACGCCACGGCGCAGGCCCTGCTGGAGGACTTCCCACTGCATCTCGCCGCCGCCGCCGTAGATCACCGTGTTGCGCGCCAGCTCGCTGGCCGCGGTGACCAGCTTGGTCTGGTCGACGAGCCGCAGGCCCTGGGCCACGGCCAGCTGGCGCACGGTCTGGCGCGCCAGCACGACGTCCTGTTCGACGCGGATCGCTTGGGATCCACTGGATGTGGTCATGGTGTGGCTTCGGTCTGCTGAAGCAGCTTCATGCCCCGCTCGACGTTGAGCGCGGTGCGCACGCCGGTGAGGTTGAGTCCCAGCTCGACCAGCGTGATCGCCACCGCCGGCTGCATGCCCACCACCACGGTGGTCGCATCCATGATCCGCGCCAGCGCGGAGATGGTGGCGATCATGCGACCGATGAACGAGTCGACGATATCGAGTGCGGAAATGTCGATCAGCACGCCGCGCGCCGAGGTGGCCTGGATTTTCTCGGTGAGGTCGTCCTGCAGGGTCAATGCGAGCTGGTCGTGCATGTCGACCTGGATGGTGACCAACAGCAGGTCACCCATCCGCAGGATGGGAATGCGGTCCATGTCAGGCGGTCACCTTGACCACGTTCTGGCCGGTGCGGCGCAGCGCCAGCGCGAGCGCGTCGGCGAGGTTGGCCTTGGTGACGATGCCCTGCAGGTCCAGGCCCAGGTGCACGATGGTCTGGGCGATCTGCGGCCGCACGCCGCTGATGATCGCGTCGGCGCCCATCAGGCGGATCGCGGTGACAGTCTTGAGCAGGTGCTGGGCGACGAGCGTGTCGACGGTCGGCACGCCGGTGATGTCGATGATGGCGATCTCCGAGCCGGTTTCCACGATTCGCTCCAGCAGCGATTCCATCACCACCTGGGTGCGCTGGGAATCGAGCGTGCCAATCATCGGCAACGCCAGCACGCCTTCCCACAGCTTCACCACCGGGGTGGACAGTTCGAGCATCTCTTCCTGCTGGCGCTGGATCACGTCCTCGCGCGTCTTCTGGAACGCCTTGACCGTGTGCAGGCCGAGCTGGTCCAGCAGTTCGGACATGGCCCACATCTGCCCGCCGAGCTCCTTGGGCGCGTCGGCGTAACCTTGCTGCAGCAGTTCGAACAGCGGGCGCTTGAGCGAGAAGATGAAGGTCGCCGTCTCCGAGGAGCTGAAGCCGCGCGGCACGCGGTCGCGCGAGAGATCCTCGAGGAAATGGCGGATGTCCTGCCACTGGTCGTCCTGCAGGCTGCTTGCGTCGCGCGAGGTCACGGCGGCCAGGAACAGGCGCCAGAAATCGCGCACCTGCACTTCCAGCTCGCGCTGGCTGATGCGGTTGTCCTGGACCTGTCCGGCGCGCAACAGGTCGGCCAGCCAGCTGGCGAGCACCTGTTCTTCATGGGCACGGATAAGATCGGTGGTGCGCTGCTGCAGAGCCGCCATGGGAATTCCTGGAAGTGGGGAACAAGAACGCGCAGCACCGGCCCGTAAGCCCGTCTGCGGAAAAAGGTGATTGAGAGTAATCCAATCGGACAGGGGCGGCCATGGGCCTTTCCTGCGTGCCTCCCCCTCAGGCGTCCTGCCAAGCCCCGTGTTCGCCCCGCGATTGAAACGGGTTGGCTGTCGCCGGGCCGTGAATGCGCGGCGCCACGCCGCGCCGCAGCGCGAACGGCAGCACGCGCGAGGGCTTGAGCGCGCGATAGGGACGCTATAGAATGCGCGGCCGGACGAGGCGCTGCTTCGTTCGCTGGAAGGTTCCCAGTTCCGCGAGGACATGCGATACTTTCCGACCTAGCTTCATATTGCCCCGTCGCCAAGCGGTAAGGCACCTGACTCTGACTCAGGCATTCGGTGGTTCGAATCCATCCGGGGCAGCCAAATCCAGAAAGGCCCGATCACTGATCGGGCCTTTCTTTTTGCCTGCGCGCCGCCGCGGAAAAACAAAAAGCCCGGCCAAGGCCGGGCTCTTCGTAGAGGGTGGATCGAAAGACCCACCCGCTCCTGCGCGATGGATCAGCGCTTGGAGAACTGGGTCGCGCGGCGGGCCTTGTGCAGACCGACCTTCTTGCGCTCGACCTCGCGGGCGTCGCGGGTCATGAATCCGGCCTTGCGCAGCTCGGACTTCAGCGACTCGTCGTACTCGACCAGCGCGCGGGCGATGCCCAGGCGGATCGCACCGGCCTGGCCGGTGGTGCCACCGCCGGCGGCGGTCACGTAGATGTCGAAGCTTTCGGTGTTCTTGGTCAGCTCCAGCGGCTGGCGCACGATCATGCGCGCGGTCTCACGGCCGAAGAACTCGTCCAGCGGACGGTCGTTGACGGTGATGTTGCCGGTGCCCTTGCGCAGGAACACGCGGGCGGTGGAGGACTTGCGACGGCCAGTGCCGTAGTTCTGAGAGATAGCCATGATTAGATGTCCAGGACCTGCGGCTGCTGAGCGGCGTGCGGATGGTTCGGGCCGGCGTAGACCTTGAGCTTGCGATACATGTCGCGGCCCAGCGGGCCCTTCGGCAGCATGCCCTTGACGGCGATCTCGATCACGCGCTCCGGGTGGCGCTCCAGCGCCTGGGCGAGGTTCTCGGACTTCAGGTTGCCGATGTAGCCGGTGAAACGGTGATACATCTTGTCCTGCAGCTTCTTGCCGGTCACCGCGATCTTCTCGGCGTTGATCACGACGAGGTAGTCGCCGGTATCGACGTGCGGGGTGTAGACGGGCTTGTGCTTGCCACGCAGGCGGCGGGCCAGTTCGGAGGCGAGACGGCCGAGCGTCTTGCCGGAGGCGTCAACGAGGTACCAGTCGCGCTGGACGGTCTCGGACTTTGCGGTGAACGTAGTCATGGAGAAACTCTTGGTTGAAGTGGTCGGGCTCATTCCGGGATCGCCGGAACTCTGCCGCGCGTTTTGGTGAAACGAAGAGGCGGGATTGTACCGGGCCGCCCGGAGCGGCGCAACCGCAGCCCCGGCGGGCGGTTGGCAGGCGGGCGGCGCGGGGCCAGAATCCCCCGCATGGACGATTCCCTTGCCTCCCGTACCGCCGACCTGCGCCGCCCCAGCCGCCTGGACCACCTGCTGCTGGAAGCCCAGCGCGCCCTGGAAACCGTCTTCGGCGACCCCGCCGCGTTGCGCCCCAACCCGGCCGGCAAGACCCCCGAAGTACCGCTGGACGATGCCGAGCGGCGCCATTCGGCCGGCCTGATGCGGATCAACCATGTCGGCGAGGTCTGCGCCCAGGGCCTGTATTTCGGGCAGGCGGCCGTCGCCCGTGACGCCCGTACCCGCTCCCACCTGCTGGAAGCCGCGCAGGAAGAGACCGACCACTTGTCCTGGTGCGCGGACCGCCTACGCGAACTGGACAGCCGGCCGAGCGTCTTCAACCCGATCTGGTACGCCGGCAGCTATGCCCTGGGCGCGGTCGCCGCCCTGCGCGGCGACGACTGGAGCCTGGGCTTCGTGGTGGAGACCGAGCGCCAGGTCGAGGCGCACCTGGACGAGCACCTGGAGACCCTGCCGCCGGCCGACCTGCGCAGCCGCGAGATCCTGCGCGTCATGAAGGCCGACGAGGCCCGCCACGCCGACCATGCCGAGCAGGCGGGCGCGCGCATCCTGCCCCAGCCGATCCCCGCCGCCATGGCGCTGGCTTCCAAGCTGATGAAATCGGTCGCCTACCGGCTCTGACGCCGGCCGCGTCGGGCCGCCCGGCGAGCGCGGCCTGGGCCGCGACCGGATCAACCGACCAGCTTCAGCCCCACCACGCCGGCCACGATCAGCCCGATGCACGCCAGCCGCGGCCACGAGGCGCTGTCGCCGAACAGGAACATCCCCAGCACCGCCACGCCGAGCGCGCCGATGCCGGTCCAGATCGCGTAGGCCGTGCCCACCGGCAACGTGCGCAGGGCCTGGGTCAGCAGCCACAGGCTGATGGCTGCCGCCACCGCGGTGCCCAGGCTGGGCCACAGGCGGGTGAACCCCTGGCTGTACTTCAGCCCTATCGCAAAGCCGATCTCGAACAGGCCGGCGAGCAGCAGATAGATCCAGGGCATGGTGTTTCTCCTGACTCAAGACGAAAAAAAGGCGGCCCGGTGTCTGCACACCGGGCCGCCGTCGGCTCTGTAACGCGGGGATCCGCGCGGCGGGCCGTCCCGCCTGTCGATTCGTGCCGCCACCTTACCCGGTGGCGCCGTAACCGGATGTAACCCTTACTCGGCCAGGTTGCGGCCGTGGAACAGCTCTTCGATCTCGCGCTTGAGCAGCGCCTCGATCTTCATGCGCTCCTTGAACGAGAGGTTCTTGGCCTTTTCCTCGAACAGGTACTGGTCCAGGTCGAAATCCTTCAGGTGCATCTTCGTGTGGAAGATGTTTTCCTGGTAGACGTTGACGTCGAACATCTCGTAGCGCGACTTGATGTTCTTGGCCAGGAAGTTCTGGATCGAGTTGATCTTGTGGTCGATGAAGTGCTTCTTGCCCTTCACGTCGCGGGTGAAGCCACGGACGCGGTAGTCCATGATCACGATGTCCGATTCCAGCGACTCGATCAGGTAGTTCAGCGCCTTCAGCGGCGAGATCACGCCGCAGGTGGCGACGTCGATATCGGCGCGGAAGGTGGCGATGCCTTCCTGCGGGTGGGTCTCCGGGTAGGTATGGACGGTGATGTGGCTCTTGTCCATGTGCGCGACCACGGCATCGGAAATCAGCTCCTTGCCGGCCTGCTTCTTGTCGATGACCGGCTCTTCGGAGATCAGGATCGTCACCGACGCACCCTGGGGGTCATAATCCTGGCGCGCGATGTTCAGGATGTTCGCGCCGATGATTTCGGCCACATCCGTCAGGATCTGGGTCAGGCGATCGGCGTCGTACTGCTCGTCGATGTACTCGATGTAACGCTGGCGCTCTTCTTCCGTGCGGGCGTAGCAGACGTCGTAGATGTTGAAGCTCAGCGCCTTGGTGAGGTTGTTGAAACCTTGCAACCTCAGGCGAGGCAACGGCTTGACCACGGCGGTCTATCCTCTGGGAGACGGGAAAGGGGTCAATTATGGGCCAAAGCGCACGGTAGCGGAACGTCTACCGCCGACAACGGTTTACCAAGGGCGAGCCATCCCGTTAAGCTTCCGGGAATCGAGCCGCGGAACTGCCATGAACCTAGGGAACAACACGGGTATGACATCAGTACGTCAGGCGACGACGCCCCTGTCCCTGGACACGGCGACCATCGAGCGCTTCCTCGCCCACAGCCACCGACGCCGCTACCCCACCCGGACAGACGTGTTCCGCCCGGGAGACCCGGCCGGCACCCTCTATTATGTGATCAGCGGCTCAATCAGCATCATCGCCGAGGAAGAGGACGACCGGGAGCTGGTGCTGGGCTACTTCGGTGCCGGCGAGTTCGTGGGCGAAATGGGCCTGTTCATCGAGTCCGACACCCGCGAGGTGATCCTGCGCACCCGCAGCCAGTGCGAGCTGGCCGAGATCAGCTACGAGCGCCTGCACCAGCTGATGCAGACGAGCCTGTCGGCCGATGCCCCGCGCCTGCTCTACGCCATCGGCGTGCAGCTCTCCAAGCGCCTGCTGGACACCACCCGCAAGGCCAGCCGCCTGGCCTTCCTGGACGTGACCGACCGCATCGTGCGCACCTTGCATGACCTGGCGCGCGAGCCGGAAGCCATGAGCCACCCGCAGGGCACCCAGCTGCGCGTGTCCCGGCAGGAGCTGGCGCGCCTGGTCGGCTGCTCGCGCGAGATGGCCGGCCGCGTGCTCAAGAAGCTCCAGGCCGACGGGCTGCTGCATGCCCGCGGCAAGACCGTGGTGCTCTACGGCACCCGCTGAAGCCTCCCCCTCGACCCCCGGCCTACCGGGGGTCGAGCGTTTCAGGGCAAGCGATCGCCGGCGCGATCGGCGCAACCCCAATTCAGGATCGGCGTGCCCGGCGGCAGCACCTGGCGGAAGTACGCCACCCGGCTGGCCTTGGGGTTGACGACCACCGGCGCGCGCGCGGCCTTGAGCAGCGGCAGGTCGGCGGTGCTGTCGGAATAGGCGATGGCGATGTCGCCATAGCCCAGCTCGCGCAGCATGCGCATCTTCTCTTCGTTGTGGCAGTGGCGCACCGCGCCCACGCCGCCCAGGCGCGGGCCGATCAGGCTGCCCACCACCGGCACGTCCTGGTGCGCGACGAAGGCCAGGATCGCCCGCGCCAGCTCCGGCGGCGCGCCGGTGGCGACCACCACGCGGTCCCCGGCCCGGCGATGGCCGGCGAAGACCTCCAGTGCATGCGGCAGCAGCCGCGCGCGCACCTCGGCCTGGTGGGCCAGCACGTAGGCGTCGATGACCCGGTTGAACTCGCGCGCGCCCTTCAGGCCGAAGGTGGCGATCCACACATAGCCCGAAATGCCGTGGCGGCGGGTCGGCAGCAAGGCCACCAGCGGCCCGAGCAGCGGCGTGAGCAGCAGCGCGGCGAGCAGGCGCAGCGGGTTGCGCCGGATCAGCCAGGCGAACAGGTGGCTGCCGGAATCGCCGTCGTAGAGCGTGTGGTCGAAATCGAACACCACCAGCCGCGCATCGGCGCCGGGATCGGGATACGCACTCACGGGAAGAACAGCTCGCGCAGCGCATCGCCGGGCTCCTCGGCGCGCATGAACGCCTCGCCGACCAGGAAGGCGTTGACGCCCTCCCCGCGCATCTTCGCCACGTCGGCCGGTGCCAGGATGCCGCTCTCGGTGACCAGCAGGCGATCGCGCGGCACCGCGGCGCGCATCGACAACGTCGTCTCCAGCGACACCTCGAACGTGCGCAGGTTGCGGTTGTTGATGCCCACCAGCGGCACGGGCACCTGGATGGCGCGCTCCAGCTCGTCGATGTCGTGCACTTCCACCAGCACGTCCATGCCCAGCTGCAGCGCCAGGCCGGACAGCTCGGCCAGTTGCGCATCCTCCAGCGCAGCGACGATCAGCAGGATGCAGTCTGCACCCAGCGCGCGCGCCTCGTACACCTGGTACGGATCGATGGTGAAATCCTTGCGCAGCACCGGCAGGGTGCAGGCCTCGCGAGCCTGGCGCAGGTAATCGTCGGCGCCCTGGAAGAAATCCACGTCGGTGAGCACGGACAGGCAACTGGCGCCGCCGAATTCGTAGCTCACCGCGATATCGGCGGGGCGGAAGTCCGGCCGGATCACCCCCTTGGAGGGGCTGGCCTTCTTCACCTCGGCGATCACCGCCGGCTCGCCCTGGGCGATGGCGGCCTGCAGCGCATCGGCGAAGCCGCGCACCGGCGAGGCATCCGCCGCGCGCGCCACGACCTCGGCCAACGGCACGCGCGCGCTGCGCTCGGCGATTTCTTCGGCCTTGCGGGCCAGGATCGTGTTGAGGATGTCGCTCATCGCAGGGATATCCGTAAGGCCGCGCATTATCGGCCAAAAGCCTGGCGCCCGGCCAACGCGCCGGGCTTATTCGGCGGACAGGGCGCGGGTCAGCGCCACGTATTCGTGCAGCTTGGCACGGGCGCTGCCATCGGCGATCGCCACGCGCGCGCGCGCGATCCCGTCGGCAATGTCGTGCGCCACGCCGGCCACGTACAGCGCCGCGCCGGCGTTGAGCGCGACGATGTCCAGCGCCGGGCCGGGCTGGTTGTCGAGCACGCTGAGCAGCATCGCCTTGGATTCGTCCGGGTCAGCCACCTTCAGGTTGCGGCTGTGCGACATGGCGATGCCGAAGTCCTCGGGGTGGATTTCGTACTCGTGTACCTTGCCCTCGCGCAGCTCGCCCACCAGCGTGCCGGCGCCCAGCGAAATCTCATCCATGCCATCGCGGCCCCACACCACCAGCGCGCGCTCGGCGCCCAGCTCGTGCAGCACGCGCGCCTGGATGCCGACCAGGTCCGGGTGGAACACGCCCATCAGGATGCTCGGCGCGCCAGCCGGGTTGGTCAGCGGGCCGAGGATGTTGAAGATGGTGCGCACGCCCATCTCGCGGCGCACCGGCGCCACGACTTTCATCGCGGGGTGATGCACCGGGGCGAACATGAAGCCGATGCCGCTGGCGGCGATGGCGCGGCCCACCTGCTCGGGCTGCAGCTCGATGATCGCGCCCAGCGCTTCGAGTGCGTCGGCGCTGCCGGACTTCGAGGAGACGCTGCGGTTGCCGTGCTTGGCCACGCGCGCCCCGGCGGCCGCCGCGACGAACATCGTGCAGGTGGAGATGTTGAAGGTGTGCGAGCCGTCGCCGCCGGTGCCCACGATGTCGACCAGGTGGGTGCGGTCGGCCACTTCGACGGTGCGCGAGAACTCGCGCATCACCTGCGCTGCGCCGGCGATCTCGCCCACGGTCTCCTTCTTGACCCGCAGGCCGGTGAGGATGGCCGCGGTCATCGTCTCGGATACCTCGCCGCGCATGATCCTGCGCATCAGCATGACCATCTCGTCGAAGAAGATCTCGCGGTGTTCGATGGTGCGCTGGAGCGCTTCCTGGGCAGTGAAGGTCATGGCGGTCACAGTGGGGCGTGTTCGAGTCGCGGGGTTCGGCTCACAGCGGGCGCTCGAGGAAATTGCGCAGCAGCGCGTGGCCGTGTTCGGTGAGGATGGATTCGGGGTGGAACTGCACGCCTTCCACCGGGTACTGGCGGTGGCGCAGGCCCATGATCTCCTCCATCGAACCGTCCGGGTTCTCGGTCCAGGCGGTGATTTCCAGCGCATCGGGCAGCGTGCGCTTGTCCACCACCAGCGAGTGGTAGCGCGTGGCCTCGTAGCGGTCCGGCAGGCCGGCGAACACGCCCTTGCCTTCGTGGCGGATCGGCGAGGTCTTGCCGTGCATGATGTTGCCGGCGCGCACCACGTCGCCGCCGTAGACCTGGCCGATGCCCTGGTGGCCCAGGCACACGCCGAGGATCGGCGTGGTCGGGCCGAGCTTCTCGATCAGCGCCAGCGAGATGCCGGCTTCGTTCGGCGTGCACGGGCCGGGCGAGACGACGATGCGCTCGGGCTTGAGCGCGGCGATCTGCTCGACGCTCATCGCATCGTTGCGCACCACCGTCACCTCGGCGCCGAGCGCCTGCAGGTACTGCACGAGGTTGTAGGTGAAGCTGTCGTAGTTGTCGAGCATCAGCAACATGGTGGGAATCTCAGGGGGCGATCAGGAAGATCGCGTAGACGTATTCGGTGAGGGTGATGCTGCCGGCTTCGAGGGATTCGGCCTGCTCCAGGTTCTTGGAATCGTTGTTTCCGACTCGATCCAACGCCGCGGGCGCCGGGGCGTAAGCCCGCGCGGGCTCGGCCCAGCTGCCGGCCTGTATGCCATAGGAAAAATCCGGCGCCACTTCGGAAATGGTGTAGAGCCCACCCAACTTCACGCCGTAGGCATCGGCAAGGTTATGCGCGGTAACACGGGTCTGCGCCGCGGCATCGCGCTTGAGCTCACCCCGCACCTTGCTCTCATTGCTGAAGGAGGGTTCGATACCCGAGACCTCCAGATGGTCGCTGGTCTTCAACCCACCCAGCACGGCGCGGACGTCTTCCAGTTTCGCGAAGCTGGCCGACAGCGTGCGGCTGACCTGGGTCCCTTCGAACACCTGGCGGCCATCGACATAGCGCGTGCTGGGCTCGATGGACAGCGACGAAGCCTCCACCGAATCGGCCAGCGCGTGCTGCGCCTTGAACAGACCCAGCACGGTGGCCGCGTCGGCCTGCACGCGGCTGCGTGCTGCCTCCGGCGCGGCGTCCTTCTGTTCCAGCTCGATGGTGAGCTTGAAGCGATCCGGCAACACCTCGCGTTCCGCCTTCCCTCGCACCAGCAGGTGCGGCTGCGAAGGCAAGCTGTTGACCTGCGCCGCCGCCAGAAGCGGGGCCAGCATCAGGCAGGACGAGAGGACGGCGGTAGCGAGACGGCGCATGCGAACAGTTCCTTGTGTCATGAGTCAGGCCAGAGCGGCGAAGTCGCCGCAGAGCGTATCCACCATCGCGGCAGTGGTCGCCCACGAGGTGACGAAGCGGATCACCACCTCGCCATCGCCGCGGGTTTCCCAACGCTCGAAGTCGTAGCGGCGTGCCAGCGCGTCCAGCTGCGCCGGAGTGACGACGATGAACTGCTGGTTGGTCGGCGAATCCACCACGAAACGCGCGCCGGCTGCTTCCAGCCCTTCGCGCAGGCGCCGCGCCATGCGGTTGGCGTGTTCGGCCAGCGCGAAGAACAACCCATCCTCGAACAGCGTGGCGAACTGCACGCCCAGCACCATGCCCTTGGCCAGCAACGCGCCGCGCTGCTTGAGCAGGTAGCGGAAATCGACCTGCAGCGCGGGGTGGACGATCACCAGCGCTTCGCCGAGCAATGCACCGTTCTTCGTGCCGCCGATATAGAAGGCGTCGGTCAGCGCGGCGATGTCGGCCAGGGTGAGGTCGTTGCCTTCGGCGGTCAGCGCCGCGCCCAGGCGCGCGCCATCCAGGAACAGCAGCAAGCCGCGCGCGCGGCACAGGCGCGAAATCGCCTCCAGTTCGGCGCGGCGGTAGATCGTGCCCAGCTCGGTGGTGTCGGAGACATACACCAGCTTCGGCTGCACGAGGTGTTCGTTGTCGTGCACGGCCAACAGCGCTTCGATGGCTTCCGGCGTCAGCTTGCCGTCCACGCCCGGCGCGGTGAGTACCTTGTGGCCGGTCAGTTCGATCGCACCGGTCTCGTGCACGGCGATATGCCCGCTCTCGGCGGCGATCACCGCCTGGTGCGGGCGCAGGAACGCGCCCAGCGCAGTGAGGTTGGTCTGGGTGCCACCGGCCAGCAGGTGCACCTGCGCCTGCGGCTGCGCGCAGGCGGCACGGATCAGTTCGGCCGCACGCGCGCTATGCCGGTCCAGTCCATAGCCGGCGTTCTGCTCGCCGCTGGCGCTGGCAAGCGCCTGCAGCAGGCGCGGGTGCGCGCCTTCGCTGTAATCGTTGCGGAAACCGATCCGCGCGACGGCCGCGTCCATCACAGCCCCTTGGCCGCCTGGGCGACGGCGCGGAACAGCGCGCGCCCCTTGTTCATCGTTTCCTGCCATTCGGCGTCCGGATCGGAGTCGTACACGACACCGCCGCCGGCCTGCACGTAAAGATGCCCGTCCTGGATCACGGCGGTGCGGATGGCGATGGCGGTATCCGCATCGCCATGCCAGCCGATGTAGCCCACCGCGCCGGAATACACGTTGCGCCGCACGGGCTCCAGCTCGCGGATGATCTCCAGCGCGCGGATCTTCGGCGCGCCGCTCACGGTGCCGGCCGGGAACGTGGCGCGCAGCACGTCGCTGTAGCTGAGCCCGGCCTTCAGCTTGCCGGTGACCTCGCTGACGATGTGCATCACGTGGCTGTAGCGCTCGATCACGAACTGCTCGCCCACTTCCACCGTGCCAGGCTCGGCGACGCGGCCGACATCGTTGCGGCCCAGGTCGATCAGCATCACGTGCTCGGCGCGCTCCTTCGGGTCGGCCAGCAACTCGGCTTCCAGTGCGGCGTCCTGCTCGGGCGTGGCACCACGCGGGCGGGTGCCGGCGATGGGCCGCACGGTGACCACGCCATCGCGCAGGCGGGCGAGGATTTCCGGCGAGGAACCCACCACCTGCGTGCCGCCCACGTCGATGTAATACATGTACGGCGAGGGGTTCAGCGCGCGCAGCGCGCGGTACACGTCGATGGGCCGCGCACGGAACGGCACGCGCAGGCGCTGGCTGGGCACCACCTGGAAGATGTCGCCGGCGCGCACGTATTCCTGCGCCTTGCGCACCACCTCGTGGTACTGCTCGCGGGTGAAGGAGGAACGGAAATCCTGCTCGTCGATCGCGTCGGACACCTGCGCCTGCGGGTAGCCCGCGCCGGCCTGGCGCAGCCGGTGCGCGAGCTCGTCCAGGCGGCGGTTGGCGCGCGCGAAGGCCTGCGGCTGGCGCGGGTCGGCATGCACGATCAGGTACAGGCGGCCCTTGAGGTTGTCGAACACCGCCAGCTCTTCGGAGAGCATCAGCAGGATGTCCGGGGTGCCGAGTTCATCGGGCTTGTCACCGGCGGCCAGGCGCGGCTCGATGTACTGGATGCATTCGAAGCCGAACCACCCCACCAGCCCACCGGTGAAACCGGGCAGCCCGGCGAATTGCGGCACGGAATGCTCGGCGCGCAGCGCTTCCACTTCGGCCAGCGGGTCGGCGACCTCGCGGCGCTCCACCACCTCGCCCAACTCGCTCACTTCCAGCGTATGCCCGCGGAAGCTGTACGCCCGCCGTGCCGGCAGGCCAATGATGGAATAGCGGCCGAAGCGCTCGCCGCCCTCGACCGATTCGAACAGATAGGTGTGCGGGCCGTCGGCGAGCTTGAGGTAGACCGACAGCGGCGTGTCCAGGTCGGACAGCACTTCGCGGACGACGGGGATGCGGGTATGGCCTTCAGCGGCCTGCTGCTGGAACTGCTCGGCAGTGATCAAGACGACTTTCCTTCCGGGAGGCTGCGGTGTGGAGACGGACGACGGCAACGGGCCACCATCGCCACCAGCGGCGAGCGGAAGAGAAGGAACGCGGGGTCGTCAGAGTGGACACGCCCGCACTTTAACCCAAACCCGTGGCCGGTGTCGGCGTGGTAACGGAAGAAACCGTCAACCGGCCAGCAGCGGACAGCCTTCGGGCAGGTGCATGCGCAGCCGGTGGCGCACGCATTCGATGCGGAAATGCCGCGCCTGCACGGGTTCGCCATCGAGGTTGAGCGTCAGGGGCGCCGGGGCGTCGATCTCCAGCCACGGCAGCTGGCGGCGCTCGGCCACCCGCTCCAGCGCCGCCTGCTTGCCGCCGCGCACGAGCGTGCCCAGGGTGGCGGCCACCTCGCCTTCCAGGCCGGGAATGACCGTCACTTCCAGCAGACCATCGTCGATGAGCGCATCGGGGCACAGCACCTGCCCGCCGCCGGCCTGGCGCCCGTTGCCCACGCCCAGCGCGATGAAGCCGCCTTCCCAGGCGAAGTCCGGTCCGCGCAGCCGCGCCTGCACCGGCTCGATGCGGCCCAGGCGCGAGAGGCCGGTGACGAGGTAGGCCAGCCCGCCGAGCAGGTCCTTCAGCCCGTCGTCGGTCTCCACGGTGATCTGCGTGCCGAAGCCGCCACTGGCCAGGTTGGCGCACCACAGGATCTCGCCGTTGGCCTCCAGGCGCAGCAGGTCCAGCGGCTGCGCGGCGCGCTCGGCGATCAGCCGCAGCGCCTGTTCCGGTTCGACCGGGATGGCGGCCGCGCTGGCGAAGTCGTTGGCGGTACCCAGCGGCAACAGCCCGAGCGTGGGCAACGCATCGGCCGGCGCCTCGCGATGGGCCAGCGTGGTGGCCACCTCGCTCAGCGTGCCGTCGCCGCCGCCGGCGATCACCGTGTCCACGCCGTCGGCGATGGCCTCGGCCACGTAGCGCTCGGCGTCGCCGCCTTCCCAGGTGACGCGCACGTCCAGGTGGATGCCGCGCTGACGCCAGTCGCCGACCGCCGTGCGCACCGCGTCGTCGCCGGCCGCCTTGCCGTTGAGGATGAGTCGCCAGCGCGGTGCCTGCATGCGGGGTCCGGAATGTCGGGGGAATGCGCGCCACGCTAGCAAGCCGGCGCGGCCATGGCCGTGAACGCATTTCGAATCGTGCCGGCGCCGGCCGGCGCGGTGTCATGCCGATGTCATCGAGGCGGCCTAACGTGGAAGGCCATAGCAGGGACGACGGGCGGAGGCAGGATCAGCCTCCAATCTTCCGGGTCCGCCCGCACGGGCGGATCCCTTCGTTCAAGGCGCCGCACCCTCTCTCCTGCGGCGCACTGGCAAGCGGCGCGCGTTCGCGTCGATCGGGCTGGCGGTCCCTCCCCCGGCAGGCACCCGATCGACGCGGCGAACGCTGTTCAGCGCCCGCCGGCGGCGAAATCGCGCAGCGCCTGGCCTTCCATCCGGTACACCGTCCACTCGTCCATCGGCCGTGCGCCGGCGGCGCGGTAGAAGTCGATGGCCGGCTGGTTCCAGTCCAGCACGGACCATTCGAAACGACCGCAGCCCCGCGCGACCGCCAGCCCGGCCAGGTGCCGCAGCAGCGCCAGGCCCGCGCCGTGGCCGCGGTGTTCCGGGCGCACGAACAGGTCTTCCAGGTAGAGACCGTTGCGGCCCAGCCAGGTGGAATAGTTGAAGAAGTACACCGCAAAGCCGATCGCCACGCCGTCCTGCTCGCATACCAGCGCGTGCGCGGTGGAGCCTTCGCCGAACAGGCTGGCGCGCAGGTCCTCGACGCTGGCCTTCACCGCGTCCGGCTCGCGCTCGTACACGGCCAGCGCGGTGACCAGCTCGTGCAGCAGCAGCGCATCGTCCGGCGTGGCCTCACGGATGCGCGGGGCGGCGGCGCTCATCGCGCGGCGGCCACGGCCACGCGCATCTTGCGGATGACCTCGGCGTAGTCCGGCGCGTTGAAGATCGCCGAGCCGGCCACGAAGGTGTCCGCGCCGGCGGCGGCGATCTCGCCGATGTTGTCGGCCTTCACCCCGCCGTCGATCTCCAGCCGGATCGGCTTGCCGAGCGCGTCGATCTTCTTGCGCACCGCGCGCAGCTTGTCCAGCGCCGAGGGAATGAAGGCCTGGCCGCCAAAGCCAGGGTTCACCGACATCAGCAGCACCATGTCCAGGTCTTCGAGCACCCAGTCCAGGAAATCCACCGGCGTGGCCGGGTTCAGCACCAGCCCGGCCTTGCAGCCGTGCGACTTGATCAGCTGGATGGTGCGGTGGACGTGGCGGCTGGCCTCCGGGTGGAAGCTGATGTAGGTGGCGCCGGCCTCGGCGAAGTCCGGGATGAGGCGATCCACCGGCTCCACCATCAGGTGCACGTCGATCGGCGCGGTGACGCCATGCTTGCGCAGCGCCTGGCACACCATCGGGCCGATGGTCAGGTTCGGTACGTAGTGGTTGTCCATCACGTCGAAGTGCACCCAGTCGGCGCCGGCGGCCAGCACGTTGTCGACCTCCTCGCCCAGCCGGGCGAAATCGGCCGAGAGGATGGACGGGGCGATGATGCAGGTGGACATGGCGGTCTCCAGGAAGATCAGCGCCGGCGGCGGCGCTGGATGCGGTCGTAGGCGGCGTTGATCTGGCGCGCGCGGCGCTCGGCCTGCTGGCGCAGCTCCGGCGCGGCGCCGGCGAGCTTGTCCGGATGGTGCTGGGACATCAGGCGGCGGTAGGCCAGGTCGATCTCGGCGGCGGTGGCGTCGGCGGTCAGGCCGAGTTCGCGGTACGGGTCTTCGCGCTCGCGGTTGAACCAGCCGCGGTCCACGGCGTGGCCGAGCAGCAGGCCGATCAGCGCGCCGAACAACGGGCTGCCCCGGAAAAGCAGGGCGCCGGCGATGAAACCCAGCAGTTTTCCGTACCAGCGCATGCGGACGCGACGTCGGGGCAGGACAGGGCCGGCAATTCTACGCCAGCGGCGCCGTCGGGACGGGCCTGACCGGCCGCGTCGGGGTCCGGTAAGGCGGGCTTTCCGGCCCCTGGCCGGCGGCCCCCCATCCGGCCCCGAAGCGCCGTACACTACGCGGCCCGCTGTCGCCGCCGCGGGCCCGACGGGTCCCGGGGACAGCGCCAATGCGAAGTCCTTAGGAGTGCCTGTGTCGACCACGCTGTTGCAATCCGATCTCCCCGGCCTGCCCTTGCGTCACCGCGGCAAGGTTCGCGATGTGTTCGATATCCCCCGCGAGCGCCTGCCCGCCGACGCCCCGCCGGGCGACTACCTGCTGATGGTCGCCACCGACCGCCTCTCCGCGTTCGACGTGGTGCTGCCCGACCCGATCCCGGGCAAGGGCGAGATGCTCTGCCAGGTCTCCAATTTCTGGTTCAAGAAGACCGAGCACCTGATGCCGAACCACCTCACCGGCATCGACGTGGCCAGCGTGCTGCCCGACGGCGTGGACAAGGCGCTGTACGCCAAGCGCGCGGTGGTGACGCGCAAGCTCAAGCCGGTGCCGGTGGAGGCGATCGCCCGCGGCTACCTGATCGGCAGCGGCTGGAAGGATTACCAGCGCACCGGCAAGGTCAGCGGCATCGAGCTGCCCGATGGCCTGCGCCAGGCGCAGAAGCTGCCCGAACCGA
The DNA here is from genome assembly GCF_029543105.1 of Stenotrophomonas sp. HITSZ_GD. Classification (GTDB taxonomy): domain Bacteria; phylum Pseudomonadota; class Gammaproteobacteria; order Xanthomonadales; family Xanthomonadaceae; genus Stenotrophomonas_A. The sequence continues at coordinate 33,335 of NZ_JARQXB010000011.1, forward strand.
TCTTCACCCCGTCCACCAAGGCCGCCGTGGGCGACCACGACGAGAACATCGACTTCGACGCGATGGTGAAGACCGTCGGCGCCGAACTGGCCGAGCGCGTGCGCGACGCGACGCTGCGCATCTACCGCTTCGCGGCCGATTTCGCCGCCGAGCGCGGCATCCTGCTGGCCGACACCAAGTTCGAGTTCGGCACCGATGCCGACGGCCGCCTGTACATCATGGACGAGATGCTCACGCCGGATTCCTCGCGCTACTGGCCGGCCGACCAGTACGAGGTGGGCACCAGCCCGCCGAGCTACGACAAGCAGTTCGTGCGCGACTACCTGGAGACGCTGGACTGGAACAAGACCGCGCCGGGCCCGAAGCTGCCGGTCGAGGTGATCGAGCGCACGCGCGCCAAGTACGCCGAGGCGCTGCAGAAGCTGGCCGGCATCTCGGTCGATTGAACGGAAGGGGCGCGCGAGCGCCCCTTCTGCTTTCCGGCAAGGCCTGTCCTGGTGCAGGGCCGGCTTCAGCCGCGAGCGCATGATGCCCGGTCGCGGCTGAAGCCGCTCCTACACAGCAGGCTGCCCGGCGTTATCCTTGGCTCATTCCTGGGAGGGAACATGGACATCTCCGCCGCGCGCCCCATCGATCGCTTCTTCGCCAGCTATTCGGGCGACCACCGCAACGAACTCAACCAGCGCATCCATGTGGTCGCGGTGCCGGCCATCCTGTGGTCGGTGGTGGCATTGCTGTGGTGCGTGCCCGTCGGCGGCACCCTGCTGCGCAGCGGCATCTGGGCCGCGCTGGGCATGTTCGCCGCGTGGATGTTCTACAACCGCCTTTCGCGCCGGCTGGGCCTGGGCATGCTGGCGGTGTTCTTCTTCTGCGGTTGCCTGTGCCGCCTGCTGGAGATGCGCATCGGCCTGCAGAACCTGCTGTGGCTGGCGATCGGCGTGTTCGTGGTGGCCTGGATCGCGCAGTTCATCGGCCACAAGTTCGAAGGCCGCAAGCCCAGCTTCCTCACCGACCTGGTGTATTTGCTGATCGGCCCGGCCTGGGTGCTGGCCAAACTCTATCGGCGCATGGGCTGGCGCTACTGACGCCTAGGCGCCTACTTCGGCCGCGCGCGGCGAAAAGCCGCGCGGCGCGTAGCCGAAGTCGCGCCGCGCCGGCGCCAGGTCGAACACCAGGTCGGCACGCATGCGCCGCAACGCCTCGGCATTGAGGCCGCGCAGCCGGCCGGCCGCGTGCGCCACGCGCAGCGCGCCGGCAAACAGCGGGGTCGGCACGCGATGCAGCCGCGCCGGCGGCGACAGCGCCTGCAGCACGCGCGCCACCATCTGGTCATAGGCCAGCACTTCGCCGCCCCCCACCGCGTAGGCGCGCTGGTGGGTCGCCGGCGCGGACCACGCGGCCAGCGCCGCCTCGGCGAGGTCTTCCACATGCACCGGCTGGCGCAACCCCGAGGCGCTGCGCGGCAGCACGAAGAAGCCACGCTCGCGCGCCATCGCGGCGATCACCGTGAGGGTCGCGTCGCGCCCGGCCCCGTAGACCAAGGTGGGGCGCAGCACGGTGGCCGCGGTGCCGCGCGCCTGCGCGGCGGCGAACAAGGTGGCCTCGGCCTGCGCAAGGCGGCGTGCGACATCGCGCTCGCCGGCGTCGGCGGATTCGGCCTTCACTTCCACGCTGGTGGAACCGAAGGCCACCACGCGCGCCGGCGCGCCGGACTGCGCGGCAAACCAGCGCGCGAAATGATCGAGCGGGCCGCAGCTGAACACCGCATCGACTTCGCCGGGCAGCGGGCCGGCGTCATCGAGCGTGCCCGCTCGCCAGGCCAGCCCGGGGCGCGGGGCACGCGCCTGGCGCGACCACGCGGTGACGGCCACGCCGCGCGTCAGCAACCGTTCCAGCACGCGCTCGCCGATCTGCCCGCTGCCGCCGAACACCCAGGCATGGTGAAGGGACGGCGTGGCGGAAGGCGGAAGCGTGATCGACATGCCTGCATGATACCGGCGCCTCACATGCCCGGGCGTAGACTCCTGCGCGCACCTTCCCCGCACCGGAGTGAAGAGATGTCCGACGCCATCGTCGCCCCGCCCGCCTCGCTGTTGCTGGCCACCGACCTCAGCGCCCGCGGCGACCGCGCGTTCGATCGCGCCGTACAACTGGCGCGGCAGTGGCAATCGCGGTTGGTGGTGACCACGGTGCTGCCGTCCACCCAGGAACTGGATTTCCACGACCCCATCCTCGGTTCGCCGCCGTGGCAGCGCCCGGCCGTGCTCTCCCAGCTGGTCGAGCGCCGCCTGCGCCGCGATGTCGCGGTGGACGACATCGACCTGGAAGTGCGCGTGGAAAGCGGCGCGGTGGGTCCGGCGCTGCTGCGCACGGCCCAGGCGTGCCGCTGCGGGCTGATCATCGCCGGCGTGGCGCGCAATGCGTTGTTCACCCAGCCCAGCCTGGGTTCCTCCGTGGCGTGGCTGTCGCGCCACGCCACGGTGCCGCTGCTGGTGGTGCACCGGCGCGTGCATGGCCCGTACCGCAGCCTGGCCTGGGCGACGGACCTGTCCGACACCGCATCGCAGGCATTGGACGTGGCGCTGGCGCTGTTCGGCAACCCGGTCACGCTGGCCGCGCTGCACGCATTCCAGGTGCCGCGCCTGGGCCAGCGCGATACCCACGCCCAGGCCGCGCAGGCCCAGGCCCGCGACAGCGCGGACAACGCGCTGCGTTCGCGTCTGGACCTGCTCGGCTTGCCCACCGCGCTGCGCGGCCGGCTAGAACCGGTGGTGGCCGAGGGCGAACCCTCGCGCCTGCTGCGCGACTACGTGCGCGACCACGACACCGACCTCGTCGTGGTGGGCGGCCACGGCCGCAGCGCGCTCTCGGGCCTGCTGCTGGGCGATGTCGCCGGCCGCATCCTCGGCAGCGTGCAGACCGACACGTTGTTCGTGCGCGACCGCGGCGAACGCGCGGCACCCACCGCATGAGCGCCGCGCCAAACCGAACGCGCCATTCATCCTGGGCCCGGCCGCGGCCGACGGCGCTGTTAGACTCCGGTGACTGCTCGTGACTCGCCCGTTCCAAGGCCCGATCCCTGCATGATCCCGTTCCTCGAAATTCTGCTGGCGCTGCCGTTCCTGGCCGCCGCGGCGGTGGCCGCGCTGCGCGCCTGGCCGCGCCCGGCATTGGCCTGGCTCGCCGGCGCGGCCCCGCTGCTGGGCGTGCTGCTGCTCGTGTGGCTGGCGCCGGCCGTGTTCGCCGGGCATGTGGTGCGCGGCGAACATGCGTGGTTGCCGCAAGTCGGGCTGAGTTTCGCGCTGCGGCTGGATGGACTGGCGTGGATGTTCGCGATGCTGGTGCTGGCGATCGGCGTGCTGGTGGTGATGTATGCGCGCTACTACCTTGGCCGCGAGGACAGCGCGTCGCGCTTCTATGCGTTCCTGCTGTTGTTCATGGGCGCGATGCTTGGGTTGGTGCTGGCCGGCAACCTGCTGCTGTTGCTGGTGTTCTGGGAGCTGACCAGCCTCAGCTCGTTCCTGCTGATCGGTTTCTGGACCCACCGCAAGGACGCGCGCGAAGGCGCGCGCATGGCGCTGGTGATCACCGGCGGCGGTGGCCTGGCGATGCTCGGCGGCATCCTGCTGATCGGCCGCATTGTCGGCAGCTACGACCTGGACGTGGTGCTGGCCTCCGGCCAGGCGCTGCGCGACAGCCCGCTCTACCCGGCCGCGCTGTTCCTGGTGCTGGCCGGCATTTTCACCAAGAGCGCGCAGTTCCCGTTCCAGTTCTGGCTGCCGCACGCGATGGCCGCGCCCACGCCGGTATCGGCGTACCTGCACTCGGCCACGATGGTGAAGGCCGGCGTGTTCCTGCTCGCGCGCCTGCACCCCGCGCTGGCCGGCAGCGACCTGTTCTTCTACACGGTGAGCGGCGTGGGGGCCTTCACCCTGGTGTTCGGCGCCTGGAACGCGATCTTCCAGCACGATCTCAAGGGCCTGCTGGCCTACTCGACGATCTCCCACCTGGGCCTGATCACGATGCTGTTCGGCCTGTCCACGCCGATGGCCGTGGTGGCCGGCGTGTTCCACATCCTCAACCATGCGGTGTTCAAGGCCTCGCTGTTCATGGCCGCCGGCATCATCGACCACGAGACCGGCACGCGCGACATGCGCCGGCTCGGCAACCTGCGCAGGTTCCTGCCCTATACCAGCGCGCTGGCGATCGTCGCCTCGCTGGCGATGGCCGGCATCCCGCTGCTCAACGGCTTCCTGTCCAAGGAAATGTTCTTTGCCGTGGCGCTGGAAACCGAGGCGCCGGCACCGATGCGCATCGCGACCTCTGCGGCGGCATTGCTGGCCGGCGTGCTCGGCGTGGCCTACAGCCTGCGCTTCGTCCACGACACCTTCTTCGGCCAGGGCCCGCGCGAGCTGGACCGCGTGCCGCACGAGCCGGCGCGCTGGATGCGCATTCCCGTCGCGGTGCTGGTGGCGGTGTGCGTGGCCGTGGGCGTGATCCCCGGCCTCACGGTAGCGCCGGTGCTGCGCGTGGCGGCCGGGTCGATCCTCGGCGCGCAGCTGCCGCAGTACAGCCTGGCGGTGTGGCACGGGCTGAACTGGCCGCTGGCGATGAGCGTGGCCGGCGTGATCGGCGGCGTGGGGCTGTATTTCGGCCTGCGCCGCCTGCTCGACCTATACGCGGTGGCGACCCGCTCGCAAGGCAAGTGGCTGTTCCAGTGGCACCTGGATGCGTTGTCGGGCGTGGCGCTGCGCTTCACCTCGATGATCGTGGATGGCCGCCTGCAACGGATGTTGTTCCTGCTGGTGCTGGTCGCGCTGGCCGTGGGCGTGGCGCCGTTCGTCGGCGCGGGCGGCCTGCCGCCCTGGGTGGCGCCGCAGCCGATCCCGCTGCTGGGCTGGGCCCTGTGGGTGCTGCTGGTGGCGTGCACGCTGGGCGGCTTGTTCCTGCACCGCCAGCGCCTGCTGGCGGTGATGGTCATCGGCGGTACCGGGCTGTCGGTGAGCCTGGTGTTCGTGTTCCTGTCCGCGCCCGACCTGGCGCTGACCCAGCTGCTGGTGGAGATGGTCACGCTCACGCTGATGCTGCTGGCGATGAACTACCTGCCCAGCGTGTCGCCGCCGGAGCGCGCGCGCTGGCGCCACGTGCGCGATGCCGCGCTCGCCATCGCCTGCGGCGGCGGGCTGGCGGTGCTGGCCTATGCGCTGATGACCCGCCCCAGCCGCACGATGGCCGGCGAGATGCTCGCGCGCGCGCTGCCCGAGGCGTATGGCCACAACGTGGTCAACGTGATCCTGGTGGATTTCCGTGGCTTCGACACCTTCGGCGAGATCTGCGTGTTCGCCATCGCCGGGCTGGTCGTGCACGCGCTGCTGCGGCGCGCGCGCATGGCCCCGGAGAAGATCATGCCCGGCCCGCCGATCCAGCTGCCGGTGCCGGCCGACCTGGCGCAGATCATGTTCCCGCTGATCCTCACGGTATCGGTGTTCCTGTTCCTGCGCGGGCACAACGCGCCCGGCGGCGGCTTCATCGCGGGGCTCGTGCTGGCGGTGCCGCTGCTGATGCAGTACGTGATCCAGGGCACCGCCTCGGTGGAATCGCGCTTCGGCTTCGACTACGTGCGCTGCATCGGCGCGGGCCTCGCGGTAGCGCTGCTGAGCGGCGCGGCGTCGATGCTGTTCGGCGTGCCGTTCCTCACCAGCGGCCACCTCGAGGCCGAGCTGCCGCTGGTCGGCACGCTGGAGCTGGCCAGTGCGATGGGCTTCGATACCGGCGTGTACCTGGTGGTATTCGGCGCGGTGATGCTGATGCTGTCGATGATGGGCACGGTGAAGCCCTCGCTCACCCGCCGCTCGATCCACGGCGAGATCGACCCGGCGCGTCGCTCGCCCCTGACCGGAGGCCGCCGCTGATGGAACTCGCCCTGGCCAGTGCGATCGGCATCCTGTCCGCCTGCGGCATCTACCTGTTGCTGCGCGCGCGCAGCTTCGACGTGATCCTCGGCCTGACCTTCCTCTCCTACGCCACCAACCTGCTGATCTTCGCCGGCGGGCGCCTGCGCGAAGGCCAGGCCCCGGTGCTGCGCGAAGGCGTGGCACCCACGCTGGCCCAGCACACCGACCCGTTGCCGCAGGCGCTGGTGCTGACCGCCATCGTGATCGCCTTCGCGATGACCGCCATCAGCCTGGTGCTGGCGATGCGCAGCCGCGCCGACAACGGCAGCGACCATGTGGACGGCCACGAGGACGACGCCCCCATCGCGCCCACCGACCCGCGGGAGGACGCGCGTTGAACCACCTGCCGATCCTGCCGATCCTGATCCCGCTGCTGGGCGCCATCGTCTCGCTGTTCGTCGAGCATCGCCGCTTCGGCTCGCGCGTGCAGCGCGGCGTGGCCTGGACCAGCGTGGGCCTGTTGGCGCTGGCGGTGGTGGCGCTGGCGCAGGCCACCGGCGATGGCCACATCCTGGTCTACCTGCTGGGCGATTGGCCCGCGCGGCTGGGCATCGCGCTGGTGGCGGACCGGCTGTCGGCCTGGATGCTGCTGACCACGTTGTGCCTGGCGGTGGCCTGCCTGCTGCACGCCTGCGCCGGCTGGGACCGCCGCGCGCCGCATTTCCACGCGTTGTTCCAGTTCCAGTTGATGGGCCTCAACGGCGCCTTCCTCACCGGCGACATCTTCAACCTGTTCGTGTTCTTCGAGGTGATGCTGATCGCCTCCTACGGCCTGCTGGTGAGCGGCGGGCGCGGGCTGCGCATGCGCGTGGGCCTGCATTACGTGGTGTTCAACATCACCGCTTCCACCTTGTTCCTGATCGCGCTCGGCCTGCTGTACGCGCTGCTGGGCTCGCTCAACATGGCCGAGCTTTCGCAGCGCATCGCCGAGCTGCCCGCCGCGGAATTGCCGCTGGCGCGCGCCGCGCTGGGCCTGTTGCTGCTGGTGTTCTGCAGCAAGGCCGCGCTGCTGCCGCTGTACCTGTGGCTGCCGGAGGCCTACTCGCGCGCGCCGGCGGCGGTGGCGGCCCTGTTCGCGGTGATGACCAAGGTCGGCCTGTACGCGCTGCTGCGGGTGAGCCAGCTGTGGTTCGGCCCGGAGGCCGGCGCGCTGCAGGGCTTTGGCCGCACCCCGCTGCTGTGGGCCGGCGTGGCAACGCTGATCCTGGCCGCGTTCGGCGTGATGGCCGCCACCCGGCTGCGCGTGCTGGTCGCCTACCTGGTGGTGTTCTCGGCGGCCACGCTGTTCATCGCGTTCTCGCTCGATGACCAGGGCGCGATCGCCGCGGGCCTGTATTACCTGCCGCACAGCACCTTCGCCACCGCCGCGCTGTTCATGGTCGCCGACCTGGTGCGCCGCCGGCGCGGCGATGCCAGCGACCGCAAGGCGGTCATTGCACCGTTGCCTGGGCGCGCCTTGCCCGGCACGTTCTACTTCATCGCCGCCGTGGCGGTGGCCGGGCTGCCGCCGCTGTCCGGCTTCCTGGCCAAGCTGGCCCTGCTGGCGCACGTACCCGACGCGCAGGTCGCGCTGGTGTGGAGCGCCATCCTCGGCGGCAGCCTGCTGGTGGTGATCGGCCTGACCCGCGCCGGCGTGCGCCTGTTCTGGCGCGTGCCCGAGGCCGCTCCCGATGCGCCGCCGCCGCAGACGCCCCGCCGCGCGCGGCTGCGCCCGCCCGAAGCGCTCGCCACCGTGCTGCTGCTCGGCTACCTGGTGGCGATGACGGTGGCGGCCGGCCCGCTGATGCGCCACACCGACGCGATGGCCCGCCAGCTGCGCCAGCCGGGCGATTACCTGCAACTGCTGCGCGACACCCACCCGGTGATGAGGCAGCCATGACGAGCCCACGTCCCCGCCCGTTCTGGCGCCGCCTGTATCCCTCGCTGCCGTTGAGCGCGACGATCTTCGCGTTCTGGCTGATGCTGACCGACAGCCTGGGTTTCAGCGCGGTGGTCATGGGCCTGCTGATGGCCACGGTGGTGCCGCCGTTCGCCGCGCGGCTGGACCGCGAGTTCGCGCGCATCGGCTCGCTGCGGCCGATCCCCAAAATGCTGCTGGTCGCCTTCTGGGACATCGTGCGTTCGAACGTGCGCGTGGCCGGCCAGGTACTGGGCCGCGAGGCGAACATCCACCCCGGCTTCATCTGGGTGCCGCTGGACATGGCCAACATCCACGGCATCGCCGCGCTCACCAGCATGATCACGCTGACGCCGGGCACGGTGTCGGCCGAGCTGTCCGACGACCGTCGCTACCTGCTGGTGCACGTGCTGCACCTGGACGACCCGCAGGCACTGATCGACGAGATCAAGCAGCGCTACGAGAAGCCGCTGATGGAGATTTTCCCGTGACCGGCCACATATTCATCGAAACCACCATCGTGGTGTGCATGCACGTCGTCGGCCTGGCGATGATGATGGCGCTGTGGCGCCTGCTGCGCGGACCCACCCTGCCCGATCGCATCCTGGCGCTGGACACGCTCTCGGTGACGGCCATCGCCGAGCTGATGCTGTTCGGTATGCACCTGGATTCGCCCATCTACTTCGAGGCCGCGCTGGTGATCGCCATGCTCGGCTTCGGCAGCACCGTGGTGCTCAGCAAGTACGTGCTGCGACGGGATATCGTCGAATGATCGCGCTCATCGAATACGTGCTCGGCGCGCTGCTGATCGTCGGCACCTTCTTCATCCTGGTCGGTGCGTTCGGCCTGGTGAAGCTGTCGGATTTCTTCAAGCGCCTGCATGCGCCGACCAAGGCGAGCACGCTGGGCGTAGGCTGCGTGCTGCTGGCCTCGGTGGGTTACCACCTGCTGCTGGGCGAGGACCCGCAGCCGCGCGAGCTGCTGATTACCGCATTCCTGTTCATCACCGCGCCGATCAGTGCCTACATGATGGCGCGCACCGGGCTGGCCCTGAAACTGGGCCAGCGGCCACCCGTTCCGCGCGGCCGGGACGACGATGCAGACGGCTCAGCCGACCAGCAGTAGTTCCAGCACGATCCACCCGCAGAACGCACCGAACAGGATCGCGCCTTCGACGCGGCTGATGCGCAGGTCGCCGCGCAGCATCGGGTACAGCACCAGGGCGAAGGCGATGGCGGCCGGCAGCTCCAGCCGCACGAACGAGGCCGGCAGCGCCAGCGGGCGCCACGCGGCCATGCCGCCGATGATCACCAGCAGGTTGAACAGGCTCGAGCCGATGACGTGGCCGACCACCATGTCGCCCTGCCCCCGGCGTGCCGCCACTACCGCGGCGACCATCTCCGGCACGGCCGTGGCAATGGCCACCGGCAGCAGGCCGACCAGCAGCGGCGAAAGGCCCAGTGCGATGCCCAGTTGCGGGGCCGGCTTCACCACCAGCGTGGCACCGAAGTAAAGCAGCACCAGCGCGATCACCAGGCGCAGCAGGTTGAGCTTGAGTTCGGTGCGCGTCGTGGCGAACGCCTCGACGGTTTCGCGTACCGCCGCGGTCTCGCGGCGTCCGCGCCCCGGCAACAGCGCCAGCAGCGCGACGAACGCCACGAGCAACAGGCCGCCTTCGATGCGGTTCAAGGTGCCATCCAGCCCGAAGCCGATCACCGCGACCGAGGCCGCCAACAACAGGATCAGCAGCGGCCCGAGCAAGCGCATGCGTACCGCGAGCGGGGCGACCATCGCGGCCACGCCCAGCGTAAGGCCGATGTTGGCGATATTGCTGCCCACCGCGTTGCCGAGCGCAAGCTCCTCCAGCCCGCCGGCCACCGCGCGAACGTTGACCGCCAGCTCGGGCAGCGAGGTGCCGAACGCGACCAGCAACAGGCCCGCCAGGAAGGGCGACGCTCCGAAACGCTGGGCGAGCCCGGAGGCGGCCTTGACGATGGAATCGCCGCCCAGCGCGAGCAGCAGCACGCCGAGCAGGAAACTTCCGGTCGCCACGAGCGTAGCGCTATGCATGGTTCGGTCCCCGTATGGATGCGGCGATTCTCACCCGCGCGCCGGCGCCATGCCAGCGCGCGCGGGCGTCAGCCGCAGCCCTCGACGTAATCCACCTGCGGCGGCAGCCCCACCCGCCAGCGCGTGACCTTGCCGCTGGCATCGGTCTCGAACACCAGCACGCCCGCCTGCCCGTCCTGCGTCACGCGCAGCACGTGCGCGCCCTGCTCGTACTTGTGCGGCTGGGTATCGACATGGCCGGCATACAAGGTGGTGATGTCGGCTTCCGGCATGCCGGCGCGGCCGCCGCCGGGCGCCAGTTCCTTCGGGTTCTCGCTGTCGTAGCGCACCAGCTTGCCGCCTTCCATCATGAAACCGAAGCTGCGGTCCTGCACTGCCCACTTCGGCCGCAGGTAATAGCAGGCGTCCGGGCCATTGGCGGCATCCGGTGCGCCTTCGAGCTGGCCGCCCCAGGCCTGGCGCACCTGTTCGGCGGTCATGCCCAGGCGCACGTCACCGTAGCCATCCCAGCGCGCAAGCACCTGGCCGCCTTGTTGCAGGCGCGGCGGCAAGGTGCCCGGCGGCGCGGTGGCCGGCGGCACATCGCCGCTGGGCTGGTCGGCGCCCGCCACCTCGGCGTCGGTTGGCGCCGCATCGGCCTGCGCGGCGCTCGCGTCTTGCGCGGGCGCGGCCGGCTCGGGCGTGCGCTGGCAGGCCGCGAGCAGCGGCAGGCAAAGAAGCAGGCTGGAAAGTGGGTATTTCATCGGCTTCCCCGGCACGATTGACGCGCACAGGCTAACCTCCGATGGCGTGAACACGATGTCGGAGCGGCTTGCGCCGCGAACGGCGCCCACGGTGCGTGGCAGCCGGGGTGGCCGGGGCTGAAGCCTTCCTACCGGGAGATGTACGTGCCCGCCTCAGGGCGCGACGAACTGCTTCTTCAGGCCGGCCCAGCACTGCTGGTAATCGCGCTGCCGATTCGCCGCGTCCATCGCCTGCGCGGTCGGACGCAGCACGCCACGGGTTTCGAACATGAAGGCCATGGTGCCAGCGATCACATCCGGCTTGGACAGGTCCGCCGCCGAGGCCTTCTCGAACGTGGCCGCATCCGGGCCGTGCCCGCTCATGCAGTTGTGCAAGGACGCACCGCCCGGCGCGAAACCTTCCGCCTTGGCGTCGTACACGCCATGCACCAGCCCCATGAACTCGCTGGCGACATTGCGATGGAACCACGGCGGGCGGAACGTGTGCTGCGCCACCAGCCAACGCGGCGGGAAGATCGCGAAATCCATGTTGGCCGTGCCGGGCACTTCGCTGGGCGCGGTGAGCACGGTGAAGATGCTCGGGTCGGGATGGTCGAAGCTGATCGAGCCGATCACGTTGAACCGGCGCAGGTCGTAGCGATACGGCGCGTAGTTGCCATGCCAGGCGACGACATCCAGCGGCGAGTGGCCGATGTCCGCGCGCCACAGCGCACCTTCGAACTTGGCGATCAGCTCGAACGCGCCCTCCACGTCCTCGTAGGCCGCATGCGGCGTTTCGAAATCGCGCGGGTTCGCCAGTCCGTTGGCGCCGATGGGCCCCAGGTCCGGCAGGCGCAGCAGGGCGCCGAAGTTCTCGCAGAGGTAGCCCCGCGCCTCGCCATCCGGCAGCTCGACGCGGAAGCGCACGCCGCGCGGGATCACCGCGATCTGCTGCGGCTCGATCTCCAGCACGCCCAACTCGGTGAGCAGGCGCAGGCGACCCAGCTGCGGGACGATCAGCAGCTCGCCATCGGCGTCGTAGAAATAGCGGCCGCGCATGTCGGCATTGGCCGCGTACAGATGGATGCCGACACCGGCATGCGCCGAGGGGCCGCCATTGCCGCACATCGTGTACAGGCCATCGACGAAATCGGTCGGCGCTTCGGGCAGCGGCAGTGGGCTCCAGCGCAGCTGGTCCGGCGACACCACGCCCTGGTCGAAATCGTTGTGCAGCCGCGGCTGTGCGTACGGGCTGAAATGCCCATGCATCACTGCCGGGCGCAACCGGTACAGCCAGCTGCGGCGGTTCTGCCCGCGCGGCGCGGTGAACGCCGTGCCGGAGAGCTGTTCGGCATACAGCCCATGCGCCACGCGCTGCGGCGAGTTCTGCCCGACCGGCAATGCGCCGGGCACCGCTTCGGTGGCGAATTCGTTGCCGAAGCCGCTCTGGTAGCCGCGGTTCTGGTCGAGCGTGGTCATGGCGGCGTTCCTCGGCGGCGGGCGTGCGCGGCGATTACAGCACGCCGCGCTTCATCTGGTCGCGCTCGATGGACTCGAACAGCGCCTGGAAGTTGCCTTCCCCGAAGCCCTCGTTGCCCTTGCGCTGGATGATCTCGAAGAAGATCGGCCCGATGCAGTTCTCGGTAAAGATCTGAAGCAGCTTGCGCTGCTTGGTCTCCGGGTCGGCGTCGATGAGGATCTTGTTGCGGCGCAGGCGCGGCACGTCCTCGCCGTTGTCGGGGATGCGCAGGTCCACCACGTCGAAATAGGTATCCGGCGTATCCAGGAACTGCACACCCTGCGCGCGCATGGCCTCGACGGTGTCGTAGATGTTGTCGGTGAAGCAGGCGATGTGCTGGATGCCCTCGCCCTTGTAGGCGTCGAGGTATTCGTTGATCTGGCTCTTCGGGTCGGAGGACTCGTTGAGCGGGATGCGCACGATGCCGTCCGGCGCGGTCATCGCCTTGGACACCAGGCCGGTCTTGGCACCCTTGATGTCGAAGTAGCGGATCTCGCGGAAGTTGAACAGCCGCTCGTAGTAGTCCGACCACTGCTGCATGTTGCCGAAGTACAGGTTGTGCGTGAGGTGGTCGATGAAGGTCAGCCCGAAGCCCTTCGGGTTCTGGTCCACGCCGGGGATCGGCTCGAAGTCGGCGGCATAGATGCTGCCGGCGTCGCCGTAGCGGTCCACCAGGTAGAGCATGCAGTCGCCGATGCCCTTCACCACCGGCGCGTCGACCGCGCGACTGGCCGGCTTGTGGTCGATGGCCGCGCCGCCGTTGGCCAGCACGCCCTCGTACACTTCACCGGCCGGCTTGCGGAAGCGGATGGCGAAGCCGCAGGCGCAGGGGCCATGCTGGGCGGCGAAGTCGGCGGCGAACGAATCCGGGTCCTCGTTGACCAGGAAGTTGACGCCGCCCTGGCGGTACAGCGTGATCGCCCGCGTCTTGTGCTTCATCACGGCGGTGAAGCCCATCTTGCGGAAGTAGTCGTGCAGGTCCACCCCGCTGCCGGCCGGGGCGGCGAACTCGACGAACTCGAAGCCGTCGATGCCCATCGGGTTCTCGAACGTGGTGACCTGCATGCCCAGGTTGGGCGCGGACGAGGAATGGACTTGGGCGTTCATGGCGTACCTCCGGCTTGACGACCCCGCCGCAGGGAACAGGTGCGGGCGGACTGAAGACCCGCGAGAATGGGCGGGTCGAGCTAGCTTCCCTTATAGTTTCACCTGAAACAACCATCAAGGTGCACTGCAACATGAGCCCACCGGAAACACCCCTGGATCGGCCCGCTGGCGGCAGCCAGCGCACCAATCGCGCGCTGTTGGACCTGGAGCAGTTCCTGCCTTATCGCCTGAGCGTGCTGTCCAACCGCGTGAGCGGAAATATCGCCAGGGTGTACGGCGACCGTTACGGCCTGGTGATCCCCGAATGGCGGGTGATGACGGTGCTGGCGATGTACCCGGGCTCTTCGGCCAGCGAAGTCTCCGACCGCACCGCGATGGACAAGGTGGCAGTGAGCCGCGCGGTGGCCCGGTTGCTGGAGCGCGGCTTCATCAAGCGCGAGATGCACGGGGACGACCGCCGGCGCTCTGTGCTGGCGCTGTCCGAATCGGGCTTCGAGGCCTATGAGATCATCGCGCCGATGGTGATCGACTGCGAGCGGCGGCTGCTGGCCCCGTTGACCGAGGAAGAGCGCAGCACACTGGACCGGCTGATCGACAAGCTCGCCGACGTGGGGCTGGAAAGCATGCAGGGCGGCGCGGCGCCCCTGCGCTGAAGGTTGCTTGCGGCGGTTGCGTACCGTTCCTGCGCCGGGGGATGGCGCCGCGCTTGCCGTCCCGCACGGGCTCGATGGAGCCCTGTAGGAGCGGCTTCAGCCGCGACCGCAAGATATCGGCGGTAGCGGCTGAAGCCGCTCCTACATGGGCGAGGCAGCGACCCGCGGAGCGATCGCGAAAAAGCAGAAGGCCCGCATCACGCGGGCCTTCTTTCGTCGCACGCCGGGCCTTACGCCTTCGGCGGGGCCCACGCCTTGAGGAAGTCGAAGAACTTCTTGCGGTCGTAGCTCTTGCCCTTCTCCAGCTCGCCGGTGAACTGCGAATGCAGCAGCTTGCCATCGTTGTCGAGCACGAAGATGTGCGGGTAGCCCTTGATCTCCGGGTACTGCGAGAGGAACGCCTGGTTCTCGTTCTCCGGGCTGTAGTTGACCTTCACCCAGACGAAGTTCGCGTCGCGGAAGCTGCGCAGCTCGCCGTCGCCGCCGATGAAGTCGTCCAGGATGTGGCACCACGAGCACCACTCCCCGCCCACGTCGAGCAGGATGCGCTTGCCGCCGCGCTTGGCCTCGACCTTGGCGGTTTCCAGGTCGGCGACCGGGTCGCGCGCCGGGTCGAACCCGGCGCTCAGGGCCGCCACCGCCGCGATGTCCGCCGCCGCCGGCGTATTGCCCGACGCGACCGGCTGGGTCGGGTCGGCCACCGGCGGTTTCTGCATGGAGGTGTCCAGCGGCTTGGGCGCGGGCGCCTCCTCTGCCTGCTGGCCGCAGCCAGCGAGGGTGAGGGCGAACAGGGCAGTGGTCAGCAGTTTCTTCATCAAGGATTCCTTACTTCACGCCATGCATGAGTTTGTTGATCAGCGGCGCGATGAGGAACAGCAGCGCGCCGGCGCCGAGCAACAGCCAGAAACCAAAGGTATAGCCGTCGAGCGAGGATTGCACGGTCATGCCACCTTCGCCGCTGACGTGGCCGGCAAAAATGCCCGACAGATTGTTGCCGATGCCGGTGGACAGGAACCAGCCGCCCATCCCGAAACCGACCAGGCGCACCGGCGCCAGCTTGGTCACCATCGACAGGCCGATCGGCGACAGGCACAGCTCGCCCACGGACTGGATGACGTACACCATGAACAGCGTCCAGAACGGAATCTTGCCGGCGTCGCTGACCAGCGAGGACAGCGCGAACATCAGCAGCAGGAACGCCAGGCCGTTGAAGATCAGGCCCAGGCCGAACTTGCGCGGAATCGACGGGTTGGCGCGGCCCATCTTGATCCACAGCCACGCCAGGATGGGCGCGATGGTGATGATCGCGAGCGAGTTCACCGACTGGAACCAGGCCACCGGGAACGTCCAGTCGCCGAACTGGCGGTTGACGATCTTCTCGGCCAGGAAGTTGAACGAGCTGCCGGCCTGCTCGAAGAACATCCAGAACAGCACGTTGAACACGAAGATCACCAGCATGGCCAGCGCGCGGTCGCGCTGCACGCTGCCCTCGCGCACGCCCTCGGCCAGGATCAGGCCGCACAGCAGCAGGAACATCGGCGTCAGCACCCACCAGTTGAGCGTGGCCGCGTCGATGGTCAGCAGGAAGTAGATCGCCGGAATCGCCACCAGCGCGCCGATCAGCGTGTACAGCACGCGCGCCATGCTCTCCCCGCCCACCGGCGGACGGCCGATGCCGGCCAGCTGGCGGCGGCCGAACCAGAACCACACCAGGCTGAGCAGCATGCCCACGCCCGAGGCGATGAACACCACCTTGTAGTCCGGCATGGCCTCGGAGCCGAAGTACTTGCTGGCGAGCCAGCCGGTAAGCACCGGCGAGATCATCGCGCCGAGGTTGATGCCCATGTAGAAGATGGTGAAGCCCGAATCGCGGCGGTCGTCGCCGACGTTGTAGAGCTTGCCCACCATCGTGGAGATGATCGGCTTGAACAGACCGTTGCCGGCGATGATCGTCGCCAGGCCAAGCTTGAAGAGCTCCTGGCTGGAGGTGGCGATCATGAACAGGCCGGCGGACATGATGGTCGCGCCCAGCAGGATGGAGCGCTGGTAGCCGATCACGCGGTCGGCGACGTAGCCGCCGAAGATCGCCGCGGCATAGACCAGCGCCAGGTAGGCACCGTAGAGCTGGTTGGCCGGCTGCTCGCCCGTGCCGCTGCCGCCATAGAACTGCTGCACGATGTACAGCACCAGGGCCCAGCGGATGCCGTAGAACGCGAAGCGCTCCCAGAACTCCGTCATGAAGAGCATCCACAACGGCTTGGGATGGCCCATCAGGGTCTTGAACTCGGGAATCGGCGCGGACGGCGGCGGGGTGGAAGCGGAATTCGGCGCGACGGCGTCAACGCTCATAGAGGTTCCCTTGCGTATTCATGAAAGGCGGGGTGCCCCCGGCGGTGCCGGGGCGACGGGCGAGGATCGCCCGCAGCGCGCGTTCACGTCAACGTCACGCGGTGGCGTACCGGTCCGGCTCGCCCCTTTTTGCCTGGCCGCGGACCGCATGGGCGTGTGGCCATCCGGGGCCGCGCAATAGCCCGTGCCGCGTGCCATTACCCCGCGCTGTCGCCGAGCCCGATGGACGTCCGCACGTCGAACAACTCGGGGAAGAACGTCAGCGCGAGGGCCTGCTGCAGGAAGCCCACCCCGCTGGACCCACCGGTGCCGCGCTTGAAGCCGATCACCCGCATCACCGTGCGCATGTGGCGGAAGCGCCACAGCTGGAACTGGGTCTCCAGGTCCACCAGGTCCTCGCACAGCGAGTATTCGCGCCAGTAGACGTCGGTGTTCTCGTAGATCCGCTCGAACACCGGGCGCAGCGCCGGGTCGGCCACGTGCGGCGTGGTCCAGTCGCGATCCAGGTACTGGGCCGGGATGTCGTGGCCGAAGCGGCTGAGGTAGCGCAGGAACTCCTCGTACAGGCTCGGCGCCTCCAGGGTCTCGCGCAGGCGCGCCTGCCCCTCCGGGTCGTAGGCGAACACCTGCAGCATCTGCGCGTTCTTGTTGCCGAGCAGGAACTCGATGTAGCGGTACTGCAGCGACTGGAACCCCGACGCCGGCCCCAGCACGTCGCGAAAGCCCATGTACTCCGAGGGCGTGAGCGTCTCCAGCACCGACCACTGCTCGGTGAGCAGGCGCAGTACCTGCTTGCTGCGCGCCAGCACCTTGCGGCATTGCCAGACCTCGTCGCGCTGCAGGAAGCCGATCGCCGCGCGCAGCTCGTGCGCCAGCAGCTTCAACCACAGCTCCGAGGTCTGGTGCTGGATGATGAAGAGCATCTCGTCGTGGTGCGGCGGGTCGGACAGCGGCTGCTGGGCGCTCAGCAGCTGGTCCAGGCGCAGGTAGCCGCCATAGGTCAGCCGGCCCTGCAGGTCGGTGTGGATGCCGGCTTCCAGGTCGCGCTGGTTCTTGTCGACGGGCATGGGCGTGGGGGTCGTGAGGGGCGGCAAGCGTAACCCAGCCGCCCGCGCGGGGGAGGAAGAACCCGGCGCCCTGGGCGGCGTGGACGGCTGAAGCGGAACCGAACGGGAAACGCACAGGGCCCAAGCCTATTCAGCCCACCGAGGCGTCTTGCATCGCAGCAACGCTGCAACCCATCCGTGGCAGGCCTGCGACAAAAATGAGCGGGCACAATTGCTGCGATTGCAGCATGTTTCTTGCTGCGGCGCAGGAAGGGCTCGGGTCACGCATTCCTTACCATAGCGCTTCGTATCATTTGAAACTTCCTGTCGAAGGTGCAGTTCGCATGACCGTAGCCGCCCAGTTCGAGATCGAGTACCTGCAATACCTGGACGCGGACGGCCAGCCCGTGCGCGACCTGCCCGCCGCGTGCGATCCGCAGACCCTGCTGACCCTGTTCAAGCAGATGCTCTACGTGCGCACCTTCGACACCAAGGCCGTCGCCCTGCAGCGCACCGGCAAGCTGGGCACGTATGCCTCCTGCCTGGGCCACGAGGCCACGCACGTGGGCATCGGCGCCTCGATGAAGACCGGCGACGTGTTCGCCCCCAGTTACCGCGAGTACGGCGCGATGTTCATGCGTGGCGTGCGGCCGCGCGACGTGCTGCTCTACTGGGGCGGCGACGAGCGCGGCAACGACTATGCCCGCGACGCCGACGCCGCCATCGACTTCCCGTTCTGCGTGCCGATCTCCACCCAGTGCCTGCACGCCGCCGGCGCGGCGCTGGCGTTCAAGCTGCGCGGCGAACAGCACGTGGCGGTTTCCAGCTGCGGCGACGGCGGCAGCTCCAAGACCGATTTCTACGCCGCGCTCAACTCGGCCGGCGCCTACAAGCTGCCGCTGATCCTGTGCGTGGTGAACAACGGCTGGGCGATCTCGGTGCCGCGCTCGGCGCAGACCGGCGCGCAGACCCTGGCCCAGAAGGGCCTGGCCGGCGGCCTGTTCTGCCTGCAGGTGGACGGCAACGACCTGATCGCGGTGCTGGAAGCCATGCGCCAGGCGCGCGAGCGTGCGCTGGCCGGCGAAGGCGGCACGGTGATCGAGTTCATGACCTACCGCCTGTCCGACCACACCACCGCCGACGACGCCCGCCGCTACCGCGGCGAGCAGGAAGTGAAGGACGCCTGGCAGGTGGAGCCGATGCTGCGCCTGCGCAAGTACCTCACCGGCCTGGGCCTGTGGAGCGAGGCGCACGAGAACGCCTGGAAGGAAGAATGCGGCGCGCGCGTGGACGAGGAGGTCAATGCCTACCTCAACACGCCCGTGCAACCGGTCGAGGCGATGTTCGACTACCTGTATGCCGATCCGCCGCCGGACCTGCTCGCCCAGCGCGCCGCGGCCCTCGCCCTGGAGGCCCGCCATGGATGAGATCAAGCGCAACACCGCCAGCGCCACCGCTTCGCACGACGCGGCCGCCCACCACGCCGCCGAGCGAGGAGACTCCGCGATGACCGCCACGCCCATCACCCTGATCGAAGCCGTGACCCAGGCGCTGGCCTGGGAACTGGCGCACGACCCGTCGGTGCTGGTGCTGGGCGAGGACGTGGGCGTGAACGGCGGCGTGTTCCGCGCCACCGCCGGCCTGCAGCAGCGCTTCGGCAGCGAGCGCGTGCTCGACACGCCGCTGGACGAAACCACCATCGCCGGCCTCACCGTCGGCCTGGCCGCGCAGGGCATGAAGCCGGTGGCCGAGGCGCAGTTCGACGGCTTCGTCTACCCGATGGTGGACCACATCATCTGCCACGCCGCGCGCCTGCGCACCCGCACGCGCGGCCGCCTGCACTGCCCGATGGTGCTGCGCGTGCCGTGGGGTGGCGGCATCCGCGCGCCGGAACACCACAGCGAAGCCAACGAGGCGATCTTCACCAACGTGCCGGGCCTGCGCGTGGTGCTGCCATCCTCGCCGCAGCGCGCCTACGGCCTGCTGCTGGCCGCGATCCGCGAGCCGGACCCGGTGATCTACATGGAGCCCAAGCGCATCTATCGCCAGTACAAGGAAGTGGTGGTGGACGACGGCGAGGCGTTGCCGCTGGACGTGTGCTTCGTGCTGCGCGACGGCACCGACGTCACCCTGGTGGCCTGGGGCGCGCAGGTGAAGGAAGCGCTGGAAGCGGCCGACAAGCTGGCCGGCGAAGGCATCAGCGCCGAGGTCATCGACGTGGCCACGCTGCGCCCGCTGGATTTCGCCACCATCGCCGAATCGGTCGCCAAGACCGGCCGCTGCGTGATCGTGCAGGAAGCGCCGAAGACCGCCGGTTTCGGCGCGGAGATCGCCGCGCGCCTGGCCGAGGAATCGATGTACGACCTGGTGGCCCCGGTCGAGCGCGTCACCGGCTACGACACCCACATCCCGCTGTTCCGCCTGGAGATGAAGTACCTGCCGAGCGTGGAGCGGATCGTCACCGCGGCGAAGAAGGCCGTGGCCGCGGGCTGACATGCGGGCGCGCTTGCTGTGCGATTACCGCACGCCCTACGCCAAACCCATCCGCTTCCGCGCCGGCCAGGTGGTCGCGCTGGGCGTGCGTGACGAGGAATGGCCGGCGTTCGCCTGGGTCAGCCTGGAAGACGGGCTGGCCGGCTGGGCGCCGATCGAATGGCTGCGCCCCTTGGGCGATGGCCGCGCCGAGGCCTTGCGCGACTACGATGCGCGGGAGCTGGAGGCCGACCGGGGCGATGCGGTGACGCTGCACCATGAACATGGCGGCTGGTGGTGGTCCGAACGCGCCGATGGCGCGCAGGGCTGGCTGCCGGAAGCCGATCTCGAACTGATGGAAGAGACTTCCCGATGAGCGATACCAAGAATTTCCACCTGCCCGACCTGGGCGAAGGCCTGCCGGACGCGACCATCGTCGAGTGGTTCGTCAAGGAAGGCGACACCATCCGCCTGGACGAGCCGCTGGTCTCCATGGAGACCGCCAAGGCCTTGGTCGAGGTGCCCTCGCCGGTCTCCGGCAAGGTGCTGAAGCTGGCCGGCGGCCCGGGCGATGTGGTCGTCACCGGCAGCGTGCTGGCGCAGTTCGCGCCGGACCCGAACCTGCCGCAGCGCGCCGAGGCACAGGACACCGGCCACTCGCACGGCCATGCGCCGGCGACCGGCGAACAGGTGCCGGCGAAGGCCGACAAGGTGGTCGCCTCCGATGAGGGCGGCGAGATCGCCGACAAGGCCGAGCGCGCCGACGCCGGCACCGTGGTCGGTGCGATGCAGAGCTCGGACGCCGTGCACAGCGAGCAGGCGGTGGCGGTGGGCGGCGTGCGCGCCATGCCGGCCGTGCGCGCGCTGGCGAGGAAGCTGGGCGTGGAGCTGTCGCGCGTGCGCGCCAGCGGCCCCGATGGCACGGTGACGATGGGCGACGTGAAGCAGGCGGCCGCCAACGGCAGTGCTTCCGGCCCTGGCGCTGCAGAAGCGGCTTCCGCCGCGGCTGCGCGTGTTCCGCAGGTCGCGGCGCAAGCTGTTCCTGCCGGGACGAACACGGGTGGCACGGGCATAGCAGCCACGCGCACCGCGCTTTCCGCCGCGGGCAAGCCCATGCGCACGCAGCCGCCGGGCTTGAGCGCCAGCGGCCAGCCGGAACAGCTCAAGGGCGTGCGCCGCAACATGGCGCGCGTGATGGCCGACGCACACAGCAAGGTCGTGCCGACCACGCTCAACGACGACGCCGACATCCATGCCTGGACCCCGGGCAACGACGTCACCGTGCGTTTGGTGCGCGCGATCATCGCTGCCTGCAAGGCGGTGCCCGCGCTCAATGCCTGGTTCGACGGCGACGCGCTGACCCGCACCCTGCACCCGCAGGTGGACATCGGCATCGCGGTGGATACCGAGGAAGGCCTGTTCGTGCCGGCCCTGCGCAACGCCGACATGCTCGACGCGCGTGGCGTGCGCGAGAGCGTCAACCGGCTGCGCCAGCAGGTGGAGGCGCGCAGCCTGCCGGCCTCCGAGCTGAGCGGCTACACCATCTCGCTGTCGAACTTCGGCATGTTCGCCGGGCGCTACGCCACCCCGGTGGTGGTGCCGCCGTGCGTGGCGATCGTCGGCGCCGGCCGCGCGCGCTACCAGGTGACGCCGGTAATGGGCGGCATCGAGTCGCACAAGGTCATCCCGCTGTCGCTGACGTTCGACCACCGCGCCGCCACGGGCGGCGAGGCCGCGCGCTTCCTGCGGGCGATGATCGACGATCTCGCGCTGGCGCAGTAAGGCCGGCCACTGCCTCGTCGGAGAGGCCCGGGCGTCCTGGTGGCGTCCGGGCCTTTCTTTTGCGTGTCAGCCCACCACGCGCAGCAGCGTGCGCGGCGCGGCCACCGCGCGCGCCGGCTCCAGCAGGTGCCGCGCCAGCTTGCGTGCCGCCACGCGCAGCTCCGGCACCGCAGTGATCTCCCACAACGCGCCGCGCAGCAAGGGGCCGATGCAGTAGAGCCCTGGCAGCGCGCGGCCGGCGGCATCGTGCACGCGGAAGTCCTCGTCCACCACCACGCCCAGGCCCAGCGGATCGGCCTGCAGCAGCCCGGCCTCGCGCATGCCGGCGATCAGCGGATCGCTGGTGCGGTCGATGTCGGTATCCAGGCCGGTAGCGCGGATCAGCACGTCGTAGCGCTCGGTGCGCGAGTCCTCTTCGCCGCGGCGTCGCAGCACCGCTTCCAGGCCTTCCGGTGTCCAGCGCGCGCGCAGCAGGCGCGCGGCTTCCAGCTCCAGTTGTCCGCGCGCGCGCAGGTCGGCCAGCACGCCGGCGGCGGCCGGGGCCACGCGATGGCGCGCCG
The DNA here is from genome assembly GCF_029543105.1 of Stenotrophomonas sp. HITSZ_GD. GTDB lineage: Bacteria > Pseudomonadota > Gammaproteobacteria > Xanthomonadales > Xanthomonadaceae > Stenotrophomonas_A. The sequence continues at coordinate 55,466 of NZ_JARQXB010000011.1, forward strand.
CTTCCCAGTAAGGCCGCAGGTGACGCAGGAAACTCGCGCGACGGCGCCCATCCAGTTTCCGCCACAACGGCTGCAGGTGCGGGCGCAGCGCGTCCACCATGCCGCGCCACGGCGCACCCGCACGCACGGCGCGATGCACGCCGCGCAGCACGCCGGTCAGCTCGCCGGCGCGCAGCGCCTGCTGCACCGCCAGCGGCAGTTCCAGCGCCGGCCCGGCTTCGGCCTCGTGCGCCTGCGGAACGAGCCCGCGGCGCGAGATCGCATGCAGCCCACCGGTGTGCCCGCGCGCCTGCAGGCTCAACGCCACATCGACCATGGTCAGGCCGGTCCCCACGATCAACACGCGTGCATCTGGCGCGATGCCATCCAGCGCGCCGGGCTGCCACGGCCAGCCGATGTAACGCGGGTGCACGCTCAGGCGCGGGCCGATGCCCGGCAGCGCCTGCGGCGCGAGCGCGCCGACCGCCAACACGAGCTGGTCGCTGTCGAAGGCTTCGCCGTTGGCGAGGAAGATGCGATAGCCGCGCTGCGTGCGTTCGGCGGCGATGGCCTCCTGCGGCTTGCACACGATATGCGCCGCCGCGGACGCCATCGCCGCGCTCAGCTCGCCGCGCAGGTAGTCGGCATAGGCCAGCCGCGGCAGGAAGGCCTGCCGGCCGGACTGCCCCAGGTGGAGCGCATCGGCAAAGCCGCCCGGCTCGTCGGGGTCGATTCCCAGGTCGCGCGCGCGCACGTTGAGCAGATGTTCCGGCCGCGCCGCGCCGTAGGCCACGCCGCTGCCGAAACTGTCGGCCATGCCGACCAGCGTGATGCGGGTCGAGGCATCGGCGCGATACGCCAGCTCACGAACCAGCGCGGCACCGCAGAAGCCGGCGCCGATGAGGGTGATGTGCTTGCCCATGACTGCTTCGTCCCCATCCCGTTGACCGTCCTTTTGTGCCTGTGCCGGCGCCGCGGGATGTAAAGGAAGGGTTAGATGCGCGACCACGAACCGGCATGAGCTGATAGCGCTTGGAGATAAGCCAGGCGTGGCGCGCCGAACGGCGGATAATGCGGCGACCTTGCCGGAGCCCTCCATGACCGAACTTTCCCTGCGCGGGCAGCGCATCCTCCTGGCCGGCGGCAGCCGCGGCATCGGCCTGGGCATCGCCGAGGCGTTCTCCCGCGCCGGCGCGGCGCTCTCGATCTGCGGTCGCGACCCGCAAGCGCTGGCCGACGCCGGCGAGCAGCTGCTGCGCCACGGGAGCCGCGTGCACTGCCAGCGCTGCGACCTCGCCGACCCGGCGCAGATCGAAGGCTGGATCGCCGCGGCCGTCGAGGCGATGGGCGGCATCGACGGGGTGGTCAACAACGCATCGGGCTACGGCAACGCCAACGACGATGCGAGCTGGCAGGCCGGCTTCGACATCGACCTGATGGCCGCCGTGCGCACCAATCGCGCCGCGCTGCCGTGGCTGCGCCGCAGCGCCACGCCGTGGATCATCAACATCAGCTCGATCAACGCGCTGCGCCCCACCCCGCGCGCAGCGGCGTACTCCACCGCGAAGGCGGCGCTGAACTACTACACGGTGACGCTGGCGAGCGAACTGGCGACCGAGCGCATTCGCGTCAACGCCGTCGCGCCGGGCTCCATCGAATTTCCCGGCGGGCTGTGGGACCGCCGCCGCGAGGCGGAGCCGGCGCTGTACGCGCGCATCCGCGACAACATCCCGTTCGGCGGCTTCGGCGCGGTGGAAGACGTGGCCCACGCGGCGCTGTTCCTCGCCTCGCCGCAGGCACGCTGGATCACCGGGCAGGTGCTGGCCGTGGACGGCGGCCAGCACCTGGGCCCCTGAGCGCACGCGGATCCTTTCCCACGCCGCGCGCACCCGCCACGCTGTGCCGCCCGCCTTCTCCCGGAGCCCCCATGTCCCACGCCAAGATCACCTCCCTCGGCCCGCACTACGCCCACCGCATCACCAGCGGCCGCCACGAACTGACCGCCGACGAGCCGGCCGCGCTCGGCGGGCAGGATGCCGGCATGGCGCCGTTCGACCTCTACCTGTCCTCGCTGGCCGCCTGCACGGCCATCACCCTGCGCATGTACGCGGAAAAGAAAGGCTGGGACCTGGGCGAATTCCGCGCCGAACTCAGCTCGCGCCGCGACGAGGACGGCAAGCTGCATGTGCACCGCGTGCTGCATGCCACTGGCGCGCTGGACGAGGCGCAGTGGGAGAAGCTGCTGGACGTGGTCAGCCGCACGCCGGTCACGCTCGTGATGCGCGAGGGCGCGGTGATCACCAGCGCGCGCGGCTGAGCCTCAGCCGGCGAGCTGCGCCGAATCGATCACGTGTTCGCCGGGCGGCGGTTGCAGGGCAGTCCCCACCATCGCCCGGGCGATGGACTCGGCGGGGTTGATCCGCCACGCGCGCGGCAGCACGGGGCCCAGCACGCCGAGGACGGCCATGCCGATGCGTTCGCCCGCGCGCGGCGGGCCCGCGCGCTCGCCTCCGATCAGGCCCGGGCGCACGAGCACCAGGCTGCCGAAGCGCAACGCGCGCAGGTCGCGCTCCAGTTCGCCCTTGACCCGGCTGTAGAAGAAGCGCGAGCCCACGTCGGCGCCCATCGCGGAGTTGAGCACGAAGACCTCCGTGCCTTCCTCGCGCAGCGACTGCGCCAGTGCCAGCGGGTAGTCATGATCGACACGCCGGAACGCCTCGCGCGAACCGGCCTGCTTCATCGTGGTGCCAAGCGCGCAGATCGCCGCATCGACCTGCCAGTGCCGGGCGGCCGCGCCCACGCCGTCGAAGTCGAGCACGGGATTGTCGAGCTTGGCGTGCCGCAGCGGCAGCGGGCGCCGCGTAGGCGCGATGACCCGCGTACAGCGCGGATCGTCGAGCAGTATCGGCAAGGCGTGGGAGCCGACCAGGCCGGTGGCGCCGGCGAGCAGGATGCGCATGGCAGATCTCCGTTTGCGGGCAGCATAGCGCGCCTGCCGGCGCGGCTTCAGGCGCGGCAGTATGCGGGCCGGGGACCGAGGCGGCGCGCCCGGCGGCGGTTCACGTCAGCGCCGTCATCACCGCCTTGCGATAGGCCGGCCGCGCCTTCAGCCGCTCGTACCAGGCCGCCAGGTGCGGCAGGGCCGGCCGCTCGATGGGCATCTCGAACCATGCGTAGATGAAGGACCCCAGCGGAATATCGCCCATCGCGAACCGCGACCCGGACAACCACGGCGCCTGGGCCAGCGCGGCATCCGCCATCGCCAGCAGTTCGCCACAGCGCTGGCGGCCCGCCTCGATCTTCGCGGCGTCGCGCAATTCCGGCGCGGTGCGCAGCGTGCCCCAGAACACGTCGCGGAACGGCGCGGCGAAGCTGGAGGTGGTCCAGTCCATCCATTTCTCGCCCGCCGCGCGCACTGCCGGGTCCGCCGGATACAGCGTATCGAGCGCATACCGCGCACTGAGATAGCGCACGATCGTGTTCGATTCCCACAGCGGCAGGCCGTGATCCTCGATCATCGGTACCAGCCCATTGGGGTTCAGCGCGCGGTATTCGGGGGTGTCCACCTGGCCGAACGCGCCGCCGACCTGGATGGACTCGTACGGCAGCCCGATCTCCTCCGCGCACCACAACACCTTGCGCACATTGCTCGAATTGTGGCGACCCCAGATCTTCAGCATGAGCGGCATCCATGTGGCATGCCGCCATTCTATGCGGGCCGCCTACTGCGGCTGCATCCCGCCTTCCGGGCCCGCCTTCGCACCGCCGGCAAGCCGGTCGCGCTCCACCGCCAGCAACGCCAGCGAACGCGGGGGCGCCGTCCACGGGGTGCCGCCCGGCACGGCGCGCCCGCCATGGCGCGCGGTGTCGATCAGCACCCGCCAGTGCTCGTCGTGCATCGGCGGCAGATGGAATTCGACCGTATTCACCGGATCGGCATTGAGCAGCATCAGCAAGGTGACGTTGGCCGCCACCTGGCGCAGGCCACTGGCCGGGGCGCGCCCGTCCAGGCGCATCATCAGCGCGTGGGCGTTGGGGTCCTGCCATTGCTCCGGCGTCATTTCCTCGCCATGGGGCGCCAGCCAGGTCACATCGCGGAAGCCCAGCGCCTCGTCGTACTCACCATCGAAGAAGCGGCTGCGGTGCAGCAGCGGGTAGCGACGGCGCAGCGACAGCAGGCGGCGCACGAAGCGCGCCTGGTCGGCGGCCGGCGCCAGCGCGGCGGCTTCCCAGTCGATCCAGGTGGTCTCGTTGTCCTGGCAGTAGGCATTGTTGTTGCCGCCCTGGCTATGGCCGAACTCGTCGCCCGCCAACAGCATCGGCGTGCCCTGCGACAGCAGCAGCGTGGCCAGCAGGTTGCGCATCTGCTGGCGGCGCGTGCCGATGATGCCCACGTCGTCGGTCGGGCCCTCGGCACCATAGTTGGCCGAGATGTTGTTGTCGCTGCCGTCGCGGTTGTCCTCGCCGTTGGCCTCGTTGTGCTTGTTGTCGTAGGTGACCAGGTCGTTGAGGGTGAAACCGTCGTGCGCGGTGATGAAGTTCACCGAGGCATGCGGGCGGCGGCCCTTGTGCCGGAACAGGTCGGCCGAGCCGGTCAGACGCGTGGCCAGCTCGGCCAGCTGGCCGGCGTCGCCTCGCCAGAACGCGCGCACGTTGTCGCGGAAGTGGTCGTTCCACTCCGCCCAGCCAGGCGGGAAGCCACCCACCTGGTAGCCGCCCGGGCCCACGTCCCACGGCTCGGCGATCAGCTTGGTCTGGCTGAGCACCGGGTCCTGGCGCACGGCGTCCAGGAAGCTGCCGCTCGGGTCGAAGCCGTAGCGCTCGCGGCCGAGGATGGTGGCCAGGTCGAAGCGGAAGCCGTCGACATGCATCTCCAGCACCCAGTAGCGCAGCGAATCGAGCACCATGCGCAGCGCGCCGGCGTTGGTCAGGTCGAAGGTGTTTCCGGTGCCGGTGTCGTTGATGTAGTAGCGGCGGTCGTCGGCCAGGCGGTAGTAGCTGGCGTTGTCGATGCCCTTGAACGAGAGCGTCGGCCCCAGCTCGTTGCCTTCGGCGGTGTGGTTGTAGACCACGTCCAGGATCACTTCCAGCCCGGCGCTGTGCAGGCGCGCCACCATCTGCTTGAACTCGGCCACCGTGCGCGTGGCCATGTAGCGCGGCTGCGGCGCGAAGAAGCCGATGGTGTTGTAGCCCCAGTAGTTGCGCAGGCCGCGGTCCAGCAGTTGCGAATCATCGACATACGCGTGCACCGGCAGCAGTTCCACCGAGGTCACGCCCAGCCCCTTGATGTGCTCCACCAGCGCATCGTTGCGCAGCGCGGAGAACGTGCCGCGCTCCTCTTCCGGCACCTCGGGGTGGCGCATGCTCAGGCCGCGCACGTGCGCTTCGTAGATGACGGTGTGCTGCCAGGGCACCTGCGGGCGGCGGTCCTCGCCCCAGGTGAACGCCGGGTCCACCACCGCGCAACGCGGCATGAAGGCGGCACTGTCGCGGCGGTCGAAGCTGAGGTCCTTGTCCTTGTGGCCGATCGTGTAGCCGAACAGCTGCGGCGCCCACTTCAACTGGCCGACGATCTGCTTGGCATACGGGTCCAGCAACAGCTTGTTCGGGTTGAAGCGGTGCCCGGCGTCCGGCGCGTAGGGGCCGTGGACGCGGTAGCCGTAGCGCTGCCCGGGGCGGGCATCAGGCAGGTAGCCGTGCCACACCTCGTCGGTGTATTCGGGCAGCTCGATGCGTTCGGTCTCGCGGTTGCGTTCGTCGAACAGGCACAGCTCGACCTTGGTGGCGTTGGCCGAATACAGCGAGAAGTTGACGCCCAGTCCATCCCAGGTGGCGCCGAGTGGAAAGGGACGGCCCTCGCGGATGCGCGAGCGCTGGGTCAGTTTGCGGGGGGGCATGCACGCTCCGTGGCAAGGGTCATGGCGTGGCACCGTGGGATGGCGCGTCCTCGGCGGCGGCGCGGATTTCCGCATCCACCAGCCGTTCGGCCATGCCCCAGTGCCGTTCCTGCTGGCCGTCCGGGCGGCCTTCAGCCTCCCAAATCTCGCGGGCCAGCTCGCGGATACGCGTTTCGCGCTCTGTCGGGTTCATGCGGTCAATCCGTGGCGGACAACCACACTGCCACCGGGCTACGTGCAAGCAGCGTCGAGAGCGCGACGCGGCGGCCGCGCTGCACGACATCGCGCTGTTCCAGCACGTCGCGATAACGCCCCGGCGCGCACGGCAATGCCGCCTGCCCCCAGGTGCGCGGCGGCAGTGCCAGCCCGTGCGCGGCCTCATCCGCACCCAGGCGCGCGACGGCCACCAGCAACTGGCGCTCGCCGTCGTCGCGCAGGAACGCCAGGACGCGTTCGCCCGCGCCGGACAGCGGCTGGTAGCGGCCGCGGGCGAACAGGTCGGGATATTCGGCGCGCACGCGCAGCAGCCGTGCGATCAGCTGCGCTTTCACCGCTCCATCGGCCCAGTCGTGCAGCAACGTCGGCCAGTCGCGCGGATCGTCGAGCCAGCGCTGGCGCTGCGGGTAGTCCACCGGGCGCCGGTTGTCCGGGTCCACCAGCGAAAGATCCCAGCCCTCGGTGCCCTGGTAGAGATCGGGCACGCCGGGCACGGTCAGGCGCAGGCAGGCCTGGGCCAGGCCGTTGCGTGCGCCGGGCACGGCGATGCGGCGTGCCGCGCGGCACAGCGCGCGGCGCAGCGGCAGGCCGGCGCGCGAGCACAGCGTGGCGTCGATGAAGGCCTGCACGCGGTCCTCGTAATCGGCCTGCGGATCGAGCCAGCTGCTACGCAGCTTGGCCTCGCGCAACGCCTTGCACTGCCACTGCCACAGGCGCGTGGCGTAATCGCGCAGGCCATCGTGATCGTCCACGCCCAGTGCCAGCGGCCACGCGCCGACGATCATCTGCCACAGCATCGCCGCGTCGCCCGGGTCGGGCATCGCGGCCGGCAGGTCGCCGGCGATCGCGTCGAAGCCGCGCACCTGCTCGCGCCACCATGTCGGCCATTCGGACAGCACCGCCAGCCGCGCGCGCACGTCCTCGCCGCGCTTGTGGTCGTGGGTGGCGGTGGCGAGCAGCGCGCGCGGATAGCTGCGCGCACGCTGGCGGCAGGTCTCGTGGAACTGCGCGGTGGTCAGCGCGAAATGATCCGGCTCGCTGCCCACCTCGTTGCGCGAGAGCAGCACGCCGTGGCGGTAGAAGGCGGTGTCTTCCACCGCCTTGGCGTTGAGCGGCGCGGAGAGTTGCTCGAAGCGGCGGCGCAGGATGCGGCGCAAGGCCACCTGGCTGCGGCCGGCATCGCGGTCTTCGCCCAGCCAGCGCGCCAGCGCTTCCAGCGCCGCCACGCTGGCCTGCGGCTGGCCTACCCGCGCACGCGCCAACGCGCCGGCGAGGTGGGCCCGGCCGGCCGCATCCAGCCCGTCGGCGCCGGCGTAGCTGCGGTACACTGGGTACTCGCGCAACAGGCAGGCCAGCGCGCGCGCCAGCATCTGCGGGCTGAACTCGCGCGTGGCCGGGTCCAGCCGTGCCAAGGCCATCTGCGCGCGCACCGTGCGGATGAACTCCGCCTGCAGCGGCCCGCGCAGGATCTCCTCGCGTGCCTGCCGCTGTTCCTGGCCAAAATCGCCACTGCGCCCGCTCTCGGCACGCCACAGCTGGCGCAGCGGTGTGCGCCCGCCGCGCGCGTGCAGCACGCCGCTCACCTGGTCCATGAAGTCGTAGCCGGTGGTGCCGTCGCAGGCCCAATCCGGCGGCAGGGTCTCGCCCGGCGCCAGGATCTTCTCCACGTACAAGGCCAGCGCGCCCGGAGCCAGGCCACGGCGGCGCCCGGCCTGGTCCAGCCGCGCGCGCAGCTTGCGCAGGTAGCCGGCCGGATCGGCCAGGCCGTCGATGTGGTCGATCCGCACGCCATCCACATGCCCTTCGGCCACCAGCCGCAGCGGCAACGCATGCACGGCGTCGAACACCGCCGGCAGTTCCACCCGCAACCCCGCCAGCGAGGTGATGTCGAAGAAGCGGCGGTAATTGATCATGTCGTTGCCCACGCGCCACCACGCGAGTCGATAAGGCTGGCGATCGATCAGCCGCTGCAGGCGCGGATCGCCTTCGCGCGCCTGCGCATTGAGTTCGGCCACCCAGGCGCGCAGCGCCGCCGGCGAGAGCGATGGCAAGGTCTGCGGGCGCAGCGGATAAGGCTGGTCGTGATGGCGCAGCTGCACCTGCCCTTCCGGGTCGAACTCCAGCTGCAGCAATCCCTCGGCCACGGCCTGCGCGCATGGCCGGTCGAGCACCGGCAACCACAGCTGGCCGTCATGTCCGGGCGCGCGCCAGTCGATATCGAACCAGCCGGCGTGGCGACTGCGCCGGCCGTGGCGCAGCACGTCCCACCACCAGGCGTTGCCGGGATGGGTGGCGAGGTGGTTGGGCACCAGATCCAGGATCAGGCCGATGCCCAGCGCGCGGGCGCGATGCGAGAGCGCGAGGAATGCGTCCTCGCCGCCGAGCTCGGGATTGATGCGGGTCGGGTCGATGCCGTCGTAGCCATGGGGGGAGCCGGGCACGGCGGTGGCGATCGGCGACAGGTACAGGTGGCTCACGCCGAGCGCGGCGAAGTACGGCAGCTGCGCGGTGGCGGCGTGCAGGTCGAAGCCCGCATGCAGCTGCAGGCGCACCGTGGCGCGTGGCGCGATCATGCCAGCGGCTCCGTGCGGGCGCCGTGGCGCGCATCGGCAAAGGCCAGCAGCGACTGCTGCAACGGCTCCACCGGCAACGGCTGCGGCAGGCGCCGGCGCCAGTTCGGATGCGTGGCGACGGTGCCGGGCAGGTTCGGTTGCTCGCCCAGCGCGAGGGCATCCTCGGCCGGCAGCAGCGCGAGTGCGCCGGGCGCGCGGGCGGTGTAACGCAGGGCATCCAGCCAGGGATCGCCTTCGGCCACGCCTTCGCTGCCACAGGCCGCACGCAGCTGCACCACCGCCGCCCGGCGCGCCGTGCGCTCCTGGCGCAGCTGCGCCGGCGTGCCCAGGCCCAGGCGTTCGCGCCAATCCAGGTCGCGCGCGGCGCGCCAGCCGCACAGCGTCGGCAGGTCGTGCGTGCTGGAAGTCGCCACGGCGTCCCGGCGCCAGCGGCCCGGCGGCAGGAAGCGGCCGTCCTCGTCGCGGGAGAACAGCAGCACGTCGGTGCCGAGTACGCCGCGCGAAGCAAGATCCTCGCGCAGGCCGGGCGGTACCACGCCCAGATCTTCGCCGATGACGATGGCGCGGTGCCGCCACGATTCCAGCGCCAGCAGGTTGAGCAGGTCGTGCAGCGGATAGCGCAGGTAGCCGCCTTCGCCGGGCGCGGCACCTGCCGGCACCAGCCACAGGCGCAACAGGCCCAGGATGTGGTCGATGCGCAGGCCGCCGCGGTCGCGCAGTACCGCGCGCAGCAACTGCACGAACGGCGCATAGCCCGTCTCGCGCAGGCCGCGCGGCGAATAGCTCGCGATGCCCCAGACCTGCCCGTCGGGATTGAACGCGTCCGGCGGCGCGCCGAGCACCAGCCCGTGCAGCGCGGCCTGCGGCCACGCGACGGCCTCCGCGCCGGCGGGGTCGAACCCGACGGCGAGGTCGGCGATCAGGCCGATGCCCATGCCGCGCTCACGCGCTTCGCGCTGCAGGCCCGACCAGCTGCGCTGCGCCAGCCACTGCGCGAACAGGTGCAGGCCGGGATCGTCGTCGCCATGGTCGCGCGCAGCGAAGCGCGCGTAGTCGGCCAACGCGGTGCCGCCCTCCTCGCGGAAGCGCAGGAAATCGGCGTGCAAGCCATCGTCCGTGCCATCGAAACGGTCGTGCAACGTGCGCAGCCACTGCCACTTGGCCGCGCCGCTGGCGTTCCAATCGATCAACGGCTGCGCCTGCAGCTGCGCGAAGCGCTCACGCAGCGATGGCAGGGCCATCAACGCGGCGCTGGCGCCGGGCCCCAGTACATGGGTCGGCGCGGCTTGCAGCGGATCGAGGAACCGCCGGTCGCTCGGCGAATACGGGCTGTACACACCGCCATGGCGCGCGCGCGGCGCATGCAGCGGGCTGAGCGCCAGTGCGTCGGCACCGGCGTGGGCCACCAGGCGCAGCCACTCCGAGGCGCCGGCGGCGTCGCCGATGCCGGCGTCGTCCTCGCTGCCCGCCGAGTACACCTGCAGCGCCAGGCCCCAGGCGTGCGGGTCGGAGGTGCGGCAGGCATCGGCCACGCTCCAGCAACGCTGCGGCGCGACCGCGACGGCGAGCCGGTCGCCGCCCCACGACAACTGCCAGTAGCCCGGCTCGGCCGGCGCCTGCACGCGCGTGTCCGCATCGACGCGCGCGGCCAGCCGCCGGCCGTCCTCGTCCTGCCACTCGCAGGCGGTGCCGGGCGCGGCGGGCAGCACGAGCCATTCGCCGATGCGCGCCGTGCGCAGCGGCGCATGCGCCGGCTGTGCGGCGAGCGCGCGCAGGCTGTCGCGGCACTGGCGCTCGTCATCGGCGCGCAGGCCCAGGCCGGCCAACAGCGCGCGCAAGGTATCGGGCTCGACCACGCGCGGCTGCCCGGCCACGTCCACCCAATCCACCAACAGGCCGCAGGCGTCGGCCAGTGCATGCAGCGGCGAGGTACTCATGCCAACGCCTCGCGCCAGGCGATGAAGCTGTCGACCGGCAACATCGGCCGCCCGGTATCCACGTGCTCGGCCAGCAACAGGCACTGCGCGCCGGCCGGCATCGGCACCGCGGCCGGGCCGAAGTTGAAGGCCACGTGCCACTGGCCGTGGGGCAACTGCCAGCCGGCGGCGAGCGCGCCCGGCCCCAGCCGGCGAACCGGCAGCGCGCGCGCCTGCTGCAGGCCCGGCACCAGCCAGCGGCGCCGCAGGGCCATCAATTGCGTGAACCACCCGGTCCACCGCGCGCCCTCCCCGTGGGCGGCCTCCTCGATGGGGGCCTGCGAGGCGGTGAACGTGCTGGCGGCGTTGGGATCGGGAATGCGCGCGCGTGCCTGCGCGTCGGCGAACGCGGCGAAGTGCGCGAACTCGCGGCGCCGGCCCTCGCGCACCGCCTCGTCCAGGGGAGGCGCGAAATCGGTGAAGAACAGGAAGGGTTGGCGGGCGCCCCAAGGCTCGCCCATGAAGAACAGCGGAATCATCGGCGTCAACGCGGTGAGTGCCAGCGCGGCCCGCAGCCGCGGCGCCGGCAACAGCGTACTCAGTCGCTCGCCCATGGCGCGGTTGCCGATCTGGTCGTGGTTCTGGGCGAACACCACGAAGTGGTCCGGCGACAATGTGCCGGACGGTTCGCCACGCGCGTGGCCGGCCGCGGTGGCCTCGCCCTGGAAGGCAAAGCCTTCGCCCAGCACGCGCGCCAGGTGGGCGAGCGGGTCGTCGGCGAAGGCACCGTAATACCCTTCGGTTTCGCCGGTGAGCAGCACGTGCAGCGCGTTGTGGAAGTCGTCGTTCCACTGCGCGGTGTAGCCGCGCGCAAGCAGCGAGGCCTGGTTGCGCTCGTTTTCCAGCACCAGGTGGACGTGCCGCCCGGCCGGCAGCGCATCGGCGATGGCGTCGCGCAGCTGGTCGAGGAACTCGGTGGGCACGATGGCGTGCACCGCGTCCAGGCGCAGCCCGTCGAAGCGGTATTCGCGCAGCCACATCAGCGCGTTGTCGATAAAGTAGCGCTGCACGGCGGGCTGGCGGAAGTCGATGGCCGCCCCCCAGGGGGTGGGCGCGTCCTCGCGGAAGAAGCCCGGCGCATAGGCATGCAGGTAATTGCCGTCCGGCCCGAAGTGGTTGTACACCACGTCCAGCAGCACCATCAGGCCCTGCGCGTGCGCGGCATCCACCAGCGCCTTGAGCGCGCGCGGTTCGCCGTAGGCGGCGGCGGGCGCATACGGCAGCACGCCGTCGTAGCCCCAGTTGCGCGTGCCGGCGAACTGCGCCACGGGCATGAGCTCCAGCGCGGTGATGCCCATCGCCGCCAGCGCGGGCAACTGCGCCTGCACGCCGGCGTAGCCGCCGCACGCACCCACGTGCACTTCGTACAGCACCGCCTCGGGCCACGGCCTGCCCATCCACGCGGGGTGTTGCCAGTCGTAATCGGCGAACAGCACGGCGCTGGGGCCATGCACGCCGTCGGGCTGCCAGCGCGAGGCGGGATCGGGCACCGGCTCGCCGTCGTCGACGCGGAAGCGATAGCGCGTTCCTTCGGCCACCGCCAGTTCGACGAAGAAGCTGCCGCCGGCCTCGGCGTGCATCGTCACGTCCACGCCCTCCAACACCAGCGCCACGTCCCGCGCGTGCGGCGCCCACAGCCGGAAACCGGTGTGACCTGCCCGCGTGGCCCAGGCGCCTAGCGGACCGGGCGGCGGGACCGGCGCGGGCGGCGCGCTCATGACGCGGCCTGCAGGTACAGCGTGGCCAGCGGCGGCAGGGTCAGGCAGAGCGATTGCGCGTGCCCGTGCATGGGCTCGGCGCTGGCCAGCAAGCCGCCGGCATTGCCGATGTCGCCGCCGCCGTAGTGGCGGCTGTCGGTGTTGAGCACCTCGCGCCACAACCCGGCGCGCGGCACGCCCACCCGGTAGCCATGGCGCACGACCGGCGTGAAGTTGCTCACCGCCAGGATCGGCGGGGCACCTTGCGGGTCGTGGCGGACGAAGGCGAACACGCTGTTCTGCACATCGTCGCCCACGCTCCAGTCGAAGCCTTCCGGGCCATGGTCGCCCCGCCACAGCGCCGGCTGCGCGCGCAGCTGCGCGTTGAGGTCGCCGAGCAGATGGGCCAGCCCGGCATGTTCGGGTGTGCGCGCACGCGCCCAGTCCAGCGCGCTGTCGTGATCCCATTCGCCCGGCTGGCCGAATTCGCCGCCCATGAAGAGCAGCTTCGCGCCCGGGTGGGCCCACATGAAGGCGAAATAGGCCCGCAGGTTCGCGCGGCGCTGCCAGTCGTCGCCCGGCATGCGCGCCAGCAGCGAGCCCTTGCCGTGTACGACCTCGTCATGCGAAAGCGGCAGCACGAAGCGCTCGGAGAACGCGTAGACCAGGCCGAAGGTCATCTGGCCATGGTGGTGCGCGCGATGGATCGGGTCGCGTTTGAGGTACTCCAGCGTGTCGTGCATCCAGCCCATGTTCCACTTGTGGGTGAAACCGAGCCCGCCATGCGCCACCGGCGCGGTGACGCCCGGCCACGCGGTGGATTCCTCGGCGATCATCAGCACGTCCGGGAAGCGTGCATCCACTTCGGCATTGAGCCGGCGCAGGAAGGCGATGGCCTCCAGGTTCTCGCGGCCGCCATGGGCGTTGGGAATCCACTCGCCGGCCTGGCGGCTGTAATCGCGGTAGAGCATCGAGGCGACCGCGTCCACGCGCAGGCCGTCGATGTGGAAGCGCTCGATCCACTCCAGTGCGCTGCCGATCAGGTAGCCGGCCACTTCGCGCCGGCCATAGTTGTAGATGAGCGTGTTCCAGTCGCGATGGAAGCCTTCGCGCGGGTCGGCATGCTCGTACAGCGCGGTGCCATCGAAGCGCTGCAGGCCGTGCTCGTCGCCGGGGAAATGCGCGCTGACCCAGTCGAGGATCACGCCGATCCCGGCACGATGGCAGCTGTCCACGAAGCGCGCGAAAGCGTGCGGGTCGCCGTGCCGTGCGGTGGGTGCGTACATGCCCAGCGGCTGGTAGCCCCACGAGCCGCCGAACGGATACTCGGTGACCGGAAGCAGTTCGATATGGGTGAAACCGAGGCCGCGCACATAGGGAATCAGCTCGGCGGCGAGCGCATCCCAGTCCAGCAATTCGCCGTGTTCGTCGCGACGCCACGATGCGGCATGCAGCTCGTAGATGGACAGCGGCGCCGGCGCGGTCGCCACGCCCCGCCGCTGCATCCAGTCCTGGTCTTGCCAGGCGAACGCCGCCGCCGGCGGCACGCGCGAGGCGGTGGCCGGCGGCAGCTCGGCCCAGCGGGCGAGCGGATCGGCCTTGTGCGGCAGGCGCGTGCCGTCGGCCGCGGTGATCTCGTACTTGTAGCGCTCCCCGGCCTGCAGGCGGGGGATGAAGATCTCCCACACACCCGCGGTATGGCGCAGGCGCATCGGATGGCGGCGGCCGTCCCAGCCGTTGAAGTCGCCCACCACGGCTACGCGCGTCGCGTTGGGCGCCCACACCGCGAAACGCACGCCCGGTACGTCGCCGCAGCGCACGTGGTGCGCGCCCAAGGCGCCGCGCGCGGCCTCGCCGTCGCCTTCATGCAGGCGATGCAGCACGTCTTCGTCCAACTGGGGGCCAAAGGCATAGGCGTCGCCGATCTCTTCCTGGCCCAACGGCCAATCGACGCGCAGCTGGTAGCCCGTGTTCGACGGCAGGTCGCCTTCGAACACGCCCTCGCCCACCGGACGCATCGAGGCCAGCGGCTTGCCTTGCAGGTCGATCAGGGTGACTGCGCGCGCGCCGGGCAGCAGCGCGCGCACGCGCTGGCGCCCGTCGGGCAGCCGATGCGGCCCCAGCCACGCGAACGCGTCGCCCGGCTCGCCGCGCGCCAGCGACATCAGCGCGGCGCAGGCCTCCGGGGTTTCGGCTGCGTGGTATTCAGAGGTGTCGGCCGCGGCGGCCTCGCTACGCTCCCCAGCGCGTTCGTTCATGGCAACTCCAGCGCGGTGCGCTGGTAGAGCGCGAGGTATTCGTTGCCGGCCACGTCCCAGCCGCTCGGCCGCAGCATCGCCGCGCGGCGCATCGCCGCCAGCAGCCCCGGCAGGCGGAAGGTGCGGAACACGCGCTGCAGGCAGCGGCGCAGCGCATCGGCACTGGCGCCCTGGAACAGGAAGCCGGTGACGCCGTCATCCACCGTGTCGATCAGCCCGCCGGTGGCATGCGCGACCGGCAGGCAACCGAAGCGCTGGGCGTACATCTGGCTCAGGCCGCACGGCTCGAAGCGCGAGGGCATGAGCAGGAAGTCGGCGCCGGCGAACATCGCCCGTGCCAGCGCCTCGTCGAAGCCGATGTAGGCGCCGACATGGCCGGGATAGCGCCGCGCCAGCTCGGCCACCTGCTGCTCGATCTGCGGCTCGCCACCGCCGATCACCACGATCTGCCCACCGGCGGCGACGATCTGCGGCGCCACCTCGCAGGTCAGGTCCAGGCCCTTCTGGTGCACCAGGCGCGAGACCACCGCGAACAGCGGGCCACGGCTCGGCGGCAGCCCGAAGGCGCGGCGCACGTGCGCGGCGTTCTCCTCGCGGCCCTGCCACTGGGTGACGCTGAAGCGCGCCGGCAGGTGGGCGTCGGTACGCGGATCCCAGCTGGCGTCGATGCCGTTGACGATGCCGCTGAGCGCGCCGAGCGAGGCGCGCTCGGCCAGCAGTTCGTCTAGGCCGCAGCCATCGTCCGGCGCGACGATCTGGTTGGCGTAGCTATGGCTGACCGTGTTCACCTGGCGCGCGTTGACGATGCCGGCACGCAGGAACGAGAGCTGCCCGTGGAACGCCAGCTCGCCGGTATGCGCGGCGGGCACGCCGAGCGAGGGCGCCAGCGCTTCGGGGAACACGCCCTGGTAGGCCAGGTTGTGGATGGTCAGCAGGCACGGCGTCTTGCCGCCGCGCCAGCGCACGTAGGCGGCCGCCAGCGCGCAGGGCCAGTCGTTGAGGTGCAGCAACTGCGGGCGCCAGTCCAGGCCGGCGCGGCCGGCGGCGATTTCCGCCGCGGCCGAGGACAGGGTGGCGAAGCGCAGCGCGTTGTCCGGCCACTCGTGGCCGTCGGCGTCCACGTAGGGCGTGCCGTCGCGTTCGAACAGCGCCGGGCACAGCAGCACGTACACCGGCAGGCCATCGGCCTGTTCGATGCGGCCGATGTCGCAGGCCGGCAGGCTGGCGTGGGAGGGAATCCGCCCGACCACCTCGATCGCCCCGGCGCGGTCCAGCACGTCGCGATAGCCCGGGATGAGCACGCGCACGTCGTAGCGGCGCCGCAGCGCGCGCGGCAGCGCGGCCGCCACGTCGCCCAGGCCGCCGGCCTTCACGAAGTCGGCCATCTCCGGCACCACGAACAGCGCGCTGTCGCGCACCGGCGCGATGTCGTGCTGCCATTCGTGGTGGCGGGTGAAGCGGCCGCGCGCATCGCGGTAGCGCGGTGCGCGCGTGCGCACCAGCGGCATCTGCCCGGGCGACGGCGGGGGGACATCGCGCGGCGGCGCGATGGGTGCATCCAGCGAGAGCAAGGCGGTCATCACTACATCCGTCAGTGGGGGGGGAGGACGGAAAAACAGGAAAAGAGACACCCATCGCCCCAAGCCAGCTGGGCGATGTCGAAGCAGGGAAATCGAGCCGTGGCGCTCGCGAGTCCTCCACGAGCGCCTGGAGTGATACTCGGCAAGCGGCGATAAAAAGCACGTGAAGCGCGCGCGTTGTTTTGATGACGAAACGTGCTGTGCTCATCGCGTGCGCGCATTCATTTCCCCTTTGCGGTGCAAACGCCCCGAAATGCGGTGGGTCATGCGATGAACCATTCAAGCCCGCGCGCGCCGCGCCGATAACCCGGCATCGAAGCCTCCGGCGCCACGCCTCCATGTCCGACCCCCGCGACCCGCCCTCTCCTCGCCTCGGCGCGCTGCGCCGCTGGTGGCCGCGCGGCGGCGGAGACGCGACCGTGGCGCCCGCGCCGGGTACCGCCCTCGACGGCGAGTGGCTGCCGGGCGCGGCGCCTCCACCGCAGGATCGCGCCGCCGCCACGGCTGCCCTGCAGCGCCTGTTCGCCCCCGCCCGCCAGCCGCCGGCCTTGCTGTGGGCGTTCGCCGAGGGCATGTGCACCCTGCACGGCGAGTTGGCCGACATGGGCGCGCGCCTGCGCAACGCCTACGAGGCAGGCGACTGGGAGGCCTATGGGCGCGCCCTGCGCCAGCTGATCGACAAATACATCCGCACGGTGGACGTGGAGCTGCTGGGCGACGGGCGCAGCGAGGCCGAGCAATGGCGCGACCTGCTGCGGCAGGCGCTGGGCAACGCGCTGGCCACCGCGTTGCAGCGCGACCGCCTGCTCAGCGAGGAATCGCAAACCCTCGGCAACGACCTGCGCGCGTGGCGGCCGGGCCAGCCGGTCACCGGCTTCGAGCACCGGTTGCGCGAGTTGAGCCACCAGATCGGCCTGCGCGCGGAGGACGCGCACGAGCAGCAGAACCTGCTGCTGGGCCTGTTCGACCTGTTGCTGGAAAACGTGGGCGAGCTGCTGGACGACCGCAGCTGGCTGCAGGGGCAGATCGGGGCCATCCGCCAGCTGATCGCCGGCCCGTTGGACAAGAACACGCTCGAACAGGCGCGCGGCAGCCTGCGCGAGGTGATGTACAAGCAAGGCCTGCTCAAGCAGGGCATCGCCGAATCCAAGGACGCGATGCGCGGCATGATGGTGTCCTTCGTCGACCGCCTGGACGGCATGGCCGCCAGCACCGGCGAGTACCACGACCGCGTGGCCGGCTACTCCCAGGCCATTGCCCGCGCGCGCAGCATTTCCGAGCTGGGCCGGCTGTTGCAGGACATCCTGGCCGATACCGCCGGCGTGCAGGCGCAGGCGCTGCGCGCGCGCGACGAGCTGGTGGAGGCCAAGCAGCAGGTGGACGAGGCCGAACAGCGCATCCACGCGCTGGAGCAGGAACTGCGCGACATGTCCGACCTCGTGCGCGAGGACCAATTGACCGGCGCGCTGAACCGGCGCGGGTTCGAGGAACTGTTCGCGCGCGAGCAGTCGCGCACGCAGCGCGGCGGGCAGCCGCTGTGCGTGGCGTTGATCGACCTGGACGACTTCCGCCTGCTCAACCAGACCCACGGCCACGCCGGCGGCGACGCGGCGCTGCGCCACCTGGTGGTCACCGCGCGCACCGTGCTGCGCGCCAGCGATGCCATCGCGCGTTTCGGCGGCGAGGAATTCGTGCTGCTGCTGCCGGACGCCACCGCCTTCGAGGCGCACGCGGCGGTGGTGCGGCTGCAACGCGCGCTGGCCCAGCGCGCCCTGCTGCACGAAAGCCTGCGCGTGTTCGTGACCTTCAGCGCGGGCGTGGCCGTATGCCAGCCGGGCGAGAGCGCCGAATCGGTGGTCAGGCGCGCCGATCGCGCGATGTACGCGGCCAAGCAGGCAGGCAAGAACCGCGTGATCGACGCCGAGTAGTTTCCCCGAGCCGCGACGTCAGCCGCGGCCGGCAAGCCTCGCTTCACCTCACCGCGCCGGCCCCACCTCGCCGGTCAGGCCAAACACCTGCGTGGCGCCTTGCCCGGCCGTGTACGGCTGCCACGCCGGCAAGCCCTCACCGTTCGGGTTGCCGCCACGCACGAAGTTCAACAGGTAGCCGCTCGCCTTGGACGAAAGCGCCAGGTCGCCGGGCTTGGTATCGCCGCCGTAGCGCACGCCCACGGTGCCGAAGAAATAAGGAATCTCGCTGGCATGCGCGGCGCCCTTCGGGTGCACCGCACGGGTGGCCTGGGCCACATAGGCGAACTGGTAATGCCAGGTCGGAAGGCCCGCGCGCGCGAAGACGTCCGCCGTGTGCCTGGCGCCGGCCACCATGTAGCCGTCCGGCCCGCCGATGTCGTCGGCCGTGGCGCCCACCACCAGCGGCACGCGGTTGTACTTGCCCTCGCGATAGGCCGTGGCCAGGTCGGCGACCACCTGGCCGTCCGCCACGGGGAAGACATAGGTGCCGGCTTCACCCAGGCTGCGGTCCAGCGTGGTGAGGTTGAGATCGCCCAGCACGGCCTCGGCCGGCAGCGCGCGCAGCTTGGCCAGCGCCTGGGCGTCCTCGCCCTCGATGCCCTGCGCCTGCGCGAAGCGCACGCCGGCGCGCGTGGCATCGGCCAGCGTGCCGCGCCCATCCGGCTCGCCGCCGGACTGGATCACCGCCTTCTGGAACAGGCCCTGCGCGAGCGGCGAGGTCAACAACGCATGCACCGACATGCCGCCCGCGCTCTCGCCCATCACGGTGACGTTGCGCGGATCGCCGCCGAACGCGGCGATGTTGCGCTTCACCCATTCCAGTGCGGCCACCTGGTCGAGGATGCCGTAGTTCACCGTGCGGCCGCCGTCGGCGTTCGCCTTCGCCAGTGCCGGATGCGCGAAGGTGCCGAAGCGCCCGAGGCGGTAGTTGAAGCTGAAGACCAGCACGCCCTGGCGCGCGAGCGCCGCGCCGGCGTAGCTCGGCGGCGAACCGCCGCCGTTGACGAAACCGCCGCCGTGGACCCATACCAGCACCGGCAGCGGGCCTTGCGCCTGCGCCGGGCGCCACACGTTGGCGTAGAGGCAATCCTCGGAAGGGTCGGTGGTCAACGGCGCGTCGTCGGTGGCGAACGGGCGCTGCATGCAATCCGGGCCGTAGGCGCGGGCCGGGCGCACGCCGTTCCAGCGCGGTACCGGTTGCGGCGCGCGCCAGCGCAACGCGCCCACCGGCGCAGCGGCATAGGGAATGCCCTTGAATACCAGCAGTCCTTCGGTGGCGTGGCCTTGAACGCGGCCACCGTCCACCGTCACCTGCGTGGCATCGGCGGCCTGCGCCGGGGATGCCGCCATGCCAATCCACAGCGCCAGCGCGCCCAGGGTGATGCGGGTCATGCGGTTCTCCTTGGTTATCCGGTTCAGTGCGCCGCGGGGGCGCCGCGCAGCTTCTGCCAGGCGGTGACCACGCCCAGCACCAGCGCGCCGGCGATCACGCCGACCACCATGTTGCCGAGCGTGGACACCAGCGTGGCGCCCCAGCCGGTCTGCGGCCCCAGGCCGACGACGAAGTGGTGCAGCGCCGGCACGTTGTGCACGAGGATGCCGCCACCGACGAGGAACATCGCCAGCGTGCCGACCACCGAGAGCGTCTTCATCAGCCACGGCGCCGCGCGCAGGATGCCGCGGCCGATCGCCGCCAGCCCCGCGCCCTTGCGGCTCAGCCACAGGCCGAGGTCGTCGAGCTTGACGATGCCGCCCACCAGCCCGTACACGCCGGCGGTCATCGCCAGCGCGATGGCGATCAGCACCAGGATCTGCTGGCCGAACGGCCGCCCGCTCACCACGCCCAGCGAGAGCACGATGATCTCGGCCGAGAGGATGAAATCGGTACGGATCGCGCCCCTGATCTTGTCCTTCTCCATCGCCACCACGTCCACCGAGGCATCGGCCAGCTTCTGCAGCCGCTCGGCATGCTGCTGCTCGGGCTCTTCCTCGCGATGCAGCCATTTGTGGGCGAGTTTCTCCACGCCCTCGAAGCACAGGTAGCCGCCGCCGATCATCATCAGCGGCACCACCAGCGGGATCGGGTAGCCGCGCGCGCGCAGCCACCCCTCCAGCGCGCTGATGGCCAGCGCCGCGGGCACCAGGATCGCCTTGTTGACCAGCGAGCCCTTCGCCACCGCCCACACCACCGGCAGCTCGCGCTCGGCGCGCACGCCGGTCACCTGCTGGGCGTTGAGCGCCAGGTCGTCGCCCAGGACGCCGGCGGTCTTCTTCGCCGCGACCTTGGTGAGGATGGACACGTCGTCCAGCAGCGTGGCGATGTCGTCGAGCAGGGTGAACAGGCTGGCGCCGGCCATGGGGATTCCATTCGGAGAGGTCGAGCCCGATTCTCGCCGATCGCGGCCACGGCGGGGAACGGCGGATTCACCGCGCGACGACCGGCCCCTGCGGACACTGGCGCCATCCGATGCGGAGAACCGCCTTGTCCGGCCACAGCGACACCCTGCCCGTCCCCTCGCCCGGCGCCCCGTCCGCCACGCCGACCGCCCCGCCCACGCGCACGGGCGACCCGGCGCTGGTCGGCGGCATGAGCCGCCGCACGCAAATCCTGCGCCTGCTGCTGCGCTACCGGAACTCCGGCGTGTTCTCCGGCCTCAACCTCGACCCGGCGGTGCAGGCCGACGTGGCCGCCGAGAGCAATCCCGAGCAGTTCGTGCGCGACCTCGAAGCGCTCGGGCCGACCTTCGTCAAGCTCGGGCAGATGCTGTCCACCCGGCCGGACCTGGTGCCGCCGGAGTTCGCCAGCGCGCTGGAGCGCATGCAGGAGCAGGTGGCGCCGATTCCGGTGGCGCGCGTGTGCGAGATCTTCGAGGAAGAGATCGGCGTATCGGTCAGCAAGGCTTTTTCAAGCTTCGAGGAAACGCCGCTGGGCTGCGCATCGCTGGCGCAGGTGCATCGCGCCACGCTGCGCGACGGGCGCGAGGTGGCGGTGAAGGTGCAAAAGCCGGAGGTTGCCGCCCAGGTACGCTCGGACCTGGACGTGCTGCGCAGCTTCGCCAACGCCGCCGATCGCCTCACCGGCCTGGGCCGCCGAGTCCGCTTTGCCGATTGGCTCAACGAGTTCGCCAAGACCCTGATCGCCGAACTCAACTACGAGGCCGAGGCGGAGAACCTGGTGCGCTTCGGCCAGCACCTGGCCCCGTTCCCGGAACTGTGGATACCGCAGCCGGTGTGGGACTTCACCGGCCGCCGCGTGCTGACCATGGAACTGGCGCGCGGCGTGCGCGTGGACGCGATCCCGCCGGTGCGGCGTACCGAGCAGGACATGGCCCCGGTGGCCAGTGCGCTGATCCGCGGCTACCTGGACCAGATCTTCGTGCACGGCGAAATCCATGCCGATCCGCACCCGGGCAACCTGCGCGTCACCGACGATTGCCGCCTGGCGATCTTCGACCTGGGCATGGTGGCGCACGTGCCGCCGCG
The DNA here is from genome assembly GCF_029543105.1 of Stenotrophomonas sp. HITSZ_GD. Classification (GTDB taxonomy): domain Bacteria; phylum Pseudomonadota; class Gammaproteobacteria; order Xanthomonadales; family Xanthomonadaceae; genus Stenotrophomonas_A. Next base: position 77,095 of record NZ_JARQXB010000011.1, read on the forward strand.
CCTGCGCGAGCGCCTGCTCAAACTGCTGTTCGCGGCGGTGGATGGCCGCGGCGAGGAGGTGGCCGACGAGACCATCGCCTTGAGCACGCGCCTGGAGGACTACGACGAGGAGCGCTATCTGCGCGAGGTGGGGCAGATGATCGCCCGCTATGCCGCGCACGACACCACCACCGAAGGCCAGGTGGTGCTGGAGTTGGTGCGCATCGCCACCGCGACCGGCTTGCGCACGCCGCCGGAACTGAGCCTGCTCGGCAAGACGCTGCTCAACCTGGAATCGGTATGCCGCACGCTCTCGCCGGCGCTGGATATCCGCCGGGTGGTCGAGCAGCACCTGCAGAGCGTGATGCGCGCGCGGCTGCGCAAGTCGCTGTCGGCCGCCAACCTCGCCAGCGAGGCGATGGAAGTGCAGACGCTGCTGCGCGAGAGCCCGCGCCGCCTGTCCGACATCCTTTCGCTGCTGGCCGAGAACCGGATGCAGATGAAGGTGACCGGGCTGGAGGAGTCGCACCTGATGGAGAATCTGCAGAAGATCGCCAACCGGGTCGCCGCGGGCATCGTCACCGCCGCGCTGATCCTGGCGTCCTCGCAGATGATGCGCATCGACACGCCGTTCAAGCTGTGGGGCTACCCGGCCATCGCGCTGGTCCTGTTCCTGCTGGCGGTTTTCCTCGGGCTGGGTATCGTGGCCAGCGCGGTGCTGTTCGACCGCCGCGCACGGGCACGCGAGGAGCGCGGGCACCGCTAGCGTCACTTCATCCAGGAGGGCGGCATGAGCAGCAAGCACAAGAACACGATTTGCCTGTGGTACGACGGCACGGCGCTGGAGGCGGCGGAGTTCTACGCCAAGACATTCCCCGACAGCTCGGTCGACGCGATCCATCACGCGCCGGGCGACTTCCCGTCTGGCAAGAAGGGCGACGTGCTGACGGTGGAGTTCACCGTGATGGGGATTCCCTGCATCGGCCTCAATGGCGGGTCGGCCTTCAAGCCGGACGAGGCTTTCTCGTTCCAGGTGGCTACCGAGGACCAGGAAGAGACCGACCGGCTGTGGAACGCCATCGTCGGCCATGGCGGGCAGGAGAGCGCCTGCGGCTGGTGCAAGGACAAGTGGGGCATCTCGTGGCAGATCACGCCGCGTGTATTGTCCGAGGGCGTTACCGACCCTGACCCCGCCGTGGCACAGCGGGTGTTCGCCGCGATGATGGAGATGCGCAAGATCGACGTGGCCAAGATCGAGGCGGCGCGGCGGGGGTGAGCGGCGCCCCGGCCCGGCGACGGGCACGGATGTCCGATGGCAGCCTCGCACTGCCTGCCGACTCTACGAGGGCTCGGCGGCCGTATGAACGGTGCGTTTCAGCACGCCGTGCCACAGTGGTGACATGCCCATCGAGCTTCCCGAGCTGGACGCTATCCGCCTCGACGGCCGCTGCTACACCTACGTGCTGCCCTGTGCGTGGGAAGATTTCTGCAAGATTGGCTTCTCGCGCGACCCGCTGGGCCGCATCCGCACCTTGCATCCGCGCTGGTTCGAGTTCTTCGACCTGGCGACCGGGGTGCTGGTGGAGGCGGAGTCCGAGCGCGATGCGCGCGACCTCGAGCTGGCCTTGCGGCGCCCCTTGAAGGCGCATCGCGCGCCCGCGCCACTCACCATCCCGGTAAGTGCGGGCGGCAAGACCGAGTGGGTGCGCGGCGCCCAGCGGCAGGTCTCCGATGCGGTCAGCCGCCTCGGCGAACAGGGATATCGCAGCTATCCGCTCGGGCGTTGGCTACAGGCGGCCCTGCATGCACGCCTGGACCGGCTCTACAGCTGGAGCGAGGCACAACTGCCGCCGGGCGAGGAAGAGAGGACGGTCGATTCGCCAGCGCTGCGGGCACTGCGCGATTGGCTTGACGCGCACGTGGCGCTCGGCATCGACCCGCGACCCCATCTCCCTGCGCACGTCCGCGCCTGGTACGACCGCGTGCGTTGAAGCTTTGCTTCACGCAGCCGATGCATTCCCTGCCGGCCACTCAGCAACGTCGCGGCGCCCGTCACGCGAAGTCACAGGGAATTTATAGCGGTTTGGCGATCTTGGGGGCGCACGGCGAATCACCGCCTTCCGCATCACCAAGGAGCCACTGAATGAGCACCCAGAGCAAGATCGAGCATAGCCTCAACGACCTGATCGAGATCGCCCGCGACGGCAAGGACTTCTATACCGAAGCCGCCGGCAAGGTGGAGAATCCCGAGCTCTCCGGCCTGTTCACCCGCATCGCGGGCGTCAAGAGCGACATCGTCACCCGCCTGAGCGCGACCGTGGCCGCCGCGGGCGGCAAGCCGGCCGAGCACGGCACGATGGTCGGCTCGATGCAGCAGATGTATGGCCGCGTCCGCGCCATGCTGGGCGACACCGATTACGGCTACGTCGCCGAGCTGGAGCAGTCCGAGGATCGCCTGCTGCACGCTTTCCAGGACACGCTGAGCGACAGCGACACGCCGGCGGCGGTTCGCGCCGAGGTGCAGGCGCTGCTGCCGAGCGTGCGCGAGTGCCATGACGTCATGCGCAACCGCAAGCATGCGCTGAAGATGGCTTCCTGATCTGGGCAAGCCTCGATGAAGAAAAGGCCCCGCGTTCGCGGGGCCCTTTTTTTGCGCGTGTACTTGGCGCAAGCAATTTGTTGGAAGTTGGCGCCGCCTGAGATTCGTGGCTGCGCTTCGCGCTGCGCCCATCAGTTCGCCGCGCAGGTGCGATCAGGACCACCTGCGGCCCCTCGGATTCGCTTCAACCCTTTCAGCCCACGGCCAAGCGCGTAACGGGATTGGCCGACGCCGTTGCGCTCAGGCAAACGGCTTAGTCCTTCAGCGCGCCTTCTTCCGGATCGGTGGCGGCGTAGCTGGGATTGTGGATCTCCGCCGCGTGCGGATGGCGCAGCGCCTCGCGCACGTCTTCCGGCAGCTTGTCGACGGCCAGGATCACCTTGCCGGAGTGCACGTCCTTGACCGCGCTCATCGGCAGCACGAAGTCGCCGCCGTTCTGCACGTTGATGACGAAAGTATCCTCATGCGGACGCACCTCGCGCACGCCGGCCACGCCAATCTCGCCATCGGCCACGAATACCAGCTGGCCCGCTTCGATGCGCTCGGTCATGGCCTGTCACCTCGTGAGGAAGAGATACCGCCTGCGGCGTGGCATGCCCATGCATGCCCAACACCGCCGCGGTCGATGCATCATGCAATGCCTCGCCGTATAAACAGGGTGAAGCGGCGCCTCACTGCGCGCAGGTATCGGCCATATGCGCCCATAAAGAAAGGCTGCCTTTCGGCAGCCTTTCCAGTTCAACGCCTCGAGCTCAACGCAGCAGCGCGATCAGCAGCAGGATCGGAATCGGCACGCCGAGCAGCCACAGCAGCATGTATTTCATGGTCATTCTCCCTTCGACGGGTAAGCGGTCAGTACAGGTCGCGGCGACGGCCGCCCCAGGTGGCGAACAGGCTGGCGCAGAAGGCACCCACCAGTAGCGTGATGAACAGCCACAGCGCGGCATAGGCGGTGGCCTTGCGCGCATCGTCGGCCGCCTGCTTGGCCTGCTGCTTGGCCTTGTCGATGGCCGCGCGCAGACGGGTCTGCATGTCGGTGACGCGCGCCTGCGCTTCGGCCTGGCTCATGCCGGTCTGCGCGGAGACGAGCTGGGCGAGGTATTGGGCGTCCGCGGCGTCCATGGTGGGCGACTGCAGGCTGTTCAACACGATGCGGGCCACTTCGGCGCGCGCGCCCGGACGGTCGGCCGCCGGACCCTGCCCCGGCGGCGGCGGCACGGTACCCGGCATCGGCTCCACACCGGCCGGTGCGCGCGCCGGCGGCGGCGGGACCGCGCCGGCCGTGGCCGGCATCGGCTCGACGGGGGTGCCCGGCGCCGACGTGGCGGTGGGCGTAGTGCGGCGGAACAGCGAATCGACCCAGTACTGCAGATCGCCGTCCTGGGTGCCCGGCACGCTGGCGGCCGCACCGAGCGTGGCCAGGCCGCCCGCCGCGCCGCTGGCGGCACCGGCGGTGGCACCGGCCGCCTTGACGCCGGCACCGAGGATGCCGCTGATCGCGCTGGTCAGCAGGCCGGCGGCCAACAGCGTGGCGATCGCCCAGGAGAGGAAGCCGTGCGCGGTATCGCGGAAGTAGGTTTCGTCCCCGTGCAGGCGCGTCCACTTCGTGCGCAGGCGGCCGGCGATGTAGCCGCCCAGCCCGGAGGCCACGATGGCGGTGAAGGTGATCCAGGCGATGCTCGACCAGCCGAACGTCTCGGCGCTCACGCCTTCGAACGACCAAGGCGACACCGACGACAGCCCGAGGCCGACGCCGAGGATCACCAGGATGAGGGACAACGCCGCGGCAGCCGCTGCGCCGGCCAGGATCGCGCCCCACGACACCGCGCTTTCAACGGGGGCAACGACGGGATCCGCGGCGGCGACGACGGCGACCGTCTCGACCGCGGAAGGAGGGATATAGCGATCGCCTGGGATGCTCATTGCATTGGTTCTCCGAATCCATGCGCCAACGGTTGGCGAGACGGGAGGCTGCGCGCCGGACCGTGAAAGACGCGAGATGCGTTCGAGAAGTCCGCGTGCACAAAAATAGAGGGCCGCGCGAACGCGGCCCTCGGAATGCCTGCCTTCCGACCTGGACTTACTCTTCTTCGTCCTGGTCGTTCTGCGGCTGCTGCTGTTGCTGCTGTTGCTGCTGGCGGCGCTGGGATTCGTCAGCCTGCTGGCTGTCATCGTCGCCCTGCTGGCGCTGCGGGTTCTGCTGGGTCATGTCTGCATTCCTCTGCGGTGGGAATTACCGCCACCCGACGGTGCGCCGCGAGGAGTGACGCGGGTGTGTTGTTCGCAGTGACGTACTGAATGCTTCATCGCTGGATCAACGCCGCGTCACGGCGGGTATCCATGCGTTCCACAACGCCCGGGCTTCCTCGGCTATCACGTCCGGCCGCTCCTCCGGCCAGAACAGCTTGTATCCCGATAGCCGGCGCACGCCGCGCGAATGGCCAAAGGCATGTTCGAGGTGATCGGCGTTGCGCATCTCGAAGATGTCATCGGCCGTGCCCCACACCACCCACACCGGTGCGCGCGCCCGGCGCAATGCAGCGGCTGTTCCTGCCAGTGCGTTGCGCGAAAGAGCGATGGCGTAGGCATGCGCCAGGTCGGTGCGGTGCTGGGTGGAAAGTAGCGGGCCGAAGTACATGTCGATCGCCTCGTCGGTGGGGTGCGCGGCATCGGCGTAGCACATTCCGCCGATGCCTTCGGCACTGCGCGCGAGGGCGCGATCCGCGTGCCAGCGGCCCAGCCATTCGTCCACGAAGCGGCCTTGGCGTGCGAGTTCGATCACCAGCATCAGGGCCGCCGGCGGACTGTCGATTTCGGTATCGCAGTTGGTGAGCAACACCGTGCGCACACGTTTCGGATGGTGCGCCAGCATCAACTGGGCCACCGCGCCGCCGCTGTCGTTCGCCACGAGGTCGGTACTGGCGATGCCCAAGGTATCCATCAACGCCAGCAGCATGGCGACCTGGTCGTCCGGTCCCACCGCCTGCCCTTGCGCCACGCGCGTGTAGCCCATGCCGAGGAAATCCGGCGCGATGCAACGCCGATAGGGCGCCAGGCGTGGCAGCGCGCCGCGCCACTGGAAGCCGTTGAGGGGAAAGCCGTGCAGGAACAATGCGGCCTCCCCGCTGCCCTGTTCCACATACGCGATGTCGCCAAACTGTGTGCGCGCATAACGGCGCAGACCGTGGAAGGTATCCGCATCCAGCGACGGATCGGGCGCGTGCACGTCACCGCCGACGGTGACGAGGCCGGACAAGGCCAGCGAAGCGCCGGCCCAGCCGGTGGCGGCCAGGAATTGCCTGCGGTTCAACATGGGGTTCTCCGTTGGCTGCGGCGCGAAGGCGCGCAGCGCTTCATGCCGCCCGGCGGATCGCGGGCGGAGAGGGATCGTGGAGGGGTGGACCGCCGGCCGCGCGCATGCCTCGGGGCGATGCGGTCAAAAAGCGTGGAAAACCCGGATCGCCGTCGCGCGCCGCGCGACCCGGGAACTCCGGCGGCTCAGCCGTTGGCGGCGGAGGCGTAGGCTTCGCGCAGCTGCGTGGCGCATTCCTCGCAGCAGACTTCCACCACCTTGCCGCCGAGCTTGACCTGGATGGCGTTCTCGTCGAGTTCGCAATCGCAGGCGGCGCAGGTCTTCTCGCTCATGTCGTTCTCCCGTGGGTTGCCCGGATCGGGCACGTACAGTAGGCGCCCGCGCGAGTACGGGCCGCTATCAAGAAATTTAGCGCTCGCCGCGGGGAGGTGCGGCGTGCAGCGCGAGTTGACGGAACTCGCTGGGGCTGCGGCCGTAGGCCTGCTGGAACGCCGCGCTGAAATGGCTGTGGCTGGAGAAGCCCAGGTCCTGGCCGAGACGGCTGAGGTCCTCGTACTCCCCCAGCAGATCGAGCGCACGGGCCAGCCGCAGGCGCATCTGGTAGCGATACAGTGGCACGCCCTCGACCTCGCGGAAGCTCTGGGTCAGGTAGACGGGCGAAACGCCCACCTCGGCGGCGACATCGGCCAGCGTCCAGCGCCGCGTCACGTCGCCCATCAGCACCACCTTGGCGCGGTCCACCAAGCGGCGCTTGCCCGCGCTGGCGCCGGCCGCATGCGCGGTGCGCGGGCCGATAGCACGCTGCGCCAGCACCAGGGCCAGGCTCTCCCCTTCCAGCGGATCGGCAATGCCCTCGTGCAGGCTATGGCGCAGCATCGCGACCAGCACCTGGGTGCGCGGGTCGATGCGCAGGCGCGGCACGCGGAAGCGCGGCGGCGTACCTTCGTGCAGCAGCGGGGCCGGGGCGATTTCCCGCAGCAAGGTTTCGTCGATGGTGAGCGCCAGGCTGGCATCACCGCCGGCATGCGGATGGCTGATGCGGTAGGGCTCGTCCGCATTGAAGAAGATGACCTGGCTGGCATCGGCCACGACGAGGTCGTCTTCCAGGTGGCGCACGTAGGTGCCGCGATACGGGAAGACGAGTTCAGTGCGGCGGGAACGCTCTATCTCGCCCAGGTGACGGCAGGTGCCGGCGCAGACCACGTCCCGGACCTGCACCAGCGAGGTCTGCAGCAACAGGTGCACGGTGAAGTCGGACATGCCGGGAGGCCAGGCCGGGAGGTGGGGGCCATCGTAACGCGGCGGAGCGGCGACAGCCGCGCCGCCTCGTTACCACACCAGGTCGTCTGGCACCTTGAACTGCGCGTAGTACGCATCGTCATCGGAAGCCGTGGCATCGGCCGCGCTGTCCTGTGCCTGCCCGTGGTCGAGCACGATCATGCTGGCGTCACGCTCGCGCACCTTGTCGGCGGCCGGGCGCGGCAGCAGTTCGAAGCGGTCGTCCACCCGGGCGATGACCAGCACGCCGGCGGAAAGCTTCTTGCGCAGGTCGTCGTTGACCAGCAGCGTGCGGATGACACCATCGACGGTGAACCGATATTCGCTTTCGCCGGCCCGCGGCACTTTCTTGTCGGCGATGATCTGCCGTGCCTGCGCGCGCATCTCGGCCATGCGGGCCTGCGCCTTGCGCTCGGCTTCGAGGGCACGGTCGCGCTCGGCCTTCTCGGCGCGCGCGCGCTCGGCCTCGATCTGGATTTCGCTGGGACCGGCCGGGCCCTTGGCGTGGCGAGCCTTGTTCTGCTCGCGCGCGACCTCGGCCACCTTGGATTTCTTGACCAGCCCCGCCTTGAGCAGCTGTTCCTGGAGGGGATTCGCCTTTGCCATGACACTGCTTTCTTGCTGGGGATTCAGGCCCCATGATAACGCCCGATGGAAACCCTGAAATACCTCACCGGCTATCCCCCGCCCCTGCTGGACCGGGTGCGCCAGCTGATCGACCAGGGCCGGCTGAGGCCGATGCTGGCCGAGAAGTACCGGGACGCCCATGCGGTCCGCAACGACGGGCAGCTGTATGACTACGTGCAGGCGCTCAAGGAGCAGCATCTGCGCCGCTCGGTGCCGCTGGGCAAGGTGCTGTACGACGGCAAGCTGCAGGTGATGAAGCATGCGCTGGGCACGCATACGGCGATTTCACGCGTGCATGGCGGGAAGTTGAAGGCCAGCCGGGAGATCCGCATCGCCACGGTGTTCCGCGATGCGCCGGCGGATTTCCTGCGGATGATCGTGGTGCACGAGCTGGCGCATATTAAGGAGGCCGAACATAACAAGGCCTTTTACCAGCTGTGCCGGCATATGGAGCCGGAGTATCACCAGCTGGAGTTTGATCTGCGGTTGTATTTGACGCAGCGGGATTTGGACGATCGGGATTGAAGTACCCGCCACAGAGGGAGCCGTACAGCCATGCGATTCGAGATCATCTTCATCACCGAGGGGCCGGAGACCTCGCCCGCTGCGGAGATCCAGTTTCTGGGACAGCGGCTTTGCGTGCTCCGCCTTGTTGGCGGGAACGCAACCGAGGTGACGTTCCTCCAGGACGTCTACCTAAACAAGCCCGTAGACATGACCTTTCCGCTGGCCGAGTTTCAGGACGTCGTCAGCATGGCGATAGGGGATTTAACGGATTGGGACCAGCGGCTCCGAGCCGCCAATTCGGCGTAGACGAAATGCGGGTACTGGGTGTCCTTCGGACGATTCCCCAATGGTGCGCAGGGGCACGGGTGACTGGACAGATGAGCATACGGTGAGCGCGGCAAACGATTCGGGCGCTGGCTGATGGGCTTCGGTTTCGTCTTTGACCGCCTTGCTCATCGCGGCCATATCAGCTTTGTTCTCGAGGCCGATGCCTCTGATGTCCAACGCGTTCTGCAGTAGCGTAATGGCGTTGCGGTAGGGCAGTTACCATGCCGTCGGGAATCGCTGGTGGTAAGTGGCGGCGTCCCTAGCGTTCTACCATTGATCTTTGGCGTAGTGGCCCTGCTGTGGAGGCTATACTGATCCGCCGCCCCCGAGCTCGGGCGCCAGCCTGGCTCGACCGTCGAGCGACCCTGCCATGATCAACAACGACGTACTGCGCAGCATCCGCTTCATGCTGGACCTCAGCGATGCCAAGGTCGTGGAGATCACGCATCTAGTCGATCCCGATTTCCCGATCGAGAAGGCCGACATCCCGGCCCTGCTGAAGAAGGACGACGAGGACGGCGCGGTGGCTTGCAGCGACCGCCTGCTGGCCAACTTCCTCGACGGCCTGATCCTGTACTTCCGTGGGCCCAGCGATACCCAGGCGCCACGCCCCGTGGAATCGCGCATCACCAACAACCTGGTGCTGAAGAAGCTGCGCGTGGCGTTCCAGCTCAAGGACGTGGATATGCACGAGATCATGCAGGCTGCGGGGTTTCCGCTGACCAAGCCGGAGATGACCGCGCTGTTCCGGCAACCGGGGCATAAGCACTACCGGCCTTGTGGGGATCAGATTCTGCGGAATTTCCTTAAGGGGCTGACGCTGCGGTTTCGTGGTGACAAGCAAGCGGTGGCCCCCCAAGGCGTGATTTCCGATTTGTCATTGGAATAATCGGGGTTAACGCCCCCTTCCACGCCCCTGGGACGCGGGCCTAGCTGTAAGAGAAATCGCAATAGAGTTTGATTGAGCCAATTACTCGCTTCTGGTAGCTGATGACTGGTCTAGTCTGATCCGAATGCCCATGACGGACAATGGATACTGGACGATGACGAGCCCGCAAGATTCGGAGGGCCCACCCAGGCTGCGCAACTCAAACTTCTTCCGCGCGGCCGTCATCTTCTATGCATTAGCAGTGATGACTCCCTCTCGATCGCCGGAAGGCTGGCTCACCGTTTCCACCGGCTTCTACTGTGCCGCAGTCTTCTCTATCGGCATTTACTCGGCATTGCATGCTCGAAGAATCTCCGGCAGCAATCGTGCTCTGATGTTCGGGTGCAGGGCATTGCCTGCCCTTCTGCCCGTCTGCGTTCTGGCATTGCGCCGGATTGCACTGATGATCTAGCCCCCGTTCCGAGCTTGTGGCGCTGATCGATGCAGCCGTCGAAATCGGGCTGGAGGCACTTGGCATCTGCATTACTCGGGGCATGTAGAGCAGTCATTGATAGGAATTTTTAAATAGCCTCGCCGCGGCCAGGAGACAAGGATTCCCCAGCTGACCGTGCGAGCGATCCTTGGACATCCCACGAAGTGTTCCGCATGAACTAATGAGCGAGCGTGGAGGGACGCCACTTCGCATTCCGATGGAACGCCACTCTTCTGTTCATATCACCAGGCGCTTGGATTCACTGGTCGCTTCGGCGTTGTCTGTCGTCATCCTCGGATTGATCTGGACTCAACTCGATGTCCGAGCTCCCCCACTCAGGAACCCATCTCCTGCATTTGTTCGCTTGGAAGTTGAGTTCATCGACGCCAAAAAGATCCGCTCAGTCGATGGAAATCCCCAAGCACCGAAGGCGAAGTTGCCAATTCAACCGCCCAGTCCTGCTGATCCAACCCCCAGTCACGCCGTCCAACGTAAGAGTCAGCGCAATCGCATCCCGACGCCCTCAACTCGTCCGGATATCGACAATATGGCCGATGTCAGTCCACCAACCGACCATGTGACGCGGGACGACTGGCAACTGCTTGCTGGCGACAAGACGTTCGAGCCAAGCATCATGCGCCGCAGGGATGATATCTCTTTAGCCAGCGACCGCGTCCTTCCCAATGTCAAAGTGCGCGACAACTCCATCGCCGCACGGTGGCAGCGCCTGGCGAGACGCCAGGACTGCCAAGAGCTGCGCGCCAGGCTACAGTCAGACCCCGGCAGCGCAGAGTCCATACTCCTGACGATGCAACGCCGAGGCTGCGTCACCGAGTGAGAAGTTTCGCGTGCCTCTCGCATTCATGCACTCAAGTCGTTTCATTGGCGCGCGTATTGCGGCTCCATCGTGATGCCAGACATTTCCGTCGGCAACGAATGGAGTAGTTCGTGGACCTAGCAAGTATCGAATTTCTAGAGACGGCGATCCGAATGGGCGGGAATCTTGATCTGATTGCCACCCATCTAGCCGACCAAGCGGGACTGCCAAGTCCAAGCGCAATGTGCAGTGATTGCTGTGGCAGCAACGGTAACGACTGCGCCCCGCCACCCCCGGATCCGAATCTCGATTAAACCCAATGAGCGCCCCGACTTCGGGGCGCTCGATAGGAGAGTACATATGCGCGCAGGACCGCCACGGGTTCTCGTACTGCCCACCACGCCAAGGACGTTGCGATTAGCCGAGCGCGTGATCCGCAGAGGCAACGATCTGTGTGTCGTCGGCTCCCGTCATTCTCCGGGCCTTTCGCCGTCGCAGCTGCTTTCAAGGCCACGACTACCCGCCGTCGTCGTCTCCTTCTCAGACCAACTTACAAGTCCAGTCGATGCGATCGTTGCGGCTCGCGATTTCAATGTGTGGAAGTTTGTATCGCCTATCGAGTTCTTCCTCTCAGCTCGGCACGGTTACAAGATCAGTATCTGGTCGCCGAGCGGCACGAGATGCCTGAGTTGTCGTCCAACGCAGGAAGAGGTGACACAGGGGCTCGCCCGGTACCTTCGCGATTGCGATGGCCTCGGCGACGAATGGTTGCCCCGTGCAATCCAAATTGAACGAACTCCAGATTGGCGTGCGAAAGCGGCGAGAGACCGGGTTCGCCAGCTGAAGTCGTCTATTCTCCGTGAGCTCTCAACGAAATCGGAGATTTCTCCAAAGCTCGCTGAATCATTCAAAGCTCTTCGTGCGCACGAGAAGGATATTTCCAGGTGGCAGCATCAGTACGACGTTTGACATGGCTGGCGGCCTGGAAGGCCTCAGGCGTATTGGTACCATGGATCAGGAATAGATCGCCTGCCGTAGAACTGCTCTTGAAGGCCCCGCTCAGCGATCAAGAGGAGACTGCGATCAACAGCGCATTCACGGCCCGAGCGAGCTGTGGCTTTGTTCTATCGGTGGTACTTAGTAAAGTTGCTCTTTGCGAGGGTTCTCCGTAGCCCTAATCGCAACTACATCCTGCGGTGCGTCTCATGCCTGGACCGGACTGACTATCGCGGCTTCGATGAGCAGTTGCGAACCAGCGTGGGGCGCGGAATCGTGCTGGCGATCCCCCATCACGGGCACTACATTGCGGCAGTGATCTCGTTGGTCGAGCGCGCGAGGCTGATCCGGCCCGTCGTAATCATGTACGGTGATCCTGCTTTCCACCCAAGCAACCAGCTGTTCGTCGGTGTCTGCGGTGCGCTGTGGCCCGCACCCAGATACAACGTCGAGTTCGTCCACACCGGCAAGAGAGACCTGCGCAGGTGCTTGGACTCGCTTCGACGCGGTAGCGTGCTCATCACCCTTCCGGACGCCTATCTCGACAGGAGCGACACTCTTGAGTTTAGGTTCCTGGGGAGGCCCATCGACCTCATGTTGGGCACGGCCTCGCTTGCGCGCAGAAGCGGGGCTGTCGTGCAGCCCGTTGTAGCTGGGGTCTGCGAGCGCAGTGGACAGATGTGCTGTCGTTTCACCAATCCGATTGAGCCGCCAGCCCAAAACGGGGGCGACTTCGACCCGCTTGTTTTCGACTATAGATCGACGATGCGCATGTTCTCCATGATCGAGACCGAAATGGGCAGGCAGGCAATCTATTGGCAGTACGTGCGCCAGCATTTTCTGCGGCCTGTCGCCAACGAGCCCGTTTCAGCAGCGGAGTTGGTCCGGGCGACGGACTCCCTGATGGCTCTGAATCGGCGCTCACTCGGAGCTCCCGTTCAAAACTAGCTGGAGGCCTCTTCGACTGCTCCGTGGGCCTTCTATGGATCCCGCGTCCGCGATGCCAGCGATGGTTGCCAGGGCACTTTGGCTCTGTCTCTGGCAGGCGGTTTAGCACCAACAGTTCCTCAAGCGGCCGCGGCGGCAACGCCTTGACCAACACTGCGCCTCTCTTGACCTGCCTCAGCCGTGCCGACAACGCCTGGGTAGCAAGCGACGGCGGGCTCATGGCGGAAACCATCGCTGGACAAGCCCACAAGCCGGCAAGCCTTGGGCTCGCTGGTCAAACTCAGCTCGCACATGCGTCGGATTGCCTCGCGCTTGCATTGCGGGGCCAGCGCATTGCCCCGAAGCCGACTTCAGCGCCTCGATGTCCAGGTGCGCTTCCGCCGCCGCCGGACTGTTCTGGCCTATGACCGAACGATGTCTATGTCAGCAGGGATGGCAACGTGTGTTGTCAGATGGCTATTCGCATGTTGGGCTGGCCGCATACCTTGGAAACTTGCGTCGCCGCTTATTCGCGGCCAATCGTAGAGGAGATCAAGCGATGGGCTGGGCGGCGCTGGCGTAGGTTTTTTTGTCGGTGATTCGATCGGAGACAGCTTTTTTCCGCCTCAATTCATCCAGTGAACATTCAAATGCTTAGAAGGATCACCAGACGTACACCGTGGCGGATGGCCTCCGCAGCCGCCGCATTGATGTTGATCGAGGTGTCAACGGTGAAGGGGCTTATCACCGGCACCTTTGAAGTCCGCAGCCTGATCATTCCCTCACTCGGCTTCGGCGCCATGTTCTGGATAGCCATGAGCACCTTGTCCGACAACGGGCAGATCAACCAATGCCTGAGGCGGCACGGACTGCTCCCAAGGAAGGACAGCGTATCCGGCGGCCCGGATTCAAAGGGCTGACGACAACGACTCCGGCCAGTGGCCTCGCGTTGCTGGTGGCGCGTTGTATTACATGTGAGACCTCGGCCCGGGCCTTTTCGCCCACCCATCGGGTCACCGTGGTAGATGGCCGCGAGGCGATGACGCGGATCCAGTAAACGGCGGCTTCGACGCGGCCATGCCCAACGGCCTGCTCGGCATGGAAGTCTGCCACCGCGTCGCCGCGACGTCGCCACACGTCGGCCTGGTGCTCACCTCCGGTTTTCCGCGCGGCGCGCTCGGCGCGTTGCCACCGCAGGTGGACTTCCCGCCAAGCCCTAGCGGATCAGCGCGCTGCTGGCCGAGATCGACGAAGCCTAAGCGCGGGCGCGGGTGATGCTGCCGGGTGGGTGAGTGCGACTCAACGTTTCGTATCAATCACCGCCTCCATCAACTTATTCCCGCCTGCGCGCGCCGCAACGGACGGCCTCTGCCGCCACCCCGTACCACCGCACCCAGCCCGATGATGTCGCTCGCCTGAGTGTTGTCATATCGATGCCAAAGACTGGCTGACCGCACCCGCAGCAGTCCGTTCTCCGCATCTCCCGGACGCAGTGGCGCCGCTGTCAGCCCAGTGAATCAAATAGCCCGCGGAACAGGGCGCTTAGATCAGCTGCCTGGCTCCATATAAACCAGAGGAACAGAATGACGCTGGCAAGTTTCGCGTCGCGCTTCCTGATCCGGAGGATGTAGTACGCACCCGCACTCGCATTTCCGCTCTCAGCATTTTTCACCGAACAATCCTCATTAGAGGGTGAGGGATGCCAAGTTTCGACTTGGCACCCCTTTGGTGAGGCCGATGACCTCAAACGATAACGTCGGTCGACGAGTCGCTTGAAACGGCATAGTCCTTCATCGCGCGCCAGAAGGTTCTGGCAGCCCCGCCAACCATCCTGCCCCAGTTGTAGGTCTGGCGGTCTCCGCCGGCAACTTGGACGATCTCATTTTCGGTCAACTCTCTCATGATGACTCTCCTAATCAGGGCTCCATGTGCGAGGTTCCATTGAATCCATCCATTACGCCGCCAAAGAAATCCGAAATCTCTTGGCGTTCGTAGTAGACGAATGCCAGGACACCAAACAACGGCAGAACGCCGCCGGACACTTCGGCTATCTGATCCGATGTCAACTCATACATAGCAAACTGCTCCTGCAACAAAAATTGATGAGGACTCAATCTAGCGATCCCGCCACAAGTCTCATGCGAAGCCGCGCACGCCGATCCGCGAAAGCGTGCATGCAGATGCTTCAATACTCTAGGTGAGTGATCAATGCGGAATCGACATCCGCTTTTACTCGAAGGCGAGATTTGCTGTTCCCCGCGCTTCCTTCGGGCTTTCCATTCGTATTGCAGCTAGCTGCCCACTTGAGACCTAGGACAGACACAAGCTGATACTCGTGACTTTGTCAGCAGTTCTGACAACTTCGCGCCGCCATGGATTGGTCGCATATCAAGTGGGCGCCCGTCGTTCGAATCTCTGCCTGCCCAACTTCGGGCGGCCAGCATGCATTCAACTCTCGAACCTGGAGTGAGCCAAATGCGTGAATTGACGTATGAAGTGATGTCCGTGAGCGGTGGAGACCGTGGCGATGCCGCCGTGGGTGGCGCCGCGGCCGGTGGAACTCTCGGCTGGGCAATTGTCCGCGGCTCCGCATGGGGCGCTCGCCTGGGCATGGCGGGTGGCGCCGCCGGTGCCTTCGGTGGCGCCATCATCGGCGCCATGGTTGGGGTAGCCATCTACAGAAACTACATGTAACAGTCATGCGGCGTGCCGTCCGCGGCACGCCGCTTCCAGGAGTGCTCCCCGATGTTCCTCCGACTCGCCTGCGTGCTCTACGCCATCGGTCTGCTATCGATGCCCTTCTCGAAAGGCGGCCTGTTCGGTCCCACCATGCTGAGCTATTGCTCCGCGGCCTTTACCCTTGGGCTGCATAGCGCATTGAATGCGCCTCGTCTCGCGGAGGGAAGTCGCCTTATGCTTGTCTTGTTCCGGTCTCTTCCGTTAGTTCTTCCGCTAGCTGCCGTCGCGATCCACTGGATGGCCAGATAGATGGGTGCGCTCGCGCTACGTGATAACCGGGCTGAGGCTTGCGCCACCAAGCCAGGCTCGTGCACTAGCCTTCCGGCCACCACACACCGTCAGTAGCCGGCTAATGCGTGTAGTACCGCGCGGTGCTACCGCTTTTTTTGCCTCAGGCGGGGTTCACCGCTGGCGGCGTGCGGGCGCCGTCGAGGATTGCCGCTTCCGGCTTATAGGCTCGGGCAGGCCACTTCGCTTTTCAAGCGCTTTACAAAATAAAAGAAGGGCGGCTTAAGCCGCCCTTCTTTACTTTGAGCATCGGACCAGAGCTCAAACCCCTACAGGATTCGCCTTCTCCGGATCAATCTTGTACTGCTTGATAGCCCGCGCCACATCCTTGCCGGTCATCTTGCCTTCCTTCGCCAGCGCCGCAATCGCGGCATGGGCGATGTAGTACCGATCCACCTCGAAGAACCTACGCAGGTTCGCGCGCGTATCCGAGCGGCCGAAGCCATCGGTGCCCAGCACCGTATAGCTCATCGGCACGAACGAGCGGATCTGGTCGGCGAACAGCCGCACGTAGTCGGTCGCCGCAATCGCCGGGCCCTGGCGGCCTTCCAGCTGCTGGGTCACGAACGCCTTCTTCTGCTCCGCTTCCGGATGCAGGCGGTTCCAACGCTCGGCGTCGAAGCCATCCTTGCGCAGCTCGTTGAAGCTCGGGCAGGACCAGATGTCGGCGGTCACGCCGAAGTCCTTGTCCAGCAGCTCGGCCGCGGCAATCGCCTCGCGCAGGATCGTGCCGCTGCCCAACAGCTGCACGCGCAGCTCGCCCTTCTTCGGCTTGCCGGCGTCCTTCAGCAGGTACATGCCCTTGATGATGCCTTCCTGCGCGCCGGCCGGCATTTCCGGGTGCGCGTAGTTTTCGTTCATCAGGGTGATGTAGTAGTACTCATCCACCTGGTCTTCCATCATCGCCTTCATGCCGTGCTGCATGATGACGGTGACTTCATAGCCGAAGGTCGGGTCGTACGTGCGCACGTTCGGGATGGCACCGGCCAGCAGGTGGCTGTGTCCGTCCTCGTGCTGCAGGCCTTCGCCGTTGAGCGTGGTGCGGCCGGCGGTGCCGCCGAGCAGGAAGCCACGGGTGCGCATGTCCGCCGCCTGCCAGGCGATGTCGCCCACGCGCTGGAAGCCGAACATCGAGTAGTAGATGTAGAAAGGCAGCATCGGCACGTCGGACACCGAGTAGCTCGTGCCCGCCGCCATCCACGAGGCGATCGCGCCCGGCTCGCTGATGCCCTGCTGCAGCACCTGGCCGCCCTGGTCTTCGCGGTAGTACATCAGCTGGTCGGCGTCGACCGGCTTGTACTTCTGGCCGAACGGCGCGTAGATGCCGATCTGGCGGAACATGCCTTCCATGCCGAAGGTGCGGGCCTCGTCGGCCACGATCGGCACGATGCGCGGGCCGATTTCCTTGTCGCGCAGCGCGATGTTCAGCGTCTGCACGAAGGCCATGGTCGAGCTGTAGGTGCGCTCGCCGCTGTCCTTGAGCAGGCGCTCGAACTTGTCCAGCGTCGGCGCCACGAACGACTGCGTCGCCTTCGGGCGGCGCTGCGGCAGGTAGCCGCCAAGCTCGGCGCGGCGCGCCTTGAGGTACTGCACTTCCGGCGAATCCTCGCCCGGGTGGTAGAACGGCACCTGGCCGTCGGCCAGCTGGGCGTCGCTCACCGGGATGTTGAAGCGGTCGCGGAAATGCTTGACGGCTTCGTCGTCCAGCTTCTTGGTCTGGTGGGTCGGGTTGAGCGATTCACCCGCCGAACCCATGCCGTAGCCCTTGACCGTCTTGGCCAGGATCACCGTCGGCATGCCGGTGGTGTTCACGGCCTGGTGGTAGGCGGCGTACACCTTGTGCGGGTCGTGGCCACCGCGGTTGAGGCGCCAGATGTCGTCGTCGGACAGGCCGGCCACCATCGCGGCGGTCTCCGGGTACTTGCCGAAGAAATGCTCGCGGGTATACGCGCCGCCGAAGGCCTTGCAGTTCTGGTATTCGCCGTCGACGGTTTCCATCATCAGCTTCTTCAGGACGCCGTTGGTGTCCTTGGCCAGCAGGGCATCCCAGTAACCGCCCCACAGCAACTTGATGACGTTCCAGCCGCCACCGCGGAACACGCCTTCCAGCTCCTGGATGATCTTGCCGTTGCCGCGCACCGGGCCGTCCAGGCGCTGCAGGTTGCAGTTCACCACGAAGATCAGGTTATCCAGGCCTTCGCGGCCGGCCAGCGCGATGGCGCCGAGGGTTTCCGGCTCGTCCGACTCGCCATCGCCAATGAAGCACCACACCTTGCGGTCGGACTTCTCGATCAGGCCGCGGTTCTCCAGATACTTCATGAACTGCGCCTGGTAGATCGCGCCGAGCGGGCCCAGGCCCATCGAGACGGTCGGGGTCTGCCAGAACTCCGGCATCAGCCACGGGTGCGGGTAGGAGGAAATGCCCTGGCCGTCCACTTCCATGCGGAAGTTGTCCAGCTGGGCTTCGGTGATGCGGCCTTCCAGGAATGCGCGGGCGTAGATGCCCGGGGCGCTGTGGCCCTGGATGTAAAGCAGGTCGCCGGGGTGCTTGTCCGAAGGCGCGCGCCAGAAGTGGTTGAAGCCCACGTCGTACAGCGTGGCGGCCGAGGCGAACGAGGCGATGTGGCCACCCAGGTCACCCGGCTTGCGGTTGGCGCGCACGACGGTGGCCATGGCGTTCCAGCGGATGATCGAGCGGATCTTCCACTCCATCGCCGCATCGCCCGGGCTCTTGGCTTCGTTGGCCGGGGAAATGGTGTTGACGTACTCGGTGGTCGGCGAGAACGGCAGGTAGGCACCGGCGCGGCGGGTCTGCTCGACCATGCCTTCCAGCAACTGGTGGGCGCGCTCCGGGCCTTCGACATCGATGACCGCTTTGAGCGATTCGAGCCACTCCTGGGTCTCGAGCGGGTTCGGATCGTTCTGCAGTACTTCGTTCAACCAGTTCATAACGCTCCCGGTGACGGCGCGCGGGGGCCGCCGTGCAATGTTTTCGTGAACCACGAAGTGTAACCCACGTGTATTGCCGCATTCCTCGCTACGGGTGCGTATGGAGTGGCGGGAAAAGCAGCGTTCCATGGGTGTCCGGGGCTGTCCCGCAGGACAAGGATGCGGCGAAGGAATAGCCAGCCCCGGGGACGGGAATAGGGCCGCGGCGGCGGATGCCGGCGGTCGGGGGCGGCGTTGCCTTCGAAGGCAAGGCCCCCTCGGCCGCCGGATGCCGGAACTGTGCTGCGGCCGGCTGGCGCACTGCCCGTGCCGGGGCCATGATCCCAGCTCCGCCGGCACCGGAAGCCGCCCGCATGGACAGCCCTTCGCAGCCGCCCCAGCCCCAGGTGCATTGGCGCCACAGCCTGCGCACCCGCATGCTCGTCGGCGCCGTTCTCAGCCTGGCCGCGCTGCTCGGGCTGCTCGGCACGCTGTTCTACCTGGGCGCGCGCGCCGAACTGGTCACCGCCGCGCGCAAGGAGGTCGATGGCCTCACCCAGCAAAGCGCGCGCAGCCTGGCCGCCACGCTCGACTCGGTGCAGGTCAGCGGCCGCACCCTGGCCGCCGGCGCCGGCGCGGTGGGCACGCAACCGTTCAACCTGCGCGCCCTGCTCGAAGCCACCCTCACCGGCGACAGCGACACCGCCGGGGCGATGATCGTGCTGCGCCCGCGCAGCGGCAGGCAGGCCGACGACCCGGGCTTCGTCTGGTATATCCGCCGCGATGGCGACCGGCTGGTGGAGCAGTCCGCCCAGGACCTGGGCTACGACTATCGTGTGATGCCCTGGTACCAGCGCACGATGACCACCCGGCAGGCGTGGTGGTCCGAGCCCTACGCCAACGCGGCGACCGGCGGTGAGCTGTTCACCACCTACAACCTGCCGGTCACCCGGCCGGGCGATGGGCCCGGCGCCGAGCCGATCGGCATGGTCAGCGTGGATGTGCCGGTGCGCCGGCTGCGCGACATCGTGCGCGAGCTGCCGGACAACTTCGGCGTGCAGGCCACGCTGCTCTCGCCCGAGGGCCTGTTCGTGCTCAACCCGGATCCGGCCTTGAACCTGCGCCGCACGCTGGCCCAACAGGTGCAGCGCGCGCGCCCGGACCTGGCGCCGCTGGTGCAGGCGATGGCGGCCGGGCAGACGGCGGCGTTCGAGCATCGTGCGCCCGACGGGCAGGTGTACTTCACCCGCAGCGCGGCGGTGGGCAAGAGCGGCTGGACGTTCGTGCTCTCGGCTTCGCGCGGCTACGTGCTGGCCGGCCTGAACCGCCTGGCCCTGTGGGTGGCGCTGGGCGCGGTGGCGGCACTGGCGCTGTGGTGGCTGCTGATGCGGCGCTTCGCCTCGCGGCTCACCCGCCCCATCGAGGATCTCACCGAGGCGGCCGCGCATTTCCGCCGCGGCGATTTCGAGTTCACCCTGCCGCATGTGCAACGGCACGACGAGGTGGGCGTGATGGCGCGCGCGTTCGATATCGCGCGCGGCTCGATCCGCCAGCAATTGGACGAGATCGGCCAGATGACCGCCGCGCGCGAACGCATGCAGAGCGAGCTGCAGATCGCCCGCGACATCCAGCTGGCGATGCTGCCTTCCGGCCGCACCTTCGATACCGCCAGCTCGCACCTGGAAACCTGCGCGCGGCTGGAGCCGGCGAAGATGGTGGGCGGCGATTTCTACCATTTCTTCGAGCCGGCACCGGGGCAGCTGTGGTTCGTGATCGGCGATGTGTCGGACAAGGGCGTGCCGGCGGCGCTGTTCATGGCACGCACGGTGAGCATGCTGGAAGTGGCCGCGCGGCGGCACACGCGGCCGGATGGCATCCTCATCGCGGCCTCGCGCCGGTTGGCGGAGAACAACGAGACCTGCATGTTCGCCACCGTGCTGTGCGGGTTGATCAACGTGGACAGCGGCGACTACTGGCTGGCCAGCGCGGGGCACGAGCGCCCACTGCTGCTGGACGCGCGCGATGGTGTGCAGACGTTGCCGCTGGAATCGGGACCGCCGCTGGGCATCGAGGAACAGGCGTACTACCCGATGCTGCGTGGCCGCCTGGAGCCGGGGCAGACGTTGTTCGGCTATACCGACGGCGTCACCGACGCGCTCGACGAGCATGCGCAGGCCTACGGACTGGCGCGCCTGCACGCGGCGCTGCGGCCCGGGCGCAGCGCCGCCGAGCAATGCGCCGCGGTGGTGGCGGACCTGCACCATTTCACCGGCCAGGCCGAGCCGTTCGACGACATCACGCTGCTGGCGATACGCTTGCGCCGGGAGCCTGGGGAGGCACAGGGGGCATGACGATGGACCTGGACATGGCGCCGTCGCTGGACGCGCTGGCGGGCCTGAACGACCAGTTGGAGGATTCGTTGCTGCGCCGGGGCGTGGCGGCCGAGCGCGTCGGCCAGGTGCGGCTGATCGTCGAGGAGCTGGCCAGCAATGCGCTGCATCATGGCGAATGCGCCGCGCGGGGCTTGCCGCTGCGCTTGCGCGTATCGGTGGACCACCATGCCCTGGTGCTGGAACTACGCGAACACGGGCGCGCGTTCGACCCCGCGCGCGCACCGATGCCGGCGCTGGCGGCGGGCATCGAGGAGCGGCCGGTGGGCGGGCTGGGCCTGTTCCTGGTGCAGCAACTGGCCGACGCGCTGGATTACCGGCGTGAAGGCGACACCAACATTGTCCGTGTCACCTTGCTGCGTCCCTTTTCTGCGGATTTGGAGGATGTGCCGTGACCACCTTGAGCATCCAGATCGACCCCCCGCAGGACAACCGCCAACGCGTGATCCTCAGCGGGCGGTTGGATACGCACACCTACCAGGCGCTGGACGAGGCGCTCTCGCCGCTGCTGGCCACGACCGTGCAGACGCTCGTGCTGGACTTGAGCGAGCTGGAGTACATCTCCAGCGCCGGCATCCGCTCCATCTTCAAGGCGCGCAAGGCGCTGGCGCCGCGCAACGGCAAGGTGCTGGTGACGCACCCGCAGCCGCAGATCCGCAAGGTGTTCGACGTGGTGAAGGCAGTGCCGCTCGGCGAAATCTTCACCTCGACGCAGGAACTGGATGCCTACCTGGAGGCCATGCAGCGCAAGGTGATCGAGGGCGACGCCGCTGCCCTGTGACGGCCGGCGCCAGCGCCCCGCCGGCCTGACGGCAGGCGGGATGCGGCACAGAAAAAAGAGGGAGAAGGAAGGCTCGGCGGCGCGTTTACCTCCCCTCCCTTCCCCCTCTCCCCCTCCTAACGCCATGCGGCCACGCGTGGCTCGTCGGCCAGCGCGGCATACAGCGGGTCGCGCAGTTCCTCGCGCGCCCACACCGGGTTGAGTTGCTGGAACACCGACAGGCGCTCGACCGCCAGGGCGCGCTCGCCCTCCTGCATCGCCAGCCGCGCCGCGCGGCGCCAGATGCGGTCCCAGTCGCGGCTCTGCGCGAGCGCCGTGGCGACCGCGCGATCCGCGCCGGCGCGATCTCCGCGCGCCAGCAACCGTTCGGCGCGGATCATTCCCTGGTGGGCCTGCCGGCGATCGAGCAACGCGCGCAGGTCGCCCACCGGATCGCGCGAGGCATCCACTCGCAGGTCCACGTCCGCCCAGCCGCCCTGCGGCGTGCGCACGAGCAGCGCGGCCGACATCGCGCCGATCCGTTGCCCGCCGGCGGCCTGCCCCGCTTCCAGCGCCGCCATCAGGCGCACCTCCAGCGCGCCCGGCGTAGCCAGGAACCGCGCGCGCATCGCTTCCAGCACTCGCGGGCCGGCCAGCCCGTTGCCTTGCACGCTGAACCCTTCGCCCTGCAATGCGCCGGCCCAGTCCGCCGCCTGTGCGTGGCTGCCGGTGTAGGCCGCGCTCGCCCCGCTCGCCGCGACCACGCCGATCTGCCGATCCCGTGCATCGCCGTCCTCGCCATCGTCCGTATCCACCAGCGTGTGCAGCACCGCCGTGGGCGACTGCCCGCGCGCCAGCGCCGCCAATCCCTGGGGACCGTGGGTCGGGCGGGTTTCGAACTGGCTGGCCAGCGCACCGACCCTCGCCTGCGCGGCGGGTACCGACGCTCCCACCGCCAGCTGGTGGGTTGCCACGGCGACCCCGCAGCTGCCATCCGGGTCGCAGGCCACGATGGACCAGGTGGCCATCGCCGAGACCGGGCAGCCGCACGCCAGCAGGCCGAGCAGCAGCGGCAGGGAACGGGCGGGCACGGGCATCGCAAAGCCTCCTGGCGGTGGGTGCCGGCGGCCCCGTCACCCCTCGCGGCGGGGCGCGTCCTTGCCGGCGTGTCGACCAACACGGCTTGGATGCACGCGGCGCCCAAAGGGTTGCAACAGCGCGACACTTGCACATCGCGAATATTTCGATATATCTTTTCCGCACCACAAAACGATATATCTAAAACCATGCATACGCCCTTCTTCCGTGTCGGCCGTCGCGATGGCGACGCCCAGGCCCCGCGCGGCCGCCCCCCCTTCTTCGGCTCCCACGGCCACCACGCCCCTCACCACCACCACGACGATCCCCGCCACGGCGAGCGCCATGGCCCGCACGGCCATCGCGGGTTTCGCTTCGGTGTCGATCCCCGGCACGAGGAAGCGCACTGCCATGAGCCCCATGGCGGACGCGGCGGCCCGGGGCGCGGCCCCGGCGGCTTCGGTCCGCGCGGCGGACGCGGCGGCGGCGATTTCGACGACCTGCGCGATGGCCGCGGGCGCGGCGGACGCGGCCCGCGTGCGCTCGGCCATGGCGACCTGCGCCACCTGATGCTGCACCTCATCGCCGAACAGCCGCGCCATGGCTACGAGCTGATCCGTCTGATCGAAGAGCTGTTCCATGGCGCCTACACGCCGAGCGCCGGCGCGATCTACCCCACCCTGGCGCAGCTGGAGGACATGGGCCTGATCGCCGCCACTGCCGAGGAAGGCCGCAAGCGCTACGCGATCACCGAGGAAGGCCGCGCGCACATGCAAGCGGCGCACGAGGCGATCGAGGCGGCGCGCCTGCGCACGCACCGCAGCGCGCGCGAATTCGCCAAACAGCAGATTCCGCCCGCAGTGCGCGAAGCGTTCGGGCGCATCAAGCATGCGGTGCTCAGGCGCCACGGCCAGTGGAGCGAGGAAGAGATCGCCCGCGTCGCCGTGCTGCTGAACCAGGCAGCGGACGGCATGGAGGAAGGCGAATGAGCCAGCACGTCCATCAGCGGTTGCGGCATCCGGTCCAGTTCCGCGCGTTGGAGGTGCTGCGCGTGGAGACGGTGACCCCGCACATGCGGCGCATCGTGCTCGGCGGCGAGGCACTGGCCGGTTTCCACAGCGCCGCGCCGGACGACCACGTCAAGCTGGCGTTTCCGAACCGCCAGGGGGCGTTCGTCACGCCGACGATGACGCCGGAAGGCCCGCAGTGGCCCGAAGGCGCGGAGCGCTCGCCGATGCGCGACTACACCCCGCGCTGGCACGACGCCGACGCGGGCGAGCTGGCGATCGATTTCGTGCTGCACGGCGATGGCCCGGCCTCGACCTGGGCCGAACGCGCGCGCGTGGGCGACACGCTGGTCGTGGGCGGGCCGCGCGGCTCGTTCGTGGTCGCCGACGACTACGACCAGTACGTGCTGTTCGGCGACGAAACCGCGCTGCCCGCGATCGGCCGCTGGCTGGCCGAAATGCGGGAAGGCCAGCTGGCCGAGGTGTTCGTGGAAATCGCGGCCGAAAGCGAGCGGCAGGTGCTGGAGAGCGACGCCGACGTGCGCGTGCACTGGCTGGAGCGCAACGGCGTGGGCGCGGCCGACAGCCGCCTGCTGGAGGAAGCACTGCGCGATTACGAGTTGGAGGACGGCGATACGTTCTTCTGGATTGCCACCGAGTCGCGGCGCGCGCGGATGATGCGCAAGTTCGTCGAGGGGCAGCTGGGCGTGCCGGGCGATTCGATCCGCGCCACGGGGTACTGGCAGGCGGAGCCGGAAGCGGACGAACCGGCGTAAGCGTGGCCGGCAGCGCGGGCGGTCGCGGCCGAAGCCGCTTGCGCGAAAAAGAAAAAGCCCGCCGGAAGACGGGCTTTTTTGTGAAGCGAAACGCTGCGGCTTACTGCTTGGCCGCCTCGTCCTTCTGCACTTCCGCCTCGGTGGTGATGCGGACCTTGACCTCGTCGCTCACCGCCGGCACGTAGGCGCCCACGCCGAAATCGCTGCGCTTGATCGTGGTGGTGGCATCGAAGCCCACCGCCGGCACCTTCAGCATCGGATGCTCGCCGGCACCGTTGAGGGTGACGTCCAGCACGACTGGCTTGGTCTGGTCCTTGATGGTCAGGTCACCGGTGACGGTGAACTTGTTGGTGCCGGCCGCCTCGACCTTGGTGCTCTTGAAGGTCGCGGTCGGGAACTTGGCGGCGTCGAAGAAATCGCCGCTCTTCAGGTGCTCGTCGAACTTGGCGGTGAAGCTGTTCAGGCCCGACAGCGGCAGGGTCACCTGCACGCTCGACTTGGTCGGGTCGGCGGCGTCGAACACCAGCGTGCCGTCGGCATTGCCGAAGTGCGCGGTCGGATTGGAGAAGCCCATGTGGTTCCACTGGACCAGCACGTCGGTGTGCGACGGGTCGAGCTTATAGGTGCCCGAGGCCACCTGGATCGGGGTGGCGGCTTCGGCGGCCGGGGCAGCCGGAGCTTCGGCCGGGGCGGTCGCGGCGGGGGTTTCGGCGGCGGCCGGCGCGGCGGCCTGTTCGGCCGGCTTGCTGCAAGCGGCCAGGGCGGCGGTGAGCGCGAGCGGGAGCAACAGCTTGGTGGCGGTATTCATGGGTGCGTGTGTCCTTTCGTTGGGTGGGACGAGGATGAAACGACGGGGGGGAAGATAGCGAAGCAGGGCGGTTACCGCATCACACGATGCGCGCGGCTTCGTCGAAGCTCAGGCGCGGCAGGCGCGGGAACAGGCCGGCCGGATCGCCATAGCCGAGGTTGACCAGGAAATTGGTCTTGATGTGGGTGCCGGCGAAGAAGGCTTCATCCACCTTGGCCGCATCGAAGCCGGACATCGGGCCGGCATCCAGGCCCAGCGCGCGCGCGGCCAGGATCAGATAGGCGCCCTGCAGGCTGCCGTTGCGGAAAGCCGATTCGTGGCGACCTTCGCGCGGGCCATCGAACCAGCTCTTGGCGTCGGCATGCGGGAACAGGTACGGCAGCTTCTCGTGGAAATCCTGGTCGAAACCGATGATCGCGGTGACCGGCGCGGCCAGCGTCTTGGCCAGGTTGCCTTCCGAGAGCGCCGGGGCGAGCTTGGCCTTGGCCTCCTTCGACTTCACGAAGACGATGCGGGCCGGCGTGGCGTTGGCCGCGGTCGGGCCCCACTTCAGCAGGTCGTACAGGGCACGCAGCTGGCTGTCTTCGACCGGCTTGTCGAGGAAGGCATTCTGGGTACGCGCGGTGCGGAACAGCTGGTCGAGCGCGGCATCGTGGAGGACTTCGGCCATGGGGACTCCGGTGGGACGGCGAGGCGCCGGTGTGAAGGAAGGCGCCAGTGTAGAGTGGCACCACTGCTGGAACACACAGCCAAATCTGCAACGAATCTATGTCTGACGCGCAACGATCGGCCCGAATCTGGGCGATTCACGACGGCCATGCCGGCAATGCGCGTCAGGTGCTCGCCCTCGCCCGGGCGCTGGGGGAGACCTCCCCGTGCGAGCCGCCCTTGCGGCCGGCGGCGCCCTGGCGCTGGTTCGCGCCGCGCCGGTTGCCCGGCGACGGGCAGGCCTTCGGCCGCGACTTCGCCGCGGCGTTGCAGGCGCCGCCCGCGCTTGCGCTCGGCTGTGGCCGGCAGGCGGCCCTGGCGACACGCCTGGCGCGCGCCCACGGCGCGGCGGCGGTGCAGATCCTCGACCCGCGCATCGATGCGCGGCATTGGGACCAGGTGATCGTCCCGGAGCATGACCGCCTGCGCGGCGGAAACGTCATCACCCTGCTGGGCAGCCTGCACCCGGTGGACGACGCATGGCTGGCCGAAGGACGGCGCGCGTTTCCCGCGCTGGGGGCCTTGCCGGGCCCGCGCATCGCCCTGCTGATCGGCGGGCCGACGGCGCGCGTGCCGTGGGACGAGGCGGCGCTGCGCAGCGAGGTCGAGGCGCTGCGGCGATGGGCCGCGCAGCACGGCGGCACGTTGATGGCCACGACATCGCGCCGCACGCCGCCCGCCGTCACGGCCTGGCTGCGGTCCCTGCCGCTGCGGTCGTGGTCTGGCGCACTCGAGGAAGGGCCCAATCCCTATGCGGGCATGCTCGGCTGGGCGGATGCGGTGGCGTGCACCGCCGATTCGAGCAACCTGCTTTCGGAAGCCTGCGCGACGCCGGTGCCGGTGCTGCCGCTGTTCGCCCGGCACGCGCAAGGCCGGGCCGCGCAGCTGCTGGCGGCGCTGTCCGCACGCGGGCGGCTATCGACGCTGGCGGACTGGATGCCGGGCCACACCGCCACGCCGCTGCGCGAAACCGCGCGCGTCGCCGCGCAGCTGGCCGAACGGCTGGGCTGGCCGGCGCGCTGAACGGTGCCGGTTTGGCCTAGCCCGCGCGCCGGGCGATAATTGGCGACTTTTTCGCCATTTCCTTGCCCATGTCTCGCCCCGCTTCGCCGGAATTCGCGCCGGCCACGCCCCGCGCCCTGTTGCTCGCCGTCCTCGCGATGGGCGCGGTGGTGCTGCTGTCCAACGTTCTGGTGCAGTACCCCCTCAACGACTGGCTGACCTGGGGCGCGTTCTCGTACCCCGTGGCGTTCCTGGTGAGCAACCTGGTGAACCGCCGCTTCGGCCCGCGCGCGGCGCGGCGGGTAGCATGGTGCGGCTTCGCACTGGCGGTGGTGATGTCGATCTGGGTCGCGACGCCGCGCATCGCCGTCGCGTCGTGCTCGGCCTTCATCGCCGCGCAGCTGCTGGATATCCACGTGTTCGACCGCCTGCGCCGTGGCAACTGGTGGCGCGCGCCGTTCGTCGCCACGCTGTGCAGCGCGACGCTGGATACGGCGATCTTCTGGTCGGTCGCGTTCGCGGGCTCCGCGCTGCCGTGGATCAGCTGGGGCACGGGCGATCTGCTGGTGAAACTGGCGATGGGCCTGTGCCTGCTGGCGCCGTTCCGCGCGCTGCTGTGGCGGATGGCGCCGGTCGCGGCGCGGGCAGACCGCACCCTGCCGAGCGTTTGACTCGTCCCGCCGCTCCACGCGCCCTCAACGGCCTTGCGCGAATGCCAGGCCCTTCGCCTGCGCCGCCTCGCGGATGGCCGTGCGTGCCTGGGCGATGGCCGGCGTCGGCGCGGTCAGGCGCGGGCGGCGATCCAGCGTGCAGGCCAGGCCGGCTTCCAGCAGCGCGGCGTGCGCGGCGTGCAGCGACGCGGCCGTGGTCGCCTCCAGCCAGCCGATGCGTGCCAGCGCGTCGATCAAACCCGGCGTATCGCGCGGGGCGAGTAAGCCGGCCTGCGTCGCCGCCTCGGCGAGCACGCCGGCCTGCAGCAGGAACTCCAGGTCCACCAGCCCGCCCTCGCCCTGCTTGAGGTCGAAGCGCGCCGCGTCGCTGCGGTCCAGTTCGCCGCGCATGCGCGCGCGCATCTTCAACACGTCCTCGCGCAGCAGCGCGGCATCGCGCGGGCGGCCCAGCGTGGCGGCACGCACGGCGTCGAACTGCGCGCACAGGCGGGCATCGCCGGCCACCGCGCGGGCGCGCACCAAGGCCTGGTGCTCCCAGGTCCAGGCGCGCTCGCGCTGGTATTCGTCATAGCTCGCCAGCGACGACACCAGCGCGCCCTTGCCGCCATCCGGGCGCAGGCGCACGTCGGTGTCGAACAGCCGGCCGGCGCCGGTCTGTGCGCCGAGCAACGCGATGACCTTCTGCGCCATGCGCGCGAACCAGCGCCCGGACTCCAGCGGCCGCGCGCCGTTCGACACCTCGGCCTCGCGCGGATGGTCGTAGAGGAACACCAGGTCCAGGTCCGAACCAAATCCCAGCTCCGCGCCGCCGAGGCTGCCGTAGCCGATGATCGCGAACGCGCCACCTGGTACTTCGCCGTGCGCTTCGCGCAGCTGCTGCCGCGCCATCGCTTCCACCGTGAGCACCACCGCTTCGGCCAGCTCGGCCAGCTGCCGCGTGCTGTCGCCGGCGGGCTGGCGCGCGTCCAGCGTGGCCAGCGCGATGCGGAAGCTCAACGCGAGGCGGCGCTCGTTGAGTTCGCGCAGCGCCGCTTCGGGATCGTCGATCTCCAGCGTGGACAGGCACATCGCGCGCATCGCCGCCGCATCCGGCAGCGGGCCGACAATGCGCGTGTCCAACAGCTCGTCCAGCAGCAGCGGAAAGGCCGCCAGCCGCTCGGCCAGCAGCGCGCTGCGCGAGAACACGTTGACCAGCCGGGCCAGTGCGCTCGGCTGCTCGTCGAGCAACGCGAGATAGCTGGTGCGCCGCAGGATGGATTGCAGCAGGCCGAACAGGCGCCGCAGCGCCGCATCGGGCTGGCTGGATTGCCCGGCGGCATTGAGCAGCGCCGGCATCACGCGGTCCAACCGCGCGCGCGCCGCATCCGAAAGCGCGCGCACGCCGGCCGACTGGGCGAAATCGCGCAACGACTGGTCCGCGCCGCCGGCGTCGGCAAAGCCCAGGCCAGCGAGCACGGCGGCGTCGCCCGCGTCGGGCAGCGCGCGCCAGTAAGCGGCGGCGGCATCGGGCGTGGCATCGCGCCGGCGCGGCGCGAGCAGTTCAGCGAACTCGGCCGACACGCGGTCGCGCTGCTGCTGCAGCTCGGCGTACAGCGCGTCCCAGCCCGCATGGCCCAGCCCGCGCGCGATGCGCTCGCGGTCGAGCGCATCCTCCGGCAAGGCGTGGGTCTGCGCGTCGCGCAGCATCTGCAGGCGGTTCTCCAGCCGGCGCAGGTAACGGTAGGCGTCGGCGAGCGCGGCGCCGTCGCCGGCATCGATCTGGCCGAGGGCGATCAACGCGTTCAGCGCCGGCAGCAGGCGGCGCTCGCGCAAGGCGTCCTCGCGCCCACCGCGAATCAACTGCAGCGATTGCACGAGGAATTCGATCTCGCGGATGCCGCCCGGCCCGCGCTTGATGTCATCCAGGCGATCGTGCCGCGCCACTTCCGCGGTGATTGCCGCTTTCATCTCGCGCAGGCCATCGAGCGCGGTGAAATCCAGGTAGCGCCGGTAGACGAACGGGCGCAGCGTCTGCAGCCAGGCTTCGCCGGCCTCGACATCGCCGGCCACGGCGCGCGCCTTCAGCCACGCATAGCGCTCCCAATCGCGACCCTCGCGCTGGAAGTACTGGTCCATGCCGGCGAAGGAGAGCGCCACCCGGCCGGCGTTGCCGAACGGGCGCAGGCGCAGGTCCACGCGATGGCTGAAACCGTCTGCGGTGGTGTCGTCGAGCAGGCGCGCCAGCTGCTGGCCGAGCCGCGCGAAATAGGTTTCGGCGGCGAGGGGACGCGCGCCATCGGACTCGCCGGCCTGCGGATAGGCGTAGACCAGGTCGATGTCGGAAGAGAAATTCAGCTCGCCGCCGCCGAGCTTGCCCAGCCCGAAGACGACCAGGCGCTGCACGCTGCCATCGGCCGCGCGCACTTCGCCATGCCGCTGCACGAACTGCTGCGCCAGCGCGCCCAGCGCCAGATCCAGGCAGCGCTCGGCTAACGCGGTGCTGCCGGCCAGCGTCGCCTCCACCGCATCGAGCCCCAGCACGTCGCGCCAGACCAACCGCGCCGATTCGGCCGTGCGATAACGGCGCAGCAGCGCGGGCCATTCGTCGGGCGATTCGGGCGACAGCGCGGGCGCCGGCATCGCGCCCGGGTCGGCCGAGGTTGCCAGGTGATGCAGCAGCGCCGGCTGGCGCACGGCGGTATCGACGAAGAAATCGCTGGCCAGGGCGACGCGGGCCAGGCGGTCCTCGAATCCTTCCTGCGGCCAGGGCGTGTGCGCCGGCCATGCGGCGCGCAGGCGGGCCAGGGAACGTTCGAGGTGGGCGTGAAGCGCGGGGGATATCGAGTCGGGCAGCGGCATGCGCCGATTGTGGCATTCCCGCCGCGCAGGCAATAAAAAAGCCCGCTTGCAGCGAACTGCCAGCGGGCTTTGCTCCCTCCCCCACGTCGGGATGCGGGGCCATAGTGCGCAGATATTTTCCGGCATGCACGCTGCAGTGCAAAACAATACTTGGCGGTACAGGGAATGCCGTATTCAGCTTGCCGCCGTCACTTCGGTGCGGCCTCCAGCAGGGGCGGCTGTTCGTCGTACCACTGGCGAGCCTTCAGCAGGTGCCACTGGCGCTGGCCGTCGCGCAGCTCCAGCGCGGCGCTGAGCAGGCCCCACTTCGCGTAGAGGCTGCCGTCCTGGCGCTTGTCGTGCAGGCGCAGGCGGGCCAGCACGTCGAAGCGGTCGTTGCTGGCCTTGAAGTTGTCCAGCAGCAGCTGGTCGTCCTGCCAGTGCACGCGGCCGGCCATCTTCGTCTCGCCGGCATCGACGAGGTTGTCGATCCACTTGGGGAAATCGCGCTTCTGCGCGTACAGCGCCATCACGAAGCCGACATCGCGCATGTCCAGCCGCACGTCGGCATCGAACAGCACCGGCGGCGTCCAATCGGTACGGCCGCGATCGATGACCGCGCGCGCCCACCAGCCGCCGCGCTCGCGTCCGTCGTTGCCGGTGAAGCTGACGTTGCGCAGCTCGATCACGCTCGTATCGAGGCTGAAATTGCGCTCCTTCAACTCGCCGTGTCGCAGCTGCAGGTCGGCCGCCACGTCACCGCGGAACGCGATGCCGGCCGCGCTGAGCTGCGCGGCCTGCGCTTGCACCTGTACGCGGCCTTCGCCGATGTCGCCGCCGGGCAGCAGCTGGAGGTCGCCGCTGGCACGTCCGCTGCCGCCTTCGAAACGCAGCTGCTGCTGCGGCAGGTAGCGGTTGTAGGCGCGCAGGTCGGGCACGCGCGCGTCGCGAAACACCAGGTGGCCCTGCGTGGTCTGGCGCAGGTGCGCCGCGCTCGGCTTGCCGGGCAAGGTGCGCAGCGTCAGGCGCAGGTCGTTGCCCTCGACGTAAGGCTTGTCCGGCGCATCGAGCGCGGCGAGCACGAAGCGCTGCATCTGCATCGCCAGCGTGGGCAGTTGCGTGCCGTCCTCGGCCGCTTCGACGTGCAGGTCGGCGCTGGCGCTGCCCTGGAAGCGCGTGGCCATCACCTGCGCGCTCGCGGCCACGTCGGGCACGCGCACGTGGCTGCCGGCGGCGAGCTGGCCCGCGCGCACCTGCACGTCGGCATCGACCGTGCCTTCGCCGCGCAGTTGAAGCCACTTCGCGCGCGGGAACAGGCCGGTGATCCAGTCCAGCGAGGCGAAGCGCCAGCGGCCCTGCACATGGCCGGAGGCGCGCGGCACCAGGCTGGCGAAATCGCGCACGGGCACGCGCCGGCCCGCGAAACGCAGGTCCGCATCCAGCCACAGGGCGTCGGGCGCCGCACCCGGCACCTTGGCCTGCACGTGCAGGTCCTGGTCGACATTCAGGCGCACGTCCAGTTCGCCGGGCAGCGGCTGGCCGGTGGGGTCCACGCCGAGCAGAGGCGCGGTCCATTGCGCCCGGCTGCCGGGTGCGAGCTCGCCACGCACCCAGCGCGCGTCGATATCCGCCTTGCCCGTGCCGGTGGCGGCGCGGAACACCGGGCGGCCGCGGCTGTCGCGCTGCAGCGCCAGGCCGGTGGTATTGCCGAGCAGCCGCAGGCGGATCAACGTCTTGTCGAGCTTCTGCACACCCTGCGCCTGCGCGCGCGTATGCGGGTCCATGGAGAAATCGGCATCGAGCCGGCCCTCGCGCAGCCATTCGTGCTCGCCCATGCGCAGGCGAACCTGCCCGATGTGGCCCCACGAGGGATAGATGCGCATCGGCCCGCTGCGCAGGCGCTTGTAGAAGCCGAACTGCGCGCTGCCGCTGCCATCCAGGCGCAGGTCGCCGAACTGCCCGCCGCGCACGCTGTCGCTGTGGATGCGGTCGAAGCGCAGCAGCCAGCCCGGGTGGCCGGGAATCGGCGCCTGCGGCTCGATGGGCGGGCCGTCGTCGCGCCGGGTGCCGCCGGTGACTTCATCGGCCTCGATGGTCGGCATGTGCACTTCGCGGCGCAGCAGCGGCAGCAATGCGATCTGTCCGCGCGCGCGCGCCGCGTCGATGTGCCAGCGCACGTGCATGACGTGGCCGCGCAGGCGCACGCCGTGCACGTCCACGCGGCCGGGCCACCAGCTGACCGCGCGGTCCCAGTGCAGGGTGAAGCGCTCGGGCTTGCGGTTGATCGCCCACGGCGCCAGGCCCGTGTTGAGGAAGAGGTTGGCGGCGAGCAGGTAGAGCAGGTACAGGCTGACTACGGCCAGCAGGGAGCCGCGCAGCCAGCGCGGCAGGGCGTTCCATCGGGGCCGCAGGGGGCGGAGGGTCATGCGCGGGCGGTCCATCGACGAGGGCGTGGACAGAGATGCTAGGGAGCAGGCCGTGGTGCTGGTGTCAGTGCCCGCCTGGCGAGCGCGCCCTTACCGCAACAGCGCAGGCTGCGCGTCGTACCACTGCCGGGCACGGATCAAGTGCCAGTTGCGCTGCCCGCCTTCGGTTTCCAGCGCGGCGCTGAGCACGCCCCAGTTGGCGAACAGGTCGCCTTCCCGGCGGCTGCCCTGCAGCTTCAACCGCGCCAGCACGGTGAAGCGATCGTTGCCCGCCTGCACGCGATCGAGCACCAGCTGGTCGGCGTGCCAGAACACCCGCCCGCTCACCTGCGTCTGCCCGGCATCGACGACCTTGCCGACCCAGCTCGGGAAATCGCGCTTCTGCGAGTACAACGCCAGCAGGAAGCCGAGGTCGCGCACCTTCACCCGCGCATCGGCATCCAGGCGGATCGGGCGTGTCCAATCCATGCGCGCGCGCGGGAGGGCGATCGTCGCCCACCAGCCGCTGCGTGGCTGGCCGTCCGGCCCGGTGAAGCGGACGTTGCGCAGCGCCACCGTGCTCGCGTCGAGGGTGAAGTTCTGCCCGCGCAGGTCTGCCTGGCGCAGGCGCAGGTCGGCGTCCAGGTCGGTGCTGAGCGCGATGCCCGCCGCATGCGCCCGCGCGCCGCGCGCGGCCACCTGCAGGCGGCCTTCGGCGATCGTGCCGCCGGGCGCCACCGCGAGGTCGCCGCTCAAGGTGCCACCGCCGCCTTCAAAGCGCAGTTGGGCCGCGGGGAGGAAGCGGTTGTAGGCGCGCAGGTCGGGCACGCGCGCGTTGCGGAACACCAGGCGCGCGGCGGCGCTCTGGCGCAGCCCGGCCGCCGTCCGCTCGCCCGCGCCGGCCCGCACCTCCAGCCGCAGTTGCTCGCCCTCCACGAACGGGCGCCGCGCTTCATCGGCAATGACGAAGCGCTGCATCTGCAGGTCGAGCGCCGGCACCAGCGCACCGGCCTCGCCTTCCACGCGCAGCTCGGCCTGGGCCTGGCCCTCGATATGGTGGCCCATCACCTCGGCGCTGGCGCTGGCCTGGGGCACGCTCACGCGGCTACCGGGCGCCAGCTGGCCGCCGCGCACCTGCACGTCCGCATCGACCTGCCCCTCGCCGCGCAGCTGCAGCCACTGCGCTTGCGGGAACATCGCGGTGATCCAGCCCAGCGAAGGAAAGCGCCACTGCATCAACACGTGGCCGTTGGCGCGCGGCACCAGCGTGGTGAAGTCGCGCAGCGGCACGCGCCGCCCTTGCAGGCGCAGGTCGGCATCCAGCTTGAGGTTGGCGCCGGGCTGCTCGGGCATCAGCGCGTGCACAACGATGTCGCGATCCACGGCGAGGTCCACGCGAACCTCGCCCTGCAGTGGCTGGCCATCGAGCCGCGTGCCAGCCAGCGGCGCGCGCCAGGCCAGGCGGCCAGCCGGTGCGAGTTCGCCACGCAGCCAATGCAGGTCGATATCGGCCGTCCCCTGCCCCGGCGCGGCACGCAGTACGGGCCGGCCCTGGGCGTCGCGCGCCAGCGACAGCGCGGCGGTGCTGCCCTGCAGGCGCAAACGCGCATCGAGCTTGAGCAGCTTGTCCAGCCCGGCGGCCTGGTCGCGGCGGTGCGGGTCCAGGCTGAAGTTGGCCTCCAGGCGTGCGTCATGCAACAGCACCTGCCCGCGCTGGCGCAGCGTGGCGCCGGTGAATGAGGCGTGCGAAGGCATCAAGGCCATCGCACCGCCGCGCATCTGCTTGCTGAAGCCCACTTCCGCGCGCCCCTGTCCCTGCAGCCGCAAGTCGCCGAAATAGCCGTCGCGGACGCTGTCGCTGGCGATGCGGTCAAAGCGCAGCGTCCAGCCCGGCGGCGCCTTCGGGTCGTAGCGCGGCGGCAACACCGGCACGCCCGGATCGCGCAGCGCGCCACCGCTGACCTCTTCGGCCACCACGAGCGGCACGCGCACCTGGCGATGGAACAACGGCATCAGCGCGACATGGCCCCGCACGCGCGCGGCGCGCACTTCCCAGCGCGTATGCATGACGTGGCCCTTCAGATGCACGTCCCACGCCCGCACGTGGCCCGGCCAGGCGCTCAGCGCCAGCCCCCACTGCGCGGTGAATTTCTCCGGCTTGCGGTTGGCCGCCCACGGACCGAGCGGCGTGTTGAGGAACAGGTTGGCCAGCAGCAGGTAAGCGGCGTAGATCCCCACCAGCGTCCCTCCCATGCGCCGCAGCCAGCGCGGCCGGGCGCCCCACCAAGCGCGCAGCGAGAAGGAACGCGGCGATTCCATCGGCCGATGACTCCATGAGCATGCAGGACACCCCATGCTACCCGCGGCGGGCGGCAGGCGCGCGCGAAATGCGCGCTGGGACATATCGGCCACGCGCGCACCATCCCACCTTCGTCGCAAGCGGGCGCGCCGTGGGGTGATCGATAATGGAGGCCCCCGACGCCGTAGCCGTACCCGCCATGACCGCCGAACGCATCCTTCATCCCCGCCTGCGCGACCGCGTGGTGTCCGCCGAAGCCGCCGCCGCCTGGATCGCCCCTGGCGAGACCGTGGCCATGAGCGGCTTCACCGGCTCGGGCTACCCGAAGGCGGTGCCGATCGCGCTGGCGCAGCAGATCGAGGCGGCGCACCAGGCCGGCCAGCCGTTCCAGATCAAGCTGATGACCGGCGCGTCCACCGCCCCGGAACTCGACGGCGCGCTCGCCAAGGCCGACGGCATCGCCCTGCGCATGCCGTTCCAGACCGACCCGGACGCGCGCGCGCGCATCAACGCCGGCAAGCTGGACTACATCGACATCCACCTCAGCCACGTGGCCCAGCATGTGTGGTTCGGCTTCTACGGCGAGATCGACACCGCGGTGATCGAGGTCACGGCGATCCGCGAGGACGGCAGCCTGGTGCCTTCCACCTCGGTGGGCAACAACAAGACGTGGCTGGACCTGGCGAAGAAGATCATCATCGAGGTCAACGAGTGGCAGCCGGCGGGCATCGACGGCATGCACGACATCTACTACGGCACCGCGCTGCCGCCGCACCGCAAGCCCATCCCGCTGGTGCACGGCGACGACCGCATCGGCCAGACCACGCTCAACTGCGACCTGGACAAGGTGGTCGCGGTGGTGCGCACCAACGGCCCGGACCGCAACAGCCCGTTCACCCCGGCCGACGAGACCAGCGAGCGCATCGCCGGGCACCTGATCGAATTCCTCAAGCACGAAGTGGCGCGCGGCCGCCTGCCGGCGAACCTGCTGCCGCTGCAATCGGGCGTGGGCAACATCCCCAATGCGGTGCTGGCCGGGCTGGCGAGCAGCGGCTTCCGCGACCTGGAGGCGTTCACCGAGGTGATCCAGGACGGCATGCTCGACCTGCTCAAATCCGGCGTGCTGCGTTATGCCTCCTGCACCGGCTTTGCGCTGAGCCCGGTGGCGAACGAGGAGTTCAAGCACAACATCGACTTCTACCGCGAGCGCATCGTGATGCGCACGCAGGAGATTTCCAACCATCCGGAACTGGTGCGCCGGCTGGGCTGCATCGGCATGAACGGCATGATCGAGGCCGACCTGTACGGCAACGTCAACTCCACCCACGTGATGGGTTCGCGGATCATGAACGGCATCGGCGGCTCGGGCGACTTCGCGCGCAACGGGTTCCTGTCCGCGTTCCTGAGCCCTTCGACGGCGAAGCACGGCACGATCTCCTCGATCGTGCCGATGGTCAGCCACGTGGACCACACCGAGCACGACGTGGCGGTGGTGGTCACCGAGCAGGGCCTGGCCGATCTGCGCGGCCTGACGCCCAAGCAGCGCGCGCGCGTGGTGATCGACCGCTGCGTGCACCCGGACTACCGGGCGCAGCTGGAGGATTATTTCGCGCGCGCCTGCCGCGATGCCTACGGCAAGCACACGCCGCACCTGCTGCCGGAAGCGCTGTCCTGGCACCAGCGCTGGCTGGATACCGGAACGATGCGGGAAGGCTGAGCCTGTGGGGCATTACGCCCCAATTCCCTCAGGCCGCCGCAGCCACCCGCGCCCGACGCACGCGCACCGCATCGGCCAACTGTTCCAGCACGCCCACCGATGTCGCCCAGTCGATGCAGCCGTCGGTGATGCTCTGCCCGTAGACCAGCGGCTGGCCAGCCACCAGTTCCTGCCGGCCGCCTACCAGATGGCTCTCCACCATCGCGCCGACGATGCGCGTCTCGCCCGCCGCCAGCTGCGCGGCGATATCGGCGATCACCCGCGGCTGGTTGTCCGGGTTCTTGCCACTGTTGGCGTGGCTGGCGTCGATCATCAGCCGCTGCGCCAGCCCCGCCTTCTGCAGCACCATGCCGGCGGCCTGCACGCTGGCCGCGTCGTAGTTCGGCTGCGCGCCGCCCCGCAGGATCACGTGGCAATCCGGGTTGCCGGCGGTCGCCGCGATGGCCGACTGGCCATGCTTGGTCACGGCCAGGAAATGGTGCGGATGCGCCGCGGCGCTCACCGCGTCGGCGGCAATCTTCACATCGCCGCTGGTGCCGTTCTTGAAGCCGATCGGGCACGACAGCCCCGAAGCCATCTCACGATGCACCTGGCTCTCGGTGGTGCGCGCACCGATCGCGCCCCAGGCGACGAGGTCGGCGATGTACTGCGGCGAGATCGTGTCGAGGAACTCCACGCCGGCCGGCAGGCCGAGCCGGTTGATGTCGCGCAGCAGCCCACGCGCCACCGCCAAGCCCTTGTTGATCTGGAAGCTGCCGTCCAGGTCCGGGTCGTTGATGAGCCCCTTCCAGCCCACCGTGGTGCGCGGCTTTTCGAAGTACACGCGCATGACGATCTCCAGCGCATCGCCCAGCGTGTCGCGCAGCGGGCGCAGGCGCGCGGCGTACTCCAGCGCGGCCTGGGGGTCGTGGATCGAGCACGGGCCGATCACCACGGCCAGGCGGTCGTCGCGGCCTTGCAGGATCGCGTGCAGCGCGCTGCGCGAACGGGCGACGGTTTCCGAGGCGGCTTCGTCGCACGGCAGCTCGCCGATCAGCTCGGCGGGGGTGACCAGCGGTTCGATCTTGCGGATGCGCAGGTCGTCGGTGAGGGGGGGCATGGCGTTCTCCGGGGGGTTCGAGTACTTGGGGCCCCAGCGTGGCGGCAACAAAAAAGCCGCCAGGGATGCTGGCGGCTTTCGGGATGCGTCTGAAGGTTCCTTCAGGGTGAGCGCAATCCTTCCTCCGCCAGCGGCATCGGAAAACCGTAGTACCAAAAGTAAAAGCGGCTGCGGTTTGCGTTCATGGGCATCATTGATAACACGGGTTTTGCGGCGCGCCAACCGTTTCATTGGCAACAGCCCGGGCCGCGCAAAAAGAAAACCCCGCCTCGCGGCGGGGTTTTCGGGTAATGCGTGACGGCGCGAGCCGCGGCGGACTTAGAAGTCCATGCCGCCCATGCCGCCCATGCCACCGGCCGGCATGGCCGGCTCGTCCTTCTTCGGCGCCTCGGCCACCATCGCTTCGGTGGTGATCATCAGGCCGGCGATCGACGCGGCGTTCTGCAGCGCGGTGCGGGTGACCTTGGTCGGGTCCAGGATGCCGAACTGCACCATGTCGCCGAACTCGCCGTTGGCGGCGTTGTAGCCGTAGTTGCCCGAGCCTTCCTTCACCTTGTTGACGATCACCGACGGCTCTTCGCCGGCGTTGGTGACGATCTCGCGCAGCGGGGCTTCCATCGCGCGCAGGGCGATCTCGATGCCGTGGTTCTGGTCTTCGTTGATGCCCTTCAGGCCTTCAACCGCCGACTTCGCACGGATCAGGGCCACGCCGCCGCCCGGGACCACGCCTTCCTCGACCGCCGCACGGGTGGCGTGCAGGGCGTCTTCGACGCGCGCCTTCTTTTCCTTCATTTCCACTTCGGTGGCAGCGCCGACCTTGATGACGGCCACGCCGCCGGCCAGCTTGGCCACGCGCTCCTGCAGCTTCTCGCGGTCGTAGTCCGAAGAGGTCTCTTCGATCTGCGCCTTGATCTGCTTGATGCGCGCCTGGATGGCATCGGCATCGCCGGCGCCGTCGATCACGGTGCTGTTTTCCTTGGTGACCTGCACCTTCTTGGCGCGGCCGAGATCCTTGATGGTGGCCTTCTCCAGCGACAGGCCCACTTCCTCGGAGATCACGGTGCCGCCGGTCAGCACGGCCATGTCTTCCAGCATCGCCTTGCGACGGTCGCCGAAGCCCGGGGCCTTCACGGCCACGACCTTGACGATGCCGCGGATGGTGTTGACGACCAGGGTCGCCAGGGCTTCGCCCTCGACTTCCTCGGCCACGATCAGCAGCGGCTTGCCGGCCTTGGCCACGCCTTCGAGGACGGGCAGCAGGTCACGCACGTTGGAGATCTTCTTGTCGTGCAGCAGGATGAACGGGTCGTCCAGGTCGGCCGACTGGCTCTGCTGGTTGTTGATGAAGTACGGCGACAGGTAGCCGCGGTCGAACTGCATGCCCTCGACCACGTCCAGCTCGTTGTCCAGGCCCGAGCCTTCCTCGACGGTGATCACGCCTTCCTTGCCGACCTTCTTCATCGCCTCGGCGATGATGTTGCCGATCGACTCGTCCGAGTTGGCCGAGATGGTGCCGACCTGCGCGATGGCGTTGTCGTCGGCGGTCGGCTTGGACAGGTTCTTCAGCTCGGCGACGGCGGCGGTGACCGCCTTGTCGATGCCGCGCTTGAGGTCCATCGGGTTCATGCCGGCGGCCACCGCCTTCATGCCCTCGCGGATGAAGGCCTGGGCCAGCACGGTCGCGGTGGTGGTGCCGTCACCGGCGTTGTCGGAGGTCTTGGAAGCGACTTCCTTGACCATCTGCGCGCCCATGTTCTCGAACTTGTCGGCCAGTTCGATTTCCTTGGCGACGGAGACGCCGTCCTTGGTGATGGTCGGGGCGCCGAAGCTCTTCTCGAGCACGACGTTGCGGCCCTTCGGGCCCAGGGTGGCCTTGACGGCATTGGCGAGCACGTTCACGCCGCGCACCATGCGCGAGCGGGCGTCTTCACCGAAACGGATATCCTTGGCAGCCATTAGCTAGTACCTCAGTGATTTCGTGGAATTCGGGGGAATGCGAAGCGCGGCGATCAGCCGACGATCGCCAGGATGTCGTCCTCGCGGAGCACCTTGTACTCGACGCCTTCGGACTTGTAGCTGCTGCCGGCGTACTGGCCGTAGATGACCTTGTCGCCCACCTTGACGGCCGGCGCGCGCACGTTGCCGTTGTCCAGAGGCTTGCCGGTGCCCACGGCCACGACTTCACCCTTGGTGGACTTCTCCTTGGCCGAATCCGGGATCACGATGCCGCCGGCGGAGATTTCGTCGGCTTCGATCGGCTTGACCACGACGCGGTCGTGAAGCGGCTTGATGCTCATTGAAAGACCCTCTTAAGTGATTGATTGGTCTGGAAAAGGCTGGCGATATTAGCACTCGCCGGTGACGAGTGCCAACACGCGGCACAAAAACACCCGCAGCGCGGGACGGGGCAGTAATGGAGCTGCGAAGCGGGCTTTCAAGGCCCGGGCGGAGGAAAATTTTTCGCCGTGGCGGTCGGCGGGGAGGGCCGCGCCCGGCACGGGCGCACGACACCGTTCCGCCGCCACCGGACGCCACGGGGGAGCGGCCGCCTATACTGGCGCGATGCCTGCCGCCGCCGACCCGGTCCACCTGCTGCTGAGCACCTGCCCCGACGCGGAGAGCGCCGAGGCGATCGCCCGCGCGCTGGTCGGCGAGGGGCTGGCGGCGTGCGTGACCCGGCTGCCCGGGGCACACTCGGTCTATCGCTGGAACGGCGCGGTGGAGAGCGCCGAGGAAGTCCAGCTGCTGATCAAGACCCGCCAGGCGCGCCTGGATGCGACCATCGCCCGGCTGTGCGAACTGCACCCGTACGACCTGCCCGAAGCGGTGGCGATCCCGGCCAGTGCCGGCCTGCCCGCCTATCTGGACTGGGTGCGGGCGCAAACCTTCGAGGATTCCTGATTGATGAAGTGGCTGCACCGTTTCCTCGCGCTGTGCGCGTTGTCGTTGTCCTCGCTGCCCGCCTTGGCGTTCACCGAAGCCGACCTGCTGCCGGTGGACCAGGCGTTCGCGCTCAGCGCGCGCGCCGATGGCCGCGACGGCATCGAGCTGCAATGGAAGATCGCCGAGGGCTACTACCTGTACCGGCACCGCATCGCGGTCACCCCGGTCGGCCCGGGGTTTGCGCCGGGGCCGCTGACCC
This sequence comes from Stenotrophomonas sp. HITSZ_GD, assembly GCF_029543105.1. Taxonomy (GTDB): domain Bacteria; phylum Pseudomonadota; class Gammaproteobacteria; order Xanthomonadales; family Xanthomonadaceae; genus Stenotrophomonas_A. Next base: position 118,459 of record NZ_JARQXB010000011.1, read on the forward strand.
TGCCGGACGGCCACAAGAAGCACGACGAGTTCTTCGGCAACGTGGAGACGTATCGCGGCCAGCTGCGCGCGGTGCTTGCCGGAGAGGCCGACCCGGGCGCGCGCGAGGTCGCCCTGGAAGTGCGTTACCAGGGCTGCGCCGATGCCGGCGTGTGCTACCCGCCGCAGAAGCGCCGCATCGAGGTGGCGCTGCCCGACGAGGCCGCCCCCGCCGTGGCGAAGACCGGCGGCCTGCCCCGCCCGGCCGGATTGCCGGGCGCCGGGCCGGGCCTGCCCGGGCTGCCGGGCAGCGGCCTGGACGCCCTGCCGTTGCCGGCCGAGCAGGCGTTCGCGTTCGAGGCCATCGTCGGCGATGGCAACACCCTGCTGCTGCGCTTCACCCCGGCGCCGGGCTACTACCTCTATCGCGACCGCACCTCGCTGGCGCTGGAAGGCAGCAAGGACATCGCCACCGGCGTGCCGCGCTGGCCGCCGGGCCGTTCGCACCATGACGAGCACTTCGGCGACGTGGTCGTGTACTTCGACCAGGCCGAGGTCAGCCTGCCGCTGCTGCGCCGGCAGACCGCGCCGGCGGACATCACACTGGTGGCGACCTTCCAGGGCTGCCAGACCGATGGCATCTGCTATCCGCCGATGACCCGGCGGGTGAAGCTGTCCCTGCCGGCCGGCAAGCTCACCCCGCCCGAGCAGGCCAGCGCCGCGCCGCTGCCGATCCAGCCGCTTCCCGGCAACGCGCGGCCAGCGCCGGCCGCCAGGGCGCCGGCCTATCCGGATGCCTCGGCCGACAACGACAACCGCAGCGTGCCGCCGCCGCAGCGACAGAACCTGCTGTGGGTGCTGATCGCCGCGCTGGCCGGCGGGCTGGTGCTCAACCTGATGCCCTGTGTGCTGCCGATCCTGTCGCTCAAGGTGCTGGGGCTGGCGCACAGCGGCGAAAGCCGCGCGCGGGCCCGCAGCCACGCGCTGTGGTATTCGCTGGGCGTACTGGTCTCGTTCTCGGCCATCGGTGCGCTGGTGATCGGCCTGCGCGCCGCCGGGCAGGCCGCCGGCTGGGGCTTCCAGCTGCAGCAGCCGTGGTTCGTGGCCATGCTGGCCTACCTGATGTTCGCCATCGGCCTGAGCCTGTCGGGGCTGTTCACCCTGGGCGGCGCCGGCGGGCTGGGCCAGTCGCTGGCCTCGCGCAACGGCCCGGTGGGCGACTTCTTTACCGGCGTGCTGGCCTGCGTGGTCGCCAGCCCGTGCATCGCGCCGTTCATGGGTACCGCGCTGGCTTATGCCTTCGCCGCGCCGGCGCTGCCGGCGATGCTGGTGTTCGTGGTGCTGGGCCTGGGCCTGGCGCTGCCGTTCCTGCTGATCGGCTTCGTGCCCTCGCTGGCGCGGCGCCTGCCCACGCCGGGGCCGTGGATGGAGACGCTCAAGCAGGTGCTGGCGTTCCCGATGTACCTCACCGCGATCTGGCTGCTGTGGGTACTGGGCAAGCAGCGCGGCGTGGACGCGCTGGCGCTGGTGCTGGTGGGCGCGACGCTGCTGGCGCTGGGCCTGTGGTGGTTCGAGCGCAGCCGCTGGCGCAGCCACCGCCTGGGGCTGACACTATCCAGCGCGATGCTGGTGCTGGCCTTGCTGCCGGTCTGGGGCGTGACCCGGCTGGCACCGCCGCGCGCGGCCGCCGCCGAGGCCGGCGAGGTGGCCTACTCGGCGCAGCTGCTGGACCGCCTGCGTGCCGACAACCGCGTGGTGTTCGTCAACATGACCGCCGACTGGTGCGTCACCTGCAAGGCCAACGAGCGCCACGTGCTGGGCAGCGGCGAATTCCGCGACACGCTACGCCGGGTCGATGCGGTGTACATGACCGGCGACTGGACCAACGAGGACCCGGCCATCAGCGCCTTCCTCAAGCAGCACCAGGCCGTGGGCGTGCCGCTGTACGTGGTCTACGGCCCCGGCGCCCCGCCGACCGTGCTGCCGACCGTGCTGACGCAGGCCATCGTCGAGGACGCCCTGCTGCGCGCGGCCCGCTGAGCGCGGCCGCGCGCATCCCGTGACCGGGTTCGCCCACCGCGCGCGGATTTCGCGTCAAGATGCGCCACGCCCTTGCGTGGCGCCGGGAAGGTGACGAACACGATGACCAGGCTGACGTGCGTGTGGGGATGCCTGTGGCTGCTGGCCACCTTCGGCGCGCAGGCCGCCGGGCCGGCGCCTTTCCATTGGCCCGACGGGCACAAGGCGGCGGTGAGCCTGGCCTACGACGATGCGCTGGACTCCCAGCTCGACATCGCCCTCCCGCAGCTGGACCAGTACGGGTTCAAGGGCAGCTTCTACCTGCAGCTCTCGCGCGAACCCGTGGCACGGCGCATGGAAGCGTGGCGCGCGGCCGCCCGCCGCGGGCACGAACTCGGCAACCACACCTTGTTCCACCAGTGCTCGGGCTCGGCCAAGGGGCACGAGTGGGTGGAGCCGGCCCGTGACCTCGACCACACCAGCGCGGCGCAGATGCGCGACCAGGTGCTGCTGGCCAACACGATGCTGCAGGCGCTGGACGGCCAGCAGCAACGCACGATGACGGTACCGTGCGGCGATGTCATGGCCGAGGGCGAGGACTATGTCCGGCAGGTCGCCGCGCAGTTCGTGGCGATCAAGCTGGGCGAGGGCGCCGTGGTGCCGGACATGGCCACGCTCGACCTGCACGCCGTGCCGGTGGAAGCGCCGGTCGGCGTGACCGGGGCGCAGCTGATCGCCCGGGTCGAAAAAGCGGGCCGGCGCGGCACCATGGTCAATTTCACCTTCCATGGCGTGGGCGGCGACTACCTGAGCGTCTCCCGCGAGGCCCACGAAGAACTGCTGCGCTACCTGGCCGCCCACCGGGACGTGTACTGGGTGGATACCTTCCTCGCCCTGACCCGGTACGTGCAGGCCCAGCGCGCGCCCACGCCCTGATGCCAGCGCTGGCGCGGGTTTGCGGCCAGTTTCAAACGACCACTTAAAACAGCGGCAACTTCGCCCATCTGGACAGTATCGGCGGCATCGCGCAGACTTCCGGCCTTTCCGGTTTCCGTCTGCGCCATGGCCCGACTGCTGCTGTTGCACGGCCCCAACTTGAACCTGCTCGGCACCCGCGAGCCGGAGATCTACGGGCACGACACCCTGGCGGACATCCACCACCGCCTGATGGCCAAGACCCAGGCCAGCGGCCATGAACTGGCGTTCTTCCAGTCCAACGCCGAGCACGAGCTGGTCAACCGCATCCATGCCGCGCGCGACGAGGGCGTGGCCTTCATCCTGATCAACGCCGGCGCGTTCACCCACACCTCCGTCGCGCTGCGCGACGCGCTGCTGGGCGTGGCGATCCCGTTCATCGAGCTGCACCTGTCCAACCCGCACGCGCGCGAGCCGTTCCGCCACCACAGCTACCTCAGCGACAAGGCGGTGGGCGTGATCGTCGGCTTCGGCGCGGACAGCTACAGGCTGGCGCTGGACGCCGCCCTGGCCCGCCTCGGGCCGGCCTGACCCCTTTCTCCGTACCCGGCGGCCGCGCGCCGCCCCTCCACGTTTACCCAAGAGGCCACCATGGATCTGCGCAAAATCAAGAAGCTGATCGACCTGCTCGAAGAGTCGAACCTCGCCGAAATCGAAATCAAGGAAGGCGAGGAAAGCGTCCGCCTGGCGCGCGCGCCCAAGGGCGGCTACGCCGCACCCGCGCCGGCCCCGGTGATGATGGCCGCGCCGGCCGCCGCGCCCGCGCCCGCCATGCCGATGCATTCGCCGACCGAGGCTTCCACCGGCGGTACCGCCAAGCCGGGCAACGCGCTGCCGGAAGGCCACGTGCTGCGCGCGCCGATGGTCGGCACCTTCTACACCTCCCCGGCGCCGGACAAGCCGGCGTTCGTCAGCGTGGGCCAGACGGTGAAGGCCGGCGAGACGCTGGCGATCATCGAGGCGATGAAGATGTTCAACCCGATCGAGGCCGACGTGTCGGGCACGATCGTGGCGATCCTCGGCGAAAGCGGCCAGCCCGTGGAATTCGACCAGCCCCTGTTCGTGATCGGCTGAGGAGCAGCGCATGCTCGATAAAGTCGTCATTGCCAACCGGGGTGAGATCGCGCTGCGCATCCTGCGCGCGTGCCACACCCTCGGCATCCGCACGGTCGCGGTGCATTCCACCGTCGACCGCAACCTCAAGCACGTGGCCATGGCCGACGAGTCGGTCTGCATCGGCCCGGCCGCCTCGGCCGACAGCTACCTCAACATCCCGGCGCTGATCGCCGCGGCCGAGGTCACCGACGCCCAGGCCATCCACCCGGGCTACGGCTTCCTCTCGGAGAACGCCAACTTCGCCGAGCGCGTGGAGCAGTCCGGTTTCATCTTCATCGGTCCCAAGGCCGACACCATCCGCCTGATGGGCGACAAGGTGGAAGCGATCCGCGCGATGAAGGCCGCCGGCGTGCCGTGCGTGCCCGGCTCGGGCGGCCCGCTGGGCGAGGACATCGTGGCCAACACGAAGATCGCCCGCGAGATCGGCTTCCCGGTGATCATCAAGGCCGCCGGCGGCGGCGGCGGGCGTGGCATGCGCGTGGTGCATGCCGAGGGCGCGCTGAAGGCCGCCATCGAGACCACGAAGTCGGAGGCCAAGGCGGCGTTCGGCAACGACCAGGTCTACATGGAGAAATTCCTGGAGAACCCGCGCCACATCGAGATCCAGGTGCTGGCCGATGGCCAGGGCAACGCGATCCACCTGGGCGAGCGCGACTGCTCGATGCAGCGCCGCCACCAGAAGGTGGTGGAGGAAGCGCCGGCGCCGGGCATCACCGAGGAACTGCGCAACGAGATCGGCAAGGTGTGCGTGGAAGCCTGCCTGCGCATCGGTTATCGCGGTGCGGGCACGTTCGAGTTCCTGTTCGAGAACGGCCGCTTCTACTTCATCGAGATGAACACCCGCATCCAGGTGGAGCATCCGGTGACCGAGCGCATCACCGGCATCGACCTGGTGTGCGAGCAGCTGCGCATCGCTGCCGGCCAGAAGCTGACCATCAAGCAGAGCGACATCGTGCTGCGTGGCCATGCCATCGAGTGCCGCATCAACGCCGAGGACCCGGAAACGTTCATGCCCAACCCGGGCCTGATCACTGCGTTCCATCCGCCGGGCGGCCCGGGCGTGCGCGTGGATACGCACATCTACAGCGGCTACAAGGTCCCGCCGAACTACGATTCGATGATCGGCAAGCTGATCGTGCACGGCCCGGACCGCGAGACCGCGATCGCGCGCATGCGCGTGGCGCTGAGCGAGATGGTCGTGGACGGCATCAAGACCAATATCCCGCTGCAGCAGCGCATCATGCGCGACAAGGGCTTCCAGGGCGGTGGGCAGAACATCCACTACCTGGAGAAGCGGCTGGCCGAGCGCAAGAACCAGTCGATCGCGCTGGTCTGACGGCGCGAAACGGCAGGCATGAAAAAGGCGGGGATTTCCCCGCCTTTTTCTTTGCGCGCGCGGCGCGGTTACTGCGCGCGGCGGGCGGGCGCGTCCTGCTGGGAGCCGGCCTGCAGGTCGTTGCCGGTGCTGGAGGTCGGGTCCACCACGGTGACGGTCTCGGTGGAGCCATCCGGCCACACGATCTGGAAGGTCGCGCCCGGCGGCAGCGCGTCGAAGGGCATGCCGCTGCGCGCGCGGTACAGCGCCGCGACCTGCGCCGCGCCCATGCGCCGGGCCTGTTCGTCGGACTTCACCGACGTCAGGTGCACCTGCGAGAGGTTCTGGTAGCGGATGTCGGCGGTATCGATCATCACGATGCCCACTGCCGCCGCCGAGTAGGCGACAAACGCCACCACCCAGAACCAGAAACGCGCACCGATCAGCAAGCGACGGTAATTCATGACGTCACTCCCATGCCGCGCACCAGGGTATCGACCATTTCGTCCATCTTGTCCGCACTTTGCCGCGGCACCGCGGCGTCGTATACAAAGGAAGGGAAATCCTGGGAGGCATCGGCCGAGCAGATGCCGCCATTGGCGCAGTAGCTCGTCATCAGGTTGCTCTCCGCACCGCAGGCCAGCCCGAGCCGGCACGCGGCCAGCTGCCAGGCAAGCTGCGAGAACTGGTCGCCGGCCACGTAGCCGCGGTAGGCGTCGTCGCCGCGCGCGGATACGCCCATCGCACCGGACAGGGCCAGGTAGGCCTCCGGGTCGCGCGAGGCCAGCACGCGCTGCACCAGCTCGCGCCGGTAGGCAGCGGTGGCGTTGAGCGGCTGGCCCAGCGAGAGCAACGCGGCCTCGGCGGCGAGGTTGCCGGCGTGCGCGGCCTGGGTGCGCTGGGCCAGGATGCTGGCGGCAGTCAGGCCGTCGCTGGCGACGAAGCCCGTGCAGCGCGTCTGCAGGTGCTGGCGGGCATCGATCATCGCCGCCACCGCCGGGTTGGCGTGGCGGGCCAGCGTGGTGTTGTCGGCGGCATAGCCGGCCGGGTTCTGCGCATAGGCGGCGCAGTAGTCGTACACGCGGCTGAGCATCCAGCTCGCTTCGGCATCGCCGCCTCGCGCGGCCTCGGCCAGCTGCTGCGCATAGCGGTACAGGTCGGTCTCGCCTTCGAAGGCGGCGCGGCGGTTCACCGGCAGGCCCGCGGCCACCTGGGCGCGCGCCTCGGCCTGCGGGCGCTGCAGTTGGCGGGGCAGCGGCGGCGCGCTGGCCGCCACGGTGGCCGCCGGCGCGCCGGCCGGCCAGGACGCGGCGATCGGCTTGCCGCCCATGCGGTACGCCCACACGGCTGCCAGCAGCGCGGCAGGCGCGAGCAGGATCAACAGCATGCGGTGGCGGGTCTGGGGCATGGGGTCTGTGGAGGTCCGGCGCGCGTGAGGCACGCGGGCGCGCGCAGTCTAACCCAAGCACCGCGGCGGCACCCGCGGGGGGCAGGGGCCGCCCGGGTGGTCTACGATGCCCGCCCTGTCGCCCCATGAGCCGCCCCCATGCCGTTCCTCGAATTGACCATGCGCTGCACCGAAGCCACCCAGCCCCGCTACGAGAACGCGCTGGAGGACGTGGGCGCGGTCGCGGTGACGCTGCTGGACGCCGATGCCGATACGTCCAACGAGCAGGCGATCCTCGAACCCGGCGTCGGCCAGACCCCGCTGTGGGACAGCCTGGTGCTGACTGCCCTGTTCCCGGAGGACACCGACGCGCTGGCCCTGCTGGCCGCGCTGGAGGCCTTCGACCCCGGGCTGGACTGGGCGCAGGTGACCTTCCGCCAGGTGGCCGACGAGGATTGGGAGCGCGCCTGGCTGGACCAGTTCCAGCCGATGCAGTTCGGCGAACGCACCTTCATCGTGCCCTGGAACCACGAGCTGCCCGAGCCGGCGCGCGCGCCGGAGGCGGCGGTGGTGCGGCTGGACCCGGGCCTGGCATTCGGCTCCGGCACCCACCCCACCACCGCGCTGTGCCTGCGCTGGCTCGATGCGCTCGCCGGCGAGGGCCTGCTGCAGGGCCGCCGCGTGCTGGATTTCGGTTGCGGCTCGGGCATCCTGGCGCTGGCCGCCCTGAAGCTCGGCGCTGGCGAGGCGGTGGGCGTGGACAACGATCCGCAGGCGCTGGTGGCCAGCCACGACAACGCCGAGCGCAACGAGGTGGGCGCGCGTTTCGCGGTGTACCTGCCGGAAGACGAACCGGCCGGCACCTATCCGGTGGTCGTGGCCAACATCCTCGCCTCGGCGCTGGAAGCGCTCGCCGCCACGCTGGCCGAACGCGTGGCGCCGGGCGGGCGCATCGCGCTGTCGGGCATCCTGCAGGGGCAGGAAGGCGAATTGCTGGAACGCTATGCGGCGTGGTTCGACCACCTGCGCTGCGAGCAGGACGGCGACTGGATGCGTATCGAGGGCGTGCGCCGCGCCTAAGCGCGCGGCATGCGCGCGGCGGCACGGATGCGCGCCGTGCACGCCGCCGATTCGGCATCGATGGCCCACACCCACGGCCCCGGCCGCGCGCCGCGCCGGCGCAGCTGTCGCGCCCGGTGGCGCAGCCACAGCGCACGCGCGGCGCCGGCGGCGAACGCCAGCGCGGCGGCATGCGCAGGCAGGCCCGCGCCGCCGATACCCACGGCCCACGCGAGCGCCGCGAGCCACGCCGCACGCGACGGCGTGGCGACGAGCGGGCAGGCGGGCACGACTTCCGCGCAGCCTTCCAGCCACCACACGCGATAACGCCGCACGCCCGGGACATCGGCGGGACGGCGCGCCAAAGCGACGGCGGTCACTATGTGCATCGATCGTTTCTCCTGCAGCTGTACTGCAGCTTTCCGTCAAGGTCAGAATTGCTGACACCGAAGGGCCGATCAGGCGAGCGAGCCCGCCCCTCGACCCTGGACGCTATATGTGCGCACCTGTGAGTGCGTTGATTGGATATGTGGTGAGCAAGCTCTACGAAAGGATTCGCGAGGCCCGGCGCCTGACCGGGATGACACAGGAGACGTTGGCGGCGGAATTGGGCATCTCGCGCAGCGCGGTGGCCCAGTGGGAGATGAGCGAAGGCACCGCGCCCTCGGTGGAGAACCTCATTGCGCTGGCCAAGCGCAGCGGCCTGGCCTTCGAGTACCTGGCCACCGGCCGTGGCGAGGTGAGCTTCGGCCCGCCCGAGGCGATCACCGAGGAAGAGGCCAGCTACCACCCGCTCAGCGAGCAGCAACGTCAGTTGCTGGCCGGCTTCGAACAGCTGCGGCCGCGCCAGCGAACCGGCCTGCTCGAGCTGATCCACGCGCCAGCGCGACGACCTGGCCGGCGCTGACGCCGCCGCCTTGGAAGGGGCCGCGCCGGCCCGGACAGTGCTGCTTTCCCTGCGATCCATGCCAGCCATGCTTGCGCGGGGCGCCGCGCCGGACAAGCGCGAAACGGCGGCGGTTCCGGCCGGCGCACTCCGCATGCTTGAATAGGGAATCTCCTGACGCCGCTGTCTCCGATGACCGAAACCCCGCCGCCGCGTCGCGCCCTGGCCACTTTCCTGCGTCGCCCCACCCCGGGCGAGGCGCCGCCGGCCGTGCCGGATGCGCCCGCGCCGCAGGACGCCGGCCCGCCGCCGCTGACCGGGGACGCGGCGGGCGAACCGACGCAGGCATCGCCGCTGCCGGCGGCGCCCGCCGAGCCGCTCGACGCACTCGCGCCACCCGCGGGCGACACGCCCCCCACCGCGGCGGATGGCGCGCCGCCGCTTGCGCACGAGGTCGAGGCCGAAGAGGCCACGACGCCGACACCGCCCACCGAACCGGCGCCCGACTGGCGCGCGGCCACGTTGCCCATCGCCGCGCCGCCTGCGCCGACCTTCGCCCAGCCGCGCGCAAAAGTCCCCACGCCGCGCGCGCCGGCCTGGCAGTGGGTCGCGTTGTGCGTGCTGGCCGTGCTGCTGGTCGTGCAGATCCTGCTGGCCGACCGCGCGCGGCTGGCCACCGATGCGCGCTGGCGCCCGCTGCTCTCCACGCTGTGCGGCGCGTTGCGTTGCGATCTGCCGGTGTGGCACGAGCCGTCGGCATTCACCATGCTCGACCGCGACGTGCGCCCGGCCGCCGACCAACCCGGCGTGCTGCGCATCCAGGCCAGCTTCCGCAACGACGCGCGCTGGGACCAGGCGTGGCCGTACCTGCAGCTGTCGCTTTCCGACGCCGATGGCCGGGTGATCGGCAGCCGCGTGTTCGCGCCGGCCGAGTACCTGGGCCACGCCCCGCCCGCCGGCGAGACGCTCGCGCCGGGCCAGAGCGGGCGGATCGACTTCCGCGTGCGCGAGCCCGCCGCCGGCACGTCGGCATTCACCTTCGACTTCCATTGAGGCCGCCGCCGCCGATGGCAGGCGCCCGGCGCACGCGCTAGACTCACTCCCCCTCGCCGGCGGCCGCTCCGCCGGCTTCTTCATCCCGGGGATGTCCTTGAACGCTGCCACTACCCGTCCCGACGCCAGTCGCGGTGCTCCCAAGTCGCCATTGCGCGAGCACGTTGCGCAGTCCGTGCGCCGCTACCTGCGTGACCTGGATGGCAGCGACGCCGACGACATGTACGTGATCGTCCTGCGCGAGATGGAGATTCCGCTGTTCGTGGAAGTGCTCAACCACTGCGAAGGCAACCAGAGCCGCGCGGCCGCCATGCTGGGCATCCATCGCGCCACCCTGCGCAAGAAGCTCAAGGAATACGGGCTCTCCTGAGCCTTTGCCGCCGCGCCGCCGGCGGCCGCGGGAAACGCGCGGGAGGCAGGCCGTTTACAATATCGGCCCGCTCCGCATCCCCACCCCGCTTCCATGTCCTCCGACCTGCTGCCCGTCCGCCGGGCCCTGCTTTCCGTTTCCGACAAGACCGGCCTGATCGACCTGGCCCGTGCCCTCGCCGCGCGCGGCGTCGACCTGCTGTCCACCGGCGGCACCGCCAAGGCCATCCGCGAGGCCGGCCTGCCGGTGAAGGACGTCTCCGACGTCACCGGCTTCCCGGAAATGATGGACGGGCGCGTCAAGACCCTGCACCCGATGGTCCACGGCGGCCTGCTCGGCCGCGCCGGCACCGACGATGCGGTGATGGCCGAACACGGCATCGCGCCGATCGACCTGCTGGTGCTGAACCTGTATCCGTTCGAATCGGTGACCGCCAAGGCCGATTGCACGCTGGCCGACGCGGTGGAGAACATCGACATCGGCGGCCCGGCGATGCTGCGCTCGGCGGCGAAGAACTTCGCGCGCGTGGCCGTGGCGACCGATCCTTCGCAGTACGCCGCGCTGATCGCCGAGCTGGACGCACATGACGGCCAGCTCTCGGCCGCGCAGCGTTTCGCACTGTCGGTGGCCGCGTTCAACCGCGTGGCGCAGTACGACGCGGCGATCAGCAACTACCTCTCGGCCGTGGCCGATGCCACGCAGGCCGTGCCGCAGCGCGCCGAATACCCGGCGCAAATGAACTCCACCTTCGTGAAGGTGATGGACCTGCGCTACGGCGAGAACCCGCACCAGAGCGGCGCGTTCTACCGCGACCTCTACCCGGTGCCGGGCACGCTGGCCACGTTCCGCCAGCTGCAGGGCAAGGAACTGAGCTTCAACAACCTGGCCGACGCCGACGCCGCGTGGGAATGCGTGCGCCAGTTCGACGCGCCGGCCTGCGTGATCGTCAAGCACGCCAACCCGTGCGGCGTGGCGGTGGGCGTGGCGTGCGGCGATGCCTACGAGCTGGCCTATGCCACCGACCCGACCAGCGCGTTCGGCGGCATCATCGCCTTCAACCGCACGCTGGACGCGGCCACCGCCAAGGCGATCCTGGACCGCCAGTTCGTCGAGGTGCTGATCGCGCCCGACTACGAGCCCGGCGCGCTGGACTACGCCACCAAGAAGGCCAACGTGCGCGTGCTGCAGATCCCGCACGGCGCCGGCCTGAACAACTACGACAGCAAGCGCATCGGCTCGGGCCTGCTGTTGCAGTCCTCGGACAACCGCGGCATGACCGCGCAGGAGCTGAAGGTCGTCACCAAGGTGGCCCCGACCGAGGCGCAGTTGCGCGACCTGCTGTTCGCCTGGCGCGTGGCCAAGTACGTCAAGTCCAACGCGATCGTGTATGCGAAGGACAACCGCACCATCGGCGTCGGCGCCGGGCAGATGAGCCGCGTGTACTCGGCGCGCATCGCCGGCATCAAGGCCGCCGACGCGCACCTGGTGGTGCCGGGCTCGGTGATGGCCTCCGATGCGTTCTTCCCGTTCCGCGACGGCATCGACGCCGCCGCCGAGGCGGGCATCGCCGCGGTGATCCAGCCGGGCGGTTCGATGCGCGATGCCGAGGTGATCGCCGCCGCCGACGAGCACGGCCTGGCGATGGTGTTCACCGGCGTGCGCCACTTCCGTCACTGATCCCCCTTCCCCGCACGCGAGGCGCGCCATGTGGATTCGCGAGGAAAACGCATCCGACCACGCCGCGATCGCCCGCGTGGTCGACGCCGCCTTCGCCGCGGCCGAACACGCGGGCAGCCACGAGGCGCGCATCGTCGCCGCGCTGCGTGCCGACGGTGCGCTGCGCGTGTCGCGCGTGGCCGACATCGACGGGCGCATCGCCGGCTACGTCGCCCTCTCGCCGGTGCGGCTGGATGACGGCAGCACCGGTTGGTTCGGGCTGGGCCCGGTCGCGGTCGATCCGGCCGACCAGGGCCGCGGCGTGGGCAGCGCGCTGGTGCGCGCGGCGCTGGCCGAACTGCCGGCGCTGGGCGCGCGCGGCTGCGTGGTGCTCGGCGAGCCCGGCTGGTACGCGCGCTTCGGTTTCCGCCCGGTCGCCTCGCTGCGCCTGGACGGCGCGCCGGCCAGTCACTTCCAGGCCCTGCTGATCGGCGACGGCGACGCGCCGCACGCACGGGTCCACTATTCCCCCGCCTTTTTCATCGCGTAGCCGTCGCGGCCGCGCAGGAGCCCTTACCGCATGAAGATCCTCGTCATTGGTTCCGGTGGCCGCGAGCACGCGCTGGCCTGGAAGCTGGCCCAGTCCGCGCGCGTGGACGAAGTGCTGGTCGCCCCGGGCAACGCCGGCACCGCCACCGAGGCCAAGTGCCGCAACGTCGCGGCCAAGGTGGGCGACATCGAGCGCCTGCTGCAGATCGCGCAGGAAGAAGGCGTGGCGCTCACCGTGGTCGGCCCGGAAGTGCCGCTGGTGGCCGGCGTGGTGGACCGCTTCCGCGCCGCCGGCCTGCGCATCTTCGGGCCCACCGCCGCGGCCGCGCAGTTGGAAGGCAGCAAGGCCTACGCCAAGGATTTCCTCGCCCGCCACAAGATTCCCACCGCGTTCTACGCCGTGCACCACGAGGTCGGCGCCGCGCTGGCCTATGTGCGCGAGAAGGGCGCGCCGATCGTGGTCAAGGCCGACGGCCTGGCCGCGGGCAAGGGCGTGATCGTGGCGATGACCCAGGCCGAGGCCGAGGCGGCGGTGCGCGACATGCTCTCGGGCAACGCGTTCGGCGACGCCGGCGCGCGCGTGGTGATCGAGGAGTTCCTGGAAGGCGAGGAAGCCAGCTTCATCTCGATGGTCGATGGCACCACCGCGCTGCCGATGGCCACCAGCCAGGACCACAAGCGCGTCGGCGACGGCGATACCGGCCCGAACACGGGCGGCATGGGCGCCTATTCGCCCGCGCCGGTGGTCACCGCCGAGGTCCACGCGCGGGTGATGCGCGAGGTGGTCGAGCCGACCGTGCGCGGCATGGCCGCCGATGGCATTCCCTTCACGGGTTTCCTCTATGCAGGCCTGATGATCGACGCCAGCGGCGCGCCGAAGGTGATCGAGTTCAACGTGCGCTTCGGCGACCCGGAAACCCAGCCGGTGATGCTGCGCCTGCAGTCCGACCTGGTGGACCTGGTGGAAGCGGCGCTCGACGAACGCCTGGATACCGTGCAGGCGCAGTGGGACCCGCGTCCCTCGCTGGGAGTGGTGATGGCATCGCGCCCCTACCCCGACACGCCGGTGAGCGGCGAGGTCATCGAGGGTCTCGCGTCCGTGCCCGACGATGCCGTGGTGTTCCATGCCGGGACCGTGCTCGATGCCCACGGCCACGTGCTCAGCGCCGGCGGCCGCGTGCTGTGCGTGGCCGCGCTGGGTGACAGCGTGCGCGATGCGCAGCAGCGCGCCTACCGCGCGGTGGACCGCATCCACTGGACGCACGAGTTCCATCGCCGCGATATCGGCTGGCGGGCGATCGCGCGCGAAGAAGGCCTTTGAGGGCGTCCACGACGTCCGCCCGGCGGCGCTGACGCGTCGCTGCCACGCGCCCGCGTGCGCCCGCACGCGGGCGGCGCATCGTCGGCGGGGCCGAGGCCCGTCGCTTTTCGCCACCACGATCACGACGGCATGCCCATAATGGCGAGGACCCCGTCCGCCTCCGCCTTCGTGCCCAAACCGTCACTCGAATCCCGCCTGGGCCGCCTGTGGGCCCATGAGAAAGCCAGTTACGGGCTGCGGGTGCTGATCGCGCTGGGCGTGGCGATGGGCGGGTGCTGGTACGGCGGCCAACTGACCGCGCTGCCGGCGATCTTCCTGGGCATCATCGCCAGCGCCATCGCCGAGACCGACGACAACTGGCTCGGCCGCACGAAATCGGTCCTGCTGTCGCTGCTGTGCTTCGCGCTGGCCTCGGCCGCGGTGGTGTGGCTGTTCCCGCATCCGTGGGCATTCGTGACCGGGCTGGCGCTGTCCACCTTCGCGCTGACCCTGCTGGGCGCGCTCGGCGAGCGCTATGCCTCCATCGCGCAGGCCACCGTGGCGCTGGCGATCTACACGATGATCGGGCTGGACCAGCACCATGCCGCCGGCGGCGATCCCGCCGCGGCCTGGCATGGCACGGTGTTGCTGCTGATCGGCGCGGCCTGGTACGGCCTGCTGTCGATCCTGTGGTCGGCGCTGTTCGCCAACCGCCCGGTGCGCGAGCGGCTGGCGCGGCTGTTCGAGGTGCTGGGCGAGTACCTGCGGCGCAAGGCGGACCTGTTCGAACCGGTGCGCGGCGAAGGGCTGCACGCGCGCCGCCTGGCGCTGGCCGAGCAGAACGCGCAGGTGGTGGCCGCGCTCAACGCGGCCAAGGCGGCGATCCTCAGCCGCTTCGGTCGTTCCGGCCGGCCGGGGGTGCAGTCGGGCCTGTACTTCCGCCTGTATTACCTGGCGCAGGATTTCCACGAGCGCGCCAGCTCCTCGCACTACCCCTACGACGCGCTGACCGAAGCCTTCTTCCACAGCGACGTGCTCTACCGCTGCCGCCGGCTGCTGGCGTTGCAAGGCGCGGCGTGCGTGGCGCTGGGGCAGGCGCTGCGGCTGCGCCAGCCGTTCGTGTACGGCGACAGCAGCCGCCAGGCCACCGACGACCTGCGGCAATCGCTCGATTTCCTGCACGCGCGCGCCGACCCGGCGCAGGCCCGCCTGCTCGGCTCGCTGGAGCTGCTGGCGAGCAACCTGCAGGGCATCGAGCGGCGGCTGTCCGAATCGTCGTTGTCCGATACGCCGCTGGACGGCATCGACACCCGCCTGCGCGATTCCTCCCCGCACACGCTGCGCGAAATGGGGCAACGCCTGCTGGCGCAGCTCACGCCCGGCTCGGTGCTGTTCCGCCATGGCGTGCGCATGGCGGTGGCCTTGCTCGCCGGCTACGGCGTGATGAAGCTGATGCATGCGCACAACGGCTTCTGGATCCTGCTCACCACCGCGTTCGTGTGCCGCCCCCACTACGGCGCCACGCGGCTGCGGCTGGTGCAGCGCATCGCCGGCACGCTGGTGGGCCTGGGCGCGACCTGGGCCCTGATGCAGCTGTTCACTGGCATCGAGATGCAGCTATTGCTGGCGTTGCTGGCCGCCCTGCTGTTCTTCGTCACCCGTACCGACCGCTACCTGCTCGCCACCGCGGCCATCACGGTGATGGCGCTGCTGTGCTTCAACCTGCTGGGCGATGGCTTCGTGCTGCTGTGGCCGCGCCTGGTGGACACGCTGCTGGGCTGCGTGATCGCCGCGCTGGCCTCGTTCCTGGTCCTGCCGGACTGGCAAGGGCGGCGCCTGCACCAGGTGATCGCCAACGTGCTGGGCAGTGCCTCGCGCTACCTGCGCGAAGTGCTGGGCCAGTACACCGAGGGGCAGCGCGACGACCTCAACTACCGCATCGCCCGGCGCGACATGCACAACGCCGACGCGGCGCTGTCGATGGCGCTGTCGAACATGCTGCGTGAGCCGGGCTACGTGCGCCGCAACCTGGATGCGGGCTTCCGCTTCCTGGCGTTGTCCAACGTGCTGCTCGGCTACCTCTCCGCGCTTGGCGCGCACCGCGAGAAACTCGACCTGGACACGCAGACGCGCGACGCGGGCGACTACCTGCAACGCGCGCTCGCCGCCATCGCCGAGCACCTGGCGCGGCGCCAGCCGCTGCCGGCGGTGGACGAAAGCCAGGAAGCGGCGATGGCCGAGGCGCTGGAGGATTACGCCGCCGACGCCATGCCCAAGCAGCGCCTGCTGCGCACCCAACTGGCGCTGGTGCTGCGGCTGCTGCCTCGCCTGCGCGCGGCCGCGCAGGAAGTGGTGATGCAGCGAAGCGCGCCGGCGCCGGCCGAGCAACCCGCGTAAAGCGAGCGGCGCGGCGTGCCTAGCCGGCCCTCCGCAGCCGCGACAAGCGCCCGCCTGCCAGGTACCACGCGCTCGCGAACGCACCGGCGCCGGCGGCGAGCAGGCCGGCCAGCATCGCGACGCGCGGTGCGGCCTCCGCGGCGCGGAAATCCATGTGCGTGCGCAGCCACGCCAGCACCAGCGCCATGACGCCGCTGGCCAGCGCCACCTGCGCCCACGGCCGCCACGCGGCCGGGTGGACGCCCACCAGCCCCGCGCGATGCAGGCCACGCCACAGCACCAACGCGTTGCAGGCGCTGGCCAACGCGCCGGCCAAGGCCAGCAGCGCGTGCAGGCCGGGCCGCGCCAGCCACCCGCGTGCGTCCCCTTGCACCAGCAGGCGCGCGCCGCCAAACAGCAGCAACGCGCACCCGATATTGCAGGCCAGCGCGATGCAGGCCGCGCGCACCGGCAAGGCGAGGTCGCCGCGCGCGTAGCAGGCCGGCAGCATCACCTTCAGCGCGGCCAGCGCGGGCAGGCCCAGGCTCATGCACGCCAGCGCGCTGGCCGACAGGCGCGCGTCGTCGGCGCGGTAGTGGCCGTAGTGGAAGAACGTCAGCATCAGCGGTTCGGCCAGCACGACCAGGCCGACGGTGGCGGGCACGCTGGACAGCGTGACCCCGCGCAATGCCCAGGCCAAGGTATGCAGGGCGCGGTCGTCGCGCGCGGCGAATTCGCGCGACAGCGTCGGCAACAGCACGATGCCCAGCGAGGCGCCGAACAGGGCCAGCGGCAGTTCGAGGAAGCGATCGGCCTGGAACAGCCAGGTCTGCGAACCGGTGGCCAGCAGCGAGGCCGCCGCGCTGGCGACCAACAGGTTCACCTGCGCCACCGACGCGCCCGCCAGCGTGGGCAGCATCCGCCGCGCCGCCTCGCGCACGCGCGCATCGCCGGCGCCCCAACGGGGCCAGCGCAGCAGGCCCAGCTTCGCCACGCCCCGCCAGCACCACAGCAGCTGCAACACGCCGCCCACCACCACGGCCCAGGCCAGCGCGAGGATGGGAATCCGCCAGTGCGGCGCCCAGGCCCATGCGCTCGCCGCCATGGCGAGATTGAGCAGCGCCGGGGCCAGCGCCCAGCGCGCGAAATGGCCCTGGCTCATCAGCACGGCGCCGGCCAACGCGCTCAGCGAAACGCAGGCCAGGAAAGGAAACAGGATTCGCAACAGCGGCACCAGCAAGCCGGCGCCTTCGCCCGCGTGGGCCATGCCCGGCGCGAAGAGCAGCGCCAGCGGCGGGGCAAGCGCCATGCCCAGCGCCGCCACGCCGGTGACCACCACGGCCAGCGTGCCGGCCAGGCGCGCGATGAGGCCGGCCAGTGCGGGCGCACCGGCGTCGGTCTCGCGCACCAGCAGCGGCACGAAGGCAGCCGACAGCGCACCTTCGGCGAACAGGCGGCGCAGCGCGTTGGGAATGCGGAATGCCAGCACGAAGGCATCGGAGGCGGTGCCTGCGCCGAACGCGGTGGCCATGGCCATGTCGCGCAGCACGCCCGTGCAGCGCGACAGCAGTGTCAGCCCACCAAAAGACGAGGCGCGCCGGAGCAGCGCGCGGGCGGATGCGGATGGCATCGGGACAAGCGGAGCGCCTCGCGACGAGGCGCTCCGGGCACGATCAGAAATCGCGTTCCCAGGACCGGAACCAGCCGTCGATCGCGTAGCGAACGCTCCAGCTGAAGGGCACGCGGCACTGTTCGACGTAGCCGCCGTCTACCTGTTCGATTTCCTGCGGGGTGAGTTCACGCATGGTCGCTTCCTTGTGGATCGCCGCGGAATTGCGGCGAGGCACAAGGTGTCAGAGCCGCTAACAACGGCCCATTTGATATATCCCACGAACCGCGATGATGTAGCGCCGGGCTGGCACTGCGAAAAAGGTCAATGGCGCTGACATCAGCGCGCGATGCGCGTGCGCGTGCCGATGGCCATCCATGCCAGCGCCGCCAGCGCGAGCGCGGCACCGGCGATCACCACGCCCGCCCACCCGGCGCGCGCGTAGGCGGCGGTGCCCAGGCTGGAACCGAGCGCGCCGCCGATGAAGTAGCAGGTCATGTAGGCCGAGGTGATGCGATTGCGCGCGGCGGCGTCCAGCTGGTAGATCACGCTCTGGTTGTTGATGTGCACGCCCTGCACGGCGATATCGAGCAGCAGCACGCCGACGATCAGCAGCCACAGCGAGTGCGGCGCGGCCCACAGCAGCGCCCACGACACCACCAGCATCGCCAGGCCACCCCAGCTGGCCAGCGTGCCGTGGCCGTGGTCGGACAACTTGCCCGACAAGTTCGCGGCCAGCGCACCGGCCGCGCCGATCAGCCCGAACAGGCCGATCAGGCTGGTGCCGTAGCCGTAGTCCGGGCCGGCGAGCAGGAACGCGAGCGTGGTCCAGAACACGCTGAAGCCGGCGAAGATCAACCCGCCCAGGACCGCGCGGCCGCGCAGTACCGGCTCGTCGCGCAGCAGGGTCAGCACCGAGACGATCAGGCGCGGATAGGACAGCGTGCGATCGCCGTCGTGCCGCGGCAGGCCGCGATACAGCAGCGCGGCGACGACCAGCATCAGCCCGGAGGCCACCCAGTACACGGTATGCCACCCGCCAGCACCGGCGAGCAGGCCGGAGATCGTGCGCGCCAGCAGGATGCCCAGCAGCAGGCCGCTCATCACCGTGCCGACCACCCGCCCGCGTTCGTGCGGCGCGGCCAGCGTGGCGGCATACGGCACCAGCAGCTGCGCCGAGACCGAGCACAGGCCGGTCACCCACGTGCCGGCCAGCAGCATCGGGAAGCTGGAGGAGAACGCGCTGATCAGCAGGCCGCCGGCGCAGGCCACGTACAGGCCCACGATCAGCCCGCGGCGTTCCAGGCGGTCGCCCAGCGGCACGATCAACAACAGGCCGGCCGCGTAGGAGAGCTGGGCCACGGTAACCACCATGCCGGCGCTGCGCGCGTCCACGCCGAAGGTCTGGGCGAGGGTCTGCAACAGCGGCTGGGCATAGTAGTTGCTCGCCACGGCCAGGCCGGTGGCCACGGCCATCAGCAGCACCAGGCGGTGCTTGATCCGGGGGTAGTGCGTGGCGGTGGACATGGGGGGTACCTGCGCGGGGGGCGCACAGTATGCCCGCGCGACATGGCAGCGTCGCCGCCGCGGCCGGGATGCAGCGGGGCGCGAGGCAGCCGTCGAGGTTTCTTCGCCGCGTATCGGCCTGCTAGGCTGCGCGCGACCGCCAAGGAGTCGTGCATGTCATCGGGCCACAGCCAGTTCGCGCTGTTGAAGCAGCGACGCTTCCTCCCCTTCTTTACCGTGCAGGCGCTGGGCGCCTTCAACGACAACGTCTACCGGCAGGCCATCATCGGCCTGCTCGGCTACCTGGCGGTGGAGCAGTCGCAACGGCTGATCTACACCAACCTGGCGCCGGCACTGTTCATCCTGCCCTACTTCCTGTTCTCGGCCATCGCCGGGCAGATCGCCGAGAAGCTGGAGAAGCAGCGGCTGATCGTGATCACCACGACCATGGAGATCGTGGTGATGTCGCTGGCGGCGGTCGGCTTCCTTATCCAGAACATGGTCGTGCTGCTGGTGGCGCTGTTCTGCACCGGCGTGCAATCGACGTTGTTCGGGCCGGTGAAGTACTCGATCCTGCCCTCGGTGCTCAAGCCGGAGGAACTGACCGGCGGCAACGGCCTGGTCGAGATGGGCACCTCGATCTCCATCCTGTGCGGCATGATCTTTGGCGGGCTGATCTTCACCTTCGCCGGCGCGAACGGCACGGTGGTGGCGGCGGTGGCGGTGATCGCGCTGGCGGTGACCGGCAACCTGGTGGCGCGCCGCGTGCCGCGCGTGGAAGCCGGCGCGCCGGACCTGAAGATCAACTGGAACCCGATCCCCGAGTCGCTGGCGATCATGCGCCTGACCCGCCGCCAGCTGGCGGTGAGCAACGCGATCCTGGGCGTGTCCTGGTTCTGGTTCATCGGCACCGTGATCACCGCGCAGCTGCCGGGCTATGCCGAGCTCAACCTGGGCGGGCGGCCGGAGCTGTACGTGTTCGCCCTGGCGCTGTTCTCCATCGGCACCGGCAGCGGTTCGCTGCTGTGCGAGCGGCTTTCCGGGCGCACGGTGGAAATCGGCCTGGTACCGCTGGGCGCATTCGGCATCAGCGCCTTCATGCTCGACCTGTATTTCGCACGGCCCGGCCAGGCGCTGGCGGCCGGGCTGGACGTGCTTGGCTTCGTCCACCAGCCCGGCAGCGTGCGCATCATGCTCGACCTGGTCGGCATCGGCGTGTTCACCGGCTTCTTCGTGGTGCCGCTGTTCGCGCTGATCCAGAGCCGCACGCCGCGCGCGGAGCTTTCGCGGGTGATCGCCGGGCTCAACATCCAGAACTCGCTGTTCATCGTGGTGGCGGCGGTGGTGGGCATCGCGGTGCAGCGCTGGCTGGGCTGGACGATTCCGCAGGTGTTCCTGGCGCTGGCGATCGCCAACACGATCGTGGCGATCTACATCTTCACCATCGTGCCCGAGTTCCTGATGCGCTTCCTCAGCTGGCTGCTGGTGCGCACGCTGTACCGGCTGGAGCTGCACGGCATCGAGAAGAACGTGCCCGACGAGGGCGCCGCGCTGATCGTGTGCAACCACGTCAGCTACATGGACGCGCTGATCCTGGCGGCGACGGTGCCGCGGCCGGTGCGCTTCGTCATGTACTACAAGATCTTCAACATCCCGGTGATGCGCTGGATCTTCCGCACCGCCAAGGCGATCCCGATCGCCGGCGCGCGCGAGGACCCGGCGCTGATGCAGCGCGCGTTCGACGAGATCGACGCGGCGCTGGCCGAGGGCGAGCTGGTGTGCATCTTCCCGGAGGGCGCGCTGACGCGCGACGGCGAGATCGCACCGTTCAAGAGCGGCGTGGAGAAGATCCTGGAGCGCCGCCCGGTGCCGGTGGTGCCGATGGCGCTGCGCGGCATGTGGAGCAGCATGTGGAGCCGTCGCGATACGCGCCTGGGGCGCATGCGCGTGCCGCGGCGCTTCCGCGCGCACGTGCAGGTGGCCGCCGCGCCGCCGCGGGACCCGCAGGGTGTGGACGCGCAGGCGCTCGAGGCGCAGGTGCGCGCATTGCGGGGCGAGTTGGCGTGAGCACGACGTCTCGCGCTTTCCAAGCCATGGCCGCGCCGCTACGCTTGGGCCACGTGCGGGCGCCATGGCGGCCGTCGAAAGGAAGCCGCTTGAGGGGAGCGGCATGCAGGACGCCTGCTGGGATAGGCCTTCCCGGTGGACTCGCAGGTTCGCTCCCCGGCCCTCGCCGGCCCGTCCGGCGCTGAACCACCACCACCCGAAGGAGTCGTCCCATGAGTGCAGTTCCGCCCATCGCCCCGCCGCCGGCCCCGGCGCAGCCGATCCCCAACTATCTCGCCTGGTCGATCATCTCGACCGTCCTGGCGACCTGCCTGTGCTGCCCGATCGGCCTGCTGGGCATCGTCGCGATCGTGTATGCCTCCAAGGTCAACAACGCGCTGGCCGCCGGCGACCTGGACGGCGCC
Organism: Stenotrophomonas sp. HITSZ_GD; assembly: GCF_029543105.1. Classification (GTDB taxonomy): domain Bacteria; phylum Pseudomonadota; class Gammaproteobacteria; order Xanthomonadales; family Xanthomonadaceae; genus Stenotrophomonas_A. The sequence continues at coordinate 140,084 of NZ_JARQXB010000011.1, forward strand.
CGTCGCGCTTCGGCCAACGCCAAGACCTGGTGCTGGGTCGCCACCGCGCTGGCCATCATCGGCCTGGTGATCAACGTCGTCTGGCTGGCGGTGGGCGGCGCGCAGGGCTACCTGGACGCGATGCAGCAGATGCAGCAGATGTCGTGACGGCCCTGCCATCCCGTTACGGATGGATGCTGATGGCGGCCACCCCGGTGGCCGCCTTCGGCGTGTGGATGCTGCTGCGCTACGACCCGAACGTGGCCGGCAATCCATTCCCGCCGTGCATCTTCCGCCTGCTGACCGGCTTCTATTGCCCCGGCTGCGGCCTGACCCGCGCGCTGCACGCACTGGTACACCTGGATATCGGCCGTGCGTTCGCCATGAACCCGCTGGTGATGACCGGCCTGACGCTGGTGCCCGGGCTGGTCGCGTGGAAGCATGGCTGGCGCGCGCGCTGGTTCGCGCCGGTGGTGGCGGTGGTCTCGCGCCCGAACTTCTGGCTGGTCCTGCTGCCGGCCTACTGGATCGCCCGCAACCTGCCCTGGTTCCCGTTCACCGCGCTGGCGCCCGGCTGAGCCCGGCTCAGCCCACCCAGCCGGCGATGACGAGCAGCGCCAGCGCCACCATCCACAACAGCAGCACGCGCCACACCAGGCTCATGGCGTCGCGCACCTCGGGCAGGCGGCGCCAGACCGGTACCAGGCCGGCGTCGGTGTAATCGTGGGCTTCCTCGCGTAGCTCGGCGCGCACGCTCGCCCGCGCCACCGCGCCGAGGAACGCGGGCTCCAGCGCCCAGCGGTTGCCCTGCGCGTCGCGCCACGCGCGGTACACGGTGTCGAAATTGCCGACCAGCGCCATCGACAGCACGATCAGCTGCGCTACCGGCCACTCCAGCGCCGCCAGCAGCGTGTGCGCGCCCCGTTCGTGCGCCGGCGGCAGCTTGCCGGCGAGCGGACCTTCGACCATCAGCACCAGCAGCCGGTAGAGCACCGCACCGAACGGGCCGAGCAGCAGGAACCAGAACAGCACGCCGAACCAGCGCCGCAGGCCGTTGAGCACGACCGCCTCGACCAGCGAGGGCGCATCTTCGTGCAGGCTGCCGCCGGCGGCCTGCAGGTGCGAGACCGCGGCCCGGCGCGAGGGCGGATCGTCGGCGTCGATCACCGCTTCCACGTCGCGGTCCAGGTCGCGCGGGCCCCAGGTCCAGGCCAGCACCAGCACGCCATACAGCAGCGAGAGCAACCCGTAGGCGTGGCCGCGCAGCAACCCCTGCAACAGCACCACCGGCAGCAGCGGCGGCAGCAACACCAGCACCACCCCATAGCGGCCGTGCCAGAGCCCGCTGCCGCGCGAGGCGGCGGCCAGCCAGTCCAGCCAGTGCTCGAACCAGCCGAAGTGGCGCAGGCGCGCCACCTGGAGCGGGGCGATGTGGCCCAGCGCCAGCGCGACGATCACGGCAACCAGAGCGGTGAACATGGGCGGGGGTCTCCTGGAGCGAGCTGCCGGTGCGGCTGGGCCGATGATGCGGCAAGGCGCCGCCGGCGTCAGCTTCGGTGGTACCAGTCTTCGATCAGCGCGCGGGCGATGGAGATCGAGGGCGCCAGCAGCAGGCCCGTGCCGTCGTCCTGGCCATCGCGCGCCAGGGCGGCGCCGATCTCCTCGCGGGTGAACCAGCGCGCGTCCTCCAGCTCGCCATCGACCTGCGGCTGCTGCGAACCCTCGGCGTCCGCGCGGAAGCCCAGCATCAGCGCGCCGGGAAACGGCCACGGCTGCGCGCCCATGTATTGGCACCCGCGGATGCGGACCTGGGTTTCCTCGTGGACTTCACGCGCCACGGTCTGCTCCAGCGATTCACCCGGCTCGACGAAGCCGGCGATCACCGAATACCGGCGCGGCGCCCAGCTGGCCTGTCGCCCGAGCAGCAGGCGCGCGCCATCGCTGACGGCGACGATCACCGCCGGGTCCACGCGCGGGTAATGGTCGTTGCCGCATTGCGCGCAATGGCCGATGAAGCCGCCGCGGCGGAACGCGATGGGACCGCCGCAGACACCGCAAAAGCGCGTGCGCGCCTGCCACCACGACATCCCGCGTGCATAAGCGAAGGCGGTGGACCACGCGCCGGGCCACTCGGCACCGGCGCGGCGCAAGTCGATACGCCCGGGCGCGCTCACGGTGACCTGGGCGGCGTCGATGCAGAACCACGCCTGCTCGCCGTCCATGCCCAGGAAGATCGCCGTGCCCGGGCCCGGGCCGATATCCGCACCGGTCAATGCGGCCGGCTGGCCCTGCGCGTCGGTGAAGGCCTGGCCGTCGGCATCGAGCACCAACACGCGGGCCTGGGCCCATCGCTGGGCGAGCGCCTGGTCGTCGTCGCGCAGCGGATCGGCGCGGTCCAGGGGCTGGTCGATGAAGGCGAAACCGGAAAAGGGAGGAATCGATGCAGGCATCTGCGCAAGCGTGCCGCCAAAGCCGTTTCACCGCAACCGCGCGCGCCGGAAAAACGAAGGGCCGGCGATGCCGGCCCCGTGCGGGTGCGGGTGCGCGCGCAGCCCGCTCAGACGCTGAAGCTGCTGCCGCAGCCGCAGGTGGTCTTGGCGTTGGGGTTGCGGATCACGAATTGCGCACCGGTCAGGCTCTCGGTGTAGTCCACTTCGGCGCCCATCAGGTACTGCAGGCTGAGCGGGTCGACCAGCAGGGTGACGCCGTCGGTCGCCACCGCCAGGTCGTCCTCGGCGCGGTTCTCGTCGAACTCGAAGCCATACTGGAAGCCGGAGCAGCCCCCACCCTGGATGTACACGCGCAGCGCCAGCTCGGCGTTGCCCTCGTCCTGGATCAGTTCGCGCACCTTGGCCGCGGCGGCGCCGGTGAAGTTCAGCGGCCGGTCCAGCGACTGGTAATCCGGGGCGGGCGCGGCGCCCGGAAGGGAGACAAGCGTGGTCATGCGCGCAGAATGGGGCCCGCGGGCCCGCGATTCAAGGCGACCGGCCGGACGCAGCGTTCGACGCCGCGACCCCGGCCGCGCCCAGTTCAGCCGTTGACGGCCGCCAGCGCGACGCCGCGCGGGCCGATCTCCTCGCCCGGCGCCGGCAGCGCGGCCGCGGCGGTGGCGTGGATCAGGCGGCCGGTGAGCTGGGCGCCGGCGCTCATCTCCACCACCTGGTAATGCACGTTGCCCTGCACGCGCGCCTTGGCCGCCAGTTCGACGCGTTCGGTGGCATGCACGTCGCCATCCAGCTGGCCGTTGATGATGACCACCGGGGCGCGCACTTCGCCCTCGATGCGGCCCTGCTCGGCCAGCGTCACGATGGCCGGGCTGCCGTCCTCGGCGATCACCTTGCCGTGGATGCGGCCTTCGATGTACAGCCCGCCACTGAAGACCAGGTCGCCGCGGATCACCACCTGCGGGCCGATCAGGGTGTCGACCACGGTCTGGTCGCCCCGGTTGGATTTATTGCCGAACATGCCTACTCCCCTGAGGCCGCGGTCGCGGCGCTCTTCCAATCGAATGTCTGGTTGACCGGCGCCCCACCGCCGGTCAGTGAGATTCGCACACGTTGCGGTGTGAAATCCTTGGGCAGGATCACGCTGCCGGTCAATTGCTGGAAATACCTGAATGAATAGGGCTGCCCCGGCACGTCCGGCTTCTGGTGCAGCTCGTTCCAGCTGACGCTGGTCAGCTTGCCGGCGCGCACGCCTTCCACCGCAAAGCGCAGCTGGCCTTCGCTGATGGCGCCACGATTGAGGTTCTGCGTGAGCACCACCGTGTAGGCCCAGGTGCCGCCGGCCTCCGGCGAGAACTCGATGGAGTGGGCGTTCAAGCCCTTGCGCTGGCTGGTCGCCCCGACCAGCCGCTCGTAGAAGGCCACGTCGGCGCGCAGCGCGGCGATCTGCTCGTCGCGCTCGGCCAGCGAGGCCTGCACTTCGTTGTTGGCGGCGCGGCTGATCTGGTCGGAAACGGCCAGGTTGACCTGGCGCTGCTTCAGGGCCTGGATCTGCCGCTGCAGCTCGGCCACCTGGCGCTGGCTGGCCCGCAGCTCGGTCTGGGCCTGCCCCAGCTCCGGGGCCGCCAGCCGGCTGGCAAGCAGCCACATGCCGCCCAGCGACAGCAGCCACAGCACGCCGACTACCGCCACCGCGACCCACGGCACGCGGCCTGGCGAGGAAGCACCGTGGCGGACGATCTGGATGCGGGGTACCGGTCGATTCATCGGAAGGATGCGCCGTGGCCTCGTCGGCCGGCGCGGACGTCCAGTGGGAACGGTTGGCTAGTGTGCCAGATGGTGCCGCCGCGGCGCTGGCGCGGCCGGCGCGCTTGGCCGATAGTGGCCGCGATTCCCGCGGAGCACCCGGCATGAACGAGGCCCACCTGTTCGTCATCGGCATCCTGCTGGCCTGGCTGGCCGGCATCCGGGTCTACCTCACCGTGTTCGGCATCGGCCTGGCCGGTGCGCTCGGCTGGGTGGACCTGCCGCCGGCGCTGCACGCCACCACGTCGTGGTGGGTGCTGGGAACCTCCGGCGCGCTGGCGGTGGCCGAATTCTTCGCCGACAAGATTCCCGGCGTGGATTCGGTATGGGACCTGCTGCAGACCCTGGCCCGCGTGCCGGCCGGCGCGTTCCTCGCCGCCGCCACCCTCTCGCCGGACGGGCAGCTGGGCACCGGCGCCCTGGCGGCGGGGGCCGGCGTGGCGCTCACCAGCCATGTGCTCAAGGCCGGCTCGCGCGCCCTGCTCAACACCTCGCCCGAGCCGGCCAGCAACTGGGTGGCCTCCATCGCCGAGGACGCGGTGGTGACCGCCACGCTCGCGCTGGCCCTGGCCCATCCCTGGCTGGCCCTGCTGGTGGTGGTCGGCGCCAGCGTGCTGGGCGCGCTGCTGGTGTGGTGGGTGTGGCGGACGCTGTGGCGGGGCATGAAGCGCCTGGTCGCCCCCCTGCGCCCGCCGGGCGGGCCGTTGCCCTCGCGATAGTCGCCGCTGCTGCGGAGTTCATCGCATAATCAGGGGCGCTGACAGGGGAGTCACCATGGTCGCTCGACAACCGGCATCCAACGTCCGCGACGACGCACGCGGTCGCGCCCGCGGCGTGCGCGCGGAAACGCCACCGGCCGACTACTGGCGCCGCTGGGACGATATCCCCGAGCAGATCGGCGGCGCGCGTCCGCAGTTCGAGGACAGGCAAGCCGCCACGCCCGCGCCGACGAGTGCGCCGGCCGTGCCCGCTTCCGTGATCGTGGACGCCGTCGCATGCGCCGCCACGGCGAGCGGCACCGCCACGCCGGCGCCCGAGGGTGCGCCCGCGGCCGGCGGCGCGGCTTCGGCCGCGGCCGCGCAAGGCGACGAACCGCTGCTGCGCCCCACCGACAGCCCGTATCGCATCCTCATCGTGGAAGACGACCGTTCGCAGGCACTGTTCGCGCAGAGCGTGCTGCACGGCGCGGGCATGCACGCGCAGGTGGAGATGAGCGCGGCGGCCGTGCCGCAGTCCATCGCCGATTACCGGCCGGACCTGATCCTGATGGACCTGCACATGCCGGACCTGGACGGCATCCGCCTGACCACGCTGATCCGCCAGCATCCGCAGCACCAACTGCTGCCGATCGTGTTCCTCACCGGCGACCCGGACCCGGAGCGCCAGTTCGAAGTGCTCGACAGCGGTGCCGACGATTTCCTCAACAAGCCGATCCGCCCGCGCCACCTGATCGCCGCGGTGTCCAACCGCATCCGCCGCGCGCGCCAGCAGGCGCAGCTTGCGGTGGGCGAGGACAGCGCGCGCAGCAACCCGGAGACCGGCCTGCCCACCCGCGCGCACCTGATGCACATGCTGGGCGGCGTGCTGGGCCGCGCCGACGCGGGCATTCTCTTCATCGAGATCGCCAGCGCGCTGGGCCTGCGCGAGCGCTATGGCTACGCGGCGTTCGAGCGGCTGATGACCCAGGCCGGCCATCGGCTGGCGCGCGCCGGGGTTCCCTTTCCGCTGGCCCGGTTGAACGACAACAGCTTCCTGCTGCTGGCCGAGGGCCTGGATGCGGCCGCCCAGCACCAGCTCGCGGTGGAGATGCGCCGCCAGCTTTCGGCGCAGGCGTTCGAGATCCGCGAAGGCGAGTCGGTGCACCTGCGCTGCGCCATCGGCGTGGCCACGCTGGAGCATGGCTTCGGCGAGGCCGGCAGCGCGCTGGAAGCCGCCGAACGCACGGCCCTGCAGGCCCGGCTCGATCTGGACGGCGTGCGCATGCACGTGCCCAGCGACGCGCCGGACGATGCCCACCTGGAGCTGGTGGACGGCCAGCTGGAACTGGCCTACCAGCCGATCGTCGCCGTCGCCGGCGGCGATACGGCGCAGTACCAGGTGCTGCTGCGCTTGCGCCGCCCGGACGGCACGTTGCTGCAAGCCGGCCAGGTGATCCCGGCCGCCGAGGCCGCCGGCCGCATCGCCGACCTCGACCAGCAGGTGCTGGACCACGCGCTCGGGCTGCTGCAGCACTACCAGCACGCCACGCCGCCGCTGCGCCTGTTCGTGTCGCAATCGCCGCGCACGCTGGCACGCGAGGCGTTCGCCGACTGGCTCGAACAATCGCTGGCGCAGCGCGGCGTGGCAGGCACGGCGCTGGTGATCGACGTGCGCCTGGACGACGCGCTGATCCACACCGTGACCCTGCAGCAGTTCTGCAAGCGGATGATGGCCAGCGGCGTGCAGTTCTGCCTGAGCCAGTTCGAGCCGAGCGAGGAAAACAATGCCTTGCTCAGCCAGTTGCCGCTGGGCTTCGTGCGCATGCACAGCCGCTATGCGGCGGCACACGCCGACCCGGCACTGCGCGACGCGCTGCGCGATGCCATCAACCTGGCGCACCGCCATGGCCTGCTGATCATCGGCCAGCAGATCGAGGACGCGCAGGCCGCCGCGGCGATGTGGATGGGCGGCGTGGACCTGATCCAGGGCAACCTGGTGCAGTCGGTGGGCAAGGAACTGGATTTCGACTTCCATAGCGCGGTGCTGTAGGGAGATGACCTGGGCGTCCGGCCATGGCGTGTGGCTCTGGCTGGCGCTTGCGGCGGCGTGCCTGGCCGCGTGGGTCTTCGCGGGCGTGAAGGGACGCCGCCTGGCCGAAGCGCGACGCCAGCAGGCCCTGCTGCGCGAACGGCTGGAGGGCGCGCGGCGCGAGATCGAAGGCCTGCGCCAGGACCTGCTGCGCCACGACCAACTCGAACAGCAGCTGCTGCAGGCCAAGCAGGCGGCCGAAGCCGCCGTGCTGGCCAAGGGCGAGTTCCTCGCCACGATGAGCCACGAGATCCGCACGCCGCTCAACGGCATCATCCCGATGCTCGACCTCGTCTCGCGCGGCGCGTTGGCGGCGGACCAGCGCGAGATGCTGCAGACGGCCACGGCCAGCTCGCTGCAGCTGCTGCGCATCGTGGACGACATCCTGGATTACTCCAAGCTCGAAGCGGACAAGCTCGAGCTGGAGATCACCACCTTCAACCTGCGCGAACTGATGGATGGCGTGGTGCAGCTGATGCAGCGAGCCGCCGAGGACAAGCACCTGCGCCTGGAGGTGGCGATCGACCCGGCGGTGCGGCTGTCGGTACGCGGCGACCCGGTGCGCCTGCGCCAAGTGCTGGGCAACCTGATCGGCAACGCGTTGAAGTTCACTGAGCGCGGCGGCATCGACGTGAGCGTGCGCCGGCTCGGCGAGACCAAGGCGCAGCACCTGCTGCGCTTCCAGGTGCGCGATAGCGGCATCGGCATCGCGCCGGAGCAGCAAGCCCGCCTGTTCCGGGCCTTCACCCAGGCCGATGCCTCGACCACCCGCCTGTACGGCGGCACCGGGCTGGGATTGGTGATCTGCAAGCGCATCATCGACCTGATGGGCGGGCGCATCGGCGTGGAATCCTCGCCGGGCGCGGGTGCGACCTTCTGGTTCGAGATACCGCTGCTCAAGGTGATCGGTGACCTGCAGCAGGGCCACGCGTTGCGCGAGGCGATGCGCGTCCTGCTGGTGTCCGCCGACGACCGGCTGCGCCAGCGCATGCAGTTGTTGATGCGCAACTGGGGCATCGGGCTGCACTGCGTGGACAGCACGCAGGAAGCGCTGGAGCGCATGCGCGCCAGCGCCGGGCAACGCATGGGCGCGGCCGCGTTCGATGTGATCATCGCCGACCACGAGCAGCTGCGTTACAGCGCGCGCGCCCTGCACCGCGGCATCGCGCGCGCACCGGAGCATGCCGGCACGCGCCTGATCTGGCTGGTGGGCGATGAACCGTTGCCGGACGAACTGGACGGCCACCTCGACCGGCTGCCGCGCCACGCCAGCGATGCGGAACTACGCGCCGCGCTGGTACCCGAGCGCCGTGTACCTGCCGAGACCGAGGATGCCGGCAGCGCGATTCCACCGCGCCAGCCGCTGCCCGCGCCGGCGGGCGAGACCGAGACTTCCGAACCGCGCATCCTGTTGGTCGAAGACAACCCGGTGAATCTGATCGTCGCGCAGAAGATGCTGGCCACGCTTGGCTACGAGGCCGAAGTGGCTACCCATGGCCAGGCCGCGCTGGATTCGCTGCGCCAGCATCACCACGACCTGGTGTTCATGGATTGCCAGATGCCGGTGCTGGATGGCTACGAGGCCACGCGGCAGTGGCGCGCGCTGGAAGCCGACACCGGCGCCCCGCGCCTGCCGATCGTGGCCATGACCGCCAACGCGATGGCGGGCGACCGCGAGCGATGCCTGGAAGCGGGCATGGACGATTACCTGCCCAAGCCGGTCTCGCGCGAGCAGTTGGAAAGCTGCCTGGCGCGCTGGTTGCCGCGCCCTCATGCCGTGCCGCCGACGGCCCAGGCCGCCGCGCCGCAGGCCGAGATCGCCACGCCCGCGATGCAGTCCGCCGCGTTGCCGATCCTCGATACCGAGGTACTGGATGAGCTGCACGAGGTGGCCGGCGCGGAAACGGCCAGCATCGTCCGCCTGTTCCTGGAAGACGCGCCGCGGTTGATCGCACGCCTGGAAGCCGCCTCGGGCACGCGCGACAACGAGGAGCTGCGCCAGGCCAGCCACACGTTGAAGTCTTCCAGCGCGAATGTCGGCGCGATCGCGCTGGCCAATGCGGCACGGCGCATCGAACTGGCCGCGCGTGCCGGGCCGATCGAACGGCCGGCGGTGATGGTCGCGCTGGTGATCGCCGAATATGCGCGCGCGCGCCTGGCACTGACGGGCCAGATCGCGCGGCTGCAGCGCCCGCTGGCCGCGGGCGAGTAATCAGTCTTCGAGCTTGGTGAGCAGGTAGTTCGGCTCGCCGATGCGCGCGACCAGGTCGAGCTGCGTTTCCAGCCAGTCGATGTGCTCTTCTTCCGATTCCAGGATGTCCACGAACAGCTGGCGGCTGACGTAGTCGTGGATGGAGTCGGCGTAGGCGATGGCCTCGCGCAGCAGCACCACCGCTTCGCGCTCCAGTGCCAGGTCGCAGCGGAACATCTCGGTCGGGTTCTCGCCGATACGCAGCTTGCCGAGCGCTTGGAAGTTCGGAAGGCCTTCGAGGAAGAGGATGCGGTCCGACAGCTTGTCGGCATGCTTCATCTCGTCGATGGATTCCTTGTACTCGTGCTCGGCCAGTTCCTTCAGGCCCCAGTTCTTCAGCATCTTGGCGTGCAGGAAGTACTGGTTGATGGCGGTCAGTTCGTTGTAGAGCGCCTTGTTGAGGTACTCGATGACCTTGCTGTCGCCCTTCATGCCGATGTCTCCCTGGTTGAGCGGGCGCACTTTAGCGTCTTCGTACCTTCCGTGAAGGAACGCGAATCGTGTTCAGTTGGGCGGGGCTGGCGCTTTGTGAGCGCGACGAATCAGGCGGCGACGGCCAGGCCGAGCACTGGCAACGGCAGATCACGCGCCATGCGCGCCTGTTCGAGCAGACCGGCGGCCATGTCCAGGCACGAGCCGCAGTTGGAACCGCAGCCGGTGCGCATCGTCAGTTCGGACACGCTGGTGCAGCCGCTGGCAGCGGCTTCGCGGATCTGATGGTCGGTAACACCGTTGCAGATGCAGACGTACACAGGCGGAAGGTCTGGAACACCCCAAGTCGGGGCCTATGTATTCCATCGCAAATGCGAATTGTTGTCAATTCTGTTTCATTAATCCGCGCTGCCCGTGCGTGAACGCCGGCTCCCGCCCCGGCCGCGCGAACGTTTCCGCGGCCGGTCGTGCCCGGCCGCGCTGCCAGGGAGCCAGGCTTCCTGGGCGTTCGCCGGCATGGCACCGACCGCTTCGCCCGCGATGCCACGGGCCAGCGGCGCCAAGTGGCGCAACGCCCGCGCGTAGACACCGCGCTTGAACACCACCACGTGCTGGACCGGATACCAGAAATCGACCCAGCGCCAGTGGTCGAACTCTGGCGTCTCAGTAAGCGTGAGATCAACATGAGTTTCGTCGCCGGTCAGGCGCAGCAGGAACCAGACCTGCTTCTGGCCGATGCAGACTTGGCGCTCGTTCCGCCGCACGGCCCGGCTGGGCAGCCGATAGCGCAGCCAGCCCGGGGTCGCCCCCAGCAGCTCGACATGCTCGGGCAGCAACCCGGTCTCTTCGCGCAACTCGCGATACATGGCTTCGACCGGGGTCTCGTCGGAATTCATGCCCCCCTGCGGAAACTGCCAGCCATCCCGGCGCACCCTGCGGGCCCAGAACACCTGGCCGTCCTGCCGCATCAGCACGATGCCGACATTCGGTCGGTAGCCGTCCGGATCGATCACGATGCGGACTCCTGAAAAAATCTACTGTCCCGGACTCTGCCATGGCGACCGCCAGGCCACAAGCCAAGAACGAAAAGATTGACAGCCGGACCAGATGCCGCGAAAATTTGCGGCTCACTATGGCTATGTAGCTCAGCCGGTTAGAGCACAGCACTCATAATGCTGGGGTCGGTGGTTCGAGTCCACCCATAGCCACCATAGACGAGACCGAAAAGCCCTGCACTTCGTGCGGGGCTTTTTGTTTGCGGCACCTACCGCCCGCCTATCCGGGGGACTGGGCTGCGTCCTCGTCCGGCCTCGCCGTCGGCTGGCCGGGCGCGGCCACGACGCGGATGTCCTGGGGCGAGTTCAGCGCGATGCCCTCTTCCGCCATGCGGGCCAACAGCCCGAAGAACAACTCGCTGCGCACGCCATACGCGTCGCGCGGGCTGCCGACGTAGAGGAAGCTGTTGAAGTTGGCCTGCCCATTGGCGATTCCGTCGATGAACACCGACGGCGCGGGCGTGGACAGCACCTTGGGATGCGCGGCATACAGCGTGAGCAGCAGTTCGCGTACGCGTGCCATGTCCGTGCCGATGGGAACGGCGAACTGCAGTTGTACCCGGCCCAGTGGATTGGACAGGGTCATGTTGCGCACGCTCTTGGTGATGAGCTCGGAGTTCGGCACGATCAGCGTGGAGCGGTCGCCGATCTGGATCTCGGTGGCGCGCACGTTGATTCGCTTGACGTCGCCTTCCTGGTCGCCGAGGCGGATCCAGTCGCCCACGCGCACCGGCCGCTCCGCCATCAGGATCAGGCCGGAAATGAAGTTCTGCGTGATCGCCTGCAGGCCGAAACCGATGCCCACCGACAGGGCGCTGGCGACCAGGGCCAGGTTGGCGGCGGTGATGCCCAACGCAGCCAGGGCCCACAGGATCACCACCACGATGCCCACATAGCGCACGACCGCGCTGACCGAAGCACGGGTGCCGACGTCCAGGTCAGTCTTCGGCAGGTAGGTCTTGTTGAGCCATTGCTGTGCACCCTGCAGCAGCGTCCAGCCGATCGCGAGCGTCGCCAGCGCGCCGAAGATTTCTGCCGGCGCGAAACGCACGTTGCCCAGTTTCAGGCCCGTCGAAAGGGCGGAGAAGAGATTGCCGAACAGCGACAGGTTGGAGCCGTAAGGCATCAGCAGCGCGGCCACGCCGCTGACCAGCACGCACACCCGCAGCCCCGCCGAGACCAGCGCACCGGCCTGCGCCAGCAGGCTGGGCCTGACGCCGATGCCCACCAGGGCGCGACTGAGCCGGTTTTCCGGGCGCACGAGCCACGTGCAGAGGTCGTCGATGAAGGCGAGCATCAACGCGATCGCGCCCCAGATCAGCGCCACCCAGACGATCTGCCGGGTGATGAAGACGGCGATGTTGAGGTAACCGACCAACGTGGCGAGCAAAGCGAGCAGTACCGCGCAATAGCCCAGCATGCGGGCCAGCGCGACCACGCCGCCACCGCGCGTGCTGAGGGCCCGCGGCGGTGCCTTGGCCGTACTGGTGACGGCTTTCGGATCGTCCTCGGTGGAAGCGCCGGCGGCATCCGCCGCTGGATCGTGTTCGGTACGGCGCAGCGAGCGGGTGAGGCCGGCCAGCGCGGACAGGATCAGGGCGACGTAAAGCAGGGCACTGAGCGCGTCGACCGCCTGGGTCAGCGCATCACTCGTGCCCGCGACCTTCAGGATTTCGATGGCCAGGTAATGCAGCCACACCAGCCACGCGGCGGCGTGGCAGTGCCAGAGCAGCCTGCGGGCAGTGGCATCGTCCAGCTTGAACAGCCGCCACGATGCTTGCCCGCGCGACATCAACGCGCCGCTGAGTGCGCTGATGAAAGCGGCGAAGAAGCTCGCGCGGACAAAGTTCTCCGCCAGGGGCAGCAGATCGTCGGGCACAGCACCTATCGATTGCAGCGTGCCGATCAGCGCCGAGGCCGCCAGGCCGATCGACAGGGTCCCCACCAGCAGCAACCAGACGGCCAATGCGGAACGCCGCAGGCGCCCACCCGGGCCGCGCGAGGTAACGAGGCGACGCCCGAGACGGCGAAGCACGATGCGCACCGGGAAGGCCAGCAGCAGCGCGATCGCGAGGCTCCCGATGAGGGCGCCGGAGCCTTCGCGGGCCAACGCCGACCGCAGACCGGTCCAGGCGCCGGATGCCACGCCCCGTAGCGCGTCGGCATCGTTGGGCGACGCCTTGCCCAGGTTGCGCCACAGCGCCGGCGACAAGGGAGAAGCGGTGCGGGTGGACAGGCTCTGGTTGAACTTCTGCGAGCGCGCGCGCTCGAGGTTGGCGGCCGCCTGGCTGGCGTCCAGGCTCAGCAGCTCCGCGCGTTTGCGGGCGTCGTCGAGCTTGGCCTGACGGGCCGTCAGCTCGCGACGCTGGCTGGCGATATCCGGGGATTCGCGGGTCCCGGTGGGTACCGGACCGAGTTGATCCAGGCGTGCCTTGACGTCGGCAAGCGGCGCATCCAGCGCTTGCGCGGCCGATTGCGTATCGCGCTGGACGGATGCCAACTGCTCATTGAGGCGGATGAAATCTTCCACCGCCTCGGTAGCAGGAAGCTGCTTGTTGACCTCGGCCAGCCGATCCTCGGCGCCGTCGAGCACCTTCTGCGCGTCAGCCAGCGACGTATCGGGCTGGGCCTGGGCCCAGGCCGCACCGGTCAACAAGCCAAGGCAGCAGGCCAGCCAGAACCGGCACAACCAGGCGGAGAGGGCGGGAAACTTGCGAGGTGGATACACGAGGGACGCGGATGGGGCGCGGCGGCGCGGTCCCCGAATAGTACGGCAGCGGACCGTTGGCGCCCTCCACGTGCGCCAAAAAAGACGCATCCCCGGATCAGTACTTCAGGCCGAGCTCTTCAACCTGATGGCGCGCCGTCTCGTACATCTCCTGGAACTCCTCCTCGTTGAGTTCATCCGGCGCATACACGGCGACGGCTTCCCAGGGATGATCGGTGGGCTGCGGCGTCCGGGGGCCGGCGCGCAGCGAATAGGTGACGCCGTCGTAATCGAGCAGGTCGGGCGCGTCATCGCGCTGTTCGCGCTGGTAACGGCCGCCGCCCTGCAACAGGATGATCCGGATCATCTGCCTCGTGCTCCCGATTCCGTGATAGGTCAAGGATAGACCAGAGGAGCCGCCGACCCATGGCACACAGTGTTTTCGGACACGCAGGCAGGCGGCACGGGGCAGCTTCGCAGGTGAACGACTGATCGTGCTCGCCCAGCCGGTGGCCCAGCATGGAGGCATGAACTTGTCTCCACTAACGCTGCTACCGCTTCGCGCCACGTTCGACCTCGTGCAGGGGTGGCTGCTCCCTTCCCGCTGCCTGTTGTGCGAGGAGCCGGGGCTCGGCAGCGTCGACCTGTGCGCGGCATGCCATGACGCCCTGCCCTGGCTGGATATCGCCTGTATCCACTGCGCGCTGCCCTTGGCCGATGGAAACCTGGGCCTGCGGTGCGGAGCATGCAACGGCGATCGCGATCCGTTGGCTTCCGCGCGCGCCGCATTCCTCTATCAATGGCCGGTCGACACCCTCCTGCGCCGCTTCAAGTTCCACGGCGACCTCGCCGCCGGCCGGGTGTTGGCGCAGCTGATGCGCGGGCGCCTCGCGGCCGTTTCGAATGCGGGCGCCATGCTGGTGCCCGTGCCCCTGCATGCGACGCGTTTGCGGCAGCGCGGCTATGACCAGGCGGCGGAACTGGCTCGCCCACTCGCCAGGTCCATGGGACTGCGATGCCAACTCGCCCTGAGCCGCCGCGTGGCCACGGCCGCGCAGTCCTCGCTGGAAGCGTCGGCCCGCCGGCGCAATGTGCGCGGGGCCTTTGAATGTGTCGCGCCGGTCGCCGATCACGTCGTACTCGTCGACGACGTGATGACGACCGGCGCGACGCTCCGGGCCGCGGCGCACGCGTTGCGCCGGGCGGGTGCGACACGTGTGGACGCCTGGGTGTGCGCCCGGGTGCCATGAAGGCCAGGTGAAAATCGGGTCCATACCACCGGCGTAGCATCACCAGAAGGAACGGTATGGCCCGCGGATAGGCCGGGCGATCAAGGAGAACTCGTATGGGCACGCAAGAACGCTACGGCGTCGTCGGGGTGCTTTCGTCACTGGGCCGCAGCTGGTGGGTCCTGTTGCTGTACGGCCTGCTGGGTGTGCTGTTCGGGCTGATCGCGGTGACACGCCCGGTGGCCGCCGCCGCAGCGTTGGCTTGGGCGCTAGGCGTGATGGCGCTGGCCGAAGGCCTGGTGAGCCTGCTGGCCTTGTTCGACAAGCAAGTAGCCATTTCGAAAGGTTGGCTGGCGCTGTACGCCGTCGTCTCGATCGTGTTCGGCCTGCTCACGGTGTTCAACCCGGTCGCGACGGCCGGCATCCTGCTGTTGTTCCTGGCGGCCTGGCTGATCGTGGCTGGCGTCTATCGCATCGTGTTCGCCATCCGGGTCCGGAAGGAAATCGAAGGCGAATGGCTGATCGCGCTCAGCGGCTTGCTGGCGATCGTGCTCGGCGTGCTTTACGTCCTCAACCCGGTCGCCGGGCTCGCGGTCACGACGATCTGGATCGGCGCGGCCGCCATCGTCTACGGCGTGCTGCAGATCATTGCGGCGTTCAAGGTACGTCGCTTGAATCAGCTCAGACTCTAGAACCGTGGCGGGCATCCTTTCCGGGTGCCCGCCCACCCGTGCCTAGCCGTGGGGGCGCAGAGCCAGGTCTCCGGCGATGCCCGCGAAGATCGCCAGGCCAACCCAGTTGTTGTGCAGGAATGCGCGGAAGCATGGGCCTCGCTCGCGACGGCGGGCAATCACGAATTCGTAGGAGACCAGAACCGCCGCAGTCGCAAGGCCTGCCCAGTAGAGCTCGCCGAGATGGGCCCGCACGCCGACCATTGCCAGGGCCGCAAACGTCAACGCATACAGAATGCCTTGTGCAACGAGGTCCATGTCTCCGAACAGGATCGCCGTGGAGTGCGACCCCATCTTGATATCGTCCTCCCGATCCACCATCGCATACCAGGTGTCGTAGGCGGTGGACCACAGGATGTTGGCCAGATAAAGCACCCAGCCTATTGCCGGGACTTCGCCCTGCACGGCGGCGAAGGCCATCGGGATCCCCCACCCGAATGCCATCCCGAGGTAGACCTGCGGCAGGTGCGTGTAGCGCTTGAGGTAGGGATAGCTCGCGGCGAGGAACAGGCCGATGACGCTTAGCCCGATGGTCAATGCATTCAAGGTCAGCACAAGTGCGAACGCGATCAGCATCAGCACGGCAAAGACGATCAACGCTTCGCGTCCGGACACCGCGCCGGTTGCCAACGGGCGTTGCCGGGTACGTTCGACATAGGGATCCAGCCAGCGATCAGCGTAGTCGTTGATAACGCATCCGGCCGACCGCGTGAGCCACACCCCGGCGGTGAAGACGAACAATATCCACCAGGAGGGCACGCCCCCCGTTGCAAGCCACAACGCCCACCAGGTAGGCCACAGTAGGAGAAGGGTTCCGATCGGGCGGTCGCCACGGACCAGCTTCCAATACTGGCCCAGGCGCTCGCGCCAGCGGGACGGTGCGGGTGCTACGGGGCGGGGTCCGAAACGTTCGTAACTCATCCGTAAAGCGTAGCAGCACGCGCGCGGGCGAACCAACGCATGCGCCTGTCACGCAAGTTTAAACGCCAGCGCACTACGCTGACTGCAGCTCCATTTCCGCGGGAGATATGCGATGAAAGCAGTGCGTTACATCGAGACGGGCCGCCCACCGGAGATTGTCGACGTGCCGAAGCCCGAGGCGGGCCCCGGCCAAATCCGGATTCGCGTCGCCGGGGCTGGCGTCTGTCACTCCGACCTGCACGTGCTGGACGAGGGCATCGGTATCCCGGGCCCTTTCACGCTGGGACATGAGAATACCGGCTGGATCGATGCGCTTGGCGAAGGCGTCGAAGGCTGGCGAGAGGGTGACCCCGTCGCGGTATACGGTCCATGGGGCTGCGGACGATGCCACGCCTGCCAACAGTCGGCGGAGAACTATTGCGAGAACCACGCCAGCATCCCCACCTATGGCGGTGGCTTGGGTTCTGACGGCGGCATGGCCGAGTACATGATCGTGCCATCACCTCGCCTGCTGGTTCCGTTGGGCAAGCTCGATCCGGTCAAGGCCGCTCCGCTGAGCGATGCGGCCTTGACGCCTTACCACGCGATCAAGGCCGCGCTCCCCCTGCTTACCCCGGAGGCCACGGTGGTTGTGCTGGGCATCGGCGGGCTGGGACATATGGCGGTTCAGTTGTTGCAGGCTTTGACGCCCGCCAAGTTGATCGCCGGCGACATTGACGATGACAAGCTGACGCACGCGCGAGAGCTGGGCGTCAAACACACCGTCAATACTCGGGATGGCAAGGCGGCCGCCGAGGAGATCGCTTCGTTTGTGGGCCCACGCGGTGCCACGGTCGCGCTCGACTTTGTGGGCGCACAGGCCACGATGGATCTATGTCAGAAGGTGGTGGGGCGCGCGAGCCGCCTCACCGTGGTGGGGTTGGGCGGCGGTACGCTGGCCTACTCTGCAAACAATCCGCCCTACGGATGCGAAGTGAGCATTCCGTACTGGGGCTCTCGCACCGAACTGATGGAAGTCATCGCGCTCGCTCAAGAAGGACGCATCCATGCTGATGTGGAAGTCTTTCCGCTGGAGCAGGCGGTCGATGTCTATGATCGATTGCGGCATGGGCGTATCCGAGGACGCGCGGTACTCCAGCCATGAGCGGATGCGCGCGCTAGCGGTGGCGCAGGCGCTTTACTCTCCGCCACTGCCACCGAATCGCCCGCACGGAGAGAAGCTCTGGCATAATAACCGGCCAACGCGCCCGTAGCTCAGCCGGATAGAGTAGTGGCTTCCGAAGCCATTGGTCGGGGGTTCGAATCCCTCCGGGCGCGCCATTCTTCCCTGTGATTTTGCCGGGGCATACCCCTCAGTGTTTTCTCGAGGCCATGCGATCTAGGATCGCGTGGCCCAGGCTTTTTGCCGCCTTTTGCCGATAGCGAGACACGCGCCAGTCGGCTCGCTGGCTGAGTTCCTTTCGGCGCCTGTGTTTGCTACGCCGCACTTTTCTGAGCCGCAAAAGACAAACCCCCAGCCGATTGGCTGGGGGTTTGGGGATAAAGCCCCTGGCGATGA
>NZ_JARQXB010000012.1 GCF_029543105.1 Stenotrophomonas sp. HITSZ_GD
TGGGCGTCAGCGGGCCATGGATGGCCCGCGGCGGCGAATCGGACAGGACGTCTGCTGAGCCGTGACGACCATACCCGGCAGACCGGTGCCCGCACCGTAAGACAACGCAACAACCCGCCCAAAAAAGCGCGCCAACCAAAAAACCTACAACCACCGCGCCCGCTTGAACAACCGATACAACCCCACGCACACCACCACCACCCCCGCCGCGAGCAGCGGATACGCATACCGTCCCCCCAGCTCCGGCATGTGCGCGAAGTTCATCCCGTACCAGCTGGTGATCAGCGTCGGCGCGGCCAGCAAGGCCGCCCAGGCACCCAGCCGCTTCACCGTTTCACCCTGCGCCAGCGTTACCAGCGAGAGGTTCACGCTCAGCGCCGTGCCCAGCATCTCGCGCAGCGTGTCGATGGCATCGTTGATGCGCTTGGCATGGTCCAGCACGTCGCGCAGGTAGATACCCACCTCGTCGGACACCAGGGTGCCGTGGTTGCGCCGCACATGCGCCAGCACGTCCTGCAGCGGCGCCACTACCAGCCGCATCTTGTTGAGCTCGCGCTTGAGTTCGTACAGCTTCACCACGGTGTGGCGGCTGTAGTTCTCCGCGAAGATGTCCTTCTCCAGCGCTTCGAGCGTGTCGCGGAACTCGTCCATGATCGGCAAGTAATTGTCGACCACGAAGTCCAGGATCGCGTACAGCGCGAACGAGGGCCCCAGCTTCATCATCTCCGCGTCGCGCTCCATGCGCGCGCGCACCGGGGCGTACGAGAGCGACGCGCCGTGGCGCACCGTCACCAGGAAACGCGCGCCCAGGAAGGCGTGCGTCTCGCCATAGCGGATACGGTCGTTGACCAGCTGCGCGGTGTTCACCACCACGAACAGCGAGTGCCCGTAGCTCTCCACCTTCGGGCGCTGGTGCGCCTTGGCCGCGTCCTCGATGGCGAGGTCGTGCAGGCAGAATTCTTCCTGGATCTTGTCCAGCACCTGCTGCGCCGGCTCGTACAGGCCCACCCACACGAAGCCTTCCGGCTGCGCCAGGCAGTCGCTGATCCGGTCCAGGTGGATGTCATGGCGATGCCCCGCGCCGTCGTACCAGGCGCAGGTGATGACGCAGGCCGGGTTGCCGGTGTCGCGTTGATCCGCCGCAGTGACCATGGGGCGATCGTGCGTCAGCGGCCGGCGGCCGGCAAGTCCCGCCGGCCGAGCACCGCGGCCAGCGCCACGTGGATCGGCAGCAACAGCACGATCCACTGCAGGTTGTACTGCGGCTGGAACGACAGCCAGTCGATCACCAGCGCGAGCACGCCGCTGGCCACCACCGCCCAGGCCACCCAGGCGAAGCCGGGCAGGGGGCGCCGGCCGCGCAGCAGCGGCCAAGCGCTCGCCAGCAGCCACAGGCACAGCGGGTTGAGCAGCAGCAGATTGCGGTTGCCCCAGGCCGAGGCGTGCGCCGTGAACGCCCACAGGTACAGCAGCAGGCCGCCGGCGATCACGCACAGCAGCCAGAACGGCACGGCGAAGGCGGCCACGGCGCGGCGGTGGCGGCGCGCGGCGAAGATCAGCGCGGCCACGACCACGCCGGCCAGCAGCCACGGCCACCAATGGCGGGCACGTTCCGGCGGCTCCGGGGCCACGCGCTGCGGCAGCAAAGGCTGGGTGGCCAGCACCAGCGGGCGGCCTTCGCTGTTGCGGGCCTGCGCCAGGCTCTCGGCCAGGCGCATCGGCACGAAGGCTTCCTGCCAGCGCGAGAGCGGCTTGTCGGCGTAGGGCCCCAGGCCCAGGTCGAAACCCAGCCACATCCACCACGCCGGGGAGGCCAGGCGCACCGCTTCGCTGCGGTACGTGTTGCCGCGCGAGCGGCCGGCCAGCTGGCGCTGCAACCCGCCGCCCAGCGCCTGGTCGATGTAATCGCGGACCATCGTGGCGCAGTTGGCGGTGAAGTAGTCGTAGTGGTAGCGGGCGTTTTCCGGCTTGGCGCGCTCGGCCAGCGCCGCGGCGAGTTGGCGCGCCTGCGCGTCGGTGAGGTCCAGCCACTGGATGCTGACCCCGCGTCCGGCTTCCTGGTAGGAGGCCATGTCCTGCTCGAACGGCAGCGCGACGAGGTAGTACATCATCTCGCCCTTGACGAAGCGGCCGATGAAATCTTGCTCGCTCGGGTCGAAGAACCCGAAGTTGTAGGAGGTCGCCGCGCCGCTCACCGGATCGACCACCACGATGGCGTCATGGCCGAAGCGCTCGAAGAACACCTCGCCCGGCTGCATCGTCGCCACGCCGATGCGCGGCGGTGGCGCCACCGGCGCAGGCTGGGCCACCGCCACGGGCGCGGGCGCCGCCGGCGCCGCGGGTTGGGCGTGCAGCCCGGGCAGCGCCAGCAGCGCGGCCCAGGCCAGCCAGGCGCAACGCCGGGCCGCCGAACGGAACGGCGTCACGCTCAAACCTCGTCCTGCGCGAGCTGCGGCAGCATGCTGACGTGGAAGGCGCGCACGCGGCGGGCGTCGGCCCGGGCCACGCGGAACACGAAGCGGTCCAGGGTCAGTTCCTCGCCGGTCTCCGGCAGGTGGCCGAAGGCTTCGGTGACCAGCCCGCCGATGGTGTCGTAATCGTCGTCGGGGAATTCGGAGCCGAAACGCTCGTTGAAATCCTCGATCGGCGTCAGCGCGTCCACCACGTACTGGCCGTCGGCCTGCACGGCGATCAGCGCGGTGGCGTCCTCGGCCTCGTCATGCTCGTCGTCGATCTCGCCGACGATCTGCTCCAGCACGTCCTCGATGGTCACCAGGCCGGCGACGCCGCCGTACTCGTCCACCACGATCGCCATGTGGTTGCGCGAGAGGCGGAACTCCTTCAGCAGGACGTTGAGCTTCTTCGATTCGGGGATGAGCACGGCCGGGCGCAGCAGCTCGCGGATCGTGCCCGGTCCGTTGTCGGCGACCACGCCGCGCAGCAGGTCCTTGGCGAGCAGGATGCCGAGGATCTCGTCCTTGTTCTCGCCGTGCACGGGGAAGCGCGAATGGCCCGACTCGACCACCTGCTTCATCAGGTCCAGGAAGCGCGCCTCGCCGGGCAGGGAGACCATCTGCGAGCGCGAGATCATCACGTCGCCCACGGTCAGCTCGGCCACCGAGATGGCGCCTTCCATCATGCGCAGGGTATCGGGCCCGACCAGGCCATCCTGCTCGGCCGTGCGCAGCACGGCGACCAGTTCATCGCGGGTATGGGGTTCGCCCGAGAAGGCCGCGCCCAGGCGTTCGAGCCAGCTGCGGCGTTTTTCGTGGGGTTCGGGCGTGCTTTGACTACTGTCGTCTTCTGACATCGATTGGGGGAAACAGCGCCCGAAGTAAGGGCGGTGAACGGAGTCTAGCAGGCCACCGGGCGGCGGCGCTGCGGGTGGCGGGGCGGTTTCAGCCGGCGGCGGCGGGGGCCTTCACCGGCGCGTCCGGGGCGTCTGGCGCGTCGGGCGCCGGGCCCTCGGGCAGGTCCAGGCTGTAGCTGCAGCCGGCCAGCGTCTTGCCGGGGTGCGATTTCACGTTGGAGACGCTGAGCACGATGGACTCGATCATCGCCTCGCCGGTGCGCGGGTCGGTGGTGTCCTGGCTCAGCACCTCGCGGCCGTACATCACCTTCTCGGCGGTATCGACGCCTTCCTCCAGCTGCAGCTGGCGGGCCAGCGGGCGCGGGTCGGGCAGGTCGAGGATGGCCATCACGCTGGGGCCGGAGAAGGCGATCTGCGAACTCGGGTGGCCGAACACGGTGATCGGCGTGTTGAGCGCGTACTCGGTCATGAACAGGTTGCCCTGCGGCAGCGGCCGCCAGCCCAGCGCGACGGCCTTGAGCGGGTCGGCCAGCACCGGCTGCAGGGCGGCGAAATCGGCCTCGCGGGCGCGGCATTCGATGAGCGCGGCAAGGTCCGGCCGCGCGGTGGGCGCCTCGGCGGCGTGCGCGGCCGTGGCGATGGCCACCAGCAGGCCGGTGGCGCAGAGCGAACGAAGGACGGGCAGGGACATGGGCAAGATCAACGATCGGCGTGCAGTCGCCGCGATGTCCGCATCATAAGCGAAGCATCAACGCTCGCCGAGGTAGGGATCCTCGATGCCCAGCTCGGCCAGGATCTCGCGCTCCAACTGCTCCATCGCCTCGGCCTCCTTGTCGTCCTCGTGGTCCCAGCCCAGCAGGTGCAGCGTGCCGTGCACGGTGAGGTGGGCATAGTGCGCGGCCAGCGTTTTGCCTTGTTCCTTCGCTTCGCGCGCCACGACCGGCGCGCAGATCACCAGGTCGCCCAGCAGCGGCAGCTTGACGCCCTTGGGCAGGCCTTCGGCCAACTCGGCCGGAAAGCTCAGCACATTGGTGGCGTAATCCTTGCCACGGTAATGCTGGTTGAGCGCGCGGCCTTCGCGCGCGTCCACCAGGCGGATGGCCAGGTCCGCCTCGCGGATGCGGCCCTTCAGCGCGGCGGCCACCCACTTGCGAAAGCTCACCGCCGCCGGCAGGCCGGCGCGGGGCAGGGCATAGCTCACCGCCACGTCGAGGCGGACCGGACCGCGCGTCACGGCGCCGCTCCGCTCTGGCGGTCGGTGGCCTCGCGCTTCTCGTAGGCGTTGACGATGCGCGCCACCAACGGGTGGCGCACCACGTCGCGCGCTTCGAAGAAGGTGAAGCTCACCCCGTCCACATCGCGCAGCACCTCGACGGCGTCGCGCAGGCCCGATTTCACGTGCTTGGGCAGGTCGACCTGGGTCAGGTCGCCGGTGACCACCGCGGTGGAGCCGAAGCCCAGGCGGGTCAGGAACATCTTCATCTGCTCGATGGTGGTGTTCTGCGCTTCGTCCAGGATCACGTACGCATCGTTGAGCGTGCGGCCGCGCATGTAGGCAAGCGGCGCGATCTCGATGACGTTCTTCTCCAGCAGCTTGACCACCTTCTCCACGCCCAGCATCTCGTACAGCGCGTCGTACAGCGGGCGCAGGTACGGGTCCACCTTCTGGCTGAGGTCGCCGGGCAAGAAGCCCAGCTTCTCGCCGGCCTCCACCGCCGGGCGCACCAGGATCAGCCGCTGCACGCGCGATTCGTTCAACGCCTCCACCGCGCTGGCCACCGCCAGGAAGGTCTTGCCGGTGCCGGCCGGGCCGATGCCGAAGTTGATGTCGTGCGTGGCGATCTGGTGCAGGTACTTGGACTGGTTGGCGCCGCGGCCGCGCACGGTGCCGCGCTTGACCTTGATGGCCACGTCCTGCGGCGCGTACGCACGCTCCACCACGTGGTCGACGTTGGCGGTGTTCAGGCGCAGGTGGATGGCGTGGCTGTCGAAGGTCGTGTCGGCCGCTTCCTCGTAGAGGCTGTGCAGCAGTTTCTCGGTCGAATCGACCGCCTCGGCCGGGCCGGTGACGCGGAAGATGTTGCCGCGGTTGGCGATTTCCACGCCCAGCCGCAGTTCGATCTGGCGCAGGTTTTCATCGAAGGGACCGGCAAGGTTGGCGAGGCGTTCGCTGTCGGACGGCTCGAGGGTGAAGTCGCGTTGGGTGGGCGTGGTCATTGGAGACATCGGCGGCGCGGCATCGCGCACGCGGGGGAATCAAGGGAGGGAAAGGGTAGCGCGTCGGGCCCGCCGACGCCCACCGGGCGGGTTCACTCCGGCTTAATTAAACGTCGATTTAAATATTTGCCATGCGCCCGCCGCGTCCTCCCGTACGCAAGCAGAAAGCCCCGCCGCGCCGCGCGCCCGGACGGCCCGGCGCGGCGAGCGCCGAAGACCAGCAGGCCCGGCTGCTGGAAGCCGCGCTGGATTGCTTCGTGCGGCAAGGCGTCGCGGCGACGCGGCTGCGCGATATCGCCCAGCAGGCCGGCGTGACGCCCGCATTGGTGAACTACTACTTCGGCGACAAGGAACAGCTGCTGCAGACCCTGGTGGCGCAGCGCCTGTTGCCGGCGGTGGTCGGGCTGGGCGAGCGGCTGGCGGCGGCGGGGGACGACGTGGAAGCGACCGTGCAGGCGTTTGTCGCCGGCATCTTCGACATCGTAGAGCGCCATCCCTGGTGGCCGCAGCTGTGGGTGCGCGAGGTGCTGTGCGAAGGCGGCGCGCTGCGCGGCCTGCTGATGCGCGAGGTCGCACCGGCCACCGCGCGGATCATGGTCGCGCGCTTCACCGCCGCGCAGGTGCGCGGCGAGATCCATCCCGCACTCGATCCCCGCTTGCTGATGACGTCTTTGATCGGGCTGACCCTGTTCCCCATCGCCGGCGCGCCGATCTGGCGCGGCGTGCTGGGTGCGCAGGACCTGGACGCCGCGGCTATCGCCCGGCACGCGCTGGCGCTGCTGCGCCATGGCATGACGCCGCCCTGAGCGGCAGGAGCACGACGTGGACCGCAACCTGCGATGGGGCATCACGATGCTGGCGTTGGCCGCCGCGCTGCTGGGCGCCGGCTGCCGGCGCGAGCCCGAACCGTTGCTCGGCACGCTGGAGTGGGACCGCATCACGCTGCCGGCGCCGGCCTCCGAGCGGATCGTCGCGATGGACGTGCACGAGGGCGACCAGGTACGTGCCGGCACCCGGCTGTTGCGGCTGGAGCCGGACCGCACGCGCGCGCAGTTGCAGGGGCTTCAGGCGCAGAGCGCGCAGCGCGAGCAGTCGCTGCGGGAACTGGTCAACGGCCCGCGGCGCGAGCAGGTCGCCCAGGCGCAGGCGCAACTGGCTGCCGCGCAGGCGCAGGCGCGCGATGCCAGCGCTTACTACGCGCGCCTGCAGCCATTGGGCAAGCAGCAACTGGTGGCGGCCGCGGACGTGGACCGCGCCCGCGCCGCCGCCGGCGATGCGCAGGCGCAGGTGCGCGCGGCCGAGCAGGCGCTGCTGGAACTGCGCAACGGCACGCGCGCGGAGGAACTGGCGCAGGGCGAATCGTCGCTGCGGGCCGCGCAGGCCGAAGCGGCGGTACAGGCGGTCAATCTGGACAAGCTCGACATCGTCGCCCCGCGCGACGGCCGGGTGGACAGCCTGCCGTACAAGCTCGGCGACCAGGCCCCGGTGGGCGCGGCGCTGGCGATCCTGCTGGTCGGCGATTCGCCTTACGCGCGCATCTACGTGCCGGCCACCGCCCGCGCGCGCGTGGCGATCGGCCAGACCTTGCCGGTCAGCGTGGCCGGCAGCCGCGAAGTCTTCCAGGGCCGCGTGCGGATGATCCGCAGCGAGCCGATGTTCACCCCGTACTACGCGCTGTCCGGCAGCGATGCCGAGCGCCTGACCTACCTGGCCGAAGTGCAGCTGCCGGCCAGCGCCAACCGCCTGCCGGTCGGCGTGCCGGTGCAGGTGCGCCTGGCGGACGCCCCACGTGAATGAGCCGGCATCCCGGGCCGCCGCCGCGCCGTCCGCGGCGGGCGAGGACGGCGTGGCGATCCACGCGCGCGGCGTGACCAAGCGCTTCGGCGCCTTCACCGCCGTGGACCACGTCGACCTGGACGTGCCGCGTGCGCGCGTGTACGGCTTCCTCGGCCCGAACGGCTCGGGCAAGTCCACCACCATCCGCATGCTGTGCGGCCTGCTCACGCCGACCGAGGGCCAGATCGAGGTGCTGGGCCTGTCGATTCCCCGGCAGGCCGAGGAACTGCGCCGCCGCATCGGCTACATGACCCAGCGCTTCTCGCTCTACGAAGACCTCACCGTGCGCGAGAACCTGATGTTCCTGGCCACGGTGCAGGGCCTGCCGCGCGGCCGGCGCGGAGCGCGGGTGGAGGAGTTGCTGCACGCCTACGCCCTGGAGCCGCTGCACAAGCAGCTGGCCGGCACGCTGAGCGGCGGCCAGAAGCAGCGCCTGGCCCTGGCCGGCGCGGTAGTGCATGCGCCGCAACTGCTGCTGCTCGACGAACCGACCAGCGCGGTGGACCCCGAATCGCGGCGCGACTTCTGGGAAAAACTCTTCGACCTGGCCGACGCCGGCACCACGCTTCTGGTCTCCACGCATTACATGGACGAGGCCGAGCGCTGCCACCGCATCGCCATCCTCGACCGTGGCCGCCTGGTGGCCAACGGCACCCCGTCCGAACTGACCGGGCAGCTGCAGGGCCGCACGCTGGGCGTGCGTAGCGATGCGCTGCGGCAGGTGCAGAAGCAACTGCATGCCATCGACGGCGTGCTTTCGGTGGCGCAGGTGGGCAACGAGCTGCGTGTGCTGTGTTCGCCGGGCCACGGCGACCCGGCTGGTGTGGCCGACGCGCTGCAACGCGCCGGCTTCCAGGCCGAGGTGGCGCCCATCGCGCCGAGCCTGGAGGATGTCTTCGTCGCCGCCACGCGCCATCGCGAGGAGGCTGCCGCATGAAGCTCGCGCAGATCTACGCGGTGATGGTCAAGGAGCTGCGGCAGATGACCCGCGACCGCATGACCCTGGCGATGATGATCGGCATCCCGACGCTGCAGTTGCTGCTGTTCGGTTACGCCATCAACCTGGACGTGCGCCACCTGCCCGCGGCCGTGGCCGACCAGGCCGACACCGCCGGCTCGCGCATGCTGGTGCGCGACATGCTGGCTACCGACGTCATCGAGCCGGTGGCGAGCGCGCAGACGCCGGCGCAAATCCAGGCGCTGATCCGCGCCGGCACCATCGAGGTGGGGCTGGTGGTGCCGCCGGATTTCGAGCGGCGCCTGAGCGAGGGCAGGGAGGTGATGCAGGTGATCGTGGATGGCGCGGACACCTCGGTGCAGGCCGCCGCGCGTCAGCTGGCGCAGACCCCGCTGGATGGCCGCATGTCCACCGCGCAGTCGGCGATGCGCATCAGCGTGCTGCCGCTGTACAACCCGCAGCGGCGCTCGGCGATCAACGTGGTCCCCGGATTGATCGGCGTGATCCTGACGATGACGCTGGTGATGTTCACCGCCATGGCGATCGTGCGCGAGCGCGAGCGCGGCAACCTGGAAATGCTGATCACCACGCCGGTGAGCAGCGCGGAGTTGATGATCGGCAAGGTGCTGCCGTACATCGTGGTTGGCCTGGTGCAGGCCAGCGTGATCCTGGGGCTGGGCGGCTGGCTGTTCGAGGTGCCGGTGACGGGCGGGTTGTTGGCCGTGTACCTGGTGTCGATGCTGCTGATCGTCGCCAACCTGAGCATGGGGTTGTTGGTCTCGACGATCGCGCAATCGCAGTTCCAGGCCATGCAGATGACGTTCTTCCTGTTCCTGCCCTCGATGCTGCTGTCCGGTTTCATGTTCCCATTCGACGGCATGCCCGCGCCGGCGCAGTGGCTGGCGGAGGTGTTGCCGCTGACGCATTTCATGCGGCTGATCCGCGGGGTGATGCTGCGGGGCGCGCAGTTGCCCGAGCTGTGGCCCGACGCCATGGCGCTGGTGGTTTTCAGCGCGGTGATGATGGTGCTGGCGGTATTGCGCTTCCGCAAACGCCTGGACTGAGGGCCGCGACCCGCACCGGTCGCGGCCAGCGGCTTACTTCGTGCAGCCGGCGCCGCCGCTGCCCACCGACGGCTCGAAATCCAGGCCGACGCGGGCATCCGCGGTCTCGCGGTAGATCAGCGCACGGCAGCGCTCCGCCTCGCTTTCCCAGTCCTGGTAGTAGCGCGCGCCGAGTTCGGGCGTGATGCTCACGCTGGTGCGGCACGAATAGTTCATGTAGCCGTCGCTCGAATAGAAACTCGCCCCGATGGTGATCGGCTGCCCGGCGGGAATCTGCGCGCGTCCGTCCTTGCCGGTGGGCAGGATCTGCGCGGGACCGTTGGCGCAGATCCAGGGCTGCACGCCTGGCGCCACGCGCATCGACGCGGCCGGCGCACCGGGCGGAAGCTTGTAGATGCTCATGCAGCCACTGCCCAACGCCAGCAGCGCGATCGGCGCGAGAAAACGCAGGGTGCGGCTCATGCGGAGCGCTCCCGGTTCGCTGGCGCGGCGGGTTTGTTGTCTGGCTTGACCTTGGGGCCGAGGCGATCGAGCACCTCCTGCACGGACAGCGCGCTGGGCGCATCGGCGGGCACCAGCAGGATGTAGGCGTGTCCAGTGGGCTTGCCGTACGTGGTGAACACGTGGCGATCGCTGCTGCGGCGGTCGGAGATGGCGGACGGCAGGTTTTCGTACAGCACGAAGTGGGTGCCGCCCTCGCGCTGTGCGACTTCGGCGCAGCGGTAGAGCAGGTAATCGGAGACGGTGGCGGCATCGATGTAGCCATTGCCGGAGAAGCCGACCTTGATCAGCTGGCCGGGGCCGCGCTGGTCCCAGTAGCCGCCGCTGAAGCCAAGCAGTGGCGTATTGATGCTGCGATAGCCGGTAGCGCAGCCTGACAGCGCAAGCGCCGTCATCGCGGCGACCGCGAAGTTCCTTTTCCGCACTGGTTTTCCCCTGGTGGACGTTGCGTCCGTGGCTGGCGGGTGGCGTAGGCGCGCCCGCTCAGAGAGGGGGAGTATGCGGTTGCGGTCGGTGGGCATTCAAGGGGAGGGTGGGGGCGGCCAAGGGCCGCCCCATCCCAAACCAAATCCCGCGAAGATCAGTCCGCTCCGACCACCCGCCCGCGCAGCGAATTGCTCAGCGCCTCGGTGATCAAGACATCCACGAACTGCCCGACCAATCGCGGATGCCCCGGGAAATTCACCGATCGCATGTTCTCCGTCTTGCCGGTCAGCTCGTTCGGATTCTTGCGCGAAGGCCCTTCGACCAGCACCGACTGCACCGAACCCACCATCGCCTCGGAAATCTTCGCCGCATGCGCGTTGATGTGCGCCTGCAAGCGCGAGAGCCGCGCATGCTTGGTCGCCTCCGGCGTGTCGTCGGCCAGGTCGGAAGCCGGCGTGCCCGGCCGCCGCGAATAGATGAAGGAGAAGCTCTGGTCGAACCCCACGTCCTCGATCAGTTTCATCGTCTTCTCGAAATCCGCATCGGTCTCGCCGGGGAAACCCACGATGAAGTCCGAACTGATTGAGATATCCGGCCGCACCGCGCGCAGCTTGCGGATCTTGGCCTTGAACTCCAACGCCGTGTAGCCGCGCTTCATCGCGCTCAGGATGCGGTCGCTGCCGGCCTGCACCGGCAGGTGGAGGAAATTGGCCAGCTGCGGCACGTCGCGGTACGCATCCACCAGCGAATCGCTGAACTCCAGCGGATGCGAGGTGGTGAAGCGGATGCGGCCCACGCCCTCGATCTGCGCGATCGTGCGGATCAGCAGGCCCAGGTCGGCGATCTCGCCGTCGCCGTACGGGCCGCGGTATGCATTGACGTTCTGGCCCAGCAGGTTGATCTCGCGCACGCCTTGCGCGGCCAGCTGCGCCACTTCCACCAGCACGTCCTCGAAGGGGCGGCTGACCTCGGTGCCGCGCGTGTAGGGCACCACGCAGAACGAGCAGTACTTCGAGCAGCCTTCCATGATCGACACGAACGCCGAGGGCCCTTCCGCACGCGGCTCCGGCAGGCGGTCGAACTTTTCGATCTCCGGGAAGCTGATGTCCACCTGCGGCCGGCCGGACTGGCGGCGCTCGCGGATCAGTTCCGGCAGGCGGTGCAGCGTCTGCGGCCCGAACACCAGGTCCACGTAGGGCGCGCGCTTGACGATCGCCTCGCCCTCCTGCGAGGCCACGCAGCCGCCCACGCCGATGATCACCGGCTTGTCGCCGGCCTTGAGCGCCTTCCAGCGGCCGAGCTGGCTGAAGACCTTCTCCTGCGCCTTCTCGCGGATCGAGCAGGTGTTGATCAGGATGACGTCGGCCTCTTCGGGCACGTCGGTCAGTTCCAGGCCCTCGGCGTCGGCGAGCACGTCGGCCATCTTGGCCGAGTCGTACTCGTTCATCTGGCAACCGTGGGTCTTGATGTAGAGCTTGCCGCGCGCCCCACCGGGCACGGGCTTGCGCACGCCGGGCAGCGGGACCAGGCCCGGGGCGGGGGAGGCAGCGGTGTCCACGGCGGGCGTGGCGAGGGTTTCGGCGGCGGGCGTCCCGGGCATGGCGCTTATTCCAGACGGGTGGCGGGCAGGCGGCCACGGGGGCCGGAGGAAGCCGGGCATTGTACGCCGGGCGCGGGGATCGCGCTGAATCGCAAGGGTTTTCGCCCTTCCAGGCCCCGGAAAAGCGGGCATGCGCCCGAAACACGCGGCCTGCACTTGGATTCCCCGCCCGGACGCCGGATACTCCGCGCCATGAAGGGGATGCTGGGGAAACTGGGGCTCGCGCTCGTCATTGCGCTGCCGGTCGCACCGGCCAGTGCCGGCACTGTGTACAAGTGCATCGGCGGCGATGGCGTGCCCAGCTATGTCAGCAAGCGGCCGGCGGGCGCGTCGTGCACCACGGTGGGCCAGTTCCGCGGCGGCACCCCGCGCGCGGCCAGTCGCCCGCGCCCGGCCGCCGCGTCGGTGGCCAAGGCCGAACCGCCCGCGTCGGTGGCCAAGGCGCTCGCGCCGGCCGCCGTGCCGGTGGCGACCAGCGCCGCCGCGCTCGCACCGTCCGGCCCGCTGCCGGCCACCGCCGCCGCGCTCGCGCCCAAGGCGATCACCCCGGTGCCGGTCGCCGTCACCACGCCGCCGCGGCGCGTGGTCAGCGGCCAGGTCTATTCCTACATGAAGGACGGCGTGCGCCACTACACCAGCGCCCGCCCCGCGCAGACGGCCAGCATCCAGGGCCTGCGCACGATCCGCTACAGCTACATCGAGACCTGCTACGCCTGCGGGCTCAACCCCGGGGTGAACTTCGGCGCGGTGCGGCTCAACACCAATGCCTACGCCAGCGAGATCGCCGCGGCCGCGCGCGAGTACGGCGTGGAGGAGGCGGTGGTGCGGGCGATCATCCACGCCGAATCGGCCTACAACCCCACCGCGCTCAGCCGCGCCGGCGCGCAGGGCCTGATGCAGCTGATGCCGGCCACCGCGCGCCGCTTCGGCGTCAGCGACTCGTTTGATGCATCGCAAAACATCCGCGGCGGCGTGCAGTACCTGTCGTGGCTGCTGAAGCGCTTCAACGGCAACCTGCAGCTGGCCGCCGCCGGCTACAACGCGGGCGAGGGCGCGGTGGACCGCCACGGCGGCGTGCCGCCCTACAGCGAAACCCAGCGCTACGTGCAGCGCGTGGGCGTCCTGGCCGAGCGCTACCGCGGCGCCATGGCCAGCGCGCAGTGAGCGCGGCCAGCGCCGCCCGACGGACGGCGTGCAAGAAAGCGGCGCTGGCGCATTGTCTGGCCATTAAGGCTTCCGCTACACTCGGTACGGATTCATTCCCGGCCTGACCCCCAGCAGGCCGCTGGCAGCCGCAAGCTACCTAAAACAAAAGATCGGAGAGCCGGATGGCCAACGATGGGGTTAACGAACCCGCCAACACGGGACGTCGACGGTTCCTGACCGCGACCACCGCTGTCGTCGGTGCAGTAGGAGCAGGTTTTCTCGCGGTACCTTTCATCAAGTCGTGGAATCCCAGTGCGCGCGCCAAACTGGCCGGCGCACCGATTACCGCCGACATCAGCGCCTTGCAGGAAGGCCAGCGCCTGATCCTGGAATGGCGCGGCCAGCCGATCTGGATCGTCAAGCGTTCCAAGGCGATGCTCGACGCATTGCCCTCGCTGGACGACCGGTTGAAGGATGCCAAGTCCGAGAACAAGGACCAGCAGCCGGACTACGTGCTGAAGAACCCCGAGTACCGCTCGATCAAGCCGGAGATCTCCGTGCTGGTGGGGCTGTGCACGCACCTGGGCTGCTCGCCGGAGATGGTGGCCGAGATCCGCCCCGAGCCTTACGACCCGCAGTGGAAGGGCGGCTATTTCTGCCCCTGCCACAAGTCGCGCTTTGACATGTCCGGCCGCGTCTTCGACGGCGTGCCGGCGCCGATCAACCTGCTGGTGCCGCCCCACCACTACCAGGACGACAACACCATCATCATCGGCGTGGACCCGTCCTCCGACGGCGCCGCGCCCACCACGGGGGCCGCCTGATCATGGCCAACATCCTTGTCCGTACCGCCAACGGGGTGTTCGACTGGGTCAACGCCCGCGCGCCCGGCTTGATGCCGGTCTACCGCAAGCACGTCAGCGAGTACTACGCGCCGAAGAACTTCAACGTCTGGTACTACTTCGGCTCGCTGGCGCTGGTCGTGCTGGTGAACCAGATCGTCACCGGCATCTTCCTGACGATGCACTACAAGACCAGCGCGGCCGAGGCGTTCTCCTCGATCGAATACATCATGCGCGACGTGGAGTGGGGCTGGCTGATCCGCTACATGCACAGCACCGGCGCCTCGCTGTTCTTCATCGTCGTCTACCTGCATATGTTCCGCGGGCTGATGTACGGCAGCTACCAGAAGCCGCGCGAACTGGTGTGGATCCTGGGCATGCTGATCTACCTGGTGCTGATGGCCGAAGCCTTCATGGGCTACGTGCTGCCGTGGGGCCAGATGTCGTTCTGGGGCGCGAAGGTGATCATCTCGCTGTTCGGCGCCATCCCGGTGATCGGCAACGGGCTCACCGAATGGATCATGGGCGACTACCTGCCCAGCGACGCCACGCTCAACCGCTTCTTCGCCCTGCATGTCATCGCGCTGCCGCTGGTGTTGCTGCTGCTGGTGGTGCTGCACCTGGGCGCGCTGCACGAGGTGGGCTCCAACAACCCGGACGGCGTGGAGATCAAGAAGGGGCCCAAGGGCAATCGCTGGTCGCCCAGCGCGCCGGCCGACGGCATCCCGTTCCACCCGTACTACACGGTCAAGGACATGGTGGGCGTGGGCTTCCTGCTGATCCTGGCGGCCTTCATCATCTTCTTCGCGCCGGGCTTCGGCGGGCTGTTCCTGGAGCACGACAACTTCACCGAGGCCAACCGCCTGGTCACCCCGGAGCACATCAAGCCGGTGTGGTACTACACGCCGTACTACGCGATGTTGCGCGTGGTGCCCAACAAGCTCGGCGGCGTGCTGGTGATGTTCTCGGCCATCGCGATCCTGTTCCTGGTGCCGTGGCTGGACAAGGCCAAGGTGCGCTCGATCCGCTACCGCGGCTGGATCTCCAAGGTGGCGCTGGGCGTGCTGGCGGTGTGCTTCGTGTGGCTGGGCATCATCGGCTCGGGCCCGGGCACCGACATCCACGAGACCTACATCGGGCGCGTGCTGACCTTCCTGTACTTCGCCTTCTTCATCACCATGCCGCTGTGGACCAAGCTGGACAAGACCAAGCCGGTGCCGGAACGGGTGACGACGCATGACTAAGACGCGATGGACCACCCGCCTGGCGCTGCTGGCGTCGGGCCTGCTGCTCAGCGCCGGTGCAATGGCCGCCGAAGGCGGTGCGCTGCTGCAGGCCGGCAACGACCTCGGCGACCAGGCCTCGCTGCAACGCGGCGCCAAGCTGTTCATGAACTACTGTTCGGGCTGCCACTCGCTGAAATACCTGCGCTACTCGCGCATGGCCAGCGACCTGGGGCTGAGCGAGGAAGAGGTGATGAACCACCTCAACTTCACCGGTGCCAAGATCGGCGACCACATCGAAGCCTCGATGCCCAAGGACGGCGCCACGCAGTGGTTCGGCAAGGCGCCGCCGGACCTGAGCCTGATCGCGCGCGTGCGCGGCGCGGATTGGCTGTACACCTACCAGAAGTCGTTCTATCCGGATCAGACGCGGCCGCTGGGCTGGAACAACAAGCTGTTCCCGAACGTGTCCATGCCCAACCCGCTGTGGGAACTGCAAGGCATCCAGCAGCCCGAGTACGGCGAGGCCGAAGCGCCGGGCATGGACAAGCCGGTGGTGGCGCTGAAGCTGGCCGCTCCCGGCAAGCTGAGCCCGGCCGAGTTCGACCATGCGGTGCGCGACATCACCAACTTCCTCGAGTACGCCGGCGAGCCAGCCGCGCTCAAGCGCCAGAGCATGGGCGTGTGGGTGGTGCTGTTCCTGGCCTTCCTGACCTTCCTGGCCTACCTGGTGAAGAAGGAATACTGGCGGGACGTGCATTGACCGACGCGGCGGCCCGCGCGGCCGCCGCGCCACAGGCTCCGAGGCGCAGCATCGCTATTGGCTTTTGTGACGGCTGATTGCACACTCGGGTCACGGGGCGACCACCGGCACTGGGTCGGCGGCGTCGTTGCGACCGGCGGATTCCGGTCGTTGGAGAGCCTTGAATGGCGACGAGTGTGCGTATGCGGAATACCTTGACCCTGTTTTCCTCCACCGACGATGTGCTGTGCCATCGCGTGCGCCTGGTGCTGGCCGCCAAGGGCGTCACCTATGACCTGGTGGCGGTGGACCCGCAGAATCCGCCCGAGGACCTGATCGACCTCAACCCGTACCACTCCGTGCCCACGCTGGTGGAGCGCGAGCTGGTGCTGTACGCGGCCTCGGTGGTCAGCGAATACCTGGACGAGCGCTACCCGCACCCGCCGCTGATGCCGGTCGATCCGCTCTCGCGCGCGCGCCTGCGCCTGGCGATGCTGCGCATCGAGCACGACTGGGTGCCGCAGGTGCAGGCGATCCAGCTGGGCAACAAGACCCAGGCCGAAGCCGGCCGCAAGCGCCTGAAGGAACTGCTCACCGCCTCGGTGCCGCTGTTCAAGGCGAGCAAGTTCTTCCTCAATCCGGAAATGAGCCTGGCCGATTGCGCGATGGCCCCGATCATCTGGCGCCTGCAGTCGCTGGACATCCCGCTGCCGAAGGACGGCAAGGCGATCGAGGACTACGGCAACCGCATCTTCCGCAACCCGGGCTTCATCCGCAGCTTGACCGACCAGGAAAAGAAACTGCGCGACATGCCGGTCTGAGGCCGCGCTGACCGGTACGGCGCGCGCGGTGCGGCCGGGGAGGCGCGCGCGTGGCGCGGGCGCGTAAACTGTCGCCCATGAGCGAAGACTTTCCCCGCATGACCAGCCACCGTCCGTACCTGTTGCGGGCCCTGGTGGAGTGGATCAACGACAACCAGATGACCCCCCACCTGCTGGTCGACGCCGGCTTGCCGGGCGTGCAGGTGCCGGCCGGCGCGGTGAAGGACGGCCGCGTCGTCCTCAATATCGCCGAGCGCGCCGTGGTGCGCCTGAGCATCGACAACGACGGCATCAGCTTCACCGCGCGCTTTGGCGGGGTGAGCTACCCGGTGCAGGTGCCGATGTCGGCCGTGCTGGCGGTGTACGCGCGCGAGACCGGGCAGGGCATGGCGCTGCCGGATGACCTGCCGGGGACCGGCGGTACGCAGGAAGAACTTGAAGGCGGCGCGGACGAACGCCCCGATCCCGAGGATACCCCGCCGCCGGCGGGCAAGCGGCCGCATCTGCGGGTCGTGAAATAGGTCACGAAGGTCGCCGTGGCAGGTGGGGCGTCAGCCCCGGCCAGCGGCCTCGGCGTCCTGGCGCGTGCGGTTTCGGAGGATTTCCGGTCGCCGCCGCGCGGGCGCCGGGACACCGGCGCCAATCCTTTCAGCTTTCCTCGTCGCGCGGGCGCAGCGGCGTCACCGTGGCCATCGCCGGCCCGGTGAAGGACACCAGTTCACCGCCGCGCAGCACCATCCGGCCGCTCTGGCGGTCCACGCCGTCGTGCGAATAGTCGAAGCGGAATGTGCGCTCCAGGCCGAGCCGGCCGTTCGGCAGGCGGCACACGCGCGTGCCGATGGCATGCACGCTCTGGTCCAGCCACTGCACGTCGGCGGCGCGGCAGGCATTTCGGCCCAGCGCCTCGGCGCGTTCGGCGGCGGCGCGGGCGGCATTCCACCAGGCAAAACCGGCGGCGCCGAGGATCATCAGCAGGATCAAGGTCATCGCCGCACTCTGCCAGCCGGCGCGTGCCCGCACAATCGGCCGGCGGCCCGCTGAACCGGTTCACCGCCCGCGGTTGGCGCGGGCCGCCGCCGACCCCATCTCAGGGCTTCCCCCCGCGCAGCGTTACGCTGCGCGCAGCCGCTCTTCGAGGCCCGCCCCATGCATCCGGTCCTGCGCCGCTTCCACCCGGTCACCGCCCGCTGGTTCCAGCGGCGCTTCGGTGCGCCCACCGCGGCGCAGGTCGAGGCGTGGCCGCGCATCCTCGACGGGCAGCACACGCTGGTGGCCGCGCCGACCGGCTCGGGCAAGACGCTCACCGCCTTCTTCGCCGCGATCGACGGCCTGCTGCGCGAGGGCGTGGCCCATGGGGGCGCGTTGCCGGACGAGACCCGCGTGGTCTACGTCTCGCCGCTGAAGGCGCTGTCCAACGATATCCACATAAACCTGGAAGCGCCGCTGCGCGGCATCGTCGAGGTGCTGGCCGAGGACGGCCTGCCGCCGGTGGAAATCCGCACCGCCGTGCGCACGGGAGACACCCCCCAGCGCGAGCGCGCCGCCGCACGCAAGCGCCCGCCGCACATCCTGGTGACCACGCCCGAATCGCTCTACGTGCTGCTGGGGTCTGCCTCCGGGCGAGAATCGCTGCGCCATGTGCGCAGCGTGATCGTCGACGAGATCCACGCCGTGGCCGCCGACAAGCGCGGCAGCCACCTGGCGCTGACGCTGGAACGCCTGCAGGCGCTCACCGGGCAGCCGCTGCAGCGGATCGGCCTGTCGGCCACGCAGAAGCCGATCGAGCGCGTGGCGCGGTTCCTGTCCGGTGCGGCGGGCGAGGAATGCGCCATCGTCGACATCGGCTACACGCGCGCGCGCGACCTGGCGCTGGGCCTGCCGCCCACGCCGTTGTCGGCGGTGATGTCCAACGACCAGTGGCAGCAGGTCTACGAGGAAGTCGCCACGCTGGCGCGCGGGCATCGCACCACGCTGGTGTTCGTCAACACGCGGCGCATGGCCGAGCGCGCGGCACGGCACCTGGGCGAGCGCCTGGGGCAAGATCGCGTGGCCGCCCACCACGGCAGCCTGTCGCGCGAGCTGCGCCTGGCCGCCGAGCGGCGCCTGAAGGCCGGCGAGCTGACCGTGCTGGTCGCCACCGCCTCGCTGGAGCTGGGCCTGGATATCGGCGATGTCGATCTCGTCGTGCAGCTCGGTTCGCCGCGCTCGATCGCCACGTTCCTGCAGCGCGCCGGGCGCTCGGGCCACGCGGTGGGCGGCACGCCCAAGGCGCGGCTGTTCCCGGCCTCGCGCGACGAGCTGGTCGAATGCGTCGCGCTGCTCGATGCCGTGCGCCGCGGTGAACTGGATGCGCTGCGCTTTCCCGATGCGCCCATCGACGTGCTGGCCCAGCAGATCGTGGCCGAGGTGGCCTGCCAGGATTGGGAGGAGGACGCCCTGTACGCGCTGGTGACGCGCGCCGCCCCGTACGCGGAACTTCCGCGCGCGCGCTTCGACGAAGTGGTGCGCATGCTCGCCGACGGCTTCAGCACCCGGCTCGGCCCGCGCGGCAGCTACCTGCACCGCGATGCGGTCAACCGCCGCCTGCACGCGCGGCGCGGCGCGCGCATGACCGCGCTCACCTCCGGCGGCAGCATTCCGGAGACCGGCGACTACACCGTCACGCTCGAACCGCAGGCCGAGCACATCGGTACGGTCAACGAGGATTTCGCGGTCGAAAGCCTGGCCGGCGACGTGTTCCAGCTCGGCAACGCCAGCTACCGCATCCTGCGCATCGAGCCGGGACGGCTGCGCGTGGAGGATGCCAAGGGCGCGCCGCCGAGCATCCCGTTCTGGCTGGGCGAGGCGCCCGGCCGCACCGACGAGCTTTCGCATGCCGTGGCACGGCTGCGCGAGGACATCGCCACGCGCCTGCCGCGCGATGGCCGCGAAGCCACCCACGCCTGGCTGCGCGAAGCGCTCGGCCTGGACGAGGAGGCCGCGCGCCAGTTGCTCGACTACCTGGGCCAGGCCTTCGCCGAGCTCGGCGCGCTGCCCACGCATGCGTGCATCGTGATGGAGCGTTTCTTCGACGACACCGGCGGCACCCAGCTGGTCATCCACTCCCCGTTCGGCAGCCGCATCAACCGCGCCTGGGGCCTGGCGCTGCGCAAGCGCTTCTGCCGCAACTTCAATTTCGAATTGCAGGCCGCCGCCACCGAGGACGCCATCGTGCTGTCGCTGTCCACCAGCCACAGCTTCGACCTGGTCGACGTCTCGCGCTACCTGCATTCCAGCTCCGCTGAGCACGTGCTGGTGCAGGCGCTGCTGGACGCGCCGCTGTTCGGCGTGCGCTGGCGCTGGAACGCCACCAACGCGCTGGCGCTGCCGCGCTTCACCGGCGGGCGCAAGGTGGCCCCGCAGCTGCAGCGGATGAAATCCGAAGACCTGCTGGCGACCGTGTTCCCCGACCAGGTCGCGTGCCTGGAGAACATCGTCGGCGAGCGCGAGGTGCCCGACCATCCGCTGGTCGCGCAGACGATGCACGATTGCCTGTACGAGGCGATGGATACCGAGGGGTGGCTGGGCGTGTTGCGGGGCCTGGAATCGGGCCGGATCCGCGTGGTCGCGCGCGACCTGGCCGCGCCTTCGCCGCTGGCGGCCGAGGCGCTCAACGCGCGCCCCTATGCCTTCCTCGACGATGCACCGCTGGAAGAGCGACGTACGCAGGCGGTGCAGACGCGGCGTTATCGCGATCCGGAAAGCGCCGACGATCTCGGCCGGCTGGATCCGGAGGCGATTGCGGCCGTGCGCGAGGAGGCCTGGCCGCAACCGCGCGATGTGGAGGAAATGCACGAAGCGCTCGCATCGCTCGGGGTGCTCCGCGCCGACGAGGCGGCGGCCGGCGAAGGCTGGCTCGACTGGCTGCAAGCGCTGGCGCGCGCCGGGCGTGCGAGTTGCCTGCGCGACGATGCCGCGGGCATCGCGCTGTGGGTGAGCGTGGAGCGCATCGAGACGATGGCGC
Source organism: Stenotrophomonas sp. HITSZ_GD (assembly GCF_029543105.1). Taxonomy (GTDB): domain Bacteria; phylum Pseudomonadota; class Gammaproteobacteria; order Xanthomonadales; family Xanthomonadaceae; genus Stenotrophomonas_A. Next base: position 20,690 of record NZ_JARQXB010000012.1, read on the forward strand.
CGTTGTATCCGGCCGCCACCGCGCGCCCGGTCTTGCGCGTGCCCGCCGACTGCCGCGTCGCCGATTGGCAGCGCGATGCCGCGCTGCGCGAGCTGGTGCGTGCGCGCCTGTCCGCCTGGGGCCCCACGCCGGCCGGCGTACTGGCGCAGGCGCTGCACCTGCCGGAGGCCGACATCCTCCAGGCGCTGCAGGCGCTGCGCGGCGAAGGCTATGTCATGGCTGGGCCCTTCAGCCCCGGGGCGACGCAGGAAGAGTGGTGCGAGCGCCACCTGCTGGCGCGGATTCATCGCTACACGCTCGGCCGCCTGCGCCGGGAGATCGAGCCGGTCGCCCCGCGCGACTACGCGCGTTTCCTGTTCCAGTGGCAGCGCCTGGAAGACACCGCGCGCGTCACCGGCCCGGAGGCGCTGGCCGGCGTGCTGGCGCAACTGGAAGGCTTCGAGGCCCCGGCCGCGGTGTGGGAAACCGAGCTGCTGCCCGCGCGCGTGCGCGACTACCAGCCAGACTGGCTGGACGAACTGTGCACCGCCGGCCGCGTCACCTGGCGCCGCCTGCGCCCCGCGCCCAATGCCCGCGGCGGCGGTGGCAGCCTGCGCGCCGCACCGGTGGTGCTGCTGCCGCGCCGCGAATCGGCGCGCTGGCAACGGGTCGCCGGTGGCGCGCAGGCCGACGACGCCGCGCTCGGTTCGCGCGCGCAGCGCGTGGTGGATTACCTGGACGCGAACGGCGCCAGCTTCTTCGACGAGATCGGCGATGCGCTGCACCTGATGTCCACCGAACTGGAGGACGCCTTGGCCGAAGGCGTGATGCGCGGGCGCCTGCATTGCGACAGCTATGCCGGCCTGCGCGCGCTGCTGGTACCGGCGTCCAAGCGCCCCTCGGCGCTGTCGCGCCAACGCCGGCGGCTGTCGCTGCACGGCATCCGCGATGCCGGCCGCTGGGCGCCGCTGCGCGCGCTGCCGGCAGTGGAGGACGCGCAACGCACGCACGACGCGGTGGAACACATCGCGCGCACCTTGCTGCGCCGCTACGGCGTGATCTGCTGGCGCCTGCTCGAACGCGAGGCCACGTGGCTGCCGCCGTGGCGCGAACTGCTGCGGGTGTACCAGCGCCTGGAAGCTCGCGGCGAAATCCGCGGCGGACGCTTCATCAGCGGGCTCTCCGGCGAGCAGTTCGCCTTGCCCGAAGCCATCGGGCTGCTGCGCGAGGTGCGCCGCGCCGCGCCCACGCAGCAGTGGACGTGCGTATCGGCGTGCGACCCGGCCAACCTGCTCGGCGGCGTGCTCGCCGGCGAGCGCGTGGCACGCGTGCCGGGCCATCGCGTGCTGTACCTGGACGGCCTGCCGGTCGCGGCCTGGGTGGCGGAGAAATTCGTCGTGTTGCAGCCGCTGGACGAGGCGCAGGAGCACCAGGCGCGGCTGCGGCTCGGCGCGCGGCCGCGCACCGCGCTGGCCTGAGCCGGGGCCCGGGCTCAGGCACCCTCGTGGTGCATGGCGCGGGCGATGGATGAACGCGTTGCCGATCGCCCCGCAGGCCAGGCCGGCGGAAGCGACGCAGCGCGCATTTTGCGGGCGGGGCGACCTCCCCGGCGCGCCGTGAGGCGTTAGACTCGGCGCGGGGAATCACCAGGGCACCGGAAGCCATGACGCTGAACGACGTCGGCCGGCCTGAAGAAGGCGGCGCCACGCGGGCTTTGTTTGAGGAATTGTTGACCGTTCCGTTGGCGCGGCAACGGCAGCGCCTGCGCGAGTTGACCACCGACCTGCGCACCATCGCGCTGGTCGAAGCCATGCTCGACCGCCACACCCGTTCGCTGCAGGCGGGCGCCGCGGCACCGCCGGAAACCGAGCTGCATGCCGGCGACCTGCTTGGCCCGTGGCGCCTGGTCGAACACCTGGCCAGTGGCGGCATGGGCACGGTGTTCCTCGCCGAACGCGCCGACGATCTCTACCACCAGCGCGTGGCGATCAAGCTGCTGCACGGCACCGCCGACGCCACCATCGCCGCGCGCATGGCCGCCGAGCGCCAGCTGTTGGCGCAACTGCAGCATCCGGGCATCGCGCGCCTGTACGACGGCGGCACCACGCCCGGCGGCCAGCCGTACCTGGTCATGGAATACGTGCAGGGTCTGCCGCTGGACCAGTATTGCCAAGCGCACGCGCTCGACCTGCCGGCGAGGCTGGCGCTGTTCCGGCGCATCTGCCGCGCGGTGGAGGCCGCGCACCGCCACCTTGTCGTGCATTGCGACCTCAAGCCGGCCAACGTGCTGGTGCGCGAGGACGGCGAGCCGGTGCTGCTGGACTTCGGCATCGCGCGCGCGCTCGGCGCCGGCGCCACCTCCGCCGATTTCTGCACGCCGGCCTATGCCAGCCCGGAACTGCTCGAAGGCCGGCCGATCAGCGTGGCCAGCGATGTCTACAGCCTGGGCGTGCTGCTGGTGGAACTGCTGGCCGATCGCCGCGTCGCGCGCGATGCGCAGGACCCGCGCGCGCTGCTGCCGCGCCCGAGCGTGCTCGGCGTCGCCGCGCCCTGGCATCGCCGCCTGGGCGGCGAGCTGGACGCGATCGCTGGCAAGGCCACCGCGCCCGAGCCGGGCGACCGCTACCGCGCCGTGGCCGCGCTGGAGGACGACATCGTCCGCTACCAGCAGCACCAGCGCGTGCTGGCGATGCCGGGCGGCCGGCTGTACCACGCGCGCAAGCTGCTGCGCCGGCGCTGGCGCGAAACCAGCGTGGCCACGTTGTTCGCCGTGCTCGCCGTGGGCTTCGTCTGGCGCCTGGGCGACGAGCGCGACCGCGCCGAATACTCGGCCGCCACCGCCCAGCAGGTCACCGAGCTGCTGCTCAATGCATTCAAGTACGCCGACCCCAAGATGGGCTCCGGGCACGACGGCGCTACCGCGCGCGACGTGCTCGATGCCGGCGCGCGCCAGCTCGAACAGAGCCAGGTCGAGGACCGCGCGGTGCATGCGCAGCTGCTCGCGGTGCTGGCCTCGGCATTCAACAACATCGGCCAGTCCAAGCGTGCCGAGCCGATGTTCCAGGCGGCGGTGGACGAATTCCTCGGCCCGCAGGTGCGCCGCCCGGACCTGGCCGCCAAGGCGATCAGCGATTGGTCGGTGATGCTGCGCAACGACGGCCGCAACGCCGATTCGGTCGCGTTGGCGCGGCGCGCGCTGGCGTTGCGCGAGTCGATCAAGGCGCCCCCGCTGGACATGGCCGACTCCTACAACACGCTCGGCCTGGCGTTGATCGATACCGACAACGACGCCGCCGGACGCGCGCTCCACCGCGCCTTGGCGCTGCGCCTGAAGGAGGCGGGCCGCGAGTCGCTGGCCACCAGTTCCACCTTGCACAACCTGGGCATGCTGGCCGGCCACAACGGCGAGTACGTCGAGTGCGAACAGCGCTACCGCGAGGCGCTGGCGATCGTGCGCCAGTTGGGGCAGACCTTCAACGCGCGCATGGCCACCTCGCTGTCGGGCCTGTCGATCTGCGTGCGCGAGCAGGGCCGCCTGCGCGAGGCCGCCACCTTGCAACAGGACCTGCTGGCGCTGACGCGCCAGCTGTATGGCGGCGGCTCGATGGTCGGCGGTGCGCTGGGCGAACTGGCCAGCACCCAGCACGACCTCGGCGACTGGCCGCAGGCGCGCGCGAACTACGAAGCGGCGATGCGCGAATCGGCCGCTTCCGATGGCGAGGACACCATCGATTACGCGATCAAGCTCAACAACCTCGCCTCGCTGGAAGAGGACAGCGGCGCGCTGGCCGATGCCGAGCGCGATTTCCGCAGCTCGCTGGCCATCCGCGCTGCCAACCTCGGTCCGGGCGACATCGCCGTGCTGCGCGCCAAGCTCAACCTCGCCCGCATCCTGCTGCGGCGAGGGCACATGGACGCTGCCGGCGCGCTGATCGAGCCGGCGTTCAAGGGCTGGCTGCAGCTGTATCCGGCCGAACACCCCGGCACGCTGGGACACCGGCTGCTGCGCGCCGACTGGTGGCTGCAGGCCGGCCGCGTGGCCGAAGCCTCGGTGGAGCTGGCCGACATCGGCCGCCACGTCGATGCGCTGAATCCGCGCAGGCTGGGCTACTGGTGCGAGCTCAACGCCATGCTCGCCGACACCGACCGCGCACACGCCACCGCGGTGCAGTGGCGTCGCCGCGCGCTGGATGCCCTGGCCGCCGAACTGGGCGCGGACCACGTCGAAACCGCCAAGCGCCGCTTGGGCTACGCGCAATCGCTGGCCGCCGCCGGCCAGGGCGAGCTGGCCAGCGCGCAGCTCGAACAGGCCGCGCGCGTGCTGTTGCCCCGGCTCGCGCCCGAAGCGCCGCAGCGCGACACCATCGACCGCCTGCGCCAACAGCTGGCGATCGCCACGCCCGCGCTGGCATCGACGCAGCGATGAACACCGCCGCACCCCGCGACCCGCTGCAGCTGTGCCTGCTCGGCGAGCGCGCGCTGCGGCGCGGCGCCGAATCGCTGGACGGGCTGATCCATTACCGCAAGGGCTGGGCGCTGCTGGGCTACCTGGCGGTGGAGCGCGCGCAGCCGCATTCGCGCGAGCACATCGCCCAGCTGCTGTGGCCGCAGCTGGCGCCCACCGCGGCGCGCACCAACCTGCGCCAGGTGCTGGCGAACCTCAAGCAGGCCCTGGACCTGCACGGCGCGGGCGACGCGCTGCAGGTGGACCGCGAGCAGGTCGCGCTGCTGCCCTCGCCGGCGCTGGAGATCGACGTGCAGGCGCTGGAAGCGGCCGCCGAGGGCTCCGGCAGCCTCGGGCTGGCCCAGGCCGACCTGCGCGCGCAGCGCTTCGCCGGCGAATTCCTGCAAGGACTGCAGCTGCCGGATTGCGCCGAGTTCGAGGAATGGCTGCAGCTGGCGCGGCGGCGCTTCGTCACCCTGGGCGAAAGCGCGTTGCAGCGGCTGTGCCAGCTGCAGGAGCTGGCCGGGCACCTGCCGCAGGCCGCCGACACCGCGCGCCGCCTGCTGGCGCTGGACGAATGGAACGAGGCGCACCTGCGCCAGCTGATGCGGCTGCTTGCCGGCGCCGGCGAATCCGCCCAGGCGCTGGCCGCGTGCGACCGCTTCGCCGCGCAGCTGCGCGAGGAACTGGACGCCGATATCGAAGACGACACGCGGGCCCTGCGCGAACGCATCGCGCGCGGCGAGGCGCTGCCCAGCCGCGAGCGCGGGGCCGGCGCCGAGGCCGGTGCGCGGCGCTGGATCAGCGTGGTGTACTGCGAAGTGCGCAGCCGCACCGACGAGACGCGGCGCGTGGATTGGGCGCTGGAAGTGCTCTCGCGGGTGGGCGAGCGCCTGCGCCGCGACGGCGGCTGGGTGCTGCCGGCCAGCGGACGCACGGTGATGGCCTGCTTCGACGACCGTCCGCTGGCGGGCGATTCCGCGTGGCAGGCGGCCTGCGCCGCCCACGGTGTGCGCGAGGCGTTCGGTCATGAGGTCGCCGTGGCGCTGTGCGCCGGGCTGGCGCGCATCGAAGCGCATGCCGGCGCGCCCACCGTGCTCGGCAATCCGGCCGAGTGGGCGCTGCGGCTGTGCCTGCAGGCACAACCCGGGCAGGTGGTGCTGTGCGAATCGATGCAGCGCCAGCTGCGCGGCCGCTTCGCCAGCGAGCCGTTGCCCGAGCGCGTGCTGCCGGGCTTGGGGCGTTCGTTGCGGGTGTGGGAACTGGGCGCCGCGCAGCAGGCCGAAGCCGCCGCGCAGCCGCCGCCCCTGGCGCCGGTCGAGGCGCCGGCGCCGGCAGGGCACGATCCGCACGTCACCCAGCGCGTCGCCTTGGCGGCCGGCAGCGCGCCGCGCCATGCGTGGCTGGAGATCGTGCAGGGGCAGGGACGCGGGCGTCGCGCCGCGGTGGCGGCTGCGCCGGTGGTGATCGGGCGCTCGGTCGATGCCGACCTGCAGGTCGCGCACGGCACCGTCTCGCGGCACCACTGCGCGGTGTGGCGTGACGGCGCGCGCTACCGCATCCGCGACATGGGCTCGACGAACCACACCCGCGTCAACGGCGCCATCGTGCAGGAAGCCGTGCTCGCCGACGGCGACCAGATCCAGCTGGGCGACAGCCTGCTGCGCTTCGCCTATTGAGCCGCGCTACTGGTCCATGCGCAGGTAGGCGTGCACTTCGGCCACCTGCGCGTCCGGGTCGTTGCTGCCGCCGTTGAGGCCGTCGGTTTCCTGCCGCGACCAGATCGCCGGCTGCGCGCTGGTGCTGGCCTGCTGGTCGATTTCGCGCAAGCGGCCATGGCGTGCGTCCACGCGCCCGTCGATGCGCTGGTCCAGCTGGTTGGCCAGTTCCGGGGTGAGCCCGCGCAGGCGCATGACGTTGCGCGCCCGCGCGCTGTAGCTGCCGACCGCACCGTAGGGCTCGGCCCACGATACGTTGCCGAAGCACACGCGCACTTCGTGCGGCTGGCCGTGGCTGTCCTGCGCCACGTAGCGGTCGCCCAGGCCCTCGCCGCGACCGGCCGGCACCTCGATGCCGCGCTGGAGCAGCGCGTTGAGCAGTTCGTTGCCGCACAGGAAGTTGCCGCTGCTGGCGTTGACGTAGCCGGTGGGGTTGTCGAAATCGTCGCCGGGCACGCCGCCGGTGCCGGCCACGTAGCGGTCGTAGGCCAGCACCCAAGCCTGCACGAAATCGCTGCCGAATCGCTCGGCCTGCGCACTGCGGTAGACATCGCGGCCCACCGACACCGCGCCGATCAGCAGGGCCACGATGACCAGTACCACCGACATCTCCACCAGGGTGAAGCCGTGGGCGCGGCGGGAGCGAGCGGAAACATGTGCGGGCATGAGCGGTTCCATGGGGTCAGTACATGCCGGTGGCGTCGTCGGCCTGCGCCTGTTCGAGCACCAGCGGTTGCAGCAGGTCGGCCTCGGTGATCAGCGGCTCGACATCCTCGTAGGCCTGCTTGGCCTGGTCGTTGGCCTTCACCGCCTGCGCCTGCAGCGCGGCCGCGGTGACCGTCACCGCCAGCGCGCCGGCGGTGGCGATCGCCGCCAGGCTCACGCGCCAGCTCATCGCGCCGGTGCTGGCCAACGATTCGGAGGCGGTATCGGCGGTGCCGCCGGCCGAATCGGCGGTGGCCGCCGCGCCGCCGAGGATGGCGGCCGCCGCGCTGGCGACGTTGGCCTCGGCCAGCTTCTTGGAGACGGCCAGCTGTTGCTTGTAGTCGTACAGCGCGGTGCGCAGCATCGAGGCCGCCAGCGCGGCGTTGAAGTGCGCATGGCCGCCGGCCGAGAGGTTGTCGCCGCAGCGCATGCGCGCCCACAGCTGTTCATTGCCCACCGCCAGCACCTGGTCGCGGAAGTCCGGCGTGCTGGCGCGCTGCGGTGAATCGAACGCGGGCGAGGTGCTGGCCTGCTGGCCGCCGAACGCGCCGTCGCCGGGCAACGCCACGGCATAGGCGATGTGGCGGCCCAGCGTGCCCGGCTGCGCGGGCAGGGTGGTGTGCAGGTAGCCGGCATCGGGCGCGAGCCGCGTGGCGGTGCGCAGCGCCTGGCACAGGTCCAGGCCGTTGACGTGCGCGTAGGTGGTCGGCATGGCGATGTAGGACTTCTGCGCCACGATCGCCAGTGGCTGGAAGCGGTCGCGGCTCACCGCCAGGTCCGCATCGTCGCTGGCCTCGCTCGCCGCGCGGCGCAGCACGCCGTAGCGCACCCGGCGCGCGCCCAGGTCCGGCAGGCCCAGGCTGCGATACGGCAGCACGCCCACCTGGCCCAGGCCGCAGTCCTCCTCGCCATTGCCGCCGGCGGCCGCCGGGCAGGGCAGGCGGCTGTTGATCATCGCGAAGGCCAGCAACGCATCGTCGGCGCGTTGCAGCAACTCGCGCTGGGCCGTGCCGCGCTGTTCCTGCTGTGCCTGGCCGAGGAAGCGCAGGATCAGCAGCGCCACCAGGCCCAGCACGACGAGGGACACGCTCAGTTCGAGCAGCGAAAAGCCGCGCTGGCGCCTCATGGCTGCAACCCCGCCGCGTCCAGGTCCAGGGCGCGTTGCAGCGATTGCGTGGCCAGCGTGTGCATGCGGTTCACCGAAGCGATGGCGGCGGTCTCCTGGTCGCGGGCGGTCTGCAGGTCGTCCTCGGCGTCCTCGCGGCCCTTGACCGCCTGGTCCAGGTTGTAGATCGCGATGGCGAGCTGCGCGGTGGCGGTGACGTGCGCGGTGATGCCGGTGGCGATGCTCAGGCCCTCCGGCGGCCAGCCGGCGGCTTCCTGCAGGATCGCGATGGCTTCCAGCGCCACGCCGTAGGCGACGTCGAAGCCGGCGAAGATCTCGTTGGCCTTGGCCTGCTCCAGGTTCATCTGCGCGACCTGGATGCCGAACGTGCGGAAATTCTTGTAGCGGCGCGCGACGCGCTCCATGTCGTAGGCCGCGCGCGCCGCCCGTGCGGCGCCCTGCACCCGCGCCACGCGGTCCGGGCATTGCAGGCGGCTGGCCAGCTCGTTCGGGCCGACGGCCAGCACGCGGCGCGCCCCCATGTCCACGCTGCCGGGCAGCACGAAATCGTCCGGCGCGCGTTCGTTGCCGGCGCCGCCGCGGTGCATCAGCGCGAAGGCGGTGGGCACGTTCTGCATGCCGGCCAGGCTGTTGCCGGCGGTGGCCTTCAGCGCCATGCACAGGTCCAGGCCGTTGACCTGGTTGGACGTGGTGGGCGCGCCTCCCTCGCTGGCGGCCGGCAAGGTGGGTTCGAAGCGGTTGTACGCCGCCTGGGTGAGCGTGGGCTGCACCTGGTAACGCAGTTGCAGCCGCGCCGGCAGGCCCAGCGTCTGCACCGGCAGCATCGCCAGACCGTCCACGCTCACCGCCTCCGGCAGCCGGTGGTGCACCAGTGCGTAGCCGAGCAGCGCCTGCTCGGCCTGGGCGAGGTCGCGCGCGGCGAGGTCGCCGGCCGCCGCCTGCGGTGCCAGCGGTAGCAGCCGCCACAGCACCAGCCCGAGCAGGCCGAGCACGGCCAGCACCACGCTCAGTTCCAGCAGCGACCAGCCGCCCTGGCGGCGCGAGGACAGCGGGCGGCGGGTCATGGATCGTCCCCCGGGCCGGATTGCACGCGGCCCACGGTGCCGCGGTCGTCGGCCGCGCGCAGGATCTCCTCGGCGCCGACCACCACGCCGAGCACTTCGCCGGCCGCATCGCCGCCCAGGCTGAGCTTGCGCAGGTCCTCGCATTGCGCGTGCATCTGCTCGTAGTCCGCGCGCCGCTTGTCCAGGTTGGACTGCGCCAGTTTCACCGCCTCCACCATGCCCAGGTACTTGTAGTAGGTCTTGGCATAGGTCTCGCGCTTGTCGTCCTCGTCCTGGTTGGGAATGAGCAACACGTTGCAGCCGGCGAAGAACCAGCAGCCGGTGCCGTAGTCGATGTAGTCCTTCAGCGGCGGTTGCGGCTTGTCCAGCGCCTCGCCCTGGCGGTTCTGCCAGGTGGTGTAGGCGCTCTCGCGGGCGGCGCTGGCGGTGGCCAGGTCCTCGCGCTTCCATGGCAGGCACTGGCGTTGCTCGCGCGAGGTGGTGTCGTCGGCGTTGAACTCGCACAGGTCGATGGCGCGCTGCGCGGCGCGCACGTTGTCGCAGCGCAGCTGGCCGGCGCGGTCCGACGGCGGCGCGGCGTCGCATGCCGAGACCTGGCTGGCCAGCTGCAGGCTGTTCTCGACCATCGTGTCGACCTCGCGCTGCGCATCCTGCTCGGCCTTGCGCGATTTCTCGTATTCGAAGCGTGCCGATTCGGACGCGCGCACCGCTTCCATCTTCACTCGCAGGGCCTCTTCCCACGCGCGTTGCAGCGCGACCCAGGCGTTGTAGTTGGCGTCGTCGTCGTCATCGTCGCTGGCGTCCGGATCGGGCGGCAGCGGGTAGTCGATCAACGGCGAGGGCGGCATCTTCTCCAGTGCATCGAGCTGGGCGCGCGCGCCATCGCGTTCGGAGGTGGCGGTAGCCAGGTCGTCCTCGGCCTTCTCCACGTCCTGCTTGAGCCCGTCGTGCCATACCGGCGGGTCGAGCGTGACCAGCTGGCCGTTCCCATCCAGCCCGTGCGTGGTGTAGCCGCCCTCGGCGGCGAGGCAGACGTTCTCCATCGCTTCGGTCAGGTTGGCCTGGCTGCTGCCCAGCGGCTGCTTGGCCAGTTCGCTGGCCTGGATGGTCAGCGCCAGTGCCGCGGAGGTTGGCGCCAGCGCCACCGCGGCCGTCACCGTGGCGGCGATCGCCAGGCCCACCGCGATGCCGCCGGCGGTCACCGCCGCCGTGTAGACCGGGATCAGCGCGCACTGCGCCCATGGCGGCAACGCGCAGGCGGCGATCGCCGCGGCCAGCTGCGCCGAGGCGGTGGCCAGCGTCGAGCTGGAATTGGCGACATTGGCGCCGGCCAGCGCGACGTTGATGCCGGCGAACACTTCCGACAACGAGGCGAACACCACCGACAGCTCGGTGTCCTCCTTGTTGCCGTCGTGCTGTTCGGTGACCTCGTTGGCCATGTCCACGCCGAGCGCGACGAGGTCCAGCGAGGCGGCCATGATGTTGTCCGGGCTGCTCGCATCGGCATAGCCGCAGCCCAGCGTACGCGCCAGCGAATCGAAACCGCGCGCGCGCACGCGGTCGTCGTAGTCCGCGCTGGCCAGCTGCGCGGGCGATTCCATCTGCCCGGTGGCGTCCTGGTTGTGCCCGTCGAAGCGCCCGCTGGCGTTGCCCGGGCTCGGGCCGGCGGCGGCCAGCGCATAGGCCACGTTGACGCGCACGCCGTCGGCGTCGAGCACGTTGGCGCGCGCGCTGTTGGCGGTGAGGCTTTCGCGCGCGGCGCTGGCCAGCCCGGCGCACAGGTCCAGGCCGTTGATGGCCTTGAATTCGTAGGCGGTGCCATCCCACTGCTGCGGGTTGAAGCGGTCGCTGGCGACGGCCAGGTCGGTGCCGCCGCTGCCGCCATAGGCCACGTAGCGCAGCGGCGGCAGGCGGCGGTTGTCGCTTGCCAGCGGACGTTGCAGGCCTTCTTCCAGGGCGCGCACCGGCAACCAGCCCTTGGCGCCGCTCGCCACGCAGGTATCGCCGCCCGGGGCGGAGACCGGGCACGGCAGCCGCGCGTAGGCCGCCGCGTAGGCGACCAGTGCCTCGTCGGCGGCCTGCAGCGCCTGTTCCTGCACCTGCGCCTGGCGCACCGGGCCGTGCGCGCGCAGCAGCAGGAAGCCGGTCACCAGCGCGCCGCCGATGAGCAGCACCAGCAGCGTGGCCTCCAGCAGGCTCACGCCGCGCGCAAGGCGCGGGAAGGTCGGCGGGCGGCGGCGGAAAGGCGCGCGCATGTTCAGAACTGCGGCGTGGACATCGCCTGCTTCACCAGGTCGTAGACCGGCAGCAGCAGCGCGACGATGAGCAGGATGAACATGCCGCCGGCCAGCAGCACCACCAGCGGCTTGATGATCTCCGACAGGTTGGTGATCAGCCGTTGCAGGCGCAGGCTGTACTCGGCCGACAGCCGGGCCAGCTGCTGGTCCAGCGTGCCGGTCTCCTCGCCGACGGACACCATGCGCACCATCATCGGCGGGAAGCCGCCGACCTGGCGCATCGCCGAGGACACGCGGTCGCCGCGCTCGAGCACTTGGCGGATGGCGATCACGCGGTCGCGGTAGTACTCGTCGCGCACCGCGCGCTCCATCACCTTCAGGCTGCTGACCATGTCCACGCCGGCCTTGATCAGCAGCGAGAGGTACTCGGTGATGAAGGCCAGGCCGGCCGAGTTCATCAGCGTCTTGGCGATCGGCAGGCGGTGCAGCGTGTAGTGCGTTGCGCGGCGGAAGGCCCGGCTGTAACGCCATGCCACCCAGGTGACGAAGGCGGCCACGACCATGCCGCCGATCACCCAGGCCACGTGGCCGGTAAACCACTCCGAGAACGCGATCACCGCCAGCGTCAGCTTGGGCAGCTTGGCGTTCATCTGCTTGAAGAGCCCGGTGAGGTTCGGGATCACGTAGTAGATCCAGAAGCCGCCGGCGGCGAAGATCGCCGAGAACACGAAGGCCGGGTAGATCAGCGCCTGGCGCGTGTCGGCGGTCATGCGCGCCACGCGCTCGACGTGGTCGGCCGCCTCCTGCAGCATGCGGTCCATGCTGCCGGTCTCGTCGCCGATCATCACCAGGTTGCGCACGGTCTCCGGGAAGGTGTCCGGATAGCGGCCGAAGGCGTCGCTCATCGAGGCGCCGGCATCCAGTTCGTCCAGCAGGTTGCGCGCCACGCGCGCGGCGTTGGAGGCGCGCCCGGTACCGACTTCCTGCGAGACCGCCTTGAGCGCGTCCAGCACCGGAATGCCGGAGCTGGTCATCACCGCCATGTCGCGCAGCATGCCGGCCAGTTCCGGCGGGCGGATGCTGGGGCGGAACAGGTGCGCCAGGCTGCGCTGCGTTTCGGCCAGCCAGCCGGGCAGGCGATGCAGCATCAGCACGGTGGCGTCGAAGTTGCGTTCCAGCCAGACCCGCGCGGAGGCGTCCTGCTCCACGGCCAGCTGCGCGATGCCGGTCTTCACCCGGCCGCTGGAGAGCAGCAGGCGGTAGTAATACACGTTCATGGCTGCGGCCCGTCGCCGACCACGCGCAGCACCTCGGCCGGCGAGGTCTGGCCGAGCGCGACGCGGCGCTTGGCGAGGTGGACCATGTCCGAGAACCCGGCCGCATGCGCGAGGTGGCGCACCGCCTCGCGGCCGGCGTCGTCGGCGATGGCATTGGCGATGGCCTCGTCCAGGGTGAGGATCTCGTACACCGGCAGGCGGCCGAAGTAGCCGCTGTGGCGGCAGCGCTCGCAGCCCTTGCCGCGGCGGCCGTGCGTCACGGTGGAATGCGCGTCGCCCAGCCAGCGCCGCTCGGCCTCGTCGAAGGCCACCGCCTCGCTGCAGAACGGGCAGTTCTGCCGCACCAGGCGCTGGTTGACCACGCACAGCAGGTTGTCGGCGATGACCTGCGCCTCCAGGCCCAGCGGGCGCAGGCGCGGCACCACGCCGAACACGCCGGAGACGTGCAGCGTGGAGAGCACCAGGTGGCCGGTGGCCGCCGCTTCCACCGCGGCCTGCGCGGTTTCGGCATCGCGCATTTCGCCCAGCAGGATCACGTCCGGGTCGTGGCGCAGGAAGTGGCGCAGCGCCGAGCCGAACTCGTAGCCGGCGCGGCGGTTCACCTCGGTCTGGCAGGCGCCGGGCACGCGGTATTCCACCGGGTCTTCCACGGTGAGCACGTTGCGCTCGATCAGCGACTGCATGCGCAGCGCGGCGTGCAGCGAACTGCTCTTGCCCGAACCGGTGGGGCCGGTGATGAGCACCAGCCCGGCGGGCTTGGCGAACATGCGTTCGAGCTTGCGCACGTCCTCCTCGAAGAAGCCCAACTCGCCCAGGCCGGAAAGATCGCTGTGCTCGGGCAGCAAGCGCATGACCATGCGCTCGCCCATCTCGCTGATCAGCGTGGACACGCGCACCGTGACCGGCGAATCGAGCACCACCGCGCGGAAGCTGCCGTCCTGCGGGCGGCGCTGTTCGGAGATGTCCATCTCCGCGGCGAGCTTGATGAAGCCGAGCAGGCGGTGCAGCGAAGGCGCCATGGCGAGCATGGGACGCAGCACGCCGTCCACGCGGAACATCACGTGGATGGAACCGTCGGCCGGGGCGATGTGGATGTCGGTGGTGCGTTCGCGCACGGCCAGGTGCAGCAGGTAATCGAGCAGCTTTTCCGGGCTGTGCGCGTGGTCGCCATCGCCGGCGATGCGCTTGATCTCGCGTTCGAGCAGCGACTGGATCGGGTTCTGCGCGAAGTAGTACGTGTGGCGGATCAGCTGGCTGACCTTGGTGAACTCGCCTTGCAGGAAGCGGCAGCGCAGGCCGCAGCGCTGCAGCACCAGCTGCGCCACCGCGTCGGCGTCGGCGTCGCCGAGCAGCACTTCCAGCGCGTTGTCCACGCGGCGCAGCGGCAGGAACGCGCGCAACAGGCACAGTTCGCGGTTGAACAGCGCCAGCACCTGCGGGTCGGGCTCGGGCAGCGTTTCCACCGACACGTAGTCCATGGCCTGCAGCTCGGCCATGACACGCACGATGGCCGATTCGCTTGCCAAGCCGTGCTTGACCAGCAAGCGGCCCAGGCGCAGGCCTTCGACCGCGTGCTTTTGCAGCGCGTACTGCAACTGCGCGGGGTTGAGCTGGCCGCGTTCGAGCAGGATCTCGCCCAGCCGCTTGGAGCCGGTGGCGGGGTTGCCGGCGGCGGCGCGCGGCGTGAGGTCAACGGCGGACATGCGGAGTTCCGTGTGCGGGCGTGGGCGCGGCCAGGAGCAGCAGCTGGGTCAGTGCGTCGGCTTCGCCGGTGGCCGGCAGGCCATGGCGCCGCTGGAAATCGGCCACGGCGCGGCGTGTGTCCGGGCCGTAGCGGCCATCGACGAAGCCGGGGACGAGGGCGGGGGCTTGCGCACTGAGCGCGCGCTGCACCTGGCGCACGTCGGCGCGCGGATCGTGCCAGGCGGCCAGCCAGCCATCGTCGCGGCGCTCGATGCACACGCCTTCGCGCACGCCGAGCAGCGCGGCCTGCGCGGCGTCGATGCGTTGCAGGTGCAGCCCGGCGTGGGCCTGTGGCGCGGCGCCCAGGCCATCGATGCAGCGCGCCAGGGCAGGCGCGGCGGTGGGCGCGGCCGGTTGTATTGCCACCTGCGGCGGCGCGGCGGGCGCGGGCGTCGGCCGGGTGCCGCGCCAGGCCATGCCGGTCGCCATCGCCAGGCTGCTGCCGAGCAGCAGAGCGAAGGCCGCGCTCAGGCGCGCCGAGCCCAGCCGCGGCCACATCGCGCGTGGCGCGGCGGCCACCGGCGGCCGGAAGCCGGCCTCGGCCACCGCGGCGGCGAGCAGCAGCGGGTCGATGAAACTGCCGCCGCGCGCGACCAGTCCATACAGGCAGCGATCCATCACCAGGTGGATGCGGCGCGGATTGCCGCCGCTGTGGCGCTGCAATGCCGCCAACGCGCCGGGCGTGAGTTCGATACGCCCGCCGGCGCCGGCCAGGTCCAGCCGAAAGGCGATGTAGCGCGCGCTTTCCTCGGCGGTGAACGGCCGCAGCTCGATGTGCTTGACGATGCGGCTGGCGAGTTGGCGGATCGCCGGTTGGGAGAGGTTGGCCGCCAGTTCCGGCTGGCCGACCAGCACGATCTGCAGCAACTTCTCCTGGCCGCTTTCCAGGCTGCTGAGCAGGCGCAGCAGTTCCAGGCTTTCCAGCGTGAGGTTCTGCGCATCGTCGATGATCAGCA
This sequence comes from Stenotrophomonas sp. HITSZ_GD, assembly GCF_029543105.1. Classification (GTDB taxonomy): domain Bacteria; phylum Pseudomonadota; class Gammaproteobacteria; order Xanthomonadales; family Xanthomonadaceae; genus Stenotrophomonas_A. Next base: position 35,939 of record NZ_JARQXB010000012.1, read on the forward strand.
CGCTGGTGCTGCCGGCCTGCCAGCGCCGCAGCAGGAAGGCGTCGAGCTGGTTGAGGTCGGCGGCGGCGTCCGCGCCGGGCGTCATGCCGAAATCGCGCAGCACCGCGGCCATCAGCTGCGGGCCCTGCAGGAAGGTGTTGAGCACCAGCGATACCGCCGCGCCCTCGGCTTCGACGGCGGCGATGAGCTTGCGCACGAACGTGCTCTTGCCCATGCCGACCTCGCCGGTCAGCAGCACGAAGCCCTTGCGCGCCATCAGGCAGTGGCCGGCCTCGGCCAGCTCGCGTTGCAGCGCGCCGGTGTGGAAGTACGCCTGCGCATCAGGTGTGGGCGGGAACGGCGAGCGGTGCAGGCCCAAGGCCTGCAGGTAGCCTTCGGCGTGCGGGTTGGCGCTCATGGCAACGCTCCGATCTCGGTCATGGCACGCGACAGCGCCAGGCGTTCGGGTTCGCTGGCGCCGCCCTCGTTGGCCTGCAGGCGGCGCAGGCGCTGGCGCGCCTCGTCGAGCTGGCCGGCGCCGGCTTCCAGCAGCGCCAGGTTGATCGCCGCGCCACGGTCGCCGGGCATGCGCTCGACGATCTCGCGGTACAGCGGCAGCGCCTGCGCATCCTCGCCGCGGCGCTGCGCCAGCCAGGCGCGCATGCGCAGCAGGGTGAGGCTTTGCGCGGGCAGCAGGTGCTGCAGCGCCTGGAGGTGGGTTTGCGCGGCGTCGTAGTCGCCGCTTTCGATGGCGTCGCCCATCGCCTCGACCTGCCGCGCGACGGCGGCCGGGTCCGGATCGTCGGCATCGCGCGCGGCATGGCTGGCGGCGCGGGGCGCCGGCGCCTGGGCATCGCGCACGACCAGGCTACCCGGCGGCAGCGGGGCGAAGCCGCGCGCGGGGGCGCTCGGGGCGGCGGTCGCGAGGGCTGTGGCCGGCGCGGCAACGCTTGTCGGCGGCGTCGGTTCGTTCGCCTGCACGGGTGGTGCCGCCACCGCCACCGCCACGGGCAACGGCGCGGCATCGGCCACCTTCAATGCCTGGGCTGGGGCGGGCACTGGCGCAGGCAGTGAAGGCATCACCGCCGCCACCGGCGCCATCAGCGCAACCGGCAGCGAAGCGTCCTGCGGCGCCGGCGCATCGGGCGCAGCCAGCCACATCGCCGCGCCCCCCAGCAGTGCGCCCAGCCCGAGCCACACGGCACCCGCGCGCCCGGCCGCCGCCAGCGTGCGCCGCGCGCGCGGCGGCGTCGCGGCGGCGGGCCGCTCGCCCTCCAGCGTGCGCAACGCGGCGAACATCAGGCTCATATCACGGTCACCCGCAGCACCATCACCAGCTCCCGGCTCTTGTGCGTGCGCGCTTCGGCGCCGAACAGCTTGCCCAGGCCGGGCACGTCGGACAGGCCCGGCACGCCGTTGTCGGTGTTCTGGTCCTGCTGGTCGATCAAGCCGCCGATCAGCACGGTGTTGCCATCGCGCAGGTTGAGCGTGGTGGTCATGCCCTTGAAGCTGATCCGCGGCAGCGTCACCGAGTTGCCGTTGCCGACTTCCACCAGCGCCAGGCTGGATTCGTCGATCTCGGTCTGCATCGGGTGCACCAGCAGCTCGACATTGCCGTCGTTGCGGATCAGCGGCGCCACGCCGATCACCACGCCGGAGAACAGCGATTCGGTCTGCACGTCGGACGAGGTGTTGGTCGCGCCGCCGCCGGGATTGCTGAAGCTGGTGGTGGACTTGCTGACATAGCGGATGTTGCGGCCCACGCTGAGGTAGGCCGGGGTTCCGTTGCGCACCCGCACGCTGGGATTGGACAGCACCTTGACGTGGCCGAAGGAGCGCAGCACGTTCAGCGCGGTGGAGAAGGTGTCGCCCACGTAGCCGATGCCGGTGCCGCGGCCGAGCGCGCTGCCGATGGTCTGGCGCGGGATGGTGAGCAGGCGGCCGAGCGAATCGTGGTTGGCGCCGGGCAGCGAGCCGGTGATCGGGTCCAGGCTGATCGGCGCGTCGCCGACGATGCCGGCCACGCGATTCTTCAGCAGGTTCCAGTCCACGCCGTACTGGAAATCATCGTTGAGCTGCACGTCGATCAGTTGCGCTTCCACCAGCACCTGGCGCGCGAGCATCGCCTTGTTGCGTTCGACCAGGTCGGCCACCGCGCGTACCTGCGAAGGGCGCGCACGCACGAACAGCGAGCCGGTGAGCGGATCGAGGCTGAAGCGCGCGGCCTCGCGCGCCTCGCCTTCGCGCTTCATGCCCGGGTCTTCGCGCAGCACCGCCTCGACCGAGGCGCCGAGCTGCTTGTAAGGGTCGTTCTGCTTGCCCACGGTGCCGTCGAGCACCAGCTTGCCGCGCAGCGAATCGCCGCCACCGCCCGAGCCGCTGCTGCCGGCGCCGAACACGTCGCCGCCGGTGCTCATGTCCAGCGAGGTGGTGGTGTTGAGCATCTCCACGTTGAACACGCGCTCTTCCATCGGGCTGACCACCAGCGCGCCGCCGCGCGTTTCGCCGTACAGGTCGAACGCGCTGAGGATGTGGTTGTAGACCTCGCGCGCGGTGACGTTCTTCAGGAACAGGCTGGCGCGCTGGTCGCGGGCCAGCACGTCCGGATCGACGATCAGGTTCATCCCGAGCTGCTCGGCCAGCGCCCACAGCAGGCCGCCGACGCTGGCATCGTTCATGTTGAGGGTGACGATGCGGTTCTCCAGCGGGTCGTACCGGGGCGCGACCACCGGCACCGGCGCCAGGCGCGGCACGTTGCGCTCGATCTCCGCGCGCAGGCGCGCATTCTCCTCGGCAAGCTTCTTCGACTCCTCGCCGACGCGGTCGCCGATTTCCTGCAGCGCCTTGTATTCGGTGGGCGGCAGCGACTTCACGCTGCGCGGCGTGCCGGTGCAGCCGCCGACCAGCAGGGTCAGCGCGAGCGCCAGCGGGGCGACGACCGGCGACGGGCCGGGGCGGAAGGAGGAGAGGGCGCGGAAGCGGGTCATGGGCGGGCCTGTGCGGTCATCGGGTCTGCGTGGCGAGCCAGCCGAGCAGCGCATCGGCGCTCTCGCTGGCGACCACGTCGTCGTATCGGGAATCCATCGGCCGCCCGGGCGCGGCGATGCACAACGCGTTGCTGGCGGCCATTGCCCGGTTGAGGCCGTCGAAGCGGGCCAGGTCGTCGGCGCGGCCGGTGCCGTCGCCATCGCGGTCGTCCAGCGCGGCGACCAGCGCGAAGGCCGGGTTGCTCAACACGCGCGCGCAGTTCTCGCGCTCCGGGTTGGGATCGCTCAGGTAGGGCACATCGCTGCCGGGCGTGCGCGCGGCCAGCGTGGCCAGGCTGGCGCGCAGGCGTGCGCCGTTGTCGAAATTGCCGTCCTCGGCGCTGCTGCCGCTGGGCGCGACCAGGTCCGCGCCGGCCGGGCGCGACACCGCATAGCGCAGACGCTCGCCGCGGTCGGGCCGCGGCAGGCCGAGCGTTTCGTACGGCAGCCAGCCGACCTGCGCGCCGGCCGGGCAAGCGCCGCCGCTGCCTTCGCGCGCGCCGTCCCCGAGCGCGCTCAGGTCCGGGCAGGGCAGGCGGCGGTTGCGCAGCACGAAGCCGCGCAGCGCCTGGCGCGCGGTTTCGGCCTGCGCCTCGGCATGGCTGCACGCGCGCCATTGCGCGTAGTCGCGATAGCCGGTGCCGGCGAGCAGCGCCAGCGCCCCCACCACGCCGACACTCACCGCCATCTCCAGCACGGTGAAGCCGGCCTGGCGCGCGGCGCGGCGGCGGCGGTGCATCCCCACGTTCATGGCACCGTACCGGCAGGGGTCGCGCGCACGTCACTGCGCAGCTGGCCCTGCAGTTGCCGCAGCTGCGCCAACAGCGCCTGCTGGCGTTGCTGGCGCTGCTCGCTCGGCGGCTGGCCCATCACCTGCTGCAGCTGTTCGCTGACCTGCTGCATGCGGATGCTGGTCTCCAGGTTCTGGCGCACCGCCGCCAGGTTGATCTGTGCGGTGATGGCCGGATCGTTCATTTGCTCCAGCGTCGCCAGCGCCTGGCGCATGTACGCCTCCGAGGCGATGGAGCGCTGCCGCGCGACGCCGACCAGCCCCTGCACCGATTGCTGCAGCGCGGCCATCTGGCGTGCGCGTTCGGGATCTTCGGCCGGCACGGCGGCCGCGGTGGGGGGCGTGGTGGGCGAGGCATCGTCGCGCAGCCACGGCGGCGGCGCGTCGTCGGCCTGCGGCGTGGCGGCGGGCTCGGCGATGGCCGGCGTGGCAGCGGTGTGCACCGGCGTGGCGCGCGGCGCATCGCGCTCGCCCACCCCCGTGGCGCGCGGCGAGCACGCGCGCACCGCCAGCACGACCGCCAAGCCCAGCGCGATCGCCGCGGCACCACCGAGCCACCACCGCCGCGCACTCACGGGCGGCCCCCGGCTTTGGGGGCCGGCGCGAACGGCGGCGGCATCAACACGGTAAGGGTTTCGCCGGCGGCGGTTTCCAGCAGCACGCGATCGCGGCCGATGGCACGCACGCGGCTGCCGTCGGACAGGCGCGCGCCGGTGGCGACCCATTGGCCGTCGATCAATGCGCGGCGGCGGCCATCGGTGTTCAACAGCAAGGTGAGCTGGCGCGGCGCGATCTGGTCGAAGCCGCCATCGGCCGACAGCTGCCCGGCGGCCGATGCCGGCTGCACCGCGAGCAACGCCTCACCGCCGCCGACCGGCTGCCGTTCCAACCCTTCCAGCACGCCCAGCAGCTGGCGGTTGCGTTCCACGCCCATCTGCAACTGCGCCAACTGCGCCGAGGCGTCCTCGTCGTCGAAGCGTGCCTGCACGCGCGGCTTGGCGAGGATCATCGCCCCGACCCAGACCGCCACGCCCAACCACAGGGCCAGCGCCAGTAGTGCGTAATGCTTGAGCTTCACGAGGCCTTCCCCGCGGCCTGCGGCGGCACGCGCTTGAGCTGGTAGGAGAACGCGCCGCCGGGCGTCTGCGCGCGCGCGTTGCCGCTTTGCGGGTCCAGTGCCACGGGCACGTAGCCGGCCATGCGCAGGCGTTCGACGAAGCGCGCGACCTGGCGGCCCTGCGCGTGGGCCTCTACCGCGTTGTTCACCACGCCATCCACGCGCAGCACCGGCTCGGCGCCTTCTTCCAGGCGCAGGCGCAGGATGCGCACGTCGTGGCCGGCGGCCTCGCGCACGCTGGCGAGCGCGGCGTAGGGATCGAGCGCGCCCTGCAGCTTGCCGGCGCGTTCGATGAACTGCACCAGCGGCGCGTACTGCTCGGGCAGCGCCTGGCGCGGTTGCAGCGCGGCGATCTGCTGGTCGATGGCCTCGGCCGAAGCGCGCAGCGTGTCGGCGCGACCGTTGGCCTCGTGCGCGAGCAGCGTCCAGCTGCCACCCATGCCGGCCAGCGCCACCGCCAGCACCAGCGAGGCGGCGCTGGCCCAGGGCAGCAGCCGCTCCGCGATGTACATCAGCCGGCTTGCCGGCGGGTTTACCGCGATCATCGCGGTGACATGGTGGGCCAGGTGCGCCACGCCGCTGCGGTATTTCGCGCCGGCTTCGTCGCGCACTTCCTGGTGCGGGCCCAGGCGCACGCTGGCGCCGCTGTGCGCGGCGAAGATTTCCAGCAGCGCCTCGTCCAGCCACGGCGAGGTGGCGTGCACGGGCAGGCGCAGCGTGTCCGGTTCCTGTGCCGGCGGTTCGGGTTCGGCGCCTTCCACCGGGTCGAACTGGCCGTCGAAGGTCATGCCGCCCTCGTCCGGCGCCGGGTCGTCGCGCAGCGGCCATGCGTCGCCGAGCGCCGTGGTGGCGGCCTGCGCGCCGCGCGGCCAGTCGTCGTGGCCCGGGCGCACGTCCGACAGGCGCGGCGCGATCGGGCGGGTATCGGCCGGGCGCGGGGTCAGCACGCTGATCCATTCCACATCCAGCGTCTGCAACGCGTCGGCGTCGCCATCGGCCAGTTCGCGGCCGATGCGCTCGCCGAGCGAGGCCACGGTCAGTTCCAGGTCCTCGCGCGCCTCGCTGAAGGCCAGGGCCGAGGCCTGCAGGATGCGGTCGCGCAGCGACGCGACGAACACCACTTGGCGCCCGCCGTGCAGCACCACGCCGCGGCCGGGCTTGAGCATGCGCCACAGCAGCGCCACGGTGGGCACCAGCAGGCAGTGGTCGGCCTGCGCTTCGGCCCAGGCGAACATCTGCTGCCAGCGGTCCAGCGGCACGGCGGTGAACAAGGCCTGGTAGCCGTTGCCCACGGTGCGGGTCTGGTGGATGAGGATCTTGCTTTCGTTGTCGATCAGGCCATCGGCGCGCAGGCGCTTCTCGATCAGGGCCACCGCGTGCGCGGGGCTGCCCTCCAGCGAGATCACCTGGCTCACCGCGCCGTCGAAGTCGCTGAGCGCGACGCTGGCACGTTCGATCTTCGGCCGCGCGTCGAGGCGGCGCACTTGCTCGCCGTCGAAGGCGAGCCACTTGCCGTCCTGGTGCAGCAGGGTCTGGAAACTCATGGCGCCTCCTGCACCTGGGTGCGGAACAGCAGCGTGCCGCGCAGCGTCACCAGCAGCGGCGGGCTGCGCGGCGGCGGCAGGTCGAACAGGCCGTCCTCGGCGCGGGTGACCGAGATCTCGAACGCCTCGGCGCCGAACAACCGGGCCGGATCGCGCGCCACGCCGTCGAGCAGTTCGTTGCCCTCGGCGCGGCCGAGCGGGGCCTGGTTGAGGTTGATCAGGCGCTCGCCCCAGCTTTCGGCCAGGTAGCCACCGTTGGACGCGCGCGTCACCAGCTGGCGCGCGCCGTCGGCCAGCTGCACGCGCAGCCGCGCCTCCTGCAGGCGTTGCTGCGCGGCGCCCAGCGCCTGCTCGCGCTGGCCGACGTTGTCGTAGGCGTTGCCCAGGCTGCCGCGGGCCAGGGTGAACCACACCGCCGCCACGACCAGCGCGCCGAGCGTGCAGCCGAACAGCAGCAGCGAGGCGCGGCGCGATTGCACCAGGCGCGCGGGCAGGGCGAGGCGGGGCGCTTTCATCGGCGTGCCCTTACTGGTTCATCTTCATATTGGCGACCAGGGTGATCACCTGCTCGTCGCCGGTGGTGTCCTGCAGGTCGGTCGCGCTGCCGGTGCCGGTGATCTTCTGGGTGTTGTTGCCGGCCCATTCGATGCCCGGGCTGTTGGCGTCGTTGCCGCTGCGGCGCTGCACGCCTTCCTGGCGGAAAGCGCCGTTCTGCGCGTCCGGCTTGCCGTCGATCATCTGGTCGAGCGCGCGCGCCAGGTCCGGGGTGAGGCCGGAGATCACCATCACGTTGCCCGAGCCGGCATCGGTGCCCGGCTTGTTCCACTGGAAGCAGACCTGGATTTCCTGCGGGTTGCCGTTGGTGTCCAGGTAGACGTAGCGGTCTTCCATGCCATCGCCGCGGCCCGGCGGCATGGTCACGCCCGCCTTGCGCATGATGTCGCGCAGGTTGTAGTCGTCGCCGCTCTGCGCCGCGCGCGTCATCCTGGCCGGCTTGCTGCCGCGGCAGATCGCCGAGGGCTCCTGGGCCTGGGACATGTCGCCGCCGGAGAGTGCGTCGCCGTTGCCGTTGAAGTTGGCGCCGTTGACCATCAGGCGCGGCGCGCTCTGGTTGTCGCCCACCGGCGCGCCCAGGCGCTGCTGGTAGGTGTTGTAGGCCACCACCCACTGGTCGAGGAACTTCTGCTTGATGCGGGTGTATTCGGCGTTGCGCTGGACGTCGCGGCCGATCATCACCGCGCCCAGGATGACGCCGATGATGACCAGCACCACCGCCATTTCAACCAACGTGAAACCACCCTGGGCGGCCTTGTTGGGCCGCGCCATCCTGCGTCGTGCGTACATGGAGTTGTCCCCTGGTTCGATGAGCGCTTGGCATCGCCGGGCGAATCCACGGCGTGTGCTGCGGCGCGACGGTAGGGGGCGGGTGTAAGAGCCGCGTAAGAGCGGCGTGAAGATCGCTTACGCCGGGCGCGGGAGGCGGCGGCGCGCGGGGCGCGCGGCGGGACGGCGCGAGACGTGCGGGTCGGCCTCCACGTGCCAGCGCCAGGGGTGGTCGGCCGCCTTGCTGATGCCGATGCGCGGCGAGGCGATGGGCGATGCCGGCGGCGGCGTACCGTCGTCGCCGATCCACAGGCGGGCACCGCGCCGGCACAGGTCCAGGCCGTTGTCGGCGCCGGTGACGCCGAAGGCCTGCGCCAGCCGCCCCGGACCGGAGGCGAGCAGGCGCGGCGCATCGGTGCCGCGCGCCTGCGCCATCAGGCCCAGCCCCGCCAGCGGCGAGAGCGCGCGCAGCAGCACCGCGTGGCCGGGCGCCGGGCCGCCGCACACCGCGTTGATCGCCCAGTGCATGCCGTAGATGAAATACACATACAGATGGCCCGGCGGCCCGAACATCACCTCGGTGCGTGGCGTCATGCCGCGGCACGAGTGCGCCGCCGCGTCGGCCGCGCCGCGGTAAGCCTCGACTTCGACGATGCGCCCACGCCGTCCGTCGGCGGCGACCAGCACCTTGTTGAGCAGGCGCGGGGCGACCACCAGGGCATCGTCGTCGTAGAAGGCGCGGGGCAGGGGACGCATGCGCACAGGGTACGGGCCGCTGCGTAGTTTTACTGTCACCGCGTGGGTAGTTCCTCGGTGGCGGCGCGCATGCGCGTGCGCACACTGGCGGCAGATCCCCGGGAGCCCGCCATGAAGCCCGCCGCGCCACGTCGTTTTGCCGCCCTCCTCGTGCTCCCGCTGCTGGCCGCCTGCGCTGCCTCCAGTCCGCGCGCCGTGCCCGAACTCAAGCCCGGCGTGCCGGCGGGCTATCTCGGCCGCGACCTGCCCGACAGCCGCGCCCTGCTGCCCCCGCCGCCCGCGCCGGGCAGCGCCGCCTTCGCCCAGGACGAGGCCGTGCACGCCGCCGCGCAGCGGCTCAAGGACGGCCCGCGCTACGCGCAGGCGGCCCGCGATGCGGACTTGTCGTTCCCCGCGGCCAGCGACAACTTCGCCTGCGCGCTGGGCGTGCCGATCGACGCGCGCAGCACGCCGCGCCTGTACCTGCTGCTGCGGCGCACGCTGATGGACGCCGGGCTGGGCACCTACGGCGCGAAGGACCACTACCGCCGCGTGCGGCCGTTCGTGGTCCACGACGAGCCCACCTGCCTGCCGCGCGACGAGGCCGCGTTGCGCCAGGACGGCTCGTATCCTTCCGGGCACACCGCCATTGGCTGGACCTGGGCGCTGGTGCTGACCCAGGTGGCGCCAGCGCGTGCCGACGCCTTGCTGGCGCGTGGGCGCCAGTTCGGCGAGAGCCGGCTGGTGTGCAACGCGCACTGGCAGAGCGACGTGCTGGAAGGCCGCGCGGTGGCCGGCGGGGTGTTCGCGAAGTTGCAAGGCAACGCGGACTTCCTGGCCGACGTGGCGGCCGCGCGCCAGGAGCTGGCGACCGCCACGGCCGCCGGCAAGACGCCGACGCGCTGCGATGACGAAGCGGCCGCGTTGGCGACGCCGGTGCCGGGCGCGCTCTAGGATCGTGACGGCCCGCTCATCGCAAGGGCCCCAAGCTGGGCCACTGCCTGAGCGCGCCGCGCGAAGTTTGCCCATGTCCGTCGATACCCGTTTTCCCGATGCCGAGGCCTATGCCGCCGAGACCGCGCGCCACGCGCCGGGCGAGGCGGTGGACCTGCGGGCCGAGCACGCCGCGGTGACCGCCGCCTACCAGAACCGCGTGATGCTGGATTTCAACGATCACTGCCTGCGACTGGCGGTGTTCGAAGGGCCGTACCGCTGGCACCGGCATCCGGACAGCGACGAGCTGTTCCTGGTGGTGGAGGGCGAGTTGGAGATCGAACTGGCCGGCTGCGCGCCGGTGCGGCTGGCGCCCGGGCAGGCGTTCGTGGTGGCGGCGAACACGGTGCACCGCACGCGCGGCATCGGGCGCACGGTGAACCTGACCTGCGAGCGGCAGGCCGCGCGCACCGAGTTCGTGGACGGGCCGCAAGACGCCGCGGGGAACGACTTGGCTTCCGCGCCGGACTCGGGCTAGAATGCGCCTCCCGCGCGGAAAGGCGGCCCGGCTGGACGGGCGCATAGCGAGGATCCGAGAGGATCGTCCCACGCAGGCCCGGTTCCAGTACCCCTTGTGGGGCCATAGCTCAGCTGGGAGAGCGCGTCGTTCGCAATGACGAGGTCGGGAGTTCGATCCTCCCTGGCTCCACCACTATTCCAGACAAAGCAGCGCGCCGAGAGGTGCGCTGTTTTGCTTTTCAGGGGCCAGGCGATCCGACAATGTTTCAGGCCAGTTGAGCTTGATACGCAACTTCGAAAACAAGCAGCGGCAATGGCATCGCTGGTGCCGGGAAAGGCGGTTGCGCTCGTGACTTTGCTGCCCAGGAAGCACGCAATTCCGGATTTTCAAAATCTGGACTGGCGCGATGTAGAGGCTGTGCTTGTTGACTGTGGGGTCGAATTGCAGGGCGCTATTCCAGATGCCGATCTTCGCGAGGCTATCGACTGATCGTGCGCGAACTCCTAGGTAGGATTAAGACACATCCCGACCGAAAATCTGGATGGGTGTGAGTGGTGGGAATCGCAGTGGCGTCCTTTGATCGAATCGACCAGTGGTCATGGCTGGATTGTTAGCTTTGGAAGGAAGAGGGTGTCATGGCCGGCTGGTGCGCAGCATCCTTATCGGGGCGCCGAAACCGACGTAACCGCGAACGGGCTACCGCTGCGCGCTGACATCCATACGTTGTTCGATTTGTATTTGATCAGCGTTGCCCCCAGACGCGTGCGGTGTGCGTTTGCGCCCAGGCTGGCTGGGACGGCATATGCCGAATTCCGGTGTGTAACCCTTCGTAACCCTAGTGGGTCACAGCATGCCGTTAGCCGGGCTGAGCTAGCGTGGCATAAGGCTCAATGCGCTTCGTTACGCTTCGGGGCGCGATCGGTCGGGCTGTTCCTGCTTACCAGGGCCTGCCCTCTAGGAAGGCAGAGTGCCACGAAGTCCGGAAGTGATTGATTTTAAAGGCCTCGTGCAGTGGGTGGCCACGCAGTCCCTGGCATTCCTAGTGACAGGGCCGTGCGCACGGCTAAATGCGGATGATCCTGATCCGAAGCCGTGGAGGTCCTAAAGCCACCGCGGGGAGTCCTCCTCGAACGCCACAAAGCGGGCGACCACCGTGACCAACTTTACACAGGGCACGTCAGGCCGGCCGCGTGGAGCGTACGTGCAGGTCGTACCAAGTGTATTGGCCCACCGCGTCCAGATATGAGCCACGGGCATTAAAGCCGGTCCAGTAAGCGCCCAGTGTGCGCATCGAACTGATCGGTATCAGTGTGGACGTCGCGTCGATGGCCATACTTCGATCTGAGGTAGGGAAAAGTCGGCAGGCGCCGCCAGAAGCCATCCGGCATAGTAGATCCAGCAAACGCATTGGGCGTGCCGACCGGCCCATGTTGGCACTTGGGCGAACGCACCGTGGGTCGGGAGGGAGTCCAACTCTCCTGTGCAGTGACAAGAGTCACATTATTGAGGGCGGAGCTCCACGATACTTTGGCAAGTCTGGCGCCTCAGATGATCCGGGGATAGATCTCGCCACGACACGGAAGGGGACAACTTGAGCAATCGACTGGATTCGTTGCGCCATTTCGGCGTTGCGTGCGATGCTGCGACATCACGCAGGGAAGCAAGGGCGCGCTGGGCCTATCTTGGCCGCTGTTACCTTGCCCTCGTCATGGTCCAGTTGGGCACGACGGCCCACGCAGAGATTCCAAGCTGGAACACCGAATACGGCAACCGGCTGAGGTACGGTGAGATGGTCGAGCCGATCGAAGGCGAAATCTTCGGTGAGCAGATCAATCTGTATGACGGGTCCGTGTCGTTCGCCGCCACGGATATCTCCTTGCCAAGCAATAGCGATATTCCGCTCAGCTTGGGGCGCTTCCTGAATCCCACCGACCCCAAGTCCAATCTGCCATTTGGCGATTGGGAACTTGACATTCCCTCTATCTCCGGACTGTCCGGAGGCGCGGCGGCGGAGCGACGGTCTATACCGTACCGAAGACCTACGTTTCTGCCAATGGCAACGCGTACTGCAAGGCGGACTACAAGGTGCGTGCCTGCAACTCTGGCGGTTGCTCGGCCTGGTCGACGCCGAACTTTGCGGTCACGCAGGGAGTGCTGGAACGATGAGCTAGGTACACATGAAGAGTGACCGTGCTGATTCCGCTTGGGCGCGGCCGGGCTGGCGAGTTGGTCGGTGGGCAGCCCCTGCGTTGGTCTGCTTGGGGCTGTCCGTTACGGCGGGACGGGCGAATGCCCAGACAGTTGAGTACATCCATACGGATGCACTGGGCTCGCCGGTGGCGACGACCAATGCATCCGGCGCTGTCATCGAACGGCAGGTGTATGAGCCGTACGGCGCGCCGATTTCGCATGGCGCAACCGATGGGCCGGGTTTCACGGGGCATGTGGAGGATTCGACGACTGGGCTGACCTATATGCAGCAGCGGTATTACGACGCTGAAGTCGGGCGCTTTATTTCAATCGATCCGGTGTATACGGACCCTCTACAAGGCGCCAACTTTAATAGATTCCAGTATGCAGAAAGTAACCCGTATTTTTTCACGGACCGTGACGGGCGCGAAAGTGGCGCAACTTTCAAGTTGCTGAATGATCAAGCTAACGGTGGACCCGTAATTCCTCCTCCTCGCAGCCCAGATGATTGGCTTGGTCCTGCAATAGGAGTGGGACTGGGCGCGATGTTGGTCGCTCCATTACCCGCTGAGCTTGCTGCCGGATGGAGGGTCTACCGGCTCTACCGTATGGCGCAAGAGCTTAGGTCGCCGCCACTCAAAAGCTACGATGAGGTTGTGGGTCTTCTCAAACAGTCTGGTGGACAGTCAAAGCAGACAAGTGCATCCGGTACGCGCACGACCCAGTATCCCATGCCGGGTGGGCAAAAAGCGGCAGAGGAGCTATTCGATAGAGCTACTAATGGGTCCGGAGTTCCAGTGGCCAACGGGGGGCGACTCGGTAAGATGGGCGATGGGACGACAGTTCACATGAGTAGTCGAGTTGAGAGGGATGGGAGTAGGACAACTTCTGTGAGGTTCAGCCGAGAAAAAGTTGGCTCTCACATTAAAGAGGTTACAAAGGTTCGATACAAGGAGGGCCAATGAGCGAATCCTCGTTGCTTGATTCACTTTGCGCGAGTCGAAATCCGTCGGAGATCATGGTGTTGCCGTGGTCCATGACTATTGTTGACTGTTATTTTCTCGCTACAGCGCTCGCATCCTGCTGTGAGGGTCATGAAGTGTGGAGGCTGGATAACTACGAAAATGAGCTTGTGTCGTCACATCTCCAGTTTCCAGGTGTTTACGACATCTATGGTATCGATAGGGATGGGGGCGATATTGATCAGGCGTTGGTCGTCAGCGGGCGAGAGGAGTTTTGCTTTTGGGACCAAGACGAACGCTTTGTGGCCATTGCTGGAAGTCGGCTGTTTCTCGATATCGCTTGCCCGTATCCCGAAGAGATAGCGCGCCAGCGTTTTATCGAAACGTCTTGGAACCTCAATGGGATGTCTGACGATGAGCTGGCTACTTTTTACGATCGCTTGAAGCGCCTGTAGCCGAACTATTGCAGCGGCTTTCCTCAACTCGGCCTTTTCCGCCATTCAGCGCGTCGCTCCCCGGTACTTGACCGCCCACGAGCCCGGCGCGCAAGGCGACGATTTATGACCATCAGATGCCCTTGGTCGGCTCCATGTCTGATGATTGAGCAGGACCAGTTGCATCAAGGGCGCAACGCGAGCGCAACGTATTAAGCAATTGCCAACTTGGCTTGCTTGTGAGCCTGCTCCAGGGTCACGTGATTGCCCCCCCCCACCCCCCCGAATTGCCATGCGCCCAGGTGACGATCCAAGCCTTGCGCCCTGAGGGTTGCCGGCGCAGCAACAGGCCACGCACCCGCGCTCTCTGCGCTTATAGGAGTGATCCCTGAGCTTGCTGCTTGCGACGATGCGCTTAGCGCGGACGGCTGTATTGGGGTGCAGGTCGTAAGTGGCGTTGAAGCACGCTTAGGACGTCCCGTAGTCCAATGCCTGGACAAGGACCATCCGAGCACCCGAACCCGCTTCCATCACAAATCGGCTTGGCTTCGGCTTCCATCACTTGATTGCATCCGATTCCAAAGACACTCGCCTAAGTGCGCCACCCTCTACGCTACTGGGGCCAGTTGTATGTCGGGTTGTTAGCTGGTGCCAGCGGCTCTAAGATCAAGCCGAGTCAAGGGGACAGCCCGTCCGGCATGCCGTGGAAACGGCGCAGGAAATTGCCTATTAGGTAGTTTTGCCTTACGGGGAGTGATCACGTGTCAGAGATGAAATGGACGAAGACTTGCGACCTGAAAATTGATTCTCGCAACTTCCGTGTCGTTGTTTCTGAGCATGACAATGGCTTCTACGCAAGCTGCCTTTGGTATGAAAAAGGGCGCGTGTTGAAGGTTCCTGGTGAGTTCGGTTCTTTACAGTTCAACCCCGAGCAAAGATGCGCAATGTTCGAGGCAGAGGCGCTTGCCCTCATCCAGCAATGGGCAAATGACAAGTTTGTTCCACTGGTTCACTCCAGTCGGGAGACTCCTGACAATTCATTCAAGCCGATCGGCTTGGAGAGTTGGGTCAACTCAAGCCTTAGCGTTCGAACCAGGACGGCGTCATGGCAAACAAATTCGTAATTGGCAACATCGTCAAACTGAAGTTTGTCGGACCGGAAATGACCATCGGGACTGTTCCGGATAAGCCAAGGCCTCCTCAAGCCGTCGGCTGGTGCCCTTGTACCCCCGGCTGCTGGGACTGGGGTTGCTGGAGCATGTGGCTACCTGTCCTGCAGGCTTCCTCTGGCCGGAGCAGGTCCGGGTGGCGGCCAGTCCCGCGCGTAGCAATGTCGACAAAATCCAGAAACGGTTGACCTATGCCTTTCGCAAAGCCGGAATTTCCGACCCGCGAAAGACAGCCGCCCATAGTTTTCGGCATATCGTCTCCCTGCGCCTCAAGTCCCTGCGGGTTAAGGACTACGTCATTGCCGAGCTTCTTGGCCATGAGCACGGGCACATCTCTGCATTGCGTCCAGGCTGGCAGGGGCTACGTATGCCGAACTCCAGGGTGTCAACCCTTCGTGACCCTACTGGGGCGCAGTACATCGTCAGCCATGCGGCGCCGGAGTGGCATCGGGCTCAATGCGCTTGGTGGCGCCTCGGGCACCAAGCGATAAGTCGGTGCCAACTGACCAGCGCCTTAGGGCTAAGCGGGCCAAGTGCTACTACTAAGTTCGGAATCCATTGATTTATAAGGGCATCAGTGCCAGAGGTCAGTGTTGACCCTGGCATTAGCAATGACGAGGTCGAGAGTCCGATCCTCCCTGGCTCCACCACTATTCCAGACAAAGCAGCGCGCCGAGAGGTGCGCTGTTTTGCTTTGGGGTAGCAACTCAGCAGCAGGCTACCTTGGGACACGGCCCAGCTGTCACCCCTTGCGCTGCACGTGCAGGACCGCGGCCACGACCAAGCCCACCACCACGCCCAGCGAGGCCGCGTAGGGAATCCCGGCCCCGGTGAGCAGCGCGATCAGACCGCCGCCGGCGATGCCCGCAGCGACGGCGGTCACAACCATTTTCGTGAACACATCCATCAAGTCTTCCTAGACGACACGTCGCCTTCGCGCGTCCTGCCGACACGCGAAGACACCGTATCGACGAAGCGCATCAAGCGGCGTTGAGCTGCGCGAAGATCGAATCAAGCCCTCCGGCGAGCGCGCCTCCCAAAGCGCCGGCGCCCATGCCCCCGGGGCCGCCGATGGCGCCGGCCACCGCGCCGCCGATCAATCCCGCGGTGGCCGAGCCATACACCGCGCCCCAGTTGAGGCCGCCTTCAATGCGGGCGATTTCTTCAGTGGTCAGTTCGCGCATGGATGTACTCCTGAAGGGGATGGGATGCCGCGCGCGTAAGAGCGAAGGCGGCATGTCGAACGGTGACCCGCCCAATCCCCCGTTTCCATTCGATCATTCCAACGCGCAGACTCCCGCGTCACGGCGTCACGGCGTCACGGCGTCACGGCGTCACGCTATGGCACGTTCGCGCCATGCTCGTTGCCGATACCCACTTGCGCGACCTCGCGTGCCTGCGTCGCGTGCGCGACCGCATCGGCCGCCAGTAAGCGCATCCGCTCGACGGGGCGCGCCGCGCCGCGCCGCGATGATGGCGCAACACGCGGGCAGCGCGAAGGCTAGGCCGGCAGCAGCGGCGCCAGCACCGGTTCCAGCGTCGCGCGCCGCCACTGCCCCAGGCCAGCGGGCCAGACGCGATGTTCCAGCAAACTTTCCAGGTGCTTGCGCGAAGCCAGCACGCCATCGGGCAGGCCGAGTTCGCGGCTGCGTTCGGCCACGGCTTCCTGCAGCTTCTTCAGCGTCTGCTTGTGCTCGTCGCCGTTATTGCTGGCCAGCGGCGCGTCGGCCTCGTCGGCCAGCGGCGTGTTGAGCACCTGCCAGACCTGCGCGGTCAACCTGCGCGGCGCTTTCGGGAAACGCTCGAACAGTTTCGAAAGCCCCGCCTGGTCGGCCGGCGGCGTACGCGCGATGGTCACGGCCAGTTCGTTGTCCAGGATCCAGCTCTTCGGGCGGTCGCTCTGCCGCGCGGTCTGCTCCCGCCAGCGCAGCAGCCGCAGCAGGCGCAACTGGCCTTCCGGTTCCAGGAACTGCGCGCTGCGCAGCGACAGGTGCGGCCAGCGCTCGCCGTCGTCGCGTTCCACCGAGGCCAGCAGGCGCTCGGCGTCCTCGGCCAGCCACGCGCGGCGGTCCAGCTCGCCCAGCCTGGCATCGAGCGCGTCGTGCAGCGCGAACAGGTAGCGCACGTCGTCGGCCGCGTATTCCAGCTGCGCGTCGGAGAGCGGGCGGCGCAGCCAGTCCGAGCGCGTCTCGCCCTTGGGCAGCAGCGTGCCGGTGATCTCGTTCACCAGCTTCTGGTAGCCCATGCCGGCGCCGGCGCCGGTGAGCGCAGCGGCCATCTGCGTGTCGAACAGCGGCCGCGGCAGCACGCCGCACGCCACCTTGAAGGTCACCAGGTCCTCGCTGGCGCTGTGCATCACCTTGAGGATGTCCGGCGCGGTGAGCCAGGGCTTGAGCGCTTCGGCCATGCCGGGCGCGAGCGGGTCGATCAACAGGATCTCCTCGCCCACGGCCATCTGCACCAGCGCCAGCTGCGGCCAGTAGGTGCGTTCGCGGATGAACTCGGTGTCCAGGCCGATGCGCGCGGGGCGCTGCTGCAGGCGTTGGGCAAGTTCGTCGGGGTGGGTGATCCAGTGCGGCACGGGGGGACTTCGATACGGCGCTGCATTGCGCGGGCCGTGCAGGATAGCCTAACGTCGCCGGCGACCGGCGCGAGGCGGGCATCAGGAGACGGACGCAACGATGGGCAGGCTCGGCGTGACGATGGCGATGCTGGCGGCAGTGGGTCTGGCCGCGTGCGCACCTACGTCCGCGCCGCCGGCCATCCCGCCGGCGTCCGCGCCCCAGGCCGCGGCGCCGGCGCCCGCGTCCCCGCGGGTCACCGTGGGCGAGGCCGGTGCGGACACCGTGCAGCGCTGGCAGCCGCCGCCGGTGGACCTGGGCGAAGAGCGCGCGGCCAGCGTGCGCCAACGCGCCGCGCGCGCCCTGGAAGAAGACCGCCTGTTCGAACAGCCCGACGCGGCCATTCCGCTGTACCTGGCGCTGCTGCAGCGCACGCCTTCCGACCGCCTCGCGCGGCAGGGGCTGCAACGCGCGCAGCGCCGGCTGCTGCAGGATGGGCAGGCGCTGCTGGCACGCACCGAGGAGCAGGGCGATGCGCTGGAGCGCGCGCGCACGATGGCCATCGTCGCGCTGACGCTCGCGCCCGACGAGGCGGGTACGCGCGCCTTCCAGGCGGAGGTGGAAAAGGCGCAGCGATTGCTCGGCTTCAACCGCGCCGGCGAGGATGACCTGCGCAACGACCGCATCGGCGAGGAAGGCAACGGCGCGATCGGCAACTTCCGCGAGGCGCTCAAGCTCGATCCGGACAACGCCCGCGCACGCCAAGGCCTGGCGGCAGCGGAGAGCGCGCTGATCGCCCGTGCCGAAGCCGCCGCGGCCGCCTACGATTTCGACGCCGCCACGCGCTGGCTGGCGGCGGCGGCCCAGGTGCGCGAGCGCGCGCCGAGCGTGGACGATGCGCGCGAACGCGTGGAAGCGGCGCGCCACGCGCGCGTCGGGGCCCTGCACGACGCCGCCCTGCGCGACCTCAATACCCCGGCGGGCCTCAAGCCGGCCGGCGAGAAGCTGGCCGAGGTATTGCGCATCGCCGCGCCGGGCGATGCGGTGGCCGCCTCGCTGCGCGAGCGGATCGAACTGGCCACGCACTACGGCAGCTTCCGCCCGCGCCAGGTGTTCACCGACGCGATGCAGGCGGGGGGACGCGGGCCGCAGATGATCGTGGTGCCGCACGGCGCGTTCCGCATGGGCGCTGGCGACAGCGAACCCGGTGCCTCGGACAACGAGCGCCCGTCGCACTACGTGCGCTTCGCGCGCGGCTTCGCGATGTCGATCACCGAAGTGACGGTGGGCGAGTTCCGACAGTTCGTGGAAGCGGCCAACGCGCGGCCGCGGGCGACCCGGCGCGGGCATTCCATCGTCTACGACGAGCGCAGCGGCAACTTCGCCCGCCGCAGCGGGGTGGATTGGCAGTCCGACTACAACGGCGCGCGCGCCGCGCCCAACAGCCCGGTGATGCACGTGAGCGTGCGCGACGCCGAGGCCTACGCCAAGTGGCTTTCCGAGCAGACCGGGCGGCATTACCGCCTGCCCACCGAGGCCGAGTTCGAATACGCCCTGCGCGCCGGCAGTCAGGGGCGCTACCCCTGGGGCGATGCGGGCACGCCCCCGGAAGGCTCGGGCAACTTCACCGGCGGCAACGACGTCTCGCCCAGCGGGCGCCACTGGAACAACGCCTTCGTCGGCTATGGCGATGGCTTCTGGGGGCCGGCGCCGGCGGCCAGCTTCCGCGCCAATGCCTGGGGGCTGTACGACATGGGGGGCAACCTCAGCGAATGGGTGGCCGACTGCTGGCACGCCAGCTACCGCCGCGCGCCGGCCGATGGCGCGGCCTGGTACAACCCCGGCTGCCGGCAGCGGGTGATCCGCGGCGGGAGCTGGGCCAACTCGCCACAGCAGACCCGCGCGGCCTGGCGGCTGTCACAGGACTCGGACACGACCAGTGCCAGGATCGGCTTCCGCCTGGTCCGCGGAATATGAGTTCATTGCCCTGGTGATCCCGGCATCGGCCGGAAAAGGATGAGGAAATGCGCAACGACCCGTTCGGCGGTGACCGCGGGCAGGCCCGCGCGGGGCGCCGTCCCGGCCTGTTCGGCAACGTGCGGTGGTGGGTGCTGATCGCCTTCGCCGGCTATGCGGCCTATTACTGGTTCTCCAACCGCAGCGAAGACCCGTACACCGGCGAGAAGGTGCTGATCGACAGCTCGCTCGGCGTGGAGGACGAGAAGGCGATGGGCCTGCAGGCCTACCAGGAGATCCTGTCCCAGGAGCGCCCGCTGGACCCCAACGCGCAGGCCTCGCAGCAGGTGCGCGCGATCGCGCAGCGGCTGATCGCCAAGGTCGACCCGGTGGAGACCGCGCTGGCCGCCGAACACGGCATGCAACCCAACCACATCTCGCGCGGCTTCGACTGGGACGTCAACGTCATCCCGTCCGACCAGGCCAATGCGTTCTGCCTGCCCGGCGGCAAGATGGCGGTCTACACCGGCCTGTTCCCGGTGGCGCAGAACGCCGATGCGATGGCGGTGGTGATGGGCCACGAGATCGCCCACGCCCTGCTGCGCCACGGCGCCCAGCGCATGGCGCAGCAGAAGCTCACCCAGATCGGCCAGATGGCCGGCGCGGCCAGCGGCATGGACATGCAGCAACAGCAGATGGTGATGGCCGCCATGGGGTACGGCTACTTGCTGCCGTACGCACGCGGCCACGAAACGCAGGCCGACGAGGTCGGGCTGATGCTGGCCGCGGCCGCCTGCTACGACCCGCGCGCGGCGATCCCGCTGTGGGAGCGCATGGAGCAGAACAGCGGCGGGCAGTCGCCGCCGGAATTCAGCTCCACCCATCCGGACCCCGGCACGCGGATCCAGAACCTGCAGGCGCTGATGCCCAAGGCGCTGGAATACCGCCAGCGGTTCTGCCCGGAAGGGCCGCCGTTGCAGTGAGCGGCACGCGGTGACGGCGCCGGCTTAACCGTGGCGAAAGCCGGCGCGACGTGCCAGGAACCGCCATCTTCATGCCGGGTCGAAGCGGGCGGACTCTTGAGGCTGCCGACTTATGACGCTTTTGCGCAGGATCGCCATGGCAGGGCTGGCTGCCGCGCTGCTCGTCGGCAGCGGCATCGCCATCGCCCGCCACGGGCACGGCGCCATCGGCGGCCGCTACGGCCAACCGGACATCCTGCGCCCGGCCGGCGCGCCCCGCGCGCTGGTCGAAGTCTTTCCCGATCCCGCGCAGCCAGCGCGCGCCCGGGCCGCCGCCCGCCAGCTCGCCGCCGACGGCGCGCTGGTCGCGGTGATCGACACCGGACGCTATCTGGGGCATCTGCGCGAAGGCACCTTGGACTGCGCCACGCTGGCCGACGATGCCGAGCGGCTGGGCAAGCGCTTGCTGCGCAAGGACCACAGCGACGTGTTCCTGCCGCCGCTGCTGGTGGGCGATGGCGCCGGCGCCGATCTGGTCCGGCAGGCGCTGGCCGGCGCCGCGCCGGATGTGCTTGCCGGGGCCGTCGCGGTAGGCGGTGCTTCCGATAGTGGGTTGACATGCGGGCGTCAGGCGCCGGTGGCCGGACAGGGGGCGTGGGCACAGGTGCCTGCGTCGGTCGATGCGGCGGGGTTGGCTACTGCCGTCAAGACGCGTTTCGCGCCGGCCGGCGACCCCGGCGTGGCGGGCCTGCCACTGGTCGAGATGCCGGTGCCCGGCAGCCACCGCCTGGCGATCGTGATCTCCGGCGATGGCGGGTGGCGCGAGCTGGACAAGGGCATCAGCGCCGAACTCAACCGCCAGGGCGTCTCGGTGGTGGGCTGGAACAGCCTGCGTTACTTCTGGAAGGAGAAATCGCCGCAGCAGGTCGCCGACGACCTGGCGCGCGTGATGGCGACCTACGGCGCGCGCTGGCACGCCGACGACATCGCGCTGGTCGGCTATTCCTTCGGCGCCGATGTGATGCCCTTCGCCTACGACCGCCTGCCGCCGGCGCAGCGCGCGCAGGTGCGCTTCGTCTCGCTGCTCGGCCTGGCGCACGGCGCCGATTTCCAGGTGCGCGTCGGCGGATGGCTGGGCTGGGGCCAGTCCAAGCAGGTGCCGATCCTGCCGGCGCTGCTGCGAATGGATACCGCGCGCGTGCAGTGCATTCATGGCGAGCAGGAAAAGGACACGCTGTGCCCGTCGCTGGCCCCGCACGGCGTGGCGGTGGTCGCGCGGCCGGGCGGGCACCACTTCGACCATGACCCGGTGAAGCTGGCCGGCATCGTGCTGGCGGGCTGGGCACACGCGCCGGCGGCACCGGCGGCCGCGGTGGCGGCGCGGCGCTAAACGCCGCGCTCAGTCTTCGCGTGCTTCCACGCGCACGGCGATGATGCCGTCCGCCACGCGCGCGTCCAGGCGCTCGCCCGGTGCGACCTCGCTGGCCGAGCGCACTACGCGCCCGTCGGCATGGCTGACGATGGCGTAGCCGCGCGCCACGGTGGCCAGCGGGCTCACCGCTTCGAGCGAACGCGCCAGCGATTGCAGGCGCAAGGTGTCATGGCGCAGCCGCGCGGCCATCGGGGGTTGCAGGCGCAAGGCGCCCAGGCGCTGGCGCAGCGTGGCGAGTTGCCGCGCGGGCGCGTGCGCGCGCAGTTGCGCATGTGCGTGGCGCAGGCGCGCCTGCAGGCGGTCCAGCCGGCCGCGCATCTGGGCGGCCAGATGGCGCGCGGCGTCTTCCTGCCGGCGGTGCAACAGTTGCAGCCGCGCGCGGGGCGATTGCGCATCCAGCCGCAGGCCGGCGCGGTCGGCGCGCTGCATGCGCTGGTGCAGGCCGTGGCGCTGCGCGCCCAGCAGTTGCGTGGCGGCGCGGCGCAGGCGGGTGGCCAGCTCGCGTTGGTCCGGCACCAGCAGTTCGGCGGCCACCGAGGGGGTGGGCGCGCGCAGGTCGGCGGCGAAGTCGGCCAGGGTGAAGTCGGTCTCATGGCCCACCGCTGAGACCACCGGCGTGGCCGAGCCGGCGATGGTGCGCGCGAGCTGTTCGTCGTTGAACGCCCACAGGTCTTCCAGCGAACCGCCGCCCCGGGTGACGAGGATGACGTCGTAGCGGCCGGAGGCGTCGGCCGCGCGCAGCAGCGAGGCGATCTGCGCGGCCGCGCTATCGCCCTGCACCAGCGAGGGCAGCAGGTCGACCTCCAGCAGCGGAAAGCGCCGCGCCAGCACGCTGAGCACGTCGCGCACCGCCGCGCCGCTGGGCGAGGTGATGACCGCCAGGCGGCGCACGTGCGCGGGCAGTTCGCGCTTGCGCGCGGCGTCGAACAGGCCTTCGGCGGCCAGGCGCGCGCGCAGTTCCTCGAAGGCGCGACGCAGCGCGCCTTCGCCGGCTTCCTCCAGGTGTTCGAGCACCATCTGGTAGTCGCCGCGCGCTTCGTACAGCGTGAGCCGGCCGCGCGCGAGCACGCGCAGGCCTTCGCGCGGCTGGAACTTCAGCCACTGGCTCTTGGGCCGGAACATCGCGCAGCGCACCTGGGCGCGCGCGTCCTTCAAGGTGAAGTAGAGGTGGCCGGAGGAAGGCCGGGTGACGTTGCCGAGTTCGCCTTCCACCCAGACCTGCGGAAAACTGCCTTCGAGCAGGTCGCGCGCCAGGGTGTTGAGCTGGCTGGGGGTGAGGATCTCGTCTTCGCGGGCAGGCATGCGGGGATTATCGCCGATCAGGCGGTAAAGCCGCTCCTACGGGGCGGGACCGGCGGGTGCCTGGGCGCTCGCGTGCTGCGCCAGCGCCCAGTCCACGTGTTCGCGCACCAGGGCCGAGGGATGCGCGCGGCGCGATGCCAGCGCCGCCAGCACCTGCGGCGTGGTGGGCGCGTTGCCCAGCGCCACGGCGATGTTGCGCAACCAGCGCTCGTGCCCGCTGCGGCGGATCGGGCTGCCTTCGGTGCGCCGCAGGAACTCTTCCTCGTCCCACGCGAACAGCTCCGGCAGCGTGGCGGTATCCAGCGCGTTGCGCGCGCGGAAATCCGCCTCGTCCGTGCGCTGGGCGAACTTGTTCCAGGGGCACACCAGCTGGCAGTCGTCGCAGCCGTAGATGCGGTTGCCGATGGGCTTGCGGAATTCTTCCGGAATCGGCCCGTCGTGTTCGATGGTGAGGTAGGAAATGCAGCGCCGCGCGTCCAGCCGCTGTGGGGCGACGATCGCCCCGGTCGGGCAGATGTCGATGCAGCGCACGCAGGTGCCGCAATGCGCGCTGGCCGGCGCATCCACCGGCAACGGCAGGTCGATGTAAATCTCGCCCAGGAAGAACCACGAGCCGCCCTGCTTGTCGATCAGGCAGGTGTGCTTGCCGATCCAGCCCAGGCCGGCATTGCGCGCCAGCGCGCGCTCCAGCACCGGCGCCGAATCGACGAACACGCGGTGGCCGAACGGGCCGACTTCGGCCTGCAGCCGCTCGGCCAGCTTCTGCAGGCGGTGGCGCATCAGCTTGTGGTAGTCGCGGCCCAGCGCGTAGCGCGCGACGTAGGCGCGCTCGCCATCGTCCAGCGTGGCCCAGGCCTGCTCGTCGTCGCGGCGGCCGTAGTCCATGCCCACCGAGATCACCCGCAGCGTGCCGGGCACCAGCTCGGCCGGGCGCGCGCGCTTGCTGCCGTGCTGCGCCATCCAGTGCATCGTGCCGTACAGGCCTTCGGCGAGCCAGTCGCGCAGGTGCCGCTCGTCTTCGCCCAGGTCGATGCCGCTGATGCCGCAGCGCTGGAAGCCGCTCTCGCGCGCGAGGGCGCGCACGCGCGCGGCCAACGCGGCAAGCGCGGCGGGCGCCAGGGCAGGGGCGGGAACGGCGGACATGGCGGCAAGTATAGAATCCCGGCCATGTACGCCCCCCTCCTGCTCCATGACACCGCCTCGGCGCGCATGATCGATGCGCAGGCCACGCAACTGCTGGGCGGCGACCCGTATGTGCTGATGCAGCGCGCCGGCCTGGCCGCGTGGGAGCTGCTGCAGCAGCGCTGGCCCCAGGCGCGGCGCATCGCGGTGGTGTGCGGCACCGGCAACAACGGCGGCGATGGCTACGTGCTGGCGCGCCTGGCGCAACTGGCCGGGCGCCAGGTGCGCGTGGTGCACGCCGAGGGCGGCGGGCCGGTGTCCGAGCTGGCCCAGCGCGCCTGCACCGACTACCTCGCCCGCGGCGGCCGCATCGACCTGTTCCCGTGCGCGCTCGACGGCGAGGACGTCATCGTCGACGCACTGTTCGGCATCGGCCTGAATCGTGCGCCGGAACACGAGGACGCCGCGTTGATTGCGGCGATCAACCGCAGCGGCGTGCCGGTGCTGGCGCTGGACGTGCCCAGCGGCGTGGATGCCGAGCATGGCGCGCGCCCTGGCGTGGCCGTGCGCGCGGCGCTGACGCTGCAATTCATCGTCGCCCACCTGGGCCTGCACACCGGCGATGCGCTGGAGCACGTCGGCGAGCGCGTGCTGGCGACGCTCGACGTGCCGGCATCGGTCATCGCTGCCTTGCCGCCGCGCGCGGAATCCTGGGCGCCCGCGGCACTGGGCGCGACGCTGCGCCCGCGCCGGCGCAACACGCACAAGGGCGAATCCGGCCGCGTGCTGTGCATCGGCGGCAACGAAGGCAGCGGCGGGGCGATCATGCTGGGCGCCGAGGCGGCGTTGCGCAGCGGCGCGGGGTTGGTCGGCGTGGCCACGCGCGCGCGCCACGTCGCGCCGCTGCTGGCGCGCTGCCCGGAGGTGATGGCGCGCGCGGTCGAAGACGGCGAGGCGTTGCCGCCGCTGCTGCGGCAGGCCGACGTGGTGGCGATCGGGCCGGGCCTGGGCCAGGACGATTGGGCACGCGCGCTGTGGCAGATGGCGATGGACGCGCCCGGCGCGAAAGTGATCGACGCCGATGCCCTCAACCTGCTCGCCGCCGCGCCGCGCCGGCTGGGGCCCGATGTCGTGCTGACCCCGCATCCGGGGGAGGCCGCGCGCCTGCTCGGGCTCTCCAACGCACAGGTGCAGCGCGACCGGCTGGCCGCGGCCGAATCGCTGGCGGCGAATTTCGATGCGGTGGTGGCGATGAAGGGGGCGGGCACGGTGGTGTCGGCGCCCGGGCGCACGCCGCGCATGATCGACGCGGGCAACCCCGGCATGGCGGTCGGCGGCATGGGCGACCTGCTCACCGGCGTGATCGCCGCGCTGCGCGCGCAGGGGCACGACGCCTTCGAGGCGGCCACGCTGGGCGCGCTGATGCATTCGGCCGCGGCCGACGACGCCGCGCTGGGCGGCGAGCGTGGCCTGTTGCCGACGGATCTGTTGCCGGCGCTGCGGCGCCTGGCCAATGCGGGAGACGGGAATGAAGCTTGAGGGCGCGCTGGCGGATGCGGAAGCGACCGAACGGCTGGGCCAGGCGCTGGCGCGCACGCGGCCGGCGCAGGCGCTGGTGCAGCTGCGCGGCGACCTGGGCGCGGGCAAATCGACGCTGGCGCGCGCGCTGCTGCGCGCGCTCGGCGTGCAGGGTGCGATCCGCAGCCCGACCTACACGCTGATCGAGCGCTACCCGCTCGACGAAGGCGAAGCGTGGCACCTGGACCTGTACCGCATCGGCCACGCCGAGGAACTCGACTTCCTGGGCCTGGACGAAGGCGACGTGCGCCTGTGGCTGGTGGAATGGCCCGAGCGCGGCGAAGGCGCCTTGCCGCCCGCCGACCTGCGGGTGGCGCTGGCGGTGCAGGGTCAAGGGCGGCACTACGTCCTGACCGCGCTCAGCGCGACCGGGCAGGCGTGGCTGGCCCGGCTGTCGGCCAAGGGGGAGTTACAGGGGCTTCCTGCCGGGGGTTAGCAGGAAAGTCGCCCAGGTGGCGGATTATTAAGGGAAAAAGCTATTGCATTCTGGCGAGGGCGGTGATTGAATCCATGCCATGTCCTCGGCGATACGTCCCCTGGTGGTCCGTCTGCTGGTCAGCGCCCTCGGCCTGGCCGCCTGCGCACATGCCTTCGCGGGCGAAATCCAGGCCGTCTCGCTCAGCGCCGGCAGCACCGGCACGCGTGCGGAGATCAAGCTCGCCGGCGCCGGCGGCTACAAGACCCTCTCGCTCGCCGGCCCGAACCGGCTGGTGGTCGATTTCCCCGATTCCAGCGCGGTGCGCGGCCTCAAGCTGCCCGCCGCCGCCGGCGTGGTGACCGCCGTGCGCACCGGCCAGCCGGAGCCGGGCACATTCCGCGTGGTGTTCGATCTCGCCAACCAGGTCAGCGCGTTCAAGCCGCAGCTGGACAAGGGCAACGGCGATGCACGCCTGGTCATCGAGTGGCCGGGCGAGTACGCCGCCAGCGCCCCGGCCCCGGCCACGCCGGCCGTGGCCGCCGCGCCCTCGGCCGCGCCGTCTCCCAGCACGCCTCCGGCCGCCGCGCCGGCGCCGAGCGCGCAGGCCCGCGACGACGCCGCGCGCGCCACCGCCGCCTTGACCGCCGCCGTGGTGCAGAAGGCGAACGGCCCGACGCCCGAGCCCGTGCCGGCGCAGCCTGCCGCGGCCAACCCCGCGGCCGCCGCGCCGCTGGCGTATCCGCGCGTCGTGGTGGCCGGTGCCGCGCAGGTGCCGCCGGTCGCCAGCGCGCCCAACACTTCGCCGCAGGCGATCCTCAATGGCGCCGCGGTGCCGGTGGCCGTGGTGGGCGCCGCCGCCGCCACGCCTGCTGCCGCCACGCCCGTGGTGGCCGCGCCGGCCACCGCAATCGCCGCCAGCGCCGCGCTCTCGCCGGGCGAGAACGCCGCCGAACCGCCGCGCCCGGTGATGCCCAGCGATGCCTCGCGCATCAAGATGAAGGCGGGCATGCGCCCGCTGGTGGTCGCCATCGACCCCGGCCATGGCGGCCAGGATCCGGGCGCCATCGGCCCGACCGGCAAGCGCGAGAAGGACGTCACCCTGGCGGTGGCGCGCGAGCTGGCACGGCAGGTCAACGCCACGCCGGGCCTGAAGGCCTATCTCACCCGCGACACCGACGTGTTCATCCCGCTGCCGATGCGCGCCAAGAAGGCGCGCGCGGCCGGCGCGGACATCTTCATCTCCATCCACGCGGACGCCGCGGAAAACCGCAGCGCCAGCGGCTCGTCGGTGTACGTGCTGTCGACCAAGGGCGCCTCCTCGCAGCGCGCCCGCTGGCTGGCGGACAAGGAAAACGCGGCCGACCTGGTCGGCGGCGTGCGCCTGCAGCAGACCGAGAACACCCTGGCCAACGTGCTGCTCGACCTGGCGCAGAGCGGCCACATGAAGGCGTCCGAGGATGCCGCCGGCCACGTGCTGAGCGGGCTCAAGGACATCGGCAACAACCACAAGCCTTCGCTGGAGCGGGCGAACTTCGCCGTGCTGCGCACGTCGGACATGCCGGCGATGCTGGTGGAGACCGCCTTCATCTCCAACCCGGACGAAGAGCGTCGCCTCACCGACCCCTCCTACCAGCGCAAGCTGGCCGGTGCGGTGCTGGAGGGCGTCAATACCTTCTTTACCCGCCAGCCGCCGCCGGGCACGTTGTACGCGGCGCGCGCGCAGGCCGAGATGGAAGCCGCGGCAGGCACCGTGGCCGGCGGCAGCCGCTGAAGCTCGGCTATCATCTGCGCTGTCTCGATGAAGACGGCGCCCCGCGGCGCCGAACGCCGTGCCCCTGATCGCCCCGCAGCTCCTTTTCCCACGCCAATCCGCCCGGTGGACGCCATGACGATCCGCCAGTTGCCGGACATCCTCGTCAACCAGATCGCCGCCGGCGAGGTGGTCGAGCGGCCCGCCTCGGTGGTCAAGGAACTGGTGGAGAACGCCATCGACGCCGGCGCGCGCCGCGTGGATATCGACCTGGAGGAAGGCGGCGTGCGGCTGATCCGCATCCGCGACGACGGCGGCGGCATCGCGCCGGAAGAACTGCCGCTGGCGGTCTCGCGGCACGCCACCAGCAAGATCGCCTCGCTCGACGACCTGGAAGCGGTGGCCACGCTGGGCTTCCGCGGCGAGGCCTTGCCGTCGATCGCCTCGGTCAGCCGCTTCACCCTGGTCTCGCGCCGCCCGCAGGACGAGCACGGCTCGGCGCTGCAGGTCGATGGCGGGCGCGTGGGCGACGTGCAGCCGCGCGCGCACGCGCCGGGCACCACGGTGGAGGTGCGCGAGCTGTTCTACAACGTGCCGGCCCGGCGCAAGTTCCTGCGCGCCGAGCGCACCGAGCTGGGCCATATCGAGGAATGGCTGCGTTCGCTGGCGCTGGCGCGGCCGGATATCGAGCTGCGCGTGTCGCACAACGGCAAGCCGTCGCGGCGCTACCGCCCCGGCGACCTGTATTCGGACGCGCGGCTGGGCGAGACGCTCGGCGAGGATTTCGCCCGCCAATCGCTGCGCGTGGACCATAGCGGCGCCGGCCTGCGCCTGCACGGCTGGATTTCCCAGCCGCACTACTCGCGTGCCAGCGCCGACCAGCAGTACCTGTACGTCAACGGCCGCTCGGTGCGCGACCGCAGCGTGGCGCACGCGGTGAAGATGGCCTACGGCGACGTGCTCTACCACGGCCGCCAGCCGGCCTACGTGCTGTTCCTGGAGCTGGACCCCACGCGCGTGGACGTCAACGTGCACCCGGCCAAGCACGAGGTGCGCTTCCGCGATTCGCGGCTGATCCACGATTTCGTCTATCGCACGCTGCAGGAAGCGCTCGCGCACACGCGCGCCGGCGCGGCGGCGACGCAGCCGGCGACGATGTCCACGCTGGCGCCCGGCGGCACCCCGCCGGCTGAGGCCATGGCGCTGGCCGGCGGCGAGGGTGGTTTTCGCGACTGGCGGCCGGCGCAATCGCCGCTGGGCCTGCGCGTGGACGAGGCGCCCGGCGCGTATGCGGCGCTGTACGGCGCCGGCGGCGCGGCAGCGCGCCGCGAGCCGGATGCCTCGTGGCCGGCGATGCCGATGGACGCCGCCGGCCTGCCGCAGACCTCGGCCGACGCCGGCGTACCTCCGTTGGGCTACGCCATCGCGCAGTTGCACGGCATCTACATCCTGGCCGAGAACGCCGAGGGCCTGATCGTGGTGGACATGCATGCCGCGCACGAGCGCATCGGCTACGAGCGGCTGAAGAACGCGCACGACGGCATCGGCCTGCATGCGCAACCGCTGCTGGTGCCGATCACCCTGATGGTCGGCGAGCGCGAGGCCGACGTGGCCGAGCGCGAGGCCGACACGCTGGCCGCGCTGGGGTTCGAGATCACCCGCGCCGGCCTGCAATCGCTGCATGTGCGCAGCATTCCGGCGCTGCTGGCGCAGGCCGAGCCCGAAGCGCTGCTGCGCGATGTACTCTCGGATCTGCGCGAGCATGGGCAGACGCGGCGCGTCGCCGGTGCGCGCGACGAACTGCTTTCGACCATGGCCTGCCATGGCGCGGTGCGCGCGAACCGCCGGCTGACAGTGCCGGAAATGAACGCCCTGCTGCGCGACATGGAAGCCACCGAACGTTCGGGGCAATGCAATCACGGCCGCCCGACCTGGGCGCGCTTCTCGCTGGCGGAAATCGATCGTTGGTTCTTACGGGGGCGTTGATGAGTGTTGGCAACAGGGGGAAGTGGGGCTGGCTGCTCGCCTTGGCGTGGCTGGCCGGCTGTGGGGGCGACGGCGATGCACCGCAACGCCAGGCGCAGGCGAAGGCGGTGGCGGGCGATCCGCAGTTCCTGGCCGACAACCAGGTCTGGCGCGACGAGCGCCTGGCCGAGCTGCGCAAGCCCGATGGCTGGACTACGTTGGTCGGCCTGCACTGGCTGGAGCTGAAGGCGCACTACATCGGCAGCGGCAGTACCAGCGGCATCCGCCTGGCGGTGGGGCCGGAGAAGATGGGCATGGTCCAGGTGGTCGGGGACCAGGTGTGGTTCGTGCCGGAGAAGGGCGTGCCGCTGACCGTGGACGGCAAGCCGCTGACCGGCAAGGTGCGCTTTTTCAGCGACCATGACGAAGCGCCGACGGTCATCGGCTTCGACGAAGGCAAGGGCCAGGTGTCGCTGATCCAGCGCGGCAACCGGCGCGCCCTGCGCGTGCGCCATGCCGATGCGCCGACCCATACCGGTTTCCGCGGGCTGGACTACTGGCCGGCCGATCCCGCCTGGCGCATCCAGGCGCGCTTCGTGCCGCACGATGTCGGCCACACGCTGCCGGTGGTGGACATCACCGGGCTGGTCACCGACCAACCGAACGCCGGGGTGATCGAGTTCGAGCGCAACGGCCAGACCTACCGCCTGGAGGCCATCGGCGAGCCGGGCCGCGACCTGTTCGTGGTGTTCGCCGACCGCACCAGCGGCCACGGCAGTTATGCGGCCGGCCGCTTCCTCGAAGTGGGCGCGCCGGACGCGCAGGGCCACGTGGTGGTCGACTTCAACCGCGCCTACAACCCGCCGTGCGCGTTCACCGATTTCGCCACGTGCCCGCTGCCGCCGCCGGAAAACCGCATGGACCTGCTGGTGGAAGCCGGCGAGAAGACCTATCACCACCCGGATTGATCGATGAAGATGCGTTGGCTGCGCTGGGGTTGCGCTTCGTTGCTGGGCCTGCTGCTGGTCGGCGCTGCGCTGTCGGTCCCGCAAGCGGGCGCGGCGGGCCAGGCGCCGCCGACGCCGCTGCTGTGGAAGGTCAGTGCGCGGGACGGCACGACGCTGTACTTGCTCGGCTCCTTCCACCTGCTCAAGCCCGACGACTACCCGCTGGCCCCGGCCGTGGACGCGGCCTTCTCGCAGGCCAGGCGCGTGGTGTTCGAGTTGCCCGCCGAGCAGGTGCAGTCGCCGGCGCTGGCCGCGCAGATGCTGCAGGCCGCCACCCGCACCGACGGCCGCAGCCTGCGCGAGGACCTCTCGCCGGCGCAGTGGGCGGCGTTGCAGGACTACGCCAGCGCGCACGGCATGGCGATCGAGGCGTTGACCAATTTCGAGGTGTGGTTCGTCGGTCTCAACGTGAGCCTGTCGGAGATGGCCGCGCAGGGGCTGGACCCCTCGCTGGGGCTGGACCAGCACTTCATGCGCGAGGCCGCGCGCGCCGGCAAGCCGACCGCCGGCCTGGAGACCGCCGCCGAGCAGATCGCGCTGCTGGACGGCATGTCGCTGGAAGAGCAGCGGCAGATGCTGGCCGAGGCGCTGGACGATGCGCGCGAAGGCAACCAGCAGACGCGTGCGTTGCACGATGCGTGGCGCGCCGGCGACGCCAAGCGCCTGTGGTCGGAGATGGCGCTGGACATGAAGCGTCAGTACCCGGCCCTGTATCGCAACATCAACGTCGAGCGCAACGACCGCTGGGTGCCGAAGCTGGACGCTTACCTGCAACCGGGGCAGGGCACCACGCTGGTGGTGGTGGGAACCTTGCACCTGCTGGGCGAGGATGGCGTGGTGGAGAAGCTGCGCGCGCGCGGCTACCGGGTCGAACGGGTCGCCGCGCAGTCCACCTGGTAAGTGCCGATGCGGCCGCGCCCCGGGGGGCGGCCAGGGCGATAACGGCCGCGGCAGCGGCGCGTGACGGTCGAAGCCGCGCCTGCAACCGGCGCGGCGATGCGCCTCAGCGGCGCGTCTTGCTGCCGCCGGCCGCCGCGGTGGGACCGGAAGCGGGATTCCCCGTGCCCGTGCCAGTGCCGCCCGTGCCGGTGCCGCCCGACGGGCCCCGGCCGAAACCGGCGCCGAAATTGCGCTGGAATTCCTGCCACAGCTCCAGGTTGCGCTCGGTGAGCTGGTTCATCATCGCCCACGGCGTCTGGCCGAGCAGGTTGCCCATCTGCTGGCGGAATTGCTGCTGCTGTTCCAGGAATACCTGCATGCTGCGTTCAAGGTAGTTGCCCATGAAGCCCTGCAGCGAATCCCCGTAGAAACGGATGATCTGGCTGAGCAGCTGGGTGGACAGCATCGGTTCGCCGTCCGATTCCTGGTCGGCGATGATCTGCAGCAGGACCGAGCGGGTGAGGTCTTCGCCGCTCTTGGCATCGCGGACTTCGAAATCCTCGCCGTCGATGATGAGCTGGCGCACATCCTCGATGGTGATGTAGCTGGAAATCTCGGTGTCGTAGAGACGGCGGTTGGGATACTTCTTGATGATGCGAAGTGCAGCCATGAAAGCAGTCACTCGGTCCGGTATGTGCGCAGGATGGCGCAGTGCAACAGTGCTTGCAACCGCCGGAAGTCAGGGGTGGCGGCGCCCAGAGGCGAAAAAATGTTGCGCAGCATGAGCTTGCGCGGTTTTTCATGCTGCGGATGAACCGTGCAGCATGGCGCGCGCCGCCGGGCGCCCGCGCGGCTCACCAGCCCATGTGGTGGCCGCCGTTGATGTCCAGGTTCGAGCCGGTGATCCAGGCCGCTTCCTCGGCCACCAGGAACGCCACGGCATAGGCAATTTCCTCCGGCTTGCCGAGCCGGCCGGTCGGGATGTCGGCCACGATCTTGGCGCGTACTTCCTCCGGCACCGCCATCACCATGTCGGTGGCGACATAGCCGGGCGAGACCGTGTTGACGGTGATGCCGAAGGCCGCGTTCTCGCGTGCCAGCGAGATGGTGAAGCCGTGCATGCCGGCCTTGGCGGCGGCGTAGTTGGCCTGGCCGTACTGGCCCTTGAGGCCGTTGATCGAGCTGATCTGGATGACCCGGCCCCAGCCGCGCTTGCGCATGCCCTCGATCACCGGGCGGGTGACATTGAACACCGAGTTGAGGTTGGTGTTGATCACCTCGTGCCACTGCTCGGCGCTCATGCGGTGGAAGGTGGTGTCGCGGGTGATGCCCGCGTTGTTGACCAGGATTTCCACCGGCCCCAGTGCGGCCTCCACGTCGCGAACGAGCGCGGTGGCATGTTCGGGCGAGGCCACATCGCCCTTGAACAGCGCGATGTCATAGCCTGCGGCCTGCATGCGCTGTTGCCAGGCGCGGGCCTTTTCCTCGTTGCGGTAGTTGGTCGCCACCCGGTGGCCCTGGTCGGCCAGGCGCTTGCAGATGGCGGTACCGATGCCGCCGGTGCCGCCGGTGACCAGTGCGACGCGGGATGTCATGGATGCTCCGAACAGGACGGGAATGTCCGGATTCTAGACAAGGACGCGCCGGCGTGCCCGCCGCTCAATCGCCGCCCGCCGGCCGGTGGCGCGGCAGGCGTGCCGGCGCGAAGCCGCCCACTGCCGCGGCCAGCAGCGCATCGCGCGTGCCAGCGGCGGGCAGGCGGCGCGGGTCCTGGCCCAGGTCGGCCCAGGCCGCGCGCAGCGCGGGCTGCGGATCGGCATCGTCCAGCGGCCGCGCCGCCTCGGACTTGGAAAGCTTGCGCCCTTGCGCGTCGGTGATCAGCGGCAGGTGCAGGTAGCGCGGCGTCGGCAGCCCGAGCGCGCGCTGCAGCAGGATCTGGCG
The DNA here is from genome assembly GCF_029543105.1 of Stenotrophomonas sp. HITSZ_GD. Taxonomy (GTDB): domain Bacteria; phylum Pseudomonadota; class Gammaproteobacteria; order Xanthomonadales; family Xanthomonadaceae; genus Stenotrophomonas_A. The sequence goes on from NZ_JARQXB010000012.1 coordinate 69,534, forward strand.
CGGGGTGGAATCGAGCAGGTCGGCACCGCGCACGACGTCGGTGATGCCCTGGTCGGCATCGTCCACCACCACCGCCAGCTGGTACGCCCAGTAGCCATCGGCGCGCTTGAGCACGAAGTCGCCGACCTCGGCGTACACCTCCTGCGCAATGTGCCCCTGCAGGCCGTCGTCGAAGCCCACCGTGCAGGGCGCGGCGACGCGCAACCGGTAGGCCGGGGGGCGGTCGTCCGGTGCGTGCAGGCAGCGGTGGTGCACGCCGCCCCCGGCCGCCAACTCGGCGCGGCTGCAGGTGCAGGGAAAGGCCGCGCCGCGTTCGAGCAACGCGGCCAGGGCCTCGGCGTAGCGCGCGTAGCGCAGGCTCTGGAACACCACTTCGCCGTCCGGGTGCAGGCCATAGGCGTGCAGGCTGCGCAACTGGGCTTGCGCCGCGCCGGGCACTTCGCGCGGCGGGTCGATGTCTTCCACGCGCACGTGCCACTCCCCGCCGGCCTGGCGGGCCAACAGCCAGCTGCCGAAGGCCGCGTAGAGCGAGCCGTAATGCAACGGGCCGGTGGGCGAGGGGGCGAAGCGCCCGCGGTAGAGGGAGGAAGGCATGGAAGGCTGAATCGTCTTTCAGGTTGTCGCTTGATTTCAAGGTGGCAGCCCCGCAGATTGGTGCCGTTCATTCCCCTCAAAGTTCCGCGGAGCCGGTGCTTCCATGTTCAGTCGAATCGCGTTGTTCCTGTTGACCAACCTCGCCGTGCTGGTGCTTGCCGGCATCGTGATGTCGCTGTTGGGCGTCAACTCGGCCAGCATGGGCGGGCTGCTGGTGATGGCGGCGATCTTCGGCTTCGGCGGTTCGTTGATCTCGTTGCTGCTGTCCAAGTTCATGGCCAAGCGCGCGACCGGTGCGCAGGTGATCACCGAGCCGCGCACCCCGACCGAGCGCTGGCTGGTGGAAACGGTGCGTCGCCAGGCGCAGGCGGCCGGCATCGGCATGCCGGAAGTGGCCATCTACGACGGCCCGGAGATCAACGCCTTCGCCACCGGCGCGAACCGCAACAACGCCCTGGTCGCCGTGTCGACCGGCCTGCTGCAGAACATGAGCCAGGACGAAGCCGAGGCCGTGCTGGGCCACGAGGTGAGCCACGTCGCCAACGGCGACATGGTGACGATGGCGCTGCTGCAGGGCGTGTTGAACACGTTCGTGATCGTGCTGGCGCGCATCGTGGGCGGCGTGGTGGACAGCTACCTGTCCGGCAACCGCGAGGACGGCCGCCGCGGCTTTGCCTACTACATCATCGTGATGGTGCTGGAGCTGATCTTCGGCCTGTTCGCCACGATGATCGCCATGTGGTTCTCGCGCCGCCGCGAATTCCGTGCCGACGCCGGTGGCGCGCAGCTGGCGGGCCGCCAGAAGATGATCGCCGCGCTGGAGCGCCTGTCGCTCAATCACGGCCAGAGCACGTTGCCGGCGCAGGTCGAGGCCTTCGGGATCTCCGGCGGCATCGGCCAGGGCCTGCGCAAGCTGTTCCTGAGCCACCCGCCCTTGACCGAGCGCATCGCCGCGTTGAAGACGGCGAACGCCACGGTGGTCTGAGCCACCGCCGCCATCAAAAAGCCCGCCATTGGCGGGCTTTTTTTTGCTCACGGTTCTCCCATTTCCCCGCGAGGATCCATCGAGCCGCCGGGCAGGCCGGCCGCTGTACCCCTCAGAACTCGTAATTCATCGCCGGCCCCGCCGGTCCGATGAAATCGCCCTGCACGTAGTCCACGCCCGCGTTGAAGAACAGGCTCATCGACGCCGCATCGCCCACGAACTCCACCAGCGTCAGGATGCCCTCCGGCTGCGCGCGCCCGGTGATTTCGCGGATCTTCTCCTGGCTCTCCTTGCCCTGTACCGCATCGGCGGTCAGCCCGCGGTCCAGCTTCAGGAACGAGGGCTGGAAGTGCGACAGCAGCTGGAACGAATCCAGCCCCGATCCGAACTGCTCCAGGCCCAGCTTGCAGCCCAGCGCGCCGACTTCGGCGAGGAACTGCTGCGCGTTGCGCAGGTGCGTGAACACCTTCGATTCCGGCGTCTGCAGCCACAGCCGCTCGCCCGGCACGCCGTGCGCCTGCAACTCCTGGCGAATCAGCGCCACCGTGCGCGGGTCCGAATACGCGGCCGGCCCGATGCGTACCAGCAGGTGCGTGGCATGGCCCGCGCGCTGCCGGTCGGCCAGCGTGCGGATCGCCTCGCGGATCACCCAGCGGTCGATGTCGGCGATCATCGCGTGCTCTTCGGCGATCGCCATGAAGGTCGCCGGCGAGATCAGCTCGCCGTTGCGCTCCAGGCGCAGGAAACCCTGGTAGAGCTCGATCGGCTCGCCCATCAGGTGCAGCACGGGCTGGAAGTGCAGCAGGAAGCCGTTGCCCACCAGCGCCTCGTGCAGGTGCTCGATCCAGCGCTGGATGCGCTCTTCCTCGGCGCGGTCCACTTCGCCCGGGTCGAAGATGTGCACCCCGTTGCCGCCCAGCTCGCTGCCGGCGCGCACCGCCTCGGTGGCCCGTTGCAGCACCTGGCCGATGCTGGCGATCTTCTCGCCGATCTGCACGCCGCCGATGCTCACCGTCACCGTGGCCGAGCGCTCGCCCACGCTGAAGACGTGCTGCGCGAACGCCGCGCGGATATTGTCGGCCAGCGCACTGGTGCGGTGGTGGTCGCCGGTGAGCAGCACCGCGAAGCTGTTCTCGCCAAAGCGCGCCGTGCGCATGTCCGCTTCCACGTGCGCGGCCAGGTGCGAGGCCAGCGCGGAGATCAGCGCATCGGCCGAATCCAGGCCGATGTCGGCCAGGATGCGCGCGTAGTGGTCCGGCTCCACCAGCAGGAAGCCGGACTGGGGCTCGCCGCGGCTGGCCTGGCTGACCGCGTCTTCCAGCGCCACCATGAAGGTGGGGCGGTTGAGCAGGCCGGTGACCTGGTCGCGTTGCCGCAGGTCCTCGACCTCGCGCGCCAGCTCCGGGTCGAACTCCTCGCGGCGGCGGAACACCACCTGGATGCAGGCCTCGCCTTCGTAGGTGGCGGTGGCGAATTCCATCGTCGCCGGGAAGGTGTCGCCTTCCAGGCTGCGCGCGTCCACCTTGTACTGCGGCGGCGGCGGCTCGCCCTTGCTCATCGACTTCAGCAACTGCTTGAAATCGTCCACGTGCTGGGCGGCGATCAGGTCGAGCAGGGAGATGCCTTCCACGTCCTCGAACGACTCGAAGCCGAACATCTCCAGGTAGGCGTCGTTGGCGCGGATGTGCATGCCTTCGTGCACATAGGCGATCGGGTCGCGCGAGGAGGCGATGAGCGCATCGCAGCGGCGCTCGGTCTCGCGCATCTGCGCCTCGATCCGGCGCAGGCCGCGGCGCGCGTGCAGGTCGGTCACTTCCGCGCGCACCACGCCGAGCAGGTGCTCCGGGCGCTGGCGCAAGGCGATGGCGCGGATGCCGTGGGCGGCGGCCTCCACCCACTCGTTTTCGTCGATGCGGTCGGTCAGCAGCACCAGCGGCACGTCCTTGCCGCTGCGCGCCAGCGCCTGCTGCACGGCGCCCAGCGGCAGCTCGCGCGAGTGCGAGGCCAGCACCAGGTCGATCTGCCCGGACAGCATCGCCGCCAGGTCTTCGGTGCTTTGCGGGCGCGAGGGGCGCACGGCGATGCCGCTGTTGCGCAGGGTGGTGACGATGCCCTCGGCGCTCTCGCCGCTGTCATCGACGATCATCAGGCGGAGGGTGAGGTCTTTGCCGTTCTGCATTCAGGGGTTCCGGGAAACAGGGTGGGGCATGGCGTGGATCGCGGGGACGGCCTGCGCGCGGGCATGCGGTGCGGCGCCGTCGGCCCGGGGGAGCCGTCCGGCGAAAGGTCCCCACCTTTCCCCAGCATCCATGACCCGCTGTAATACACGATGCCCCGGGGCGCCGTCCATGCAGGCGTCCGGCCCGGGGGCCGCGCGCAGCTTCCGGCCGCTCAGGCGGCCAGGCCGGCGGCGTGGCCCGAGGCCCAGGCCCACTGGAAGTTGTAGCCGCCCAGCCAGCCGGTCACGTCGAGCACTTCGCCGACGAAATACAGGCCCGGCACCCGACGCGATTCCATGGTCGAGGACGACACCGCGTCCGTCGCCACGCCGCCGAGGGTGACTTCGGCCGTGCGGTAGCCCTCCGTGCCGCTGGCCACCAGCGGCCAGTCGCGCAGGGTCGCGGCGGCCGCGCGCAGCTCGCGTTCGTCGAGCTGGCGCACCGGCTTGTCCGGCAGCCAGCGTTCGCACAGGCGCTGCGCCAGGCGCTTGGGCAGGCGCTCGGCCAGGGCGTTGCGCAGTTCGGAGGCGCCGTGCGTGCGCTTGAGTTCGCGCAGCCATGCGTCGGCGTCCTCGCCGGGCAGCAGGTCCAGGCGCAGGTCGTCGCCGGGCTGCCAGTAGGAAGAGATCTGCAGGATCGCCGGGCCGCTGACGCCGCGGTGGGTGAACAGCAGCGCGTTGCGGAAACTGCGGCCGTTGCAGCGCGCTTCCACCGGCAGCGCGACGCCGGACAGGTCCTGCAGGCGCTCCTGGTGCTTGCCCGAGAGCGTCAGCGGTACCAGCCCGGCGCGGGTCGGCAGCACCTCGTGGCCGAACTGGCGCGCCAGTTCGTAGCCGAAGCCGGTCGCGCCCAGCGAGGGAATCGACAGCCCGCCGGTGGCCACCACCAGCGAGGCGGCATGGAAGCGGCTCTGCGCGGTGTCCACGCGGAAGCCGTCCGCGCCGCGTTCCACCTTTTCCACCGCGCAATGGGTGCGGATCTGCGCGCCGGCCGCGTGGCATTCGTCCACCAGCAGTTTGACGATCAGCTTGGAGGACACGTCGCAGAACAGCTGGCCCAGCTCCTTCTCGTGGTAGGCCACGCCGTGGCGCTCGACCATCTCGATGAAGTCGCCCGGGCTGAAGCGCGCCAGTGCCGATTTGCAGAAGTGCGGGTTGGCGGAGAGGAAATTGGCCGGGGTGGTGCCGGTGTTAGTGAAGTTGCAGCGCCCGCCGCCGGACATCAGGATCTTCTTGCCCACCTTGTTGGCGTGGTCGATCACCTGCACCCGCCGGCCGCGCTGGCCGGCGGTGAGCGCGGTCATCAGCCCGGCCGCGCCGGCGCCCACGACCAGCACGTCGCAGTCGATCGCGCTCATGCCGTGGCGGTGCGCTCGATCGGCCGGATATCCACGCTGTGGTCCTCGCCCAGCAGCTGGATCTCGCCGTCCTGGATGAGCACGTTGAAGCGCATGCTGCGCTGGATCAGCGCGCCGAGCGCTTCCACGGTGGCCGGGTCGATCTCGATCACCCGCAGCTGGCGGTGGCGCGACAGCGCCGCGCCGTGCTTCTTCCACCACGTCTCCACCGCCTGGCCGCCGTAGGCCAGCACGATGACCTCGCGCGAGCGGTTGCAGGCCTTGCGCACGCGCGATTCGTCCGGCGTGCCCAGGTCGATCCACTGCTCGATCTCGCCGCCGTAGTCGTGCCGCCACAGGTCCGGTTCGTCGTCGCTGCTCAGGCCGCGGCCGAAGGCCAGGCGGTCGTCGGCGAACATCGCGAAGGCGAGCAGGCGCAGCATCAGCCGCTCGTCGGTTTCCGACGGGTGCTGGGCGAGGGTGAGGTTGTGGGTCGCGTAGTAGCCGCGATCCATGTCGCTGATCTGCAGCTCGGCCTTGCGGACGGTGGCGGTGAGGGCCATGGGGGTCGCCGGGGAAAGGGCGGCCATTCTACGCGCGTCGGCGGCCGCGGCCCCCGGCTCAGGCCCGGCGTTGCGCCAGCCAGCGGTCCAGCTCGTTGGCGAAGGCCTGGCGGTCACGCGCATGCAGGGTGGCCGGGCCGCCGGTGTGCACGCCGGCGCCGCGCAGCTCGGCCATGAACTCGCGCACGGAGAGCCGCTCGGCGATGTTGTTGGCGGTGAAGCGTTCGCCGCGCGGACTGATCGCACTGGCGCCGCCTTCCAGGGCGCGGGCGGCCAGCGGGATGTCCTGCGTGACCACCAGGTCGCCGGGCGCCAGGCGCTCGACGATGGCGTCGTCGGCCGCATCCGCGCCGCCGGGCACCTGCAGGCTCTTGAGCCACGGGCCGGGCGGGGTGCGCAGCCACTGGTTCGCCACCAGCCAGGTCTCCACCCCGGTGCGGGCGGCGGCGCGGAAGAGGATCTCGCGGATCGGCACCGGGCAGGCGTCGGCGTCGACCCAGATCCGGGCAGGGGCAGGCGTATTCATCCCGGCTATTCTAGGCGGCGGGGCAAAGGCGGCGAACCTGGCTGAAGATGAATAGGTCGGCAGTCGCTTTTTGGCGAAAAGCCGAGTATCGTGCCAAGCACTGTGTTTGCTAGCGGTCACCGTGAATCGTGGCCGTGCGGTTGATCATTTGATCCGCTTCAACGTGTGCGCTTTACCAACGCCTGCAAAACAGTCTCGGCCTCCGGCTTCTCGGCGGCCGCGATCCATTCAATGTTCCAGGAGTTAGTAATGTCTGATCGTCAGAGCGGTACCGTCAAGTGGTTCAACGATGCCAAGGGTTTTGGCTTCATCACCCCGGAAAGCGGCCCGGACCTGTTCGTGCATTTCCGCGCGATCCAGGGCAACGGCTTCAAGTCGCTGCAGGAAGGTGAGAAGGTGACCTTCGTCGCCGTGCAGGGCCAGAAGGGCATGCAGGCTGACCAGGTCCAGAAGGCCTGATCCAGCTTCCCGCCGGTTCGCCGGCCGGGACACGAAACGCCGGAAGCGCAAGCTTCCGGCGTTTTTGTTTTTGCCGCGGCCGCGACGCGGCGTGATCAACGCGCCCGCTAAGATCGTCGTTCCCCCCGTCCAGGCCCCGCGCCGCCCATGATCACCGTCCACCATCTCAACAATTCCCGCTCCCAGCGCGTGCTGTGGTTGCTGGAGGAACTGGCGCTGCCTTATCAGATCGTGCGCTACGAGCGCGACCCGGCCACGCTGCTGGCGCCGCCGGCGCTGCGCGCGATCCACCCGCTGGGCAAGTCGCCGGTGGTGACCGATGGCGAACACGTGCTGGCCGAATCCGGCGCGATCCTCGATTACCTCACCGAGCGCTACGACACCGAGCGCGTGCTGTCGCCCACGCCGCGGCCGGTCGATTCACCCGAGCGGCTGCGCTTCCGCTACTGGATGCATTACGCCGAAGGCTCGGCGATGCCGCCGCTGCTGCTCACCCTGGTGTTCCAGCGCCTGCGCCAGGCGCCGATGCCGTTCTTCGCCCGGCCGATCGCCCACCGCATCGTCGACAAGGCGATGAGCCGCTTCGTCGGCCCGCAGGTGAAGCTGCACCTGGACTGGATGGAATCGCAGCTGGGCCCGGATGGCTGGTTCGCCGGCGAACGCTTCACCGCCGCCGATATCCAGATGAGTTTCCCGGTGCAGGCCGCGGCCGCGCGCGGGGGCGGGCTGGGGGCCTATCCGAAGCTGCGCGATTTCATCGCCCGCGTCGAGGCGCGCCCGGCTTATCAGGCGGCGTTGCAGCAGGGCGGGCCGTTCGCGCTCGCCGGCACGCCGGCGTGACCGCCCGGTTCGACAACCGTTTCATCGCCCAACTGCCGGGCGATGCCGAAGCCGGCGCGCGCGTGCGCGAGGTGCTCGGCGCGATGTGGTCGCAGGTTTCGCCCACGCCGGTGCGCCAGCCGAAGTTGCTGGGGTGGTCGCGCGAAGTCGCCGCCGCGCTCGGGCTGGAAACCAATGACGTCACCGACCCCGCGTTCGCCCAGGTGTTTGCCGGCAATGCGCTGTGGCCGGGCATGCAGCCCTGGGCCGCGAACTATGGCGGCCATCAGTTCGGCCACTGGGCCGGGCAACTGGGCGATGGCCGGGCGATCAGCCTGGGCGAAGTGGTGGGCACCGATGGCGCCCGCCACGAGCTGCAGCTGAAGGGGGCAGGGCGCACGCCCTATTCGCGCGGTGCCGACGGGCGCGCGGTACTGCGCTCTTCGCTGCGCGAATTCATCTGCAGCGAAGCCATGCACCACCTCGGCGTGCCGACCACGCGCGCGCTGTGCCTGGTGGGCAGCGGCGAGGCGGTGGTGCGCGACATGTTCTACGACGGCCACCCGCGCCCGGAGCCCGGCGCGCTGGTGTGCCGCGTCGCGCCATCGTTCGTGCGCTTCGGCAGCTTCGAGCTGCCGGCCTCGCGTGGCGACACCGCGCTGCTGCGCCAGCTGGCCGATTTCACCCTCGCGCGCGATTTCCCGGAACTCACCGGCAGCGGCCCGGCGCGCGACGCCGAATGGTTCGGGCAGGTGTGCGAGCGCACGGCCGAGATGGTGGCGCATTGGATGCGCGTGGGCTTCGTGCATGGCGTGATGAACACCGACAACATGTCCATCCTCGGGCTCACACTGGACTACGGCCCCTACGGCTGGCTGGAAGATTACGACCCGGACTGGACGCCCAACACCACCGACGCCACCGGGCGGCGCTACCGCTTCGGCACGCAGCCGCAGGTGGCGTACTGGAACCTGGGCCGGCTGGCGCAGGCACTGGCGCCCTTGTTCGCGGATGTGTCGGCGCTGCAGGACGGGCTGGACCGCTTCGTCCAGCGCTATCGCCACCTCGAGCGCGAGCACGCCGCCGCCAAGCTTGGCCTGGCCGAATGCGGCGAAGCGGACCTGGCGTTGATGGAAGACCTGCGCGCGCTGATGCAGCAGGCCGAGATGGACATGACGCTGACCTTCCGCGGGCTGCGCGACATCGACCCGGAAGCGCCGACACTGCAGCCGTTGGCGTCGGCCTTCTACGACGACGCCAAGCGCGACGCCCACAGCGCGGCGCTGGCGACGTGGCTGCAGCGCTATGCCGCGCGCGTGCGCGCCGATCCGCTGCCGGCCACGCAGCGCCGTGAGCGCATGCGTCTGGCCAACCCGCTTTACGTGCCGCGCAACTGGCTGGCGCAGGAGACCATCGACCGCGTGGCGCAGGGCGACACCGCGGCGCTGGCCGACTGGCTGGACGTGTTGCGCCATCCCTACGACGAGCAGCCCGGGCAGGAAGCCTATGCGCGCCGCCGCCCGGAATGGGCGCGCGAACGCGCGGGCTGTTCGATGCTTTCCTGCAGTTCCTGAGACCCACATGGCCCCTGACTCGCCTTCCTGGAGCGCGCTGCTGCGCGATATCGCCGATTTCCCCAAGCCGGGCATCACCTTCAAGGACATCACCCCGCTGCTGGCCGACGGCGCGGGCTTCGCCGCCGCCATCGACGCGATGAGCGCCCCCTGGCGCGGGCAGCGCGTGGAGGCGGTGCTGGGCATCGAATCGCGCGGCTTCATCCTGGGCGCGGCGATGGCGCATGCGCTGGGCTGCGGCTTCGTGCCGGTACGCAAGCCGGGCAAGCTGCCGGCGCATACGCTGCGGCAGGAATACGCGCTGGAATACGGCAGCGACTGCATCGAAGTGCACGCCGATGCGTTGCCGCCCGGTGCGCGCGTGGTGATCGTGGACGATGTGTTGGCGACCGGCGGCACGCTGCTGGCCGCGCTGTCGCTGGCGCGGCAGCTGCGCGTGGAGGTGCTGGGCGCGGGCGTGCTGGTGGAGTTGCCGGCGCTGGGTGGGCGTGCGCGCTGGCCGGACGCGGTGCCGCTGGTGGCGACGTTGGCGTATTGAGAAGGCGGGCGGTTCGCTGACCCCTGGATCGTGCGACGTTGCTTTTTCGCGGGCGCGGCTTCGGCCGCGCAGGTCGCGGCGGAAGCCGCGCCTGCCGCTGGTGGGTCTCAGGGCTCTCGCCCCCTCAGAGCTTGCGCACCCGGAACCGCCGTCCCTTGATCTTGCCGGCCTCCAGCTTGGCCAGTGCCTTGCCCACCTGCGCGCGCGCGATCGCCACGTAGGAGCGCGTGGGCTGGATCACGATCTTTCCGATCGCCGCGCCGGACAACCCCGCCTCGCCGGTCAACGCGCCCAGGATGTCGCCCGCGCGCAGCTTGTCGGTCTTGCCGCCGTCGATGCGCAGGGTGACCATCGGCGCCTGCGGCAACTCCGGCGGCTTGCCGGTGGCCAACGGCGTGCGCGGCAGCGACAGCGTGATGCCCTGGTCGGCGGCGATGGCCTCGGCACGCGGCAGTTCGCGCGAGGACACCAGGCTCAATGCCAGGCCATGCCGCCCGGCGCGCGCGGTACGGCCGACGCGGTGGCGGTAGCTCTCCACGTCGGTGGGCAGCTCGTAGTTCACCACCGCCGCCAGGCCTTCCACATCCAGCCCGCGCGCGGCCACGTCGCTGGCGACCAGCACGTTGCAGCTGCCGTTGGCGAAGCGCACCAGCACCTCGTCGCGGTCGCGTTGTTCCAGGTCGCCATGCAGCGCCAGCGCGGAGAAGCCGAACTGCTGCAGCGAATTCGCCACCTCGTCCACTTCCTTGCGCGTGTTGCAGAACACCACCGCCGATTCCGGCCGGTGCTTGAGCAACAGGCCGGCCACGGCCTTCTGCCGGTGCGCCGGTTCCACTTCGAAGAACAGGTGCTCGATGCGCGGCGCGCTGTCACCGCCGTCCACGGTCACCTCCGCCGGATCGCGCAGCAGCTGGCGCGCCAGTTCGCGGATCGAATCGGGGAAGGTGGCCGAGAACAGCAGGTTCTGCCGCTCCTTGGCGCAGCGCCCGGCGATCTCGCGGATCGGCTCCTCGAAGCCCATGTCGAGCATGCGGTCGGCCTCGTCGAGCACGAAGCCGCGCACCGCGCCCAGGTTCAGCACGCGCTTGCGCGCCAGCTCCTGCACGCGGCCGGGCGTGCCGACCACCACCAGCGGGTCGTGCGCCTGCAACGAGGCGATCTGCGGCTCCAGCGACACGCCGCCGGTGAGCACGCTGAGCTTGAGGTTGGGGATGCCGGTGGCGAGCTTGCGCAGCTGCTGGCCCACCTGGTCGGCCAGCTCGCGCGTGGGGCACAGCACCAGCGCCTGCGTGCGGCCCAGCGCCGGGTCCAGCCGCTGCAGCAGGCCCAGGCCGAAGGCGGCGGTCTTGCCGCTGCCGGTGGGGGCCTGGGCGATCACGTCGCGGCCTTCCAGGATCGGCGGCAGCGCCAGGGCCTGGATCGGGGTGAGGGTGGTGTAGCCGAGGGCGTCGATGCCGGCGGCCAATGCCGGCGAAAGCGGCAGGGAAGCGAATTCGGTCATGCGGCATTTTCGCAGAAGCGCCGCCGCCGTGCCGGCGGCGCGCTTCAGGGCCCCGCCGCCGGTCTTCGCGGGTGGGCCACGGCGACCCCCCGCGCGGCGCGGGGCAGGGCCCCATCCCACGTACAATAGCCGCATGCCTTTGATCACCCTGCAGAACGTCGACTACAGCGTCGGCGGCCCGTTGTTGCTGGAGAAAGCCGAACTGGCCATCGAACCGGGCGAGCGTATCGCCCTGATCGGCCGCAACGGCGCCGGCAAGTCCACCCTCATGAAGCTCATCGCCGGCGAACTGCGCCCGGACGATGGCGAAATCCGCGTCCAGCAAGGCGTGCGCATCGCCCGCCTGGAGCAGGAGGTGCCGCTGGGCGCCGATGGCAGCGTGTTCGACGTGGTCGCCGGCGGCCTGGGCGAGCTGGGCCAGTGGCTGGCCGAGTTCCACCAGATCAGCCATGCCGAACATTTCGACGCCGACGCGCTTGCCCGCGTGCAGGCGCGCATCGACGCCGCCGAAGGCTGGGCACTGGACCAGCGCGTGGGCGAGACGTTGACCCGGCTGGAGCTGGACGGCGACGCCGCGTTCGCCCGCCTGTCCGGCGGCATGAAGCGCCGCGTGCTGCTGGCGCGTTCGCTGGTGTCCTCGCCGGATTTGCTGCTGCTCGACGAGCCGACCAACCACCTCGACATCGAGGCCATCGACTGGCTCGAAGGCTTCCTCAAGGGCTGGAACGGCAGCGTGGTGTTCGTCACCCACGACCGCCGCTTCCTGCGCGCGCTGGCGACGCGCATCGTGGAGATCGACCGCGGCCAGGTCACCAGCTGGCCGGGCGACTGGGCCAACTACGAGCGCCGCCGCGAGGAGCGGCTCAATGCCGAGGCGCAGGAAAACGCCCGCTTCGACAAGCTGCTGGCGCAGGAGGAAGTGTGGATCCGCCAGGGCATCAAGGCCCGCCGCACCCGCGACGAAGGCCGCGTGCGCCGGCTCAAGGCGATGCGCGCGGAGCGCTCGCAGCGGCGCGAGCTCGGCGGCAATGTGCGCATGCAGGCTTCGCAGGGCGAGGCTTCCGGCAAGAAGGTGATCCAGGCGCGCGATGTCACCTTCGCCTTCGGCGAGCGGGTGATGGTGCGCGACTTCTCCACCACGCTGCTGCGCGGCGACCGCATTGGCCTGATCGGCCCCAACGGCAGCGGCAAGACCACGCTGCTGAAGTTGCTGCTGGGCGAGTTGCAGCCGCAGCAGGGCGAGATCGTGCAGGGGACGAACCTGCAGATCGCCTATTTCGACCAGTACCGCGCCACGCTGCGCGAGGACTGGAGCGCGATCGAGAACGTGGCCGAGGGCGCGGACTTCATCGAGATCAACGGCAAGCGCAAGCACGTGCATGCCTACCTGCAGGACTTCCTGTTCACCCCGGAGCGCGCGCGTGCGCCGATCACGCGGCTGTCCGGCGGCGAGCGCAACCGGTTGCTGCTGGCGCGGCTGTTCGCGCAGCCTTCCAACCTGCTGGCGATGGACGAACCGACCAACGACCTGGACGTGGAAACGCTGGAGCTGCTGGAAGAGCTGCTGGCCGACTACGCCGGTACGCTGCTGCTGGTGAGCCATGACCGCGACTTCCTCGACAACGTGGTGACCTCCACGCTGGTGATGGAAGGCGACGGGCGGGTGGGCGAGTACGTCGGCGGCTATACGGACTGGGTGCGGCAGCGGCCGGCCGAACCGGCGGGCGCCGGGGCGGCCAAGCCCACCGCCACGCCGAATGCGCCGGCGACGAAGGCCGAAGCACCCGCGCCGGCCAAGCGCAAGCTCAGCTACAAGGATGCGCGCGAGCTGGAGCAGTTGCCCGAGCGGATCGACACGCTGGAGGGCCAACTGGCGCAGATGGCCGAGGCGATGAACGACCCGGCGTTCTACCAGCGCGACGCGGCGGCGGTGGCCCAGCACACGCAGGACATGGCGAAGGTGCAGGCCGAACTCGACCACGCCTATGCGCGCTGGCAGGCGCTGGATAGCTAGGCAGGCGCTGACATCGCTGGCCTGGCGCCGGCTCTTGGGAAGGAGCGAGGACGGGCTCCTGGCGCCTGGAAGTTTTCAGCCCGACGAATGGGGCTCCGACCCGCCAGATGGCGGTCGCGGCCGAAGCCGCTCCCATCATGGAATCGCCCAGCGGTTTCGAGCGGAGTCGTCCGCGAAGAGGGGGCACGCCCATCGGGCCGCCCCCCCACCACTCAGCCGAACAACGCCTCGTCAAGCGCCATCAGCGGCTTGGCGCCGCTGCGGATATGCGCCGCATGCGCCAGCGTGCGCGGCAGGATGCGCGCGAAGTAGAACCGTGCGGTTTCGCGCTTGGCCGTGGCCAACGCCGCGTCCTTGCCGCGCGAAGCCACCACGCTGCGGGCCCACCAGTAGGCCAGCACCACGTAGCCGGAATAGAACAGGTAATCGTAGCTCGCCGCGCCGATCTCCTCCGGATCGCGCGCCGCGCGCTCCAGCACCTCGCGCGTGAGCATCGCCCATTCGCTGGCGTGGTCGCGCAGCGGCTTGACGAACTCGGCCAGGTCCGCGTCTCCCTCGTGCTCGCGCGCGAACGCCTCGATCTCGGCCAGGAACAGCTTCAAACCGGCGGCCTGGCTCGCGGCGGTCTTGCGGCCCATCAGGTCCAGCGCCTGGATGCCGGTGGTGCCTTCGTACAGCGTGGTGATGCGCGCATCGCGCGCCAGCTGCTCCATGCCGTGCTCGTGGATGTAACCGTGGCCGCCGAAGCACTGCAGCGCGTGGTAGGTGTTCTCGATGCCCCATTCGGTCTGGCAGGCCTTGGAGATCGGCGTCAGGAAGCTCACCAGCGTGTCGGCACGCTCGCGCTCGGCCGGGTCCTGCGCGTGATGCGCCACGTCGATCAGCGTGGCCGCGTGCAGCGCCAGCAGGCGGCTGCCTTCGGTGAGCGACTTGATCGTCAGCAGCATGCGGCGCACGTCCGGCTGCACGATGATCGGGTCGGCCGGCTTGTCCGGGAACTTCGCGCCGGAGAGCGCGCGCGACTGCAAACGTTCGCGCGAATAGCGCAGCGCGTTCTGGTACGCGCGTTCGGACAGGCCGATGCCCTGCAGGCCCACGCCCAGGCGCGCGGTGTTCATCATGGTAAACATCGCCTGCAGGCCCTTGTGCGGCTGGCCGACGAGGTAGCCCTGCGCGCCGTCGAAGTTCATCACGCACGTCACCGACGCCTTGATGCCCATCTTGTGCTCGATCGAACCGCAGGCCAGCGCATTGCGCTCGCCCACCGTGCCATCGCGCGCCACCTTGAACTTCGGCGTCACGAACAGCGAGATGCCCTTCGGCCCGGGCGGCGCGTCGGGCAGCTTGGCCAGCACGAGGTGGACGATGTTGTCGGTGAGGTCGTGCTCGCCGGCGGTGATGAAGATCTTGGTGCCGGTGATGGAATAGCTGCCGTCGGCATTCGGTTCGGCGCGCGTCTTGAGCAGGCCCAGGTCGGTGCCGCAGTGCGGTTCGGTCAGGCACATGGTGCCGGTCCAGCGGCCTTCGATCAGCGGCTTGAGGAACACTTCCTGCTGCCAGTCCTCGCCGTGGTGCTTGAGCGCTTCCACCGCGCCGTGCGAGAGCAGCGGGAAGTTGCCCCACGCCAGGTTGGCCGCGTTGACCATCTCGTTGAGCGGCACGCCCAGCGTGTGCGGCAGGCCCTGGCCGCCGAATTCCGGCGCGGCGGTGAGGCCGGTCCAGCCGCCTTCAACGAACTGCGCGTAGGCCTGCTTGAAGCCCGGCGGCGTGGTGACAGAGGCGGTGGACTTGTCGAACACCGAGCCGATCTCATCACCAATGCTGTTCAACGGCGCCAGCACCGTGCCGCTGAAGCGCGCGGCTTCTTCGAGCACGGCGTCGATGATGTCGGCCGTCGCCTCGCTCAGGCCCAGGCGCTGGAACAGGGCTTCGGCGCCGAGCACGTCGTGCAGGGCGAAACGGATGTCGGCCACGGGGGCGGTATAGCTGCTCATGGAGAACCTGTAGAAAGCGGAGTGCGGTGGAAGGCGGAAAGGCGGTGCGCGCGGCTCAGCGCAGCACGCCGCTCAAGCCGGGCGCGGGATTGAGCGTGCTGCGGCCGCTGACCTCGAACTGGCGCGAGCGCTTGTCCTCGGGCGTGGCGGTGACCGTGCCCTTGAGTTCGTAGGGCAGGGCGCGGCCGCCGGCGAGCACGTCGGCGACGATCATCTTGGCCGTCGAGCCGGGCTGCATCGCCACGGTGACCACATCGGCGGTTTCCGGCCCGATGGAATAGTTGACCGCCTGCTGCAGATGGCCGGCGGCTTCGCCGCCGACGCTGACATCCAGCGCGACGGTCTGGAACTGCATGGGAATGCTGCTGTAGTTCTGCAGGCGCAGCTCCAGCGCCCAGCTGCCGTCGGCACGCACGGTCAACTGCTGGATGCTGACGGCCGGCTCGGACACCCGGCGCACGTTGCTGCTGCACGATGCCAGGCCCAGCACCGCGGCCGTCACCAGCGCGGCGGCGCCCCAGCGCCACCCGCGCGGACGCATACGTCCTTGCATTGCCCCACCTCGGATCATTGGAACCAGGCTAAAGCATACTACGCCGTATGGCAGGGGCGTTGCGGCGCTGCGTCACTCCAGCGGCGTGGCCAGGATCAGCGGTTCCAGGTCGTAGCCCATCGCCGCGGCGCGCGCCTTGAGTTCCTCAAACTGCATGCGCGGCATGCTGGGGCTGCGCGAGAGGATCCACAGGTAGCGGCGGCCGGGATCGCCGACGACCGCCCATTGGTAATCCGGGTCCAGCGCGATGACCCAGTAGTCGGCCCATGCCCACGGGAACCAGGACAACCAATCCGGCGCGAAGCGCACCTCCAGCCGGCCCGGGTGGTTGTCCACCCGCCGCGCGACGCCTTCGGCCTGGGCAAAGCCGCCGTCGGCGATGCGGCAGCGGTTGATCACGCCCACCTTGCCATCGTCGCGCAGGGTGTACTGCGCGGTGATCTCGCCCTGGCATTTCTTCTGGAACGAGACGGGCAGGTGGGCGATCTCGTGCCAGGTGCCGGCGTAGCGCGAGAGGTCGAGTTGCGGCACGGAGGTCACCGGCGGTTCGTGGCGGCCGGCGAGGGCGGGCGCGGCCACGGCGGCGAGCAGGCACAGCAGCGGGGACAGGATGGCGGCGGTACGGGGCATCGGGTTCCTCCAATGGTCAGGAGCGCAGGCTATGCAGCGGCGTGGTCAGGACGCGTGAAGTCGCGCAACACGGCGGCGGGCAGGCGTTTGCCTGCGCGCGCGGATGAAGGCTTGCCCAAAACCGTCACGGTCGTTATGATGCGCGTCCTCGCAACGCAGCACTGCTTGCGACGGATGGCCGGGTAGCTCAGTTGGTAGAGCAGGGGATTGAAAATCCCCGTGTCGGGGGTTCGATTCCCTCCCCGGCCACCATTGGATTCGATGTCGAAAAGCCCGCACCTTTGGTGTGGGCTTTTTGCTTTGCGCCGAGTGCAATGGTGCGCGCTCGCTGCGTCGCCGCATCGCAAGTCAGACACGCGCTCGGCGCGTGTCGCATCCGCTCCCGATGCGCGTCAGTCATTGGAACCGTCCAATAGTTCGACATGCCAATGGCTCCTACGGTCGGCTTTCCACACCGAGGAAATTCGCTATGCGGGAAATGACCGAGCAGGAATTGGCGTACGTGGGCGGCGCTGTCATCAACACGCGTTCGGAGTTGGCAGCGGGATTCATCATGGGGGCAGGTGCCGGCATGGTGGGCGCATTGTTGGGCGCGGGCGGTGGCCCCGTGGGCAGCGCGATGCTGGGCGTTACGTTCGCGCGATATGGCTTCAACTACGTCAATTGGGTGACGCCATGAACGGCCCCTCGGCGTGCGGGTGCTAAGTGCTGAAGAAGTGGCGCAGGTGTCCGGCGGGAATCCCGCGCTCAAGGCCGTGTGGTCGGCCAGTCTTCCCTTGCGAGCGGTAGGTGCGGCCGCAGGGCTCGGCTGGGCAGTGGGCTCGGCGATTTATCGAACGTACGATCGAGAGATCCAAGCCGGCTTGCGTTGGGCGTTGGGTTGAATCCGGTGCGCATTCCTCGCTGGCGATTGGATCACGCGCCGGTCGCGGTACTCGCCCTTCTGGCCGCCATTGCCGCATTCGCTGCGATTGCGGCCTGTTGGCTGGGGGATCACTTGGCATTCCTCCGTGCGTATTCCAGCGATACGGGCGGGGAGCATCTTTTCCTGTCGATGTGGTGGCTCGGCCTCACGGCCGTGGCCGTGCTGGGGCGCTGGCGCCCATCCATCGGAGCCGGCGCGCGCGCGATGATGGCCATGCTCGGCGCCCTGTGTAGCGGCGCCACGCTGCTGTTTGGATTCAGGGGGCTGGCGGTTCTCCTGTCCGGTTTCGCGCTCATCGACCTGCTCCAGTTCCTGCGCTCCCCGCGCCCCTGAGCCACTTGGCGCGTGTCGAATGCATCACTTGACGAATCTACCTACTAGTAGGTAGAGTACGCCACCGCCCTCAGAATCCTCACCCATGCTCGGCATCTCTCCCCTCGGCTGGCTGCACACCCTCGGTAGCCTGCCCGCCATCCCGCTGGCCGCGTACATGCTCCTGCGCCATGGCCGCATCACCCCGCGCACGCCGGCTGGCCGGGCCTATTTCTGGTTCATGCTCATCGGCGCCTCCTCGGTGTTCCTCATCGCGCACCAGCCGGTGAGCGTCGTCATCGGCGCGGTCACCCTGGCGATGCTCTTCCTCGGCTACGGCGCATACCGGCTGCCGCTGTCGCCCCGCGCCCGTGGCTACGTGGAGACCATCGCGCTCAGCTTCAGCGTGTTCCTGCTCATGCTGCCGACCGTGTCCGAAACCCTGCGCCGCCTGCCGGCCGGCCATCCGTTCGTGACCGACCTGAAAGACCCGCTGCTGCTCGGCACCCAGGGCGGCCTGCTGGTGGCGCTGGTGGTCGGGCTAACATGTCAGATCGTTTGGCTGCGGCGCCGCGCCGCTCCCTGATTTCGTGGAGTTTTCATGACCGAGTCCCTCGCGGACACGCTGCCGGCGCTGTCGCCCAAAGCCGAGGAAATCGTCCGCCGCACCACCGAATTCCTTGCGGTCGGCGGTTACAACGGTTTCAGCTATGCCGACATCGCGCAGGTCGTGGGCATCAGCAAGCCGAGCATCCACCACCACTTCGCCAGCAAGGCGGCGCTGGTGCAGTCGGTGGTGGCGCGCTACCGCGCCGACGCGGCGCGCGGCATGGCCGCGCTGTCGGCGAACGTGACCGATCCGCTTGCGCGGCTGCAGGGCTATTGCGGCTACTGGGCCGACTGCATCGCCTCGGGCGAACACCCGATCTGCATCTGCGCGCTGCTGGCCGGCGAGCTGGCCGCGCTGCCGGACGAGGTGGCGCGGGAAGTGCGCGGGCATTTCGTCGATCTCACCGCCTGGCTGCGCTCGGTCATCGAGGACGGCGTGGCGCAGGGCGTGATGGCGATCGCCGAGACGCCCGAGGCCGAAGCGCGCACCTTCATGGCCACCGTGCATGGCGCGATGCTGGCGGCGCGCGCATTCGGCGAGCCGGCGATGTTCCCCACCATCGCCGCCACCGCCTTGCACCGGCTCAGCTGCGAGGCGATCTGAGCACTACCGGTTGCCAGGCAGCGGCGCCACGTCGAACAGCGGCACGTCCGGCACCTGCAGCTGCTGCTTGGTCATGCCGTTGATGACGAGTTGGTAGTTGCCCGGCGGAACCTGCAGGTAATACATGCCATCGGCGCCGGTAACGGTGGCCGCCGGGCAGGCACCCGGCGCGGCGCACAGGGCGACCTGCGCATTGACCATCGGGAATACGCCCGAGGGCCCGTAGAAATCCACCCGTCCGCGCACCTGCGCGGCGAGCGCCGCGTCCGACAACAGCCACAGCACAAGCGCCGCCACGCCCGCCCAGAAAGTCCTGTTCATTGCCCCGCCCCCGGAACCTGCGGCGTGGCCAGTCCCGCCACGGTGGTGGCGGCCGGTGCCGGGGAGAGCGGCGCCGCCGTGCCGACGACCGGCACCCCACCTCCCGACGCGTTGTAGGGCGCCAGCAATTGAATGGTGGCTGGCTGCACGACGATGCGGTTGCCGTCCTGCACCTGCGCGATGGCGCTGTCGTTGAGGTCCACCACTTTCGGCGGCGTGCCGGAGACTTCCAGGTTCAGCGCCGGAAACGCGCCATCCTGCCGCGTCACCCACAATGAAAGCTTGTTGGCGCGCAGCACCGAATAAGGCGTCACCGACGCCTTGATCTGGGTGTACTCGTAGCTGCCCGGCGCGATGTCCTTGCCGCTGGCGTCCTTCATCAGCACGGGAATCTGCACGAGCCATGCGTCCTGCTTGTCCTTGTCGCGCTCATGGCGGTCCAGCGCCTCCATGTGCAGGAACAGGAAGGTCGCAAACCCGAGCAGGGTGAGATAGGTCGCCGTCGAGCCGGCCGCCTCGAAGCTCATCTTGAAGCCGAGCACGTTGAACACGCCGCTGGCCAGGCCCGGGGCACGGTCCTTCAGGCGCTCCTGGCGCGTCTTGAGCAGGTAGAAGATCGCCGAGGCGGGCAGCAACGGCAGCAACAGCATGAGGCCGACAACGGCCACCATCAGGAACTGGGACATGGCACTTCTCCTTGGCGATTCCGTGCTCCTTGCGGCGCACGCCTCCCGGTCCACCGGAGCCGTCCGCCACGCACACCCTCGCCAACGTGGCCCGTCGGCGAAACCGGCCATCGGCCGACGCCCGAAAATGAAGCGCCCGGCCAAGGGCCGGGCGCGGGGCGTGCAGCCGGGCGCGGCGCCGGGCTAGGCCACCTTGCCGGCCTGCCTGCGCTTGAACAGGTAGCCGATGCCCAGGATCAGGAACCACGCCGGGCTGGCCAGCAGCGCCTGCCGGGTGTCCGGCTGCAGGGTCAGCAGCACGATCACGAAGGCGAAGAACGCCAGCACCACGTAGCACATCAGCACGCCGCCGGGCAGCTTGAACTTCGAGGCCGCGTGGCGCTCCGGGCGCTTGCGCCGGTAGGCGATGTAGGCGCACAGGATCAGCGACCACACGAACATGAAAAGCACCGCCGACAGCGTGGTGACCAGGGTGAAGGCGGTCACCAGGTTCGGGATGACGTACACCAGCATCGCGCCCAGCAGCAGGCACAGGCAGGAGAACAGCAGCCCGCGCGCCGGCACCGCCGCGCGCGAGAGCTTGGAGAAACCCTTGGGCGCGTGGTTTTCCTCGGCCAGGCCGTAGAGCATGCGGCTGGTGGAAAAGATGCCGCTGTTGGCCGAGGAGGTGGCCGAGGTCAGCACCACGAAGTTGATCAGGCTGGCGGCGGCCGGCACGCCGGCCAGCACGAACAGCTGCACGAACGGGCTCTTGTCCGGCACCACCTCGCGCCACGGGGTGACGCACATGATGGCCGCCAGCGCCAGCACGTAGAAGATGATGATGCGTACCGGGATCGAGTTGATCGCCTTGGGCAGGTTGCGCTCCGGGTCGGCGGTCTCGGCGGCGGTGGTGCCGACCAGCTCGATGCCGACGAAGGCGAACACGGCGATCTGGAAACCGGCGAAGAAGCCGCCGATGCCCATCGGGAACCAGCCGCCGTCGTTCCACAGGTTCGCCACCGAGGCCACGCTGCCGTTGGGCGACTGGAAGCCCCAGGCCACCAGGCCCACGCCGGTGACGATCAGCGCGACGATGGCGACGATCTTGATCAGCGCGAACCAGAATTCCATCTCGCCGAACAGCTTCACCGTGGCCAGGTTGAGCGTGAGCAGCAGCAGCACGCACAGCACCGCCGGTATCCACGGCGCCAGGCCGGGGAACCAGAACTGGGCGTAGGCGGCGATGGCGATGACATCGGCGATGGCGGTGATGATCCAGCAGAACCAGTAGGTCCAGCCGCAGAAGAACCCGGCCCACGGCCCGAGCAGGTCGGTGGAGAAATCGATGAACGACTTGTACTCCAGGTTGGACAGCAGCAGCTCGCCCATCGCGCGCATCACGAAGAACAGCATCGCGCCGATGATGAGGTAGACGAAGAGGATCGACGGGCCGGCCAGGCTGATGGTCTTGCCCGAGCCCATGAACAACCCGGTGCCGATGGCGCCGCCGATCGCGATCAGCTGCAGGTGGCGGTTGGCGAGACTGCGCTGGAGATGGTCGGGCATGGGGGCTACCGGAATGGACTGCCGAACGTTACGGGATGGCGCCGCGCCGCACCAGCCCCGCGTCCGCCCCTGTCCGCGGCGTCCGCCGCGCGGACACGACCTCCTGCCTATTCCGGCCCCGGCCCGCGCCCGATAGCCTGTTTCCCAACGCAGTCCGGCAAGGGAGAAGGGCATGGGCAAGCATTGGGTGATCGGGTTGATGGCGCTGCTGTGCGGCACGGTGCAGGCGGCCGAGTCGTGCCCGGATACGAGCGCGCAGTACGGCAAGGCGCGCGAGATCGTCGCCGACCTGGGGCGCATCCGCACGCCCCATGGCGTGCAGGAGTCCTGGGCCGAGCAGGCCGGCGGGATCGCGCAGTGGGTCACCGCGCGTGGACAGGACCGCGACAACCCGGTGGTGCTGTTCGTGCACGGCGGGCCGGCCTCGCCGCTGACCCCCACGCTGTGGCAGTTCCAGCGCCCGCTGGAGGAATACTTCACGATGGTCACCTACGACCAGCGCGCCGCCGGCCGCACCTTCGCCGACAACCCGCCCGACGCGGTGGCCGACACCCTGCGGATCGACCGCTACGTGGACGACGCCATCGCCATCGCCGAGGCGGTGCGCCAGCGCTACCACAAGCCCAAGCTGATCCTGATGGGGCACAGCTGGGGCACCATCGTGTCCATGCGCGCCGCGCTCAAGCGGCCGGACCTGTTCTACGCCTATGTCGGCGTGGGCCAGGTCATCAACGTGCGCGAGAACGAGCGCATCAGCTATGACTACGCGGTGGCCCAGGCCAAGGCGCACCACAACGTGGAGGCGGAGCGGGAGCTGGCCTCGATCGCGCCGTACCCGGGCAATACGCCGATCACCCGCGAGCGCATCGTCAGCGCGCGCAAGTGGGCGCAGTTCTACGGCGGGATGACCGCCTACCGCGACACCTCGGACTACTTCTTCAACGGGCCGCTGCTGTCCCCGGATTACCGCGACGCTGACCGCTGCGCCATCGACGCGAGCAATGTGTTCACCCTGGGCCGCGTGCTGCCGGAGTTCCTCACGGTGGACTTCACCGGCGTGCGCCGCTTCCCGATCCCGGTGCTGATGTTCATGGGCCGCCACGACTACACCACGCCCTGCGAACCCACCGCGCAGTGGCTGGCGCGGGTGCAGGCGCCGATGAAGCAGGCCGTGTGGTTCGAGCACTCCGCGCACATGATGCCGTGGGAGGAGCCGGGCAAGCTGCTGGTGAGCCTGCTGACCTACGTGCGGCCGCTGGCCGAGCCGGCGAGCCGGTAGGCCGTTCCGGGGCTGAACGAGGGGCGGGCCGGCACGCGCCGGCGCCCGACGGGCGAGGCAAGATGGCGCCAATTCCCTGCGAGGTGCGGCCATGAAACGTGTCCTGACCCGGGCGGTGTGGGCCGCCACCTTCGCCGCCGGCCTGGCCGGCTGCGCCACCGGTCGCATCAGCGACGACGAGCGCTTGGCGCTGTACCGCGCGCATGCCGGCGCGCCGGTGCGCGATTTCCAGTATTTCAACAGCCTCAACGGCTGGACCAACCTGGGCGACGACGCGCTGGCGGTGTGGACCAAGCCAGGCACGGCCTACCTGCTGGAATTCGCCGGGCCGTGCAACGACCTGGACTACGCGCCGGCCATTTCCATCACCAACATGATGGGCCGGGTGTCGGCGAAGTTCGACGACGTGATCGTGCTTGGCGGCCCGCGTTCGATCCGCCTGCCGTGCCGCATCCAGACCATCCGCCCGCTGGACGTGAAGGCGTTGAAGGTCTCCGAGCAGCAGCTGCGCGAGGCGAAGGTGGAAGAGCGGGCGCAGCAGCAGGGCAGCGAGGGACGCTGATCTCCCCGCACCCCGCGCGGCGCCGACCGGTGCGACGCGCGCTGCGCGTCAGTCGGCGCCTTGCTCGTCCTGCAGGCTGACGAACGCGACGAACGGCACGCCTGCGTGCGCCCACGCCACCGCGGCTTCGTCGAGGATGTCCAGCAGCGCGTGGAAATCCTCCGCCGCGCCGCCGCGCAGCGCGTCCACCGCTTCCAGCAACAGCGCATAGCCCTGCGCGGGCAGCCACGACAGGTCGCGCAGGTTGTCCGACAGCGCGTCCCAGTTCATCCCGCTGCCATGCGGGAAATCCAGCTGCGTGGCCAGTCGGGCGAGCAGGGTGCGCTTGCTCGCGCAGCCGGCCAGGTCCACGCGCAGCACGCGCAGGCCCGCGTCGCGCGCCAGCGCGGCCATCGTGTCCAGCGCTTCCGGGGCGATGCGGTACACGCCCGATTGTCCGGGGTCGCCCAGGTCCAGGTCGAAATGCGCGCCCATCAATCCTCCTTCGCCGGTACGCTGAAACTGCGGAAGGTCTCGTAGTGGTCGTCGCTGTAGTACCAGATCTCCACCGGCTCGCCGCCGGTGACGATCCGCCGGGTGCCGCGATGCGACAGCCCGGGCGTCTCCACCGTGTACTCGTGGTAGTAGCCGCGCGGGCGCTGCGGCAGGCGGCCTTCGCGGTTGCCGAACACGCTGCCGTCCTGGCGGTGCGGATACGGCCCGCCGCGCTGGATCAGCGCGATGGTGTCGCGCGCTTCGTCCGGCAGGAAAGGCGGCAGGCCTTCGATGCGGCGCGCGGCCTGCGGCGGCGGCACCGGCGCCGGTGCCGGCGCGGCCTGGCCGGTGATCGACGGTGCGAACTGCGGGTGTGGCTGCTGCGCCTGGCGCAGCCACCACAGCCCGCCGACCAGCACGAGCAGGGCCACGACCAGCAGGGCGGGTTTGCGCATCATCTTCGAACGGCTTCCTGCACCAGGGTGGCAAAGAGTATGCGCATCCGCGCCGTTCGGTGGACATCGGGGCGACACCCGATTCACGCCGGGGTAACCGGGGAGTGGGGCATCGTGGCGTCCCTCGCGGCGGCATCGCCGGGCGATGGGATGATCCCTCCCACCGCCCGCACTTGGTAAGCGCGCGCCGCATCCTTAACATGTCACTGCAACGTCCGCTCCGCCGCGGATGAAACGAGTCAAGGAGATTCCCCGATGGCCTACACCCTCCCCAAGCTGTCCTACGCCTACGACGCGCTCGAGCCGAACATCGACGCGCAGACGATGGAAATCCATCACACCAAGCATCACCAGACCTACATCAACAACGTCAACGCCGCGCTGGAAGGCACCGAGTACGCTGACCTGCCGGTCGAAGAGCTGGTCGCGCGCCTGAAGTCGCTGCCGGAGAACCTGCAGGGCCCGGTGCGCAACAACGGCGGCGGCCACGCCAACCACTCGCTGTTCTGGACGGTGATGTCGCCGCAGGGCGGCGGCGAGCCGGTCGGCGAAGTGGCCAAGGCCATCGAGCGCGATGTCGGCGGCTTCGAGAAGTTCAAGGAAGCCTTCACCAAGGCCGCCATCAGCCGCTTCGGCTCGGGCTGGGCGTGGCTGAGCGTGACCCCGGACAAGAAGGTGGTGGTCGAGAGCACCGCCAACCAGGACAGCCCGCTGATGGAAGGCAACACGCCGATCCTGGGCCTGGACGTGTGGGAGCACGCCTACTATCTGAAGTACCAGAACCGCCGCCCGGAATACATCGGTGCGTTCTACAACGTCGTCGACTGGAACGAGGTCGAGCGTCGTTACCAGGCCGCGATCGCCTGATCAGCGCCGAATTGGCACGCAGCAAAGGCCGGGTTCGCCCGGCCTTTCGCTTTTCAGGGCGCCGCCACCGGGCGCAACAGCTGCACCGTGGCGACCAGACCGCGCGCCGTGGGGCCCTCGGCGCCGGGCAGGCGTAGGGCTGCCAGCCGCAGCAGGCGGAAGCTGTCGCGCCGCAACAGGATGTGGTCGTAGCGCGGCTCGCCGTTCTCCATCGCCGCCGGCAACGCCGGCAGCGCACCTTCCTGCTCGCGCGAGGCCAGCGGCCGGGCTTCCTGGTATTGCGCCTGCAGCGCGGCCAGTTCGGCCGCGCCCTGCGCGCAGGCGAAGTCGCCCAGCAACACGGTCGGCAGGCCGTCGTCGGTGACCTCCATCCAACGCAGCAGGTTGACCACCTGGCGCGCGCGGATCAGCCCGTCGTCGCTGTGCGCCGCTCCCGGATGCAACTGGGTGACGTAGGCGTTGACCGGCATGCCGCCGATTTCCAGCCGCACCATGCCGGCGGTGCTGGCCATCTCGAAGGGATGCAGCAGCGTCACCGCATCGCCGGTGACCGGGCGGCGGGTGAGCAACGCGTTGCCCTGGCGGGTGGGCCGGCTGGGCGGGTCGGCGCTGATGAAGCTGCAGCCGTAGTCCAGCTGCGCGGCCAGCCAGCAGGCCTGGTTGGGCATCTCCGGCGTTTGCTGCACGTCCTGCAACGCGACCACGTCCGGCTTGAGCGCGCGCAGCGCTTCGACGATGCCGTCGCGATGGTCCAGCCAGCGTCCCTGGTCGGGCGCCAGGCTGAAGGTCGCCACGGTGAGCACCCCGTCGCCCGCGCCGGGCGGCAGGGCCAGCGGCAATCCCGGCGTGTGCGCCTGCGCCCAGCCGCCGACCAGCAGGGTCGGCAGCCAGGTCCAGCGGGCGATGCGGCGCAGGGGATACGAGAGGGACATGCCGCGATGCTAACGGGTCAGGGTGCAGGCGCCGTGCACGCGCGTGCGTCGGGGCAGTCGATCGCCAGCGGGGTGGCCGGCAGTTCGAGCGTGGCCTGCGCGGACGGCGCATCGGCCGCCTGGGCCAACGTGACCTCGTAGCGCCCGGCGTCGATCTGCCAGCGCTGCGCGTCCACGTCGAAGCGGGCGAGGGTGCGCGGCTCCAGTTCGACCTCCAACCGACGCGTTTCGCCCGGCTGCAGGTCGACCCGGCGCCAGCCGCTCAGCCGCCACCGGTTCGCCGCCTCGCCCGGCAGGCGCACGTACAACTGCGGCACCGCCGCGCCGGCACGCGCGCCGGTATTGCGCACCTCGAAGCTGGCGAACACGCGCGCTCCCTGCTGGACCAGGCTCAGCTGGCCGAACGCGAAGGTGGTGTAGGACAGGCCATGGCCGAACGCGAACTGCGGGCGCAGGCCGCGCGCGTCGAACCACTTGTAGCCGACCTGCGCGCCCTCGATGTCGTAGTCGATGACATCGTCCGGCTTTTGCGCCGGCTGGAAGCCCAGGCCCGCGATGTGCGGCCGCGGCAGCTGCGATTCGTCCACCGGCCAGCTTACCGGGAGGTGGCCGGAAGGATTGGCCTGGCCGCTGAGCAGGTCGGCGATGGCCGGCCCGCCGCCGATGCCGGGGAACCACGCCTGCAGCACCGCCGGCACCTTCGACAGCCACGGCAGGCGCACCGGCCCGTTGGTCTCCAGCACGACCACGGTGCGCGGGTTGGCATCGGCCACCGCCTCGATCAGCGCGTCCTGCCCGTCGGGCAGCCGCATGTCCGGCAGGTCCACCGACTCGGCGGCCCACTGCGTGGCGAACACCACCGCTACCTGCGCATCGCGCGCCAGCCGCGCCGCGGCCGCCCGGTCCGTGCCGTCGGCGTAGTCGATGCGCGCGTGCGGGAAGCGTTCGCGCAAGGCCTGCAGCGGCGAGGAAGGATGGAACATCACCGGCCCCGGCCACTTCGTCGGCGCCAGGCCCGGCACCGCATTGGTGCCCAGCGCCGTCCAGCCCACCATCGAGGAACCGCCGCCGCCGATCACGCCCTTGTCGGCATGGCCGCCAATCACCGCGATGCGCTGCACGTCGGCCGCCAGCGGCAGCGCGTTGCGCTCGTTGCGCAGCAGCACGCTGCCTTCGGTGGCGACCTGGCGCGCGGCGCGCAGCCCGGCCTCGGCATCGATCGGCCCGCGCTGCGGCGGATGGTCGAACGCGCCGGTGGCGAAGAACGCGCGGGCGATGCGCCGCACCATGTCGTCCAGGCGCGCCTGCGGCACCACGCCGGCGGACACGGCCATGCGCAGCGGCGCATCGAAGTACACCGCCTTGTCGAACACCTCGCCGGCGGACTGCTGGTCCAGCCCGGCCAGCGCGGCCTTCGAGCCGCTGTGCACGCCGCCCCAATCGGACATCACGTAGCCCGGCCACCGCCACTGCTGCTTGAGGATGCGGTTGAGCAGTTCGTCGTGCTCGCAGCCGTAGGTGCCGTTGATGCGGTTGTAGGAACACATCACCGAGCCCGGCTCGCCGATGCCCAGCGCGATCTCGAACGCCAGCAGGTCCGATTCGCGCATCGCCTGCTCGCCGATCTTGGCGCTGTGGAAGTTGCGCGCGGTCTCCAGGTCGTTCATCGCGTAGTGCTTCATGGTCGAGACGACGTGCTCGGCCTGCACGCCGCGGATCGATTCGCCGACGATGCGCCCGGCCAGCAGCGGGTCCTCGCCGGCATACTCGAAGTTGCGTCCGTTGCGCGGGTCGCGCTGCAGGTTGACGCTGCCGGCCAGCAGCACGTTGAACCCCTGCTGCCAGCTCTCGCGGCCCATGGTGCGGCCGCCCTCGAAGGCGAGCTCGCGGTTCCACGAGGACGCCAGCGCGAGGTTGGACGGCATGGCGGTGGAAACGTCGCCGGCGCGCATGCCGCCCGGGTTGGTGACGCCCAGCCCGGCGTCGGCCAGTTGCTGGGCCGGGATGCCGAGCCGCTCGATCGCCGGTACATAACCCGCCGAGCCCAGCGACAGCGGCGGGCGCTTGTCGCCGATGCCGAAGTAGCTGCGGATCATCACGAACTTCTCGTCCTGCGTCATCGCCGCGACCAGCAGCGCGGCGCGGCGGTCCGGCGCCAGCGCGGGGTCGCGCCAGGGTTGCGCGGTGGCTTGCGGCGGCAGCGGGCGCAGCGTGGTCAGCACGCCGTAATGGTCCGAGGCGCGCACGCCGTCCTGGCGCTGCTGGAACAGGCGCTCGCTGGCCAGCACCTGGAAACGGCCACGCTGGGCGAACAGGTGGTCCACGCGCATCGGCGGTGCGCTGGCCGGATCGAGCGTGCTGTCGCTGGCGCGGTCGCGGCCCGGATGCACGGCGCGGTAGCCGTCGTCGAAGCCGGCGTTCAACGCGGCCAGCTCCGGCGCTTCGCTGCTGGCATTGAAATCGCCGGCGAGCAGTACCGGCACGCCGGCCGAATCCCGGTTCATCCATTCGAGCAGGTCGGCCAGCTGCTGCTGGCGCATCGTCGCGCCAGCGGCGGTGTGTTCCCAGAACAGGTGGGTGACGTACACGTCCAGCGCCTGGCCGCCGATGTCCAGCCGCACACGCGCGGCGGTGCGATGGTCTTCCAGCGGGCGCAGCCGCAGCTCGCCATCACCCAGCACGCGGTGGCGGGTGAGCAGCGCGTTGCCGTAGCGCATCGGGCTGCCGGCCGGATCGGTGCTCACGAAACGCCACTGGTAGCCGAGCGCGTCGGCCAGCCATTGCGCCTGGTTCTGCTGGCCTTCGCGCTGGATCACTTCCTGCAGCGCGATCACGTCCGGGCGCAGGCGCTGGAACGCCTCCAGGATCTGTACGCGGCGGCGCGGCCAGTCCTCGCGGTCGTGGTAGAGGTTGAGCGTCACCACGGTGAGCGGCTGCGCGGCCGCGGCCTGTGCGCTCTCCTGGGGCGGGGCGTCGGCGGCGGCGCCGAGCAGGGGCGAGAAGGCCAGCAGGCATCCAAGGAAATATGGAAACGTTTTCATCGGCGGGCGTGCGATCGCTTTGGGAAGGGAAGGAGAAAATCGGGAATCAGTGCAGCGGCTGCGCGCTGCGCATCACCGGGTAGAGGCGGTAGCGCTCGTCCCAGCTGGGGTGGCGGCGGTAGAAGAAGTCCAGGCGCGCGCGCGGGTCGGCGGCGAAGGCCGCGTCCTCGCGCAGGCGGCGTTCGAATTCGGCCTTCAGCGCGGGATCGCCGGCCAGCATCTGCTCGGCGACGTCCTCGGCCACATAGGCCTCCATGTATTCCTTGCGCTCGAAGGCGTTGTTGAACTCGCCCCACTGCAGCAGCGAATCCGGCGCCTGCGGTTCGAGCAGCGCCATCACCAGGCGGGCCTGCGGCTGGGCGATGGGCACGAACAGCGCGCCGGCGCCGACCGGGCGCGATTCGTCCTGCCATTGGCCCTGCACGCTCAAGCGCTGGTGGCCTTCCACCGATTGCGCGGAAAACTCGGCTGCATCAGCGCGGAAGGTCTCCAGCGGCAGCGTGCCCTGCTCGCCGAGCACCTGGAACGCGATGCCGTGCACGCGCAGCTTCTCGCCGACCCATGCCGCGTGCGCGGCGGGGACCACGTAGCCGCCGCGCGGCGCGGTGACCACCACGCTGGGTTGGATGTCATCGCGCAACGGGATGCGCCAGACCTGCGGGGTACGCTCGTCATAGCGCGTCATCAGCGCGCCGGACACCGGCGAGGGCGTGCGCGTGTAGGCGTAGCCACGGAACGCCACCGTGCGTGCCTTGTCGGTGGCCTTGTAGTCCAGCGCCACCGGCTGGCCGGCGAGGTCGCGGCGGTCGGCCGCGTCGGCATCGGCGCGCCACTGCGTGCCCTGGCGCGCGGCCTGCTGCAACACCGACACGATGGTGTTGCGCATGATCCGCACGCGCTGCGGGTACGGCTTCCACGAATGCGTTTCGACCAGCATGCCGAAGCGGTTGCGCAGCTGGAAATAGCCGTGCGAGAAGCGCGGCGGCGGCACGCCGTCCTCGAAGCCGGAGGCCGGGTCGTCGTCCACCACGAAGGAGGGGTAATAGGGCAGGGGCAGCGAGCCCTGGCGCTTGAGATCGGCCAGCACGCCATCGCGCAGCCGCCGGCCGTCGCCGGCCAGGCGCGCGTCGCCGGCGTGCACCGGCTCGACCTGCACCGAGACGTCGTGCTCGAACTGCGCTCCGTCGGTGGCGTGCAGGTCCACGTACAGCAGCGGGTCCCACTGCTGCACCAGGCGCAGCATCGCCTGCATCTCCGGCGCGTCGGCCTTGACGTAGTCGCGGTTGAGGTTGAGGTTCTGCGCGGTGACGCGCCAGCCCATCTCGCGCGGGCCGCGCTGGTTGGGGCGGTTCCAGGCGCCGAAGCGCTCGTGGCCATCCACGTTGAACACCGGCACGAACAGCCACACCACCTTGTCCAGCGTGCCGCGGGCGGCCTGCCCGTCCAGCAGTTCGCGCAGGGCGAGGAAGCCGGCGTCCTTGCCGTCGATCTCGCCGGCGTGGATGCCGCCCTGGATCAGCACGACGGGCAACTGCCGGGCGGCGACGGTGGCCGGGTCGAGCGCGCCGGCGGTGGAGATGGCCAGCGCCTGCATCGGCCGGCCCTCCGGCGTGGTGCCGAACTGCAGGCAGCGCACCGCCGCGGGATAGCGCGCGGCGAAGGCCTCGCACAGCGCGATCACCTCCTCGTAGCGGCCGGTGTCCTGGAACCCGCTGCGCTCGGACACCGTGGTCAGCGCGGGCGACGCCGCCGTGGCCGAGCAGGCGAGGGCGCAGAGCAGCAGGGCGGACAGACGCATCCACAGCTTCCGTGGGGGGAGGAGACCGATGAGCCTAAGTGATGCGGCGCCAGGGGCCAAGCTGCACTGCGGCGAGTGGGGCAGCGCGCGGCGCGATCGGTTAGGCTTGGGGTTTGTCCTGCAGAACTTCCCGATGACGACCTCTTCCCCGGCCGCCACCGCGACGGCGCGCATGCCGCGCCAGATTCCCTTCATCATCGGCAACGAGGCGTGCGAGCGCTTCAGCTTCTACGGGATGCGCAACATCCTGGTGCAGTTCCTGATCACCTCGCTGTTGTTGCAGGAGGTGACCGCGCCCGGCCGCGAGGCCGAGGCCAAGCACATCATGCACAGCTTCATGATCGGGGTGTACTTCTTCCCGCTGCTCGGCGGCTGGCTGGCCGACCGCTTCTTCGGCAAGTACAACACCATCCTGTGGTTCAGCCTGGTCTACTGCGCCGGCCACGCCTGCCTGGCGCTGTTCGAGGGCGACCGCAACGGCTTCTTCCTGGGCCTGGGCCTGATCGCGCTGGGCGCGGGCGGTATCAAGCCGCTGGTGGCCTCCTTCATGGGCGACCAGTTCGACCAGTCGAACAAGCAGCTGGCCAAGGTCGCCTTCGACGCCTTCTACTGGATCATCAATTTCGGCTCGCTGTTCGCCTCGCTGCTGATCCCGCTGGCGCTGAAGCATCTCGGCCCGGCGTGGGCGTTCGGCATCCCGGGCCTGCTGATGTTCGTGGCCACCGTGGTGTTCTGGTCCGGCCGCCATCGCTATGTGCGCGTGCCGCTGCCGCCGAAGGACCCGCATTCGTTCGCCCACGTCGTGCGCACCGCGCTGCTGGCCAGGGCGTCGGGGCAAGGGCGTCCGGGCCTGGTGCTGGCCTCGCTTTCCGTGCTGCTGGCGCTGGCCAGCTTCGGCTTCGTGGAGACGCTCGGCATCGTGATCTGTTTGTGCCTGGCGATGGTGCTGCTGCTGGCCGGCATCGGCGGCGGCACCTGGTGGCAGCTGGAACGCGCGCGCGGCGTGCATCCGGACAACGCCGTCGATGGCGCGCGCGCGGTGCTGCGGGTGCTGGTGATCTTCGCGCTGGTCACCCCGTTCTTCTCGCTGTTCGACCAGAAGGCGTCCACCTGGGTGCTGCAGGGCCGCGAGATGGTGATGCCGTCGTGGTTCACCGCATCGCAGATGCAGGCGCTGAACCCGGCGCTGGTGATGATCCTGATCCCGTTCAACAACCTGGTGCTGTACCCGCTGCTGCGCCGGCTGGGGTACGAACCCACCGCGCTGCGCCGCATGACCGCCGGCATCGCCTTCAGTGGCCTGGCCTGGGTGGTGGTCGGTGGGATCCAGGTGCTCATGGACGGTGGCGATGCCATGCACATCGCCTGGCAGATCCTGCCGTATGCGCTGCTCACCTTCGGCGAGGTGCTGGTCTCGGCCACCGGCCTGGAGTTCGCCTACAGCCAGGCGCCGGCCTCGATGAAGGGCGTGGTGATGAGCTTCTGGAACCTCACCACCACGGTCGGCAACCTGTGGGTGCTGCTGTCCAACGTGGCGGTGCGCAACGATACGGTGACCGGCCACATCGCCGGCACCGGCCTGAGCGAGACCGCGTTCCTGATGTTCTTCTTCGCCGGCTTCGCGTTCCTCGCCGCACTGGCCTTCGGCCTGTACGCGCGGCGCTACCGCGTGGTCGACCATTACCGCCTTGCCTGATCCCCGAGCCCGTCGATGATCACCCTGATCCTGATCGCCATCACCGCCATCGTTTCGTGGATGGCGTTCACCAACCGCAAGCTCGCCGACCGCCTGGTGCTGTGGCCGCCGGCCATCGACCGCCGCCGCGAGTACGACCGGCTGGTGACCTACGGCTTCGTGCACGCGGACTGGATGCACCTGCTGTTCAACATGCTCACGCTGTATTTCTTCGGGCGCTGGATCGAGCGGGCGATGGTGCAGGTCACCGGCACGTGGCTGACCTATCCGCTGTTCTACCTGGCCGCGCTGGTGGTCTCGATCCTGCCGAGCTACCTGAAGAACCAGAAGAACCCGAACTACATCAGCCTGGGCGCGTCGGGCGCGGTGTCGGCGGTGCTGTTCGCCTACATCCTGATCGACCCGTGGACCCGGCTGTACCTGTTCTTCATCCCGATTCCGATCCCGGCGATCTTCTACGCCGTGTTCTATGTCGGCTACAGCATCTGGATGGACCGGCGCGGCGGCGATCGCATCAACCACAGCGCGCACCTGGCCGGCGCCGCCTTCGGCGTGCTGTTCATGGTGGCGATGGCGCCGGGCCTGGTGCCGGCATTCCTCGCGCAGCTCTCCGGCGGCGCGGGCTGAAGGGTGGGGGAACCGCCCGCCCCGAAGCGCGGACGGCCCCCCCTTGAGCGAACTCAGGCCGCGGTGCGGCGGAACATCACGCTGGTCTTGCCGTCGGTGGCCGCATAGGCATCGAGCAGGCGTCCATAGACTTCGTGGGTCAACTGCTCGAACTCGCTACCGCCCGTGTGGCCGCTGACGACGAGCTGGAACAGGCCTTCCAGCAGGGAGCTGTCCGCGTCGCGCTGCGACGGGGTGGGGTCGATGCTCATGGCCTACCTCTCCTTCGGTGTTTGTGACGGAAGCCGCAAATCCCGTGCCAACCTTTTCGGGGCGTCCGCAGGCGGTATCGGCCGCGCGCGCGGCGACTTGAGGGCCGAAAGTGACGCGATGCGTCCGCTTCGCGCCGCAGGCTTCACGCCGGGGTCGCGCCGGCTTGGCGACAATGCCGCCCGATGCCAGGGGGATCGCGCATGAACGAAGCAGCCGGGCCGGCCATCCGCCACGACGTGGCGGGGCAGCGGTTCGTGGTCGATATCGACGGCCACCAGGGCGTACTGGAATACACGTTGGCCGACGGGGTGATGCGCCTGGTGCATACCGGCGTGCCGGCGGCGATCGGCGGGCGCGGCGTGGCGGGCGATCTGGTCCGAAACGCGCTGGATTTCGCCCGCGCCAAGGGCTACAAGGTGCGCCCGGAGTGCGCCTACGCAGCGGCGTGGATGCAGCGCCACCCGGCGCAGCAGGATCTGCTCGCCTGAGCGGGCAGGCTTTCATGGAATCAAGGAGTCGAGGATGAAGCGGTTGGGTGCAGTGGGGGCAGGGAAGTGGATGGGCGCCATGGCCCTGGTGGCGGCGCTGGCCGCATGCCAGCGCGAACCGGCCGCGCCGCCGGCGGCGGACACGCCCGCGCCGGTGATGGACAACGCCCCCGCGGCCGACGCGCCGGCGACCGCGCCGGCATCGGGTCCGCTGAAGGACGTCATCGAACACGACCCGCGCTACGTGGTGGGCATCAGTTATCCGCAGGGGCTGGACCGCTATCCCGGGCTCGCCGATGCCGTGCGCCGCTACGGCGAGGACGCGCGCGCGGAGCTGATGCAGGCCGTGGACGGCCTGGGCAACGACAAGCCCACCGCGCCCTACGAGTTGTCGCTGGCGTTCCAGCAGGTGCTCGACACGCCCACCGTGGTGGCCGTGGCCGCCGATGGCAGCCGCTATACCGGCGGCGCGCACGGCGAACCGCTGGTGGCGCGTTTCGTCTGGCTGCCCGGGCGCAACGAACTGCTGACGGCCGCCAAGCTCATCCCGAACGCGGCCGGCTGGGGCACGGTGGGCCAGTACGTCGCCGCGCGCCTGCACGAGGCCGCGCAGCAGCGCACGGTGGCCGACAAGCTCGCCCCGCCGGACGCCGAGGCGCTGCTGAAGAACGCCGACAAGATGATCGGCGAGGGCACCGGCGCCGAGGCGGCCAACTTCGAGCATTTCGTGCCGATCCTGGACGGTTCGGGCAAGATCGCCGCGCTGCGCTTCGTGTTCCCGCCCTACCAGGTGGGTCCGTACTCCGACGGTACGCAGAGCGCGGACGTCCCGGCCGCGGTGCTGCGCCCGCTGGTCGCCCCCGAATACACCGAGTTGTTCGCCCCGTAAGCCGGAGCCGCCATGCCCGAGCGCCTGCGCAACCGAGTCGAGACCCTGCTCGCCGAGGCGGGGGTGGAGGTGGGCGGGCAGCGCCCGCAGGACATCCAGGTCCATGACCCGCACTGGTACGCGCGCGTGCTCGCCCAGGGCTCGCTCGGCCTGGGCGAGAGCTACATGGATGGCTGGTGGGACGCCAACGCGCTGGACGTGTTCCTGCTGCACCTGATGCGCGCGCGGCTGGACGAGCGCGTGCATGGCTGGGGCGAGATCGGCGACGCGCTGCGCGCGCGGCTGTTCAACCTGCAGGCCGGCGGCGGCAGCTACGAGGTCGGCCGCCGCCATTACGACCTGGGCAACGACCTCTACCAGGCCATGCTCGGCCAGCGGCTGGTGTACAGCTGCGGCTACTGGGCACAGGCGCAGGACCTGGATGCCGCGCAGGAGGCCAAGCTCGACCTGATCTGCCGCAAGCTTGGCCTGCGGGCCGGCCAGCGCGTGCTGGACATCGGCTGCGGCTGGGGCGAAGCGCTGAAGTTCGCCGCCGAGCGCTACGGCGTGAGCGGCGTGGGCGTCACCATTTCCGCCGAGCAGGCCGAATTCGCGCGCCGCCTGTGCGCGGGGCTGCCGATCGACATCCGTCTGCAGGACTACCGCGAGCTGGACGAGCCGTTCGATGCGGTGTTCTCCGTCGGCATGTTCGAGCATGTCGGCGACAAGAACTACCCGGGCTATTTCGAGGTGGCGCGGCGCTGCCTGCGTCCGCAGGGCCTGTTCCTGCTGCACACCATCGGCACCAACGTGAGCCGCCACCGTACCGACCCGTGGATCGCGCGCTACATCTTCCCCAACTCGATGCTGCCATCGGCGCGGCAGATCGCCGAGGCCAGCGAAGGGCTGTTCGTCATCGAGGACTGGCACAACTTCGGCGCCGACTACGACCGCACGCTGCAGGCCTGGCGGGCCAACGTGGAAGCTGCCTGGCCGCGGCTGGACGGCACGCGCTACGACGAGCGCTTCCGCCGCATGTGGCGCTTCTACCTGGCCGGCTCGATGGCCAGCTTCCGCTGCCGGCATGCCCAGCTGTGGCAACTGGTGCTCTCGCCGGAAGGCGTGCCGGGCGGGTACCGCGCGCCGCGGTAGGCTGGCGGTGCGCCAAACGCATCCAACGCCCGCGCAACGGTTCCCCGAACCGTACTAGCGGCTTCCGCCGAGACCGGAATCATCCAGTTTCAAGGCGTTGCCCGTGCCATGGGCGCGTTCGTGGCGGATTTTTAGCGCGTCGCGGCTGAAGCCGCTCCTACAAGGAAGAAGAAGGCACCCAGTCGAACCAGCACCGTTCCGCCTGCGGAACAGCT
This sequence comes from Stenotrophomonas sp. HITSZ_GD, assembly GCF_029543105.1. Taxonomy (GTDB): domain Bacteria; phylum Pseudomonadota; class Gammaproteobacteria; order Xanthomonadales; family Xanthomonadaceae; genus Stenotrophomonas_A. The sequence continues at coordinate 105,550 of NZ_JARQXB010000012.1, forward strand.
TAATTCACAAAAATATAGTTCAGAAGTGTATTATATGGGCCTGGCCTAAACCCGAGCCTCCCATGAGCAGCTTCGAACCCGTCGAACGGCGCCTGGCCGTGACCTGTGAGCGCTATCCCGCGTTCCCGCGCGAGCCGGCGGTGCTGGTGCGCCTGATCAAGCACCTCTACAAGCGCATCCACGCCAACGCCAACGGCCTGCTCAAGCCCTACGGCATCACCCATCCCGAGTACGACGTGCTGATGATGATGTACGGCACGCCAGACCAATCGCTGACCCCCAGCGAGGTGGCCGAGGCCGCCGGCGAGAAATCCGCCAACGTCACCCGCCTTACCGACCAGCTCTGCGAGAAGGGGCTGATCAGCCGTGCCAGCCACGAGGAGGACCGCCGCAAGGTCACCCTTACGCTGGAGCCGGCCGGCGTGGCGCTGATCGAACGCATGCTGCCCGGCATCTGCGTGCTGCTCGACAACGAGGTCGGCGGGTTGGGCGAGACCGAACAGCTGCGGCTGGAGAAGCTGCTGAAGAAGATGCTCGACAGCATGGAAAGGCTGTAACACCCCCCTCCCAGGCAAGACGCGATGTCCACCGTTTCCCTCCCATCGGCCGCTGCACGGCGCGAGGCGCTTTGGCAATTCCTCCGCGAGGAGGGCGATGCCTGGCTGTTCATCGCGCGCACCGCGCTGTCGTACTTCATCGCGCTGTGGCTGGCGATGCGACTGCAGCTGCCTTCGCCCAACACCGCGGCGATGACCACCATCATCGTCATGCACCGCCAGTCCGGCATGGTGCTGGCCAAGAGCTTCTACCGCGTGTTCGGCACCCTGGCCGGCGCGGCGGCCGCGCTGCTCATCGTCGGGGCGTTCCCGCAGCAGCGCGTGCTGTTCCTCGGCGCGATGGCGCTGTGGGTGGGGTTGTGCGCGGGCGGCGCCACGCTGTACCGCAACTTCAAGTCCTATGCTTTCGTGCTGGCCGGCTACACGGCCGCGATCATCGCCCTGCCGGTGATCGACGCCCCCGGCGGCGTGTTCGAATCGGCGATGTACCGCATCACCGAACTGATGCTCGGCCTGCTGGTAAGCGCCGTGGTCAACGACGTGGTGTTCCCGGTACGCGTGCGCGACACGCTGCGCCAGACTGCGCGCCTGCAGTACGACCATTTCATCGGCTTCATGCGCGGCAGCACCGGCGGGGCGATCCCGCGTGAGGACATGGAGAAGGCGCACCTGCGGTTCGTGCGCGATGCGGTCACGCTGGAAGACCTGCGCAGCTCGGTGATCTTCGAGGACCCGCAGGCGCGTGCGCGCAGCGCGCACATGGAGCTGGCCAACCAGCGCTTCATGGCGGTGTCCACCAGCTTCCAGTCCTTGCACCACCTGCTCAACCGCCTGCAGCGCAACGGCGGCGAAGCGGTGGCCGCGGCGATCATCGGCCTGTACCGCCCGCTTGGCGAGGCGCTGGCCGATGCCACGCCCTCGCGCGCGCTGCTGGATCGCCTGCGCCGTGCGCGCCACGCGATGCCGGCGCAGGCGGCGGTGCTCGGCGCCGCACTGGAGGCGGCGCGCGCGGAAGACTTCGAGGTGGGCGCGGGCCTGGTGCAGCGCTTCGCCCAGGAGCTGGAGCTGTACGTGATCTCGCAGCTGGACATGCGCGGCGATCGCATTCCCGGCAACGTGGTGGAGCGCGCGCGCTTCCTGCGCGGCAACGACTTCGCCGGCGCCGCGCTGGCCACCGTGCGCACCGTCGCCACGATGGGGCTGCTGGCCCTGTTCTGGATCGGCTCGGCCTGGCCGGCCGGCGCCAACGCGATGCTGCTGGCGACGATCTTCTCCGGCCTGTTCGCCACCGCGCCCGGCCCGGTGCGGGTGACGATCAAGGTGGCCTTCGGTTACCTCGGCGGCATGGTGGCCGGCTTCGTGTGCGTGTTCTTCGTGCTCACCCGCGTCGACGGCTTCCCGCTGCTGGTGGCCAGCGTGCTGCCCTTTCTGATGATCGGCGGCTACCTGTTCACCCGCCCGGCGCTCTCGCTCTACGGGCTGGGCGGCAGCATGGGGCTGGCCTACATCCTGTCGATCACCAACCCGATGGTGTTCAACCCGGTGCACTTCATCAACGACGGCGTCGCGCAGATGCTGGGCCTGGGCGCGGTGGTGCTGATGTTCGGCCTGGTGCCGCCGGCGATCGGCAGCGCGTGGCTGCGCCGCCGCCAGCTGGCCGCGCTGCGCGGGCAGGTCGCGCTGGCGGCCGAAGCGCCGCTGCCGGGCCTGCGTTATCGCTTCGAGAGCGTGAACCGCGACCTGTTCCACCAGATCGTCACCCAGACCGTGGCCGGCAGCGACGAGTCGCGCCGCTTGCTGTCGTGGGCGCTGGCCGTGCACGAAACCGGCCGGGCGATCATCGAGTTACGGCACGACCACCGCGAGCAGCCGCTCTCTCCGCGGATGGAAGCTGCCGCCGAGGCCGCGGTCAACGCGCTGGGCCGCTTCTTCGAACACCCGTCCACGGCCGCCTACCAGGCCGCGCTCGACGCGGTGGATGCCGCGCTCGCCTGCGCGCGCGCCACGCCGGGCGAAAGCGTCGCGCTGCCGTTCGTGCGCGAACACCTGCACCTGATCCGCCTGGCCCTGGTCGACGACCAGTCGGTCATGGCGCGCTACATGCCCGCCGCCGCGGCGGGCGCGGAGACCTCGACCGATGCCTCGTGAAATCGCCCTCGGCGGCACCCTGGTGCCGACCCTGCTGATCCTGTTCGTCGCCATGCTGGCGGTGTTCTGGGGCCTGGACTGGGTCGCCGGCCGCTACCAGCTGTATCGCCACGTCTGGCATCCCTCGCTGTTCCGCATCGCCGTGTTCCTCGTCCTGTTCAGCAGCGTCGCGCTGCTCCTGCTGTGAGTCCCGCCATGAATCCCCGCCTGATGTCGCTGATGCGTTTCTGCCTGACCACCGTGGTCGTCCTGCTCGCCGTGCTGGTGGGCGTGCTGCTGTGGAAGCACTACATGTACTCGCCATGGACCCGCGACGGCCGCGTGCGCGCCGAAGTGGTGCGCGTGGCGCCGGACGTCGCCGGGCTGGTCACCGAGGTGGCGGTGAAGGACAACCAGCAGGTGCGCAAGGGCCAGCTGCTGTTCGTGATCGACCAGAGCCGCTACCGCTTCGAGCTGGACAAGGCGCAGGCCAACCTCGCCGCCGCGCAGGCCGCCGCGCGTGCCGCCGGCGCGAGCATCCAGGCCGCCGGGGCCAGCGCCGCCGAGCAGGCGGCCAACCTGGTCAAGTACCAGACCCAGTATGAGCGCCGCCAGCGCATCCAGGGCAGCCTGATTTCCGAGGAGGCGCGCAGCGACGCACTGGCCGCCGCCAACGCCGCGCGCGCCGGCGTCGCCCAGGCGCACGCCAGCCAGCGCCAGGCCACCGCCGCGCAGCAGGAAGCCGCCGCCGCCGTGGCGCAGGCGCAGGTGGCGCTGGCCGCCGCCGCGCTGAACCTGGCGCGCACCGAGGTGCGTGCGCCGGTGGATGGCTACGTCACCAACCTGGACGTGCGTACCGGCGATTACGCCAACGCCGGCGCCGCGCGCGTGGCGGTGATCGACCAGCATTCGTTCTGGATTTACGGCTACTTCGAGGAGACCAAGTTGCCGGCGCTGCATGTGGGCGATCCGGTCGAGGTGCGGCTGATGAGCGGCGGCACCGAACTGCAGGGCACCATCGAGAGCGTGGCGCACGGCATCACCGATGCCGACAACCCGGCCGGCGGCGACCTGCTCGCCAACGTCGACCCGACCTTCAACTGGGTGCGCTTGGCGCAGCGTATTCCGGTGCGCGTGCACATCGATGCCGACCACCTGCCGCAGGGCACGGTACTGGCGGCGGGCATGACCGCCACCGTGGTGGTGCATCCGCGCGGCTGAGGCGCATGGCGTGACCTCGGTCACGTATCGCGCCTGGCACGGGCGCTTCCGTCAACGCAACGCGAGGCCGGGGCGTTGACAGTTTTCCGCGCGGGCCGCTATGGTGCCCGCGCCATCACGGTTGGCCCGCAAGGGACGGAATGCTGGGGAGCATTCCGCCGTGATGAAGAAAACGCTTGTAATGGGGAAAAGGACATGCAGACCTCAAGGATGGGGGCGCGGCCATGACCGCGGCCATGATTCAGACCGTGGGCTTGAGTCACGCCTACAGTGCACATGCCGGTGTGTGGGATCTCGACCTGACCGTGCCGGCCGGCGCGATCTACGCGTTCCTCGGCCCGAACGGCGCGGGCAAGACCACCACGATTCGCTTGCTGCTGGGCCTGCTGCGCGCCACGCGCGGGCAGATCCTCATCGACGGCGCGCCGCGCGCCGCCGACCCGCGCGCGGTGCCGCACATCGGCTCGATGGTGGAAGGGCCGTCGCTGTATCCGCACCTCACCGGCCGCGAGAACCTGCGCATCACCGCGCTGCTGCTCGGCCGCCCGCGCGGCGAGATCGACGACGCGCTGCGCACCGTGGGCCTGCTCGATGCCGCCGACCGCCTGGTGCGCCAATATTCGCTGGGCATGCGCCAGCGCCTGGGCCTGGCGCTGGCGCTGCTGGGCCGGCCCCGCCTGCTGATCCTCGATGAGCCCAGCAACGGGCTCGACCCGCCCGGCATGGCGGACATGCGTGCACTGATGCGCGAGCTGGTGCGCGAGCACGGCATGACCTTGTTCCTGTCCAGCCACCTGCTCGACGATGTCGAGAAGGTCGCCACGCATGTCGGGCTGCTGCACAAGGGCAGGCTGCTGGCACAAGGCGAGCTGGCCGCGCTGCGCGAACGCCGCCTGCGGGTGGAATGCGGCGATCCCGCCCGCGCGGCCGCGCTGCTGGCACAAGCGGGGCACGCGGCGGCGGTGGAGGCCGAAGGCGTCCTGCGGGTCGACGCGCAGGCCAGCGAGGCCGCGCACATCAACCGCTTGCTGGTGACCGCCGGCATCGACGTGCACGCGCTCGGCGCACGGCACGACAGCCTGGAGCGCTTCTTCGCGCTGGCGACGGGCAAGGAGGGCGGCGCATGAACCGTTGGATCGACTGCGTGCGCGCCGAGCACGCCAAACTCAAGCGCACCTTCGCCCGGGGCATGGCGATCGCCGCGCCCGTGTGCGCGGTACTGCTGAGCCTGTTCGTGCTGGCCAACCTGGACGTGCTGGCCGCTTCCAAGGGCATCGCGCGCTGGGAGGCCTACCTGGATTCGCTGTTGCGCATCTGGGCGAGCTTCGTGCTGCCGATCATGGCGACGCTGCAGGCGGTGCTGATCGCGCAGCTCGAACACGGCAACCGACAGTGGAAATACCTGCTCGCGCTGCCGGTGTCGCGTGCGTCGCTGTACGTGGCCAAGAGCGTCAACCTGTTCGCGCTGCTGCTGCTGGGCCACGTGGTGCTGTGGCTCGCGGCGATGGCGGCCTGCGCGGCGTTCGGGTTGGCGCCCGATGCCTTGGGCGCGGCGGGCGGCTTCCTCGCCGGCCGGCTGGGGGGGACGTTCGTGGCCGCGCTGGTGCTGGCTGCGGTGCAGTTGCTGGTGGCGGTCCGGCTGGAAAGTTTCGTGGCCGCCATCGCGGTCGGGCTGGTCGCCACGCTCGTGGCCTTGCTGGGCGCCAGCACGCTGGGCCATGCGGCGGGCTATTACCCCTGGTCGATGCCCATGCACGCCTTGCAGGTGCCGCAGGCGGCGTGGTGGATAGGCGTGCTGGCCGCCACCGTCGTCGTGACGGCGTTGGGCGCGCAGTGGCTCAGGCGCATGCAGGTCCACTGAGGTTTTTGCGGAGGCGCCCTGCATCCGCACGCAGTCTCCACGTCGCGCAGCTCGGCCTCCCCGGCCGCCATGCCTGCGCCCGTGTTCCCGGATTGGGCGCATGACGTGCCCGATAGCCAGGCGAAAAGCGCCTGGTTCCATTGCTAGAAAAGGAGTTTTTATGCGCAAGCTCACTGCCAAGGAAATCGTCGAAGTCAGCGGCGGCCGTGCCGCCGGTTGCGGTCCGTCGCTGGGCGGCTTCCTGTGGTACCTGATGACCGATTGCATCCTGTGCGACGGCGGCACCCAGGTCTGTTGATGCAGGCCGGCTGATGCCGGGGCCATGCCCGGGGTTTTCCGGGCATGGCTTTTCGACCAGGACATGTCGGGAGATAAGGATGTCGATGCAATCGATCCTCGTGCAGGGACCGCTGGTACTGGCGTGCGCGTTGCTCGCGCAGCTGGGGATGTTCTCGGTGATGGCCAAGCGGGTGTTTCCGTCCGGGCAGCGCCGCTGGGATAGTCATCCCGTGGTGCAGGGCGCGCTGTTGCTCGCCGCGCTGTTGCTGCTGGCACCGCTGGGCGTGCCGGCGCGCCTGTCGGGTGCGGTGTTCATCACCGCGGTGGTGGCCGGCGGCACCGCGCTGGCGCTGCTACGCGGCCGCGAAGCCGCGTGCGACTGCTTCGGTGCGCTCACGCCGAAGGGGCCCGCGTTGCACGTGGCGCTGCTGCTGCTGGCGTGCGCGCTGGATGCGGTGCTCTGGCGGCAGCGCGGCCTGCTCGCCGAACCGTTCGTGCGCTGGGCCATCCCGGTGGCCGGCGGCGTGCTGGCGGGCGCGGCCTACCTGTGGCTGCGCCTGCGGCGCTACCAGACCGCGTTCTATCGCCCCGAACGCCTGCACGGCGAGGTACCGGAACGCCTGGCGCCCGAGCAGGTGCTCGGCCACTCGACCAGCGGCCAGGCGCGCCAGGTGGGCGAACTGCTCGGCACCGCGCCCGGCCTGGTGGTGGTGGCGCTCTCGTCCTCCTGCACCAGCTGCTACGACCTGCTGGAACGCCTGTCCGCGCACGTGAGCGCTTCGGCCGACCCGTTGCCCGTCGTCGTGGTCAGCGACCACCCGCGCATGTTCCAGCGCGGCACCGCCGGGCTGGTCGCGCTGGTGGACCCGCAGGTGACCATCGCGCGCCACATGCGCGCGGAGAAGCTGCCGCTGGGCTTTGCCCTCAACGACGATTTCGAACTGCTGGCGCCGCCGTCCTCGGGCAACGGCAGCATCCTCGGCCTGCTGGCCATGCTCGATTCGATCAGGACGCCCGATGTCGCGACTGTTCCGTGATGAAGCGGTGGCCGCGGCGCAATCCTCGCCGCTGGGCCGCATCCGCCTGGCCACGCCGGTGGCCACCACCGCCTACACGGCAGTGTTCAGCGCGCTGTTACTCGCCGCACTGGTGTTCGTATGCACCGGGCGCTATACGCGGCGGGTGACGGTGAGCGGCGAGGTCACCTCCACCGTCGGCCTGGTGCAGGTGCATGCCGAACGCGCCTCGGTGGTCTCGCGCCTGCTGGTGCAGCGCGGGCAGGTGGTGAAGAAGGGCCAACCGCTGGTGGAATACGCCGTGCAACAGGGCGGCGAGGATTCCAGCGACGTCAACCGCGCGATCGCCGGCGAACTGCGCACGCAAGGCAAGCTCGCCGCCGACGAGCGGGCGGGCAGCCTGCGCGGCTTCGACCTGAAGGCGGACGACCTGCGCCAGCGCATCGCCGGCTTGCAGGTGCAGCGTGCCGCGCTGCTGGACCAACGCGCGCTGCTCGGCGAGCAGATCGACGTGCTGCGCAGCCGCCAGGCCCGCTACGAGCGCCTGCGCGCGCAGCAATACCTGTCCCAGGCCGAGTTCGAATCCACCCGCAAGGAGCTGATCTCGGTGCAGGTGCAGGAGAAATCCATGCGCGTGCAGATCAGCCAGCTCGACGAGCAGCTGACCGTGGCGCGCAACGACCTGGCGCGGCTGCCCATCGAACGACGCAGCCGCGACAACGCGATCCAGGGCGACATCAGCCGCCTGCGGCTGGCGGTGATCGAGCAGGAAGCCCGGCGTACCTGGCGCACGCTCTCGCCGGTGGACGGGGTGGTCACCGCCTTGCCGGTGAAGGCCGGCATCGTGGTGCAGGCCGGGCAGGTGATGGTCGCCGTGTTGCCGGCCAACGGCCGCATGGAGGCCACGCTGCTCATCAACGGCGAAGCGGCCGGTTTCGTCGAGCCGAAGCAACGCGTGCTGATGCGGCTGGATGCCTTCCCGTACCAGAAATACGGCCACCTGGCCGGACGCGTGGTGGCGGTGGACCGCAACCCCACGCGCGGCGCGGACCTGCAAGGCATCGGCTCGGCGGGCGCGCAGGCCAGCTACTACGTCGCCACCGTTGCGCTGGATACGCAGTCGATGACCGGCGACGGACGCCAGCACGGCTTGCTGCCCGGCATGACCTGCCAGGCCGACGTGATGCTCGAACGCCGCCGCCTGGTGGAATGGATGCTGGGCCCCGCGCTGGGGTTTGGCCGCAAGGTCATGGACTGAGGAGCCGCCATGGAAGAGGTGATCCGACCGGTATGGAAACCGCGCGGCCTGGAGCGGCTGCCGGTGGTGCAGCAGAGCGAGTTCGCCGAATGCGGCCTGTGCTGCCTGGTGATGGTGGCCAACTACCACGGCAACGGCATCACGCTGGGCGAACTGCGCCAGCGCGACCCGGTGTCGATGAAGGGCGTCACCCTGCTGAGCCTGATGCGCGATGCGATCGCGCTCAAGCTCACCCCGCGCGCGTTGCGGCTGGAGCTGGAGGAGCTGGCGCAGCTGCAGGCGCCGTGCGTGCTGCACTGGGACCTGGACCACTTCGTGGTGCTCAAGGAAGTGCGGCGCGGCACGCTGGTGATCCACGACCCGGCGCGTGGCGAAGTGGCGATGCCGCTGGCCGAGGCCGGCCGCCATTTCACCGGCGTGGCGCTGGAACTGGAACCCAGCCTGGACTTCCAGCGCGCGCGCCGCCGCCGGCGGACCTCGCTGGCCGCCGTGCTGGGGCAGGTGAGCGGGCTCAAGCGCGCGCTGCTGCACGTGCTGGCGCTGTCGCTGGTGATCGAGGGCTTCACCCTGGTGGCCCCGTTCTACATGCAATGGGTGCTGGACCAGGTGGTGGTCACCCACGACGACAGCCTGCTGGTGTTGATCGGGCTCGGTTTCGGCCTGCTGGCGATCTTTCGCCCCGTGGTGACCGCCCTGCGCGGCTGGAACATCACCTGGCTGGGCGCCAACCTCAACCACCAGTGGGAATCGAACCTGTTCCGCCACTTGCTGCACTTGCCCGCGACATTCTTCGAGCGGCGCCATGTCGGTGACGTCGTCTCGCGCTTTACCTCGGTGAAGTCGATCCAGAACGTGCTCTCCAGCCAGTTCGTCGCCACCGTGCTGGACGGCGTGATGTGCGTGTTCACGCTGGTGTTGATGTTCCTCTACAGCGCCAAGCTCACCGCGTGGGTGCTGGTGGCGTTCGCCGCCTACCTCGGCCTGCGCGCCTACTTCTTCGCCCCGCTGCGGCGCGCGAGCGAGGAGAAGATCGCCCAGGCCGCGCGGCAGCAATCCAACCTGCTCGAAGCCATTCGCGGCATCCGCTCGCTGCAGCTGGCCAACCAGCAGGCCAGCCGCCTGGGCGGCTATGGCAACGCCTTGGCCGAGACGATCAACCGCGACGTGGTGGTGCAGCGTTGGCAGCTCGGCTTCGAACTGGCCAACGGCCTGCTGTTCGGCGTGTTCCGCGTGGGCGTGGTGTGGTACGCCGCCACGCTGGTGATGGCGGGCGAGATGACCGCTGGCATGCTGGTGGCCTTCATCGCCTATGCCGACCTGTTCTCCACCCGCAGCGCCAACTTCGTCAACCAGCTCTACGAGATCCGCATGTTGGGCATGCACGCCGAGCGCATCGCCGAGATCGCCACCGCGCGCCCGGAAGCTGCGCTGGCAGGCGAGGGCGCACTGGCCGCAGGTGGCGGCGCATTGCAGGTGCGCGGCCTGTGCTTTCGGTATGGCAGCAACGAACCGTGGGTGCTGGACGGGCTGGACATGGACATCGCCGAGGGCGAATGCGTGGCGATTGTCGGCGCCTCGGGCGACGGCAAATCGACGCTGGCCAAGCTGATCCTGGGCCTGCTGGAGCCGGACGCCGGCGAGATACGCTGGGGCGGCGTGGACATCCGCCAGCTCGGCAAGGCGCGCTTTCGCGACGTGGCCGCCGCGGTGTTGCAGGACGACAGCCTGTTCGCCGGCTCGATCGCCGCGAACATCAGCTTCTTTGCCGCGGACGGCAAGCGCGAGGACATCGAGGCCGCCGCGCGCATGGCGCAGATTCACGAAGAGATCATGGCGATGCCGATGGGCTACGACACCCCGATCGGCGACATGGGCGCGGCATTGTCCGGCGGCCAGCGCCAGCGCGTGCTGCTGGCGCGTGCGCTTTACCGCAAGCCGCAGCTGCTGATCCTGGATGAAGCGACCAGCCACCTGGACGGCGCCAACGAGCGCAAGGTCAACGAGGTGGTGAGTAGCCTGCGGCTGACCCGCATCATCATCGCGCACCGGCAGGAGACGATTGCTGCCGCGTCGCGGGTCATCGAGTTGAAGCGGCAGACCGCCACCCAGCCCGATACGCCCCGCGAAGTGGAGGCCGCCCTGTCGTGAGGCCGGATTGGCGCTATTCCTGCGGCGCGCTGGTCGGTTCCGAGCGTCGCCATGCCAGGACCACGCGCACCACGGCCAGCACGCAGAGGGCCACTGCCGAGGCCTTGATCAACGGCCCGGCCACAGAAGAGCGAAACGCATAGAAGCTCACCAGGCCGGCCAGTCCGCACAGCGCGATGCCCGCGGCCCATCGTGCCACGCGTGGCCAATAGGGCCACGCCAGCAGCGGCGTGGCGAGCAAAAGCAAGACGCCTGCGGTCGTGAAGAACCCGCCCCGCACGTTGGGCGCGACCTCGCCGAGCCCCACCACGAACAGTAGGCCTATTGCCCATGCGGCCAGGCAGAGGCCGAGAGCGAAACCGATTCCTTGAAGCAGTCGATAAAAAGCAGGCATTCCCTATCCCCGACCTGACGAACGTGAGGATCGTGCCACATCAAAAGAACCGTGAGGCACAGATGCCGCGCCGATGACCTGTCGGGTGACCGGAGGCCAGGCCGCTCGGGACCGTAGGCGACATGGATGTCGCCTACGAGCCTCCATGGATGGATTCACGGCGTGTCCCGAGCGGCCTGGCCTCCGGTCGCCGCGCGCCGGACCTTCCGCGGCTTCCTGCGCCGTGCCCTTCCGAGCGAAAACTTCGAGAAAAACCCCGACAAAAAAAGGCCGCCCAAAGGGCGGCCTTTTCTTCAAGCAAAGAACCAGGACCTTACTTGCCAGACGGCGCAGCGGCCTCGCCCCCGCTGGTCAGCCCGCGCTTCTCGAGCAGCGGCTCGATCTGCGGCGCATGGCCGGCGAAGTTCTGGAACAGCTGCATCGCATCCACGCTGCCGCCCTTGGACAGCAGCGTCTTGCGGAAGTGGTCGCCGTTCTCGCGGCTCAGGCCCCCGTGCTCGCGGAACCATTGCTGCGTGTTCGCATCCAGCACTTCCGACCAGATGTATGCGTAGTAGCCCGCCGCATACCCGCCCATGATGTGGCTGAAGTACGGCGTGCGGTAACGCGGCGGCACCGGCGCGTAGGCGATCCCGTCGGCCGCCAGCGACTGCACCTCGAACGGCATCACGCCCGCCGCGTCCGGCACCTTGTCGGCCGGCAGCTGATGCCAGTTCTGGTCCAGCATCGCCGCCCCCAGGTACTCGGTCGTCGCGAAGCCCTGGTTGAACTTCGCCGCCGCCACCACCTTGTCCAGCAACGCCTGCGGCATCGCCGCGCCCGTCTGGTAGTGCTTGGCGTAGTGCTGCAGGATCGAAGGATAGTCGGCCCACATCTCGTTGACCTGCGACGGGAACTCCACGAAATCGCGCGGCACGCTGGTGCCCGAGAAGTACGGGTACTTCACGTCCGAGAACATGCCGTGCAGCGCATGGCCGAACTCATGGAACATCGTGGTCACCTCGTCCCAGGTCAGCAACGTCGGCTGGCCCGCCGGCGGCTTCGGGATGTTGAGGTGGTTGGCCACCACCGGCTGGTCGCCGGTGAGCGCCGACTGCGACACGTAGGAGTTCATCCACGCACCGCCGCGCTTGGACGCGCGCGCGTACGGATCGTGGATGAAGATCGCCAGCTGCTTGCCGTCCGCATCGAACACGTCGTAGACGTAGATGTCGTCGCGGTACTTGGGCAGGTCGTGGCGCTCCTTGAAGGTCAGCCCGTACTCCTGGTTGGCGGCATAGAAGACGCCGTTTTCGAGCACGTTCTTGAACTCGAAGTACGGCTTGAGCTGCGCCTCGTCGAAGTTGTACTTGGCCTGGCGCACCTTCTCGCTGTAGAAGGCCCAGTCCCACGGCGCCAGCGCGAAGGTCGGCTTGCGCGCGGCCTTCTGCTCGGCGTCGATCATCTTCTGCAGGTCCGCCGCCTCGCGCTTGGCGTTGGCCACCGCCGGCGGGGCCAGCTGGCCCAGCATCGCGTTCACCGCCTCGGGCGTCTTGGCCGTCTGGTTCTCCAGCGAATACGCCGCGTAGTTCGGGAAGCCCAGCAGCTTGGCCTTGTCGGCGCGCAGCTTCATGATGCGCGCGACCAGCGCCGTGTTGTCGAACTCGCCGCCGTGGCTGCCGCGGTTCACCGACGCCTCGAAGATGCGCTGGCGCAGTTCACGGTTCTTCAGCTGCGCCAGCGGCGGCTGGCCGGTGGTGTTGAGCAGCGCGATGACGTACTTGCCCTCGAGCTTGCGCGCCTTGGCCGCCTCGGCCGCGGCGGAGATCTGCTCCTCGGACAACCCATCGAGCTGCTTGACGTCGTCCACCACCACGGCGGCCGCGTTCACCTCGGCCAGCACGTTCTGGCTGAACTGGGTGCCCAGGCGCGCCATCTCGGCGTTCATCGACTTCAGCGTCGCCTTGTCGGCCTCCGACAGCTTGGCGCCGTCGCGCACGAAATCGGTGTAGTACTTCTCCACCAGGCGAACGCCTTCGGCGTCCAGGCCCAGCGTGTCGCGCTTGTCGTACAGCGCCTGGATGCGCGCGAACAGCTTGCCGTTGAGCGAGATCGCATCGCGGTGCGCGGCGAACTTGGCCGAGTAGTCGGCCTGCAGCTGCTTGCGGGTGTCGTTGGTGTCGGTGCCGACCAGGTTGAAGAACACCGTGGTGGCGCGGTCCAGCACCTGGCCGCTCTTCTCCAGCGCGATGATCGTGTTGTCGAACGTCGGCCTGGCCTTGTTGTTGGCGATGGCCTCCACTTCCTTGAGCTGCTGGGCCATGCCGGCATCGAAGGCGGGCGCGAAGTCGCTGTCGCGGATCTTGTCGAACTGCGGGTAGTGCAGCGGCAGCGGGCTTTCGCTGAAGAACGGGTTGGCCGAGGCCGGCGTGGCGGCGGTGGCGGCGGTGGCGCTCATGGCATCGAGGGCATTGGCGAAGGCGGGGGTGGTCGCGCCGAGGGCGGCGGCCAGGGCCAGGGCAAGGCGGGTGGTCAAGGAGGATTCCTCAGGAAAACGGAACCCCCGAGGCTACCCGATGCCCCGGGCCGGCCGCCCGTGACGAAAGGCATGCGACAAACGTTTTCTACAGCACTTCGAAGTGGCGCACGATGAAAAGCAGCTGGTACGCGATGCCCGCCAGGGCGAACGCCGCGTGGAAGAGGGGTTGGCGGGTGGCCACGGCCACCAGGCTGAATACGGCGAAGGCCAGGTCGCGCGCCAGCATCTCCGGCGCCACGCTGGCGAAGTAGGCCGACCCCTTGATGCGCGTGTCGGCCAGGTCGATGAGGTAGGCGGTGGCCAGCAGCCCGAAGAACCAGGCGCGCCGCGTGTAGAAGTAGTCGCGCCAGTCGGCGTACTCGTCGATGTTCTCCGGCAGGATCAGCGTGCACAGCAGGTACAGCAGCAGCGCATAGAGGGTGACGAACAGGTACAGGTTGAAGGTCCACTGCGTGACCAGGCTGAGCCGGTACTCCCACCACCAGAACGAAAGCAGGTACACGAACATCGACCCGGCCCAGACCTGGTGTACCCAGTACACCCGTTTGCGCCCCGGGTGCTCGACGATGCGCGCCAGCTGGCGCAGCAGGTGGGTCAGGCCCAGGCCGACCACCATGCCCAGCACGATGCGCATGTGGATGAAGCCGGGGGACAGCGCGTCGGCCATGGGCGGCATGCCGGGAACTCCACGGGAGGCCGGGCCGATGGTGTGCCGCCACGCTCGGCAATTCAAGCCGGCGCGCACGCGCCGGCCGGCTCGGATATGCTGCCCGGGCAGAGCAGGGGGACGCAGTGACCACCGTCTACGACTTCAGCTACCACGACAGTGCGGGCGTGCGGCATTCGTTGTCCGCGTACCGGGGGCAGGCATTGCTGCTGGTCAACGTGGCCTCGCGCTGCGGCTTCACGCCGCAGTACGCCGGGCTGCAGGCGCTGTGGCGCCAGTATGGCGAGCGCGGCCTGACGGTGATCGGCTTCCCGTGCAACCAGTTCGGCGGCCAGGAACCGGGCACCGACGAGGCGATCAAGGTGTTCTGCGCGCTCGAATACGACGTGGATTTCCCGCTCTCGCGCAAGATCGAGGTCAATGGCCCGCAGGCCGACCCGTTGTGGCAGTGGCTGCGGCACGAACGCCGCGGGCTGCTGGGCAGCACGCGCATCAAGTGGAACTTCACCAAGTTCCTGGTTGATCGGCAGGGCGCGGTGCGCGGGCGCTACGCGCCGACGACGCGGCCGCAGGCGCTCGCCGCGAGGATCGAGCATGTGCTGCGTTGACGCGAGCTGGACCGCGGGGGACTGCCGGCTGTCCTTCCAGCGGCTGGGCAACGCGCTGCGGGTGGAGATCGGCGGCAGCACCGAGACGCAGCAGGCGCGGCTGGCCTGCTGGACGCGGCTGACCGACGAAGCCGTGCGCTGCCAGGCCAGCGGCGTGCTGGCGGTGGACCTGCGCGAGGGCACGCTGGCCTCGCCGGACCAGTGGCAGGGCGTGCTCGAAGCGCTGGACATGGCCGCGCTGCGCGCGATGCCGCTGGCCTTCGTCGGCCGCTGGCCGCGCTACATGGAGCTGGAGGCGTTGAACCTGGCGCTGCTCGAGCGCGGTTTCCGCGCGCAGGTGTTCGACGACGAAGCGGCCGCCGAACGCTGGCTGCGCTATGGCGAGCACGGGGGCGCGTGGCCCCCGGGCGATCACTTCTCGACGAAGGCGCGCTCGAACACGTAGTGGCCGGGCTGGCCGATGCGCGGGGAGGCCTCGAAGCCGCGCGCATCCAGCACGCTGCGCAGGTCGGCCAGCATCTGCGGGCTGCCGCAGATCATGAAGCGGTCGTTGGCCGTATCCAGCGGCGGCAGGCCGAGGGTGCGCTGCATTTCGCCGTTCTCCATCAACTCGGTGAGGCGGCCGCGGTTGGGGAAATCCTCGCGGGTCACCGCCGGGTAGTAGAGCAGCTTGTCGCGCAGCAGGTCGCCGAGGAACTCGTGGCCGGGCAGGTCCTGCTCGAAGTAGCCGCGGTAGGCGAGATCCTTCACGAAGCGCACGCCGTGGGTGAGGATCACCTTGTCGAAGCGCTCGTAGGTCTCCGGGTCCTTGATGACCGACAGCCACGGCGCCAGGCCCGTGCCGGTGCCGAGCAGGTACAGGTGGCGGCCGGGGTGCAGGTCGGAGATGAGCAGGGTGCCGGTGGGCTTCTTGCCGACCAGCACCTGGTCGCCGGGCTGGATGTGCTGCAGGCGGGAGGTCAGCGGGCCGTTGGGCACCTTGATGCTGAAGAACTCCAGCTGCTCTTCCCAGTTGGCGCTGGCGATGGAATAGGCGCGCAGCAGCGGGCGGGTTTCCGTCTCCAGGCCGATCATCACGAACTGGCCGTTCTCGAAGCGGAAGCCGCTGTCGCGGGTGGTGGTGAAGCTGAAATAGTCGTCGGTCCAGTGACGGACCTCGAGCACCGTTTCGGCGCCAAAAGCGGAAGACATGCCGGAGAAGTCTGTTGGGGGGAATCCGTACCAATTCTACCCCAAATGCGAGCGGCTCTCATTGGGACGGTTTCCGGGGGAGGTCTCAGCCTTTCGGCGGGGTGATCTGCAGCAGTTGGCCCTGTGTTTCATCCGTCAGGACGTAGACGTTGCCGTCCGCGCCCACCCGCACGTCGCGGATGCGCTGTTCCAGTTCGCCCAGCAGGCGTTCCTCGCCGGTGATGCGTTCGCCGTCGAGGGTGAGGCGGATCAGGTTGCGTTCGGCCAGCGAGCCCAGCAACAGGCTGTCGTTCCACGCGCTGCCCGCATGGCCGGTGTAGAACGCCATGCCGCTCACGCCCGGGGACTTGGGCCAGTAGTGGTAGGGCTGCTCCAGCCCCTCGCGCGTCTGCCCCACCGATTCGGCAATCGGCTGGCCGGAATAATCGATGCCCCAGGTGATCAGCGGCCAGCCGTAGTTCTTCCCGGGCTCGGGCAGGTTGATCTCGTCGCCGCCGCGCGGGCCGTGTTCGCTTTCCCACAGCTTGCCGCTGCGCGGGTCGAACGCCAGCCCCTGCGAATTGCGATGCCCGTAGCTCCAGATCTCCGGCCGCGCGCCCTGCTGGCCCACGAACGGATTGTCCGCCGGCACGCTGCCGTCCAGGTTCAGGCGCACCAGCTTGCCCTGCAGCTTGTCCAGCTGCTGGGACATCATCCGCATCGTGCGCTCGCCCTGGCTGATGAAGACGTGGCCCTGGCCGTCGAACGCCAGCCGCGCGCCGAAGTGGTTTTCGGCGTCCACCTTCGGGGCTTGCCGGTAGATCACCTGCACCTCGCTCAGCCCGGCCTCGCCCAACACGGCGCGCGCCACGGCGGTGCCGGCCAGCACGCCTTCGCCGGGTTCGGCATAGCTCAGGTAGATGCGCCGGCTCTGCGCGAAATCCGGCGCCAGCGCCACATCCAGCAGGCCCCCCTGGCCGCGGGCGTACACCGCCGGCACGCCGGCCAGCGGCGCCGAGACGCTGCCATCGGCGCCGATGCGGCGCAGGGCGCCTCCACGCTCGGTCACCAGGAAGCCGCCCTCGGGCAACAAGGCCAGCCCCCAGGGATGCGCCAGCCCGGTGGCCAGCTCGCGGACCTGGATCTCGCCGGCTTGGCTCGGCAGCGGGCGCGGCGGCGCGGTGGCGGCGCTGCGTGCCGTGGGCGTGCCGGTGGCGGCGTCGTCCTGGCGGTGGCAGGCGGAAAGCAGGGCAAGGGCGAGGGCGAGCGGCAGCAGCGTGCGGGCGGCCTGGGTCATGCGGTGAACCTCGGGTCGTCGGGAAGGCTCAACGATAGCCAGCGGCCTGCAGTTCGAACAGCTCCGCGTAGCGGCCGCCCTGGGCCATCAACTGTTCGTGCGTGCCGGCGGCCTCGATGCGGCCGTTGGCCAGCACCAGGATGCGGTCGGCCATGCGCACGCTGGAGAATCGGTGCGAGATCAGCACCGCGGTGCGCTGCGAGGACAGCTCCTTGAAGCGCTGGAACACCTCGTACTCGGCGCGCGCGTCCAGCGCGGCGGTGGGTTCGTCCAGGATCATCACCTGCGCGTCGCGCAGGTAGGCGCGGGCGATGGCGATCTTCTGCCACTGCCCGCCGGAGAGGTCCACGCCGGTCTTGAAGCGCCGCCCAATCAGCTGTTCGTAGCCATGCGGCAGCGATTCGATGACCTCATCGGCCAGTGCGCGCCGCGCGGCGGCCTCGATGCGCGGCTGGTCGTCCATCGCCTCCACGCGGCCCACGCCGATGTTCTCGCCCGCACTGAGGTGGTAGCGCACGAAGTCCTGGAAGATCACGCCCATGTTGGCGCGCAGGTCGTCCAGGTCATAGTCGCGCAGGTCGCGGCCGTCGAGCAGGATGCGCCCTTCGTCCGGGTCGTACAGGCGCGCGAGCAGCTTCACCAGCGTGGTCTTGCCGGCGCCGTTCTCGCCCACCAGCGCGAGTACTTCGCCGGCGCGCAGTTCGAAATCGAGGTGGCGAACGGCCCACTGTTCGGCATCGGGATAACGGAAGCCGACGTTCTCGAACACGAAGCCGCCCGCGATGGGCCTGGGCACCGCGGCCGCGCCCGGGCGCGAGACGATCTCCGGTTCGATGGCGAAGAACGAGAACAGGTCGTCCAGGTACAACGCCTGGCCGGCGACCTGCGAGAAGCCGATCAGCAAGCCTTCCAGCAACTGGCGCAGGCGCAGGAAGCTGCCGGCCAGGAAGGTGAGGTCGCCGATGCTGAAATCGCCGCGGATGGTGCGCCAGGCGATGTACGCGTAGGCCACGTAGTAGCCCAGGGTGCCGAGCGCGGCCAGCAGCGTGCCCCACAGCGCGCGCCGCCGCGCCAGGGCGCGGTTGGCGGCGTAGTAGCGGTCGGCCAGCTGGCGGTAGCGGTCGACCAGGAAGCGGTGCAGGTTGAAGATCTTCACTTCCTTGGCGGTCTCGACGCTGGCGCCGACCTGGCGCAGGTAGTCGAGTTGGCGCCGCTCCGGCGTCCACTGGTAGTTCAGCGAATAGCCCAGCGCGTTGAAGTGCGATTCGCCCACGAACGCCGGCACCAGCGCCACGGCGAGCAGGGCGATCAACCACGGCGCGTACACCAGCAGGCCGACGGCGAAGCTGGCCACGGTGATGGCGTCCTGCACCTGGCCGAACAGCTGGCTCATCAGGTTCATCCGCCCCATGCTCTGGCGCCGCGCGCGGTCCAGGCGGTCCTGCAGCTCGGGGTCCTCGAAGTCCTCCAGGTCCAGCAGCGCGGCGTGCTCCATCAGGCGCACGCTGGTGGCGTTGTTGAACAGCTCCGAGAGCAGGTTGTCGGCGTAGGCCACGAGCCGGCCGAGCAGGTCCGAGCCGATCGCCAGCGCCAGTTCCAGGGCGAGCAGCCACAGCAGCGTATCGAGCCGGCCGCTGGACAGCGCCTGCCCGAGGTCGCGCAGGCCCGGCGTGCCGGCGGCCAGGCGGATCGCCTCGTCGATGATCAGCTTGCCGATGTACAGCGTGGCCACCGGCATCAGCGCGCGCACCAGGCGCAGGCCGAGGCTGGTGAGCGTCAGGCCGGGGCTGGTCTGCCAGATCTGGCGCAGGAACGGCGGCAGGTTGCGCAGGGCATGGAAGCGTTCGCGCAGGCTGGGCTGGCGCGCCGGTGCGGGAGCGGGACTCATGGCGTCATTGTGGCGCCAGCGCGCGCTGGCGGGGCGAGGCGCGGCATCCGGTGACCCGGGCGCGGCTTAGCTGGCGTCCTTTCCGGAGGTGCCGGCATCGCGCCCGCGCGGCGCCTCGGTCGGGCCGGGCGATTCGTCCGGATCCAGCCCGCGCACCGCTTCGCCGGGCGGGCCGAACGAGGCGCTGCCATCATCCACGTTGAGCAGGTTGCGCACGCCGGCCACGCCGGGCAGCGTGGCCACCAGCTGTTCGGCGCGCTGCTTCATCGCCTGCTCGGGCACGTCGCCGGTGAGGGTGACCTGGCCATCGCGCACCTCGATCAGGATTTCGCCGGCCTCGATGTCGGCCTGGTCGGCCAGCGCGCGGATGACGTCGTCGGCGATCAGCCGGTCGGAAAGCGGAGCGTCGGAAGGCGACATGGCGAGGCCTGCAGGAAACGGGACCGCCATGCTGTGCCGGCCGCCGTGATGGCGGCGGCAAGGCTCACTCGTCCAGCCGCAGCGTGAGGCATTTCGCCGCACCGCCGGACTTGAGGAATTCGTCCAGCGGCGTCTGGATGGTGCGGTAGCCCCAGGCGGCCAACGCCTGGCGCAGCGCCGGGCTGGCGCGGTGCAGGACGATGGCATCGTCCAGGTCCACCGCGTTGCAGGCGAAGGCCAAAGCATCGGCCTCGCTCACGGCGATGCGCAGGTGCGGCGCCACGCGCGAGGCGATGCGCGCTTGCGCGGCCTCGTCGAAGGCGGCCGGGTAGTACAGCAGGCGGCCGTCGCGCAGCGGGCAGAAGCAGGTATCCAGGTGGTAGAAGCGGGCATCGACGAGCTGCAGCGCCACCACGTCCACGTCGAGCATGCGCTCCAGTTCCGCCGCCACGCCCACGTCGGAGCGATGGCCGTGGCCCATCCATAGCAGGTGGCGCTGGCCCCGGTCGAACAGCGCATCGCCGGCACCCTCGAAGCACAGCGGCTCGGGCAGCGGGCGGATGCGGTAGCCGGCGCGGCGGAACCAGTCGATGCACAGCGGCTCCTCGCCGCGCCGTTCGGCGTGCCGGAAGCGGCTGGGCACGAAGGTGTTGCCGCGCACCAGGCCGGCGTTGGCGGTGAATACCAGGTCCGGCAGGCCCGGCGCCGGGGCGAGCAGGTCCACGTCCGCATGCTCGGCCAGGCGCGCGTGCAGGGCCTGCCATTGGCCGGCGGCACGCGCGTGGTCGGTGTCGTGCACGTGGCCGGCCATCCAGGGGTTGATGACGTAGTCCACCGCGAAGTGCTCTGGCGCGCACAGCAGCAGGCCGTGGCGCGGCGCCGGGCAGTCGTCGTTGGCGCCCAGGGGCAGGGTGGCATCGCCGGCGAAGACCGGCAGGCCGTGCTTGTCGTCCATCGTGCATCTCCGCGCGGGCAAGGGAACGCAGACCGTAGCGGCGGCGTGTTGCACGCAGGTGTCCGGCACGGCCGGCCGGCGCGCGGCTTACGGCAGCTCGGGCTGCAGGCCCACGCCCAGGCGGTTCCAGGCGTTGATCAGCGCGACCGCCAGGGTGACCTCGGCGATTTCCTTGTCGTCAAAATGCGCTTTGAGCGCGTCGTACAGCGCATCGGGCGGCGCGCCGTGCGGCAGGCGGGTCAGCGCTTCGGCCCAGGCCAGCGCGGCGCGTTCGCGGGCGTCGAAGAAGCGGCTGTCGTGCCAGCCGGCGACGGTATCGAGCTTGCGCGGCTCCACGCCGGCCTTGCGCAGGGCGGTGGCATGCATGTCCAGGCAGAACGCGCAGCCGTTGATCTGCGAGACGCGCAGGAACAGCAGCTCGGCCAGTTCGGCGCCGATGCTGCCGGCATGCACCTGCATGCTGGCGGTGGACAGGGCCTTGAAGGCGGCGGGCAGGTGCTGGGTGTAGTCGACACGATGGAAGTGCATGGATATCTCCACAGGCAGCGGCCACGATGGCCGCTTTGGATATCCAGGACGCGCCGGCGCGCCGGCGCGTGACAACGGCGCGGCCTCACATCGGCGGAAGTTTGTCCGGGTTCATCAGCGTCAGCAGTTCGACGATGCGATCGCCGTCGATCACCGCCAGCGTGGCCGAATGCAGGCGGCCGTCCGGGTGGTGGCGCAGGATCGCCGGCTCGCCATTGACCGTGCCCAGCCTCGCCTGCAGGCCCAAGCCGCGCCGCGCCACCGCCCAATACAGCCGCGCGATGCGCTCGGCGCCGCGCAGCGGGCGCAGCGTGGCGGTGACCTTGCCGCCGCCGTCGGAGACCAGCCGCGCGTGGCTGTCCAGCAGCGCGGTGATGGCGGCGGCGTCGCCGGACTGCGAGGCTTCCATGAAGCGCGCCAGCAGTTCGCGGTGGCGTGCGCGCGATACCTCGAAGCGCGGCCGTTCGGCCCGCACGCGGGCGCGCGCGCGATGCACCAGTTGGCGGCAGTTGGCCTCGCTGTGGCCCAGCAGCTCGCCGATGCGCGCGTAGTCGTAGTCGAACACCTCCTTGAGCAGGAAGGCGGCGCGCTCCTCCGGGCCGAGCCGTTCGAGCACCGCCAGCAGGGCCAGCGAGACCTGCTCGGCCTGCTCGCGGTGCTGGTCCGGGCCCGGCGCGTCGCTGATCTCCAGCGGCTCGGGCAGCCACGGGCCGACGTAATGGCGGCGGGCGGTGCGCGCCGCGCGCAGGCGGTCCAGCCCGAGCCGGGTGGTGGCGGTGACCAGCCAGGCTTCCGGGTCCAGGATCTGGCCGCGGTCGCTGCCATGCCAGCGCAGCCAGGCGTCCTGGACCACGTCCTCGGCCTCGGCGCGGGCGCCGAGCAGGCGGTAGGCCAGGCTGAACAGACGGGGGCGGTGCTGCTCGAAAACGGGATCGGCGTTCATGCTCACCAGGACGGAACAGGGTGTGCCGGCGTGACAGCGACGGGCGCCGGGCCACTTTGCCCTAAAATAGTCGGGTTTCCCCGCACGCCTTCAGAGCCAGCCGTGACCTCGATCAAGCAGGAAGACCTCATCCAGAGCGTCGCCGACGCGTTGCAGTACATCAGCTACTACCACCCGGTCGACTACATCAAGAACCTGTCCGCCGCCTACGAGCGCGAACAGTCGCCCGCGGCCAAGGACGCGATCGCGCAGATTCTGATCAACTCGCGCATGTGCGCCGAGGGCCACCGGCCGATCTGCCAGGACACCGGCATCGTCACCGTGTTCCTGGAAATCGGCATGAACGTGCGCTGGGACGACGCCACGATGGGCGTGGAGGACATGGTCAACGAAGGCGTGCGCCGCGCCTACAACCACCCGGACAACAAGCTGCGCGCCAGCGTGCTGGCCGATCCGGCCGGCAAGCGCCAGAACACCAAGGACAACACCCCGGCGGTGGTCAACGTGAAGGTCGTGCCGGGCGATACGGTGGACGTGATCGTGGCGGCCAAGGGCGGTGGCTCGGAAGCCAAGAGCAAGTTCGCCATGCTCAACCCGTCCGACTCGATCGTGGACTGGGTGCTCAAGACCGTGCCGACCATGGGCGCCGGCTGGTGCCCGCCGGGCATGCTGGGCATCGGCATCGGCGGCACCGCCGAGAAGGCGATGCTGCTGGCCAAGGAAGCGCTGATGGAGCCGATCGACATCACCGAGCTGCAGCAGCGCGGCGCGTCCAACCGCGCCGAGGAGCTGCGGCTGGAGCTGTACGAGAAGGTCAACGCGCTGGGCATCGGCGCGCAGGGCCTGGGCGGGCTGACCACGGTGCTCGACATCAAGATCAAGGATTACCCGACCCACGCGGCCAACCTGCCGGTGGCGATGATCCCGAACTGCGCGGCCACCCGCCACGCGCACTTCACCCTGGACGGCAGTGGCGCGGTGGCGCTGGACCCGCCTTCGCTGGAGGACTGGCCCAAGCTCACCTACAACCCGCTCAACGCGCGCCGGGTGAACCTGGACACGATCACCCGCGAGGAAGTGGCGCAGTTCAAGCCGGGCGAGGTGCTGCTGCTCAACGGCAAGCTGCTCACCGGCCGCGACGCCGCGCACAAGCGCATGGTGGACATGCTCAACAAGGGCGAGCAGCTGCCGGTGGATTTCACCAACCGCTTCATCTACTACGTCGGCCCGGTGGACCCGGTGCGCGACGAAGTCGTCGGCCCAGCCGGCCCGACCACGGCCACGCGCATGGACAAGTTCACCCGCCAGATGCTGGAGCAGACCGGCCTGCTGGGCATGGTCGGCAAGTCCGAGCGCGGCGATGCGGCCATCGAGGCGATCCGCGACAACAAGGCGGTGTACCTGATGGCCGTCGGTGGCTCGGCCTACCTGGTATCCAAGGCGATCAAGGCCAGCCGCGTGCTCGCGTTCGAGGACCTGGGCATGGAAGCGATCTACGAGTTCGAGGTCAAGGACATGCCGGTGACCGTGGCGGTGGATTCCAGCGGCGAATCGGTGCACAAGACCGGGCCGCGCGAATGGCAGGCGCGCATCGGCAAGATTCCGGTGGTGGTCGAGCCGGCGTAAGCGCCAGCGTTCTCGAAGCGAAAGGAAAGCCGGGGCATACTCCGGCTTTCTTCGTTTCACGGAGCAGGGAATGCGGATGCGCTGGATGCAGAGATGCGCGTGGATCGGCGTGGTACTGGTGGCTGGCTGCGCTTCGCCCGCCGGCAACGGCGAGCCGGCGTTCCTGCGCTCGCCCGAATACCGGCAGTACCAGTCGGCCGACCAATGCTTCAAGCGCTGCGCCAGCAGCTTTGACCAGTGCCAGGCCACGCCGCACGACCTGCCCACCTGCACCCGCCAGGCTACGTCGGGCCAGCACGACAAGTGCGAACAGATCAGCGACCCGGCCCGGCGCAACAACTGCCTGGCACAGGCGCTGGATTGCAGCGTGCGCGGACCGGTCGACACCTGTTCGGAGCGTCGCGCGCAGTGCCTTCAGGGCTGCGGCAACTGAAGCGCCGCGTACAATCGGCGGGCCCTTTCCGCCGGAGTCGTCGATGCGTGCCGTCCTGTACTACTCGCCCAGCACCGCCGCGCTGGTGGTCCATTGGCTGCTCATCGAACTGGACATCCCGCACGAACTGCGCGCGCTGGATTTCGAGCGGCGCGAGCAGAAATCATCCGAATATCTCGCGCTCAACCCTGCCGGCGTGGTGCCCACGCTGGTGCTGGAAGGGCAGGTGCTCACCGAGGCGGCGGCGATCGTGATGCACCTGGCCGACCAGCACCCCGCGGCCGGGCTGGCCCCGGCGCCCGGCAGCGCGGCGCGGGCGGAGTACTACCGCTGGATGTGCTGGTGCACCAATACCTTGCAGCCGGCGTACCGGGCGTGGTTCTACCCGGACGAGCCGGCGGGGGCCGGGAACGAGCAGGCGGCCCGCATGCAGGCGCGCGCGGTGATCGAGCGCGCGTGGGACCGGCTGGCGGCGCACGTGTCCGCCCACGGGCCGTACCTGCTCGGCGCGCAGCCGAGCGCCGCGGATTTCATGATGACCATGCTGTTGCGCTGGTCGCGCAACATGCCGCGGCCCAGTGACGATTGGCCGGCCCTGCGCGCCTACGCGCGGCGGATGAAGGATCGGCCGGCGTTCGCGGAAACCTACCGGCGCGAAGGGATTACCGACTGGACCTGACGGGGGAAGGGGCCGCGGCTTCAGCCGCTTCCCCTCGACGCCCTGCGCTCAATACCACTCCAGCAGCGACACGCCCACGCCGATGTACGTCGCCTTGTGGTTGTAGTCGATCATGCTTTCGCCGTAGCCATCGAACACCTGCAGGTGGCCGCGCAGCAGGTTGGTGATCGGGAACCCGTAGTCCAGCTGCAGCGCGCCGTGCGAGCGGTCGCCACCGCGCAGCGAGTGCCGCGCCATCAGCGAGACTTCGTGGCCATTGCGGTTGTAGACCAGGGTCGCGTCGCCGCGGCCCATGTAATCCTCGATGTCCGGATTGTTGTCGTCGCTTCGGTCTTCCTTGATGCGGAACCACGGGCGCAGCATCAGCGCCCAGTTCTCGCGGTCCAGGCCGAAGTTGAGCACGACCCGGTTCCAGCTGCGCGAGAGCGGGTCGCTGCGGCCATTGGACTGGTGGTTGAGCGAAATGCCGGTCATCCGCCCGCGCCAGCCGAACAGCCCGTAGTTGTTGCGGAACACGAGCATCGCCTCGGGTTCGTAGTTGGTCTCGCGGAACGGGCGCGATTGCTCGGCGTTGTAGGACTGCCAGCGCGAGCTCTGCGTGTAGCCCACCCAGATATCGCCGTTGTCGTGGAAGACGTCCTCCACCACCTTGGTCTTGAAGCTGAGCTGGAACTTCAGCTCGGTGCTGTCCAGTTGCTGAGGGTCGGTGACGGTGTTGTTGGGGTTGGGCGAGCTGGGGGTTTCGTTGACGTTGCTGGTCCAGAACGCGGGCAGCAGGTAGACCGGCTTGTAGGCGCGCAGCTGGAAGGTGCCGAGCTTGGAGTCCTTGGCCAGCTCCCAGCGGCTGTCCAGCAACGAGCCGCGACCGGCGTTGGCCAGGTTCGGGTCGTCGGCCTTGAAGATCTCCTTGGCGTGCTTGCGCTCTTCCGGCGTCTGCGCGCTGGCCAGCGTCTCTCGCTGCGCTTCGCGCGCGGCCTCGGCGGCGGCATCGGCCTGGGCGGTGTCGGCCGGCGTGTAGCCCAGCGCGCGGTCGTAGCAGGCCAGGCGCATGGCGTCGCTGGTGATCGAGGTGCATGCCGACGGCGAGGCCGGTTGCGGATTGATTTCCTGCGCCTGCGCCGCCAGGGGCGTGACGACCAGCGCGAGCAACAGGCAGGGACGGGGTCGGCTCATGTAAACGGATGCTCCATGCGG
This sequence comes from Stenotrophomonas sp. HITSZ_GD, assembly GCF_029543105.1. Lineage (GTDB taxonomy): Bacteria > Pseudomonadota > Gammaproteobacteria > Xanthomonadales > Xanthomonadaceae > Stenotrophomonas_A. The sequence continues at coordinate 131,337 of NZ_JARQXB010000012.1, forward strand.
GGGCGGGTGCGGGGCGGGGCCGGGCAGCGCTGAAAATACCCGATCCACCGGGTTCACACGAACCAGGCGAAGGCGAAGATGCCGAGCATGCAGAAGCCCAGCGCGAACTTGGACGCGGTGCCCAGCAGGATGCCCAGCCACGTGCCCAGCCCCACCCGGGTGGCGTGGCCCACGCGCCGGCTGTGCCAGTACTCGCCCAACCAGGCGCCGGCGAACGGCCCCACGAACAGGCCGATGGGCAGGAAGAACAGCCCGACGATCGTGCCGATCGCCGAGCCCCACAACGCCCAGCCGCTGGCGCCGACCCGCTGCGCGCCATACACGGTGGCCAGGAAGTCGATAAGAAAGGACAGCGCGGTGAGCAGGCCGATCAGCAACAGGGCGATCCAGCCGACCCGTTCGAAGCCGTCGCCCCAGGCCGCCACCAGCAGGCCCGCGAAAACCAGCGGCAGGCCGGGCAGGGCGGGCAACAGCACCCCGGCGAACCCGACGAGGACCAGGACGGCGCCGATCAGGTAGTAGATGAATGCAGGGTCCATGGGTGTCAGGGAATCCGGAAATTAAGGGCGAATGGGGGTTGACAATATGGGTTCGGGGTGATTGACACGATGTTTTGGTCGGGTTAAGTTGCAGCCGCTGCGCTTGGCAAGGTCACCGTGAATCGTGGCCTGATGGGGCGATCCGCCAACAGTAGGGCCCTGTACCTCGCTTCTCTCCTTGCAACCAGCCACCCATTGCCGTCTAACCAATCCGAAATGCGTCGTCAGGGAGTAAGTCGAGATGTCAGAGCGTGAGACCGGTACCGTCAAGTGGTTCAATGATGCCAAGGGCTTTGGCTTTATCAGTCGCGAGAACGGAGAGGACGTGTTCGTCCATTTCCGCGCGATCCAGATCCAGGGCTTCAAGAGCCTGAAGGAAGGGCAGAAGGTCAGCTTCACCGTGGTGCAGGGCCAGAAGGGCCTGCAGGCGGACGCGGTCCAGCCGGTCTGACGGCGCGGGCCGGAGCCCAGCAAAAAGGCCCGCTTGCGGGCCTTTTTGCATTTCCGGGCTGCCGTGTGCCTCAGCGCAGCACGACTCGGCCGTTGACCACGCGCACGTAGGTGTTCTCGCGGATGCCGCCCAGGTCACGCTGGTTCACCACGATCACCCGGCCGTCGTCCATCTTGACCTGGATGTCGTAGCTGTCGCCGGTGACGTTCTTCTGGATGGCGTTGCCGGCCACCGCGCCGGCGCCGGCACCCAGCACCGTGGCGACGTTCTCGTTGCCCTTGCTGCCGCCGGTCTCATGGGAAATGGTGCGGCCGGCCACCGCGCCGACGATGCCGCCCAGCACTGCGCCGGTCGCCGAGGGCGCGGTACGGTTGGACTGCACGGTGTCGATGCGGGTCACGATGCCGCAATCGGCACAGCGCGTGGAGGAATAGGCGGGGCTGCCGTAGCTGCCGCCGCCGTAGTTGCTGTAGCCCGGCTGGCTGGTGGCGCAACCGGTGAGCAGGGCGGCCGCGCCCAGGCCGAGGCCGAAGCCGATCTGACGGAAATTCATGGATCCTCCACTGTCGTCTGGTGGCGGCGGGGTGCCGCGGGTGGAGCCATCCTGTCCGCAGTCAGGTGAACGCGGCGCCAATCGCACGCCGCGCGTGCGACTCAGCGGAAATCCTGGTGGCAGGCCTTGCAGCTCTCGCCGATGCGCGTGTTGAGCGTGGCCAGGGCGGTGCAGTCCGCCGGCGGCGCGGCCACCGCCGGGTCGAGCACCGAGCGCAGGGCGCGCGCGTGTTCGGCGAAGCGGCGGTCGTCGCGCAGGCTGGGGAAGGCGACCTCCAGGTCGTTGGACAGCGCGCGCAGCGACTGCAGGCGCGGCAGCGCGTCGGACACCGTGCAGCGGTTGGCCTGCTGGCTGGCCTGCAGCAGTTCAGCCTGCTTGGCCATCACGTGCATGAGGCTGTGCGGGAACGGATCGCGGCGCGCCTGCAGCGCGCGGCCGATCATCACCGTGGCGATGATGCCCACCAGCAGGCCGAGCAAGGCCATGAACAGATAGCGGTAGGCGGCGGAAGGACGGCGGGGCGGGCTGGACATGGCGGGCTCCGGGAAAGGCGTGCGCCGATGCTACGACGCCCGGCGGTGCATCGCCTACAGGTAAAATGCGCGCATGAATTCCCAGTGGCTCGAACGATTCGCCGGCATCGACCGGCTCTATGGCGTGGGCAGCGTGGCCCGCCTGGCCGGCTGCCGCGTGGCGGTGGTGGGCATGGGCGGGGTCGGCTCGTGGGTGGTGGAGGCGCTGGCGCGCTCGGCGGTCGGCCACCTGACCCTGATCGACGCCGATGACATCTGCGTCTCCAACACCAACCGCCAGCTGCCGGCGGTGGCCGGCCAGTACGGGCAGAACAAGGCCCGCGCGATGGCCGAGCGCTGCCGGGCGATCAACCCGGAAATCGACGCGGTGGCGGTGGAGGCCTTCCTCACTGGCGCCAACCTGCAGGCGCTGCTCGACCAGGATTTCGACCTGGTGGTGGACGCCTGCGACAGCATGCGCCCGAAGATCGAGATGATCGTGTGGTGCCGCCGCCGCAAGCTTCCGCTGATCACCGTGGGCGCGGCCGGCGGGCGCACCGATCCGACGCTGGTGCGCGTGCGCGACCTGTCGCGCACCGAGCACGATGCGATGCTGGCGTTGATCCGCAAGCGCCTGCGCGCGGACTACCACTTCCCGCGCAACAAGGACCGCTTCTTCGGCGTGCCGGCGATCTACTCGCTGGAGAACGTCAAATATCCGCAGGCCGACGGCAGCGTGTGCGGCGTGCGTCCCCAGATGGGGGCCGAGGAGGCGCTCAAGCTCGACTGCGGCGCGGGCCTGGGCGCGGCGACCCACATCACCGGCGCGTTCGCCTTCGCCGCGGCGGGCAAGGCGGTGGAGCTGCTGCTCAAGCCGAAGCGGCCGAAGGCGCCCGCGTCCGGCGTGGCGGCCGAGGCGGCGGCGGACTGAGGGCTCAGTCCGCGAGCGCGAACAGCCGGCGCGCGTTGTCGGCGGTGGCCGCGGCGATCTCCTCGACCGGCTCCCCGCGCAGCGTGGCGATGGCCTCGGCGATGGAGGGCAAGCGCGCCGGTTCGTTGCGCTGGCCGCGGATCTGCGCGTCGGGCTGGTCGGGCGCGTCGGTTTCCAGCAGCAGGTGTTGCAGCGGCATCGTGGCGGCGAGCCGGCGCAAGCGGTTGGCGCGCGCGTAGGTCACCGGACCGCCGAGGCCGAGCAGGAAGCCGCGCTCCCACAGTTGCCGGGCCTGTTCGGGACTGCCGGCGAAGCTGTGCACCACGCCGCGCACCTCGCCGGCGCGGCGGATCGCCTGGATCACCGCGTCCACCGCGCGCCGCGCGTGCACGATGACCGGCAGGCCATGCTTCACCGCCAGCGCGAGTTGCCCGTCGAAGTAATGCGCCTGGGCGTCGCGGTCCAGGGTGTCGATGAAATAGTCCAGGCCGCACTCGCCGATCGCGCAGGGGCGCTCGCGGGTGATCCACTCGTCGAGCCGGTCCAGGTCGGCAGGGTGGTGGGCGTCGAGGAACACCGGGTGCAGGCCGTAGGCGGGATGCAAGCCCGGCCGCGCGGCGCAGACTTCGCGCAGTTTCGGCCAGCTGGCGGCGGTGGTGGCGGGCACGATCTGGGCGGCCACGCCGGCGGCCTCGGCGCGCTCGGCCACGGCCTCGCGGTCGGCGTCGAATTCTTCGGCGTCGAGGTGGCAGTGGCTGTCGATCAGCCGCATCGCTCAGTTGCCGGGCAGCGGCGGCGGGGTTCCCTTGCGGTACTTCCAGTTGGTCAGCAGCAAGGTGGCCATGCCCAGGACGATTTCGTCGACGAAAGGCACCGGGTCGGGCAGCAGCAGGTCGATCACGAACAAGGCGGCCACGAACTTGGCCAGCGTCGGGTAACGCAGGCGGCCGGCCCAGTTCAACAACGGGATGGCAAAGGGGTTGGGCATGGGGCGTCCTGAAATCGGTTAAGCGTGAATGAAATCACCGGCGGCGGGTTTTCACACGCACATTCCGGGAGAAATCGTGCATCTGTTCAGCTTGATCGTGATGCAATCCCTCCCGTCCTCCACATGCGGACCGTCCAAAAGGAGCAAGGTCAATGAAAAGCAACACGACAACTATACTGGTCGCGGCAGGCGCTCTGCTGGTGGGCGGTGTGGCGACGGCCGCCTTCATGAACAACCGCGGCAAGAGCGATGATGTGGCGCCGATCAGCCAGAGCCGTCCGGCGTTGGACAACGCGCTGGTCGAGGATCCGAACGCGGTGGCGCCGGGCAAGGGCCTGGAGTACGCGGACGTGGTCAAGGTGGATCCGATCACGCAGAAGGAAAAGGTCTACGCGACGGTGATCGGCAGCGAAGCGGTGCGCGAGACCACCAGCACGACCACGCCGCACGAGGTGTGCCGCGATGTGGTGGTGCAGGAACGCCTGCCCGAGCGCGACGGCAATGTCGGTGGCACGGTGGTGGGCGCGGTGATCGGCGGCGTGCTGGGTAACCAGGTCGGCGGCGGCAATGGCCGCAAGGTCGCCACGGCGGCCGGTGCGGTGGCCGGCGGCGTGATCGGCAACCAAGTGGACAAGCGCCACGTGGGTGGCCAGGTGGTCAACCGCACGGAGCGCCAGTGCCACACGGAAAACGCGACCTCCGAGTCCTCGCGTGTCACCGGCTACAACGTGACCTACCGCAATGCCGATGGCACCACCGGCACGATGCGCATGGATTCCAAGCCGGGTCAGCGCATCGCGATGGGCAATGCGGACAAGGTCATCGCCTACAACGTCACCTACCGCTACGACGGCGAGGAGAAGACGGTGCGGATGGAGAACAAGCCGGCCAGCGATCGACTGCCGGTCATCGACGGGCAGCTCGTGACGCAGACCGCTGCGGCGGACGGGGCGGGGACGCGGCAGTAACGCGCTCGCTTCCTGATCTGCTGCTTGGGGAGAGGCTGGCTTTTGCCGGCCTCTTCTTTTTTTGGGTTGGTGGTCGGTGGTTCGCGCAAAGCGATGGCGCGTAGCGTGCGGCGCGCGGCGCCCGGGGGCAGCCCCTTTCCGGGACCGTAGGCGACATGGATGTCGCCTACGAGCCTCCATGGAGGGATTCACGGCGTGTCCCGGAAAGG
>NZ_JARQXB010000013.1 GCF_029543105.1 Stenotrophomonas sp. HITSZ_GD
CGTGAATCCATCCATGGAGGCTCGTAGGCGACATCCATGTCGCCTACGGTCCCGAAAGGGCCCTGCCCCCGAAGGCCTCAGGCATCTTCGCGATCGGATGGCAAGGGGCGAGTTGGACGGCGTGCCTTCGCACCAGTCGGTGGCGCGGCAGGGACGAAGCATGGAAATGGAAGCGCCTTGCGCCGCCCTGCCGCATGTGGACGTCAGCGGGCCATGGATGGCCCGCGGCGGCGAATCGGACAGGACGTCTGCTGAGCCGTGACGTCCACATGCGGCAGGGCGGGGCCCGCACCGTAAGGCAGCGCAGACATCCGCATCATCGACCCACAGAAAAGCGCGAAATTCGTTGCAGCAGAAACCACGTTTCAGCAGGAAACTCGCCGAAAGTTTTCGGTTAGGCTGGGCGACCCAGGCGCCCCCACCGTCGCCTTCCCGCAAACGTCCCACGCCCGGTCATCGATGAACGAATACCGCAGCAGTCTGGTCTTTGCCACGCCCGATATCCCCCTTCGCGACGACGTGCGCCGCCTCGGCGCGATGGTCGGCGACATGCTCGCCGAGCAGGTGTCGCAGGCATTCCTCGACGAGATCGAGCGCATCCGCACCACCGCCATCGCGCGCCGCGAAACCGATGCGCCGCCTGCCTCGCTCAGCGCGCAGCTCGCCGGCCGCGATCCGCGCGAGGCCGAATCGCTGGTGCGCGCCTTCAGCACGTATTTCCAGGTCGTCAACATCGCCGAGCGCGTGCACCGTATCCGCCGCCGCCGCGATTACCAGCGCAATACCGATACGCCGCAGCCGGAAGGGCTGCACGACACGCTGCGCCGGCTCAAGGCCGAGGGCGTGACGCGGGAAGAGCTGGCCGACTGGTTGCCGCGCATCGACATCGAGCCGGTGTTCACCGCCCATCCCACCGAGGCCGTGCGTCGCGCGCTGCTGGAGAAGGAGCAGTTGATGGTCGCCAGCCTCGTCGATGATCTCGACGGGCTGCGCACGCCGGGTGAACGCGCCACCGATGCGGCGCGCTTCCGCATGGCGCTCACCGCTACTTGGCAGACCGCCGACTCTTCGCCCGTGCGCCCGACGGTGGACGACGAACGCGAGCACGTCGGCTTCTACCTCACGCGCGTGCTGTACCGGATCATGCCGGCCCTGTACGAAACGCTCGAGCACGCCATCGAGGAAACCTACGGGGCGCCGCTGCCCGTGCCGCGCCTGCTGCGCTTCGGCACCTGGGTGGGCGGCGACATGGATGGCAACCCCAACGTGGATGCCCACACCATCACCGCCACGCTTGATGCGCAGCGCCGCGCGGTGCTGGAGCGCTATCTCGACGAGCTATGGCAGCTCGCCAGCCTGCTCAGCCAGTCCACCACGCTGGTGTCGGTCAGCGATGCGCTGGCGCAGCGGCTGGAACGTTACCGCGGGCTGCTGCCGGAAGCGGCCGCCACATCGCGACCGCGCCACGCGGACATGCCGTACCGCCTGTTCAACGACCTCATGCGTGCGCGCCTGCGCGCGACGCTGGCCGACGCGCCGGGCGGCTACGCCTCGCCGGAAGAACTGGCCGACGACGTGCAGCTCATCCTCGACAGCCTCCAGGCCCATCGCGGGCTGCACGCCGGCTGGTTCGCGGTGCGCCGCCTGCTGTGGCGCGTGCGCAGCTTCGGTTTCCACTTGGCGCGGCTGGACGTGCGCCAGGAGTCGAGCGTGCACGCGCGCGCGGTGGCGGCCGCGCTGCAGCGCGCGGACTGGGAATCGCTCGACGCCATGGCCCGCGCCGAGCTGCTCGCGCCCTACGCCCATGGCGACCAGGCGCTGCCGGCGACGGAGGAGGAAGGCAATCCGCGGCTGGATGCGGTGTTCGCCGCGCTGGCCGACGCGCGCCGCCGGCATGGCGCCGAGGCGATCGGCAGCTACATCATTTCCATGGCGCATGATCGCGCCGACGTGCTCACCGTGCTGGCGCTGGCGCGCCGCGGCGGGCTCGTGGATGGCGAGGCGGTGCCGCTGGACATCGTGCCGCTGTTCGAGACGGTGGACGACCTGCGCGGCGGCACCGACACCTTGCGCGACCTGCTCGCCGATCCCGTCTACCGCGCCCACCTGCGCGCGCGCGGCGATGTGCAGATGGTGATGCTGGGCTATTCGGACAGCGGCAAGGACGGCGGCATCGCCGCGTCGCGCTGGGGGCTGCAGCGTGCGCAGGTCGAATTGCTGGAACTGGCCGCCGAGGCCGGCATCCGCTTGACGTTCTTCCACGGCCGCGGTGGTTCGATCATCCGCGGGGGTGGCAAGACCACGCGTGCGCTGGAAGCGGCGCCGCGCGGCAGCGTGGACGGACGCCTGCGCGTCACCGAGCAGGGCGAGGTGATCCACCGCAAGTACGGTATCCGTGCGCTGGCGTTGCGCTCGCTGGAGCAAATGACCGGCGCGGTGTTGCACGCCAGCCTGCGGCCGCGCGCGGCCGAACCGCGCGAGCAGCGCTGGCGGCCGGTGATGGACCAGGTGGCCGAGTCCAGCAGCCGTGCCTATCGCGGCTTCGTCGGCGAGCCGGATTTCATGCGCTATTTCCGCCTGGCCACGCCGATCGACGTGATCGAACGCATGACCCTCGGTTCGCGCCCCTCGCGCCGCCTCGGCCAGGACGCGGCCTTGTCCAACCTGCGGGCGATCCCCTGGGTGTTCGCCTGGAGCCAGGCGCGCGCCGTGGTGCCGGGCTGGTACGGCGTGGGCAGTGGCCTGCAGGCGGCGGCGGATGCCGGCCACGAGGACGTGCTGCGCGAGATGGCGGCCGACTGGCCGTTCTTCCGCACCTTCCTCGACGACGTGGCGATGGTGCTGTCCAAGGGCGACCTCAATATCGCCGAGCTGTTCTCGCGGCTGGCCGGGCCGCTGCACGAGCGCTTCTTCTCGCGCATCGTCGAGGAACTGGCGCTGACCAAGCGCTGGGTGAAATCGCTGACCGGCCAGCAGTCGCTGCTGCAGCACGATCCGCGGCTGGCGTTGTCGATCCGCCTGCGCAACCCCTACATCGACCCGATCAGCGTATTGCAGGTGGACCTGCTCGAACGCTGGCGCGCGACCGGCGGCGAGGACGAAGAGCTGCTGCGTGCGCTGGTGGCCTGCGTCAACGGCGTTTCGCAGGGCGTGCAGAATACGGGCTGAGTCCGGGAGCGGCGAGGGCACGATGAAGCGCGAGGGTCGCCGGGTACGCCGGCATCTGCTGCTGCGCCTGCTGCTCGCCCTGGCGGCGCTGTGGGGCGCGCTGGCGATCTACTACCTGCTGCGCGCCGGCACACCCATCCGCATCGGCGTGGGCTTGGTGTGGGGCCTGATGGCCGCCGCGGGCTGGTACGGCTTGCGTCCCGGGCGCGAGAACTGGGCATTGCCCGGGCTGTTCGGGGCCGCGTTCGCGCTGCTGTTCGGCATCTGGTGGACGCTGCAGCCGCGCCAGGACCGCGATTGGGCCGATGAGGTCGCGCGCACGCTCGATGCGCGGGTGCAGGGTTCGCGCGTGACGCTGCACAACGTGCGCAACTTCGACTGGCACGCCGACGGCAGCGCGGTACCGCGCTGGGACACCCGCAGCTACGACCTGGACCGGCTGGTGGGCGCGGACCTGTCGTACTGGATGGGTCCGTTGATCGCGCACACGCTGGTGTCCTTCGAATTCGACGATGGGCAACGCGTGGTGTTTTCGCTGGAGATCCGCAAGGAGCGCGAGGAATCGTTCTCCGCGCTCGGGGGTTTCTTCCGCCAGTTCGAAGCCACGCTGGTGGCGGCCGACGAGCGCGACATCCTGCGCGTGCGCACCAACGTGCGTGGCGAGGACCTTTACCTGTACCGGCTGGCGATCCCGCCGGCGCAGCTGCGCACGCTGTTCCTGGGCTACGTGCGCCAGGCGCAGGCGCTGGCCGCGCAGCCGCGCTGGTACAACACGCTGGACAACAACTGCACCACGGTCGTCTTCGACATCGCCCGGCGCATCGATCCCGGCCTGCCGCTGGACTACCGCCTCCTGCTCTCGGGCCGGTTTGCCGACTACGCCTACGACCACGGCGGCCTGCAACCCGGGTACGACATGGCCACCCTGCGCCGGCTCGGGCAGGTCACCGCGCGGGCGCGCGCGGCGGGCGACGCGCCGGACTTTTCCACCCGCATCCGCCAGGGCGTACCGGGCGAATGAGGCGCCCGAAACGCACGAGGCCGCCCGGAGGCGGCCTCGTGGCGTTCCCTTGCGGGTTCGCTTACTTCAGCTTGGCATCGGCGCGCAGCGCGTCGGCCTTGTCGGTCTTCTCCCACGAGAACGCGGTGGCCTTGACCTGCTTGCCGGCGGCGTTGGTGTAGGTGAATTCCTTCGGCTTGCGGCCGAAGTGACCGTAGGAAGCGGTCTGCTGGTACATCGGGTGGATCAGGTCGAGCATCTGGATGATGCCGTACGGACGCAGGTCGAAGTGCTTGCGGATCAGCTTCTCGATCTTGTCGTCGGCGATCTTGCCGGTGCCGAAGGTGGTGACCGAGATCGAGGTCGGCTCGGCCACGCCGATGGCGTAGGAGACCTGCACTTCGCAGCGGTCGGCCAGGCCGGCGGCCACGACGTTCTTGGCCACGTAGCGCGCGGCGTAGGCGGCCGAACGGTCCACCTTCGACGGATCCTTGCCCGAGAACGCGCCACCGCCGTGACGGGCCCAGCCGCCGTAGGTGTCGACGATGATCTTGCGGCCGGTAAGGCCGCAGTCGCCCACCGGGCCGCCGATCACGAACTTGCCGGTCGGGTTGATGTGGAACTTGGTGCCCTTGTGCAGCCACTTGGCCGGCAGCACCGGCATGAGGATTTCCTCGCGCACGGCTTCGATCAGGTCCTTCTGCTTCACGCCCGGATCGTGCTGGGTGGACAGGACGACCGCGTCGATCGCGGTGGCCTTGCCGTCCTCGTAACGCAGGGTGACCTGCGACTTGGCGTCCGGGCGCAGCCACGGCAGCGGCGAGTTCTTCTTCTTGCGCACCAGCGCCTGCCGCTCGACCAGGCGGTGCGAGAGGTGGATGGCGGCCGGCATGTAGCTGTCGGTCTCGTTGGTGGCGTAGCCGAACATCAGGCCCTGGTCGCCCGCGCCCTGTTCTTCCGGCTTCTTGCGGTCCACGCCCTGGTTGATGTCCGGGGACTGCTTGCCGATCAGGTTCAGCACGCCGCAGGTGGCGCCGTCGAAGCCGACGTCGGAGCTGTCATAGCCGATATCCACGATCACCTTGCGGGTCAACGCTTCCAGGTCGATCCACGCGCTGGTGGTGATCTCGCCGGCGACGATCGCCACGCCGGTCTTGACCATGGTCTCGCAGGCCACGCGGGCGCGCTGGTCCTGGGCCAGGATGGCGTCGAGGACGGCGTCCGAGATCTGGTCGGCAACCTTGTCCGGGTGGCCTTCGGAGACCGACTCGGAGGTGAAGAGGTAGCTGGACATCAGGCTTATATCCCTTGATTCGGATGGAAAGATGGGCGCGCATGATACACGCCGCGGGGAGTGCTTGCATTGTGCCCCCTCCCGGGTTGCCCCGGGTTAAGGCGAAGTCGTCCGGGCGGGCGGTGCCGCCGTCACGCAGCTGCCGCATGGCTGCCATGAAACCGTCGCGGCGGGCCGGGAGCATGCGCGGGCAGTGGGGGACGCGGGACGCGCAACATGGCGACGATGTTGGAAACGGCCCTGCAGCAACGCTACCCGGCCTGGTTCGCGGGGCGGCGGGGACATTGGGTGCGGCCGCTGGTCCGCGGCTTCGGGCGCTGGTCGGGGCTGGCCAATGCCGAGCGCTTCCTGGCCGAACAGGGCGACGTGCGCGGGCTGGCGTTCGTGCGCGCCGCGCTGGCCTTCCTGCGGGTGGCGTGGCACGCCGACCCCGCCGCGCTCGGGGAGATTCCCGCCCAAGGGCGCGTGCTGGTGCTCGCCAACCATCCTTCCGGCGCGCGCGACGCGCTGGCCCTGCTCGACATGGTCGGCCGCCGCCGCCGCGATGTGCGCATCGTCGCCAACGACTGGCTGGCCGCGGTGGAGCCGCTGCGCGAGCTGCTGCTCCCGGTGCGCATCCTGGGTGGCCAGCCCAGCCGCGCCAGCTTGGAGGCGGTGGAGCAAGCGCTGGCGCAGGAGCAGTGCGTGATCGTGTTCCCGGCCGGCGAGGTCTCGCGGCTGGGCTGGCGCGGCGTGCGCGACAGCCACTGGCGCCGCGGCTTCCTGCGCTTCGCGCGGCGCAGCGGCGCGCCGGTGCTGCCGGTGCACGTGCAGGCGCGCAACTCGGCGCTCTTCTATGGCGCCTCGGCGTTGTACCGCCCGGCCGGCACGGTGCTGCTGGCGCGCGAGACGCTCAGCCGTCGCCAGCAGCGGCTGCGGCTGCGCGTGGGGACGCTGCGCCACCTCGACCCGGCCGGGGGCGATGAAGCCAGCGTGCTCAAGGCGCTGCGCCGCGAGTTGTACGAACTCTCGCGCCGGCCGCTGCCGGCCCAGGCGCCCTTGGCCGACCCTACGCCCCCGGCGCAAGTGGCCGCCGGCGTCGCCGCCCTGCGCCTGCTCGGCCATACCGCCGACGGCAAGGAGGTGCGCGTGGGCCAGTTGGCCGCGCATGCCCCGCTGCTGCGGGAGATCGGCCGCCTGCGCGAGCTGACCTTCCGCGAGGTGGGCGAGGGCAGCGGGCTGGCGCTGGACCTGGATCGCTACGACACCTGGTACGAACACATCGTGCTGTGGGATGCGGCCGCCGCGCGCATCGCCGGCGCCTATCGCGTGGCGCGCTGCGCGCGCCTGCTGGCCACGCGCGGCCTGCGCGGCCTCTACACCGCCGGGCTGTTCGACTACGCCGACGACATGGTGCCGCGCCTGGCCGAAGCCCTCGAACTGGGCCGCAGCTTCGTTGTGCCCGACTACTGGGGTAGCCGCAGCATCGACTATCTCTGGCAGGGCATCGGCGCCTACCTGCGCGCGCATCCCTCGATCCGCTACCTGATCGGCGCGGTGTCGATCAGCGCCTCGCTGCCGCTGGCCGCGCGCGCGCAGATCGTGGCGTACTACAGCCGCTACCACGCCGACGGGCGCCCGCACGCGGCCGCCAAGCGGCCCTTCACCGCCGAGCAGCCGGCCTTGTTCGCCGATCTCGATGCGGCCACCGCGATGCGCGTGCTGCGCGAGAACCTGGACGCGCTCGGCGCCAGCTTGCCGATGCTCTACAAGCAGTACGTCGAACTGTGCGAGCCGGGCGGCGCGCGTTTCCTCGCCTTCGGCGTGGACCCGGACTTCAGCGATGCCATCGACGGCCTGATCGAGGTGGACCTGCAGCGCCTGAAGCCGAAGAAGCGCGAACGCTACCTCGGCCCTTCCACGACCCCGGAGATCCACGCATGACCCTTGCCGTGCTCGATCCGCCGCGCCGCGCCGTGTTCATTTCCGACCTGCACCTGGGGTCGCGCCACTGCCACGCCGCCGAAGCGGCGGACTTCATCGCTTCGCTGCGCTGCCACACCCTCTATCTGGTGGGCGACATCGTGGACCTGTGGTGGATGTCCCAGCGCCGCGCGCACTGGGACGCCGCGCACCAGCGCGTGGTGGAAGCGCTGCACGCGCAGGCCGCCGCCGGCACCACGCTGGTGTACGTGCCGGGCAACCACGACCGCGCGCTGCGCCGCTTCTGCGGGTTGGCGATGCCGGCGATGCAGGTGCGCCGACGCGCCATCCACGTCACCCGCGATGGCCGCCGGCTGCTGGTTACCCACGGCGACGACTACGATGCGGTCACCCACTTCGGCGGCCTGCAGGAAAAGCTGGGCGACTGGCTCTACTACCGCATCCTGACCGGCAACCGGCTCACCAACCAGCTGCGGCGGCGCCTGGGACTGCGCTACTGGTCGCTGGCCGAGTATCTCAAGCGGCAAAGCGGCGCGGCCGAACGCTACATCGAGCGCTTCGTGCGCGCGGGCCTGGAAGATGCCTGCAGGCGCGGGCTGGACGGCATCGTGTGCGGGCATATCCACCGCGCCGCGCTGGTCGAACGCGATGGGCGGGTGTACGCCAACGACGGCGACTGGGTCGAAAGCCTGACCGCCGTGCAGGAGACCGTCACCGGCGAACTGCAGCTGATCGACCACACCGGCCGCGTGCTGGCCTCGCTCGCGCCGCAGTACGCACCGGCCCTGCCGCACGCGGCCTGATCGCGCCGCCGCCACCGGGAAACGGCTATCTTCGGTGGACCTTTCGCCGGAGCCGTCGTTGCCCGCATGGATTCGCTGACCCAGATCGTCCTTGGCGGCGCCGTGGCCGCCGCCGTCGCGCCGGCCTCGCACCGCCGCGCCGCCTTGTTGGCTGGTGCCGCGCTCGGCACGCTGCCCGACCTCGATTCGCTGGTGCTGTGGGCCGCCAGCGACAACCCGGTCACGCTGATGACCGTGCACCGCAGTTTCAGCCACTCGCTGTTCGTGCTGCCGCTGCTCGGTGCGCTGATCTGGACGCTGTTCCGGCATTTCGGCCATGGCCGCGTCGCGCAGGCACCCAGGCGCTGGTTCTGGGCGATCCAGCTGGCCCTGGTGACCCACCCGCTGCTGGATGCGTTCACCGTCTACGGCACGCAGCTGTGGTGGCCGCTGCATCCGCATCCGACGATGTGGTCGAGCGTCTTCATCATCGACCCGCTTTACACGGTGTGGCTGGCGATGGCCTGCGCGATCGCCTGGTGCGTGCCGGCGCGGCCGCTGGCGCAGCGCGCGCTGGTCGCCGGGCTGGCGTTGAGCAGTGCGTACCTGGGCTGGTCGCTGCTGGCCAAGCACCTGGTGCAGCGCGAGGCCGACCGCGCGCTGGCGGCGATGGGGTTGGCTGATGCGCCGCGCTTCTCCGTGCCGATGCCGTTCAACACGCTGCTGTGGCGCGTGGTGGCGATGACGCCCAACGGCTACGTGATCGGCGAGCGCTCGCTGGTGGCCGACCGCGGCCCGATGCAGTTCGAAGGCCATCCCAGCCAGGTCCAGGCGCTGGCCGAAACCGCCGCGTTGCCCGCGGTGCAGCGCCTCAACTGGTTCAACCGCGGCTTCATGCGCGCGCAGGTCGTGGACAGCGAACTGGTGCTCAGCGACCTGCGCATGGGCCTGGAGCCGGAGTACAACTTCAATTTCGTCGTCGCGCGGCAGGGCGCCGGCGGGCGCTGGGAGGAAATCGCGCCGCGCCAGCTGCAGGCCGCCTATCGCGCGCCGGTACGGCGGGGCCAGCTGCGCCAGGCGCTGGCGCGGATGTGGACGCGTATCTGGCAGGCGTCGCCGCCGGCGCCGGCTCAGTAGACGGTGGCGCGCGCCTGCACGAAGGAATAGAAGAACACCGCGTCCGGGTCGTTCTGCACTTCGTTCATCTCGCGCCGCATGCCGGCGACGATGTCCTCGCTTACCGAGCCGGCCTGCAGCAGCTGATCGGCCGCCGAGAGCAGCACTTCCTCCCAGAACGCGATCATCGTCTTGCGGCGTGCCGGTTCGCGGTTGTCCAGGTGCAGCGTCTTGATCTCGGTATGCACGTCGCGGAAGCCGCCGGCCAGCAACAGGTTGCCGAGCTTGGCGCCGACGAACGGGTCGCCGCCGTGGTCGTACTGGAAATCGTTGAACGCCATCCAGTAGCGCCACACGTTGGGCGAATACGGATGCAGCAGGAACGAGGCGTTCATCACTTCGGTCACGTAGACCGGCGAGCCCGGTGCGAGGACGCGGCGAACCTCGCTGAGCACGCGCGCGGGTGAAGGCACGTGTTCCAGCACCCAGCACAGGAACGCGGCATCGAACTGGCGGGGCTCGAACGGCAGGTTGCCGGCGTCGGCCTGGCGCAGGTCGTAGCGCTCGCGGCACCAGGGCAGGCGCTCGAGATTGGCGCGCGCGGTGGCCAGTTGCGGTTCGCTCAGGTCCACGCCGGTGACGTGCAGCTCGGGGAAGCGGCGCAGCAGGATTTCGGTCTGCGCGCCGACGCCGCTGCCGACTTCCAGCAGGCGCCGTGCGCCGGTGTAGTCGATCTGGTTGAACAACGTGGCTTCCAGCAGCCGCGCCTGTTTCACCAGGCGGGCCTGTTCGGTATCCGAGAAGCCGTGCAGGTAGGTGGGCGAGGCGATGGGCGAGCTCATGGGGCGCTCCGGGGGAAAGATCAGGCGGCGGACTGCAGCGGCGGGGAGACCCCGGCGATCAGCGCGTCGAAGTAATCGCGCGTCAGCGCCAGCTGCGCGTCCGGGGTTTCGGCGCGGTTGACCACCGCGCGGAACTGGCCGCTTTCCGGGTGGTCCTTCGCATACCAGCCCAGGTGCTTGCGCGCGATGCGCACGCCTTGCGGCTCGCCGTAGAACGCGTGCAGGTCGACCAGATGGCCGAGCAGCGTGTCGCGCACGAAGGCCAGCGTCGGCGGCGGCAGCCGTTCGCCGGTGGCCAGGTAATGCGCCACCTCGCGGAAGATCCACGGGCGGCCTTGGGCCGCGCGGCCGATCATGACCGCGTCCGCGCCGGTTTCATCGAGTACCCGGCGCGCCTTTTCCGGCGAATCGACATCGCCGTTGGCGATGACCGGAATACGCAGCGCCGACTTGATCGCCGCAATGGTCTGGTATTCGGCCTGGCCGGTGTAGTGCTGGTCGCGGGTGCGGCCGTGCACGGTGAGCGCGGCGATGCCGCTATCTTCGGCGATGCGCGCGATGACCGGGCCATTGCGATGGTCGCCATCCCAGCCGGTGCGGATCTTCAGCGTCACCGGCACGTCCACCGCGCCGACGACTGCTTGCAGGATGCGCGCCACCAGGGCTTCGTCGCGCATCAACGCCGAGCCGGCCCACGCGTTGCACACCTTCTTGGCCGGGCAACCCATGTTGATGTCGATGATCTGCGCGCCGTGGTCGACGTTGTAGCGCGCCGCCTCGGCCAGCTGCTGCGGCTCGGTGCCGGCGATCTGCACGCTGATGGGGTCCGGCTCGCCGGCGTGATCCATGCGGTGCAGAGATTTGCGGGTGTTCCAGAAGCGCGGGTCGCTGATCGTCATCTCCGACACCGCCAAGCCCGCCCCGAGCCGCTTGCACAGCTGCCGGAACGGCTTGTCGGTGACGCCGGCCATGGGGGCCAGGATCACGCGGGGTTCGATCAGGTGGGGGCCGATGCGCATGGGGTCATTGTACCGCCGAGGTGAGCGGCGGTCGGCCATGAAGCCAGCGTGACAAGGAGCGCCCCAAAGCTCCGCACCAGACCGCATCAAACGAGCTGGAGCAGAGCCCCCCTTTGTTAAGGGGGGCGCGCCGAAGGCGCGGGGGATAGGCGAGGGAGGAAGCGGGGCCCAAGGTTTTGCGAAGCACAACCTTGGGGGCCATGCCTGCATCGCAGGCATGGCCGCACCCCTTACGCCGAAGGCGTAAGCCGCGGCATGGACACCGCAGCGCCTTCGGCCTCGGTCGAGCGGCCGGCGAAGCGCGTGGCGAAGCGCACGTGCTGCGCGAACGGCTCGGCCGGCAACTGCGCCAGCGAGGCCGCCAGTGCGCCGTTGAACGCATCGCCCGCGCCGGTGGTGTCGATCGTCTGCGCCGCCTCGGCGGCCACGCGGTAATACGGCTGGCTGTCGCCGCGCAGCTGCTCGTCGGCGTGCGACACGAAGCAGCCCACCGAACCCAGCGTCACCACTACCGTGCCGGCCGACAGCTTGCGGCACAGCGCGTGGAGGCTACCACCATCCAGCGCGGCCACGTCATCGGCATTCACCCGCTCGCCGACATGGCGGCTGAGCAATGCGGCGAACTCGGTCTCGTTGGGGGTCAGCACGTCGGCCAGCTTCAGCAGGCCAATCGAGCTGGGTGCGTTGGCCGGCGCGGCGTTCAGCACCGTGGTCACGCCCGCATCGCGGGCCAGTGCCAGCGCCGCCTCGATGGTCTCCACGGGCGACTCCAACTGCGCCAGCAGCACGCGCGCGCCCGCCACCAGCGGCTGCTGCGCGGCGATGAAGCCTTCGCTCAGCACCGCATTGGCGCCCGGGCCGATCACGATGGTGTTGCGGCCATGTGCATCGACATAGATGCCACCGGTGCCGGTCGGCTCGCTGCTCGCTTCGGCGATCAGCGTGATGCCGTCCTGCGCGGCCAGGCCGCGCGCCATCGCGCCGCCGGCGTCGTCACCGAGCGCGCACACGAAATGCGTGCGCGCGCCGGCACGGGCGCTGGCCACCGCCTGGTTGAAGCCCTTGCCACCCGGGCCGGTGCTGTAGCGACCGGCGATCGTCGCGCCCGGGGCCGGCAGCGATTCGCACCGCCACACATGATCGACATTGAACGAACCGACGACGACGACCGAACTCATAAGGCTTCTCTTTCTATTGCTTTCGGGGGTAATGCCATTACAACGCAGGACGCGGACGCGATCAGCCGAAGTGCGAGAGCACGCCGGCGATGGTCGCGGTCATGAAGGTGGCGATCGAGCCGCCCAGCACCGCGCGCAGGCCGAACTTGGCCAGGTCGTGGCGGCGCTCCGGCGCCAGGCCGCCAATGCCGCCGAGCTGGATGGCGATCGAGCTGAAGTTGGCGAAGCCGCACAACGCGTAGGTGGCGATCAGGCCGCCTTCCTGGCTCAGGGACACGCCGGGCACCTGGCCATTCACGATACGCGACAACTCGGTGTAGGCGACGAATTCGTTGATCACCACCTTCTGGCCGATCAGCGAGCCCACGGTGGTGGCATCCGCCCACGGCGTGCCGATCACCCACGCCACCGGCGCGAGCACGAAGCCGAAGATGGTCGACAGGTTGGTCGGGCGGCCGATGGCCGCGGCCAGGCCGGTGACGTCGCCGAGCCAGGTCAGCGGCGCGTTGATCAGCGCGATCAGCGCGATGAAGGCCAGCAGCATCGCGCCGATGTTCAGCGCCAGGCGCAGGCCGTCGCCCGCACCGGCGGCGGCCGCGTCGATGACGTTGGAGGTGTTCTTCTCCACTTCCATCTTCACCGTGCCGCGCGTCAGCGGCGTGCCGGTCTCCGGCACCAGCAGCTTGGCCACCACCAGCGTCGCCGGCGCGGCCATGATGCTCGCCGCCAGCAGGTGCTTGGCGTAGAACGCCTGCTGCACCGGATCGCCGCCGCCGAGCATGCCCACGTACGCCGCCAGCACGCCGCCGGCGATATGCGCCATGCCGCCGATCATCATCGTCAGCAGCTCGGACTGGGTCATCTTGGAAATGTACGGGCGCACCGTCAGCGGGGCTTCGGTCTGGCCGATGAAGACGCTGGCGCAGACGCTGGTGGTCTCCGCGCCGGACACGCGCATCACCTTGGTGATCGCCCAGGCCATACCCTTGACCACCGCCTGCATCACGCCCAGGTGGTAGAGCACACCCATCAGCGCCGAGAAGAAGATGATGGTCGGCAGCACCTGGAAGGCGAAGATGAAGCCGTAGCTCTTGACGTCCATCAGGCTGCCGAAGATGAAGTTGGAGCCTTCGTTGACGAAGCTCAGCACCTTCACGAATGCCTGGCCGAGCCAGTCGAACACGTCGCGCCCGCCCGGCACCAGCAGCACCAGGGCGGCGAAGCCGATTTGCAGCGCCACGCCGGTCAGCAACAGGCGCCAGTCCACCGCACGCTTGTTGTTGGAGAACAGCCAGGTGATGCCGATGAGCACCGCCAACCCGAACAGGCCGAAGCCGATCCTTCCCAAACCTTCGAGCATGCGCGTCCCCCGGACCCCGGCAAAAGGAGAAAGCCTAGAGCAGGGGAACAGGGCGGGCAAGGACGACAGGTTCAGCTGGAGGCTTTCCCTTTGCGCTCAAGGCATTGGCCCGCCGCGCATGCAGGGGCGGGTACACTGCCGCCCCGGCCGCGGCGGACGTCGCGGTGGCCCACAGGAGCAATGCCATGCAATACCGCCGTCTTGGATCCACCGGCCTGCAGCTGTCGGCGCTCTCCTTCGGCGCCTGGGTCACCTTCGGCGGGCAGGTCGGCCGGGACGAAGCGCGCAACCTCATCGCCGCCGCGTGGGACCACGGCATCAACTTCTTCGACAACGCCGAGGTCTACGCGCAGGGCCGCGCCGAGCAGGTGATGGGCGACGTCATCGCCGACCTACGCCTGCCGCGCGATGGCTACTGCGTGTCGAGCAAGGTGTTCTTCGGCAGCGCCGCCGAACCGCGCCCGACCCAGCGCGGGCTTTCGCGCAAGCATGTGGTCGATGCGTGCGAGGGCGCGCTGCGACGGTTGCGCGTGGATTACCTGGACCTCTATTACTGCCATCGCCCAGACCCGGATACGCCGATCGAAGAGACGGTGCGCGCGATGGACCTGCTCGTGCGCCAGGGCAAGGTGTTGTACTGGGGCACTTCGGAGTGGTCGGCCGCGCAGCTGGAGCAGGCGCATGCGATCGCCCGCGCCAGCGGCGCCTTCGCCCCGTCGATGGAGCAGCCGCAGTACAACCTGCTGCACCGCGAGCGCGTGGAGCGCGAATATGCCGCGCTGTGCGCCGGCGGCATGGGCACCACGATCTGGTCGCCGCTGGCCTCGGGCCTGCTGACGGGCAAGTACAACCAAGGCATCGACGCCGGCGCCCGGTTGGGCCAACCCGGCCGCGAGTGGCTGCGGGACATGGTGATCGGCGAGCCCGCCGAGCAGCGGGTCGAGCGTGCGCGCCGCTTCAGCGCGGTTGCCGCCGAACTGGGTGAAAGCCCGGCACGCCTGGCCATCGCCTGGTGCCTGCGCAACCCGCACGTCTCCAGCGTGATCCTCGGCGCCAGCCGGGTATCCCAGTTGCTGGAGAACCTCGGCGCGCTCGATCTGGTGGATCGCTACGACGAAGCGACCTGGCGCCGCCTGGAGGCCGCCACCGCCCGCTAGCCGGCGGTTTCCCGCGCAGTCGAGGCGACCCGGCGCCAGCGCCGGGCGATGCCGCGTGCCTACCGCTCGGCCGCGTTCGATCAGGCAAATAAATGGCAAAAGACGAGAATAGCTATTGATGTTGAGATGAGAATCATTATCATCAAGTCGTCATCGCAAGGAGACGACCCATGAACGCCACCCCGATCCTGCTGCACACCGACACCCTGCACCTGCGCGAGCGCCCGGCGCCGCGCATCGTGCCCGCCGAGGACGTGCTCAGCAGCGAGGCCCTGCTGAAGGGCCGCCGCGAAGTGCTGATCCAGCATGGCGATCGCGTTTATCGCCTGCGCCATACCAGCAACGACAAGCTGATCCTCACCAAGTAATCCTCCGCGTTCGTCCGCGAAGGCCCGCTCTCTCCCCTCGGCCGGCGGTTGCCTGCGTGCACCCCGGCCGGGGTCTTCGCCGGACGGCCCTGTCCAGGAAGCGCCGATGTTGCACGTTTCGTTCCCTTCGGGGCCGGATGTCACCGGGTTGCCTGACGTGGTGCCCGAGTTTCCCGCCCTCTCCGACGCCCTGCGCTGGCGCGGCCCGGGTGACCTGCCCGCGCCCGGCATGCCCCACCCAGGGCAACTGGCCGCGCTGGGCATCGTCCTGTGCCTGTACCGGCCCGCGCTGGGTTCGGAATTGGAAGGCTGGCGGCGCGCCCGCGCCATCGCCGCCTGCCAGCAACTGGACAGCGACGGCCTGCGCGAGCGGCTGGAATTCTTCGATGGACACGGCCAGTGCTGCTGGCAACTGTGCCTGCTGCCGGACAGCGATTTCCTGGCTTGGGACCGCCTGCTGGCCGGCGTGCCGGCGTTGGCGGAAGCCGGCGGCGGTGTCGCCGAGCGGCTCTGGCGGCGGCTGGCCAATCGCTTCCGCGGAGGTGATGGCTGGCATGGCACCGTGCTGCGCCTGCGAGCGGCCGGGCCGCTGGGCATGACGCTGGCGGCGCAGGCGGCCACGCCTTCGGCGCTCGGGCGGCAGGTCGCGCGGCGCTGGCCCCCTGGCGAGACGCTGGCGGTGGCTTCATTGGCGCAGCCGCCTGGCACCTGAGCAACCGCGTCGCGCCGGTCGCGCGGCGTGCGCGGGCGCCGATGCATTCACGTCCGGTCTCTGGAGCCCGCCGCGGCGATGCCGCATGCTGCGCACTTCCCCCCATCGTGCAATGCGCCATGCCCTGGACCGCCTACGTCTACCCCGTGCTGTTGCTGCTCGCCAGCAATGTCTTCATGACCTTCGCCTGGTACGGCCACCTCAAGTACAAGAGCGCGCCGCTGCTGCTGGTGATCTTCGCCAGCTGGGGCATCGCGTTCTTCGAATACTGCCTGCAGGTGCCGGGCAATCGCCTGGGCAGCGCGGTGTACTCGGCCCCGCAGTTGAAGGGCATCCAGGAAGTGATCACCCTGCTGGTGTTCGCGGGTTTCTCGGCGACCTACCTCGGGCAGTCGCTGAAGTGGAACCACTGGGTCGCGTTCGTGCTGATCGCGGTGGCGGCGTTCTTCATGTTCAAGGAATAAGGGCGGCGCACGCGCCGCCCCGCCTTCATTCCTCGCGCAGGGCCAGCGCCGGGGGCACGCGCAATACCCGGCGCGTACCCCACCAGCCGGCCAGCATGCTGAGCGCGGTGCCGATCAGCCCGCCCAGCCACAGCGCCGGCCACGGCGCCGGCAGCGAGAGTTCGAACACCTGCCGCGCCACCAGCGTGCCGATCGCCGCGGCTGCGCCGACCGCCAGGATCGACGCGCTCAGGCCGAGCGCGCCGAACTCCACCAGCACCGCGCCCCGCAGTTGGGCGCGCCGCGCGCCCAGCGTGCGCAGCACGGCGCTGTCGTAGCGGCGCTCGCCGGCGGTGGACTGCAGTGCCGCCAGCAGCACCAGCAGGCCGGCCATCAGGCTGAAGCCCATCACCAACTGCACTGCTTGGCCCACCCGCGCCATCACTTCGCGCACCCGCGAGAGGATCGCGTCGATGTCCAGCAGCGAGAGGTTGGGGAGATCCCGCGTCATCGCGCCCAGTTCGCTGGCGCGCGCATGCGGCAGGTGGAAGCTGGAGATCAGGTTGTACGGCGCATCGCCCACCGCGCCCTCGTTGAGCAGCAGGAAGAAGTTCACCCGGAACGAATCCCACTCGGCCTTGCGCAGGCTGGTGACGGTGAAGCTGCGTTGCTGCTCGCCCATCAGCAGGGTGAGGCGGTCGCCGAGCTTGACGCCATAGCGTTGTGCCCAGCCTTCCTCCACCGAGGCTTCCGCGGCGCGGCTGCCGGGTGCCCAGAAGCGGCCGGCGACGAGCGTGTTGGCTGGCGGGAAGGTGTGCCGCCAGGAAAAGTTCACCGGGCGATTGCCGTCGTCGTTGTCGTCCGCTTCGCGGTCCAGGCGCTGCGGGGCACGGTCGTTGATCGACACCAGCCGGCCGGTACCGAACGGTTCCACCTCCGGCGCGGCGACGCCCAGCGCTTTCAGCTTGGAGAGCACCGCGCCGGCCTGGTCGGGCTGGATGTTCATCAGGAAGTAGTTGGGCGTGTCGGCCGGCAGGCGCGCCTGCCACTGGTTGAGCAGGCCCGGGCCGACGACCGCCAGCAACAGCAGCGCGCACAGCGACAACGACAGGCCCACCAGTTGCAACACGCTCAGCGCGCGGCGCCGCGCCAGCGACGCCAGCCCCAGCCGCCATGCCCCGTGCAGGCGATGCTGCAGCCGGCGCAAGAGCCACAGCAGCCCGAGCCCCGCCAGCCCGGCCAGGGTGGCCAGCGCGGCCAGGCCGCCGAGCACCCAGCCCGCGAGGCGGGCATCGCCGGTGGCCTGCACCGTGAGCGCGAGCGTGGCGACCAGCGCGGCGGCGTACGCCAGCACCGAAACCGGTGGCGTCGCGGCGAAGCTGCGGTTGAGCACGCGCATCGGCGGGATGCCGCGCAGGCGCAGCAACGGCGGCAAGGCGAAACCGAGCAGAAGCAGCAGGCCGATGCCGGCGCCGGCCAGCGCGGGCATGGCCTGCGGCAAGGGCAGGCGGTCGGGCACCAGGCTGCCCAGCAGTTCGACCAGCCCCGCCTGCACCGCCATGCCCAGCGCCACGCCGATCACGCATGCCGGCACGGCGGTGAACAGCAACTGCAATGCGAAAGTGGCCAGGATGTCGTTCTGCCGCGCGCCCAGGCAGCGCAACACGGCGACCTGGTCGATGCGCCGCACCGCGAAGCGGTTGGCCGCCAGCGCGGTGGCCACGCCGGAAAGCAGCACGGCCAGCAGCGCCGACAGCGAGAGGAAGCGGCCGGCACGATCGAACGCGCTGCGCAACCCGCGCTGGGTGTCCTCGATGCCGAGCAGGCGCCAGTCGCCGGCGCGCGGCTTGAGCCATTCGCGGAAGCGCGCGATCTCGTCCGCCTCGCCGGCGAACATCAGCCGGTACGAGGCCCGGCTGCCGGGGCCGAGCAGGCCGGCGCCATCGACATCGGCGCGGTTGACCATCAGTGGCGGCGCCAGCTGCAGCAACTCGCCCGACGCATCGGGCTCGGCCGCCAGCACCGCGGCGATGCGCACATGGCCGGCACCGAATTCGAGATCGTCGCCCACGCGCAGGCCGAGGGCGTCGAGCAGGCGCGCATCGGCATAGGCCTGGCCGGGCGGCGGCGGTTCGGCCACGTGGGCGGTGTTGCCCGGCGTGTCGCCGCTGATCTCCAGCGTGCCGCGCAGCGGATAGCCCGCCTCGACCGCGCTGATCCCGGCCATCTGGCTGGCCTCGCCATGGAACAGCACGCTCGGGAAGCTGACCATGCGCGTATGCCGCAGCCCGCGCCGCGCGGCTTCTTCATCGAAGCTGCGCGGGATGTCCTGGCGGCCGCTCAGCCCCAGGTCCCCGCCGAGCACTTCGGCCGCGCTGCTGGTCAGCGCCAGCGTGACCCGGTTGACCAGCGTGCCGACGGCGGTCATCACCGCCACGCCGAGCACGAGCGCGGCGAACACGGTCAGCAGGTCACCGGCGAGGAATTCGCGCCGCGTCGCGCGCGCGGCCTGTCGCCAGGGACTCATGCGGCCACGCTGTCCTGGCGCTGCAGGCGCCCTTCGTCGATGCGGTAGACGTGCTGGCAGCGCTGCGCCAGGTGCATGTCGTGCGTCACCAGCACCAGCGTGGTGCCGCTGCCGGCGTTGAGTGCGAAGAGCAGGTCGCTGATCTGCCGGCCGGTGGCGTGGTCCAGGCTGCCGGTGGGCTCGTCGGCGAACAGGATGCGCGGCCGGGCCACGAACGCGCGTGCCAGCGCCACGCGCTGCTGCTCGCCGCCGGAGAGCTGGCGCGGGTAGTGGCGCGCGCGGGCGGACAGGCCGACCGCCTGCAGCACTTCGCGCACGCGCGCGGGATCCTCGCGGCCGGCCAGTTCCAGCGGCAGCGCGACGTTTTCCTCGGCGGTGAGCGAAGGCAGCAGGTGGAAGCTCTGGAACACGAAGCCGACCTCGCGCGCGCGCAGCGCCGCGCGCGCCTCCTCGTCCAACGCGTCCAGCGCCTGGCCTGCCAGCACGATCGAGCCGCGGCTGGGCAGGTCCAACCCGGCGAGCAGGCCGAGCAGGGTGGTCTTGCCGGAACCGGACGCGCCGACGATCGCCACGCTGTCGCCGGCGGCCACGCTCAGCGCGACGTCGTCGAGGATGTGCAGCGTGCCTTCGGGGCCGCTGACGGATTTGCCCACGCCGCGCGCGTCGATCACGGTAGGCTGGGAGGCAGTCAGACTGTCGATGAGGAATTCTCCGATGCGTGGAAACCCGGTGTTGCGCGGATGGGGCTGGGGCTGGCTGCTCGCATGCTGGCTGCTCCTGCCGGGGCTTGCGTATGCCAAAGGTACGGCCGGCCCGATCCTGGTGGTCGGCGACAGCCTGAGCGCGGCCCACAACATCCCGGTGCAGTCGGGCTGGGTGAGCCTGCTCGAGCAGCGCCTCAAGCAACAGATGAAGGCGCCTCCCGCCGTGATCAATGCCAGCATCAGCGGCGAGACCACCTCCGGCGCGCTGACCCGCCTGCCGGGCCTGCTGCAGAAGCATCGCCCGGGCGTGCTGGTGATCGAGCTGGGTGGCAACGATGCGCTGCGCGGGCTCACCCCGGCCCAGCTGCAGGCCAACCTGGAGAAGATGATCGTGCTCGGCCAGGGCGCCGGCGCGAAGGTGCTGCTGCTGGGCATCGACGTGCCGCCCAACTACGGGCCCGCCTACCGCCAACGCCTGAAGCAGGTCTATGCCGACCTGGCCAAGCGCCACGGCGTGGGCCTGGTCCCGTTCCTGCTGGAAGGCGTCGCGCTGGACCCGAAACTGATGCAGGCCGATGGCTTGCATCCCACCGCCGCCGGCCAGCCGAAGGTGTTGGAGAACGTCTGGCCGGCCCTGAAGCCCTTGCTAAGCAATTGATCTGAAAGGGTGAAAAGTTCCGGATTTGCCTTCACGCCGCATCCACCCTCGATCGGGCATGTTTCACAAAGCTGAAGACCCGAGGAACCTCCATGCGTCAGACCAAGGAAACGTCCGGCCTCGTGCTGGTCGTCGAAGACAACCGCAATATCTCCGAGATGATTGGCGAATACCTGGAAGGCCGTGGCTTCGAGGTCGACTACGCCTGCGACGGCCTGGATGGTTATCGCCTGGCCGCCGAGAACAGCTATGACGTCGTGGTGCTCGACCTGATGCTGCCGCGCCTGGATGGCATCGAAGTGTGTCGCCGCCTGCGCAACGACGCGCGCAAGTCCACGCCGGTGCTGATGCTCACCGCGCGCGACACGCTCGACGACAAGCTCACCGGCCTGGGTTTCGGCGCCGACGACTACCTCACCAAGCCTTTCGCGATCCAGGAACTGGAAGCGCGCCTGCGTGCGCTGATCCGCCGCGAGCGCCGCCAGGTCGGCTCGGAAGTGCTCAAGGTCGCCGACCTGGTGCTCGATCCGGTCAGCATGCGCGCCACCCGCGCCGGCACCGAGCTGCAGCTCTCGCCGATCGGCCTGCGCCTGCTGACCATCCTGATGCGCGAATCGCCGCGCGTGGTCACCCGCCAGGAAATCGAGCGCGAGATCTGGGGCAACGGCCTGCCGGACTCGGACACCCTGCGCAGCCATCTGTACAACCTGCGCAAGATCATCGACAAGCCGTTCGACCGTCCGCTGCTGCACACCGTGCAGAGCGCCGGTTACCGCATCGCCGATATCGCCCAGCCGATGGGCTGATGCCATACCCGTCGCCGGCCGCCGCGAGGTGGCCGGCGACAGCGCATCCGGCGCACCCGCGCCGGATGCGCGAGTTCTTTCCACCGAGGGTCGCCGCATGCGTGTTTCCCGCATGCACGCGCGGCTGACAACGGGATCACGCGTGCGGTAGCCATATCCGCCGCGCACCCAGGAAGCCGCAATGCCGCACGGCCTACCGCGAAAAATCCGGCTCGCTTTCATCTTGCAGACCGTACTCGCCAGCCTCGCCATCGTGATGGGCGGCTACCTGGTCTCGCTGGTGATCAAGCACGGGCTGGTGCGCTCGGTGCTGCAGGATGAAGCCGGACACTACTGGCAGCTGTACGAGGCCTCGGCCGCGCAGCCACCGCCCAACACCGCCAACATCCGCGGCTACCTGGTGCCCGCGGGACGTTCGAGCCTGTCGCTGCCGCAGAACCTGCGCCCGCTGGCGCCGGGCTACCACGAGTTGGCCGAGGACAACGAGCTCGTGCTGGTGGACCAGCGCGAAGGCGGCCGCCTGTACCTGGTGTTCATGCGCTCGCAGGCCGAGCGCATGGCGTTCTGGTTCGGCATCGTGCCGGTGTTGCTGGTGCTGCTGGCGATCTACGCGGTCTCCTGGCTCACCTACCGATCCTCCAAGCGGCTGGTGTCGCCGATCAACTGGCTGGCCCGGCGCGTGGCGCGCTGGGATCCGCGCAACCCGGACGTCGAGGAGCTGGCGCCGGCGCGCCTGCCGCCGGACCTGCAAGGCGAAACCCGCCAGCTGGCCTCCGCGTTGCACTCGTTGGGCGTGCGCGTGCGCGACCATGTCGCCCGCGAACGCAATTTCACCCGCGATGCCAGCCATGAGTTGCGCACGCCGTTGACGGTGATCCGCGTGGCCAGCGACATGGCCTCCGCCGATCCGGACCTGCCGCCCCGGCTGGAACGCAGCTTGCGGCGCATCCAGCGCGCCGGGCGCGACATGGAAGCGGTGATCGATGCGTTTCTGATCCTCGCCCGCGAGGCGGAGATCGAGCCGCAGAGCGAAGCGTTCGATGCCTTCGAACTGGTGGAGGAAGAGGTGCAGAGCGCGCGCGAGTTGGTGGGCGCGCGGCCGGTGGCGCTGCACATCACCCGCACCGCCGACCTGCAGTTGTACGCCCCGCCGCGCGTGCTGCGCGTGGTGCTCAGCAACCTGCTGCGCAACGCCTGCGCCTATACCGACCAGGGCAGCGTGGAGGTGGAGATCGGCGGCGACCGCATTACCGTGCGCGACACCGGCATCGGCATGAGTGCCGAGGCGGCCGCGCGCGCGTTCGAGCCTTTCTACCGCGCCGACCCGACCCGCCCGCAGGGCACCGGCCTGGGCCTGTCGATCGTGCGCCGGCTGTGCGACCGCTTCGGCTGGCGCACTGAACTGGTCACCGAGCCCGGAGTGGGGACCACAGTCTCGGTGATCTTCATCTGACCTCGGCGGCGCGGTGCGCGCGCCGCCGCGGGGTTCAGCGGGCCAGTTCCGGCGCGACCACCTCGCGCCAGATGGCATAGCCGGCCGGCTTCATGTGCAGCATGTCCTCGCGGAACAGCTCTGGGCGCGGCTGGCCATCGGCCCCGAGCATCGGCGTGTAGATGTCCAGGAAGTCCACGTCCTTCAAGCGCTGGCTGGCCTGGCGGATCAAGCGGTTGGCCTCGGCGATCTGCGGCATCAGCTGCGCGCGCGACGGGCTGGGCTTGATCGAGATGTAGGCGATGCGGGTCTTGGGCAGGTCGCGGCGCACGCGGGCGACGAAGGCGAGGAAGTCGTCGCGCACCTGCTGCGGCGTGCGCCCGGCGTTGAGGTCGTTGTCGCCGGCGTAGAACACCACCAGGCGCGGCGCGTAGGGAATGACGATGCGGTCGGCATACCAAGTGCTGTCGCGCACCTCCGAACCGCCGAAGCCGCGGTTGATCACCGGCTGGCCGGGGAAGTCTGTGGCCAGCGAATCCCAGAAACGGATCGACGAGCTGCCCACGAACAGCACCGCGCCCTTCGGCGGCGGCTGCTGCGCGTCCAGCGCCTGGAAGCGGGCGATGTCGCCTTCCCAGTCCGGGTTGGAGACCTGCTCGGGAATGCGCGGGGCGGGCGCGGGGGCGCGGGCCTGGACCAGCGGGGCGGCCAGAAGGAGCAACAGCGCACAGGTGCGCAGCAAGCGTGCGGTCACGGAATGTCCTCGAATTTCAGTGAGCCGACACCTTAACCCGATGGGCCGTGACGGCCCAGCCGACGTTTTTCCCACCAGCCGGCCCCGGCGCTTATGGCAAAATCCATACTTTCCCTTGTTCCTTCTGGCTTCCATGGGCATTTGCCTGGTGTATCCCCGGTCGCGCCGCGTGCGCGGGCAGCGCTGAGATGGCAGACACCTCCGGGCATCTGCCGCGCGGGCCGGCGCGCATCTTCAAGGCCGCGGTGTGGTCCATGCAGGGCCTGCGCGCGGCGTGGCTGCACGAGTCCTCGTTCCGGCTGGAGGTCTACCTGTCGGTGGTGCTGGTGCCGCTGGCGCTGTGGCTCGGGCAGGGCGCCATCGAGCGCGCGCTGATGATCGGCTCGCTGCTGCTGGTGCTGGCGATGGAACTGGCCAACTCGGCGATCGAGGCGGTGATCGAGCGCTACGGCGCCGAGCACCACGAGCTGGCTGGGCGCGCCAAGGACATGGGCTCGGCGGCGGTGTTCGTGCTGATGCTCAACGTGCTGGTGTGCTGGGGCCTGATCCTCGGCCCGCGCCTGTTCTGATTCCCTTCCGTTTCCCCAGGGCTTCCCATGTCGTTTGAATTCCTTGCCGATCCCAATACCTGGATCACCCTCTTCACGCTGAGCGCGCTGGAGATCGTGCTGGGCATCGACAACCTGGTGTTCATCTCCATCGCGGTGAGCAAGCTGCCCGAAGCGCAGCGGCCGGCCGCGCGCCGCTTCGGCATCGCGGTGGCCTGCCTGACCCGCATCGCGCTGCTGGTGTCGCTGGCGTTCCTGGCGCGCATGCAGAGCGAGCTGTTCGTGGTGGGCGGCATGGGCATCTCGGTGCGCGACCTGGTGCTGATCCTCGGCGGCGTGTTCCTGCTGGTGAAGGGCGTGATGGAAATCCGCGAGCTGATCTCCGGCGGCGAGGACCACGATCCCACCACCCACAAGGCGTCGGGCGTGTTCTGGATGGTGATCGCCCAGATCGCGGTGATCGACATCGTGTTCTCGCTGGATTCGGTGATCACCGCCGTCGGCATGGCCCAGCACATCCCGGTGATGATCGCCGCGATCCTGGTGGCCGTGGCGCTGATGCTGCTGGCCGCCAACCCGCTGGGCCGTTTCATCGACGCCAACCCGACGGTGAAGATGCTGGCGCTGGCCTTCATCCTGATGATCGGCGTGGTGCTGGTCCTGGACGGCCTGGACGTGCACGTGCCCAAGCCCTACATCTACGCCGCGATGGGTTTCTCGGTGCTGGTGGAGTGGCTGAACCTGCTGATGCGCCGCCGCGCCGCCGCCCACGAGGTGCCCGGCGCCGGCAAGTGGTGAGCGCCGGTCCGGCACGGCCACCCCGTGCCGGACGGTGAATGCGCTTTAACCCCGGCCGTGGCAAGCTGGCCTCCCACCTATCCGGCCGGAGTCGTGCCATGTCGCTGTTGCGTTCCCTGTTGCTGATCGTACTTGCCGCGACGTTGTCCGGCTGTGGCTACAACGCCATCCAGCAGAAGGACGAGCAGGTCAAGGCGGGCTGGTCGGAGGTGCTGAACCAGTACCAGCGCCGTGCCGACCTCATCCCCAACCTGGTCAATACGGTGAAGGGGTACGCGCAGCAGGAAGAGCGCGTGCTGACCGAGGTGACCAACGCGCGCTCGCGCGTGGGCCAGATCCAGGTCAACGCCGACGACCCGAATTCGCTCAAGCAGTTCCAGCAGGCGCAGGGCGAGCTGGGCAGCGCGCTGAGCCGCCTGATGGTGGTGAGCGAGGCGTACCCGCAGCTGCAGTCCAACCAGAATTTCCGCGACCTGCAGGCGCAGTTGGAAGGCACCGAGAACCGCATCACCGTGGCGCGCGGCCGCTACATCCAGATGGTGCAGGACTACAACACCTTCATCCGTTCGTTCCCGCAGGTGATCACCGCCAAGATCTTCGGCTACAAGCAAAAGCCGAACTTCACGGTGGAGAACGAAGCGCAGATCGCGCGCCCGCCGTCGGTGGATTTCGGCACCGCGCCGGCGAACACGCCCGCGCAGCCGCAGCCGCAGCCGCAGCCGCAGCAGAACCCGCCGCCGCCGCAGCCGGGCCAGTGAGCCGACGCCGATGCGGATGATCGCGCGGGCGTGGCGCGGTGTGCTGGTGGCCGGCTGGCTGGCGCTGGCCGCGCTGCCCGCGTGGGCGCAGGACCTGGCGGCGATCCCGCCGCTCGACTCGCCGGTGGTGGACACCACCGGCACGCTCGATGCCGCCCAGCGCGACCAGCTGGTGCAGCAGGCCCTGGCCCTGCAGCAACGCAAGGGCAGCCAGTTGCAGGTGCTGATCGTGCCGACCACGCAGCCGGAGGACATCGCGCCCTACACCCAGCGGGTGTATGACCAGTGGAAGCTGGGGCGCAAGGGCGTAGACGACGGTGTGCTGCTGGTGGTCGCCAAGGACGACCGCCGCGTGCGCATCCAGCCCGGTTACGGCCTGGAAGGCGCCATTCCCGACGCGATCGCCAACCGCATCATCCAGGAGTACATGGTGCCGCGCTTTCGGGCGGGCGATTACGCTGGCGGCATCAGCGAAGCCAGCGGCATGTTGGTCAAGCTGATCGACGGCGAACCGCTGCCCGAGCCCGTGGCCGACAACCCCGCCGGCCATGGCCAACGTTCCGGCGGTGGCTGGCTGGTGGCGCTGGTGGTGGGTTTCGTCGCCGCCAGCATCGCGCGGGGCGTGTTCGCCGCCGCGCCGCGGCCCATCCGTGCCGTGCTGACCGGCGTGGCTGCCGGCGGCGCCGCGCTGCTGCTCACTTCGCTGTTCTTCGCCAGCGGCCTGGCCGGCCTGATCGGCCTGCTGCTCGGCCTCAGCTCCGGCACCCCGGGGCGCTTCGTGCGCCAGGGCGGGTGGGGTGGCTGGGGCGGCGGCGGCTTCGGCGGCGGGGGCTTCGGGGGAGGCGGTGGCTTTGGTGGCGGCGGTGGTTTCGGTGGTGGCGGCTGGGGCGGTGGCGGCGGTTCTTCCGGAGGCGGTGGCGCCTCGGGGAGCTGGTGATGCGCTGGCTCCGCCATCTGTTCGCCCCCTCGGCACGCCGGTTGTTTCCGCCGGCGTCGCTGGACGCCATCACCCGCGCGATCGCCGAGGGCGAGACCCGGCACGCCGGGCAGGTGATGTTCGCCGTCGAGGCCGACCTGGGCCTGGGGGCCCTGTGGGCGGGCGTGACGGCGCGCCAGCGTGCCGAGGCGGCCTTCGCCCAGCTGCGCACCTGGGATACCCACGCCAACAACGGCGTGCTGGTGTACCTGCTGCTGGCCGACCATGCCATCGAGGTCGTCGCCGATCGCGGCCTGCATGAGCGGGTTTCCCCCGCGCAGTGGCAGGAAGTGTGCCGGCGCATGCAGGCGCTGCTGCAGGCCGGCGAGCCCGAGCGCGCGGTGATCGGTGCCATCGAGGCGGTGTCGGCGCTGATCGCCGCGCATTACCCGGCCGTGGCGGGGCAGCCCAACACCGACGAACTGCCGAACCGCCCGCAGGTCCTCGGCTAGACCCGGGCGGTGGCAGAATAGCGGCTCGTTCCAGACGGGCCGCACCGTGATCTATCTCCACCACATCGACCCCATCGCCTTCTCGCTCGGCCCGGTGCAGGTGCACTGGTATGGGTTGATGTACCTGCTGGCCTTCTTCACTGCCTGGTCGCTGGGCCGGGTGCGCATCCGCGCCGGCCGCCTGCCCGGCGTGGACATGAACGGCTTTTCCGACCTGCTGTTTTACGCGATGCTCGGCGTGGTGATCGGCGGGCGCGTGGGCTACATGCTGTTCTACGCCTTCGGCGATTTCATCGCCAACCCGCTGCTGCTGTTCAAGGTGTGGGAAGGCGGCATGAGCTTCCACGGCGGCCTGCTCGGCGTGCTGGCCGGCAGCTTGTGGTGGGTGCGCCGCCAGCGGCTGCACTTCTTCGACGTCATGGACTTCATCGCCCCGCTGGTGCCGCTCGGCCTGGGCTTTGGCCGGCTGGGCAACTACATCGGCGGCGAATTGTGGGGCAAGTACACCGGCAGCGACTGGGGCGTCATCTTCCCGCGCGCCGAGGCCGCGCTGCAGAACCTGCCGTGGGAGCAGGTGCAGGCCCAGTACGCCAGCGGCGCGCTCAACGCGCTCGCGCGCCACCCCTCGCAGCTGTACGAAGCGTTCCTGGAAGGCGTGGTGATGTTCGCCGTGCTGTGGCTGTACTCGGCCAAGCCGCGCGCGCGCTATGCGGTGTCGGGCCTGTTCGCGCTGCTGTACGGCGTGTTCCGTTTCCTGATCGAGTTCGTGCGCATGCCCGACAACGGCCTGTACGTCGCCTTCGGCTGGCTGACCCGCGGCCAGATCCTCAGCCTGCCGTTGATCGCGCTAGGCCTGTGGCTGCTGTGGCTATCGCGCCGCGCCCCGGTGCTGCAGCCGGCCCCAGTAGTGGCCACGGAGAAGACCGCATGAGGCAGTACCTGGACCTATTGCGGCACGTGCTGGAGCACGGCGCGGAGAAAGCCGACCGTACCGGCACGGGCACGCGCAGCGTGTTTGGCTGGCAGATGCGCTTCGACCTCAACGAAGGCTTCCCGCTGGTCACCACCAAGAAGCTGCACCTGCGCTCGATCATCCACGAGCTGCTGTGGTTCCTGCAGGGCGACACCAACGTCGCCTACCTGAAGGAGCACAAGGTCAGCATTTGGGACGAGTGGGCCGACGAGCACGGCGAGCTCGGCCCGGTGTATGGCAAGCAATGGCGCCGCTGGCCGGACGGGAAGGGCGGCCACATCGACCAGATGCAATGGTTGGTGGAGGAGATCAAGCGCAACCCGGACTCGCGCCGGCTGGTGATCAGCGCCTGGAACGTGGCCGAGCTGCCGCAGATGGCGCTGATGCCGTGCCACAGCCTGTTCCAGTTCTATGTCGTGGACGGCAAGCTCAGCTGCCAGCTCTACCAGCGCAGCGGCGACATTTTCCTCGGCGTGCCGTTCAACATCGCCAGCTACGCCCTGCTGACCCACATGGTCGCGCAGGCTACTGGACTGGGCGTGGGCGATTTCGTGCACACGCTGGGCGATGCCCACCTGTATTCGAACCACTACGAACAGGCGCGCGAGCAGCTCACGCGCAGCCCGCGCCCGCTGCCGAAGTTGCGTCTCAACCCGGAAGTGACGGATCTGTTCGGTTTCCGCTACGAGGACATCGCCATCGAGGACTACGACCCGCACCCGGCGATCAAGGCGCCGGTGGCGGTCTGACATGGCGACCGCCGGACCGCGCATCAGCCTGGTGGCCGCACTCGACCGCCGCCACGCCATCGGCCGCGACAACGCCCTGGCCTGGCACCTGCCGGACGACCTGAAGCACTTCAAGGCCCTTACCCTCGGCAAGCCCGTGCTGATGGGCCGGCGCACCGCCGAATCGCTGGGCCGCCCGCTCCCGGGCCGCGCGAACCTGGTGATGACGCGAAAGGGCAGCGCCCCGTTCGACGGCATGCGCCCGGTCGCCACCATCGAACAGGCGCTGGCCGTGACCGCCGAACTCGAAGCGGGCGAGCTGTGCATCATCGGAGGCGGTGAGATCTACCGCGAATGGCTGCCCCTGGCCGACGTGCTGCAACTCACCGAAGTGGACACCGAGATCGAGCGCGCGGACGCTTGGTTCCCCGAATGGGACAGGCGCCAGTGGCATGAAGTGCAGCGCACACCGCATCCAGCGGACGACCGCCACGCCTTCGCATTCGACTTCGTCGAATACCAGCGCAAGGGCACCTGACCCGAACGCAGGGCAGAACAGCGCGCGTTGGCCGTTCGACCAGCCGCGTTGACCCATCGGGTGACCGGGGCGCAGGCCTGATCGGGACCGTAGGCGACATGGATGTCGCCTACGAGCCTCCATGGATGGATTCACGGCGTGTCCCGATCAGGCCTGCGCCCCGGTCGCCGCGCGGCAAGCATGGAGCGAAGGGGCATTACCGATACCCCCGCAAACAGCGAGCCTCACTCCTGCTCAGCACCCGGCTCGGAAGACCCCGCAGCCTGCGGTTTCTGCCCGCCTTGGCCTGACGGCCGCCCACCGCGTCGATGCGGATTCTGCCGTTGCCCCTCGCGCGGCGGCCGCGGCGCGCGCGGAATCGGCGGCGGCCCTTCCACCTCGCGCCCCGGCACCTGCACCACCCGCAGCTCCTCGGTATCCAGCTGCAGCGCGGTCAGCTTCCCGCCCCACACCGCACCCGTATCGATCGCATGCACGCCCTGGGTGATGGTCAGCCCCAGCGTGGACCAATGGCCGCACACCACCTTCAGGTCGCGCTCCACCCGGCCCGGCACTTCGAACCACGGGTACAGCCCCTGCGCCTGCGTCCCCGGCGTGCCTTTCTCTTCGTTGGCGATGCGCCCGCGCGGCGTGCAATACCGCATGCGCGTCAGCAGGTTGATGATCGCCCGGCTGCGGTCGTGGCCGCTCAAGCCCGGCGACCAGCTCGGCCGGTCGCCGTACATGTTGCGCAGCAGCTTGCGGTATGCACCGCCTTGCAACTGCTGCTCGACCTCGCGCGCATGCTTCTCGGCCAGCTGTGTCGTCCACTTCGGCGCCAGGCCCGCGTGCACCATCAACCAGCCCAGCTCGCGGTCCGTGTGCAACAGCTTCTGCATGCGCAGCCAGTCCAGCAGCACGTCGCGGTCCTCGGCCTGCACCACCCGCAGCAGGTCCGGGTTGACCTTGCGCTGCTCCTCCTCGCTGCGCGCACCCACCGCCAGCAACGACAGATCATGGTTGCCCAGTACCACCACGCTCTGCTCGCGCAGCGAATGCACCAGGCGCAGCGTCTCCAGCGACTGACCGCCGCGGTTGACCAGGTCGCCGCAGAACCACAGCCGGTCCACCGCCGGGTCGAAGCGGATCTTCTCCAGCAACCGCTGGGTCACGTCGTAGCAGCCCTGCAGGTCGCCGATCGCCCATACGCTCATGCCCGGCCCCTCAGTGCAGCGTCCGGGGCGTCGCCAGCACGAAGGCGGCGATCGGCGCGGTGAAGGGGGTGCCATCGTCGGCCACCAGCTCGTAGTGGCCTTGCATCCGGCCGTCCTCGGTATCGATCAGCACGGCCGAGGTGTAGCGGAAATCCTCGCCCGGCCGCAGCCACGGCTGTTCGCCCACCACGCCTTCGCCATGCACGTGCTCGATGCGCCCGTTGCCGTGGTCGATTTCCCAATGCCGCTTGAGCAGCCGCGCGCCGATGTCGCCGGTGTTGAGGATGCGGATGTCGTAGGCGAACGCGTAGCGCCCGCGCTCGGCCGCGCTCGGATCGTCGACGAAACGCGGCCTCACCTCGACCTGAACCTGGTAGCGCGGCTGGGTGGACATGGGCCCAGTGTATGCAAAGCGCATCTGCGTCACGTCAATCCACCACCACGTTGGCCAGGCGGATGAAATCGGCCACTTCCAGCTGCTCGGCGCGCGCCTCCGGGCGCACCCCGGCGGCCTCGAAGTGGCGTGCGTCGCACACGCCGTTCAGTGCATTGCGCAGCGTCTTGCGGCGCTGCCCGAACGCGGCGCGCACCACGTCGGCAAAGCGCCGGCGGTCGTCGATGCCCACCTGCGACGCCGGCCGCGGCACCAGCCGTGCCACCGCCGAGTCGACCTTCGGCGGCGGCCGGAACGCGCCCGGCGGCACCACGAACAGCGAGGTCACCTCGCACCAGGCCTGCAGCATCACGCTCAGCCGGCCATACACCTTGCTGCCCGGCGCGGCGGCCATGCGGTCGACCACCTCCTTCTGCAGCATGAAGTGCATGTCCGCGATGGCCGCGGCGTGGTCCAGCGCATGGAACAGGATGGGCGAGGAGATGTTGTAGGGCAGGTTGCCGACCAGGCGGATCGGCGTGCCGGCGGCCAGTTCGGTGAAGTCCACCGACAGCACGTCGCGGTGGATGATGGTCAGCGCGCCGACCGGCGCGGCGGCCTCGGTGAGCGGGGCGATCAGGTCGCGGTCGAACTCGATCACCGTCAGCTCGCCGTGGCGGCGCAGCAGCGGCAAGGTGATGGCGCCCTGGCCGGGGCCGATCTCGACCAGGCGCTGGCCCGGTTTCGGGTCCACGGCCTGGACGATGCGGTCGATATAGTGGCGGTCGGCCAGGAAGTGCTGGCCCAGCGACTTCTTCGCCGGGGCACCGAAGCCGGTGGCCGGCGCGGGGGGAAGCGAACGGTTCATCGGGAAATTCTAGAGGGTAAGGCGTGCCTTGCGCCGGAATTCCGCCGCGATGGCCTCACGCGCCGCGTGCGCGCCGGCGTGCGGCACCCAGCCGCGCGCACAGCGCGGTGGCCGCCTGCAGGCTGGAAGGGTTGGCGATGCCGCGGCCGGCCAGGTCCAGCGCCGTGCCGTGGTCCACCGCCACGCGCGGGTAGGGCAGGCCCAGGGTGATGTTCACCGCCTGCTCGAAACCGCTGTACTTGAGCACCGGCAGGCCCTGGTCGTGGTACATCGCTACCACCGCGTCGAAGCCGCGCAGTTTCTGCGGCAGGAAGGCGGTATCGGCCGGCAGCGGGCCGATCAGGTCCATGCCCCGCGCGCGCAGCGCATCCAGCGCCGGGATCATCACGTCCAGCTCTTCGCGGCCGAGATGGCCGTCCTCGCCGGCGTGCGGGTTCAAGCCGAGCACGGCGATGCGCGGCGCCGCCAGGCCGAAGTCGCGCCGCAGGGCCTGCCAGGTGATCTCCAGGCAGCGGACCAGCGCCGGGCCGGTGATCGCATCGGCCACCGCGCGCAGCGGCAGGTGGGTGGTCACCAGGGCCACGCGCACGATGTCGTTGGCCAGCATCATCACCACCTCGGTGCCGGCCTGCGTGGCCAGCAGCTCGGTGGTGCCGGTGTAGGCGATGCCGCCTTCGTTGATCACCGCCTTGTGGACGGGCCCGGTAACGATGCCGTCCAGCGCACCGGCCAGGCAGGCGGCCGCGCCCTGGTGCAGGGCGGCGATCACGGCGGCGGCGTTAGCCGGGTCGGTCTGGCCGGGCCGGGCGGCACGCGCCAGCGGCACGGGCTGCACGGGCAGGTCGCCGGGGCGTTCGGCCAGGGCGTCGGGCGGAAGCGCGCGGAACGGCAGGCCCAGCGCCACGGCGGCCTGGGCGAGCGTCTGCGGATCGCAGAAGGCGAGCAGCCGGCAATCGGTGCGCGGCTGCTGCACGAGCCGGACGCATAGCTCCGGCCCGATGCCCGCCGGCTCGCCCGGTACCAGCGCGAGGGCGGGAAGGGTCATGGCTCAGTTGCCGGGCGCGGGCGCCGGGGTCGGCGCGGCGGGCGTCGGCTGCGCGCTGGCGTTGTCGTCGGCGCGGTCGCCGGTGCGGAAGCTCACGTAGGCTTCGCCGCGCATTTCCTGCAGGAAGCGGTTGTACTCGTCTTCCAGCTTGCGGCGGCCGATGGTCTCGCGGACCTGGGCGCGCTGGTTCTCGTTGCCCACGTCGGTCTCGCGGCGACCCACGAGCTGCACCACGTGCCAGCCGGCCTCGGTGCGGAAGGGCTGCGAGAGGCCGCCGTCATTGAGCGAGGTCACCTGGCGGCCGAAGTCCGGGCCGAAGGCATCGGCCGGGAACCAGCCCAGGTCGCCGCCCTGGCCACGGCTGTTGGCGTCCTCGGAGGACTCCTTGGCCACGGCCTGGAAGTCGGCGCCGCCTTCGATGCGGGCGCGCAGGGTGTCGATCTTGGCCTTGGCGGCCGCATCGCTCTGGTTCTCGTTGACGCGCACCAGGATATGGCGGGCGTGGTACTCGGTGGCCATCTGCGGGGCGGCGTTGCCACTGCCGCTGCGCACCTCGACCAGCTTCAGCAGCTGGAAGCCGCTGGGGCCGCGCAGCGGGCCGACCACCTGGCCGGGCTGCATGTCCTTGATGAGCTGGGCAAACGCATTGGGAATCTCGTCGGCCGCGCGCCAGCCCAGGTCGCCGCCTTCCAGCGCGTTGGGGCTGTCGGAGTAGCGCACCGCGGCGGCGGAGAAATCCAGCTCGCCCTTGTCGATCAGGCTCTTGACGCCGTCGATCTTCTGCTGGCCCGTGGCGATCTGCTCGGCCGTGGCGCCTTCCGGCAGGCCCACCAGGATGTGGGCCAGGTGGTACTGGGTGCTGCTGCCGTTGTTCTGCTGGGCCATGGCCGCGTCGACCTCGCCCTCGCTGACCGAGATGCGGCTCTGGGCGAAGCTCTGGCGCAGGCGCTGGACGGTGATTTCCTCGCGCACCGAACGGCGGAAGTCGCCGTAGGTCAGGCCATCGGCCGCCAGCTTCTGGCGCAGGCCGTCGACGGTGGTGCCGTTCTGCTGGGCGATGCTGGCGATGGCGCGGTTCAACTCGTCGTCGCTGACCTTGATGCCGCTGCCCTCGGCGCGCGACACCTGCAGCTTGACCAGGACCAGGCGCTCGAGCACCTGGCGCTGCAGCACGTCGGCCGGCGGCAGCTGGTTCTCGCGGCCGTTGTACTGGGCGCGCACGTTGGCCACGGCGCGGTCCAGCTCGCTCTGCAGGATCACGTCCTCATCGACGATGGCGGCGATGCGGTCCAGCGGCTGGGAGGCGGCCTGCGCGGCGGCGGGAGACGGAAGGGCACTGGCCACGACCAGCAGCGAAGCGAGGAAAGCAGGAATGAGTCTGGTCATGGAATCTGGTTCGGATCGTAATCGTCCGGATTGGTCGTGGTGTTGCTGGGCGGGACCAGATACAGGTCGTCGCGGTAATAACCGAGAATAGCACGGCGCAAAGTGCGCTCCGTGTCCTGGCCTGCCGAGCCCAGCCCCTTGAGCACGAACTCCAGCTGGAAGGCGTTGTTCATGTCGCCCTCGCGGTTGCGCACGTAGCGCCGCACCAGCGCCCGGACCGCCAGGCAGCAGCTGTCCCACTGCACGCCGCCGATGATTTCCAGCGGCTTGCGGTCCAGCAGCGAGTAGTAGTACCGGCCGACCACGCTCCAGGTGGGGTTGATCGGGTACAGGAACGAGAAGTCGGCCTGCTTGAGCTGGTCGGTGTTGTCGGTGGTGTTGCGGCGGTAGCGGTAGGACAGGTTGACGATGCCGTCGTTGCCCAGCAGGTAGCGGGTACGGAAGCTCGCCAGGTCCTCCTGGCGGTAGTTCGGGTTCCACTGGTAGGTCGCGCCCAGCGTCCAGCGGTCGTTGATCATGTAGTTCACGTCGGTCACCCAGGCCGACTTGCCTTGCTCCACCGGCGGCTCGCTGCTGTTGAGCGTGACGCGCGAATCCTCGAAGTAGAGGATCTGGCCCAGGCTGACCGAGAGCTTCTCGCGGCCGTCGGACTGGCGCAGCAGGCGGCTGGTGACCGCCACGGTCAGCTGGTTGGCGTCGTTCTGGCGGTCCGCGCCGGTGTAGCGGCTGTCGCGGAACAGCTGGCCCCAGCTGAAGGTGAAGGCGCGGGTGTCGAACAGCGGCAGGTTGTCCTGGTCCCGGTACGGGGTGTACAGGTAGTACAGCCGCGGCTCGAGGGTGTTGAGGTAGGACGTATCGCCGATCTTGACGTCGCGGTCGAAGAACAGGCCCGCGTCCAGGCTGGCGATCGGCAGGCCGCGGGTGGGGCTGCGGTCGCCATCGCCGCCGGTGGCGCGCAGCTGCTCGGCCAGCTCGCGGTCCAGCTGGTAGGCGGTGTAGCGGTAGGCCAGGGTCGGGGTGACATACCAAGCCGCGCCGGCCAGGGGCATCGACACGTAGGGCTTGAGGTCCAGGCGCGAGCCGCCGGCCTGCTCGATCACCTGGCCGGTGCGCTGGTACTCGCCGTCGGCATCGACGAACTTGGGGTGGATGTCGTCGTGGACGAAGCGCACCGCCTCGCTGTAGATGCCCACGTCGAACAAGCCGAACGGCCGGTCCCAGTTGAAGTAGGCGCGCGGCTGGCGGTTGTAGGGCAGCGAGGCCTCGGTGAGCGTGTAATCGGTGAGCTGCCAGTAGTCGGCCATCAGGCCGGCGGTCCAGTACTGGCCAGTGCCGTAGATGCCGATCACGCTCTGCAGGTTGGAGACGCTCACGCCGTTGAGGCGGCTGGAGAAGTCCTCGGTATAGCGCTCGTCGCTCACCCAGGCCAGGCTGGCGCGCGCCTGCCAGTTCGCATCGACGTTGTGGTAGCCCACGTACTCGACGCGGCCGCGGTCCTTGTCCCGCAGCTTGTCGTTGGGCAGGTAGGCCGTGCGCAGCTCGCCGCGACCGCCCTCGTAGAGGTAGCGGAACTCGTTGTCCAGCATGAAGCCGCGCTTGCTCATGTAGCGCGGGTAGAGCGTGTCGTCGTAGTTCGGCGCCAGGTTGAGGTAGATCGGCTGGGTGTAGTCGAAGCCGTTGCGGCCGGAAATGGCCAGCTGCGGGTACAGCAGGCCGGTCTGGCGGCGGTCGTCGATCGGGAACTTGAACCACGGCATGTACAGCACCGGCACCTTGCCGATCTGCAGCACGGCGTTGCGCGCGGTGCCGAAGCCTTCCTCGTTGTCGACGTCGATCTCCGGCGCGCGCACCCGCCACACCGGCTGCGAGGGGTCGCAGGTGGTGTAGGTGGAGTGGTGCATCTGCCCGACCGAACCTTGCAGGTCCACCGACTGCGCGCCGCCATTGCCGCGGCGGTCCACCAACTGGTAGCGGATGTTGGTGACCTTGTGGGTGTCGGTCTCCTGGTTGCCCTCGGCCCGGTCGGCGATCATGCGGAAGGAGGAGTCCTGGTAACGCACGTCGCCCTCGGCGACGTAGTTGCCCGACTCGGTGTCCATCCGCAGCGAGTCCGCGTGCAGGAACTGGTCGCCCCGCTTGAGCGTCACGTTGCCCTGGTATTCCGGCAGGGTGGTGGTGCCGGAAAGCTGGTCACCCTCCACGTTGGTGGGCAGCTGTTGCCGGTTGGCCGCGGCGGCCTTGTCGGCCGGCGGGGCGCCATCGAAGCCCGGCAGCGGCTCCACGGCCGGGCACAGGTCCCAGTTCAATGGCTTTTCGTCGGCCATCGCCGGCAGGCAGATGGCGATGCTCAAGGGCAGGGGTAGCAGGCGAAGAGCTCGGCGCACGCGGGGGGAATCGACGTGGAAAACGGCCGCTAGCTTGCCCCATAGGCTGCATGGGGGCAATGAAGGCCGGGACCGGGGTGCCGGCCGGATTCATCGGCGGTCAGGTTGGTGCCTGCCCGCGGGGTGCCTCAGCGCAGGGCCTCGACGTGCGCCACGCTGCTTTCGCGCAGGGCCTGCAGGTCGTAGCCGCCTTCCAGCATGGACACCACCCGGCCGCGCGCGTGGCGCACCGCGAGCTTGCGCAGCTCGGCGGTGAGCCAGCCGAAATCCTCGGCCTCCAGCATGAGGTCGGCCTGCGGGTCGCGCATGTGCGCGTCGAAGCCGGCGGAGATCAGCAGCAGCTGCGGGCGGAACGCATCGAGCATCGGCAGCATCTGGTCGGCCCAGGTGTTGCGGAAGCGGAAGCCGCCGCTGCCCGGCGGCAGCAGGGCGTTGTGGATGTTGCCCACGCCGCGCTCGTACACGCTGCCCGAGTGCGGGTAGATGCCCGATTCGTGGGTGC
Organism: Stenotrophomonas sp. HITSZ_GD; assembly: GCF_029543105.1. Lineage (GTDB taxonomy): Bacteria > Pseudomonadota > Gammaproteobacteria > Xanthomonadales > Xanthomonadaceae > Stenotrophomonas_A. The sequence goes on from NZ_JARQXB010000013.1 coordinate 36,766, forward strand.
TCAGGTATTGCACCGCCGGGTCGCGCTCGAAGATCGCCTGGGTGCCGTTGCCGTGGTGGACGTCGAAATCGACGATCGCCACGCGCTCCAGCCCGTGCTTGTCGCGGGCATGGGCGGCGGCCACCGCCACGTTGTTGAAGAGGCAGAAGCCCATCGCGGTCTGCGCGGTGGCGTGGTGGCCGGGCGGGCGCACCGCGCAGAAGGCCGTGTCGGCCTGGCCGGCCATCACCGCGTCCACCGCCGCGATGCCCGCGCCGGCCGCGCGCAGCGCCGCCGCCGGCGAGCCGGGCGACATCACGGTGTCCACGTCGAGCATGCGGTGGCCCTGGATCGGCTGTTCGAGGACCGCGTCGATCAGCTCGCGCTCGTGCACCCGGCACAGGTCGCCCAGCTTGGCCTGCGGCGCCTCGCGCCATTCCAGGTCGGGGAAATGCGCGCGCAGCGCCGATACCACCGCCTCCAGGCGGGCGGGCGATTCGGGATGGTCCGGGCCGGGGTCATGGCCCAGGCAGGCGGGATGGGTGAAGACCAGCATGGCCCACTCTAGCCCGTCGGGGGGCCGCGGCGCGGGCGCATCAGGCCTGGCGACGATGCTGGGGCTGCCACAGCACCTCGCCTTCGCCGGCGGCGCGGGCCAGCACGCGGGCCAGCACGAACAGCAGGTCCGAGAGCCGGTTGAGGTAGCCGATGGCCTCCGCGCGCACCGCTTCCTGTCGCGACAGCGCCACCGCGGCGCGTTCGGCGCGGCGCACGATGGTGCGGGCCACGTGGCAGCGCGCGGCGGCCTCGCCCCCGGCCGGCAGGATGAATTCCTTCAACGGCGGCAAGGTGTCGTTCCAGGCATCCAGGCGCTCCTCCAGCCAGGCCACGTCCTGGGCGGTGATCGCCGCGTGGCCGGGAATGCAGAGTTCGCCGCCGAGGTCGAACAGCTGGTGCTGGATCGCGGTCAGCAAGGCGACCGCATCGCCCGGCAGGCCGGGGGCGGCGAGCAGCAGGCCGATGGCCGAGTTGGCCTCGTCCACCGTGCCGTAGGCCTCCACCCGCGGCGCGTCCTTGCCGATGCGCGAGCCATCGCCCAGGCCCGTGCTGCCGTCATCGCCGGTGCGGGTGTAGATCTTCGAGAGCCGGTGCCCCATGCGGGCGTCCTTCAGTGCGCCGCCGCGCGCGGCGCGGCGCGGCGTGCGGCGGCCCGCGCGCCGGCATGGACCAGCAAGGCGGCCGCGACATAGGCGCAGGTCGTGCGCAGATAGGGTGCGAACCAGTCGCTATAGTTCTTCAGCCAGCCGGCGACGCTCGGCTCGGCCACGCTGCGGCTGGACCAGTAGAACGCGCCCTGCGCGATCAGGTGGCACAGCGCCACCGAGACCACCAGCACCGCGGCGCCGCGCGCCAGCGTCATCCACGTCGTGCGCTGGGGCAGGCCGCGCAGCCACGCGCCGCCGGTCCACAACGCCAGGTAAGCCGGCACCAGCGCGACGTAGCCCGGCGAGACGCAGTAGTGCTGCCAGAACGCCAGCCCCTGCGCGGAGATCACCAGCCAGTCGATCACCACCGCCAACGCCATCAGCAGCGGGAACGCCCAGCGCGTCCACGCGCGCAGGTACAGGCCGCCCAGGAAGAACACCGCCCACGACGCATCCGGCACCGGTGCGAAATGGTTGATGCGGGTGGCGGTCATGAGCAGCGCGAGCAGGAGCAGGACGAAGGCGCGCTGGCTGCGGTCGTTCATGGGGTTTCCAGGAGAGTAAAGAGGGCCTTGGCGATTCTAAGGCCTCACCGCCCGCACCGGCATGGGTCGCCGGGGCCCCATGGCGGGCACTATCATGCGGGCATGACCCAGATACATGACGTCGTGATCGTCGGCGGCGGCCTGGTCGGCGCCAGCCTGGCGATCGCCCTGGACCGCCTCGGCCTGGACGTGGGCCTGGTGGAAGCCACCGCGCCGGGCACGTTGCCGGCGGTGTTCGACCAGCGCAACCTCAGCTTCGCCGCCGCCACCGTCAACGCGCTGACCGCGCTGGGCGTGATGGCGCAGCTGCGCCAGCCGGGCGGCCCGATCCGGCGCATCCATGTCAGCCGGCAAGGCGATTTCGGCCGCGTGGTGCTCGAGGCCGCCGACTATGGCCGCGACAGCTTCGGCCAGGTGGTGGTCGCGCGCGATTTCGGCGAGGCGCTGGAGCAGCGGCTGGGCCAGGCCACCGGGCTCACGCGCTATCGCCCGGCGCGCTTCATCGGCACCGGTGCGGTGCACGAAGGCCTGCGGCCGGCGCGCATCGCCACCGCCGAGGGCGAGATCGAAGTGCGCGCGCGCCTGCTGGTGGGCGCCGACGGCACCCGCAGCGCGGTGCGCGAATTGCTGCACATCGGCACCGACGAGCACGATTTCCTGCAGACGCTGTTCGTTGCGCGGGTGCGCGCGCAGCGTGCGCCGGACGGCACCGCCTACGAACGCCTGCGCGATACCGGCCCGACCGCCCTGCTGCCGCGTGGCGACCGCCACTACGGCGTGGTGCATGGCGTTGCGCGCCACGAGGCCGAGGCGGTGGCCGCGCTGGACGAAGCGGCCTGGCTCGCGCGCCTGCAGGATGCCGCCGGCTGGCGTGCCGGCCGCCTGTTGTCCAGCGGCGAACGCAGCGCCTATCCCATCGTGCAGGTGCTGGCGCAACAGCTGGTCGCCGAGCGCGTGGTGCTGCTCGGCAACGCCGCCCAGACCGTGCATCCGCTCGGCGCGCAGGGCTTCAACCTGGGCCTGCGCGACGCGCTGACCCTGGCCGAGTTGATCGAGGCCGGCCGGGAGGATGCGGGCGCGGCCGATCTGCTGTCCGCCTACGTCGCGCGCCGGCGTCCGGATCGCGAGCAGACCATCGGTTTCTCCGGCGGACTGGCGCGGCTCACCGCCCAGTCTTCGCCCTTGCTGCGGCCGCTGCGCAGCCTGGGCTTGTTCGCCGCCGCGCGGCATACGCCGTTGCAGTCGATGCTGGTCGGCGGCGCAATGGGGTTCCGCGGCGAAGTGCCGCAGCTGTGCCGGAGCGCATCGTGAATCGCCGCGGGGGCATGGATGTCGCGGTGACCGGCGGTGGCGTGGTCGGCGCGGCGTGCGCGTTGGCGCTGGCCGAGGCCGGGTTGTCGGTGGCGTTGATCGAGGGCCGGCCGCCGCCGCAGTGGCAGGCCGCCCGCCCGGACCTGCGCGTGTACGCCTTCGCGGCCGACAACGCCGCGCTGCTCGATCGTCTCGGCGTGTGGCCGCAGATCCGCGCCGCGCGCGCGCAGCCGTATCGGCGCATGCGCGTGTGGGATGCGGCCGGCGGCGGCGAACTCGCCTTCGATGCCGACGCCTTTGGCCGCGAGCAGCTGGGCTGGATCGTCGAGAACGACCTGCTGGTCGATCGCCTGTGGGCCGCGCTGCCCGGCGCCGGCGTGCAGCTGCATTGCCCGGCGCGATTGACCGCGTTGGAACAGGACGAACGCGGCGTGCGCCTGCGCCTGGACGATGGCACCCGCGTGGACGCCGCGCTGGCGATCGCCGCCGACGGCGCCGAGTCCACCCTGCGCACGCTCGCCGGCATGCCGGTGACGCGCCAGGATTACGGCCAGCGCGGGCTGGTCGCCTACGTGCACACGCGCCACCCGCACGAGGACACCGCCTGGCAACGCTTCCTGGTCACCGGCCCGCTCGCGTTCCTGCCGTTCACCGAGGGCCGCAGCTCCATCGTGTGGACGTTGCCCGACGCCGAGGCCGCGCGCCTGCTGGAGACCGACGAGGCCGCGTTCGAGCGCGAGCTGGCCACCGCGTTCGCCGGCCGGCTCGGCGAGGTGCGCCTGGCCTCGCCGCGGGCGGCGTTCCCGCTGCGCCGGCAACTGGTCGGCCAATACGTGGCCGGCCGCGTGCTGGCCCTGGGCGATGCCGCGCACGTGGTGCATCCGCTGGCGGGGCAGGGCGTGAACCTGGGCTTGCGCGACGTGGCCGCCCTGCAGGCGATGGTGCTGGACGCGCGCCAGCGCCGCGCCGATTTCGCCGCCCCGCACCGCCTGCAGCGCTGGGCGCGCACGCGACGCAGCGAGAACACCGTGGCGGCCTACAGTTTCGATGCGATCAACCAGGTGTTTTCCAACGACCAGATGCACCTGACCCTGGCCCGTGGTCTCGCCCTGGGGGCGGCCGGGCGGCTGCCGCCGCTGGTGGACCTGCTGTGGCGGCGCGCCGCCGGCATCGGGCCCGGTTGATCGACCCTTTCCCGCGGCCACCGGCCGTGCTCACCCCGGAGGACGTGATGAGCAGTAACGCGTGGTCCCGCAGGCAGGTACTCAAGGGCGCCCTGGGCGCGATGGCCGCATCGGCGTGGCCGCTGCGCTCGCTGGCCGCGCCACCCCCGCGCAAGCCGCTGGGCGTGGCGCTGGTCGGGCTCGGCGGTTACAGCGAGGGACGGCTGGCGCCGGCGCTGCAGCTGACCAAGCACTGCCGCCTGGCCGGCATCGTCACCGGCACGCCGGCCAAGGCGCAGGCCTGGCAGGCGCGCTACAAGCTGCCCGACCGCAACATCTACGACTACGACAACTTCGCCTCGATCGCCGACAATCCGGACATCGACGTGGTGTACGTCGTGCTGCCCAACAGCCTGCACGGCAAGTTCACCCTCGCCGCGGCCGAGGCCGGCAAGCACGTGTGGTGCGAGAAGCCGATGGCAATGAACGCCGCCGAGGCGCAGCGCATGATCGACGTATGCGCGCGCAACAAGGTCAAGCTGGCGATCGGCTACCGCATGCACCATGAGCCGAACACGCGCCGGATCATGTCCTGGGTGGATGAGAAGCCCTATGGCGCGATCCGCCGCGTGCGCGCGGAGGCCGGCTTCAGCGCCTTCGACGATAACGACAAGGGCAACTGGCGGCTGGACCCGGCGCGCGGCGGCGGGGCGATGTACGACATGGGCGTGTACTCGCTCAATGGCGCGCGCTACGCCACCGGCCTGGAACCTTTGGCGGTGAGCGCGCGGCACGAGACGCGCCGGCCGCAGATCTTCAATGGCGTGGACGAGACCACGCGCTTCACGCTCGATTTCCCCGGCGGCATCGTCGCCGAGTGCGCCACCAGCTTCGGAGAGAACATGAACCAGCTGCGCGTGGACTGCGAGCGCGGCTGGTACGAACTGGCACCGTTCCAGAGCTACGACGGCATCCGCGGCCGCACCAGCGACGGCAAGGTGCTCGATGCCAAGGTGCAACACCAGCAGGCCCTGCAGATGGACGAGGACGCGCTGGCGATCATGCAGGGCACGCCGCTGCGCGCGCCGGGTGAAGAGGGCCTGGCGGACATGCGCGTGATGGATGCGATCTTCGCCTCGGCCAAGGCGGGCGGGAAGAAGGTGACGATCGCCGGCTAGGGCGCGACGAGGAGGCACGCGCCCTTTCCACAGGAACGGCTTGAGCGGTGACCGTGCGCCTACCGGTCGCGGCTCAAGCCGCGCCTGCAAGAGCAACCCCGCGCCTGGCTGCCCTCAGACGAACGGGAACACCAGCCGCAACAGCGCCTTCAATCCACTGCCCGCGCCATCGGCCACCGCCTTGGCGCCCAGCCCGTTGAGCGCGCGGCGCACGTCTTCCCAGCGCAGCTTGCTGACATCCTTCTTCAACAGGTCGGCCAGTTCCTCGCTTGCCGGGGCCAGGTGCCGCAGTTGCGACACCACCGCCTCCGGGTCGGCCTGCAGGTAGCCCCAGCGCTCGGCGATCTTCAGCAGCGTGTCGAAGCGCACCGCGACCACCTCGCGGTTGCGCTCGTACACCGGCAACGCGCCGACCTCCAGGATCGCCTGCTCGAACTGCTGCGCATCGTCCGGATGCTCGATGCGCACCGCGATGAAACCTTCCTTGCGGCTGCGTTCGCTGACGTGCTTGGCGCCGGCATCGATGTTGGCTTCCGACAGCGCCGTGGCCACGATGCGGCGCAGCGCCGCTTCCGCGTCCTCCGGCACCAGCGCGCGCCAGCGCGCATAGCCATCGCGGCGCAAGGCCTTCACCTTGGCCGTGGTGACGCGCAGCTTCAGCGCGACCGCGGCGTTGGAATCCGCGCGCGAGATCGCGCCGTCGCGCTCAAGCAGCACGAAGATCAGCAGTTCCAGGTCGCGCTTGGTCAGCGACTGGAACCCCTGCAGCAGCGTCAGCCGCAGGAATTCCTCGCCGAAACCGGCCGCATCGTTGAGTTGGATCGTCTGCATGGCACACCCCTCCGCTAGGACGCCAGCATGGACCGCGGCCGTAGCGCCGGCTGAGACCCGGCGTGACCGCCGTCTCCGCCGGATGACCCGGCGGCTGAGCGGTTCAGTGGGTCGGCGCGGCCGCGGCGGGGACCGGGGACGGGTCGACGTAGAAGGTCTCGATGGCGCCGCGATCCTGCAGGGTCACGAACACCTGGGCGCCGTCGAAGGTGACGTTGCTGGGCTTGCGTCCCTTCAGCGCCACGGTGCGCAGCACCTGCCCGGCGGGCGAGAGCACGGCGACCTGCCCGCCGTCGTAGCGCGCGACGTACAGGTTGCCGGCCGGGTCGCAGCGCATGCCGTCCAGGCCGAAATCCTCGAAGCGGTGCAGCAGGCGCTTGTTCTTCGGCTGGCCGTCGACCAGGTCGTAGACCCACACCGCGCGCTGGATGCTCTCGTTGAGGTACAGGCGCTTGCCGTCCGGGCTGACCTCCACGCCGTTGGTGGTGCCCATGTGGTCCTCCAGCAGCTGCACCTGGCCGTCCGGGGCCACGCGCCACAGGCGGCCGTTGGTGGTGTTCTCCCAGTCCGGGTCGCTGAGGTAGACGCTGCCGTCCGGGCCGATGGCCAGGTCGTTCGGCCCGGTGGAATCGGGCAGGCGCGCCAGCACGGTGATGGCGCCGGTGACCGGGTCCACCTTGAGCAGCTGCTTGCCGGCCTTGTCGGCCACGCGCATGGTCTTGTCGGCGGCGAAGCGGATGCCGTTGCCCACGCTGCCCGCCGGCAGGACCACGAACAGCTTGGCATCGCCCTTGCCGGCGTCGGGCAGGACGCGGCCGATAGTGCCGTTGCGGCCGTAATTGACCACGTACAGCGTGCCGTCCGGGCCCACGGCCGGGCCTTCGATGTCGGAGGTGAACACGCCATCGCCCACGTAATCCCACGCCTGGTAGGTGGCCGGCGTCTGCTCGGCGAACGCAGCGGGAGCGAAGGGGAGCAGCAGGCACAGCGACAGCGGATGGAGGACGCGCATGGAATTCCCTTTGGGTTGCCGGGCTCAGGCCGGGCTGGCGAATACGGTGATCTCTTCCCGATCGTGATACAGCTGCTTGGCCCGGATCAACAGGGGGCGGCCGGCGCGTTCCTGGAACAGGTCCAGGCACAGCCGGGTTTCATCCCAGCGTTTCTTCATCGGCAGCTTGAGGTTGAAGATCGCATGGCGGCACCAGCCCTGGGCGATCCACTCGCCCATCCGCTCGGCCACGCGCCGGGGCTGCTCGACCATGTCGCAGACCATCCAGTCCAGCGGCTTTTCCGGCTTCCAGCGGAAGCCATCGGCGCGCAGGTGCTCGACCAGGCCGGTGTCGAGCACGTGTGTGCGCAGCGGGCCGTTGTCCACGCTGGTGACATGCAGGTGTTCGCGGGTCAGCACCCAGGTCCAGCCGCCCGGGGCGGCGCCCAGGTCGGCCGCGCGCATGCCGGGGCGCAGCAGGCGCTCGCGTTCCTCGGGCGTGAGCAGGGTCATCAGCGCCTCCTCCAGCTTCAGCGCCGAGCGCGAGGGCGCGTCGGGCAGCAGCTTCAGGCGCGGGATGCCCAGCGGCCACGGCGCGCTGTCGGCCGGGTCGGCCTGGGCCAGCAGCACGTGGTCGCCATCGAGGAAGCACAGGTGCAGGCGCGGCAACCGGCCCTGCGGCTTGTCGGTAAGCAGGCCGGCCTTGCGCAGTGCCGGGCGCAGTGCGTTGCCGAAGCTGCGGGCCAGGCCGGCCAGCGGCTTGGCGGCGTCCGAATCCGGATGCTCCACCCACAGCTCGCCGTAGCGCACGCGCTGCTCGGGCGGCAGCGCGGTCAACGCGGCCAGCACCGGGGCGATGCGGTCGCGCGGGTCGATGCCGCGCAACTCGGCCAGCAGCACTAGCTTCTGCCGCGCGAAGATCAGCGAGCGCCACGGCAACCTGGCCGACAGGACGGCGGGGTCTTCGCAGACGAACAGCACGTGGGCTTCGTTGCGCTGCGCGCGCGCGTAGCCGGGCACGCCGGCCTGCGCCGCGCGTTCGGTCAGTTCGCCGGCCAGTTCCGGTTCGAAGCCGGGGCGGCAGTAGCAGAGCAAGCCGTTCATGGCGACGCCTCAGTAATGGTCGCCACCGCTTTCCCCGAAGGCGCGCAGCACCGCGCGCGCGTCGTCGCGATGCAGGTCGCGCACGACCTCGATGCCGCGGCGGTTGAGTTCGCCGACCCAATCGGCCGGCAGCGGGCCTTCGTCGAACGCGGTCAGTTCCATCACGTCCTCGGCGCGCGCGCCGATCAGCAGGCGGTCGATGCCGGCCCAGATCGTGGCGCCGTAGCACTGGCAGCACGGCTGGGAGGAGGTCGCCAGGGTGATCGGCTTGAGCACGTCGTTCAGGCGCGGCGTCTGCAGGCGCTGCTGCGCCAGCATGTAGGCCATGTTTTCGGCATGCGCCAGCGAGGTGGTGTGCGGCACCACGCGGTTCACGCCGACCGCGATGATGCGGTCGTCCGGCCCGAACACCGCCGCGCCGAACGGGCCGCCGCTGCGCGCGTCCACGTTCAGGCGCGACAACTCGATGGCCAGCGCCACCTTCATCGCGTCGCCCGGATAGCGCTCGGACAGGTCGACATGTTCGTGGACCCAGGCGGGCAGGGTGAGGTGGACTTGCGCGTACAGCATCAGCGGACGGGTTCCGTGGGTTCGATCGGGCGGCGCAGTGTATCGGCACTGGACGCCGCCGCGCTGCATTGGCCCTGGACGCACTGGCAGCCGGTGATCGCCGGGGAGCCGCACACGCTCATGCGGCCGCTGGCCTGGCATTGCGCCATCACCGCGGCGGGATCGGTCGGGCTGTCCACGTTCACGCAGGCCGGCGCGGCGCCGCAGCAGTTGCCCACGTTCTTGACGGTGCAATCGGCATCCGTGCGGCAACTCAGGTTCACAGGCGCCGCCGCGGCCGCCGACGACGGGCGGGGCGCGGGCTTGTCGGCCGGCTGGGCGGGGGAGGCGCTGCAGGCCGCCAGGAGCAGGGCAAGGGCGAGGCAGATCAGCGGGCGCATGGCGAGGGTCCGGGCGGCGGCGTGGCCCGCGATCTTAAGCCGAGGGCCGCAAAGCCCTCGTTAGGCCGGCGCGCGTCGGCGCTCCACGTGCGCGGCGGTGCAGCCGTAGACGCCGGCCAGCAGGCAGGCGATCGCCAATGCCTCCAGCAGGCTGGGCCAGCGCTGTTCCCACAGGAAGCCGTACAACAGGGCGAATACGGTTTCGAACACGATCATCTGCCCGACCAGGGTCAGCGGCAGCAGGCGGCTGCTGCGGTTCCACAGCGCGTTGCCGATCACCGAAGCGAACAGCGCGATGACCAGCGCGACGCCCCAGAAGCGCGCCCAATCCGCCGGCGCGTGCGTCGCGCCGCTCACGAACGCCGGTACGGCGCCGAGCAGCGCCAGGGCGCCGGTGACCACGCCGGTGAGCAGCGAGCCGTCCTGGCTGGAAATCTCGGGCCGGCGCGAGAGCCAGCGCGCATTGCCCACCGAATATGCGGTCCAGGAGAGCAGCGCGCCGAACGCACATGCCAGGCCGGCCAGGCGGGTGCCCAGGCCGTGGGCGTCGTCGTGCGCGCCGGCCAACGCCTGGACGGCGACCAGCGCGACGCCCAGCACGCACGCGGCCAGCGGCCACGCCAGCGCGGACAGCCGCATCGCCCCGGCCGCGCGCGAGCCGACGAGCGTCACCGAAACCGGCAGCAGGCCGATGATCAACGAGGCGGCCGCGCCGCCGGCCCATTGCACCGCCGTGCCGAGCAACACGTAGTAGAGCAGGTTGCCGAGCAGGCTCAGCCACGCCAGTGTCCACCAATCGGCCGCGCGCATCGGCGCGACCGCACGTCGCCAGCGCGGGGCGAGCACGAGCAGGGCGATCAGGCCATAGGCGAGGTAGCGCGAGACCGACATCTGCAGCGGGGTGAAATCGCGCAGCCACTGCGGGGCGAGGAACACCAGGCCCCACAGGGCGCCGGCGATCACGCCGCTGGTGACGCCGGCGGCGAGGGGACGGGCGGGACGGGCGGGGGCAGGGAGCATCGGCGCAGCATGCCGCCCGCGCGAGGGTATTTCTTGGCCCGGACTACTGCATCGCACGCCGCGCACGGCGGAACGCGGCCGGGGTGTACCCGGTAGCGCGGCGCATGGCGCGGGTCAGGGTGGTCTGGTCCGCCCAGCCGCCGTCGAGCGCCAAGGTGGCGACCGGAACGTCGGTGGCGGCCAGCGCGTCCATCACGTGGCGCAGGCGCAGTTCGGCCAACCAGGCCTGCGGGGTGGTATCCAGCTCGCGCTTGAACAGCGCGTGCAGGCGGCTGGCGCTGACGTGCAGTTCGGCTGCCATGCGCTCGACCGGCCACGCCGCGCCGGGCGCGGCCTCGACGCGTTCCAGCAAGCGATGCAGGCGCGCGGCGATGGGCGCGTCCGGCGCCAGCTGCCGCAGCAGCAGCGGCACGCAGTGGCGGGCGAGCGCCGCGGGCAGCGCGCTGCCTTGCCGGCGGAGGTGGAGGTAGTCCAGCAGGTGGCGCAGCGACGGCGACACGCCGAGCCACGGCTGGCCGGCGAGGCGCTCGCACGCAGCCGCCCCGATGTCGTCCACGCCGCAATCGAGGATCAGGAAGCAGTTGGGCTGCGGCGCCGCCTGCGCGTGGGCCGTGCCCGGCGCGATGAACGCGCCGTGGGCCAGGTCCAGCGCGGCGCCGCGGCCGCCGACCTCCAGGTGCATGCCGCCGGCCAGTGGCAATACGACCTGCACGTGGTCGTGCGCGTGGCGGGACGCGTCCGGGCCGTAGCTGCGCAAGCTGAGGGCGGTGGAGGAGGGCACTGGCGGCCAGGCGGGAAAGGGCCTGCCTATCTTAGGAGGCTTTGGCACGGCCGGTCGCGCGGCGTGCGCAGCGGAATCGAGGGAGCTCGGGCGTGAGGCGTGGGCGGGCGGCTGCAGAACAGCCGCCCGCCCAGCGGGCCCGATTAGTTGGCCCAGGTATCGCGCAGGGTGACGCTGCGGTTGAACACCGGCGCGGCGGCCGTATGGTCGCGCCGGTCGGCCACGAAGTAACCCATGCGCTCGAACTGGAACGACTGCTCGGGCGCGGCCTGCGCCGCGGCCGGCTCCACGTAGCCGCGCACGCTGCGCTTGGAATCCGGGTTGAGGTGGTCGCGGTAGGTCTTGCCTTCCGATTCGTCGTCCGGGTTCTCGACCGAGAACAGGCGGTCGTACAAGCGGATTTCCGCCGGCACCGCATGGCGCGCGCTGACCCAGTGGATCGTGCCCTTGATCTTGCGGTTGGCGCCTTCCATGCCCGGGCGCGATTCCGGATCCAGCCACCCACGCAGCTCGACGATCTCGCCGGCCTCGTTCTTCACCACCTCGTCCACGCGCGCGATGCCCGCACCGCGCAGGCGCACTTCGCCGCCCGGCACCAGGCGCTTCCAGCCCTTGGGCGGCACCTCGGCGAAATCCTCGCGCTCGATCCACACTTCGCGCGAGAACGGCACCTGGCGCGTACCCTGCGATTCGTCCTTGGGATGGTTGGCGAACGTCAGCGATTCCTCGTGCTGTTCGTCCAGGTTGGTCAGCATGAACTTGAGCGGGTCGATCACCGCCATGCGGCGCGGCGCGCTCGCATCCAGGTCCTCGCGCAGGCAGCCTTCCAGCACCGAGAAGTCGATCACCGAGTTCTGCTTGCTGATGCCCACGCGGTCCACCAGCAGGCGCAGCGCGGCCGGCGTGTAGCCGCGGCGGCGCAGGCCCTGCAGCGTATACATGCGCGGATCGTCCCAGCCGTCCACCAGCTTGTCGGCGACCAACTGCGTGAGCTTGCGCTTGCTCATCACGGTGTAATTGATGTTCAGGCGCGAGAACTCGATCTGGCGCGGCTTGGCCGCTTCCTTCGGATAGCCCTTGGCGAGCAGCGATTCGACCAGCGACGCGTCGCCGGCCAGGTCGACGTTGTCCACGCACCAGTCGTACAGCGGGCGGTGGTCCTCGAACTCCAGCGTGCACAGCGAGTGGGTAATGCCTTCCACCGCGTCGCCCAGCGAATGGGCGAAATCGTACATGGGGTAGATCGGCCACTCGTGGCCGGTGTTCTGGTGCTCGACGTGCTTGATGCGGTACAGCGCCGGATCGCGCAAGTTGATGTTGCCGCTGGCCATGTCGATCTTGGCGCGCAGCGTGCGCGCACCGTCGGGGAACTCGCCGGCGCGCATGCGCGCGAACAGGTCCAGGTTCTCCTCCACGCTGCGGTCGCGGTAGGGCGAATTGCGGCCCGGCTCGGTCAGCGTGCCGCGGTACTCGCGCACCTGCTCGGCTGACAGGTCGCACACGAAGGCCTTGCCTTCGCGGATCAGCTTCTGCGCGGCGCGGTAGTACACCTCGAAGTAATCCGAGGCATGGCGCAGCGAGGCCCAGTCGAAGCCCAGCCAGCGCACGTCGTCCTGGATCGCCTGCACGAACTCGGGGTCTTCCTTGGCCGGGTTGGTGTCGTCGAAGCGCAGGTTGCACCGCCCGCCGAATTCGGCGGCGATGCCGAAGTCCAGGCAGATCGCCTTGGCGTGGCCGATGTGCAGATAACCGTTGGGCTCGGGCGGGAAGCGCGTGCGGATGGCCTGGTGCTTGCCGCTGGCCAGGTCCTCGCGAACGATCTGGCGGATGAAGTCGCGCTTTTCGGGCGCGGCGGTGTCGGAGGCGGGGGCTGCGGAATCGGGGGAGGTGGACATGCCGGGCAGGAAATCGGGAAGACGGCCAGTTTAACAAGGCCGTGCGCCCGGCTGTGGCCTGGGCCCGGCGCCGGTGCCGCGCGCTATGCTGGACCCTCGTTCCCCAGGAGCCGCCCCATGCAGGTTGCCTACCGCGCCGAGAACCTGTTTGACGCCCACCTGGTCAAGCACGCCCTGGAGGACGCCGGCATCCCGGCCTTCGTCTTCGGCGAATCCCTGCTGGGCGCGGGTGGCGAGCTGCCGTTGTTCGGCGTGCTGCGCGTGTGCGTGCCCGACCCCTTGCTGCCGCAGGCCCAGGATGTCGTGGCCGGGCTGGACTTGGCCGGCGGCCTGGACGACCCCATATCGGACGGCGACCCGGAACCCGGCTTCCTGCCGGCCTGAGGAGGTCCCCCATGCTTGGAATCGGATCGGCGCTGAAGCTTGGCATCGGCGCCTTCAAACAGCGCCTGCCCCGCGACGGCGAGGCCCTGCCGGGCCGCGACACCCCGTTGCCGCTGCACAACGTCCACTTCGTCAACGGCCAGCCGCTGCAGGGCGACTTCGCCGGGCTGGAAGTGCTCGAGGTCGGCATGGGCTGCTTCTGGGGTGCGGAGCGCAAGTTCTGGCAGTTGCCGGGCGTGGTGACCACGGCCGTGGGCTACCAGGGCGGGCAGACCCCGAACCCGACCTACGAGGAAGCGTGCTCGGGCATGACCGGGCATGCGGAAGTGGTGCGGGTGGTGTTCGACCCGGCGAAGGTTTCGCTGGACGAGGTATTGCGCACGTTCTGGGAAAACCACGATCCCACCCAGGGCATGCGCCAAGGCAACGACACCGGCACGCAGTACCGCTCGGCGATCTATTGCCATACGCAGGCGCAGTACGAGGCCGCGCTGAAGAGCCGCGACGCCTACCAGCAGCAGCTGCGGGCCGCCGGCTATGGCGATATCACCACCGAGATCGTGTATCCGGCACCCGCGTTCTACTACGCCGAGGATTATCACCAGCAGTATCTGGCGAAGAATCCCAATGGATATTGTGGGATCGGCGGGACCGGGGTGAGCTGTCCTATCGGGTTGGAAGTCTGATCGGGCTTTGTTGACCCGGCTGGGTTTGGTTAGCCGCGCTGGTGACAGCGCGGCTTTCTTTTTGCCTGATGCAGGTGTGGTGTTTTTGGGGGCGCTTTGCTGTGGGGCGGTGGGTGAGGTCGGCTTGCGGTGCGGGCCCCGGCCTGACGGATAGCTTCGTCGCGGCTCGGTCAGACATCCTGTCTGACTCGCCGCCGCGGGCCATCCATGGCCCGCTGACGAAGCTATCCGTCAGGCCGGCGCAAGGCGCCTCAGCAGCCCCACTTCGATACCAACGCGCCGAGAGGCGTGGATGGAAGAGCAAAGGCCAAAGCCAAAGCCAAAGCCAAAGCCAAAGCCAAAGCACGAGGTCGGCGTGGCGCTTGGCGGGCAGTGGCTCCGGTCATGGAGATATTGAGGGACTGCGGGGGCGGGACCGTTTCGGGACCGTAGGCGACATGGATGTCGCCTACGAGCCTCCATGGATGGATTCACGGCGTGTCCCGAAACGGTCCCGCCCCCGCAGGCCGCGCGCGATCCCCGCGAGCCGATCCACCTCGAAGGCCCCCGAACACGACAACAGGCAACAGCCCAAACAAAAAGGGCGGCCACCGGCCGCCCCACAAAAAAACCTCCTCCCTCAACCCGCCAACTTCCCGCGAATCGTCTCGCGCAGCGCGTGCAGGTCTTTGGCGAAGGTATCGATGCCGGTGGAGAGCTTCTCCGTCGCCATCGGATCGGCCGCCAGGTCGCGGGCGAACTTCGCCGAGTCGATCGCCGTCACCGACGCGCCGTCCGCGGCCACCGGCGAGAGCTTGCGCGGCAATTCGCCATGGTCTTCGTCGAGCTTCTCGAGCAGATCCGGCGAAATGGTCAGCCTGTCGCAGCCGGCCAGCGCCTCGATCTGCGCCGTGGAGCGGAACGAAGCGCCCATCACCACCGTCGAGGAACCGCGCTTCTTGAACTCGGTATACACCCCGCGCACGAACTTCACGCCCGGGTCCTCGTCGATGTTCGCCGGCGTCTGCCCGTTGGCCACGTACCAATCGAGGATGCGGCCCACGAACGGCGAGATCAGGAACACCCCCGCCTCCGCGCAGGCCAGCGCCTGGGTCTGGTTGAAGATCAGCGTCAGGTTGCAGTCGATCCCGTCCTGCTGCAGCTGGCGCGCCGCTTCCACGCCTTCCCAGGTGGCCGCCACCTTGATCAGGATCTTCTCGCGCGGCACCCCGCGCTCGGCATACATCTGGATGAACTTGTGCGCCTTGGCGATGGTGGCCGCCGTGTCGTGCGCCAGGTCCGCATCGACCTCCGTCGAGACCCGGCCCGGCACCAGCGCCGCCAGCATCGTGCCCACGCCGACCGTCAGCCGGTCCGCCACCTCGTTCACCACCGTCTCGCCGCCACCGCCCTGCTGCTTGCCCCAGGCCAGCTCGCGCTCGATCAGCTCAGCGTAGACCGGCAGGTCCAGCGCTTTCTTCACCAGGGTCGGGTTGGTGGTGCAATCCACCGGCTTGAGGCGCTTGATCGCGTCGTAGTCGCCGGTATCGGCCACCACCACGGACAGTTCACGGAGCTGGGCCAGCTTGGAAGGTTGCGAAGTCATCATCGGTTCTCGCGAAGCGGAGGAATACGGAAGGAAAAACGAGGAGCGGGGGCGCTACGTTAGCGCGCCTAGCGATGGAAGTCGCCCGCCGCCTCCGGCTGGTAGTGCACGGCGCGCACGCGCAGCCGCAACGCGCGCCCGCCGGGCGCCTGCCAGTCGATCGACTGGCCCACCGACAGGCCCAGCAGCGCACTGCCGACCGGCGCCAGCACCGAAACACGGCTGCGCTCCACGTCGGCTTCCTGCGGGTACACCAGGGTGAGGGTATGCGGTTCGTCGTGAAGCTCGTCGATGCATTCC
Organism: Stenotrophomonas sp. HITSZ_GD; assembly: GCF_029543105.1. Taxonomy (GTDB): domain Bacteria; phylum Pseudomonadota; class Gammaproteobacteria; order Xanthomonadales; family Xanthomonadaceae; genus Stenotrophomonas_A. The sequence goes on from NZ_JARQXB010000013.1 coordinate 52,674, forward strand.
ACACGCGAATGCATGGTCACGACACCAGGGGGAATCTGTTCGGGCGGCAGGACCTGGGCGCGGCCCAGTTCGCCGGAGAGCGCGATCGCGGCCGGCAGCCGGCTCAGCGCGGGGGATTCAAGCAGGGCCTCGAGGCGGGCCAGGTCGCGGCTGGAGACGATGATCGAAGGCGGCAGGCCGCTGTTGTGCAGGGTATTCAAGGCTTTCTCCTGTGGATGAAAAACGGGCGGCCCGCTTGGCCGCCCGGTCCATTGTCGGAAGAATCGCGCGCCGAAGGAACCGGCGGCGGAAGGGGAATTCAGCTGTTCGCCAGCACCCGTTCGGCGGGCGATTCGGCCGCGTGGGTTCCCCGACCGTGGGCCGCCTCGCGCGGTTCGGCGATCGCGCCATCCAGTTGCAGCAGGTGCGGCGGCAATTCCTGGAACAACTGCGCCAGGCGGTGGAGGAATTCGCCCATCGCCGAGCTGCGCCGCCACACCAGCGCGATGCGCCGGCTCGGCGGGCGCTCGGCGTCGAAGCCGATCAGTTGCACGTTTTCCGAGCGCGCCACCGGCGGCTTCACCGCCAGCAGCGGCAACAGCGTCACGCCCACGTTGGCGGCCACCATCTGGCGCAGCGTCTCCAGGCTGGTCGCCTGGAACTCGGACTTCTCCAGCGCGCCAGCCAGGTGGCACACGTCCAGCGCCTGGTCGCGCAGGCAATGGCCGTCTTCGAGCAACAGCAGGCGCTGCTCGGACAGCTCGTCCAGGCTCAACGTGCGGCGGCGCGACAACGGATGGCTGTCGGGCACGGCCAGCACGAATGGCTCTTCGAACAGGAATTCGGTGTGCAATTGGTCGTCGTGGATCGGCAACGCCAACACCGCCGCGTCCAGCCGGCCCTCGCGCAACTGGCGCAGGAGCTGGTCGCTCTTCTCTTCGATCAACAGCAGTTCCAGTTGCGGAAACCGCTCGCGAATACGCGGCACCACGTGCGGCAGCAGATAGGGGCCCAGCGTGGGGAAGATGCCCAGCCGCACCGTGCCCGCTTCCGGGTCCTGGCTGCGGCGTGCCGCCTCCTTCATCTGCTCCACCTCGGCGACGATGCCGCGCGCCCGGCTGGCGGCCTCGCGGCCGGCCGGCGTGAGCATCACCTTGCGCGGCGCGCGTTCGACTAACGGCACGCCCAGCTCGTCCTCGAGCTTCTTGATCTGGGTGGAAAGCGTCGGCTGGCTGACGAAACAGGCCGCCGCCGCGCGACCGAAATGCTTGTGGTCGGCCAGGGCCACCAGGTACTTGAGATCACGCAGGTTCATCTGCAGGGCCTCCGTGGGGAGCGCGTATGCGGCGCAGGGCGGTCCACGCCCGGGGACAGCTTACGCCCCCGTGCAGGGAGGCGGCCAGCGACGCCCGGTCGCGGGCCGCCCGGTGCGGTCAGGCGGCCTCGGCCACCGCGCCGCTGGCCTTCGGGGCCGTGCTGCGGATCAGGTGGTCGAAGGCGCCGAGCGCGGCGGTCGCGCCCTGGCCCATCGCGATGATGATCTGCTTGTACGGCACGGTGGTGGCATCACCGGCGGCGAACACGCCCGGCACGTTGGTCTGGCCGCGATCGTCGATGACGATCTCGCCACGCGGCGAGAGGTTCACCACGCCCTTGAGCCACTCGGTGTTCGGCAGCAGACCGATCTGCACGAAGATGCCTTCCAATTCGACGCGGTGCGAATCGCCACCGGCACGGTCCTTGTAGACCAGGCCGGTGACCCGCTGGCCATCGCCCAGCACCTCGGTGGTCTGTGCGCTGGTCAGCACGCGCACGTTGCCGAGGCTGCGCAGCTTGCGCTGCAGCACTTCGTCCGCGCGCAGCTTGTCGTCGAACTCCACCAGCGTGACGTGCGAGACGATGCCCGCCAGGTCGATGGCCGCTTCCACGCCGGAGTTGCCGCCGCCGATCACCGCCACGCGCTTGCCCTTGAACAGCGGGCCATCGCAATGCGGGCAGTAGGCCACGCCCTTGTTGCGGTATTCGTCTTCGCCGGGCACGTTCATCTGCCGCCAGCGCGCGCCGGTGGAGAGCACCACGGTGCGCGACTTCAGCACCGCGCCGTTGGCCAGCTTCACCTGCACCAGGCCGTCATCGCCGGCCGGCACCAGTGCTTCGGCGCGCTGCAGGTTCATCACGTCCACGTCGTAATGGCGCACGTGCTGTTCCAGCGCGGCGGCCATCTTCGGGCCCTCGGTCTCGGTGACGGAGATGAAGTTCTCGATCGCCATCGTGTCCAGCACCTGGCCACCGAAACGCTCGGCCGCCACGCCGGTGCGGATGCCCTTGCGCGCCGCATACACCGCCGCCGCCGCGCCGGCCGGGCCACCGCCCACCACCAGCACGTCGAACGGCGACTTGGCGTTGATCTTCTCCGCATCGCGCTGGCCGGCGTTGGTGTCGAGCTTGGCGACGATCTGCTCCAGGTTCATGCGGCCCTGGTCGAACACCTGGCCGTTGAGGAAGACGGTCGGCACCGACATGATCTGGCGTGCCTCCACCTCGTCCTGGAACAACGCGCCGTCGATGGCGACGTGCTTGATGTTCGGGTTCAGCACGGCGGCCAGGTTCAGCGCCTGCACCACGTCCGGGCAGTTCTGGCACGACAGCGAGAAGTAGGTTTCGAAGACGTACTCGCCTTCCAGGTTCTTCACCTGCTCGATCACGTCAGGCGCGGCCTTGGACGGATGGCCGCCCACCTGCAGCAGGGCGAGCACCAGCGAGGTGAATTCGTGGCCCATCGGCAGGCCGGCGAACGTCAGCGAGATGTCCTCGCCCGGGCTGTTGAGGCTGAAGCTGGGCTTGCGCGCTTCCGCGTCGCGGCGCACCTCCAGGCCGATCACGTTGCTCAGCGCCTTGATCTCGTTGAGCATCTCCAGCATTTCCTGCGATTTCTCGCCGTCGTCGACCTGCGCGGTGATGTGCACCGGGCGGGTGAGGCGCTCGAGGTAGGACTTCAACTGGGTCTGCAGATTCGTATCCAACATGGTGTCAGCTCCTGTCGATCGGCAAGGGGAGGGCGGGGCGTCGATGCCGCAGGGCATACGCCAACGTGGGGAGGGAGGGGGTGAACCGCAACCGGCGACGTGCCGGCAGGCGGGAGAGAGAGCGCCGTGCCGGCGCGCACCGGTTCCGGTTCACCTCCTCCCCTGCGTGCAGGGGAGGGGTGGGGCTGGCTTGGATCTGATTTAGATCTTGCCGACCAGGTCCAGCGACGGGGCCAGGGTCTTCTCGCCTTCCTTCCACTTGGCCGGGCACACCTCGCCCGGGTGGGCGGCGACGTACAGGGCGGCCTTGACCTTGCGCAGCAGTTCCTTGGCGTCACGGCCGATGCCCTCGGCGGTGATTTCCACGGCCTGGATCACGCCCGACGGGTCGATGATGAAGGTGCCGCGGTCGGCCAGGCCGACGCCCGGGCGCATCACTTCGAAGTTGTTGGTGATGGTGCCGGTCGGGTCGCCGATCATCGCGTACTTGATCTTGCCGATCGCCGGGGAGGTGTCGTGCCACGCCTTGTGCGAGAAGTGGGTGTCGGTGGACACCGAGTAGATCTCCACGCCCAGCTTCTGGAACTCGGCGTAGTTGTCGGCGAGGTCTTCCAGCTCGGTCGGGCACACGAAGGTGAAATCGGCCGGGTAGAACACCACCACGGACCACTTGCCCTTCAGGTTGGCATCGGAAACTTCGATGAATTCACCATTCTGGTAGGCGGTGGCCTTGAACGGCTTGATTTCGGTATTGATCACGGACATTGAATTTCCTCTTTGTTGCCAGGGTCTGGGGGAGTGGAACGGGAGCCATCTTAGGGTGGATCGATAGATCGCTCAAATCGATTGATGGAATTATATAGATAGACTTTGCCTATCGAAGCTCAAGGGGCGGGCTTTCGGCCCGGGGTCGTTCCCTCCAGGACCAGGGATAATGGCGGGCCCGCATTTTCCAAGAGTGACCCCATGTCGCACACGCCCGAGGCCTTGCTGCGCCTGGCGATCGAGCGGATCGATCGCGCCGACGCGGAGGCCTTGCTGCTGCATGCCCTCGGGCGCGACCGGGCCTGGCTCTTCGCGCACGGCCGCGACGCGGTCGGACAGGCGGCCGCGGACGCCTTTCTCGCGCAAGTGGAACGTCGCCTCGCCGGCGAGCCGGTGGCCTACCTCACCGGTCGCCGCGGCTTCTGGACGCTGGACCTGGCGGTCACCCCGGCCACGCTGATCCCCCGGCCGGAAACCGAGTTGCTGGTCGAGCTGGCCCTGGCCCGGGTGGATGCCGCGCCGGGCCGGCGCATCGCCGACCTCGGCACCGGCAGCGGCGCGATTGCCCTGGCCCTGGCCAGCGAGCGCCCGCAGGCGCGCGTGATCGCCACCGACGCCAGTGCCGCGGCCCTGGCCGTGGCGCGGGACAATGCGGCCGCGCACGCGCTGGGCCACGTCGAATTCCGCCACGGCCCGTGGTGGGCGCCGCTGGCCGGGGAGCGCTTTGATCTGGTGGCGAGCAATCCGCCCTACATCGCCGCCGCCGACCCGCACCTGGCGCAGGGCGACCTGCGCTTCGAACCGGCCACCGCGCTGGCGGCCGGCGCCGACGGCCTGGACGACATCCGCCAGATCGTCCAGGGCGCGCCCGCGCACCTGCAACCCGGCGGTTGGCTGCTGCTGGAGCACGGCTGGGACCAGGGCGAGGCGGTGGCCGCACTGCTGGCCGCGTGTGGCCTGGAGGCGGTGCAGACGGTGCAGGATTTGGAGGCGCGCGACCGCGTCACCCTCGGTCGCTGGCCGGGCTGAGCGACCGGCGAGCTAAAATCCCGGCTTTCCGTCGTGGACACGCTGAGCATGCGCACGCTGTATCCGGAGATCGAACCCTTTGCCACCGGCACGTTGAAGGTGGACGACCGCCACACGCTGTACTTCGAGCAGTGCGGCAATCCGCAGGGCAAGCCGGTGGTGCTGCTGCATGGCGGCCCGGGCGGCGGCATCAGCGCCAAGATGCGCCGCTTCCACGACCCGGCCAAGTACCACATCGTGCTGTTCGACCAGCGTGGCTCGGGCCGTTCCACCCCGCACGCCGACCTCGTGGACAACACCACCTGGGACCTGGTGGCCGATATCGAGCAGCTGCGCGAGCAGCTGGGCATCGCGCGCTGGCAGGTGTTCGGCGGCAGCTGGGGCTCGACGCTGGCGCTGGCCTATGCGCAGAAGCATCCGGAGCGGGTCACCGAGCTGGTGCTGCGCGGCATCTTCATGCTGCGCCGCTGGGAGCTGGAGTGGTTCTACCAGGAAGGCGCCAACCGCCTGTTCCCGGATGCGTGGGAGCACTACCTCAAGGCGATTCCGCCGGTGGAGCGCCACGACCTGATCTCCGCGTTCCATCGCCGCCTCACCAGCGAGGACGAGTCGGTGCGCCTGGCCGCCGCGCGCGCCTGGAGCGTGTGGGAAGGCGCGACGAGCTTCCTGCGCGTGGATTCGGATTTCGTCAGCGGCCATGAGGATGCGAAATTCGCGCTCGCGTTCGCCCGCATCGAGAACCACTACTTCGTCAACGGCGGCTTCTTCGAGGTCGACGACCAACTGCTGCGCGACGCGCCGCGCATTGCCGATATCCCCGGCGTGATCGTGCACGGCCGCTACGACGTGGTGTGCCCGCTGCAGAACGCGTGGGACCTGCACAAGGCCTGGCCGAAGGCGAAGCTGGAGATCACCCCGACCTCGGGCCATTCGGCGTTCGAGGCCGAGAACGTCGACGCGCTGATCCGCGCCACCGACGCCTTCGCCTGATCCATCCCGACGCGCCGCCATGGCGTGCGCGGCGGATGCCATGCCGCGGCCAGGCAGGGGTGTAGCGAGGACGCGCGCATGCCGCGCGTCCTCGCCGGCACCGATTCAGTCCGCGCCGCCGCCGAAGCGCGCCGCCAGGGGCGCCAGCAGGCGCGCCAGGCGCTGCGCCCACAGCTGCTGCCCGGCCTCGTCGGCGATCAGGTCCTGGCGGATTTCCAGCTCCACGTGCACCAGCCCGCGGCCTTCGCCATACACCGGCACCGCGTAGTCGCTGGTATCGCTCACGGCGTAGGGCTGGTTGTCGCCCACCACCAAATCGTCTTCGGTCCGCAGCGCATCGCGCAGCGCGTGCGCCAGCCGCGCATCGCGGTGATACAGCACGCCGGCATGCCAGGGCCGTGCCACGCCGTTCATCGCCGGGGTGAAGCTGTGCATGGCGACCAGCAGCGTCGGCTGCCCGCGCGCCAGCCGGTCATCCAGCGCCTGGACGATGCGCTGGTGGTACGGCGCGAAGATCTCGTCGATGCGCTGCTGCCGCGCGTGTGCGTCCAGCGCTGCATTGCCCGGCACCTCGGTGCCGTCGCTGCGCTCGGCGATCAACGTCGGCGAGCCATGCGGCCGGTTGCAGTCGATCACCAGGCGCGAATACACCTGGGTGATCGCGATGGCGTCGAGTAGTTCGGCCAGTAGCGCGGTGGTGCCGGCGATACCGATATCCCAGCCGATGTGCCGGTCCAGTTCCGATTGCGGCAGCCCCAGGTTGTGCAGTGCCCGGGGCACGCGCTGGCCGGCGTGGTCGGCGATCAGCAGCCAGGGCGAGCGCCCCGCGGCGTTGTGCACCACGAACGGCGCGGGGTCTTCGGCGCCCAGCAGCGTGCGCATCGCGGCCTCACCCACGCGGCGTGCCATCCAGGTGGTGTTCGATCATCCACAGCCCGGCCCACAGCTTGGCGTCGAGTTCGTAGCCGGCGGCCATCTTCTCCACCAGCCACGCGGCGGCGCGCGGGCGAGGAATTTCGTGCACGGTGATGTCCTCGCTGTCGTCGCCGCCGCCGGCGCCCACGCGCGTCAGGCCCGTGGCGCGCACGAAGGCGATCTTCTCGCTGCTCGCGCCCGAGGAAGTCGGGCCGATCATCAGCACCTCGGCATGCGCCGCGGTCCAGCCGGTTTCCTCTTCCAGTTCGCGCACCGCCGAGACCTCGATGGACTCGCCGGCATTGATGTCCCCCACCAGCCCGGCGGGCATCTCGATCGTGCGCGCCTGCAACGGCACGCGGAATTGCTCGACGAACAGCACGTTGTCTTCCGGCGTGACCGCGATGATGATCGCCGCCAGGCCGCCGGCATGCACGCGCTCGGAGTATTCCCATGTGCCGCGCACGACCATGCGCTGGTATTTGCCTTCGTAGACGATCCTGGGCTCGGCATCTTGGCGGTTCATGGCGCTTCCATCGAGGGAGAAGTCGGGAGGGGATGGCCGGCGGCGGCGTGCAGGCGGCGCCGGGTCATCGGGCCGAAGCGCAGCGCCTCGCACAGGCCGGCCAGCATGTCGGCATCGCCGGGTGCGCGCTCGAAACCGGAGGCCGGCAGTGCCAGCGGCGCATGCAGGGCGATGGTGGTGAGCTCGCGCCACAGCAGCGCGTGCTCGCGCTGCTCGCGCAGGCGCACGGCCATCTGCGCGGCGCCGCGCAGGCGCAGGAAAGGCACCTCGTCGATGCGCGCGAGCAAGGCGTCCAGCGAGCCGAAGTGCGCCAGCAGCACCGCGGCGGACTTGGCGCCGATGCCGCTCACGCCGGGGATGTTGTCCACCGCGTCGCCGCACAGCGCCAGGTAGTCGGCGATCTGGTGCGCGTGCACGCCGTGGCGCGCCTTCACCCCCTCCATGCCCCAGCGCAGGCCGCGCGCGAAATCCCACTGCTCGTCGTGTTCGAGCAGCAACTGCGAGAGGTCCTTGTCGGCCGAGACGATGACGCCGCGGAAATCGTGCGCGCGCGCGGCATGCAGCGCGCTGCCGATCAAGTCGTCGGCCTCGTATTCGCGATGCGCCAGCACCGCCAGCCCCAGCGCCGCGCACAGCGCCTTGCAGTGGGCGAACTGGCGCCGCAGTTCCTCCGGCGCCGGCTCGCGGTTGGCCTTGTAGGCGGGGTAGAGGCCATGGCGGAAACAGCTGTCCAGCGCTTCGTCGAACGCCACCACCACGTGCTGCGGCCGCTCGCGTTCGACCAGGTCGAGCAGGAAGCGGGCGAAGCCATGCACGGCGTTGGTCGGCCAGCCCTGGGCGTCGCGGAACTCGTCGGGCATCGAATGCCAGGCGCGGAACACGTACAGGCTGGCATCCACCAGGTACAGCGGCCGCCGGGCCGGGCTCAAGGACACGGCGTTCACGGCCGATAAGCCGGAATGGGTCATGGGGTCCAATCTTCGAGCAATGCCGACGGATCCGGCCGCTCGCGTTCCGGCGCGGCCAACCGCGGAGTACCGATATGGATGAAACCGACGATGCGCTCGTACGCGGCCAGGCCGAGGTGTTCGGCCACGGCCGGGTCGTAGGCCATCCAGGCGGTGAGCCACTGTGCGCCGAAGCCGTAGGCCTGCGCGGCCTGCAGCAGGGCGAAGCACACGCAGCCGGCGGTGAGCAGTTGCTCCTGCTCGGGCACCTTGTGGCCGGGTTGCAGGTGCGCGACCACCGTGATCACCAGTGGCGCGAAACTGAACCGTTGCCGATCCTTTTCGAGGGCCGCCTCCGGGGCGCCGGGGTCGCGCTCGCGGGTGCGCGCGGCGAGGAATTCGCCCAGCGCATGCCGCGCATCGCCGGCGATGCGCAGGAACCGGAAGGGCACCAGCTTGCCGTGGTCGGGCACGCGCACGGCCGATTGCAACATGCGCATCAGCGTGGCGTCGTCCGGTCCCGGTTCGGCCAACTGCCTGGACGGCACCGAGCGACGTTCGTCGAGTGCCTGCAACGAATAAAGTGTGTGCATAATCCCACTTTCGAACCGCAATGGCCCGATTATAGACGGCCATCGGGTACCGCTATCGGGGGGCAGCGGCAGCCGCACGGCGCGCGCGTGTCCCGGTGGGCGGCCGCTTCCACCGCCTCCGCAGTCGCGCGTCCATGACGATCCATTCGCTGTCCGAAGAGCTTCCGAGCCGCAACCCGCAACTGCTCGAACAGGTCCGCGAGGCCGTGCTGGTGCCGCTGGCGGCTGCGTTCATGGAGGTGCAGGACGTGCTCGCCGAGGCGTTGTTCCGGCAGGCCGAGCGCGTCAGCGCGGGGCAGAACGACTACTTCGAAGCCATCGAGCTGCTGCGCCGCCAGCGCGAGCGCGTGACCGCCGGTTTCCGCGGCCACCTCGCCAAGGCGTGGCAGGCGCTGGAGGCCGGCCGCCCGCTGTCGGTGGAGCGCACGCTGGCCAAGGGCCCGCAGGACCTCACGCTGGTGCCCGAGCACGAACTGGACGTGCGCCTGGCCGTGCGCAACCTCGCCGGGTCCTTGCAGCACCGCTGGCGGCCGGAGCTGATGCGGCTCAACCGCTACCTGGGCTTCATCGCCGGTGGCGTGCGCATCGATGCCGACAACAATCCCTTCGGCCCGGAACACCTGGGCACCGCGGTATATGCCGCCTTCCAGGGCCTGACCCTGGCGCCGCGCGTGCACCTGGCGATCATCAAGGTATGCGAGCAGCAGCTGGGCGACCGCGTCGGCGTGCTTTATGCCGGGCTGGAAAAATCGCTGGCCGAGGTCACTCGCCTGCGCGACCTGCCCACCGCACGCGCGCGGCGGCAGGCGATCCCGCGCGATGGCGCCGCCGAGGCGGTGTCGGCGCCGGACTGGATCGCGCGCTTCTTCTCCGACTGGTCCGGCGGGCGCACCAGCCTGGCCGCGGCCACCGCGCTGGACGTGCATGCGCGCGAAGAGCACGACGTGCTGCCGCCGGCGTTGCGCCAACTGCTGCAACGCGCGCGTGGCGGCGAGGGTCACGCGCCGCCGCGGCCGCTCTCCCCGCGCGAGCTGATGTCGGCGCTGTCGCTGATGCAGACCGGGCCGGGCGCCGGTTTCGAGGCCATCGACGCCGGCGGCCAGGGCCTTGCGCGCGGATTGCGGCGCGAGATCCTGGGCACCGCCGCGATGCTCGGCATCGACCCGGCGCACAGCGGCCTGGACCCGGCCGACGAAGACACCCTCGACCTGGTCGGCATGCTGTTCGACGCGATCCTGCGCGAGAGCCTGCTGTTGCCGTGGCAGCGCGCGCTGCTCGGGCAGCTGCTGGTGCCGTTTGCCAAGGTCGCCCTGCTCGATTCGCGCGTGTTCGTGCGCGACACCCACCCTGCGCGGCGCCTGCTCAACCTGCTGGCCGACGCCTGCGACGGCAACAGTGGAGAGACCGGCCCGGAACAGGCGCTGCTGGCGCAGGTGCAGGCGGTGGTGGACGAGATCGCCCGCGACTTCGACGAACACCTGGCGGTGTTCCTCTCGCTGGAAGCCGAATTCGGCGCCAGCTACGAGCAGTACCGGCGCCGGCTGGAAATCGCCGAGCGCCGCGCCACAGAGCTGCAGCGCGCCGAGGAGCGGCGCGAGCGTGCCCGCGGCCTGGCCCGCGCCGCGGTGTCCGAGCGGCTGGCCGGCCACGAGGAGATGCCGCCGGCGCTGGAGCATTTCCTGTCCCGCGCCTGGCACCAGCACGTGCAGCAGGCCGCCTTGCGCGGCGATGGCGCCGGCCCGGCGCTGGACGCCGCGCTGGCGTTGGGCGATGCGGTGCTCGCGCAATGGCGCCAGGCGCGCGCGGCGCAGCCGGCGCCGGAGGAAGGCTGGCTGGCGGCCGAGCGCGAATCGCTGTTGCAGGTGTTCGCCCAGGCTGGCCTGGCCCCGCCGGAAGCGGCCACCGCCTGCGATGGGCTGCGCCGCAGCCTGGAACTGGTGCGCCTGGCGCCCAGCCAGACCCCGGTCACGGTGCCCTTGCCCGTGCTGGCCGAGCCGGTGGAAGCCGAGAGCGAAGCGCTCACCCCGATGCTGGACGACCAGGCCGGGGCCGAGTTCGATCGGGTCACCGCCGATTTCTTCCGCGTGCTGCCGGTGGGCACCTGCCTGGATTTCATCGACCGCCAGGGCGTCATCCAGCCCGGCAAGCTCTCCTGGATCAGCCCGATCTCCGGCCGGCTGATGTTCGTCAACCGGCGCGGCGGGCGGCTGTGCGTGGCCTCGCCGGAGGAACTGGCGATGATGGTCTGGCTGGACCGGCTGCGCCTGCACCGCGAAGGCGATGCCTTCTACAGCGCCATGCAGGGCGTGGTCGATGGCCTGGAGCAGGCGCCTCCGCGGGTTTGACTGTTGCGGTCGCAAGCCTTGTCCTGACAGGCGTTGCGAGCAAATGCGCGCTACGATGTAGCGCCGGTAGCCAGGAATCGAAATGCGATTGTCGTCACTGTCGCGCGCCCGTGGCCCCGCCTACCATGCGCAGGCGGGAACAGGGGCCGCGTCTGTCGTTCTATCAGTCTTCCTCATCTATACGCCTGCAAGGGCGGGGAGCCTTTGCGCATGATGTCCACCCCCAGCCCGCTGGGTCACCCCGGGCGTGATCCGCGTTTGCTCGCGCAGGCGCGGGATGCGTTCCTGCCCGCGCTCGCCCAGGCGTTCGCCGCCGCGGTGACGCGGTTCGACGACGTGCTGTTCGACCGCGCCGAAAACGCCGGCGCGTCGCAGCTCGTGTTCCTCGATGGCATGCGCGAGCTGCGCCGCCGCCGCGAGGAGATCGTCAGCCGGTTCCGCACCCAGATGGAAGGCTCCTGGCAATCGCTGGAGCAGGGCTTGCCGCTGTCGGCGGAGGCCGCGCTGTCCGGCCAGCCCGCGCCGGCGGGCGGGCTGAGCCTGGTGCCGGAGCACGAACTCGAATCGCGCCTGGCCGTGCGCAACCTCGCCAGCGTGCTGCAGCGCGAATGCAAGCCGGTGCTGGCGCACCTGGACCGCCGCCTGGGCTGGATCGCCGGCGGCATGGAGCTGGGCTCGGATACCGACCCGATCGGCCCGGAACATATCGGCGTGGCGATCCACGAAGCCTTCGCCACCAGCGACCTGGCGCCGGAAGTGCGCCTGGTGTTGATCAAGCTGTGCGAGCGCGACTTGGCCGAGCCGATCGCGCGGCTGTACGTGCAGCTGGACGAACTGCTCGCCAAGGCGGGCGTGATGCCGGAAATCTCCCAGCCGCGCCGCCCGCCGCCGCGCCCGCCGCAGCGCGAGGAGGCCGATCCTTTCGGCGCCGGCAACGAGGACGAATTCGACGAGCAGTACGCGCCGGCCTGGGCCAACCGCTTCGTCAACCGCTGGGCGCAGAGCCGGGGCCGCCTGCAGGCAGCCCACCGCGGCCGCGAAGGCGGCGGTAGCGACGACCTGGGCGCCGACGGCCACCCGGGCGGCAACCAGGGCATGCTGCTGGAAGCCCTGCACGAGTTGCTGCAGCAGACCCGCAACGTGCGCGACAACGCCACCAGCGCGGCCTCGGCCGCCTCGGCGGCGATGGGCCAGCAGCGCCCGTTGAGCCAGCGCGAGATGATGTCGGTGCTGTCCCTGCTGCAGGCCACGCCGAGCGCCACGCTCAACGCGGCCATCGGCGACGATGGCGAATCGCTGGCGCAGCGGCTCAAGAGCGAAGTGCTTTCCAGCGCCACCCAGCTGGGCGTGGACCCGGCCAGCGCGCGCCTGGACCCGATGGACGAGGACGCCATCGACCTGGTCGGCATGCTGTTCGACGTGATGCTGGACGAGCGCGACCTGGAAGGCCGCTCGCGCGAACTGATCGGCAAGCTGGTGGTGCCCTTCGTCAAGGTGGCGCTGCTGGACCGCAAGATGTTCGTGCAGAAGACCCACCCGGCGCGGCGCCTGCTCAACTCGCTGGCCGAGGCCTGCGAGGGCAACGCCGGCGACAGCCCCGCCGAGCGCGTGCTGATGGGCAAGGTCGAGGAGATCATCGAGCGGCTGGTGGCCGAGTTCAACGAGAACCTGGCGATCTTCCTCACGCTGGAGGAAGAATTCCGCGACTTCCTGGCCCAGCATCGCCGGCGCATCGAGATCGCCGAGCGGCGCGCGGCCGAAACCCAGCGCGGCCAGGAGAAGCTGGAGCTGGCGCGCAGCCGCGCGCTGGAAGAGCTGGACAAGCGCGTCAACGACGAACTGCCGCAGGCCGTGCAGGATTTCCTGCGCCAGCCGTGGCTGCACCACATGACGATGTCGATCCTGCGCGATGGCGAGGAAGGCCCGGCGGTGGCCGAGTCGGTCGCCCTGGCCGATGGCGTGCTAGAGGAAGTGGCCGAAGCCCGCCGCCACATCATCGGCAAGCCGTGGCTGCAGGCGTGGGAACCGGCGCTGCAGAAGGTGTTCGCCAGCGTGGGCCTGCACGGCGATGCCGCGCTCGTGGCCATCGGCGCGCTGCACGACACCCTGCAGGCGGTGGCCGAGGCGCGCCCGGAGCTGGAGAAGGCGCTGCCGGAACTGCCGCAGGTCAGCCTGCCGCCACCCCCGGCCGCCGAGGCCGGCGGCGTGGAGCTGGAAGGCGACGCCACGCTGGAAGACTTCGACAACGCCGACGCCGACCGCTTCCGCCAGATGGCCATCGGCACGTGGCTGGATTTCGTCGACAAGGATGGCAAGGTGCAGGCCGGCAAGCTGTCCTGGGTCAGCCCGATCTCCTCGCGCCTGCTGTTCGTCAACCGCCGGGGCGTGCGCTTCTGCGTCGCCTCGCCGGAGGAGCTGGCCGTGATGGTGCGGCTGGGCCGCCTGCGCGCGCACGTCAACGATGGCGCGTTCGACAGCGCCATGCAGGGCGTGATCGACCGCCTCGACCCGCAGACCAACACCTTCCACTGAAAACCCGGTGCCGCGGCACCTGCCGCGGCGAACGGTCGTCCCGGGCAGTGGGCGGACCTTTGCTAGGATCGGCGCGACGCGATCATGGGCAAGGGGACGGCATGGCGGTGCAGGTGCGAGTGTTGAAGGAGCACGCCGAGGGCGAGCGCCGCGTGGCGGCCACCCCGGAAACGGTGAAGAAGCTCATCGCGCTCGGCGCGCAGGTGGCCATCGAGCCGGGCGCCGGCAGTGAGGCCGGCTTCCCGGACGACAGCTACGTGCAGGTCGGCGCCACGCTGGCCGAGGGCGAGGCCTTGTCCGATGCCGCGCTGGTGCTGTGCGTGCAGGCGCCGGAGGTGCCGCGGCTACGGCAGATCGCCAGCGGCGCCACGCTGGTCGGCCTGTTGCAGCCGGAAGCCGATCCGCTGCGTGCCGAAGCGCTGCGCGCCGTGCCGCGGCAGGTATTTCCGCTCGAACGCCTGCCGCGCACCACGCGCGCGCAGGCCATGGACGTGCTCAGTTCGCAGGCCGGCATGGCCGGCTACAAGGCCGCGCTGATCGCCGCCGAACTGGCGCCGCGCTTTTTTCCGATGCTGACCACCGCCGCCGGCACCATCCGCCCGTCCAAGGTGCTGGTGGTGGGCGCCGGCGTGGCCGGCCTGCAGGCGATCGCCACCGCCCGCCGGCTGGGCGCGCAGGTGGAAGGCTTCGACGTGCGCCCGGAAACGCGCGAACAGATCGAATCGCTGGGCGCACGGTTCCTCGACCTGGGCGTCAGCGCGGCCGGCGAGGGCGGTTACGCGCGCGCGCTGACCGAGGAGGAACGCGCAGAGCAGCAGCGCCGGCTCGCCGATCACCTGCGCGGCGTGGACGTGGTGGTGTGCACGGCCGCGGTGCCGGGCAGGCCCGCGCCGAAGATATTGAGCGCGGCGATGGTGGCCGGGATGAAGCCGGGCAGCGTGGTGGTGGACCTCGCCGCGGAAACCGGCGGCAACTGCGAACGCACGCGGCCGGGCGAGACCGTGGTGGAGGCGGGGGTGACCATCGCCGGTCCGTTGAACCTGGCCAGCCTGGGGGCCGTGCATGCGAGCGAGATGTTCGCGCGCAACGTGCTGAACTTCGTGAGCCTGTTCGTGCGCGAGGGGGAGATCGTGTTCGACTGGGAAGACGAACTGCTGGCGAAGACGCGCTGGGTGTGAGGCGACGGGCGGCGCGCGGCCGCGACTTGCCGATTTCCCGCCGCCGCTGAAGCCGCGCCTGCCGCGATGGCGGAAGGCGCCGCCGGCGCGACCGCGCCGAGGGGCGAAGCGCGCGCGGCGACCTAGCGCTCGTTTCCGTCGTCGTGCGCGCTGATCCACGCCTGCCGCTGCTGCGGGCTCATCTTCTGCCAGCGGTCGAGCAGGGCCTTGCGCTGCGCGGGGTCCATCTGCCGCATCTGGTCGAACAGCACCTTGGCCTCGCGCCGCTGCTGCGGCGACATGTGCTCGAAGCGCCGCATGCCGTCGGCCGCCTGGCGACGCTGTTCGGGCGTCATCGCCTGCCAGCGCTGCGCGTGCCGCAGCATGCGCTCGCGCTGTTCGGGCGCATCGTTCCAGCGCTGGCGCACCGAGGCGATCAGCATCTCGCGCTGTGCCGGGCTCAGGTGGTCCCAGTCCGGCAGCGTGGCCGGCGGCGCACCGGGCGGCCCCGGCGGGGGGGCAGGAGGGGGCGGGGGCGCGGCCTGCGCCCAGGCACCGGCGCTGCCGAGCGCCAGCAGCACGGTCAACAGCAGGCGGGTGGAGGTTTTCATCGGCTGTACTCCATGGCCAGGGCGTTCTGCGATCCCAGCCAGACATAAAGATCGGGATTCTGGTCCAGCACCTCGTCCGCATCGACGCTGGCGACCTGCTGCGATACCGCGCCCGGTGCCGAGGGAACCGGCGAGGACAGGTTGAAGTGCACGCCCAGTCCCAGCGCCAGCACCGCCGAACAGGCCGTGGCCATCCACAGGGCGCGGTGGCGGCCATGCCGCGGCGCGGCCGCGGTGGCGCCCTGGCGGGCGGCGCGCAGGCGCGCCAGCGTGGCCGGGTCGAGCGCGCCCAGCGCGGCCTGGTGCAGGTCGCGGGCGTGCGTGTCGAAGGCTTGCGATTGATGGTCCGTGGTGTTCACCGGAAATCCTCGAGTTGTTGCTGCAGGGCCTCGCGGGCCCGCGACAGATGGGTCTTCACCGACCCTTGCGAACAGCCCATCACCTGGGCGGTGGTGGCCACATCCAGTTCTTCCAGCACGCGCAGGGTGAACGCCTCGCGCTGGCGGGCGGGCAACCCGCGCAGTGCCTGCACGAGCCGCGCGTAGGCCTCGCGGCGGTCCTGCGCCTCGGCCGGGCCACCGCCGGTGTCGGCCCAGTCGATGCGGGTCTCGCCGTCGGCCTCCGGCGCGGGGGCCCAGAACTTCAGGCGGAAGCCTCGCCGGCGCTGCACGTCGACGATGCGGCTGCGCAGGATGCTCCAGAACAACGGCGTCCACTCGCTTGCCGGCCGGTCGCGGTAGGCGAGCAGCTTGACCATCGCGTCCTGGACGGCATCCAGCGCGTCCTCGCGGTGGCGCAGCCCGGCCTCGGCGAAGCGGAACGCCCGCGGGCCGATGCCGGCGAGGAACGCGTCGAGCGAGGCCGGCGGCGCCGGCGCTTCGGTTTGCGGATCGAGAGGGGTACCCACCAGCACAGCGTAGCTTCCCTTGCGGAATACCCGGTCAACGCACAGGGGCGCGACAGGTTGACCGGCTGGCGGCCCATTCATGGGCGGTTATGATGCAAGCCATCCGACCAAGACGGGGACAGTGGACGATGGCCGACGGATTCGTGGCGTTGTACATCTTCATGCTGGCGGCGATCGCCGGCCACGTGATCATCTCGCGGGTGCCGGTGATCCTGCACACGCCACTGATGTCGGGGTCTAACTTCATCCACGGCATCGTGCTGATCGGCGCGATCGTGGTGCTCGGCCACGCGGACACCACGCTGGAGAAGGCGCTCGGGTTCCTGGCGGTGCTGCTGGGCGCGGGCAATGCGGCCGGCGGCTACGTGGTGACCGAGCGCATGCTGGAGATGTTCAAGCCCAGCGCACGCCAGGGCGGCAAGCCGGAGGGCGGCGCTTGAACGTCTCCACGGTGGAATGGCTGGACTGGCTGGTCAAGGCCAGTTATCTCGTCGCGGCGACGTTGTTCCTGCTCGGCCTGCAACGCATGGCCTCGCCGCTGACGGCGCGCAGCGGCATCCGCTGGGCCGGTGCGGGCATGTTGCTGGCGACGGTGGCGACGTTCTTCCTGCCGGGGCTGCACAACCTGCCGCTGATCCTGGCGGCGGTGGTGATCGGCACGGCCGCGGCGTGGGGGTCGGCCAAGAAAGTGGCCATCACCGACATGCCGCAGATGGTGGCGCTGTACAACGGCATGGGCGGTGGCTCGGCGGCGGCGATCGGCGCGGTGGAGCTGCTGCGGTTTGCCTTCCTGGCCCATCGCGACACCACGCACTGGAGCGAAAGCGCGCTGGCCGACCTGGCCGCGCGCCAGCCGGGTGGCACGACGGTGGCGCTGGCGGTGGTGGGCGCGGCGATCGGCGCGGTGTCGCTGTCCGGCTCGATCATCGCGTGGGCCAAGCTCGATGGCCGGCTCGACCGCCGCGTCACCTTTCCGGCGCAGCAAGCCTTCAACCTGGCCGTGGCGTTGGCGGTGGTGCTGCTCGGCCTGTGGGCGGGCGTGTCGCTGCAACCGGTGGCGATCATCGCCTTCTTCGTGGCGGCGCTGGCGCTGGGCGTGTTGATGACGCTGCCGATCGGCGGTGCGGACATGCCGGTGGTGATCTCGTTGTACAACGCGTTCACCGGCCTGGCGGTGTCGTTCGAAGGCTACGTGCTGGGCAACGAGGCGTTGATCATCGCCGGCATGATGGTCGGCGCGGCGGGCATCCTGCTGACGCGGTTGATGGCCAAGGCGATGAACCGGCCGATCAGCGGCGTGCTGTTCTCGAACTTCGGCGGGGGCGGGCAGGGGCAGGCGATCGAAGGCGCGCAGAAGCCGATCGAGGCGGCCGACGCGGCGGCGATGATGGCCTACGCCGAGCGGGTGGTGATCGTGCCGGGCTACGGCATGGCGGTGGCGCAGGCGCAGCACAAGATCTGGGAGCTGGCGCAACGGTTGATCGCGCGCGGGGTGAAGGTGAAGTTCGCGATCCATCCGGTGGCGGGGCGCATGCCGGGCCACATGAACGTGCTGCTGGCCGAGGCGGGGGTGCCCTACGACCTGATCGCGGACATGGACGACATCAATCCGGAATTCGCCAGCACCGATGTGTCGCTGGTGATCGGGGCCAACGATGTGGTGAACCCGGTGGCGAAGACCGATCCGTCCAGCCCGATCTACGGGATGCCGATCCTGGACGTGGTCGATTCGAAGAACGTCATCGTGATCAAGCGCGGCAAGGGGACGGGGTTTGCGGGGATCGAGAACGCGCTCTTCTACGCGGACAACACGCGGATGCTCTATGGGGATGGGGCTGAGGCGGCGGGGGCGCTGGTGAGCGAGCTCAAGGCGTTGGAAGGGGGGCACTGAGCGGTGTTCGGTGGGGTGGGGTGGTTGGGTTGGGCGGCCGTTGGCCGCCCTTTTTGCTTTGCCTGCTGTGATTTTTTGGGGGGATTGGCTTGCGATGTTGATCGGCTGTCCGGACGCCCTGCACGGCCAGCGGGGGCGGGGCCGTTTCGGGACACGCCGTGAATCCATCCATGGAGGCTCGTAGGCGACATCCATGTCGCCTACGGTCCCGAAACGGCCCCACCCCCGCTGACCCTTCAGATTCTCGCGGCCGGACGACACAAGCGTTTGCTTCGCCTGCCGCGTTGCGCGCCAACCTGCACGACGCGGCACGCTGCGCTTCTGAAGAAAGCAGAGCTGATATCTGGAGAATGAAAAAGTCAGGCGAGTGCTGGGGTTCGCCTGTGCCTTTGCGCTTTCCCCACTCCTGTGGGGACGCGCGTCTTTCGAAGTGGGAACCCGAAGGCGCCTAGCGCCGGTCTGGCGGATAGTTTCGTCAGCGGGCCATGGATGGCCCGCGGCGGCGAGTCAGACAGGATGTCTGACCGAGCCGCGACGAAGCTATCCGCCAGGCCGGGGCCCGCACCGCAAGCCTACGCCACTGCCCGCCGACAACACTGCCCGCGCACGCCACTGCCCGCCTACGCCACGCAAGCCGCCCGGAAACCTACCTGCCCACCACCCAAGCCACGCCCAACCCCAGCGCCCAACACACCACGTCGAACCACCCGTTCGCCATCGAACTGAGCAGCCACGCCAGCCGCGGGCCCATCCGCAAGCTGGAGGCGAGTACGTCCAGCCCCATCACGAACCCCAGCTGCGCCGAAGCGATCGCCCATTGCGCGCAGAGGATCACCAGCAGCGTGGCAGCCATCGCGATCACCGCGCGCGTGGCACCCGGCCGGAAGGTCCCCAGCCGCAGCATGAACGCCGATTCCAGTGCCACCACGATCGCCATCCAGCCGGCCTGCTGGTTCAGGCTCAAGGCCACCAACAGCCACGCGATCAGGGCGGTTGCGCATCCCAGCAGCAGGAGCAGGGGCCAGAGCCAGTGCGATGTGCTGGCGGACGCGGTCTTGGGAGGCATCGAGAAATCCTGGGATCAGCCTACAGGATAAGGCCTGCGCCCGCAGCCGCCAGCCCCCGTGCCACCGGCGCGACACGGCATTCCGGTACCCGCGCTGCGCCGGATTGGAAATAGACCCTAAAATGTACGACTTGCCCGACGCGGGCCCGCCCCCACCTGTTCCCCATGTATTCCCGTAGCAGCGAACCCGTGCAATTCGAACGCGACTGTGACGCCATCATGGTGCCGCAGGGCGACGCCGTGACCCTGCCCGCCGGCAGCTACGGCTACATCACCCAGGCGCTGGGCGGCAGTTACACCGTCTTCGTCGAGGGCAACCTGTTCCGCATCGCCGGCAAGGATGGCGATGCGATCGGCAAGGAGCCGCCGCCGGGTCTGGAGCTGCCCGCTGATGCCAGCGACGAGGAAGTCGAGGCTCTGGTCTGGCAGCAGCTGCGTACCTGCTTCGACCCGGAAATTCCCTTCAACATCGTCGACCTGGGCCTGGTCTACGAAGTGGCGATGAAGCACCGCGAGGACGACACCCGCCTGGTCGAGGTCAAGATGACCCTCACCGCGCCGGGCTGCGGCATGGGCGAGATCCTGGTGGACGACGTGCGCAGCAAGCTCGAGCTGATCCCCACCGTGGCCGAGGCCGACGTGGAGCTGGTATTCGATCCGCCGTGGGGCCGGCATATGATGTCCGAAGCCGCCCGGCTCGAAACCGGGATGCTCTGAGGGTCCGCCTGCCGGCGGGTCCCGGCGCCGCCCCCCACCGGCGCGCCCCTGTCATCCGCTAAACCGCAAGGAATCCTCCGGTGTCCGCTTCCGTTTCCCCGCCGTCCACGGCCTTCCGCGTCACCCCTTCTTCGTCGCCGCGCACCGCGCAGCAGCGCGAGGCCATCCTCGCCGCGCCGGGCTTCGGCAACCACTTCACCGACCACATGGTCGCGATCGAGTACGACAAGGAACAAGGCTGGCACGGCGCCGAAGTGCGCCCCTACGGCCCGCTGCAGCTCGACCCGGCCGCCGCGGTGCTGCATTACGGCCAGGAAATCTTCGAGGGCATTAAGGCCTATCGCCATGCCGATGGCTCGATCTGGACCTTCCGCCCCGAGGCCAACGGCAAGCGCCTGCAGCGCTCGGCCCACCGCCTGGCGATGCCGGAACTGCCGGTGGAATTGTTCGTCGAATCGCTGCGCCAGCTGGTGGCCGTGGACCACGAGTGGGTGTCCGGCGTGGGCGAGAACAGCCTGTATTTCCGCCCTTTCATGATCGCCAACGAAGCGTTCCTGGGCGTGCGCGCCGCGCAGAAGGCGGCCTACTACGTGATCGCCAGCCCCGCCGGCCCGTACTTCGCCAAGGGCGTGGCGCCGGTGTCGATCTGGCTGTCCACCGACTATGCCCGCGCGGCCAAGGGCGGCACGGGCGCGGCCAAGTGCGGCGGCAACTACGCCGCCTCGCTGCTGCCGCAGCAAAAGGCCTATGCCCAGGGCTGCTCGCAGGTGCTGTTCCTGGACCCGGTGGAGGGCAAGTACATCGAAGAGCTGGGCGGCATGAACGTGTTCCTGGTCTACAAGAACGGCACGATCGTGACCCCGGCGCTGTCGGGCAGCATCCTGGAAGGCATCACCCGCGAGAGCATCCTGCAGCTGGCGCGCGACCGCGGCCTGAAGGTGGAGGAGCGCAAGATCTCCATCGACGAATGGAAGCAGGGCGTGGCCTCGGGCGAGATCAGCGAAGTGTTCGCCTGCGGCACCGCCGCGGTGATCACCCCGATCGGCGAGCTGAAGGGCGAAGGCTTTTCGGTGGGCGACCTCAACGCCCCGGCGGGCGAAGTGACGATGTCGCTGCGCAAGGAGCTCACCGACATCCAGTACGGCCGCCTCCCGGACCGCCACGGCTGGCTGGTCCAGCTGCGCTGACCAAGCCACGCGATGAAAAAAAAGCCCCGCTCTCGCGGGGCTTTTTGTTTGAGCCAACCCAAAGGGGTGTACATCGCCGTTGATGTTCGGTCAGCGTTGGAATGGTCTGAGGGCGAGCGGGGGGCAGGCGCGGGCGGGGGCGTGTGGCGACAGGATGTCGCCTCACGAGCCCGAGGCCATGGATGGCTGCTTTCGGCGTCCCCCGCCCGCGCCTGCCCCCCGCTCGCCGCGCGACCAACCCAACCGCTTCCCGCGACAAAACCAATCGCAGATGTCCCGCCCTGTCCCATTCATGTCTCCACATGTCTGAACATTGACACCCGGCGTCACACAACGGAAAAGAAGTTACCCCCGAAACCGGTTCCGCCCATTTTGCCGAGTCTGGTCTTTGGTTAGGTTTCCTTCAGGGCGATCAGGGGCGCCCGGGCGCTCCGGCCGGTTCCGGATCCACGTTCCAAGCTGCGTCCCCGGCCGGGGTCAATGCCGCATCCGCGGCGCATGTAGACCTGGAAGGTAACCACCCAATGTCCAAGGACCAATTCCGCGTGCACCCGCGTGCATGGATCGTGTCGGGCTGTGCACTGACTTCCCTGCTGCTCGCGTTCCCGGCCTTCGCCGGCGACGTCTACCTGGATGGCCTGGCCTCCGCGCCGACCCACCAGCGCTTCATCGTCACCTATCGCGACGGCAGTACCGAGCTGGCCAGCGCCAACGCCCTCGGCACCGCACTGCGCTCGGCCGCCGCCTCCGTGCCGGCCAAGGGCGGCACCCTGCTAGGCCTGAGCTCCGTGCGCCGCCTGGCCGTCGGCCCGCAGCTGGTCAAGGCCGACCGCCCGCTCGACCGCGCCGAAGCCGAAACCCTGATGCGCCGCCTCGCCGCCGACCCTAACGTGGTCAGCGTCGAAGTCGACCAGCTGCTGCGCCCCACGCTCACCCCGAACGACCCCCGCCTGTCCGAACAGTGGGGCTTTGGCACCACCAGCGCCGGCATCAACGTGCGCCCCGCCTGGGACCAGGCCACCGGCACCGGCGTGGTGGTGGCGGTGATCGACACCGGCATCACCAACCACCCGGACCTCAACGCGAACATCCTCCCGGGCTACGACTTCATCAGCGACACCTTCGTCTCGCGCGACGGCGACGGGCGCGATTCCAATCCCGCCGACGAGGGCGACTGGAACCCCGTGGCGAACGAGTGCTACAGCGGCTCCCCGGTGACCAACTCCAGCTGGCACGGCACCCACGTGGCCGGCACGATCGCCGCGGTGACCAACAACGCCGTCGGCGTGGCCGGCACCGCGTTCAATGCCAAGATCGTGCCGGTGCGCGTGCTCGGCCGCTGCGGTGGCTATACCTCCGACATCGCCGACGCCATCGTGTGGGCCTCCGGCGGCACCGTGAGCGGCGTGCCCGCCAACGCCAACCCCGCCGAGGTGATCAATATGTCCCTCGGCGGCAGCGGCACCTGCTCGACCACCTACCAGAACGCGATCAACGGCGCGGTCTCGCGCGGCACCACGGTGGTGGTGGCCGCGGGCAACTCGGCGGCCAACGTCTCCGGTTCGGTGCCGGCCAACTGCGCCAACGTGGTGGCCGTGGCGGCCACCACCTCGGCCGGCGCGAAGGCCAGCTTCTCCAACTACGGCACCGGCATCGACGTCTCCGCGCCGGGGCAGAGCATCCTGTCCACGCTCAACAGCGGCACCACCACGCCGGGCTCGGCGAGCTACGCCTCCTACAACGGCACCTCGATGGCCTCGCCGCACGTGGCCGGCGTGGTCGCGCTGATGCAGTCGGTGGCGCCCACCGCGCTGACCCCCGCCACGGTCGAAGCGACGCTCAAGAGCACCGCCAGCCCGTTGCCGGGCGCCTGCAGCGGCGGCTGCGGCGCGGGCATCGTCAATGCCAACGCGGCGGTCACCGCGGCGAAGGGCGGCGGTGGCGGTGGTGGGGGTGGCGGCACCACGCTGACCAGCGGCGTGCCGGTGAGCGGCTTGTCGGCCAGCACCGGCGCCTCGCTGAACTACACCATCGCCGTGCCCGCCGGGCGCAGCACGCTGACGGTGAAGATCGCCGGCGGCAGCGGCGATGCCGACCTGTACGTGCGCTTCGGCAGCGCGCCGACCGATACCACCTATGCCTGCCGGCCGTACCTCAGCGGCAATACCGAGACGTGCACGATCAGCGCGCCTTCGACCGGGACCTACTACATCCGGGTCAAGGCGTACTCCACGTTCTCGGGCGTGACGCTCACGGCGACCTACTGACGCGGCGATGGGCAGCAGGCGGGGCCGCTGGCCGCGGTCCCGCCTGTCGCGCGTCGAGACATCGCTCGCTGGCGGGCAGGGTATTGGCGCGGCGTGGCATTCGCGCGCGGTCGAGCCGCTTCAATCGCTGCTGATGGCGCCCGCCTCGGCGTGCAGCACCGCCACGGCCGCCTGCGGTGCGATCTCCAGCAGCAAGCCACGCTGGCCGGCGTTGATCCACACGCTGTCATGCGCCAGCGCATCGCTTTCGATCCACACCGGTACCGGCCGCTGCTGCGCGAACGGACTGATGCCGCCGACCTTGTAGCCGCTGCGGCGCTCGGCCTCGGCTATCTCCATCATGCGCGCGGACTTGCCGCCGCATGCCGCCGCCAGCCGCTTGAGCTGCAATTGCCGATCCGAAGGAATCACCGCGCATACCGCGCGCTCGTCCACCCACGCCATCAGCGTCTTCAAGACGCGCTCGGGCGCCACGCCCAGCGACTGGGCGGCATGCATGCCCTTGCCAGCGACGGCGTCAGCATCGAAATCATAGGGATGCAGCCGATAGGCCACGCGCGCGGCGTCCAGCTGCCGGGTCGCGCGCGTGGCTTTAGACATCGCGGATCAGGCCGCCTCGAAGCGGTTGGCCGCCACGTTCTTGCGCACGTGGTCCGGGTTCCAGATGCGGCCGTTCATGGCGATGTACACGCCGGCCGGCAGGCTCTGCACCGCGCCCACCGCGCAACCGATGTTGAACTCGGCGTCCGAACCGCGGAAGCGCGCCGGGTTCAGCGCGCCGGTCATCACGATGGTCTTGTCCGGGATCGACTTCAGCACCATGCCGGTCTGCACCATGCTGTCGGTGCCGTGGGTGATCAGCACGTGGCGCGCCGGCTGCGCGGCGACGGTGGCGCGGATCAGCTCGCGGTCGGCGTCGTTGATGTGCAGCGAGTCCTTGCGGATGATCGGGATGACGGTGAAGCGGAACGTCACGCCCAGTTCCTTGAGGATCTGGCCGATCTGCGGGTCGCCGATCTGGTAGTCCGACTTGTCGTCGAAGTAGATTTTGTCGATCGTGCCGCCGGTGGTGACGATCAGGAGTTCTTCCATTGCGGTTGCCTGTTCCGGTTACGGGGCGCGCGAACGACGCGGCGCGCAGGCACCCATGATACCCGGCCGGCCGCGGCTCAGCCCCGGCGCCGGCCGAAGCGGGCGCGCAGCCCGGGCGCGCTGGCCGCGCCGATCACCCACAGCGACAGCACGATTTCCAGCGCCGCCAGCGCGGGCGCGTAACCGCCGCTCCAGGCGACCATCACGCCATGGCTGAACCAGAACAGCGCCAGCACGCCCGCCCAGAACGCGGCGCGCGTGCTGCGCGGCAGCGCGGCGGCCAGGAGCCATGGCGGCAGCGCGAATACCAGCCAGGCCGCGGTGCGGTGGCGGTCGTCGTGGAAGGCGTACAGGTACAGCGCGCCCAGGCCCAGCAGCGCCAGGCCCAGGCTCCAGCGCGCGAGGGACCGGCTCACGGCGCGGCGAGCTTGTGCGCGAAGGTGGCCAGGCGGCGGCCCAGTGCCCGCGCCAGTTGCACTTCCTCTTCGCTGGGTTGCGGATCGTCGGTGACGCCGGCCACATGGCTGGCGCCATACGGCGTGCCGCCGCTGCGGGTGTGGCTCAGCGCCGGCTCGGTGAAGGGAATGCCGACGATCACGCAGCCATGGTGCAGCAGGGGCAGGTGCATCGACAGCAGGGTCGATTCCTGCCCGCCGTGCAGTGAGGCGGTGGAGGTGAACACCGCCGCCGGCTTGCCGGCCAGCGTGCCGCTGGCCCATTCGGCGCCCAGGCCGTCCAGGAAGTGTTTCATCGGGGCGGCCATGTTGCCAAAGCGCGTGGGGCTGCCCAGGGCCACGCCGACGCATTCGATCAGGTCGGCCGGCTCGACATACGGGGCGCCTTCCTCGGGCACCGGCGGGGCGATGGGCTGGGTCAGCGCCGAGACCGGCGGCACCGTGCGCAGGCGCGCCGTCATGCCGGGCACCTCGCCCACGCCCCGCGCGATCTGGCGCGCCAGCCGTGCCACCGAACCGCCACGGCTGTAGTACAGCACCAGGATCTCGCTCATCGTCTCGGGTCGCCCGTCTGCGGAAACCTCGCCAGTATCGGCCATGCCGCCTCCCTCGCGCATCGGGTACGCTTGCGCGATGGCGACAAGGGACACGTTGAACCTGTGGCGGGAACGCCTGCGCGACCGCGCACGCGCGGTGAGCTTCGGCCGTTTCGTGTGGCACCGCTTCCTCGACGACCGCCTGTTCCAGGCCGCCGGCTCGCTGGCCTACACCACGGTGTTCGCGCTGGTGCCGGCGGCGATCGTGGTGTTCGGCGTGCTCTCGGCCTTCCCGGTGTTCGGGGAATGGAAGGACCGGCTCAGCGAGTACATCTTCGCCCACTTCGTGCCCAGCGCCGCCAGCGCGGTGCAGGGCTACCTGCTGCAGGCGGCCAGCGCGGCGGGGCAGCTCACCGCCGCCGGCGTGATCGCGCTGGTGGTCTCGCTGCTGATCACGCTGCACAGCGTGGAGCAAATCTTCAACCAGATCTGGCGGGTGGCCTCCTCGCGGCCGAAGTTCGCCCGCTTCCTGGTGTACTGGACCGTGCTGACGCTCGGCGCGATGGTCGCCGCGGCCAGCCTGGCGATCTCGGTGCGTTTCTTCGCGCTGCCGCTGTTCCAGACCGTGGAAGGGCGCGCGCTGGCCAGCAGCCTGCTGGCGCTGGCGCCAGTGGCCATCGAGCTGGTCGCCATCGTGCTGCTGTACCGGCTGGTGCCCCACCATCCGGTGCGCATGCGCCACGCGTTGCCTGGCGCGCTGCTGGCGGTGCTGCTGCTGGAGCTGGTGCGCTGGGGGCTCAGCGCCTACCTGGGCGGCTTCCAGTCCTACGAGCGCATCTACGGCAGCACGGTGGCCTTCCTGCCGATCTTCCTGCTGTGGATCTACCTGTGCTGGGTGTCGATCCTGCTCGGCGCCTCGCTGGCCTCCTCGATCGCCGCCTTCCGCTACCAGCCGGCCTGGGTGCGCCTGCCGGTGGGCTACGAGCTGTACGCGCTGCTGCGCCTGCTGGGGCGTTTCCAGCTGGCGCGGCGCGATGGCAGCGGCCTGGAGGAAGACCAGATCCTGGCGCTGGAGCCGATGCTCACCGACTCCCTGCTGCAGCAGATGCTGTGCGAGCTGGAACGCATCCGCCTGGTGCGCCGCGACGAGCTGGGCCACTGGCTGCTCGCGCGCGACCTGGACGAGGTGCCGCTGCTGGAGCTGTACGAACACTGCCAGCTGCGCGTGCCGGTGGACGACAGCCCGCTGCCCGGGCGCGAGGATGCGCTGGGGCAGGTCGCCTCCCAGGCCCTGGACGAACTGCGCCTGCCGCTGCGCGCGATGCTGCGCCGGCGCGTGGGCGACATTTACAAGACCTTTTCCGGAGAATCCCCATGACATCCGTCCGCGCCGTTGCCCTCGCCACCTGCCTGCTGGCCCTGGCCGCATGCCAGCGCCAGCCCGAGCCCGCCGCCGCGCCGGCCGCGCCGCAGCCGGCCGCCGCGCCGGCCCAGCCCGCGGCCCCGGCCGAGCCCGCCGCCCCAGCGCGGGAGGTCACCGCTGAGCAGCCCGCGCTCAAGCTGCCCACCGTGGACGGCAAGACCTACGACCTGGCCGAACACCGCGGCAAGTGGGTCGTCATTAATTTCTGGGCGACCTGGTGCGGGCCGTGCCTGAAGGAGATGCCCGAGCTGTCGGCGTTGCATGCGATGCGCAACAACGTGGAGGTGGTCGGCTTGGCCTACGAGGACATCGAGCCGGCGGAGATGCAGGAATTCCTCAAGGCGCACCCGGTGGCCTATCCGATCGCCATCGTCGACACCTACCAGCCGCCGGCCGACTTCGCCGTGCCGCGCGGCCTGCCGATGAGCTACCTGATCGGGCCGGACGGCAAGGTCGCCAAGCAGTTCCTGGGCCCGGTGGAAGCGCGCGACATCGAGGCGGCCATCACCGCCGCCGGCGGCAAGGTCGGCTGATGGCGCAGGCGCGCCTGCGCGTGAGCGGCCGCGTGCAGGGCGTGGGCTTCCGCGCGTGGACCCGCGCGCAGGCCGTCGGGCTGGGGCTGGACGGCTGGGCGCGCAACCTGGCCGATGGGGACGTGGAGGTGGTCGTGGCCGGCACGCCGGAGGCGATCGAGACGCTCGCGGCACGGTTGTTGCTGGGACCTGCGTTGGCGCGCGTGGACCGGCTCGACCGGCAGGCCCACGCGGCGCCCGTGCCGGCCGGTTTCTTGACCGGCTAAGCGTTTTTGATACCGGACGCGCAAGCGCCGGGGCCGGGTGCCGATATATCGGCATCGATCTGCGACCAAGGGGAAGGGCGATGACGACATGGCGACGGCGGCGCGCGCGCGCGGGACGACGCGCACGCACGTTCTGGATCCTGCTGGGCCTGGCGCTGTGCACGCTCTCGGCGGTGGTCATCGCCGGCCAGCCGCCGGCGGTGCAGGTCGGCGTGGCGATCGGTTTCGCCATCCTGCTGCTGTTTTCGGCGTGGCGTGCGCAGTGGGCGCGGATGACCTTCAGCGCCTCCTCCGGCGTGGACCTGATGGCGCTGGTGGCGCTGGGCGCCGATGCCCTCGACGACAGCCTGCCGGCCGAGGACGCGCTGCCGGACCCGCAGCGCTTCGACCCGGACGATGCCGGCCGCCGCCCGTGGCGCGATCTGGACGGCGCGCAGGTGCTGCGCCGCCTGCAGCAGCAACACGACGCCTGGTGGCTGGCCGAGCAGCGGCGCGTGCGCCAGCAGCAACGCCAGCGCGCCCTGGGCCTGGCGCTGGCGCTGGTGGACCATGGCGTGCCCTTGCGCGATGGCGACGACGCGTTGCCCGATACCGCCGCCCTGCGTGCCGAGGCGCTGCTGCTGCAGGCCGACCCCGGCCCGGCCGTGCTCGACGAACGCCCGGCGCTGCTCGCGCGCCGCTACGAACTGGCCATCGCCGCCACCAGCGGCGGCGAACACGAAGCCTTGCAGGTCCAGTGGCGCCTGCTGCGTGCGCTGCGGCCGCTGGTGCCCGGCATCGTGCACCTGCGCGAGCGCGGCTGGCGCATCGGCCGCCTGGCCTGGAACCCGCAGGCCGACCTGGACCAGGTGGACGTGGCCTACGCCTTGGCCACCGATTTCCGCCAGCTGCTGCGCGATTGGCTGCTCGGCGCCTCCACGGTGCAGCTGCCCGACGGCATGACGCTGGAGGCGTGGTTGCTGGCGCGCTGCCCCAACCTGCGCCGCGAAGGCGGCGACGACCTCACCCAGGTCGAGGCCGCCCAGCCGTTGTGGCCGGCCTTCCTGCAATTGCATCGCGCCGCGCTGGCGGCGCTGGACGCCGCCGCGCGCGAGCGCGAATCGGCCGCGGCCGCGGGCGGCGCTCAGTCCAGCTGGTAGGACCGGATCGGCTGCAACACGCCGAACTTCTCCTTGTGCAGCTTGCCGGGCAACGGCGGCAGGTCCGGTTCGTCGGACGGCAGGTGCACATCGGGCAGGCGGTCGAGCAGGTCGCGGATCAGCGTGAGGCGGCCCCGCTTCTGGTCGTTGAAGTCCACCAGCGTCCACGGCGCCCACTCGGTGTGGGTGGCTTGCAGCATGGCCTCGCGCGCGCGGGTGTAGTCGGCGTAAGCGGTGCGCGATTGCAGGTCGACCGGGGAGAGCTTCCAGCCCTTCAGCGGGTCTTCGTGGCGCTCGGCGAAACGGGCTTCCTGTTCCTTCTGGTCCACCGTGAGCCAGTACTTGAACAGCAGGATGCCGTCCTCCACCAGCAGGTGCTCGAAGCGCGGGGCCTGGTGCAGGAAGGTCGTGTACTGCTGCTCGGTGCAAAAGCCCATCACGTGCTCGACGCCGGCACGGTTGTACCAGCTGCGGTCCATCAACACGAGTTCGCCGGCGGCCGGCAGATGGGCGACGTAGCGCTGGAAATACCACTGCGTGCTCTCGCGGTCGCTGGGCTTGGGCAGCGCGACCACCCGGCACTGGCGCGGATTGAGATGCTCGGAAATGGCCTGGATCACGCCGCCCTTGCCGGCGGTGTCGCGCCCCTCCAGCAGCACCAGGGCGCGTTGCCCGGTGTGCTGCAGCCAGCGCGCCATCGAGACCAGCTCAAGCTGCAGCGGCTTGACGAGCTTTTCGTATTCCTTGCGCTTGAGCGCCATCGCGTGTCCTCTCGGGGTAGGCGCGGCCAGCCTACTCGTGCAGGCGTGGGCGCAGTGTCGCCAGGTTGCAGGGGCGGGTGCGCGCGTCGAGCTGGGCGCGGATGATCTTTTCCCAGCCGGTGCGGCATGCCGAGCCCGAGCCGGGCAGGGCGAACAGGAAGGTGCCGTTGGCCAGGCCGGCGAAGGCGCGCGATTGCAGCGAGGAGGTGCCGATTTCCTCGAAGCTGATCGCGCGGAACAGCTCGCCGAAGCCGGGCATGGTCTTGTCCAGCAGCGGCAGCAGCGCCTCGGGCGTGCTGTCGCGGCCGGTGAAGCCGGTGCCGCCGGTGACCAGGATGCCGTCCACCGCCGGATCGGCGATCCAGGCCGACACGATGGCGCGCAGGCGGTAGCGGTCGTCCGGGGCGAGGGCGCGTTCGTGCAGCACGTGGCCAGCCTCGGCCAGCGCGTCGCAGAGGTAGGCGCCGGAGGTGTCCTCGGCCAGCGTGCGGCTATCGGACACGGTGAGTACGCACAGGCGCAGCGGAATGAGATCGGTATGGGCGGTCATGCGGCCAGCCTAGCCGTTGGCCCGCGGGCCGTACAGGCGCCGGCGGCTCAGCCGTGCCAGCCGTGGCGGCGGCCGATGTCGCCGGCCAGCGCGGCGAAATCGCGTGCGAATCCGGCCATGTCGAACAGGCTGCTGGCGGCGCGCCGCGCGGCCAGTTCGCCGCGCAGCGCCGACAAGCGCGCCGGCGTATTGCCCAGCGCGACGGCATGCGCGACGAAGCCGGCGTCGTCGGCCAGGTTGAGCGCGTCCAGCCCCAGGTGATGGTTGAGGCTGCCGGCCACGCGCGCGGCGAACGTCTGCCCGGGCGTGGTGAGCACCGGGCAGCCGGCCCACAGCGCGTCGGAGGCGGTCGTGTGCGCGTTGTACGGATGCGTGTCCAGGAACAGGTCCGCATGGCGGTAGCGCGCCAGGTACGCCGGGTGCGGCAGCTTGGGCATGAACACCAGCCGCCGCGGGTCGATGCCCTCGCGCCCGGCCGCCGCGCGCAGCCGCGCATCGGCGTGCCCGGGGCCGGAGAGCAGCCACAGCACGCTGCCCGGCACGCCGCGCAGCACCGCCATCAGGCGGCCGAAGCTGCGCGGGTTGAGCTTGTAGCTGTTGTTGAAACAGCAGAACACCACGCCGTCCTCGGGCAGGCCACACGCACTGCGCGGAGGCGGTTCCTCCACGATGCGGGTGGTGTCGGAAGGCTGGAATGCGCGCGGCAGGCGCAGCACGGTTTCGCTGTAGTGCGGCGCCAGCGCGTCGGGCAGGGCGAAGGCATCGCCGATCACGTAGTCGATCCACGGCGCGCCGGACGTGCCGGGGTAGGCCAGCCAGTTGATCTGCACCGGCGCCGGGCGCAACGCCAGCACTTCGGGCGCGCCACCACCGCCCCAGCCGCGCAGGTCGAACAGCAGGTCGATGCCCGCGCCGCGCAGGCTGTGCGCAATGGCCTGGTGCGGCTGACCGGCCACGTCGTGCAGCGGGGCGGCGGCGGCCAGGCGGCGACGGATCTCGCTGCCGTCGTCGCGGTTGAGCGCGAACAGCTGTGCCTGCACCTGCGGATGCGCGCGCAACGCTTCGAACATCGCCACCGTGAGCAGGCCGGTGGGATGGGCGCCGAAGCCGTTGGACAGGAAGCCCAGGCGCAGCGGGCCCTCGCGGCGGACCTGGGTGGGTGCAAGCGGGCGGAGCCGGGCGAGGGGGGCGGCGCGCAGGCGCGCGCAGGCCAGTTGTTCGGCCGCGCTGCTGTCCTCGCTGAGGAACGCGAAGGGCTCCACGCCAGGTTGGCCCTGGGCAACCGCCTGGCGCACCTGCCGCGACAGCGCATCGAGCTGCGTCCAGTCGCACAGGCGGCGTTGCCAGTTGAGCGCCTGCGCCGCGATTCCCGGCGCATCGGGCATCAGCCGATGCGCGATGGCGTAGGCCTGCGCCGCCGGCTCGGCGTCGCCGGCGTCTTCCAACGCGTGGCCCAGCCACAGCGCGATGCCCGGATGCTGCGGCATCAGCGCGGCGGCGTGCCGCAACAACGTGACGGCGGCGGCGTGCTCGGCGCGCATCCAGTGCAGGCGGCCACGCCGGGCCAGGGTTTCGGGATGGTCGCCGCGCAACGCCTGCGCGCGCTGCAGGGCATGCCCGGCGGCCTCCAGTGCGCCCACGCCCATCTCGGCGTCGGCCAGCATCAGCCAGGCGATGAAGTCGGCGGGGTTGCGCCGCACGGCTTCGCGCAGCTGCGCGTGTTCCTGCCCAGGCGAGGCGGTGGGGTTCACGCCGCGCCCAGGCGGGCCAGTTCGTCGACCTGATGCTCGTGCTGCAGGCGGCCGATGAGGTCGCCCAGGTCGCCTTCGATGATGTTGGGCAGGTCGTACAAGGTCAGCCCTTCGACGCGATGGTCGGTGATGCGGCCCTGCGGGAAGTTGTAGGTGCGGATGCGCTGGCTGCGGTCGCCGCTGCCGACCTGCAAGCGGCGGCTCTCGGCCTGCGCGGCGGCCTGCTTGCTGCGCTCGGCATCGAGCAGCTGCGCCTTGAGCCGCTTCATCGCCTTGTCGCGATTGGCGTGCTGGCTGCGCTCGGTCTGGCACTCGACCACCACGCCGGTCGGCACGTGGGTGATGCGGATCGCCGATTCGGTCTTGTTGACGTGCTGGCCGCCGGCACCGGAGGAGCGGAAGGTATCCACTTTCAGGTCGGCCGGGTTGATCTCGATCTCTTCCACGTCGTCGGCCTCCGGGATGATCGCCACGGTCGCCGCGGAGGTATGGATGCGCCCCTGCGATTCGGTGGCCGGCACGCGCTGCACGCGGTGGGTGCCGGATTCGAACTTCAGCCGCGAATACGCGCCACGGCCGACGATGCGGGCGACGATTTCCTTGTAGCCGCCATGCTCGCCCGGGTTGTCGGATTCGACCTCCACCTTCCAGCCCTGACGCTCGGCGTAGCGGGCGTACATGCGGAACAGGTCGCCGGCGAAGATCGCCGCCTCGTCGCCGCCGGTGCCGGCGCGCACTTCCAGGAACAGGTTGCCTTCGTCGCGCGGATCGCGCGGCACCAGCAGCAGGGCGAGCTGGCCGTCGAGCGCCTCCAGCCGGGCGTGCGCGGCGGCGGCTTCCTCCTCGGCCATCTCGCGCAGCTCGGGATCCGAGCGCATCGCCTCGGCGGCGGCGAGGTCGGCCTTGGCGCGCGCTTCCTCGGCCAGCGCCAACGCCACCGGTTCGAGCTGGGCGAATTCGCGCGAGAACGCGCGGAAGCGTTCGTTGTCGCCGACAACCTCGGGATCGGAAAGCAGGCGTTCCAGTTCTTCGCGGCGTTCGGCCAGCGCTTCGAGCTTACGGCGAAGGGTCGGCGTCATTCGGGGTCACGATGGGAGGCGTCGTTGCGGGATGCGAATAGCCCGGCTTTTCCGGGAACAGGCGGTCGGCGGCGCGCGCGAGTTCGGCATCGCCGCTGAGCGCGGCCTCGCGCAGCGCGGCGGTCGGCGGATGCAGCAAGCGGTTGGTCAGGCCGTGCGCGAGTTGTTCCAGCACTTCCTCGGCGGAGCGGCCGTTGGACAGCTGGGCGCGCGCCTTGGCCAGCAATTCGTCGCGGGTGCCCTCGCCGAACGCGCGCAGGCGCTTGAGCGGGGCGTGGTGCGCGCTGGCCTGCTGGCTTTCCATGTAGCGCGCGACCTGCAGCTCGATGATCGCCTCGGCCGCGCTGGCGGCCTCGCGCCGGCTGCGGCGGTTGTCCTCCACTGCGCGTTCGAGGTCGTCGACGGTATACAGGTAGGCATCGCCGAGTTCGGCCACGGCCGGGTCGATGTCGCGCGGCACCGCCAGGTCGAACAGCAGCACCGGCTTGCGCCGGCGCGCGCGCAGCGCGTCTTCCACCAGCCGCTTGCCGACGATGGGCTCGCGCGCGGCGGTGGCCGAGAACACCACGTCGGCCTCGGCCAGGTGGCGCGGCAGCTCGTCCAGCGGCAGCGCGTAGCCGCCGTGCTGGCTCGCCAGGGCCTGCGCATGGGCCAGCGTGCGGTTGGCGATGAGCAGGCGCT
Organism: Stenotrophomonas sp. HITSZ_GD; assembly: GCF_029543105.1. GTDB lineage: Bacteria > Pseudomonadota > Gammaproteobacteria > Xanthomonadales > Xanthomonadaceae > Stenotrophomonas_A. Next base: position 86,390 of record NZ_JARQXB010000013.1, read on the forward strand.
TGACCTTGCCTTCGCTGAGGTGGGCCGCGGCCAGCTCGATGGTCTCGCCGGCGCCGATCAGCAGCACGGTGGATTCGTCGAGGCGGGTGAACGATTCCTGCGCCAGACGCACCGCGGTGGACGCCACCGAAACCGGATTGGCGCCGATGCGGGTGTCGGTGCGGGCGCGTTTGGCCACGGAGAAGGTCTGCTGGAATAGACGGTCCAGGCGGTTGCCGAGCGCGCCGTGCTGGCGCGCGGCCGCCCAGGCGTCCTTCACCTGGCCCAGGATCTGCGGCTCGCCCAGCACCATCGAGTCCAGCCCGGTGGCGACGCGGAACAGGTGGCGCACCGCCTCGCTGTCCTGGTGCTGGTAGAGGTAGGCCTGCAGGCCCGGCGCATGGGCGTCGAGCCAGCGCGTCAGCGATGCCGCATCCTCGGCCACGGCATACAGTTCGGTGCGGTTGCAGGTGGACAGCAGCGCCGCTTCGGCGACCTCGGGCAGGGCGCGCAGCGAGTCGAGCGCGCGCGGCAACGCCTCGCCATCGAACGCGGCGCGTTCACGCAGATCCACCGGTGCGGTCTGGTGGTTGAGTCCGAGCACCCACAAACTCATTCGGGTCGCTTGCGATAAGCTGCTGGCCATTCAGGGCCCCCATTTTACGGCCCGGCAGCCCACGATGCCCGTTTTCCTGCGAGTCCTCAGCGTTCTTCTGTTGTCGACATGCGCCGCCACCGCCGCGGCGCGCCCGCCGGCGCCGCCGCAGGCCGGCACGGACAGCCACCTGGAACCGGTGCTGGCCGGCGAATTCGCCCTGCAGGCCGGCGAGTTGCAGGAGGCCACGCGCTGGTACCTGCAGGCGGCCCGCGAGACCCCCGACGACGCCGGCCTGGCCGAGCGCGCCGCGCGCATCGCCATGCTGGCCGACGACGATGCCAGTGCCGCCCAGGCGTTGGCGCTGTGGCGCCAGCGCGCCCCGCAGTCGCTGGCCATGCGCAGCACCGAGGCCACGCTGGCGCTGCGCAAGGGCGAGCGGCGGCAGGCGCGCAAGCAGCTCGAATCGCTGTTGCGCGATCCTGATCCGCGCGGCTGGCGTTTCGCCCTGGTCGCGCTGGCCAGCGCCTCGCGCGAGCCGGACGCAGTGGCCCAGGTGATGGGCACGCTGGTCTCGGCCGGCGCGATCCCGAACGAGATCGAGGCCTGGCAGGAGTTCGGCCGGCTGGCGCTGCGCATGGAGCGCCCGGCGCTGACCAAGCAGATCGTCGATGAGGTCGTGCGCCGCTTCCCGCAGGAGCCGCGCGTGGCCCTGCTGCACGCCAACCAGCTCTCCCAGGCCGGCAAGCGCGAGGAGGCGCTGGCCCTGCTGCGCGGGGTGGAGCCCCAGGCCGCACGCGACCCGGAACTGCGCGCCGCGCTGGCGTACAGCTACGACGGCCTGGGCGAGCCGGCCGCGGCGGCCAAGGTGCTGGCCGCCGGCCCGCAGGACACCAATACCTACGGACTGCGGGCCTCGTTGCTGGCCAAGCAGCACGACGAGGCGGCGCTGACCGCGCTGTATGACGAGCTGAAGGCCAATGCCGGTTCCCCGGACCCGCAGCGGCGCCTGCTGCTGGGCAAGATGGCCGAGTACCTGGAGCGCTACCAGGAAGCGGTGGACTGGTATCGCGGCGTACCCGGCGGCCCGCAGCGCAGCGAGGCACGGCTGCGCACGGCCAATGCGCTGTTCAAGCTTGACCGCCGGCAGGAAGCCTACGACACCGTGCAGGCGCTGCAGGGCGATGCCGATGCCGACGACGATGCGCGGCGCGATGCCTATGTGCTGGAGGCCGAGCTGCGGCAGACGCAGGGCGACGCCGCCGGGGAGCTGGACGCCTTCGCCCGCGGCCTGGCCGCCTACCCGGACGACAACGCGCTGCTCTATGCGCGCGGACTGGCCTGGGAGCGTCGCGACGACATTCCCCGCGCCGAGGCCGACCTGCGCAAGATCCTGGTGACCGAACCGGAGAGCGTGGCCGCGCTCAACGCGCTCGGCTACACGCTGGCCGACCGCACCACGCGCTACAGGGAGGCGCTGGCGCTGATCGAGCGCGCGCGCACCGCCGCCCCCGACAACCCCGCCATCATCGACAGCTACGGCTGGGTGCTCTATCGCATGGGCCGCAACCGCGATGCCCTGGTGCAGCTGCGGCGCGCGTGGTCGCTGGCCAAGGATGCGGAGATCGGCGCGCACCTGGCCGAGGTGCTGTGGGTCAGCGGCCAGCAGGACGAGGCGCGGCACTATGCCGAGCAGGCGCGCACCATTGATCCCGACAACCGGGCCTTGCAGCGCATCAAGGAGAAGTACGGTCTATGAGTTTCCGTGGTCAGGCGCTGCCGCTGTGCTTGGCGGCCGCGTTGCTGTCGGCGTGCGCAGGTCCGGCGCCGCGTCCCTCGGCCCCCGCCGCGCCGGTGCCGGTGAGCGCCGAGGCGCGCCAGGCCGAAGCCGCGCGGCAGGCGTGGTTGCGCGCCCATCCGGATTGGTCCTTCCAGGGCCGGGCGGCCATCAGTAAGGGCCGCAATGGCGGCAGCGGGCGCGTGGACTGGCGCCAGACCGGGCGTGATTACCGCATCCAGTTGAGCGCGCCGGTCACCCGGCAGAGCTGGGTGCTGAGCGGCGAGGGCGCCACCGGGCAGGCCCGGCTGGACGGTGTGGAGGGCGGTCCGCGCAGTGGCGACGACGCCCAGGAGATGCTGTTCCAGGCCACCGGCTGGCAGATTCCGGTCGAGGGGTTGCCGGCGTGGGTGCGCGGCCTGGTCGACGAAGGCCAGGCGGGCGTGGTGCGCGATGCCGAAGGACGGCCGGCGGCGCTCGAACAGGCTGGCTGGCGGGTGGATTACCAGGAATGGTTTCCCGCGCAGGCCGACCGCCCGGCCCTGCCCAGGCGCATCGAGGCCAGCAGCGGCGACGCGAAGGTCCGCCTGGTGCTGGACCAGTGGGACGTGGCCTCGCCATGAACCAGGGGGTTTCCGAGGGCTGGTCGACCTGGCCGGCCCCGGCCAAGCTCAACCTGTTCCTGCGCGTGGTGGGGCGGCGTGCCGACGGCTACCACGATCTGCAGACCGTTTTTCGCATCCTCGACTGGGGCGACACCGTTCACTTGCGTCCGGGGCCGGCCGGCACCATCCGCCGGATCGGGCCGTCCGCGCCCGGGGTGGCGGAGGCCGACGATCTGGTCGTGCGCGCGGCTGAATTGCTCCGTTTGTCGGCCAACTGCTCGCTTTCGGCGGATATCCGCGTCGAAAAGCGCATTCCGGCCGGCGGCGGGTTCGGGGGTGGGTCGTCGGATGCCGCTACCGTGTTGGTCGGGCTCAACGCCTTGTGGGGCCTGCGCTGGCCGGTGGAGCGACTGGCGGCGCTCGGCCAGCGGCTCGGCGCCGACGTTCCCGTATTCATCCACGGCCACAACGCCTGGGCCGAGGGGGTGGGGGAGCGGCTGACGCCGATCGACCTGCCGCCCGCGTGGTACCTGCTCGTGGATCCGGGCGTCCATGTGCCGACCCCCGAACTTTTTCGGGCTCCCGATTTGACGCGCGATGCCGCGCCCGTGAAAATAGCGGACTTCGCTTCCGGAACCCTGCTCGACAACGCGTTCGAGCCGGTGCTGCGCCGCCGCGAACCCGCCGTGGAGGCGGTGTTCCAGGCCCTGGCGCGTGTCGGCTCGCCGCGCTTGACCGGCTCGGGTGGCGGCTGTTTCGTCGAGTTCGATTCGTTGCACGCCGCCGAGCGCGCGCGTGCCGAACTGCCGGTGGAGCTGCGCGCCTGGATCGCCGGCGGGGCCGCAAGGTCCGCGCTGCTCGATACGCTGGCGGCGATGAAGGTTTGATGCAGGGGCGTCGCCAAGAGGCCCAAGGCACCAGGTTTTGATCCTGGCATTCGTAGGTTCGAATCCTACCGCCCCTGCCATTTGCGGCCGCGCGCCCGCCAGCGCGCCGCGGATGCACGCACGACCCGCTTTCCCGCCGCCGCCCGAGCCTTCTCCATGCAAGACGAACGCAACCTGCTGGTCTTTTCCGGCAATGCCAACAAGCAGTTGACGCAGAGCATCTGCAAGGAGCTGGGCGTACGCATGGGCAAGGCCCTGGTCTCGCGTTTCTCCGACGGGGAAGTGCAGGTCGAGATCGAGGAGAGCGTGCGTCGGCAGGAAGTGTTCGTGGTGCAGCCGACCTGCGCGCCGAGCGCGGAAAACCTGATGGAACTGCTGGTGCTGATCGACGCGCTCAAGCGCGCCAGCGCCGCGTCCGTCACCGCGGTCATCCCGTACTTCGGTTATTCGCGGCAGGATCGCCGCATGCGCTCCTCGCGCGTGCCGATCACCGCCAAGGTCGCCGCCAAGATGGTCAGCGCCATCGGCGCCGACCGCGTGTTGACGGTGGACCTGCATGCCGACCAGATCCAGGGCTTTTTCGATGTCCCGGTCGACAACGTGTACGCCTCGCCGTTGCTGCTGGCCGACATCTGGCGCGCCTACGGCACCGACAACCTGATCGTGGTCTCGCCGGACGTCGGCGGCGTGGTGCGTGCCCGTGCGGTCGCCAAGCGCCTGGACGACGCCGACCTGGCCATCATCGACAAGCGCCGCCCGCGCGCGAACGTCGCCACGGTGATGAACATCATCGGCGACGTGCAGGGCAAGACCTGCGTGCTGGTGGACGACCTGGTCGACACCGCCGGCACGCTGTGCGCCGCGGCCGCAGCGCTGAAGCAGCGCGGCGCGGTGAAGGTGGTGGCCTACTGCACGCACCCGGTGTTCTCGGGCCCGGCGGTGGACAACATCACCAACTCGCAGCTGGACGAGATCGTCGTCACCGACACGATTCCGCTCTCCGACCAGGCGCGCGTGTGCCCCAAGATTCGCCAGCTGAGCGTGGCCGAACTGCTCGCCGAGACCATCCGGCGCATCGCCTTCGGCGAATCGGTCAGCTCGCTTTACGTGGATTGAGCCGGGAGACCGGCTTGCTGTAACGGCTCCCCTGGTCGCGGGGGAGTCGCAAGACCGCCGCGAGGCGGTTCATTCAACCTAGGTAGTGAAAAGAAATGTCCAAGACCCATGAAATCAAGGTCCAGCGCCGCGAAGACGAAGGTAAGGGTGCGAGCCGCCGCCTGCGTCACGCCGGCCTGATCCCGGCCATCGTCTACGGTGGCGACCTCAAGCCCGTCAGCATCCAGCTCGACCACGAAGAAGTGTGGCTGGCCCAGCAGAACGAGTGGTTCTACTCCTCGATCCTGGACCTGAGCCTCAACGGCGACGTGCAGAAGGTGCTGCTGCGTGACCTGCAGCGCCACCCGTACAAGCAGCTGATCATGCACATCGACTTCCAGCGCGTGAACGAGAACGAAAAGCTGAATGCCTCGGTCCCGCTGCACTTCATCAACGAAGACAAGTCGCCGGCCGGCAAGTCGGCCGAGGTCGTCGTGACCCACGAGCTGAACGAAGTGCAGGTGAGCTGCCTGCCGAAGGACCTGCCGGAGTTCATCGAGGTCGACCTGTCGGCCCTGGAAGTCGGCAACGTGATCCACCTGTCGGACATCAAGCTGCCGTCCGGCGTGGAGATCCCGGAGCTGAAGCTGGGCAAGGAGCACGACGTCGCCGTCGTGATCGCCAAGCACGGTCGCGAAGAAGCCGAGGCCCCGGCGGCCGAAGGCGAGGACAAGTAATCGCCGCGTCTCCCCCGCGCCTTGCGCGCGGGGGAGCGTTGCGGTGGTGACGGCATGCCTGGACTGCGACTGATCGTCGGACTCGGCAATCCCGGTCCGGAACACGCCCAAACCCGGCACAACGCCGGGTTTCGTTTCGTCGACGCCCTCGCCGACTCGGCGGGCGCGCGCTGGAACCTGGAATCCAAGCTGTTCGGCGAGGTGGCCCGCGTGGACATCGCCGGCCAGCCGGTGTGGCTGCTCAAGCCGGCCACCTTCATGAACCTCAGTGGCAAGTCGATCACCGCGGCGCTGCGCTTCTGGAAGATCGAGCCCGAGCAGATGCTCGTGGCCCACGACGAACTCGATCTTGCGCCGGGCATTGCCCGTCTGAAGTTCGACGGCGGCCATGGTGGCCAGAACGGCCTGCGCGACACGATCCGATTGCTGGGCCACGGCAAGTTCCATCGCCTGCGCGTGGGCATCGGCCATCCCGGCCACAAGGACAAGGTGGTTCCCTGGGTGCTGGGCCGGGCCAAGGGCGAGGACGACGTGCTGATCGGGCGTGCCATCGACGACGCCATCGCCGTGCTGCCGCTGGCCGCATCAGGTAACTTCAACGAGGCGACCAAGCGCCTCAATACCGCCAAGGCTTGATGGTTGGGGATTCGGGATTTGCCGGTACGCCGCGCGAATCCCGAATCCCGAATCACCAATCCCCGGATCAATCATGGGCATCAAATGCGGCATTGTCGGCCTGCCTAACGTCGGCAAGTCGACCCTGTTCAACGCGCTGACCAAGGCGGGCATCGCCGCGGCCAATTTCCCGTTCTGCACGATCGAGCCGAATGTCGGCATCGTCCCGGTGCCGGACCTGCGCCTGAACCAGCTGTCGGAGATCGTGAAGCCGCAGAAGGTCGTGCCGACCGCGGTGGAGTTCGTCGACATCGCCGGCCTGGTCGCCGGCGCGGCGAGCGGCGAGGGCCTGGGCAACAAGTTCCTGGCGCACATCCGCGAGGTCGATGCGATCACCCACGTGGTGCGCTGCTTCGAACACGGCGACATCGTGCACGTGGCCGGCAAGGTGGACCCGCTGTCGGACATCGAGACCATCGACACCGAACTGGCGCTGGCCGACCTGGACAGCGTGGAGAAGGCGCTCAACCGTGCCGAGCGCGCCGCCAAGGGTGGCGACAAGGAAGCGGCCGCGCGCAAGCCCGTGCTGGCCAAGCTGCAGGCCGCACTGGCCGAGGGCAAGCCGGGTCGCTCGGCTGGCCTGGACGAGGAGGAAAAGGCCCTGGTCCGCGACCTGTTCCTGCTCACGCTCAAGCCGGTGATGTATATCGCCAACGTGCTGGAAGACGGCTTCGAGAACAACCCGCACCTGGAAGCGGTGCGCAAGCATGCCGAGGCCGAGGGGGCCGAAGTGGTGCCGGTGTCGGCGGCGATCGAGGAAGAGCTGGCGCAGCTGGACGATGCGGATCGCGATGCGTTCCTGGCTGACTTGGGCCTGGACGAGCCGGGCCTGAACCGCGTGATTCGCGCCGCCTACAAGTTGCTCGGACTGCAGACCTACTTCACCGCGGGCGTCAAGGAAGTGCGCGCCTGGACGGTGAAGGCCGGCGCCACCGCGCCGCAGGCCGCCGCGGTGATCCATACCGATTTCGAGCGCGGCTTCATCCGCGCCGAGACGATCTCCTTCGACGACTTCATCAAGTACAAGGGCGAGGCGGGGGCCAAGGAAGCCGGTCGCCTGCGCCTGGAAGGCAAGGAGTACCGGGTGCAGGAAGGTGACGTGCTGCACTTCCGCTTCAACGTGTAACCCGGGCGGCGCCGACGCGCGTCGCGCACCCAAAAAGATGTAAATTTTTGTTGACAACCATCGGGGGGCCGCCCAAAATTGCGGGCTCTCCACACCGGCTTGAATGGCCTCGCGGCCACGATTGACGGGTGGAAAATCCGGAGGGATACCCAAGCGGCCAACGGGGGCAGACTGTAAATCTGCTGGCTTACGCCTTCGGTGGTTCGAATCCACCTCCCTCCACCAGTTTCACGTTGTGGCAAGTCATCCCGATGCGGGAGTAGTTCAACGGTAGAACCTCAGCCTTCCAAGCTGATGGTGCGGGTTCGATTCCCGTCTCCCGCTCCATTGAACGGAAAACGTGCCACAATACGCAACTCGCTCACGTAGCTCAGTCGGTAGAGCACCTCCTTGGTAAGGAGGAGGTCGAAGGTTCGATTCCTTTCGTGAGCACCATCTTCAAGCCGCCATACCTTTCAACGAACACCGAGAAGAATCAGCCATGGCCAAGGGTAAGTTCGAGCGCACCAAGCCGCACGTCAACGTCGGCACCATCGGTCACGTCGACCACGGCAAGAC
>NZ_JARQXB010000014.1 GCF_029543105.1 Stenotrophomonas sp. HITSZ_GD
GTCGGGCGACATGGACGTCGCCCGACGAGCCCCGCAGGGATGCGGTTGTTGGCGTCCCCCGATGCGGCCGCCCGCCCGTCCACCGCGCGACGTCAATGCAAGCGCCAAAAAAAACATGCAGAAAACGACCCAGCCCTAACCCCACGCGCAGTCCTAGAATGGACAACCATGAACACCCCAACCGATAGCCACCTGATCCACGGCCGCCGCCAGCGCCCGGACGGCCCCGTTCCGGTCGACGTCATTTCCGTGCAGTCCCAGCTCGTCTACGGCCACGCCGGCAACAGCGCCGCGGTGCCGCCGCTGCGCGCCCTCGGCCTGCGCGTGGCTGAAGTGCCGACCACGCTGCTGAGCAACGCGCCGTTCTACAGCACCTTGCGCGGCCGCGTGCTGCCTTCGGATTGGCTGGCCGACCTGCTGCTCGGCGCCAGCGAACGTGGCCTGCCCGCGCGTGCCCGCATGCTGGTGTCCGGTTATTTCGGCAGCACCGCCAATGGCGAAGTGTTCGCCGACTGGCTCGAACGCGAGCAGGCGCACGCGCCGCAGATGCGCTACTGCCTGGACCCGGTGATCGGCGATACCCACACCGGCCCCTATGTCGAAGCCGGCCTGGAGCGCGTGTTCGCCGAGCGCCTGTTGCCGCGCGCCTGGCTGGTCACGCCGAACGCCTTCGAGCTCGGCCGCCTCACCGGGCTGCCCAGCCTCGCGCAGGAAGATGCCATCGCCGCCGCGCGCGTGCTGCTCGAACGCGGCCCGCAATGGGTGCTGGCGCATAGCGTGGGCGGCGCGCCGGGCGAACTCGTGACCCTGGCGGTCAGCCGCGAGGCGGTGTTTCGCTGGCGCACGCCGCACTTGCCAGTCGACGTGGCCGGCACCGGCGATGTGCTGATGGCGCTGCTGATCGGCTTCCTGCTGCGCGATACCCCATTTGAGACCGCCGTCAGCCGCGCGCTCGCCGGCGTGCATACCGCGCTGGAGGCGACGCTGGCCGCCGGCTTCGAGGAGTTCGACGTGCTCGCCGCCGCACCCGCCGCGCTCTCGCCGGCCGATCGCTTCCCCGCCGAGCGCCTGGCGTGACGCCCACGCCGGTCGTCGGCATCGTCGGCAGCGCCGGCGCCTACGGGCGCTGGCTCGCGCGCTTCCTGCGCGAGCGCATGGGGCTGACGGTGTGGGGCCACGACCCGGCCGACGCCGCGTCCCTCGACGAGGCCGAACTGCTGCGCCGCGTCGACGTGCTGGTGTTCTCCGCGCCCATCCGCCACACCCCGGCGCTGATCGCCCGTTACGCCGCGCTGTCCGCCGGCCGCGAGCGCGAACAGCTGTGGCTCGACGTCACCTCGATCAAGCAGGCACCGGTCGCGGCGATGCTGGCCTCGCAGGCCGAGGTCGTCGGCCTGCATCCGATGACCGCACCGCCCAAGTCGCCCACGCTCAAGGGCCGCGTGATGGTGGTATGCGAAGCCCGCCTCTCGGGTTGGCGCCCGTGGGTAAGGCAGCTGTGCACCGCGCTGGAGGCCGAATGCGTGCCCGCCACGCCGGAACACCACGACCGCGTGATGGCGCTGGTGCAGGGCATGGTCCACGCCACGCACCTGGCCCAGGCCGGCGTGTTGCGCGAATACGCACCGCTGCTCGGCGAGCTGCAGGCGCTGATGCCCTTCCGCTCGGCCTCGTTCGAGCTGGATACCGCGGTCATCGCGCGCATCCTGTCGCTGAATCCCACGATCTACGAGGACATCCAGTTCGGCAATCCGTACGTGCCGGACATGCTGGATCGCCTGCTGTCGCAACTGGCCACGCTGCGCGAACTGGTGCGGCAAGGCGACGACGCGGCACGCGCTCGCTTCCGTGCCCAATTCCTGCAGGCCAACCAGCAGGCGCTGGCGCCCGCCAGCCTGGATGCCGGCAACTACAGCTACGAGCGCGTGGGCTACCTGCTGGCCGACCTCACCGAGCCGCTCGCCACCAGCGTGTACCTGCCCCAGGACCGGCCCGGCTCGCTGCGCGCGCTGTTGAACGTGTTCGAGCAGCACGGCGTCAACCTGTCTTCGATCCATTCCTCGCGCACCCCGGCCGGTGAGCTGCACTTCCGCCTCGGCTTCGAGCCGGACACCGACCCGGGCCGACTGGACACGGCCAAGCGCGAGATTGACCGCAGCGGCATCGGTCGCGTGTTGCCGATGCGCTGACCCACGCGGTCATCCACAGGCGATGTGGATGACCGTTGCACGAAGCTGTGGATAAACGCGCGCGGCCCAGGCCTGGCGCGGCTTGCACGCGGTATGGCGAATTATTCGCCAGCGCCCTCAGGCCGTGGACAAGCGCAGCTCGCCGCCCGTGGTGGTGTATTCCTGGCCCTGGCGGATCAGGTGGCGGCCGTCGGCCAGTTCATAGCGCGGGCGCTCGTGCGAGGCGCCCTGCGCCTGTTCGCGGAATTCGATGATGACGTAGGACTCGCCATCGGAGCCGGTGGCGGGAAATTGCCGGAATGACATCGTGCGCCTCCTCATCTGGATCGACGCCGGCCCATGCCGGCGCAGCGCGAGGATGCGCAAGCCGGCGTTACCGCCACGTGGTCAATCGATGAATTGCAGCCGCGCCAGTTCGGCGTACAGGCCACCCTGGGCGAGCAGTTCGGCATGCGTGCCTTGCGCGATGATGCGGCCGCGGTCCATCACCACGATGCGGTCGGCCTTGAGCACGGTGGCCAGGCGGTGCGCGATGACCAGCGTGGTGCGGCCGGCCATCAGCCGCTCCAGTGCCTGCTGCACGGCGCGCTCGCTCTGCGCGTCGAGCGCGCTGGTAGCCTCGTCGAGCAGCAGTACCGGTGCGTCCTTGAGCAGGGCGCGGGCAATGGCGATGCGCTGCTGCTGGCCGCCGGACAGCCGCGCGCCGCGCTCGCCCAGTTCGGTATCGAAACCCTGCGGCAGCTCGCCGATGAAACCTTCGGCCTCGGCGGCGCGTGCCGCCGCGCGCACTTCCTCGTCGCTGGCCTCCAGGCGGCCGTAGCGGATGTTCTCCGCCGCGCTGGCGGCGAACAGCGCCGGTTGCTGCGGCACCAGCGCGATGTGTTCGCGCAGCGGCAGCGGGTCGAGCGCGCGCAGGTCCAGGCCGTCGAGCGATACGCGGCCCGCGTCCGGGTCGTGGAAGCGCAGCAGCAGCGACAGCACCGTGCTCTTGCCCGCGCCGGAGGGGCCCACCAGCGCCACCGTCTCGCCCGGCCGCACGTGCAGGGTGAAGCCATCCAGCGCCGCGTGGTCCGGGCGCTGCGGATAGTGGAAAACCACCTCGTCGAAGCGGATCTCGCCGCGCAGCGGCGCGGGCAGGGCGGTGGGCGCGGCGGGCAGCGCCAGGCGCGGCCGCTCGCGCAGCAACTCGGCGATGCGGCCCATGCCGCCGGCCGCGCGCTGCAATTCGTTCCATACCTCGGCCAGCGCGCCCACCGAACCACCGCCGATCAGCGCGTACAGCACGAACTGGCCCAGCGCGCCGGTGCTCATGCGGCCATCGACCACATCGTGCGCGCCCAGCCACAGCACCGTGACGATCGCGCCGAAGAACAGCACGATGGCTACCGCGGTCACGATCGACTGCGTGCCGATGCGCCGCCGCGCCGCGGCCAGCGTGGCCTCCAGCGCCGCGCCGAAGCGCGCGCGCTCGTAGGGCTCGCGCGCGTGCGCCTGCACCGTGCGCACCGCGCCCAGGGTCTCGGCGGCGAGCGTGTTGGCGTCGGCTACGCGATCCTGGCTGGCACGCGCCATCTTCTGCAGCCGGCGCGCGCCCAGCACGATGGGCAGCACCGCCAGCGGGATGCCGAGCAGCGCCCAGGCCGCCAGCCGCGGGCTGGTGACGAACAGCATCACCAGGCTGCCGATCACCGTGACCGTGCTGCGCAGCGCCACCGACATCGTCGAGCCGATCACCCCGCGCAGCAGCTCGCTGTCGGCCGACAGGCGCGAGACCAGCTCGCCGCTGCGGCTGCGGTCGTGGAATTCCATGTCCATGCCGATCAGGTGGGCGTAGAGCCGGCCGCGCAGGTCGGCCACCACGCGCTCGCCCAGCAGCGAGACGAAGAACAGCCGCGCGGCGGTCGCCACCGCCAGTACCGCGGTGACGACGAAGGCGAGGGCGAAGGTGCGGTTGATCGCGCTGGCGGCGCTGAAACCATGGTCGATGACCTGGCGCGCCACGGCCGGCAGCACCAGCGTCGCCGCCGAGGACACCGCCAGGGCCACCAGCCAGGCTACGAACAGCGGCAGGTGGCGCCGCACGAACGGCCACAACGCGCCCAGGCTGGCGAGGCCGCGCAGGCCGGGGCGCGGGGTATCCGGGGTCGAACTCATGCGGGGGGCTGCTCGCGGACGTGTACCCGGTTCCGGGTGGCGTCGCGCAGCTGGTTTTTCAAGCCCGGCAGGTGCTCGGCCGGCAGCGACAGGCACAGCCACGCGCCTTCGGCGTCGAAATCCTCCTGCGCCTTGGTCGCCAGGCACTGCGCCATGACGCTGTGCACCGTGCCGAGGTCGTCGAAACCGCAGTGCAGCCACACCGTGGCCATCTGCGTGAGCGGCACGCGCGGGGCGGTGCGCAGGCATTCGGCAGCGGTGCCGCCATACGCGCGCACCAACCCGCCGGCGCCAAGCTTGATGCCGCCGTACCAGCGCGTCACCACCACCACGAGGCGGTCCAGCCCCTGGCCATCGATGGCGGCCAGGATCGGTCGTCCGGCGGTGCCGGCCGGCTCGCCGTCGTCGCTGGAGCGGTATTCGCCGCCGATGCGGTAGGCCCAGCAGTTGTGCGTGGCGTCGGCCACCGCGACCTGCGCCAGGAACGCCAGCGCGGCGGCGGCTTCCTCGACCGGCGCAGCGTGGGCGAGAAACCGGCTGTGGCGGATTTCCTGGCGGTGGCTGACCGCGTGGGCGAGGGTTTCGGACATCGCGGCCATTGTAGCGGCGAGGTGACTGCCGACCGTGCGGGTGCGTGCGCCGCGTCAAGAACGCGGGACAATCTTTCCATCTACCCCATGCCCAACGGTTATGCTGGGCACCACAGGGGAGCTGCCGGGAACGGCGGCCATGGATTTTCACAATGCTCATCAGCCCATCCGCCATGGCCCATCGCCTGCGCATCGCGCAGGCGTGTGATCGCGCCGCCGCGGTGCTGGCCGGCGTGATGCCGCCGGGCGCCGCGCTCGCGCTGGCCTGGCGCGATGGGCGGCTGGACGACGAGGCGCACGGCAGTACGCCGGGTGCCGGGCAGGCACTGCGTGATCGCGCCAGCGCCGGGCTGGCACGGCGCGACACACCGGCCCCCGGCGAGCGCCTGCACGTGTGGCGCAGCGACGACGACTTCGCGGTGCTGGCATTGGCCTGGGAAGGTCCGGCGCGCGATGCGGCGGAAGAACGCGCCTGGTTGCGGCTGGCCGAGTGCGTGGTCGGCAGCACGCTGGACAGCGCGCTGCTGCAGGCCGAGATCGAGGACCTGGAGAAGTCCAAGCTGCTGCAGCAGGCGTTGTACGAAATCGCCGACCTGGCCGGCAACGAGCTGGACCTGAGCCAGATGCTGCAACGCATCCACGCGGTGGTCGGCTCGCTGATGTACGCGGAGAACTTCTACATCGTCGAGTACGACGCCGCCGCGGCGAGCATGCGCTTTTTGTACTTCGTCGATCACCAGGACGGTTTCGTCGCCGATCCCTCGCGCACCTACCGCCACGAGGACATCCCCAACAGCCTGACCCTGGCGCTGCTCTCGCGCGGCGTGGCGCTGAGCGGGCCTTCGGATGAACTCTCCGAACGCCTCAACATCTCCCACGATCCCACCCGCGGCCCGGAAAGCCTGGACTGGCTCGGCGTGCCGATGCTGCGCGACGGCCAGGTGGCCGGCGCGATCGTGGTGCAGAGCTACGACGAGAAGATCGGCTTCAGCGAACAGGACCGCATCCTGCTGGCCTATGTCGCCCAGCACGTGCTCACCGCCATCGACCGCCGCCAGGCCAAGGTGCAGCTGGAGCGGCGGGTCGAGGAGCGCACGCGCGAGCTGCAGCACGCCAACCGCGAGCTGCAGGACGAGATCATCGAGCGCAAGCGTGCCGAGAAGCTGCAGCTGGCACTGTTCCGCATCAGCGAACTGGCCGGCGCATCGGAAAGCCTCAGCCAGTACTACGCCGAGGTCCACGACGTGGTCGGCGCCCTGCTGGATGCGCGCAACTTCTACATCGCGCTGATCAACGACAGCGGCGACGGGCTGGAGTTCGCCTATTCGGTGGACGAGCACAACGGCGTGCGCCCGCCGCGCAAGTTCAGCGGCGGCCTCACCGAATACCTGATCCAGACCCGCTCGGCGCTGCTGGCCACGCGCGCGGACATCGACGCGATGGCCGCCGCCGGCAAGCTCACCAACATCGGCGCGCAGGCGCACAGCTGGCTAGGCGTACCGCTGTTCATCGACGACGAAGTGGTCGGCGCGATCGTCGTGCAGAGCTATTCGCCGCAGGTCAGCTACACCCCGCACGACCAGCGCCTGCTCGCCTTCGTGGCGCACAACATCGGCAACGGCCTGGCCCGCCAGCGCAACCAGGCGCGGCTGCGGCTGGCGCATGCCGAGCTGGAAGTGCGCGTGCACGAGCGCACGCGCGAGCTGGCCGAACTCAACGAGCAACTGCTGAGCCAGATCGCCGAGCGCATGCGCGCCGAGCAGCGGCTGACCCACCAGGCGCTGCACGATGCGCTCACCGGCCTGCCGAACCGCGCGCACCTGCTGGACCGGCTGGACGAATCGATCCAGCGCGCCGCGCACGGCGACGGCGCGGCCTTCGCGGTGCTGTTCCTGGACCTGGACCGCTTCAAGCTGGTCAACGACAGCGTCGGCCATGCGGCCGGCGACCGCATGCTGGTCGAAGTGGCGCAGCGCATCGTGGCCACCGTGCGCGCCGACGACGTGGTCGCGCGGCTGGGCGGGGACGAGTTCGCCATCCTGATGCGCTGCCCGGAGGGTGTGGAGGCCGCGCGCGAGCTGGCGCAGCGCCTGCAGGGCGTGCTTGGCCAGCCGATGTGGGTGGCCGGCCGCGAGCTGTTCCCGTCCGGCAGCATGGGCGTGGCGCTATGGAACCGGCGCTACCGCACCGGCGAGGAGATGCTGCGCGATGCCGACGCGGCGATGTACCGTGCCAAGGCGCAGATCGCCGAGCGTTTCGCCGTGTTCGACGAGGCCATGCGCGAGGAAGCGCTGCGCAGCCTGGACCTGGAAGCGGACATGCGCCGCGCGCTCAACAACCGCGATTTCCATCCGTTCTACCAGCCCATCGTGCGGCTGGAGGACAACGTGGTGGTCGGCCACGAGGCGCTGCTGCGCTGGGAGCACGAGAGCCGCGGGCTGCTGCGGCCGAACGTGTTCATCCACTTGGGCGAGGACAGCGGCCTGATCGAACAGGTGGACTGGCAGCTGTACGAGCAGGTGATCGAACACCTGGCGCGCGGGGGCGAGGGCTACGTGTCGGTCAACGTGTCGCCGCGGCATTTCCGTTCAGTGGATTTCGCCGAGCGCTTGCTGGGGCTGATCGACGCGGTTGGCGCCGATCCGGTGCGCCTGCGGCTGGAGATCACCGAAGTGGCGCTGCTGGACGATGCGCCGCGCACGCTGCGCATCCTGCGCACGCTGCGCGAGCGCGGTGTGCTGATCCAGCTGGACGATTTCGGCACGGGCTATTCGGCGCTGTCCTACCTGCACCGCTTCCCGATTTCGGCGCTGAAGATCGACCAGAGCTTCGTGGCCGGCCTGCACCAGGGCGGTGGACAGGATTCGCTGGCGCTGGTGCGCAGCATCCTCGCCCTGGCGGCCACGCTGGGCATCGAGACGGTGGGCGAGGGCATCGAAACCGAGCAGCAGCGGCGCACGCTGCGCGAGCTGGGCTGCCACTACGGGCAGGGCTACCTGCTGGGCAAGCCCACGCCACGGCCGGAAGGCCTGGCCTGGTTGTAGCGGAAGGACGCGTTGCCCTGCCGTTAGTGCTTTTTCCCTGCGTCGCGGCTGAAGCCGCTTCTACAATGGGAAATCAGGCGCCGGGGAGATCAAGCGAAGCGTGGATCAGGACGCGCGCCCCTCAACGCAGCGCGGTGCGCCGCTTCTCGTCAATCCGCGCCAGGAAGTGATGAGGGCGCCCGGCGGGTGGGCGCGTCGCCACGCGTCCTGATCCAGCCGCGTTCACGCATGCTTCTCAACGCAATGCAGTGCGACGCTTCTCGTCGATCCACTTGGACGCCTGCGCCGGCGAATAATCGCGCATCCACTGCAGCATCTGCTCGATATCGCTGCCGTACCAGAGATCCGCACGCTGGTCCGGATGCAGGAAGCGCTCTTCCACCATGCGGTCGATCATCCCGATCAGCGGCGCGTAGAAGCCTTCCACGTCCAGGAACGCGCACGGCTTGTTGCCGATACCCAGCTGGCGCCAGGTCAGCATCTCGAAGATTTCCTCCATCGTGCCGAAGCCGCCGGGCAGGGCGACGAAGCCATCGGCCAGGTCGAACATGCGCGACTTGCGCTCATGCATCGAACCGACGATCTCCAGCTCGGTCAGGCCGCGGTGCGCCACTTCCCAGTCCGCCAGCTGCTTCGGGATCACGCCGGTCACCTCGCCGCCAGCGGCCAGCACCGCGTTGGCCACGGTGCCCATCAGGCCGACGTTGCCGCCGCCGTAGACCAGCCGCAGGCCTTCGCGGGCGATGCGGTCGCCCAGCGCGATGGCGCGTTCGGTGTAGCCCGGCTTGCTGCCGGCGTTGGAGCCGCAATAGACGCAGATGCTCTTCATGTCAGGCCTTTCGTATACGAGTGCTGGAAGCGCGAACGCCGGGCGGGCGCCCGGCGTTCGCTGGAGCGGTCGGGTGCGGCGTTCGCCGCCCCCGGAGCCGGGCTCAGTTGACCTTGTGGATGGCGCGCTTGCTGACTGCCATCGCGGCGTCGTGGATCGCCTCGGACAGGGTCGGGTGCGCGTGGCAGATGCGGGCGAGGTCGTCGGCCGAACCATTGAACTCCATGGTCAGCACGCCCTCGTGCACCAGCTCGGAGACGCCCACGCCCACCAGGTGCAAGCCCAGCACGCGGTCGGTCTCGGCATGGGCGATGATCTTCACCAGGCCCGCCGGCTCGGCCATCGCCACCGCGCGGGCGATCGCCGCGAACGGGAAGGTGCCGACCTTGTACGGGATGCCCTCAGCCTTGCACTGCTGCTCGGTCTTGCCGACCCAGGCGATTTCCGGCTCGGTGTAGATCACCCACGGGATGGTGTCGAAGTTGACGTGGCCCGGCAGGCCGGCGATCAGCTCGGCCACCGCGATGCCTTCCTCGAAGCCCTTGTGCGCCAGCATCGGGCCGCGCACGCAGTCGCCGATCGCCCACACGCCGTCCACGCCGGTGTGGCAGTGGTCGTCGACCACGATCTGGCCGCGCTCGTTGACCTGCACGCCGGTGCCGTCGGCCAGAAGGCCCTTGGTGGCGGCCTTGCGGCCCACCGCGACCAGCAGCTTGTCCACGGTCAGGCTCTTCTCGCCTTCGCTGTCGGTGTAGGTGACGACGACTTCCTTCTTCTTGCCCTTGCCGGTGACTTCGGTCTTGGAGACCTTGGCGCCGAGCTTGATCTCCAGGCCCTGCTTCTTGAATTCCTTGGCGGCGGCCTTGGCGATGTCGGTGTCGGCGGCGGCCAGGAAGTCCGGCAGCGCTTCGAGGATCACCACTTCCGAGCCCAGGCGCTTCCACACGCTGCCCAGCTCCAGGCCGATCACGCCGGCGCCGATGACGGCCAGGCGGTTCGGCACTTCGGTGAAGTCCAGCGCGCCGACGTTGTCGACGATGGCCTCGTTGTCGAACTTGGCGAACGGCAGCTCGATCGAATCCGAGCCGGCGGCGATGATCACGTTGGTGCCCTTCAGCTCGACTTCCGAACCGTCGTGCTGCTTGACCTTGACCACGTTGCCCGGCTGCAGCTGGCCGAAGCCGTAGTAAGTGGTGATCTTGTTCGCCTTGAACAGCATCGCGATGCCGCCGGTGAACTGCTTCACGATCTTGTCCTTGCGGCCGATCATGGTGCCGACGTCCATCTTGGCATCCTTGAAGCTGATGCCGTGGTCGCCAAAGATGTGGCCCATGTTCCAGTACTGGCGCGAGGAATCGAGCAGCGCCTTGGACGGCACGCAGCCCACGCGCAGGCAGGTGCCGCCGAGCGCCGGCTGGCCGTCCTTGCCCAGGGCCGCGTCGATGCAGGCGACCTTCAGGCCCAGCTGCGCGGCGCGGATGGCGGCGTGATAGCCGGCCGGGCCGGCACCGATGACGACGACGTCGAAGTTCTCTGCCATTTTGGAATCCTTGTGCTTGCGCGGGAAGTGCGCGGTGGCCGGCCGGGAAGCACCCGGCGGGCCGGAATCTGGGAGGGCGGGGCGGTCATGGCCGATGTGGCGCCGCCAGCCCCCACAAGCAACCCCCTCGCCGTGCGGGCCGAGGGGGCGGGTGTGCCTTCGTTTACAGGCCGAACAGCATCCGGCCCGGGTTTTCCAGCTGGTTCTTGATGTCCACCAGGAACTGCACCGAATCCTTGCCGTCGATGATGCGGTGGTCGTAGGACAGCGCGATGTACATCATCGGCGCGACCACGACCTGGCCGTTCTCGGCGATCGGGCGCTCCTTGATGGCATGCATGCCCAGGATGGCGCTCTGCGGCGGGTTGACGATCGGGGTGGACATCAGCGAGCCGAAGGTGCCGCCGTTGGTGATCGTGAAAGTGCCGCCCTGCAGCTCTTCCAGGCTCAGCTTGCCGTCGCGCGCCTTCTTGGCGTAATCGGCGATGCCGGCCTCGATGTCGGCGAAGGACATGCGCTCGACGTTGCGCAGCACCGGGGTCACCAGGCCCTTCTCGGTGGACACCGCGATGGAGATGTCCGAGTAGCCGTGATAGATGATGTCGTCGCCGTCGATGGAGGCGTTGACCAGCGGGAAGCGCTGCAGCGCGTTGGCGGCAGCCTTCACGAAGAAGCTCATGAAGCCGAGCTTGATGCCGTGGGCCTTCTGGAACTCTTCCTGCAGCTCCTTGCGCGCGGCCGACACCTTGGCGAGGTTGACCTCGTTGAAGGTGGTCAGCATCGCGGTGGAGTTCTTCGAATCCATCAGGCGCTTGGCGATGGTCTTGCGGATGCGCGTCATCGGCACGCGCTCTTCCGGGCGCGCGCCGCCGGCGCGGGCCACGCCGCCGGACTTGGCGAAGTTGACGATGTCTTCCTTGGTCACCGCGCCGCGACGGCCGGTGCCTTCCACCTGCGACGGATCAACACCCTCGGTGATGGCGGTGAAGCGCGCGCCCGGCGGCAGGCTGTCGGCGGCCGACTTGGCGGCCGGGGCCGGCGCGGCGGCCTTCGGGGCCGGGGCGGCGGTAGCGGCGGCCGGCGCCGCCGGCGCGGCTTCGGCCTTCTTCTCTTCGGCCGGGGCGGCCGCGGCGACCGCGCCTTCCTCGATGATCGCCAGGACCTGGTTGCTGGTCACGGTGCTGCCGGTCTCGAACTTGATTTCCTTCAGCACGCCGTCCACCGGCGAGGGGACTTCGAGCACGACCTTGTCGGTTTCCAGGTCGACCAGATTCTCGTCGCGCTTGACGGCTTCGCCGGCCTTCTTGTGCCAGCTGGCGATGGTGGCGTCGGAAACGGATTCGGGCAGTACCGGGACTTTGACTTCGGTGGCCATTTGAGGAGCGTCCTAGAGTTCTGTTCTTGGGGGGTAAAGGTTATTCAGCGACCTGGTCGTTGAACGGATTGACCAGCGCATCGGCGACCAGCTTCTGCTGCTCGGCGATGTGGTCGGCCATGTGGCCGGCGGCCGGCGAGGGCGAGCGGGCACGGCCGGCGTAATGCAGCGCCTGGCCCTCGGCCAGCACGGCCTGCAGGTGGTGCTTGATCTGGTACCACGCGCCCTGGTTCTGCGGCTCTTCCTGGCACCACACCACGTCGGTGGCCTGGCCGTACTTCTTCAGTTCGGCGGCCAGCAGCGCGCGCGGGAACGGGTAGAGCTGCTCCACGCGCAGGATCGCCACGTCGTCCTGGCCACGCTTCTGCGCGTCTTCCAGCAGGTCGTAGTAGACCTTGCCCGAGCAGGCGACCACACGCTTGACCTTCTTGGCGTCGGCGGCGGCGTCCGGGATCAGGTGCTGGAACTCGCCGTTGGCCAGCTCGTCCAGCGTGGAGACCGCCAGCTTGTGGCGCAGCAGCGACTTCGGCGTCATGACCACCAGCGGCTTGCGCGTGCTCATGCGCATCTGGCGGCGGATCATGTGGAAGCACTGGGCCGGGGTGGTCGGCACGCAGACCAGCATGTTCTCCAGCGCGCACAGCTGCAGGAAGCGCTCCAGGCGCGCAGAGCTGTGCTCCGGGCCCTGGCCTTCGTAGCCGTGCGGCAGGAACAGCGACAGGCCCGAGATGCGGCCCCACTTGGCCTCGCCGGCGGCGATGAACTGGTCGATGACGACCTGCGCGCCGTTGGCGAAGTCGCCGAACTGCGCTTCCCACACGCACAGCGCGTTGGGGTCGGTGGTCGAATAGCCGTACTCGAAGCCCATCACCGCTTCTTCGCTGAGCAGCGAGTCGATCACGGTGGCTTCTTCCGGGTTCTCCACCAGCTGGCGCAGCGGCAGGTAGTAGCTGTCGGTCTTCTGGTCGTGGAGGATCGCGTGGCGGTGGAAGAACGTGCCGCGGCCGGCGTCCTGGCCGACCAGGCGCAGGCGGTGGCCTTCGCTCAGCAGGGTGGCGTAGGCCAGGTTCTCGGCAAAGCCCCAGTCGGCCGGCTGCTCGCCGGCGGTCATCTTCAGGCGGTCCTCGTAGATCTTCGCCACGCGCGGGTGCAGCTCGACGCCGGCCGGCACGGTGTTGATGATCTTGGCCAGCTGGTCCAGCGCGCCGCGCTTGACCGTGGTGTCGACCTTGTCGGTCAGCTTGCCGGACAGGTACTTGGACCAGTCGATGGCGAACTCGTCCGGCTTGCGCGTGGCCAGCTCGGTGGTGAACTCGCCCGAGTCCAGCTTCTCGCGGTAGCCGTCCACCAGCGCCTTGGCCTCGTCGGCCTTCAGCACGCCTTCGCTTTCCAGCTGCGTGGCGTACAGCTCGCGGGTGGTCTTGTGCTTGCGGATGGTCTGGTACATCACCGGGTTGGTCGCCGCCGGCTCGTCGGCCTCGTTGTGGCCCCAACGGCGGTAGCAGACCAGGTCGATGACCACGTCCTTCTTGAACTGCTGGCGGAACTCGTACGCCAGCTGGGTCACGAACATCACCGCGTCCGGGTCGTCGCCGTTCACGTGGAAGACCGGCGCGCCGATCATCTTGGCCACGTCGGTGCAGTACAGCGTCGAGCGGGCGTCGTCGCGGGTGCTGGTGGTGAAGCCGATCTGGTTGTTGATGACGATGTGCATGGTGCCGCCGACGGCGAAACCGCGCGCCTGCGACATCTGGAACAGCTCCATCACCACGCCCTGGCCGGCGAAGGCCGCGTCGCCGTGGATCAGGATCGGCATCACTTCCTTGCGCGCCGCGTCGCCGAAGCGCTCCTGGCGCGAACGCACGGAACCGGCGACGACCGGGTCGACGATCTCCAGGTGCGAGGGGTTGAACGCCAGCGCCAGGTGGACCTGCTTGCCGTCGCCCACGGCGATGTCGGCCGAGAAGCCCATGTGGTACTTCACGTCGCCGGTGTGGGCGCGGTCGTCATGGGCGTGCTCGAACTTGCCTTCGAACTCGTCGAACAGCTTGCGCGGGTTCTTGCCCAGCGTATTGACCAGCACGTTGAGGCGGCCGCGGTGGGCCATGCCGATCACGATGTCCTTCACGCCTTCCTGGCCGGCTTGGCGGACCATGCCGTCCATCATCGGGATCAGCGCATCGCCGCCTTCCAGCGAGAAGCGCTTCTGGCCGACGTACTTGGTGTGCAGGTAGCGCTCCAGGCCTTCGGCGGCGGTGAGGCGCTCGAGGGTGCGGCGACGGCTCTCGGCGCTGCCGGCGATCTTGCCGCCCGCATTCTCCAGGCGCTGGTAGATCCACTGGCGCTGGTCGAATTCCGGGATGTGCATGAACTCGGCGCCGATCGAGCTGGTGTACGTCGCCTTCAGGCGCGCCAGCAGGTCGCGCAGCTTCATGCGCGGCTGGCCGCCGATGCCGCCGGTGCTGAACTCGCTGTCCAGGTCGGCCTGCGAGAGGCTGTGGAACGGCAGGTCCAGGTCCGGCGGGTTGACCGGCGGGGTCAGGCCCAGCGGGTCGATGCGGGCACCCAGGTGGCCGCGCGAACGGTAGGCGGTGATCAGGCGGCCGACGTTGCGCTCGCGCTCGTCGCTGGCACCTCCGGACAGGCCCGCGTTGGCCGCGTTGCGCGCCGCTTCGCCGATGTGGGCGATGACGGCCGAATGCGGCACGTCGCCGGCCTCACGGCCCTTGAAGCCGTCGAAGTAGGCTTTCCACTTGGGATCGACGCTGTCGGGGGAGACGAGGTACTGCTCGTACAGATCCTCGATGTAGGCGGCATTGCCGCCGGCGAGTTGCGAAGACTGCGCAAACTGCTTCAGGAGATTGTCCACGATGGTAAGTCGGGTCGCTTGGGATATGGGGGCTTGCACGTGGCAGGGCCACTTGATCGGCCGCAAGGCCGGTCTGGCGGTGTCAGAGCCCGAAAATTATACCCCCACGCGCCCCCAAGGGGGCGTATGCAATCAGGCGGTTGCGTGCGCGACGGTCAGGCCCGCGACAGAGAACGTGCCCGGCCCACGCTACAGCCCGAGGGCGCGATGTTCGCTCCAGGGCCGGCTGCGCTCCCATATCTGCTCGAAATGCGCGCGCAGCTGGCGCGCGCGGGCCGCGCCCTCCAGCCACGTTTCGCCGTCGTCGTGGCGGTTGCCCGTAGAACGAAAGTAGTAGGCCTGCGCATCGCCGACTAGGTAGGCGGAGGGATAGCTGGCATCGACCGGGTCCGAGACCGCGCGGAACTGGAACACGGTGGGCAGGCGCTGTGCCAGCCGCAGCAGGGGGGCGTCGAGCAGCTGCGGGCTGGCGGTGTCCTGCAGCAGGATGCGCACCTGCTTGTCGTGGCGCAGGGTCGCGAAGCGGCGCAGCGCGGTCTGTACGGTGGCCGCGTCGAGCAGGCCGGGGTCGAGGGCGCGCGTGTACAGGCGCAGCTCGCGCCGTGCCTGGCCGATCAACGCGGCGGTGGCGTGCACCGCGGCATTCGCGTCTTCCACCGCCATCGGCCCGTCCAGCCGGCGCTGCAAGACCTCCGGCTCGCCGGTGGTGGGCAGGAACCCGGCGCAGGCGCAGAACGGCGCCATGCCGTGGACCGCCTGCGCGCGCACGCCCGGCCAGCCGCGCTGGCGGGCGCCATCGAGCAGGGCACCGAGCACGGCCATGCCCACGCCTTGGCCGCGCCAATCCGGCAATACGCCCAGGTGGCTGACGCGCTGGTCCGGCGAGAGCCGGCCGGCGCCCAGCAGGCGGCCGTCGTGGTCGCGGGCCAGCACGTGCAGGCTCAACAAGTCCAGCGCATCCCACTCGCGCAGGGACGGTGGATGGCCCTGGCCGGCGAACACCGCCGCGCGCAGCGCCAGCAGCTCGGTGGCGCGCAGGCCGCCTTCGCTGTGCTCGAGCAGGAACGGGCCGAGCCGGTTCACCGGGCTACTCCTCCTCGTCCTCGTCCTCGTCCTCGTCCGATTCGGCCGGCAGGTCCTCGGGGTCGATGTCCGGGTCGATCTCGCCTTCGTCGGTATCATCGCCCACGGGTTCGAGCAGGGTCTGGCCGGCGCCGTTGCCCACTTCGCCCGCGGCGTCCTCTTCCCAGTCCTCCTCCCCGGGCACGGCCGCGGCATAGTGGCCCAGCGCCACCAGCTCCAGCAGCGCGGCGCGGCCGCGTTCGGAGAGCGGCGCCCAGGCGGCTTCGTCGATCTCCTCCAGCGCGGCCAGCCGCTGCGCGTCGCGCAACGGCACCGGGAAGGCGTGCCCGCTCACGAACAGCAGCGCGCCCTTGCGCGCGCGGCGCCAGGCCACGCGCGACCACGGGTGCCGGTAAAGCACGGCGCCCTCGGCCAGCGCCTCGGCCAGTTGGGCGGCGTCCGGGGCCTCCGGCGGCGGGGCGATGTCGCCCGAGGCGCGGTAGGTGGTGATGAAGCGGCCGAACCACTCGCCCAGGCGGTCGGGGTCGTTCATGCGCAGCGCGTTGAGCGCGGCGATGGCGCGGCCCATGGCGGCCTCGTCGATCTCGTAAGGATCGGCCGGCGCGGCGAGGTCCTCGTCGTGGTAGCGCACGGCCTCGTCGGCGTCGGCAATCAGCGTGTCCAGGTAATCGGCGATCAGCTCGGCCGAGGCCGGCGCGCGCATGCCCACCGAGAACGTCAGGCACGGGTCCTCGGCGATGCCGTGGTGCGGTACCAGCGGCGGCAGGTAGAGCATGTCGCCCGGTTCGAGTACCCAGTCGTGGGTGGGCTTGAACTGGCGCAGCAGCTTGATGTCCACGTCGTTGCGGAAATCCAGCGGCGGTGCCTTGCGGCCCATCGCCACGCTGGCGTCGATCTGCCAGCGGCGGTGGCCGAAGCCCTGCAGCAGGAACACGTCGTAGTGGTCCACGTGCGCGCCGACCGAGCCACCGGTGGCGGCGAAGCTGATCATGATGTCGTCGATGCGCCAGCGCGGCAGGAAGCGGAACTGCTGCAGGATCGCGCGCACGTCCGGGTCCCACTTGTCCACGTCCTGCACCAGCAGGGTCCAGTCGTGGTCGGGCAGGCCGGGGAAGTCGGTTTCCTCGAACGGGCCGCTGCGCACCTGCCAGTCGTCGCGGGCGCGGTCGTGGGAGATCAGCCGGGCCAGCACGCCTTCCTCGCAGGCCAGGCCGGCCAGATCTTCCGGCGTGACCGGGGTCTGGAAGCCGGGGAAGGCCTGGCGGATCAGCAGCGGGCGCTTGTGCCAGTAGTCGCGCAGGAAGCGCGCGACCGGCATGCCGAGCGGGTGCTGCGCGGTGGCCTGGATCTCGAAGGGAAGGGCGGCGGATTTCTTCATGGGGTTCCTGCGAACAGCAGCCGGGGTGCGGCCGGATTGTGGCCCAGGCGGGGTGACGGGCGTCTTGCGCCCGATCAATCGCCGTCCGGGCCGGAAGTGGCGACGGCATCGTAGCCGGCGGCGGAAAACTGGATCAGGCACCAGCCATGGCCGAACGGATCGGCCAGCCGCAGCAGCCGGCCCCATGGGGCCTGGCGGATGCAGGCGCGGGCAGCGGCCGGGTCGCGGCGGCGGTCGGGCAGGTCGTCGGCCTCCAGGCCCGCCGCCAGGGCGCGCTCCAGGGCGGCGTCCAGGTCCTCGACCACCACATCCAGGTGCACCGGTGTCCAGTGGCGGGCGTAGTCGCGCGGTTGGCCGCCGGCGCCGGGGCTGCCGTCCGGCTGCGCCAGCAGGTACAGCGGCACCGCCGCGCCCCGCATTTCCAGCGCCGCATCGCCGAAGCGGCGGCCCGGGCGCAGGCCGAAAGCCGCGGTGTACAGGCGCTGCGCGGCGGGCAGGTCGGGCACATCGAGGTTGACCAGCAGTTCCATCGCAGGCCTCCGCGGGGCAGGGGCGGTACGCGGCCCCGCCGGGGGGCGGGGCGGGGGGGTCAGATCGCGCGGGCCAGGCGCTCGGCCAGGCCGGTGTAGCCGCCCGGGGTGAGCGCGCGCAGGCGCTGCTTGTCTTCGGCCGGCAGGTCCAGCGACTCGACGAACGCGCGCATCGAATCGGCGGTGATGCCCTGGCCGCGGGTCAGCGCCTTGAGCTGCTCGTAGGGGTTGGGCAGGCCGTGGCGGCGCATCACCGTCTGCACGGCTTCGGCCAGCACTTCCCAGGCCGCGTCGAGGTCGGCATCCAGGCGCTGCGGGTTCACCTCCAGCTTGCCCAGGCCCTTGGCGAGCGAATCCAGCGCCACCTGGGTGTGGCCGAAGGCGGTGCCCAGGGCGCGCAGCACGGTGGAGTCGGTGAGGTCGCGCTGCCAGCGGCTGATCGGCAGCTTGGCCGAGAAGTGCTCGAACAGCGCGTTGGCCAGGCCGAAGTTGCCCTCGGCGTTCTCGAAGTCGATCGGGTTGACCTTGTGCGGCATCGTCGAGGAGCCGACCTCGCCTTCCTTGAGCTTCTGCTTGAAGTAGCCCAGCGAGATGTAGCCCCAGATGTCGCGGGCCAGGTCGATGAGGATGGTGTTGGCGCGGCGGCTGGCATCGCCGATCTCGGCGACGTTGTCGTGCGGCTCGATCTGCGTGGTGTACGGGTTGAACACCAGGCCCAGGCCCTGCACGAACTTCTGCGCGAAGGCCGGCCAGTCCACGTCCGGGTAGGAGACCACGTGCGCGTTGTAGTTGCCCACCGCGCCGTTGATCTTGCCGGTGAGTTCGACCGCGGCGATCTGCGCGCGCTGGCGCTGCAGGCGGGCGACCACGTTGGCCAGTTCCTTGCCCAGCGTGGTGGGCGAGGCGGTCTGGCCGTGGGTGCGCGAGAGCATCGGCTGGGCGGCCTGCGCGTGGGCGAGCGTGCGCAGCGTGGCGATCACGCCATCCAGCGCCGGCAGCAGCACCTCGCTGCGCGCCTGCGCCAGCATCACGCCGTAGGACAGGTTGTTGATGTCTTCGCTGGTGCAGGCGAAATGCACGAACTCCAGCGCCGGCCCGAGTTCGGCATCGCCCTTCAGGCGCTCCTTGATGAAGTACTCCACCGCCTTGACGTCGTGGTTGGTGGTGCGCTCGATCTCCTTCACCCGCGCCGCGTCGGCCACCGAGAAGCCTTCGGCCAGCGCGCGCAGGGTCTGCGCGGCGGCAGCGGAGAACGGCGCCAGCTCGACAATGCCCGGTTCGGCGGCCAGGGCCAGCAGCCACTCGATCTCGACCTTCACGCGGGCGCGGATCAGCCCGTACTCGGAGAAGATCGGGCGCAGCGCGTCGACCTTGCCGGCGTAGCGGCCATCGAGCGGGGACAGGGCGAGCAGGGCGGATTCCGTCATGGGGGCGGGCAGGGCAGGCGGCAGGGGCGCACATTCTACGCCGTCCACACCAGCTGCTGGCACGCAGCGTCCGCGCTTGCCGGCTGGGCGGCGGGGACAGCGGCGCGTATCGTGTCCGCGTCAGCCAGCGGCGCATGCCCGCGCAGCCAGCGCCCTTCCCCTCGAATCAGCAGTGCGGAGATTGCGTATGAGCGACAAGTACCGAACCGAACACGACAGCATGGGTGAACTGCAGGTGCCCGCCGAGGCCCTGTGGGGCGCGCAGACCCAGCGCGCCGTGCAGAACTTCCCCGTGTCCGGCCAGCGCATGCCGCGCGGCTTCATCCGCGCGCTAGGCCTGATCAAGGGCGCCGCCGCCCAGGCCAACGCCGACCTCGGGCTGCTGCCCAAGGGCGTGGCCAAGGCCGTGCAGCAGGCCGCCGCCGAGGTGGCCGAGGGCGCGCACGACGACCATTTCCTGATCGACGTGTACCAGACCGGCTCGGGCACCTCGTCGAACATGAACGCCAACGAGGTCATCGCCACGCTGGCCACGCGCCTGCTCAAGGGCGGCAAGGCCAAGGTGCACCCGAACGACCACGTCAACCTGGGCCAGAGTTCCAACGACGTGATCCCCACCGCGATCCGCGTCAGCGCGCAGCTGGCGACCGTCGAGCAGCTGCTGCCGGCGCTCAAACACCTGCGCAAGACCATCGACAAGCGGGCCAAGGGCCTGGGCAAAGTGGTCAAGACCGGCCGCACCCACTTGATGGATGCCATGCCGCTGACGTTCGCGCAGGAGTTCGGCGCGTGGTCGGCGCAGATCGCCTCCAGCGAAGCGCGCATCGAGGACAGCCTCAAGCGCCTGCGCCGCCTGCCGCTGGGCGGCACGGCGATCGGCACCGGTATCAATGCCGACCCGCGCTTCGGCGGCAAGGTCGCCAAGCTGCTGTCTGGCGGCACGGGCACGCGCTTCGAGAGCGCGGACAACAAGTTCGAGGGCCTGGCCGCGCAGGACGATGCGGTGGAGTTGTCGGGCCAGCTCAATGCCACGGCGGTGGCGCTGATCAAGATCGCCAACGACCTGCGCTGGATGAACGCCGGCCCCCTGGCCGGCCTGGGCGAGATCGAACTGCCGGCGTTGCAGCCGGGCTCCTCGATCATGCCGGGCAAGGTCAACCCGGTGATTCCGGAGGCCACGGTGATGGCGTGCGCGCAGGTGATCGGCCACCACACCGCGATCACCGTGGCCGGGCAGACGGGCAACTTCCAGCTCAACGTGACCTTGCCGCTGATCGCGCTGAACCTGCTCGATTCGATCGGGCTGCTGGCGAACGTGTCGCGGCTGCTGGCCGATTCGGCGATCGCCGGGCTGAAGGTGCGGCAGGACCGCGTGCGCGAGGCGCTGGATCGCAACCCGATCCTGGTGACCGCGCTCAACCCGATCATCGGCTACGAGAAGGCGGCGGCGATCGCCAAGCGCGCCTACAAGGAGAACCGGCCCGTGCTGGAAGTGGCGCGGGAGGAGAGTGGATTGCCCGAGGCTGAGTTGAAGCGGTTGCTGGATCCTGCGGCGTTGACGCAGGGGGGTATCCAGGCGGGCGGTGGTGGCGGCTGAGATGGCGGGCGTCGTGGCCTGCCCGATGTTCGCGGCCAACTCCGCTGCGCGGAACTAGCCGCCAACGTTGGCCGCGCAAACTTCGGGCGCCGCTCCCACTCCCACCCAGCATTCGGGGCTGAAGTCGCCTACAGGAGCGCGCGAAGGGGCGGCCTGCTTTTGCTCTCGTATCCGGTCGCGGGAATGTGTCGGGCCTGTGGGGGCGGGGCCCTTTCGGGACCGTAGGCGACATGGATGTCGCCTACGAGCCCCCAGGGATGGGTTCACGGCGTGTCCCGAAAGGGCCCCGTCCCCACAGGCCGTGCACCCAGCAAAAACAGCCGACCTAGATCGCAAGCCAAGAAAAAAGGCGGCCACCAAGAGCCGCCTTTCCCAAATGCCAAAGCGAGAAAATCAGCGCCGCTCGCCGGAAATGTTGGAGAAGCTCTCGCGGTAGGGCTTCAGCGGCGCGATCTCCGCCAGCAGCTGATCGCGCAGGGCATCGATCTGCGGATTGGACTGCAGCTTGACCCCGCGGTTGTCCGGGTCGGCCGGCGCGGTTGCCAGTGCTTCCTGGCGCACCATCTGCAACTGGCCGAACAGCTGCTGCAGCTGCAGGCGCTGGTCTTCCGGCAGCGGCACCTCGATGTCGTCGATGCGCAGATGGCCTTCGGGCGTGATGTCCGCGTTGGGCGCCGGTGCGCGGCGAATCTGCACGACCTGCGTGGTCACCGACACGCGCGGCTTGGAGCGCTCCGCGCGCGCCGCCGACTGCTTTTCGCAGGCGGCCAGGCCGGCGCACAGCACCAGCGACAGCATGACGAGGAAGATCTTCTTCATGGAAACGCGACCATCAATGGGGGGGGAGTCGCCGCCCATTCTACGCCGCTGCCCCGCACGCACCGGCCTGCCGCGTGGGCAGGCCGGGCCGTGCGACTATTTGCGGCAGTCGGCGATGTCGCGCTTTTCCAGCCCGCCGTACGGCTTGAAAGCCGGCACCAGCGCCACCGCCGCGTCCTGCGCCACGCGCATCGCTTCCAGGTGGTCGCACAGCTTCGCCGCCGCCGCCTCGATCGCACCGGTCTTGGCCTCGATCTTGGCGTCGATCTGGTCGGCCTGGCCGTTGAACAAGCCCTTGACCGCCTCCGTCGCCGCCTGCACGCCGAGCTGCGCGCCCGCCTTGCCCACCTCGATGCTCTGCCGGACCATGCCCTGCAGTGCCTTGCGATAGGACGTCATCGCCTGGCGCTGCGCATCGGTGGTCGTCACCGTCTTGCCGCCCAGGACTAGGTCGCCGCCCGGCGTGATCACCGCATCCGGCAGCGTGTCGCGGCGCAATGTCACCTGGTCCCCATCGAAGGTGACGCCGCCATTGAGGTGGATCACCCGGTCACGCTTGCCACCGTCGGCTGACGCCGTACCGGTCGCGCTCGCGTCGTGGTCGCCGCGGCCGCACGCCGCCAGCGGCAGCAGCGCACCGGCCAGCATCACGCAGCGCAATGTGTAGGAAAGCCTGTTCGCGCGCATGGCTCAGTCCTCCTTCGGCACGCTGGTCTTGCCGCGCACGCCGCTGTGGCTGACATCGCCGCTGCCCTTGCGCTTGACCGTCAGGTCGCCGGAGACATCGCGCACCGTCAGGTCGCCCGAGCCGATCGAATCGACCACCACGCTGCCCTGCGCGCCGCGCACATCCACATCGCCCGAGCCCACCGAACCGATGTGCACGTTGCCGGCCACCTCTGCCAGGTCCAGGTCGCCGGAACCGACCACGCCCACGTCCACCGCGCCGTTGATCCGCGTGGCGCGGAAATCGCCCGAGCCGATCGAGCTCACGGTGAGCGCGCCGATGCGTTCGAGCTGGATATCGCCCGAACCCGTCTTGGCCGTGACCGCGCCCTTGATGTCGCGGCCCTTCACGTCGCCCGAGCCGGTATCCACCGCCAGCGCGGCGATGCCGGTGGCCTCCGCGTCGCCCGAACCCACGTCCAGGCGCACCGGCAGCGTGGCCGGGATGCTGGCGCGGATGTCCAGGTAGGCGTAGGTGTTGCCGATCCAGAAGCCATCGGTCTTGCGCGCCAGGGTGACGATCAATTGGTCGCCGGACTTGCGCTGGGTGACCGTGAGTTGCTTCAGCCGCTCCTGGCTGGACGCGCAGGCGCGCCCGCTCAGGCTGCCGGCCCCGCCGGGCCCACCCTGCACGTGCAGGTCGTGGTGGTTGACCTCGAACAGCACGCTCTTCACGCCGGCCAGGTCGAGCTTGAGCTCGCGCGGCTCGCTGGCCTTGCACTGCGGTTCGTCGGCCTGCGCGACGGCCGGCAACACCAGCAGCATCGTGCAGAAAGCTAGGGTCATGCGCATGGGCGTTCCTCCTGGAATGCGGGAATGGATCAGTTCTCGTCGCGCCAGCGGCGCATGTAGATCGCACCGACGATCAATGCCACGCCGATCACCGCGCCGATCCACAGGTCCGGGGTGGTGAACACGTGCCAGCCATCGCTCAGGTCGAACACCCGCGCCAGCTCGTCCGGCGTGTTGATCTCGCCCTTCGGGCTGTCCACCAGCACGTACCAGGTGCCCGGCGCCACGCTCAGCAGGCCGCGGTAGACCACGATGTACCAGAGGATGTCGTGGCGGATATGCAGGCCCGGCAGGATGTCCATCATGCTGACGATCACGCAGGCCAGCACCGGGATCAGCACCGCCCACAGGAACGGCTTGGTGCGTGACCAGGCCGAGCAGAACATCAGCCAGCCCACCGTGGGCAGCGCCCAGGCCACGTACAGCGGCAGCGTGCTGATGGCGGTGCCGACGATGCGCAGCGGATGGGAGTGGGTGAACACCGCCGTGCCGGCCGGCAGGCCGTTGACCGTGATGGTCAGGCCGGTGATCAGCCACAACGCCAGGCCGATCGCCAAGCCCACCACCAGGGCCACCAGCGGCGCCAGCACCAGCGCCCAGGCGGCCTTGGACAGCACGGTCTGCGTGTCCGACAGCGGCAGCGACTTCCAGAACAGCACGCTGCGGTCGCGGCGGTCGTCGTACAGGGCGCCCAGCGAATAGAAGAACACCACGAAGGCCAGCACCACGCACACCAGCAGGATGCCCGCCAGCAGCACGCCGTCGCCGAAAGCGCCGACGATCTCGTGGACCTTCTGCGGGCCCTCGTCCAGGTTGAAGTCGCCATTGAAATTGCGGCCGGCGATGGAGCCGATCACCGCCAGCAGGCCGTAGAGCAGCACCACGATCGAGCCGGTGATCAGCGGCGCCCACAGGAAGCCGCCGCGGTGTTCCCACAGTTCGCGCTTGAGCAGCCAGCCGAACTTGCGGCCCTGGGTCACATGATGGGTAGGAGCGGTGTTCATGCGTAGGTTCCCTTCATGATGGCGACGAACAGGTCGGCCAGGCCGGGGTTGCGGGTTTCGCCGAGCGTGGCCAGGTGCGCCTTGGGCTGGCCGTCGAACAGCAGCACGGTCTTGCCGAACGGCAGGCTGCGCTCGTCGATGGCGCCCAGCGCGCGGGCCTCCGGCAACGCTTCGGCCGACACCAGCACCTCGGTGTAGCGGTCCGACAGGTGCTCCATGTCGGCGCTGAGCACGATGCGGCCGTCGCGGATGAACAGCACGTCGGTCAGGATGTGCTCGATCTCCTCCACCTGGTGGGTGGTGATGAGGATGGTCTTCTCCTCGTCGAAGTAGTCCTCCAGCAGGCGCTGGTAGAACTGCTTGCGGTACAGGATGTCCAGGCCCAGCGTCGGCTCGTCGAGCACCAGCAGGCGCGCGTCGATCGCCATCACCAGCGCCAGGTGCAGCTGCACGATCATGCCCTTGGACAGCTCGCGCACGCGCAGCTTCGGGTTGAGCTGGGTGTTGGCCAGAAAGCGCTCGCACTTGGCCCGGTCGAAGCGCGGGTGCACGCCGGCGACGAAGTCGATCGCCTCGCCCACGCGCAGCCAGCGCGGCAGCACCGCCACGTCGGCGATGAAGCACACATCGTTCATCAGCGCATCGCGGCTATGGCGCGGGTCCAGGCCCAGCACCTTGAGCTGGCCCTCGAAGCCGGTCAGGCCCAGGATGGCCTTCAACGCGGTGGTCTTGCCCGCACCGTTGGGCCCGATCAGCCCGACGATGCGCCCGGCGCCGACGCTGAAGGACGTGTTGTCCAGCGCCAGCTTGTTGCGGTAGGCCTTGCGCAGGCCCTGTGCGGTGACGACGTTTTCCGACGCGACGGCGTTCATGGTGTTTTCCCCGAAGGCAGCAGTTCTTCCAATGACAGTCCCAGCCGCTGGATGCGTTCCAGCACGGCCGGCCATTCTTCGTTGAGGAAGCGGTCGCGCTCGCTGCCGCGCAGCTTCTTGGCCGCCTCCTCGGTCATGAACATCCCCAGCCCGCGCCGCTTCTCGACCAGGGCCTCGTCGGCCAGCTCCTGGTAGGCGCGCGAGACGGTGATCGGGTTCAGCTGGTACTCGGCGGCCACCTGGCGCACCGAGGGCAGGGCGTCGCCCGGCTTGATGATGCCGTCCAGCATCATCGCGATGACGCGATCCTTCAGCTGGCGGTAGATGGGAGCGCCGTCGCTCCACGTGATGTCGCTCATGTTCAGCTCCGGGGACGCAGGGCCTGCGCGAAGGAGAAATAGGGCATCGACAACGAGGTGCGGGCCCGGCGCGTGGCGCGGGGGGCTTCTTCCTGCGTGGGGGTCGCTGCGTTTTCCTCTGCCGCCGCCGAGACGCCATAATCGGCGCCGGTGTCCTTGACCATTCCGGGTGCGGATTCCAGCCGGCCGGTGCCCAGCAGGGCGGAACCGGAGAGCAGGAGCAGCAACGGAACGGATCGCTTGAAGAGCTTGCTGTTCATGTGTTCCCCCTGCGTTGGGTGGCTGGTGTTGTATGTAACTATAACACCAACACGCAGCGCGTCAACCCACTGTCATACCCAACCGATGGCAGGGGGCCTGAATCCGCCCCGGCCGCTGCCAGGAGAGCCGCCCATGTCGTACAAGAAGCTGTTTTTGCTGTGTTTTATCGCCGTCATGAGCAGCGTGGCGGTGGCCGCCGCGCCGGCCCTGCTGGACCTGGCGTACCGCCCGCTGGCCGGAAAGGCGCCGGTCAATCTGAACAAGGCCTATGGCGGCAAGGTGTTGCTGGTGGTGAATACGGCCAGCAAGTGCGGCTTCACCCCGCAGTACGAGGGGCTGGAAGCGTTGAACAAGCGCTTCCAGGCGCAGGGGTTCTCGGTGCTGGGCTTCCCGTCCAACGACTTCCGTGGCCAGGAGCCGGGCGACGAGAAGCAGATCCAGGAATTCTGCACGCTCACCTATGGGGTGAAGTTCCCCATGTTCGAGAAGGTGCACGTGCTCGGCAGCGAGGCCACGCCGCTGTACCAGCGCCTGACCGCGGCCACCGGCGTGGCGCCGGGCTGGAATTTCCACAAGTACCTGATCGCGCGGGACGGCCGCGTGGTGGCGCAGTTCCCCAGCAAGATCAAGCCGGACGATCCGGCGCTGATCGCGGCGATCGAACGCGAACTCAAGGCGCCCGCGGCGCGCTGACGTAGGCCGGCGCACCCGGTGCGTGCCACAATACGGGCCCCTCGCGCCGGCGCCGGCGTCCAACAACACATCCTAGGATTTGCAGCGAATGAAGATGGGAATGCGCGGCGCGGCAGCGTCGCTGATGATCGTGGCAATGGCGGCTTCGGCGCCGGCGATGTCGCAGCAACCGGCCGCGACTCCCGCGGCAGCCAAGGAGAAGTCCGTTTTGACCTCTGAGAAAGACAAAGTCAGCTACGCCATCGGCATGGATATCGCGCGCTCGTTCGAGCCGATCGCCGATTACGTCGATACCGCCGCCATGCAGCGCGCGATCGAAAACGCATTCAAGGGCGGCCAGCCGCTGCTCGGCGACGAGCAGGCGCAGGCCACCGACGCCGCGCTGCGCGTGGCGTTGGCCGCGCGCAACGGCCAGCAGGTGCCGGGCCTGGCCCCGGGCAGCCAGCCGCCGGCGGTGAACAAGCAGAACGTGGGCCTGATGCTGGGCGACCGCGTGGTCGGCCCGTCGCTGGTGCGCATCCAGGAAGACATCAACCTGCCGGTGCTGATCCAGGGTCTGCAGGCATCGCTGAGCAAGGGCCAGACCCTGCTCAGCGCGCAGGAAGCGCAGGCCACGCTGCAGGCGTTCGGCAGCGCCAAGCAGGCCGCCGCGTCGGGCAAGAACCGCGAGCAGGGCAACGCGTTCCTGGCCAAGAACAAGACCGAGAAGGGCGTGGTGACCACCGCTTCGGGCCTGCAGTACATGGTGCTGCGCCAGGGCAGCGGCGAGCGCCCGACGCCGACCAGCAAGGTGCGCGTGAACTACGAAGGCAAGCTGCTCGACGGCCACGTCTTCGACAGCTCCTACGAGCGCGGCGAACCGGTCGAATTCGGCCTCAACCAGGTCATCAAGGGCTGGAGCGAAGGCGTTTCGCTGATGCCGACCGGCTCCAAGTATCGTTTCTGGATTCCGTCCAACCTTGCGTACGGACCTGAAGGCATGCCGCAGGGGGGCATTGGTCCTGACGCAACTTTGACGTTTGATGTCGAGTTGCTCGGTATCCTGCCGTAATCCCCCACCGGAGACCCCCCCTCCATGCGCGTTGCGATCTTCGGGACCGGCTACGTCGGTCTCGTCACTGGTACCTGTCTGGCTGAAGTTGGACATGATGTGGTCTGCGTCGATATCGACCAGGCCAAGGTAGAAGGTCTCAACCGGGGGGTGATCCCCATTTACGAACCCGGCCTTGAACCGATGGTCAAGGCCAACCACGCCGCCGGCCGCCTGCGTTTCACCACGGACGCGGCTGCGGCGATCGCCCATGGCGAAGTGGTGTTCATCGCGGTGGGCACCCCGCCGGACGAGGACGGCAGCGCCGACCTCAAGTACGTGCTCGCCGTGGCGCGCACCATCGGCCAGCACATCGACGGGCCGGCGACCGTGGTCAACAAGTCCACCGTGCCGGTCGGCACGGCGGACAAGGTGCGCGCGGCGATCAGCGAGGCACTGAAGGCGCGCGGCGTGGACCACGCCTTCGACGTGGTCTCCAACCCGGAGTTCCTCAAGGAAGGCGACGCGGTGGCCGACTGCATGCGGCCGGACCGCATCGTGATCGGGGCCACGCGCCCGGATGCGGTCGCGCGCATGCGCCGGCTGTATGCGCCGTTCAACCGCAACCGCGACCGCATCGTCGAGATGGACGTGCGCTCGGCCGAGCTGACGAAGTACGCCGCCAACGCGATGCTGGCGACCAAGATCAGTTTCATGAACGAGATCGCCAACATCGCCGAGAAGGTCGGCGCGGACGTGGAGCAGGTGCGCAAAGGCATCGGCTCGGATCCGCGCATCGGCTGGCACTTCATCTATCCCGGCGCCGGCTACGGCGGTTCCTGCTTCCCCAAGGACGTGCAGGCGCTGGCCCGCACCTCGCAGCAGTACGGCCACGAGCCGAAACTGCTCAACGCGGTGGAGGCGGTCAACCACGGCCAGAAGGGCCATCTGTTCGAGCTGATCCAGCGCCACTACGGCGGCGCCGGGCAGGGCGTGGCCGGCAAGACGTTCGCGGTATGGGGCCTGGCGTTCAAGCCCAATACCGACGACATGCGCGAGGCCTCCAGCCGCCGCCTGCTGGCGCAGTTGTGGGAGGCCGGCGCCAAGGTGCAGGCCTTCGATCCGGAAGCCACGCACGAAGCGCAGCGCATCTTTGGCGAGCGCGACGACCTGCGTTTCTGCGACAACGCCGACGCCGCGCTGCAAGGCGCCGACGCGCTGGTGGTGGTCACCGAGTGGAAGCAGTTCCGCAGCCCGGATTTCAGCCGCCTCAAGGCCGCGCTGAAGGACGATGTGGTGTTCGACGGACGCAACCTCTACGAGCCGGCCGACATCGAGGCCGCCGGGCTGGCCTACTACGCCATCGGCCGAGGCCGTTCCGTGCAGGGAAACCCGTTCGATGCATGACGCCACGCCCCAGGACCCGGCGCTCGAAGCGCGCTTGGTCGAACTGGAGATGCGCCTGTCCTTCCAGGAACAGGCGCTCTCCGAACTGAGCGAGGCCCTGGCCGAAGCGCGCATGACCGGTGCGCGCAACGCCGAACTGCTGCGCCACCTGCTCGACGACCTCGGGCGGGTGCGCAACGCGTTGAATGCCGATCCGGCGGACGAACCGCCGCCGCCGCACTACTGAGTCATTTCGCCAGACCGTCATGAGCGACACCCTCCGCGACCAGCTGCTGGGCCTGGGCTTCAAGCCCGCGCCCAAACCCGAACGCAAGCCCGATACCCGCGCCGACGCGCGCCGCCCGCAGGGCGGCAAACCCGGCCGGCCCGGCCCAAGCCAGGGCGGCAAGCCGCACGGCCAGGGCCAAGGCAAGCCGGCGCATGCCGCGCGCAGTGGCCAGGCGCCCGGCGGCAAGCCTGGCGCCGCCAAGCCGCCGCGTTCGCGCGAGGACATCGACCTGGCCAAGGCGTACGCCATCCGCGCGCAGCGCGAGAAGGACGAGCGCATCGAGGCCGAGCGCCTGAAGCAGGAAGAGGCGCGGCAGCGTCGCGAGGCGCGCGCCAAGCTGGAGGAACTGCTCAGGGACAAGGCGCTGAACAAGGCCGAGGCCGACATCGCGCGGCACTTCTCCTACGGCGGCAAGATCAAGCGCATCTACGTCGATGCCGAGCAGCTGAAGGCGCTCAACGCCGGCGAGTTGGGCGTGCTGCAGCTCAACGGCCGCTATGTGCTGGTTACCGCCGCGGTGCTGGCCGAGGCCGAAGCGATCTTTCCCGCCGCCCTGGCGTTGAAGGTCGATCCCAACGCACCGGTGGAGGAAGATCCGTATGCCGATCCGCAATTCCAGGTGCCGGACGATCTGGTCTGGTAAAACTCCCGGCCTGCTGCTGGCCTGTGCGCTGCTCGCGCCCCTGGCTGCCCGGGCGGATGACGATATCGCTTTCGACCGGCCGGGCATCGCGTTCGGCACCGAGGTGCTTGCGCCCGGGCAGTTCGCCTGGGAGCAAGGGCTGCCGGATTACACGCGAGATGACAGCGGCGGTGCTTCCACCGAGCAATACACGTTGGACAGCCGGCTGCGGCTGGGCCTGGGCGCGCAGTGGGAACTGCAGGTGGCGGTGGACAGCTATGTCTGGCAGCACGGCGATCCGCGCGCCCGCGGCGGCGGCGACAGTCAACTCGCGCTGAAGTGGGCGCTGCCTTCCTCGAACGACGATTTCACCTGGGCGCTGCTCGGCACCTACCGTGCAGGCACGGGGCGTTCGGCCTTCAGCGAAGGCGCAGCGCGTGATCTGGGCCTGAGCATGGCGTGGTCGCTGCCGCACGGGCGCGGGGTGGGCTTGTATCTGGATGTCGGGCGCGGGGTCGATGGCACGGTGTGGACCGTATCGCCCAACTACACGCTGCACGACGATGGCCGCTGGATGACCTACGTCGAGGCCGGCATGACCGGCGGCGCCGAGCACGAACGGCAGCTCGGCGGTGGCGTGGCCTGGCACGTGCGGCCGAAGGTGCAGATCGATGCTTCGCTGCTGCGCGGGCTGGATGCACGCAGCACGGATTGGCAGGCAGGGCTGGGGCTGTCTTTCGCGCTGTAACGCGGAGCATTCGGCTTCGGTTGCCAGCACCGTCACCGCCACTGGCGTCACCATACCTGTAGGAGCGGCTTCAGCCGCGACCGCCGGATCGTCCTGTCGCGGCTGAAGCCGCTCCTACACCGGATCGTCCTGCACCAGCTCGTCCTGTCGCGGCTAAAACCGCTCTACTCGGGATCGTAGTCCAGGTTCGAGGCCAGCCAGCGCTCGGCCTGGGCCAGCTCCACGCCCTTGCGCCGCGCGTAGTCGGCCACCTGCTCGCGCGACAGGCGCCCGACCACGAAGTACTGGCTGCGCGGATGGCTGAAGTAATAGCCCGACACCGCCGCCGTCGGCAGCATCGCGAAGCTTTCGGTCAGCGTCATGCCGGCGTTCGCAGGCGCATCCAGCAGCGCGAACAGCGTCTGCTTCTCGCTGTGCTCCGGGCACGCCGGATAGCCCGGCGCCGGCCGGATGCCGCGGTACTGCTCGGCGATCAGCGCCTCGTTGTCCAGCGTCTCGTCATCCGCGTAGCCCCAGAATTCCTTGCGCACGCGCTGGTGCAGGCGCTCGGCCAGCGCCTCGGCCAGGCGGTCGGCCAGCGCCTTGAGCAGGATCGCGTCGTAGTCGTCGTGCGCGGCCTCGAAGCGCGCCACGTGCGGCTCGATGCCGATGCCGGCGGTGACCGCGAATGCGCCGATCCAGTCCTCGCGGCCGCTCTCGCGCGGTGCGATGAAGTCGGCCAGGCAGAAATCCGGCCGGTCCACCGGCTTGTCGACCTGCTGGCGCAGGAAGTGCAGGGTGGTCGGCGCATCGCCCGCGCGCACCTCCACGTCGTCGCCCACGCTGTTGGCCGGCCACAGGCCGAACACCGCCTTGGCGGTCAGCCACTTCTCCTCCACGATCTGCTTCAGCATCGCGCGCGCGTCGCGGTACAACTCGGTGGCCTGGGTGCCGACGATCTCGTCGGTAAGGATCGCCGGATACTTGCCCGCCAGCTCCCACGCCTGGAAGAACGGGGTCCAGTCGATGGCCGCGACCAGCTCGTCCAGCGGGTAGTCGTCGAACACGTGCAGGCCGGGCTGCCTGGGTGCCGGCGGCACGTAGTCCGCCCAGCCGCCGTCGAAGCGCTGGCCGCGCGCGTGCTGCAGCGACACCAGCCGCTTGGCGTCGCCGCGGTTGCGGTGGCGCTGGCGGATGTCCGCATAGTCGGCATCGTTGGCGGCGACGAACGCGTCGCGCAGCTCGCGCGAGATCAGCGATTGCGCCACGCCGACCGCGCGCGAGGCATCCTTCACCCACACGGTCGGCGCGTGGTAGTGCGGATCGATCTTCAGCGCCGTATGCGCGCGCGAGGTGGTCGCCCCGCCGATCAGCAGCGGGATGTCGAACTTCTGCCGCTCCAGCTCGCGGGCGACGTGGGACATCTCCTCCAGCGAAGGCGTGATCAGCCCGGACAGGCCGATCAGGTCGGCGTTCTCCTCGCGGGCGCGGTCGAGGATGGTCTGCGTGGGCACCATCACGCCCAGATCGACGACCTCGAAGTTGTTGCAGGCCAGCACCACGCCGACGATGTTCTTGCCGATGTCGTGCACGTCGCCCTTCACCGTGGCCATGATGATCTTGCCGTTGGAGCGGTTGGCCTGGCCGCCGGCGGCCTTCTCGGCCTCGATGTAGGGCAGCAGGTAGGCGACGGCGCGCTTCATCACCCGCGCCGACTTCACCACCTGCGGCAGGAACATCTTGCCGGCGCCGAACAGGTCGCCGACCACGTTCATGCCGGCCATCAGCGGGCCTTCGATCACGTCCAGCGGGCGGCTGGCGGCTTGTCGCGCCAGCTCGGTATCCTCTTCGACAAAGGCGTCGATGCCGTGCACCAGCGCATGCGCCAGGCGCTCGGCGACCGGCTTGCCGCGCCAGGCGAGGTCTTCTTCCTTGCTGGCGCCCTTCTTGCCCTTGTAGCGCTCGGCGATCTCCAGCAGGCGTTCGGTGGCGTCCTTGCGGCGGTTGAGTACCACATCCTCCACGCGCTCGCGCAGGTCCGGCTCCAGCTCGTCGTAGATCGGCATGGCGCCGGCGTTGACGATGCCCATGTCCATGCCCGCGGCGATGGCGTGGTAGAGGAACACCGAGTGGATCGCCTGGCGCACCGGCTCGTTGCCGCGGAAGGAGAACGACACGTTCGACACGCCGCCGGATACATGGCAGTGCGGCAGCGTGCGCTTGATGATGCGGGTGGCCTCGATGAAGTCCACCGCGTAGTTGTCGTGTTCCTCGATGCCGGTGGCGACGGCGAAGATGTTCGGATCGAAGATGATGTCTTCCGGCGGGAAGCCCACCTGCTCGGTGAGGATGCGGTAGGCGCGCGTGCAGATTTCCACCTTGCGCGCGCAGGTGTCGGCCTGGCCGGTCTCGTCGAATGCCATCACCACCGCCGCCGCGCCGTAGCGCAGCACCTTGCGCGCGTGTTCGATGAACAACGCCTCGCCTTCCTTCAGCGAGATGGAGTTGACCACGCTCTTGCCCTGCAGGCATTTCAGGCCGGCCTCGATCACGCTCCACTTGGAGGAATCGACCATCACCGGTATACGGGCGATGTCAGGCTCGGACATGATCAGGTTGAGGAAGCGCGTCATCGCCTTCTCGGAATCGATCAAGCCCTCGTCCATGTTGACGTCGAGGATCTGCGCGCCGTTGGCCACCTGCTGGCGCGCCACTTCCACCGCCTCCTCGTAGCGTTCTTCCTTGACCAGCTTGCGGAACTGCGCGCTGCCGGTGACGTTGGTGCGTTCGCCGACATTGACGAACAGCAGGTCCGGGGTGATGACCAGCGGCTCCAGGCCGGAGAGGCGGGTATGGCGGGGCAGGGGCATTGCGTGGGGCATCCTGGCGTGGCGGTGGCGGCGGTCAGGCCGCCAGGTCGAGTGCGCGGGGCAGGCGGCGCGGCGGCAGGCCGCGCACCGCATCGGCGATGGCGCGGATGTGCGCCGGCGTGGTGCCGCAACAACCGCCGACGATGTTCAGCAGGCCGGCGGTGGCGAACTCGTGCAGCGTGGCGGCCATTTCTTCCGGCGTTTCGTCGTACTCGCCGAAAGCGTTGGGCAGCCCCGCGTTCGGATGCGCGCTCACGTAGCTGTCGGCCACGGTGGAGAGCGTTTCCACGTGCGGACGCAGGTCGCGCGCGCCGAGCGCGCAGTTCAGGCCCACCGAGAGCGGGCGGCTGTGCGCGACCGAGGCGTAGAACGCTTCGGCGGTCTGCCCGGACAAGGTGCGCCCGGAGGCATCGGTGATGGTGCCGGAAATCATGATCGGCAGCCGCCCGCCGCGCGCGTCGAACACCTCTTCGATGGCGAACAGCGCGGCCTTGGCGTTGAGCGTGTCGAAGATGGTCTCCACCATCAGCGTGTCGGCGCCGCCGTCGATCAGGCCTTCGATGGCTTCGCGGTAGGTCGCGCGCAGCTCGTCGAAACTGGTGTTGCGGTGGCCGGGGTCGTTGACGTCCGGGCTGATGGAGGCGGTGCGGCTGGTCGGGCCGAGCACGCCGATCACGAAGCGCGGCTTCTCCGGCGTGGTCGCCTCGATCGCGTCGCAGCACTGCCGCGCCAGCGCCGCGCCGGCCTTGTTCAGTTCGTAGACCAGGTGTTCGAGGTGGTAGTCGGCCTGGCTCACCGAGGTGGCGTTGAACGTGTTGGTCTCGATGAAGTCCGCGCCCGCTTCGAGGTAGGCGGTATGGATGCCGGCGATCACGTCCGGGCGGGTGAGCAGCAGCAGGTCGTTGTTGCCCTTCAGGTCGTGGCCGCAGCCTTCGCCGTGGACGTGGCCCTGCTGCCCGTCGTAGCCGCCGGCGAAGCGCTCGCCGCGGTAGTCGGCCTCTTCCAGGCGATGGCGCTGGATCATCGTGCCCATCGCGCCGTCGATGATCATGATGCGTTCGCGCAGGGCCTGGGCGAGTTGTTCGGCGCGGTCGGGGTGCAGCCAGGGCAGGTCGATGCTCATGCGGACTCCGGGTCAGGGCTTGGCGGCGATCAGCGAGATCACCTCGAAATGCGGCGGTCGCTTCTCGCGCGTCACCGTCTCCAGGCTGGACACTTCCAGCCCCGCCTTCTCGACGAACTTGCGCAATTCCTTGGCGCTGAAACCGAGATTGACGTGGCCATAGGCCTCCACCGCGGCGCGATGCTCGTGCTTGGCCAGGCTGCACAGCAGCAGGCGGCCGCCCGGCCGCAACACGCGCGCGGCTTCGGCCACGGCCTGCGCGGGCTTGGCCGCGTAGGTCAGTGCGTGCATCAGCACGACCAGATCGAAGCTGCGCTCGGCGAACGGCAGGGCGTGCATGTCGCCCTCGCGCACCTCCACGTTCGCCAGCCGGCGCAGGCGTTCGCTGGCGGCGGCCACCACGCGGGCGCTGGTGTCGATGCACACGTAGCGCTGAGCGTGCGGGGCGACCAGCTCGGCCAGCACGCCGTCGCCGGAGGCGATGTCGAGCACGTCACCGGTTTCCAATAGCGGCAGCGCACTGCGGGCCAGGGCCTCCCAGGTGCGGCCGGGGGAGTAGTGGCGTTCCATGTCGCCGGCCACCGAGTCGGCCCAGTTCTGGTCCGCGGCACGCATCGCCAGCACGCCGGCCACGCGCTCGGCGTCCTGGCGCAGCAGGGGGTCGTCGCTGCCGTTGCTCAGTGCCTGCCACAAGGCGCGCTGGGCCGGGTCCAGCGCGGCTTCGTCGAAGCGGTAGTAGGCCGACACGCCGGCGCGGCGGTCGCGCACCAGGCCGGCTTCCTTAAGCTTGGCCAGGTGAGTGGACACGCGCGGCTGGGCCAGGCGGGTGATGCCCGACAGCTCGGCCACGGTGAGCTCCTCCTGCTCCAGCAGGGCGAGCAGGCGCACGCGGGTGGCGTCTGCGAAGACCTTCAGGCGGGTCGACCAGTCTTCCAGGTCCATAAATATCTCTATATCTCGATAGCGAGATATTTTAGGGCGTGGCGGGGTGGGGTCAACCTACATACGCATGCGAATGGTTGGCGCTACAATGGGCCGACTTTGCTCCCCCGGAGGGTTCGGACGTGGATTTCAGCTTTACCGAAGAACAATTGATGATCCAGGACGTCGCGCGCCGGATCGCCCAGGAGAAGATCGCGCCGAGCGCCGAGCACTTTGACCGCACCGGCGAGTTCCCGCGCGAGAACATCCGCCTGCTCGGCGAGAACGGCCTGATGGGCATCGAGGTGCCGGAGGAATATGGCGGCGCGGGCATGGACCCGGTGTCCTACGTGCTGGCGATGATCGAGATCGCGGCGGGCGATGCGGCGCATTCGACGATCATGTCGGTCAACAATTCGCTGTTCTGCACGGGCATCCT
This sequence comes from Stenotrophomonas sp. HITSZ_GD, assembly GCF_029543105.1. Taxonomy (GTDB): domain Bacteria; phylum Pseudomonadota; class Gammaproteobacteria; order Xanthomonadales; family Xanthomonadaceae; genus Stenotrophomonas_A. Next base: position 35,539 of record NZ_JARQXB010000014.1, read on the forward strand.
GAAGAACGGCAGCGAGGCGCAGAAGCAGAAGTACGTGCGGGCGATCGCCGACGGCAGCCAGGTCGGCGCGTTCGCGCTGACCGAGCCGCAGTCCGGTTCCGATGCTTCGGCGATGCGCTGCCGCGCGGTGAAGCAGGCCGATGGCACCTACGTGATCAACGGCAAGAAGAGCTGGATCACCTCCGGGCCGGTGGCCAAGTACATCATCCTGTTCGCGATGACGGCGCCGGAGCAGGGCGCGCGCGGCATCACCGCCTTCATGATCGATACCGACAAGCCCGGCTTCGGCCGCGGCAAGACCGAGCCCAAGCTGGGCATCCGCGCCTCGGCGACGTGCGAGATCGAGTTCGCCGATTACGTGGCGCAGCCTGAAGACGTGGTCGGTTCGGAAGGCGATGGCTTCAAGATCGCGATGGGCGTGCTGGACGCGGGCCGCATCGGCATTGCCTCGCAGGCGATCGGCATCGCGCGGGCGGCCTACGAGGCGACACTGGAATACGCGCGCGAACGCCATGCCTTCGGTGCGGCGATCGGCACGTTCCAGATGACCCAGGCCAAGATCGCCGACATGAAGTGCAAGCTGGACGCGGCGCTGCTGCTGACCTTGCGGGCGGCCTGGCTCAAGTCGCAGGGGCAGAAGTTCAGCACCGAGGCGGCGGTGGCCAAGCTCACCGCGTCCGAAGCGGCGATGTGGATCACCCACCAGGCCGTGCAGATCCACGGTGGCATGGGGTACTCCAAGGAAATGCCGCTGGAGCGGTATTTCCGCGATGCGAAGATCACCGAGATCTACGAGGGGACTTCGGAAATCCAGCGGCTGGTGATTGCGCGGGCGGAAACCGGGTTGCGCTGAGGGCTCGGATTCGGATTCGGACTCGGACTCGGACTCGGAGCGCGGCTGTTCCGGGTGGGTCGCGCGGCGTCCGGTGGGCAGGCCCTACCGGGACACGCCGTGAATCCATCCATGGAGGCTCGTAGGCGACATCCATGTCGCCTACGGTCCCGGCAGGGCCCGCCCACCGGACGCCCGATGGATTCGCGCGACCGGACCGCAAAGCGGTTCGCGCAAGCCGTGGTGCTCCTGTAGGAGCGGCTTCAGCCGCGACCGCGTCCCGCGAGCGCCAGTTCCACCCACGCCGCTGGCGGCCGAGCACAAAAAAAGCCGCCCTCGGGCGGCTTTTTTTGTTCGGGCGGCAAGGCCTCAGAACTTGGCGTCGAACTCGGCCGCGTAGCCCGTGTTGACGATCACCTTCTGCAGGGCCTCGCTCACCTTGATGTTGCCGGCCACCAGCTGGCGCGCGTCCGGGCCCTTGTCGTCCATGCGCGCCGGGGTGGCGCCCTTGAAGTCGCACACGCGGCCGCCGGCTTCGCGCACCAGCAGCACGCCGGCGGCGATGTCCCACGCCTTCACGCCGGCCTCGAAGTAGGCGTCGGTGCGGCCGCAGGCCACGTAGGCCAGGTCCAGCGCGGCCGAGCCGGTGCGGCGGATGTCCTCGGCCTGGGTCAGCAGGGCGTCCACGCACTTGAGCTGGCTGCTGGCGCGGGCACGCTCGCGCGGCGGGAAGCCAGTGTGGATCATGGCGCCGGCCAGGTCCTTGCGGTCGGCCACGCGGATGCGGCGGTCGTTGAGCACCGCGCCGGCACCGCGGCTCGCGGTGAACAGCTCGTTGCGCAGCGGGTCGAAGATCACCGCGTCCAGCGGCTCGCCGTTCTCGACCAGGGCGATGGACACGCAGTAGTGCGGGAAGCCGCGCAGGTAGTTGCTGGTGCCGTCCAGCGGGTCGATCACCCACATGTAGCGGCCGCTGTGGCCCTGCACGCCGCCCTCTTCGCCGAGGACGCCGTAATCCGGGTAGGCGCGCTTGAGTTCCTTGACGATCACCTTCTCCGCGTCCGCATCCACCTCGCTGGCATAGTCCATGCGGCCCTTCTGCACGACGTTCAGCGCCTCGAGCTTGTTGATGTTGCGCAACAGGACGTTGCCGGCGAGGCGTGCGGCCTTGACCATGACGGTGACGGCGGGTTTCTGCATGGCGAAGGCTCCCGTGAAGGCAGAAGAGGGGCGGAACTGGCGGGGGGAAAGAGCGGTTCGGCGTCGAGGCCGTCGCGCAGTTTACCATCTGCGGCTGATCCGCTCCCCAATTGCCCGTTCATGCAGCCCGTCGCGTTCGCTTCCCCCTCGATCCGTTTCGTCCTCGTCGGCACCCAGCACCCCGGCAACATCGGCGCGGCCGCGCGCGCGATGAAGACCATGGGCCTGGGCCGGCTGGTGCTGGTGGCCCCGGAAAAGGCCCCGGACGACGAGGCCTACCGCCGCTCAGCCGGGGCGGAGGACGTGCTCGATGGCGCGCCCGTCCACGCCACGCTCGCCGAGGCGGTGGCCGACTGCACCCTGGTGCTGGGCTGCACCGCGCGCTCGCGCCGGGTGCAGTTGGAGGAACTGCTGCCGGCCGATGCCGCGCAGCGGGCCGTGGCCCATGCCGCGACCCCGGCCGAGGTGGCGGTGGTGTTCGGCCGCGAGCGCACCGGCCTGACCAACGAGGAGTTGCAGCTGTGCCACGTGGCCGTGCACATCCCCTCCGACCCGGCCTTCAGCTCGCTCAACCTGGCCGCGGCCGTGCAGGTGCTGGCCTACGAGATGCGCCTGGCGCTGCTGGCGGCCGGCCAGGCGGCGGCCGCGCCGGCTGCCGAGCCCGGCCTGCGCGAGGGGGCGGCCAGCCATGCGCAGATGGAAGGGCTGTTCGGCCAGTTGGGCGAAACCCTGGACGACATCGATTTCCACAAGGGCCGCTCGCCCGACTCGGCCATGCGCAAGCTGCGCCGGCTGTTCCTGCGCGCGGCCCTGAGCGAGCAGGAAGTGCGCCTGCTGCGCGGCATCCTCTCCGACGCCCAGCGGATGGCCATGCTCGCCCGCCGGGACGGCCCCTAACAGACTGTTGCATGCGTCACGCTTTCGGCTAGGCTTGGCCGAACGCTTGGGGGGTGTCGGTTGACTGCTTCACGCTGGCCGGGTTGGCGATGGCTGTGGGTCACCTGTGGGTGGCTGGTGGCGGGTGCGACGTTCGACGCCGCCGCTGCCGGGCCTTCCGGGGAGCTGGTGCTGGGGCGCATCAGCGACGACCCCAAGGTCCATTACGAACAATTGAAGCCGCTGCTCGACTACGTCGTGCCGCGCATGCACGACGTGGGCATCCGCGAGGGCCGCATCCTGATGGCGCCCGACGCGCAGCGCATGGCCAGCTACCTGCGCCGCGGCCGGGTGGACTGGGTCACCGAGACCGCCGGCACGGCGATGCTGCTGCAGCAGCGCAGCGGCGCGCGCCCGCTGCTGCTGACCGAGCGCAACGGCGTGCGCGAATACAGCACGGTGGTCTTCGTGCGCCGCGACGGCCCGGTGCAGCGGCTGGACCAGCTGCAAGGCCACTCGATCGCGCTGCAGAGCACGCTGTCCACCAGTTCCTACCTGGTGCCGGTGCTGACCCTGCTGCAGAACGGCCTGCGCCCGGAAATCCTGCTCGGCCCCAAGGACGAGCCGGCGCCGGACGCGGTGGGCTACGTGTTCGCGCGTTCGGAGTTGAACATCGCCGCCTACGTGCACAAGCGCCTGGTCACCGCCGGCGCCTTCTCCAACCTGGACTGGAACGACGAGCGCCACCTGCCGCCCTCGTTCAAGCACGATTTCCGCATCATCTACACCACCGAGCCGATCCCGCGCGCGGTGGAGATGGTGCGCGGCGACCTGCCGCCGGCGGTGCAGCGGCGGCTGCACGAAGTGCTGTTGCAGGCCGCCTCCGACCCGCAGGCCGCCCCGGCGCTGCACAAGTTCTTCGGCACTTCCGGTTTCTACCCCGTCGATCCGGCCTCGCAACGCGAGCTGGATGCCCTTCGCGAAGGATTGCAGCGCGTGCGGATGCAGGTCGAATGAATCGCGTACGTTTCGGGCTGCAGGCCCGCTTCCTGATCGTGATGGGCCTGGCGTTCGCGCTGGTGGTCGGCATCCTGTTGCTGCTGCTGCAGCGGCAGACCCGCATGCAGGCCGAGGTGCGCACCCTGAGTGGGGCGATCATCCACGACCTGTTCGACCGCAGCCTGCGCTCGCGCGGCGAGGCGCTGGCTACCGAGCTGGCCGACGCGTTGGTCAACCCGCTGTACTACTCGGACCTGGACCAGGTCGGCGCGCTGGTGCGCAACACCTCGCGCCAGCAGGTGGTCAGCTACGTGCGCGTGTTCGACCGCGAGGGCCGGCTGATCCACGACGGCTCGGTAGACATTCCCGGCTATGGCCAGCAGATGCAGGACCCGCTCGCCGGGCAGGCCATCGGCACGCGCAAGCTGCTGATGCAGTGGTCCCCGGACGTGCTCGACGTGACCATGCCGGTGATGATGGGCCAGGAGAAGATCGGCGGCGTCCGCGTGGGCATGTCGCTGGGCCGCGTGCGCCAGCTGGAATCCGGCGCCAACGAGACCTTGCTCGAACGCCTGGCGGAGGTCGGCAAGCGCGACCTGGGCTGGCTGATGCTGCTGCTGGCCGGGCTGGCGGTGATCGCCACGGTGGTGGCGATCTACATCCAGCGCACGCTGGTCGGGCCGATCCGCTGGCTGGCGCAGGCGGCCCGGCAGATCGAAGCCGGCGACTACGCGGTGGAGCGGCGCAGCAGCGAGCGCAACGACGAGGTCGGCGAGCTGATCCGCGCGTTCGGCCGCATGAGCGAGAGCATCGCCCGGCACGACCGCGAAGTGCGGCACATGGCCTACACCGATGCGCTGACCGGCCTCACCAACCGCCTGGCTTTCCGCGAGAACCTGGACCACCAGCTGCTGGCCGCGCGCAATTCCGGCCGCCAGCTGGCGCTGCTGTTCGCCGACATCGACGACTTCAAGCGCGTCAACGACACGCTCGGCCACGAGGCCGGCGACGAGGCGCTGCTGCAGTTCTCCGCGCGCATCCGCGTGGCGGTGGAGGAGATGGGCGGCGACGAGGCGCTGCTGGCGCGTTTCGGCGGCGACGAATTCGTGATCCTGGTGCAATCCGGCGACGTGCGCGAGTCCGCGCTGAAGCTGGCCGACCGGCTGGTGGAGGACCTGGGCGAGCCGTTGAAGGTGGAAGGGCGCGAGGTGTTCCTGGGGACCTCCATCGGCATCACGCTGTTCCCGGACGACGCCCGCGATGCCACCGCGCTGCTGAAGAATGGCGACATCGCCATGTACCAGGCCAAGGTGGCCGGCAAGAACTGCCACCGCGCCTACAACCGCGCGATGGACCACGCGGTCGAGCGCCGCGTGCACATGGAGCACGAACTGCGCGGCGCCTGGGAGCGCGGCGAGCTGCGGCTGGTCTACCAGCCGATCTACCGCACCGCCGACCGGCAGATGGTCGGCGTGGAGGTGCTGCTGCGCTGGCAGCACCCGGCGCTGGGCGCGATCCCGCCGTCGGTGTTCATCGAGGTCGCCGAGCAAAGTGGCCTGATCGAGGTGATCGGCCCGAAGGTGTTGCGCGCGGCCTGCCTGGACGCGACCCAATGGCCGCAAGTGCCGGGCGTGGCGCCGCTGTTCGTCTCGGTCAACGTGTCGCCGCGCCAGCTGCGCAGCGGCGACATGGCCGACACGGTGGCGCGTTGCCTGCGCGACTCCGGCCTGCCGCCGGCGCGGCTGCACCTGGAGCTGACCGAAACGGCGGTCATCGGCGACGAGATGCTCGCCGCCAGCCTGCTCGACAAGCTGCACCGCATGGGCGTGAAGGTGTGGCTGGACGATTTCGGCACCGGTTTCTCGGGCCTGAGCCACCTGCGCCAGGTGCCGGTGGACGGGGTGAAGATCGACAAGAGCTTCGTGGCCGACCTGCAGCGCGATCCGGACGACCTGGCGCTGACCACCGCGATCATCGCGATGGCGCATTCGCTGGGCATCACCGTGGTGGCCGAGGGGATCGAGCACGAAGTGCAGTACCAGCTGCTGCGTGAGCGCAAGTGCGACCTGGCGCAGGGCTACTGGTTCAGCCGCCCGCTCAGTTCGATGGACCTGGTGCGGTTGCTGGGCGGGCTGTAGGCGCGGCGTCCGCCGCGACTGCCCTCCGCGAGGGGCGCGGCCGAAGCCGCGTCTACAGCGGCCGCTTGCCGGTGTCGCCCTGGATTTCCCGCACCAGCTTCGGCACGAGGTAGCCGGACAGCCGCGCCGCCAGTTCGGCATGCAATGCCCTGGCGCGGGCGTCGTCCACCTCGTAATGCGCCACGCCGGCCACCCGGTCCAGCTGGTGCAGGTAGTAGGGCAGCACGCCGGCGGCGAAGCTGCGCTCGCTCAGCGCGGCCAGCGTATCGACGTCGTCATTGACCCCGCGCAGCAGCACGGCCTGGTTCAAGAGTTGCGCGCCGGCCGCGCGCAGGCGCGCCATCGCCGCGTCCACGTCGGCGTCGAATTCGTTGGCGTGGTTGGCGTGGATCACGAACGCCACCGGCCAGGGCAGGGCGGCCAGCCAGGCGGTCAACTCGGCGTCCACGCGCTCGGGCAGCACCACCGGCAGGCGGCTGTGGATGCGCAGGCGCTTGAGGTGCGGGATCGCCGCCAGCGCGTCGGTCAGCTCGGCCAGCTTGGGCGTGGCCAGCGAGAGCGGGTCGCCGCCGGAGAGCAGCACTTCCTCGATGCTGGCATCGGCTGCGATCGCCGTTACCGCTTCGCGCCAGCCCTCGCGCGCGGCGGTTTCCTCCGCATACGGGAAATGCCGGCGGAAGCAGTAGCGGCAATGCACCGCGCAGCTGCCCGTGGCGATCAGCAGGGCACGGCCGCGATATTTCTGGATCACCCCGTTGGCGGTGCGCGCGGCGGCATCGCCCACCGCGTCCAGGCCGAAGCCGGGCACCACGCGCATTTCTTCGGTGACCGGCAGCACCTGCCGCAGCAGCGGGTCGGCCGGGTCGCCGTGGCGCATGCGTGCGACAAAGCCGCGCGGCACCCGCAGCGCGAACTGCGCCGCGGCCGCCTCGTCCAGGCCCACCGTTTCCGCATTCAGGCCCAACAGCGCCAGCAGCTCGCGCGGGTCGCGCACCGCCTCGCGCCACAGCGCCTGCCAGCGGGCGGCCGGGCGTGCGGGGGGCGGCTGTATGCGGCTGGGGGCTGCGGTTATCATGTCGGGTCTGGAAACAGTACGCCCGCCGGATGGCGGGCACCCCATTCTACCGGCCGGCCGCTCCGCGCGGCGGTTTTGCCTTATCCGAGGAGTTGCACTATGGCCAGCTATGGCATGAACGACGTCAAGAACGGCATGAAGATCCTGGTCAATGCCGAACCGGCGGTCATCACCGACACCGAGTACGTCAAGCCGGGCAAGGGCCAGGCCTTCACCCGCGTCAAGTACCGCCTGATCAAGTCCGGCCGCGTGCAGGAAATCACCATGAAGTCGACCGACTCGGTGGACGCCGCCGACGTGCTCGACACCGACATGCAGTACCTCTACAGCGACGGCGAGTACTGGCACTTCATGCAGCAGGAGACCTTCGAGCAGGTCCAGGCCGACAAGAACGGCATGGGCGGCGCGGAGAAGTGGCTCAAGGGCGAGGAGCAGTGCGTGGTGACCCTGTGGAACGGCACCCCGATCGCCGTGCAGCCGCCGAACTTCGTCGAGCTGAAGATCACCGAGACCGACCCGGGCGTGCGTGGCGATACCTCCGGCGGCGGCGGCAAGCCGGCCACGCTGGAAACCGGCGCGGTGGTGCGCGTGCCGCTGTTCGTCGGCCAGGAAGAGGTGATCCGCGTGGACACCCGTTCCGGCGAATACGTTTCGCGCGTGAAGTAAGCCCATGAAGGACCTGGGCGTGGTCAAGGAAGAACACGAGGCGGACCTCAAGGACCGCTTTCCGCACGACCGGGTCGTCTTTTTCAGCGACGCGGTATTCGCCATCGCGATCACGCTGCTGGCGATCGAGCTGAAGCTGCCCGACCGCGAGATGGTCGAGCACCTCGGCGCGGTGGCCGCCGCAGGCGAGGTGACGGCGCATTTCATCGCCTACTTCATCAGCTTCCTGGTGACCGGCCTGTTCTGGGTCGGCCACATGCAGACCTGGCGCCACGTGCGCCGGGTCACCGGCGGGCTGGTGTGGTCCACGCTGCTGCAGCTGATGTTCGTGGCGCTGATGCCGCTGGCCACGCGCGAATACTCGGTCTATTTCTCCAGCCAGAGCCCCGGCCGGCTGGCGTTCTATGCCTTCGTGCTCGCCGGCATCTCGCTGTTCGCCGTGGTGACCCGACAGATGGTGATCCGCCACGAGAACCTGCGCGAACGCATCGGCGTGGTCGCCACGCGCTGGCTGTTCTGGCGCGGCATGATCCCGCTGATCCTGTTCGCCGTGGCCATTCCCGCCGCCTCCTTCATCCCGGTGTGGGCGGGCGGGCTGATGTTCGTGATGATCTTCCCGTGCCTGGCCATCGCCAAGCGCTGGGTGCAGCGGGGCGCGCCGGATGCGGCGTGACCGGCTGCGGGTCGTCGTTCCCCCCGATGTTCCCGGAGTCGATCTGCCGTGACCTCGCCTGTACCCGAATCCTGTGACCTGCTGATCGAGGCCGCTTTCGTCGTTCCCATCGAACCCCATGCGGTGGTGCTGGAAGACCACGCCGTGGCCGTGCGCGAGGGTGTCATCGTGGCCGTGCTGCCGCGCGCCGAGGCGCGCGCGCGCTTCGCCGCGCGCGAAACGGTCTCGCGCCCCGAGGCCGCGCTGATCCCCGGCCTGGTCAACGCGCATACCCACAACCCGATGACGCTGCTGCGCGGCGTCGCCGACGACCTGCCGCTGATGGTGTGGTTGCAGCAGCACATCTGGCCGGTGGAAGCGGCGGTGATCGGCCCGGAATTCGTTGCCGACGGCACCACCCTGGCGATCGCCGAGATGCTGCGCGGCGGCACCACCTGCGCCAACGAAAACTACTTCTTCCCCGACGCGCAGGCCGCCGTCTACAAGAAGTACGGCTTCCGCGCGCTGGTCGGCGCGCCGGTGATCGATTTCCCGACCGCCTGGGCCAAAAGCGACGACGAATACTTCGACCGCGCCGGCGAGCTGCACGACCAGTGGCGCGACGACCCGCTGGTGGCCACCGCGTTCGCGCCGCACGCGCCGTATACCGTGAGCGATGCCAGCTTCGAGCGCGTGCGCATGCTGGCCGACCAGCTCGACGTGCCGGTGCACCTGCACACGCATGAGACCGCGCAGGAAATCGCCGACTCGCTCACCCAGTACGGCCAGCGCCCGCTGGCGCGGCTGGACCGGCTGGGCCTGGTCAACGACCGCCTGATCGCCGTGCACATGACCCAACTCACCGAAGGCGAGATCCACCTGTGCGCCGAGCGCGGCGTGAGCGTGGTGCATTGCCCGGAATCGAACCTCAAGCTGGCCTCCGGCTTCTGTCCGGCGTGCGCGCTGGCGCGCGCCGGGGTGAACCTGGCGATCGGCACCGATGGCTGCGCCAGCAACAACGACCTGGACATGTTCAGCGAGAACCGCACCGCGGCCATCCTCGCCAAGGCCGTGGCCAACGACGCCACCGCGCTGGATGCGGCCACCACGCTGCGCGCGGCCACGCTGGGCGGCGCGCGCGCGCTGGGTTTCGGCGAGCGCATCGGCTCCATCGAGGCCGGCAAACAGGCCGACCTGGTGCTGGTGGACCTCTCCGCGCTGGAAACCCAGCCGCTGCACCACGTGCTCTCCCAGCTGGTGTACGCCGCCGGCCGCCACCAGGTCAGCGACGTGTGGATCGCCGGCAAGCCCAAGCTGCGTGGCCGCGTGCTGGTCGACATGGACCCGGACGCGCTGGTCGCCAACGCGCGCCAGTGGCGCGACCGCATCCGCCATCTCCATCCCGCCTGATTTCAGGTCGCCGCACGGGAACCCGAGCATGAACGCTTCGCGTGAAAACACCTCCCACAACTTCCATCAGGCCGAACTGGACAAGTTCGCCGCGCTCGCCAACCGCTGGTGGGACGCCGACGGCCCGCAGAAGCCGCTGCATGCGCTCAACCCGGTGCGGCTGGACTACGTCGCCGCGCGCACGCCGCTGGCCGGCGCGCGCGTGCTCGATGTCGGCTGCGGCGGCGGGTTGCTGAGCGAGGCGCTGGCCCGCCAGGGCGCGCAGGTCACGGCCATCGACCTGGCGCCGGAGCTGATCAAGGTCGCGCGCCTGCACCGGCTCGAATCCGGGCTGGAGGTGGACTACCGCGTGCAGTCGGTGGAAGACCTGGCCGCGGAGGCGCCGGGCAGCTTCGATGCCATCACCTGCATGGAGATGCTCGAACACGTGCCGCGCCCCGGCGCGATCCTCGACGCCTGCGCCGCGCTGCTCAAGCCGGGTGGGAAGTTGTTCCTGTCCACGCTCAACCGCACGCCGGCGGCCTTCGCCGTGGCGATCGTCGGTGCCGAGTACGTCGCGCGCCTGCTGCCGCGCGGCACGCACCACTACCAGGATTTCATCAAGCCCTCCGAACTGGCCGCCTGGCTGCGCCAATCGAACCTGCAACTGCGCGACGTCAGCGGCCTGGCCTACGAGCCCTGGCGCGGCAGCGCCCGCCTGAGTGCGCGGACCGACATCAACTACCTGGCCTGGGCGACCAAGCCGGCGACTCCCGATGCCTGAGGCCGGCGGCGAATTCCCGCGGGCGGTGTTGTTCGACCTGGACGGCACGCTGCTCGACAGCGCGCCGGACATGCTCGCCACCGCCAACGAGATGCGTGCGGCGCGCGGCGCGCCGCCGCTGGTGCTGGCGCAGTTGCGCCCGGTGGTGTCCAAGGGCGCGCGGGCGATGCTCGCCGTGGCGTTCCCGCAGTGGGACGCGGCTGAGCGCGACACGCACGTGCCCGAGTTCCTGCAGCGCTACGAAGCGCTGATCGGCCGCCACGCCCTGCTGTTCGACGGGGTGGAGACGATGCTGCGCTGCCTGGAGGATGCCGGCAGCCGCTGGGGCATCGTCACCAACAAGCCCGAGTACCTGGCGCGGTTGATCCTGCCGCAGCTGGACTGGGAGGCGCGCTGCGCGGTGCTGATCGGCGGCGACAGCCTGCCCGAGCGCAAGCCGCATCCGCTGCCGCTGCAGGTGGCCTGCGAACGCATGGGCGTGGACGTGCGCGAGACCGTCTACGTCGGCGACGACGAGCGCGATATCCTCGCCGCGCGTGCCGCCGGCATGCCCTCGGTGGCGGCCCTGTGGGGCTACCGGCTGGCCGAGGACGACCCGTTGTCCTGGCAAGCCGATCGCATGATTGAACAGCCCGCTGCGCTGTGCGCCGCGTCCGCCTGGCCGGCATCGAACGCCGCCTGATCTTCTTCGGCCCGCCGGTGCGGGCCCCGTTCCCGGATCCGCGCATGAGCACGACCAGCGCCCTCGACAGTTTCCTCGACAAATGGCGCGACCGCTGGCCAGAATGGGAAGTGGCCGGGCGCTTCGTGCCGGCCGACCGGCAGCGCGCGACGCTGGCGTGGTTCGCGCTGCTGCAGGAGTTCGAGGACATCATGAACATCGCCGGCGACCCGCTGCCGGCCGACGCCAAGCTCGCCTGGTGGCAGCAGGAACTGCGCGACTGGAGCGGGCGCCGTTCGCGGCATCCGCTCGGCCGCGTGCTGGAGCCGGTCGTCGCCCCCTGGGCGCAGCTGGCCGAAAGCCTGCCGGCGATGCAGGAGGCGAGGGCGCAGCCGCTGTCGCTGGAGGGCGCGCTGGCGGTGCTGCAGCCGTTCGCCGAGGCGGTGGTGGCGGTGGAGGCGGCGCTGTTCGGCCGCGCGCGCGCAGCCAACGCCCGGGCAGTGGCCGTGCAGTGGCTTTCCACGCGCGCGGCCAGCGCTGGCGCGGCGGCCGCGCCCGCGGGCGTGAACGTGGAGGCCTGGCGTGGCCAGCTGCTGGCGCAGTGGCCGCGCAAGGCGGCGCTGGCGCTGCCGCATCGGGTCTGGTCGCGGATGGCGCGCCTGCGTCTTGCACGCGAACACCAGGGGCAACCGGCCTGGGCGCCACCGCTGCAACAGCTGTGGCACGCCTGGCGCGCGGCCAGCGGTGGCGCGTGACGATACGGTCAAGCGCCGCGGCGTGGCGCTCACGCCGGCTTTGCGCGGGCTGACCACACTGCGCGGGAAGCCACGCGCCGCGTGGTGACCGGACAACACGCAATGGCGGACGAACGCGAACTGGAAAAGCGCTTCTGGAAAACCCTCAAGTCGGACCGGACCGTGATGCTGGGCCTGGCGGGCGCACAGGACGGCCACGCGCAGCCGATGACGGCGATGATCGAAGGCGACGAGGGCGGGCCGATCTGGTTCTTCACCGCGCGCGACAACGGCTTGTTGACGGCGCTCGGCGGCACGGCCGCCAGCGCGAACGCGCAGCTCGTCGGCAAGGGCCACGAAGTGTTTGCCAGCATCGCCGGCACGCTGCGGGAGCATACCGACCGCGCGGTGGTCGAGCGGCTGTGGAACCCCTTCATCGCCGCCTGGTACGAGGGAGGCAAGGACAATCCCAACCTCGCGCTGCTGCGGCTGGATCCCGCGCATGCGCAGGTATGGCTCAACGAGAACAACCTGCTGGCCGGCGTGAAGCTGCTGCTGGGCGTGGACCCGAAGAAGGACTACGCCGACAAGGTGGCCGATATTCCGCTCAATCGCTGAGCGTGGCTCCTCATCCCGTCACCGCCGCGCGACTTGGCGGCGGTGGCGAAGGCTGCTCGTCTCGCGCGAGGCGGACCGTTGCGGCGGGCGGCGGCTACGGCGCCGCCTTGCCGCGCTCCAGCACGAGCAGCGGATCGATCCGCACGTCGAACCAGTTCATGCCCCAATGCAGGTGCGGGCCGGTGGCACGGCCGGTCGCCCCCACGGCGCCAATCACCTGGCCCTGCGCCACCCGGTCGCCGACCTTCACGTCGATGCGCGACAGGTGCAGGAAGTTCGAGCTCACGCCGAATCCATGGTCCAGCAGCACCGTGCCGCCGGTGAGATACAGGTCGGGTGCGGCGAAGGTGATCACGCCCGCGGCCGGCGCCTTCACCGGCGTGCCCGTCGGCACGGCGATATCCATGCCCGAATGCCCGGTGCCGGGTTGGCCGTTGTAGATGCGCGCATTGCCGAAGCGCCCGCTGATGCGGCCCTGCACCGGCCACACGAAGGGCTGGGCGAAATCCGGCCGCGCATCGTCGCGCGCTCTCGCAGCGGTGACCTGCGCCTGCTCGCGCTGGATGCGCGCGGCGATCTCCGGCGGCGGATTCACCGTCTTCGGCGGCACGCCGTTGACCTGCTCGGTCGGCCAGTCGCGCGGCGTCACCGTAATGGAGGCCGGCGTGCGCGTGCCGTCGGGCCGCGTCACCTGCACGGTCAGCGGCCCCTGCTCGTCGCGGCCGATGCCGAACACCACGCTGCCGTATTCGCTCACGCGCAGGGAGCGCCCGGCGTATTCCACCTGGCTACCCGGCGGTACCTTGCCGATCACCAGCGCGCCTTGCGAGGCGCTGGCGGGAAACACCACGCGGCCATCGAGCGCTTGGGCGGCGACCGGGCCGGGCAGGGCGAAGGCGGCCAGCAGCACGCCGCCGGCCAGACGCGATGCCCACGGCATCAGCGGTCGAACCGCAGGCGCTGGCCCTGTGGCGTGCCGACCAGCTTCGCGCCGTCCCACACCTGCTGGCCGTTGACCCAGGTCGAGCCGATCTTCGAACGGAACGTGGTGCCTTCGAACGGCGACCAGCCGCACTTGGACAGCACGTCCTCGCGCTTGACGGTGAACGGGGTGTTGTCCACCAGCACCAGGTCGGCCCAATAGCCCTCACGCAGGAAGCCGCGCTCGGCCACGTTGAACAGCAGCGCCGGCGCGTGCGCGAACTTGTGCACGATCTTCTCCACCGGCAGGCGGCCTTCGTGCACCAGCTCCAGCGCCGCCACCAGCGCGTACTGCACCAGCGGCAGGCCGGACGGGGCCTGCGCGTAAGGCTTCTGCTTCTCTTCCCAGGTATGCGGCGCGTGGTCGGTGGCGAGCACGTCGATCACGTCCTCGGCCAGCGCGCGGATCAGCGCTTCGCGGTCGCTGGCGTCCTTGATCGACGGGTTGCACTTGATCAGGTTGCCCAGGCGCTCGTAATCGGCGCGGTCGAAGCGCAGGAAGTGGATGCAGGTCTCGGCGGTGATGCGCTTGCCTTCGATCGGGCCCGGGGTGAACAGGGCCAGCTCGTCGGCAGTGGAGATATGCAGCACGTGCAGGCGGGTGCCGTGCTTCTTCGCCAGCGACACCGCCAGCTGCGAGGACTTCAGGCAGGCCTCGCGCGAGCGGATGTCCGGGTGCATCGACGCGGTGAGGTTGTCGCCGTACTTCTCCACGAACGCCTTCATGGTGGCGTCGATGGTGGGCGTATCCTCGCAGTGGGTGATGATCGGCGTGGGCGCATCGCGGAAGATCGCGTCCAGGGTCTGCGGGTTGTCCACCAGCATGTTGCCGGTGGAGGCGCCCATGAACACCTTGATGCCCGGCGCCGTCTTGGGGTCCAGCTGCTGGATGTCGGCCAGGTTGTCGTTGCTGGCGCCCAGGTAGAAGCCGTAGTTGCCCCAGGCGCGGCCGGCGGCCATGTCGTACTTGGCCTGCAACGCGGCGGCGTTGAGCGTGGGCGGGTTGGTGTTGGGCATGTCCATGAAGCTGGTCAGCCCGCCGGCCACGGCGGCGGCCGATTCGGTCGCCACATCGCCCTTGTGGGTGAGGCCCGGCTCGCGGAAGTGCACCTGGTCGTCGATCATGCCCGGCAGCAGCCAGCGGCCGGCGGCATCGACCACCGTCTCGCCCGGCGCGGCGGAGAGCTGCGGGCCGATCTGCGCGATGCGGCCGTCCTCGCCGATACGCAGGTCGGCGTCGAACTGGCGGCCCTCGTTGACCAGGCGGGCATTGACGATCAGGGTGCGGGTCATGGCGTTTTTCCTGTGCAGCGGCAAGAGGAGGGCGGCGCGACCTCGGGCACGGGGTCGAATCCACCGGGATGGAAGGGGTGGCAGCGGCCCACGCGGCGCGCCGCCAGCCAGCCACCGCGCAACGCGCCGTAGCGGGCGATGGCGGTCATGGCGTACTCCGAGCAGCTGGGCGCGAAGCGGCAGCGCGGTCCGAGCAGCGGACTGACGAAGCGCTTGTACAGGCGCAGCAGGGCGATGAGCAGTCGGGCGATCACGGTGTTCATCATATGCCAACGGCCTTAATGCGATGTTGCCCCTCCCGGTGGTGTACGTTATAAAGGCCCGCTTTCCCGGGCCCCGGGGGAACCAAGGAAGAGCGTTTCGTGGCTGCTAAAAAACCTGCAAAGAAGGCCGTCAAGGCCGCCAAGAAAACCGCCAAGCCTGTTGTGAAGAAGGCAGCGGCCAAGACCGCCGCCAAGCCGGTCGCCAAGGCCGCCAAGACGGCGGCCAAGAAGCCGGTGGCGAAGGCTGCCGCCAAGAAGGCCGTCGCCAAGAAGGCGGCCCCTGCAAAGAAGGCCGTGCCCGCCGCCAAGAAGGCAGCGCCGGCCAAGACGCCCGTGAAAAAGACGGCCGCCAAGCCCGCCCCCAAGCCGGTGGCGAAGAAGGCGGCCCCTGCGCCGGCCCCGAAGGCGCCGGCCAAGCCGGTGGCCCAGGCCGCCGCCAAGCCCGCACCCAAGACCGTTGCAAAAACCCCCGCACCGAAGCCGGCCGCCAAGCCGGTGCCGGCCAAGACTGTTCCGGTCAAACCTGCGCCCCAGGCCGCCCCCGCCCCCGCCCCGAAGGCGGCCCCGGCGAAGCCGGCCGTGGCAACGGCGCCGACCCCGCAATCCAAGAATCCCGTGCCCGTTTCGAAATCTTCAGCAAAAACCCCCACCAAGACCGAATCCCCGGCCAAGCCGTCGGCGACCCGTCCGACCGGCAAGGTCGCCGTGGCCGTCGTGTCGCGCGCGCCGAGCCCGGCACCGCGTACCAAGTTCAAGGTCGTCGAATACACCACCGATGAGGTGACCGGCCGCCCGATCCTCCCGAAGGGCTACAAGCCCGCCGCGGACGAGGAGTACATGAGCCCGCTGCAGCAGGAGTACTTCCGCCAGCGCCTGCAGCAGTGGCGCAACGACCTGGTCGAAGAATCCAAGCAGACCATCGAGAACCTGCGCGAGGAAGTGCGTGACATCGGCGACGAGGCCGAGCGCGCGACCCGCGAGACCGAGAACTCGCTGGAACTGCGTACCCGCGACCGCTACCGCAAGCTGATCGGCAAGATCGACAGCACCCTCAAGCGGCTGGAAGCCGGTGACTACGGCTACTGCGTGGACACGGGCGAGGAGATCGGCCTGGAGCGCCTGGAAGCGCGCCTCACCGCCGAGCGCACGATCGACGCGCAGGAACGCTGGGAGCACATGCAGAAGCAGCAGGGCGACTGACGCCAAGCAGCCCAAGCAAACGAAAACCCGCCGAAAGGCGGGTTTTTTCATGCAAAGAAGCAGCCGAACGAAAGTGAACTTGATGCCAGGTGGCCTTCGGCGCCTTGAGCGCGGTGACGCCCACCACGCACATCGTCACGAAGCCGCCCAGCACGACCGCCGGCACCAGCCCGATGAGCCGCGCCATCGTTCCATCGTAGAAGGCGCCCAACTCGTTGGAAGACCCGATGAAGATGCCGTTGATGGCCGACACTCGCCCGCGCATCTCGTCCGGGGTCGCCAACTGCAGGATCGTCGAGCGCACCACCACCGAGACGCCATCGCACATCCCGTAGACCAGCAGGATCGCCGCCGACAGCCAGAAATGCCGCGACAGCCCGAACGCGATCGTGCACAACCCGAAGCCCGCCACCGCGAACAGCAGTACCCGTCCCGCGTTGCGCTGCAACGGCCGCCGCGCCAGCCACACCCCGACCAGGATCGAGCCCAGGGCCGGCGCCCCGCGCAGGATGCCCAGCCCTTCCGGCCCGTAATGCAGGATGTCGTGGATGAAGGCCGGCAGCATCGAGACCGCCCCGCCCAGCAGCACCGAGAACATGTCCAGCGCCATCGCCCCGAGCATGATCTGGTTGGAGAACACGAACCGCGCCCCCTCGGCGATGCTGCGGAAAATCGGCGCGCGTCCCGCCGTGCTCACGGGCTCCTCCACGCGCAGTGCCAGCAGCGCCGTCATCGCCACCAGCGCGATCACCGCCGCCGTCGCATACGCCAGCCCCTTGCCGCCCCAGCCGACCAGCACGCCGCCCAGCGCCGGGCCGATCACCATGCCCGTCTGGAACACCACGCTGCCCACGCTGGCCCCGCGCGCATACGCCTCGCGCGGCAGCGTGCGCGCGAACAGCGCGTTGTACACCGGCGACAGGAACGAACGCGCCGCGCCGGTCAGCGCGATGGCGCCGTAAATCGGCCACACGCCCCTGACCGGCAGCCAGCCCTTCGCCACCGCCATCAGCACGCCGGCCGTGGCGACCAGCCCGAGCGTGGCGATCGCCCCGAGGCGACGCCGCGGCAGGTGGTCCACCAGGTAGCCGGCGAACGGCGCGATGCAGAAGAACGGCAGGATTTCCGCCAGCCCCACCAGCCCCAGCGAGAACGGATTGCGGGTGATCTCGTAGATGTGCCAGCCCACCGTCACCGCCACGATCTGGTAGGACAGCATCGCGCAGATGCGGTAGGCCAGCACCAGCGCGAAGCCCGGATGGGCGAGGAGCGTGCGGATGCCCTGGTCGGTGGTCGGCGCCGGGCCCGGCGCGCTCACTGCTGCGCCTTCGCGGTCTCGCGGATGAAGGCCAGCATCGCCGCCACGCCGTTGCTGCGCGTGGGCGACAAGTGCCGCGACAGGCCGATATCGCCGATGTAGGTCGGCTCGGTGGCCAGAATCTCCTGTGCGCTGCGCCCGGAATAGACCCGCAGCGCCAGGTAGATCAGGCCCGAGACGATCGCCGAATCACTGACGGCGTGGAAATCCAGCCGCTGCGCGTTGCCCTCCGGCACGATCCACACCATCGACTGGCAGCCGTGCAGGCGGTGTTCCTCGGATTTCCATTCCTCCGGGAACGGCGGCAGCTTGCGGCCAAGGTCGATCAGGTACTGGTAACGCTCGGACCAGTCGCCGAAGAAGGAGAACTCCTCGGCGATGGCCGCCTGGGCCTCGGCGGCGGTGGGTTCGAGCGGGAACGGGGTGTCTGTCATGGGGGCGTTCACTGCGCCGCGCCCGCGGGCGCGGCTGGGGGAAGGGCAGGGGTCAGGCGCGCTTGCGCGACCAACGAACCCCCTGCGGCGTGTCTTCCAGCACGATGCCTTCGGCGGCGAGCTGGTCGCGCAGCGCGTCGGCACGGGCGAAATCGCGGGCCTTCTTGGCGTCGCCGCGCGCGTCGACCAGCGCCTGGATGCGCGCATCCTCGTCGGCGTCCAGCGCGGTGGCGCCGAACCATTGCGCCGGCGCCTGCTGCAGCAGGCCCAGCGCCAGGCCGGCGCCGAGCAGTTCGCGCTTCAGCCGGGTGCGGTCTTCTGCGGTGGTCGCCTTGCGTGCCTCGCCGGCGATGCGTGCCAGTTCGGCCAGCGCCAGCGGCGTGTTGAGGTCGTCGTCCAGCGCGTCCTCGATCGCCTGCGGAATCTGCGCCGCCGCGTCCACCTCGGCCAGCTCGCGCAACGTGCCGTACAACCGGTCCAGCGTGCGGATCGACTGCTCGATCAGCGCATCGGACCAGTCCAGCGGCTGGCGGTAGTGCGCCGACAACAGCGCGTAGCGCAGCGCCTCGGGCGGGTACTTGCGCACCAGGTCGTGCACGCGCTCGATGTTGCCCAGCGACTTGCTCATCTTGGCGCCGCCGAAGTTGAGCATGCCGTTGTGCAGCCAGAACCGCGCGAAGGTCGCGCCGCCATGGGCGCACTCGCTCTGCGCGATCTCGTTCTCGTGGTGCGGGAACTGCAGGTCCACGCCGCCGGCGTGGATGTCGATGGTTTCGCCCAGGTGGGCGGCGGCCATCGCCGAGCATTCGATATGCCAGCCCGGGCGGCCGCGGCCCCAGGGCGAGTCCCAGCCGGGCAGGTCGTCGCTGGATGGCTTCCACAGCACGAAGTCGCCGGCGTCCCGCTTGTAGGGCGCCACTTCCACGCGGGCGCCGGCCAGCATCTCGTCCGGATCGCGGCGCGAAAGCTTGCCGTAACCCTCGAACGTGCCGACCGCGAACAGCACATGGCCCTCGGCGGCGTAGGCGTGGCCGCTGTCGATCAGGCGCTGGATCATCGCCACGATCTGCGGGATATGCGCGGTGGCTTCCGGCTCCAGGTCCGGCGGGGCCACGCCCAGGGCCGCCATGTCCTCGCGGTAGGCGGCGGCGAAGCGGTCGGTGATGGCCGAGATCGGCACGCCCTGGTCGCGGGCGGCCTGGTTGATCTTGTCGTCGACGTCGGTGATGTTGCGCGCGTAGCGCAGCGCGCCATGGCGCCGGCGCAGCAGGGCGGCGAGCACGCCGAACACCACCGGGCCACGGGCGTTGCCGATGTGGACGTAGTTGTAGACGGTGGGGCCGCACACATACATCGTGGGGCCGGCGGCGGGGTCGAGGGGCGCGAACGGTTCGACCCGCCGCGTCAGGTTGTTGTGGAGGCGCAGGCTCATCGGCATCGGGGGTAGGTAAGCCGTTGGATTCTAGCGCCACGGGCGCGTGGGCGGGGCGCGGCACGCCCATTCGCCGCCGGATGGGTTATGTTCAGCCGCCGGGCCGGCGAGGTCCATACACTTGCCCATACGCTTTCGAAGCCCGCCGGTGCTGATGCGCTTCCCGTTCCTGCCACCATTGATCTGCCTTCTGGGCTGGCACGCCGTGCCGGCGTGGGCGGCGGATCCCGAGGCCGATGCCCGCAACCGGGTGGTCGTGGTGGAAAACGTCAAGCTCGACTACGCCCAGGTGCTCAACGTGGAGCCGGTCTACCAGACGCTGCGCGCCACGCGCACGGAAGAGCAGTGCGATCCGGCGCCGGCCGGCGAGCCGCAGGGAGCGGGCGGCGCCGATGCGGCGCAGGAAGGCCGCATCTCCAAGATGATGGACTCGGTGAAAGACATCTTCAGCCGTCGCCACGACACGGTGGTGCCGCCGCCCGCACCGACCAGCACACGCCGCAATTGCCGCATCGTCGAGGTTGGCCGCGAGTTCCGCCGGCCGATCGCCTATGACGTGGATTACGTCTACAAGGGCACCAAGTACCGCTCGCGGTTGCCGGAGGATCCGGGCAACCGGCTGCGGATCCGGGTGTCGGTGACGCCCTATATCCCCGATGCGGTGGTGCAGCCGCCGCGCTGAGGCTTTGGCTTTGTCACCTCGCCCGACGGGTCATCGGCGGCGCCCGGGGGCCATGCCCTGGCGGGGGACGCCAAGAGCCGCATCCATGCGGGGCTCGTCAGGCGACATCCATGTCGCCCGGGGCCCCCGCCAGGGCATGGCCCCCGGGCACCTTCCAGATTCTGCGCGTCGGATCGAAAATCAAATTTTCCGCGCTTGCACCCCCGGTTCACGCGTGCGACCATGCGCGTCTTATGCAAGCAAACGACGCTCAGCTCGGCACCAGCGCAGCCCGGATGGCCTCCGGCATGACCTCGCGCGCGCGCCGACCGGAACCCCACATTCTCGCTGGGTAAACCGGAGCGTCGTGCTGTCCGTTCTGAAAACCCAGCCTGAGGCTGGGTTTTTTCGTTTCCGCATCCTGAAAAGTTTCACCCGCAAGATTTCATCCCACCTGCAAGCCCGCCGCAAAGGATCGATCGATGTCCCTCAAGCACTTCCTGAACACCCAGGATTGGCGCCGCGCCGAAATCGACGCATTGCTGACCCAGGCCGCGCTGTTCAAACGCAACAAGCTGGGTGACGAGCTCAAGGGCAAGTCGATCGCGCTGGTGTTCTTCAATCCGTCCATGCGCACCCGCACCAGCTTCGAGCTGGGCGCGTTCCAGCTGGGCGGCCACGCGGTGGTGCTGCAGCCGGGCAAGGATGCGTGGCCGATCGAGTTCAACCTCGGCACGGTGATGGATGGCGATACCGAGGAGCACATCGCCGAGGTGGCGCGCGTGCTGGGCCGCTACGTGGACCTGATCGGCGTGCGCGCATTCCCGAAGTTCGTGGACTGGGCCTACGACCGCGAGGACATCGTGCTCAAGTCGTTCGCCAAGTATTCGCCGGTGCCGGTCATCAACATGGAGACCATCACCCATCCGTGCCAGGAACTGGCCCACGCGATGGCGCTGCAGGAGCACTTCGGCACCGCCGACCTGCGCGGCAAGAAGTACGTGCTCACCTGGACCTACCACCCCAAGCCGCTGAACACCGCCGTGGCGAACTCGGCGCTGACCATCGCCACGCGCATGGGCATGGACGTCACCCTGCTGTGCCCGACGCCGGACTACATCCTCGATGAGCGCTACATGGGCTGGGCCGAGCAGAATGTCGCCGAGAGCGGCGGCTCGCTCACCGTCAGCCACGATATCGAAAGCGCCTACCGCGGCGCGGACGTGGTGTACGCCAAGAGCTGGGGCGCGCTGCCGTTCTTCGGCAACTGGGAACCGGAAAAGCCCATCCGCGACCAGTACAAGCACTTCATCGTGGACGAAGCCAAGATGGCGCTCACGAACAACGGCGTCTTCAGCCACTGCCTGCCGCTGCGCCGCAACGTCAAGGCGACCGACGCGGTGATGGATTCGCCCAACTGCATCGCCATCGACGAAGCCGAGAACCGCCTGCACGTGCAGAAGGCGGTCATGGCCGCACTGATCTCCCAGTAATTCCCGCCCACTTATCCCGCATCCCGGAACTCCCCCATGAGCAAGAAAGACATCGTCCTCGCCTTCTCCGGCGGCCTCGACACCAGCTTCTGCATCCCGTACCTGCAGGAGCAGGGCTACGCCGTCCACACCGTGTTCGCCGATACCGGCGGCGTGGATGACGAGGAACGCGATTTCATCGAGAAGCGCGCCGCCGAGCTCGGCGCGGCCAGCCACGTCACCGTCGATGGCGGCCCGGCGATCTGGGAAGGCTTCGTCAAGCCGTTCGTGTGGGCCGGCGAGGGCTACCAGGGCCAGTATCCGCTGCTGGTGTCCGACCGCTACCTCATCGTCGACGCCGCGCTCAAGCGCGCCGCCGAACTGGGCACCAACATCATCGCCCACGGCTGCACCGGCATGGGCAACGACCAGGTCCGCTTCGACCTGGCGGTGAAGGCGCAGGGCGATTACCAGATCGTGGCGCCGATCCGCGAGATCCAGAAGGAACACACCCAGACCCGCGCCTACGAGCAGAAGTACCTGGAAGAGCGCGGCTTCGGCGTGCGCGCCAAGCAGAAGAGCTACACCATCAACGAGAACCTGCTGGGCGTGACGATGTCCGGCGGCGAGATCGACAAGTGGGAAGCCCCGGGCGAAGGCGCGCGCGGCTGGTGCGCGCCGCGCAGCGCGTGGCCGACCGAGGCGCTGACCGTCACCTTGAAGTTCGTCGAGGGCGAGGCGGTGGAGCTGGACGGCAAGCCGCTGCCGGGCGCGCAGATCCTGGCCCGACTCAACAAGCTGTTCGCGCAGTATGGCGTAGGCCGCGGCGTGTACACCGGCGACACCGTGATCGGCCTGAAGGGCCGCATCGTGTTCGAGGCGCCGGGCCTGATCTCGCTGCTGGCCGCGCACCGCGCGCTGGAGGACACCGTGCTGACCAAGCAGCAGAACCGCTTCAAGCCGGACGTGGCGCGCAAGTGGGTCGAGCTGGTGTACGAAGGCTTCTACCACGACCCGCTCAAGACCGACCTGGAGGCCTTCCTGAAGTCCTCGCAGTCCAAGGTCACCGGCGAGGTGGTGCTGGAAACCCGCGGTGGCCGCGTCGACGCGGTGGCCGTGCGTTCGCCGCACATCCTCAACGCCAAGGGCGCCACCTACGCGCAATCGGCCGACTGGGGCGTGGAAGAGGCCGAGGGCTTCATCAAGCTGTTCGGCATGAGCTCCACGCTGTACGCCCAGGTCAACCGCTGAGGCCATCGGCATGGGCGAGCTGCGCGTCAGCACCGACAAGGGGGAGCTCGATCTGCCCCTGATCCATCGTTTCCTGTCGACCGAGGCCTATTGGAGCCACGGCATTCCGCAGGACACGGTGGCGCGGGCGATCGCCGGCTCGCTGTGCTTCGGCGGCTACGTCGAGGGTGAAGGGCAGGTGGCGTTCGCGCGGGTGATTTCCGACTTCGCCACCTTCGCCTATCTCGCCGATGTCTTCGTGCTGCCGGCGCATCGGGGCCAGGGTTACTCCAAGCAGCTGATGGATGCGGTGTTCGCCCATCCGCAGCTGCAAGGCCTGCGCCGCTTCATGCTCGCCACCTCGGACGCGCACGGCCTGTACGCGCGGTACGGCTTCACCGCGCCGGCCCGCCCGGACCGGCTGATGGAAGTCGTCCGCCCGGACATCTACACCGCTTCGGCGGCCTGACCCGTTTCCAAGATACCGATGACCGACCTGCTGCAAGACACCCTCGCGCACCTGGAGAAGCTGGTGTCCTTCGACACCCGCAACCCGCCGCGCGCCATCGCCGCCGAGGGGGGCATCTTCGATTACCTGCGCGTGCACCTGCCGGGTTT
The DNA here is from genome assembly GCF_029543105.1 of Stenotrophomonas sp. HITSZ_GD. Classification (GTDB taxonomy): domain Bacteria; phylum Pseudomonadota; class Gammaproteobacteria; order Xanthomonadales; family Xanthomonadaceae; genus Stenotrophomonas_A. The sequence continues at coordinate 59,065 of NZ_JARQXB010000014.1, forward strand.
CCGCGTGGAGGTGGTGGACCATGGCGCCGGCGCGGTCAGCCTGTACGCCGTGCGCGGCACGCCGAAGTACCTGTTCAATGTGCACCTGGACACCGTGCCGGATTCGCCGCACTGGAGCGCCGACCCGCACGTGATGCGCCGCCAGGACGACCGCGTGGTCGGCCTGGGCGTGTGCGACATCAAGGGCGCCGCCGCCGCGCTGGTCGCCGCGGCCAATGCCGGCGATGGCGATGCCGCGTTCCTGTTCTCCTCCGACGAGGAAGCCAACGATCCGCGCTGCATCGCCGCGTTCCTGGCGCGTGGCGAAAGCTACGAGGCCGTCCTGGTGGCCGAGCCGACGATGGGCGAGGCGGTGCTGGCGCATCGCGGCATCAGTTCGGTGCTGATGCGGTTCGCCGGCCGGGCAGGGCACGCTTCGGGCAAGCAGGACCCGGCCGCCAGCGCGCTGCACCAGGCGGTGCGCTGGGGCGACCGCGCGCTGGACCATGTCGATTCGCTGGCCCATGCGCGCTTCGGCGGCCTGACCGGCCTGCGCTTCAACATCGGCCGCATCGAAGGCGGCATCAAGGCCAACATGATCGCCCCGGCCGCCGAGCTGCGCTTCGGCTTCCGCCCGCTGCCGTCGATGGACGTGGACGGCCTGCTGGCGACCTTCGCCGGCTTCGCCGAGCCGGCTGCCGCACATTTCGAGGAAACCTTCCGGGGCCCGAGCCTGCCGTCGGGCGACATCGCCCGCGCCGAGGAACGCCGCCTGGCCGCGCGCGACGTGGCCGACGCGCTCGACCTGCCGATCGGCAACGCGGTCGATTTCTGGACCGAGGCCTCGCTGTTCTCCGCCGGCGGCTATACCGCGCTGGTCTACGGCCCGGGCGACATCGCCCAGGCGCACACCGCCGACGAATTCGTGACGCTGGCGCAGTTGCAGCGCTACGCCGATTCCGTCCACCGCATCATCAACGGCGCGCGCTGAGCGCGCCCTCCCACGTGCCATGAACATCGAAATGTCGCTGCCCGCCACCCACAAACAGACCCGCCAGACCATCGTGCGCCTGCTCTCGAGCATGGCCAGCGCGAAGGAGATCAGCCAGTACCTCAAGCGCTTCTCGCAGCTGGACGCCAAGCGCTTCGCCGTGGTGAAGGTCGGCGGCGCGGTGCTGCGCGACGAGCTGGAGGACCTGACCTCTTCGTTGACCTTCCTGCAGGAGGTCGGCCTGACCCCGATCGTGCTGCACGGCGCCGGCCCGCAGCTGGATGCCGAGCTGTCGGCGGCCGGCATCGAGAAGCAGACCGTCAACGGCTTGCGCGTGACCTCGCCCGAGGCATTGGCCATCGTGCGGCGCGTGTTCCAGCAATCCAACCTCAAGCTGGTGGAGGCGCTGCAGCAGAACGGCGCGCGCGCGACCTCCATCACCGGTGGCGTGTTCGAAGCCGAGTACCTGGACCCGCAGACCTACGGGCTGGTGGGCGAGGTCAAGCGGGTGAACCTGGCGCCGATCGAGGCCAGCCTGAAAGCCGGCTCTATCCCGGTGATCACCAGCCTGGGCGAAACCCCGAGCGGGCAGATCCTCAACATCAACGCCGATTTCGCCGCCAACGAACTGGTGCGCGAGTTGCAGCCGTACAAGATCATCTTCCTCACCGGCACCGGCGGTTTGCTCGATGCCGAAGGCCGGGTGATCGATTCGATCAACCTGTCCACCGAGTACGAGCACCTGATCGAGCAGCCGTGGATTCACGGCGGCATGAAGGTGAAGATCGAGCAGATCAAGGACCTGCTGGACAAGCTGCCGCTGGAATCGTCGGTGTCGATCACCCGTCCGGCGGACTTGGCCAAGGAACTGTTCACCCACAAGGGCTCGGGCACGCTGGTGCGCCGCGGTGAGCGCGTGCTGCGCGCCACCAGCTGGGGCGAGCTGGACCTGGCGCGGCTGAAGACGCTGATCGAATCCAGCTTCGGCCGCACGCTGGTGCCGGACTACTTCGACAAAACCCGCCTGCTGCGGGCCTACGTCAGCGAGAACTACCGTGCCGCTGTGATCCTCACCGACGAGGCCGATGGCGTGTACCTGGACAAGTTCGCGGTGCTCGACGACGCGCAGGGCGAAGGCCTGGGCCGCGCGGTATGGAATGTGATGCGCGAGGAAACCCCGCAGCTGTTCTGGCGTTCGCGCCACAACAACCAGGTCAACATCTTCTACTACGCCGAGTCCGACGGCTGCTTCAAGCAGGAGAAGTGGAAGGTGTTCTGGTACGGGCTGGAGAGCTTCGAGCAGATCCAGCGTTGCGTGGCCCACTGCGCCACGCGCACGCCGACGCTGCAGGACTGAGCCATGGGCCTGGAACAGCTGCCCGCCGACTGGCGCACGGTGCCGACGCTGCAGGGGAGCTACGCGACCCTGGAGCCCCTCGCCACCGCGCATGCCGATGACCTGCGCGCCGCGCTGGGCGCCGGCGAGTTGTCCAGGCTGTGGTACACCAACGTGCCGGCGCCGGCCCAGGCCGGCGCCTACATCGACACCGCGCTGCGCATGCAGGCCGACGGCCAGGCGCTGCCTTTCGCGGTGCGCAACGCCGCCGGCCACGTGGTTGGCAGCACGCGCTTGTATGACCTGCAGCCCGACGTGCCGCGCCTGTCCATCGGCTACACGTTCTACGCGTTGTCGGCGCAGCGCACCGGCCTGAACACCGAAGCCAAGCTGATGTTGCTCCAGTACGCCTTCGAGCGGCTGGGCTGCATCAACGTGGTGTTCGAGACCAGCTGGTTCAACCACGCCTCGCGCACCGCCATCGCCCGTCTCGGCGCCAAGCAGGACGGCGTGCTGCGCGCGCACAAGCGCCATGCCGACGGCAGCGTGCGCGATACCGTGATCTTCTCCCTCCTCGAAGCGGAATGGCCGGCCGTGCGCCGCCATCTGCAGTCCCGCCTGGAAGCCAACGCATGAGCACCTCCTCCACTGTCGGCATCGTCGGCGCCCGTGGCCATACCGGTGCCGAGCTGATCCGGTTGATTGCCGCCCATCCGCAGCTCTCGCTGGCCTTCGTCTCCTCGCGCGAACTGGACGGCCAGCGCGTGGCCGACCACAGCGACGCCTACACCGGCGAGCTGCGCTACGAGAACCTGGACCCGGCCGCGGTCGCCGCCAAGGGCGTCGACGCGGTGATCCTCGCGCTGCCCAACGGCAAGGCGCAGCCTTACGTGGAAGCGCTGGATGCCAGCGCGCCGCAGACCGTCATCGTCGATCTTTCGGCCGATTACCGCTTCGATCCGGGCTGGTACTACGGCCTGCCGGAGCTGACCCGTGACCGCTATGCCGGGCAGAAGCGCATCAGCAACCCGGGCTGCTACGCCACCGCGATGCAGCTGGCGATCACCCCGCTGCTCGCCGAGCTGGCCGGCCCGCCGCAATGCTTCGGCGTCTCCGGCTACTCCGGCGCCGGCACCACGCCTTCGGACAAGAACAATGTCGAGCTGTTGCGCGACAACCTCATGCCGTACGCGCTCACCGACCACATGCACGAGCGCGAGGTCAGCGCCCAGCTCGGCGTGCCGGTGGAGTTCATGCCGCACGTGGCGCCGCATTTCCGCGGCATCACGATGACGGTGAACCTGTGGTTGTCGCGGGCCCTGAAGCGCGAGGAGATCGAACAGCGTTATCGCGAGCGCTATGCGGGCGAGCCGCTGATCGAGATCGTCGACGAGGCGCCGTGGGTGAGCCGCATCGCCGGCCGCCACGGCGTGCAGATCGGCGGCTTCACGATGGCGCCGGGCGGCAAGCGCGTGGTGGTGGTGGCCACGCTGGACAACCTGCTCAAGGGCGCGGCCACGCAGGCCATGCAGAACCTCAACCGCGCGCTCGGCTTGGACGAGCTCACCGCGATCCCGCACCCGGCCTGATTCCTGGTTTCCCTGAGCCCTGATTCCCCTTGTAGGAGCGGCTTCAGCCGCGACAGCTTTCCCGAGGAACGCCCGTCGCGGCCAAACCCGCTCCCACAGCGCAATCCCAAACGTTTCCGAGGCATGTGATGGCAAATCTTCTCTGGCAGAAACCCGGCGTGGCCGTCGATGCGCAGATCCAGCGCTTCCTCGCCGGCGATGACGTCATCCTCGACCGCGAGTTCTTCCTGCACGACATCCAGGCCAGCAAGGCGCACGCCGAAGGGCTGCAGCACATCGGCATCCTCTCGGCCGACGAACTCGCCGGCCTGCTGCGCGAACTGGATGTCCTCGCCGCCGACTGGCGCGCGGGCCAGTTCGTGCTCGACGAGCAGTACGAGGACGGCCACTCGGCCATCGAGGCGCGGCTGACCGAACGCCTCGGCGATGCCGGCCGCAAGATCCACACCGGCCGCAGCCGCAACGACCAGATCCTGGTCGCCACGCGCCTGTGGCTGAAAGAAAAGCTCGCCCGCGTGGCCGAACTGAGCCGCGCGGCGGCCCAGGTCGCGCTGGACCGCGCACAGGCCGAAGCGCAGCTGCCGATCCCCGGCTACACGCACATCCAGCGCGCCGTCGTCTCCTCGGCGGGCATGTGGTGGGCCGGCTGGGCCGAGGCGTTCATCGACGACGCCATCCGCGCCGCCGACACGCTCAAGCTGGTGGATGCCAACCCGCTCGGCACCGCCGCCGGCTACGGCGTCAACCTGCCGCTGGACCGCGACCACACCACCGCCGCGCTGGGCTTCGCGCGCCTGCAGGTCTCGCCGATCTACGCGCAGCTCTCGCGCGGCAAGTTCGAACTGGCCGCGCTGGAAGCGCTCGGCAGCGCCACGCTGGACCTGCGCCGCCTCGCGTGGGACCTGTCGCTGTTCACCAGCGCCGAGTACGGCTTCGTCGCGCTGCCGGCGCAATACACCACCGGCAGCTCGATCATGCCCAACAAGCGCAATCCGGATGTCATCGAGCTGATGCGCGCCACCCACGCCAGCGTGGCCGCCGCGCGCACCGAGATCGAGCAACTGCTCTCGCTGCCTTCGGGCTACCACCGCGACCTGCAGGCCTCCAAGGGCGCCATCTTCCACGGCTTCGGTCGCGGGTTGGCGGCGCTGGAGCTGCTGCCGGCGCTGCTGGCCAACCTGGAGTGGCGCGAAGACCGCCTGCGCGCGGCCATCGATTCGGGCATGTACGCCACCGACGTGGCCGTGGAAGCGGCCGTGGCCGGCGTGCCGTTCCGCGAAGCGTACAAAGCCGCCGCAGCCAGCGCCGACAGCGCCGGGCAAGGGCGCACGCCGGAAGGCAGCCTGGCCGCGCGGGTTTCGCCCGGCGCGGCGGCCGATCTGCGCCTGGAAACCCTGCGCGCGCGTTGGCAGGCGCTGGGCTGAGCCATGGCCGGCAAACACTTCCTCGTGCTGGCGATGCGCAAGCCCGGTTTCAGCGATGCCGTCGTGCAGCCGCACCGCGATTTCCTCGCCGAACTGCGCGGGCAGGGCAAGCTGCTGCTCACGGGCGGCTTCGCCGACGGCACGGGCGGGGCCTACATCCTCGCGCACGTGGACAGCCTCGAAGCGGCGAAGGCGCTGGTCGCGCGCGATCCGCTGGTGCTGCAGGATGCCTCCACCCTCACCGTGTACGAATGGAACACGCACTGATTCCACGGACGATGCCATGACCGACCTCCGCGCGCCCCAGGCCACAGCGTTCACCGAGCAATCGTTGCCGCCGTGGCGGCGCGCGGTGCTCAAGGTCGGCAGCAGCCTGCTCGCCGCCGATGGCGGGGGGCTGTCGCCGCGCTACGCGCTGGGGCTGGCGCAGTTCGTGTCCACGCACGTGGGGGCCGGGCGCGAAGTGGTGATCGTCTCCTCCGGCGCGGTGGCCGCCGGGCGCGCGATCCTGCCGCGCGTGGCCGAGCAGGGCGCGGCGATGGCCGCGCGCCAGGCGCTGGCCGCGCTCGGCCAGGCGCAGCTGATCGCGCTGTGGCAGCGCTTCTTCGAGCGCCCGGTCGCGCAGGTGCTGCTCACCCACGACGACCTGCGCAACCGCCGCCGCTACCTCAACGCGCGCGCCACGCTCAACGAGCTGCTGCGCCTGGGCGCGTTGCCGGTGGTCAACGAGAACGACACCGTCTCGGTGGACGAGCTCAAGCTGGGCGACAACGACAACCTCGCCGCCATCGTCGCCGCGCTGGTCGATGCCGATGCGCTGTTCATCGCCACCGACATCGACGGCCTGTACAGCGCCGATCCGCGCCAGAATCCGAATGCCGCGCCCATCAACGAGGTCGCCGAACTGGATGCCGGCGTGCTGGCGATGGCCGGCGGCAGCGGTGCCTCGGGCATGGGCACCGGTGGCATGCGCACCAAGCTGGAGGCGGCGGCCAAGGCCGGCGCGGCCGGCATCGAGACCTACCTGTTCAACGGCCGCAGCGGCGAGGTGCTGCGCGCGCTCGGGCACGACCGCCTGCGCGGGACCCGCCTGCATCCGGCGCGCACGCGCATCGCCGCGCGCAAGTACTGGCTGCGCCACGCGCCGGTGGAGCCGGGCGCGATCCTCGTCGATGCCGGCGCTGCGCGGGCATTGGCCGAGAAGGGTGCCTCGCTGCTGCCCGGCGGAGTGACCGCCGCCGAGGGCGAGTTCCGCCGCGGCGACATGGTGGAGATTCGCACGCGCGGCGAAGCCGGCGAATGGACCGTGGCGCGCGGCATCAGCCAGTATGCCGCGCAGGACATCCGGCGCCTGGCCGGCCGCCATTCGCGCGACATCGAATCCCTCCTGGGCTACAACTACGGCGAGAACATCGTCCACCGCGACGACCTCGTGCTGCTCAACGCCTGACCGGTGACCGCCCCCATGTCCGACATCAAGACCCTTGCAATGGAATGCCGCCAGGCCGCGCAGACCCTGGCCCAGCTCGACGGCGCGGCCAAGCAGGCGCTGCTGGTGGCGATGGCGCAGGCGCTGGAGGACGACGCCGGGGAGATCCTGGCGGCCAATGCGCGCGATGTGGACGCAGCGCGCGGCAAAGGCGTGGGCAGCGCGATGCTCGACCGCCTCTCGCTGGACCCCGAGCGCCTGCGCGGCGTGGCCGATGCGCTGCGCGAGGTGGCCGCGCTGCCGGACCCGGTGGGGCAGGTGACCCGCGAGGACGTGCGCCCGAACGGCCTCCGCGTGCAGAAGGTGCGCGTGCCGCTGGGCGTGATCGCGATGATCTACGAAGCGCGCCCGAACGTGACCGCCGACGCCGCGGCGCTGTGCATCAAGGCCGGCAACGGCGTGATCCTGCGCGGCGGCTCGGAGGCGATCCATTCCAATACCGCCATTGCGCGGGCGCTGCGCCGCGCAATGGAGGCGCACGGCGTGCCGGCCGCGGCCTTGACCCTGGTGGAAGACCTGCGCCGCGAGACGATGCTCGAACTGTTGCAGCTCAACGAGATCATCGACCTGGCCATCCCGCGCGGTGGCGAAGGGCTGATCCGCTTCGTCGCAGAACACGCGCGCGTGCCGGTGATCAAGCACTACAAGGGCGTGTGCCACCTGTTCGTGGACGACTCGGCCGATCCGGCGCTGGCGCTGCGGCTGCTGGTCGACGGCAAGATCTCGCGCCCGGCGGCCTGCAATTCGCTGGAAACGCTATTGGTCCATGCCGCCATCGCGGCGGATTTCCTGCCGCGCGCGGCGCAGGCGCTGCGCGAGCGCGGGGTGGAACTGCGCGGCGACGAGGCCAGCCGGCGCATCGTGCCGGCCATCGCGCCGGCGACGGATGCCGATTTCGCCGCCGAGTACCTGGACCTGGTGATCGCCGTGCGCGTGGTGGCCGATCTGGAGGCCGCCATCGCGCACATCCGCCACTACGGCTCGGACCACACCGAGGTCATCGCCACCGGCGATGCCGCGCATGCCGAGCGCTTCGTGCAGGCGCTGCGCTCGGCGGTGGTGATGGTCAATGCCTCCTCGCGCTTCTCCGATGGCGGCGAGCTGGGCCTGGGCGCGGAGATCGGCATTTCGACCACGCGCCTGCATGCCTACGGGCCGATGGGGCTGGAAGCGCTCACCGTGGAGCGCTTCGTGGTGCGTGGCGAAGGGCAGACGCGCAACTTGCCGTAAACCCGCGGCGCTTCATGCCTCGCGCCCCGGCTGCGGCGTGGCCGCGAGCGCCTCGGCGCTGACCGGCCGGGCGGACTCGTCCAGCCGCAGCCGCACGATCTTCCCGGCGGCCACCTGTGCCTGCAGCGCACGGCTGGCGTGCAGGCGGCGCGCGATGGCGGCGGCGTGCGCGTCGGCCAGGCGAGGTGGCAGGCGGCGGCGGGGCCGCGCGCGTTCGAGCTCGGCCCACGCGACCAGCAGCAGCGAGGCGCCCACTGCCGCGACGGCGAGCGTCCACGACACCGTGAGGTCCCAGCGGTGATAGGCGAGCCAGTCGAGCGGCTCGCAGCCCGCACCGCCCGCCGCGTCCAGCCAGGGCAGCGCCAGTGGCAGCGCGAAGGCGGCATAGACGATCCACAGCGCGGCGGTCACGCCCGCCCAGGCCGCGCGCGCCAGGCGCGGCTGGCGATGCGGTTGCCGGATCAGCGGGAAGGGGCCGCGGCCGCGCGTGGCCCGGCTCATCGCAGGCCCCGGTCCGGGCTCGTCCACGTGGCGCGCTTGCCGCGGCGGCGCAGCAGGTGCATCGGCATCGCCGCCAGCGTGGTGGTGGCGCTGATGAGCCAGTACGCCAGCGGATACCAGGCCACCCAGAAATAGGTGCGGCCCACGCGGCGTTCGTAGCGGCGGTCGATCAGCAGGCTGCAGGCGAATTGCAGCAGGCACACGCCCAGCATCAGCAGCTCGGTGTAGCCGGGCGATGAGGCGCCCGCCGGCTCCGGCAGCCCGGCCACGCGCTGCGCCAGCCAGGCCAGCGCCAGGCACGCCACGGTGTAGGCCCATAGCACGCTGAGCAGGTACTCCAGCGCGATGGGCCACATCCGCCGCTGGCGCCACGCCAGCACGCGGGGGCCGTGGCGGCGCAGCACTTCCAGGCCGCCTTGCGCCCAGCGCAGGCGCTGCCGCCACAGGCCGCGCAAGGTCTCCGGCATCAGGATGAAGCACAGTGCATTGGGCTCGTAGCGGATCTCCCAGCCGGCCAGTTGCAGGCGCCAGCTGATGTCGATGTCCTCGGTGAGCATGTCGTCGGCCCAGTAGCCGACGTGATGCAGCGCAGTGCGCCGGAACGCGCAGATCACCCCGGACACGGTGAAGATGCGGCCGTAACCGAGCTGCGTGCGCTTGATCATGCCGATGATCGAGGAGAACTCGGCGACCTGCAGGCGGCCCAGCAGGGTGGAGCGGTTGCGGATGCGCGGGTTGCCCGTCACCGCGCCCACGCCGGCCCCGGTGACCAGCGGATGCACCATCCAGTGCAGCGCGTGCGGCTCGAGCAGTGCATCGCCGTCGATGCAGACCAGGTATTCCGAGCGCGCCGCCAGTACGCCCATGCGCAGCGCGTTGGCCTTGCCCAGGTTGCGGTCCAGGTGGATCACGCGCAGCGCGGCGTATTCGGCAGCGAGCCGGTCCAGCTGCGCGCCGGTGTCGTCGCTGCTGCCGTCGTTGATGGCCACCACCTCGTAGGCGGGCCAGTGCTGCGCCAGCGCGGCGGCGAGCGTCTCGCGCACGTTCTCGCCTTCGTTGTGGCACGGCACCAGCAGGGTGACGAAAGGCCGCTCGCCCGCGAACGCCGGCGGCTGCTCGCGCGAGGGCCCGCGGTATTCGCGCCGCAGGTAATGGTGCAGCCCGCCGCTGATCCACAGGAACGACATGATGACCGGATAGGCGAAGGCGAAGTACGAGGCGAACACCGGCAGGCTGGGCATCTAGCGCTCCTCGTAGGGGAAGGCGTCGGAGGACATGAGCGCGCGCGCGACGGGCAGCGAGGGGTGGTCGCCGTTGAAGTCGTAGGGATACCAGGCCATGTGCCGCACGCCTTGCGATTGCAGGCGCAGCATCTGCTCGGCGAGCGTGGCCTCGGGGATGGGGCGGCCGGTATTCCAGTCGAAGGTCTGCAGCTCGAAGAGGGTCTTGTGCAGCGTGGGATCGTGCCGCTTCACCGCCTCCACCAGCGCATCCATCCAGCGCCGCGGGCGCGGCGCGCGCTCCATCCACGGCATCGCCATCAATGCGCTGTGGTCGTAGGCGCGGTTGAAGGCGGCCAGGTCCTGCGCGAACCAGGCCTGGCTGCGCGGCGCCAGCACCGGCAGCGCGTAGAGGTTGGCGACGGTCTTGAGCTTGGGCCGCCAGCGCTCGGCGGCGTCGCGCAAGGACAAGGTGAAGTCGATCAGCGCCTGCGTGCGCGCGGCGGGCTGGCCGGGGAACAGCTGCGGCAGCTCGTGGTCGCGCAGGTAGGCATCGTCATGGAAGAGCAGCCCGTGCAGGTAGCTGTTGGCGGCCAGGTCCTCGTAGATGCCGCGGATCAGGCGCTGCGCCTCGGGCCGGGTGAAATCGAGCCGGAACACCGCGCCGGCCTCGGTGGTGTGGATCGCCAGCGCCTGGCGCACGCCGGGGTCCGGTGGTTCGAAGCCCAGTACCGGCAGCCAGCCGAACACTTCCACCCCGGTGCGCGTGCGCAGCTGCCAGGCCACCCGGTTGTAGAGGTCCGCGCGCATCGGCAGGAAGCGGTTGGGGAAGTACAGCGCATCGGCGCTGCCGTTGCCGTCCGGGTCGGCGAACGCCTGCAGGAAGACGTAGTGCGGCGCGATGGCGCGCACGCGTTCCAGCAGCCGGCCGAGGTTGCGTTCCTGTTGGGCCGGGTCGGCGTCGTACACGGCGTCGAGGTCGATCTGCAGCGCGCGCAGGTTCTGCGCCGGCGGCTCGGCATACAGCTCCGGCACCAGCTCGGTCAGGCCGGGGTTGCGGGTCACCAGCAGGCGCGCCAGGCCGTGCAGGTCGGCGCCCACCGTGGTGCGGGCGCCTTCCAGGTCGAAGGACACCCGCATGCCCAGGGTTTCGGCGATGCGGTTGATGCTGCGGCTGTAGGCGGCGTAAGGCCACACGACGGCGCGCGGGGCGCGGCCCGTATGCCGGGCGATGAGGTCGCGGCTGCGGGCCAGGTCGTCGTGGATGCGGCGCTCGTAGCGGGTGGTGTCCTCGTAGCGGTGCGTGGCCGGGTCGTACACGCGCGTCACCGCCGCCGGCGTGCTGTTGCCCTGCGGGTTGGCGCGCACGCCGTGATGCAGGTCGTGGGTGTGGCTGGCGATCTCCACCAGCCCGCTGTCGCGCATCTCGCGCAGCTGGGCCCAGGTCAGGAAGTCCTCGCGCCCGAAGGCGCGCGGGCCATAGTCGATGTGGCGCTCGGCCGGCAGGTCCACCCAGTCGGTGACCACCGCCACCAGCGCCGGGAAACCGTAGGCGCGCAGCAGCGGGAAGGCGCGGGTATAGGTGCTGCGCAGGCCGTCGTCGAAGGTCAGCAGCACCGGCCGCTCGGGCAGCGTGGCGATGCCCGCGGAGGCATCGATGAGCTGCGAGAGCGAGATGGGGTGGAAGCCGTGCGCGTCCAGCCATTCCAGGTGCGCGGCGAAGTGCTGGCTGTCGATGGCGTAGGGGTCGGCGTCCTCGGCGCCGGCCACGTCGTCGCGGATGTCGTGGTAGCTGAGCACCTGCACCTGCGGCAGTGGGGCGGGCGCGGCATGGGCACGCCAGGGCGCGGCCAACAGCAGGCACGCGAGCATGCGGCCAAGCAGAACGAGCATGTCATTCCTCCCAGTAGAAGCCGGCATCCAGGCCCAGCCGGCGCTCGCGGGCGCCGTCGTAGACCGGCCGCGCCCACGACATCCCGGAGCGCAGGGTGCGCCCGGGCGCCAGGCGCCATTCGTGTTCGTAGCGCGCGGCGGGAATCCATGCCGCGCCGTAGCCGTCCTGCCAGTAGCGGCTGGCCGACAGCGCCAGCCGATGCGCGAAGTGCCGTTCGTATCGGCGCCAGGGGCGCTGGAACAGGCGCAGGCCGATGTCCAGCGCGCCGTCGCGGGCAGGATTGAAGTACGCCGCGTCGGGCAAGCTGGCCCGGCTGGCATAGGCGCCTGCTTCGCCGGCCAGCGACCAGCGGTCGGCGTGCGCCAGCGGCTGCTCGTAGCGCGCCAGCAGACTGTCGCGGCGGTTGCCGTCGGTGTACACCGACCGATCGAGCCCCACGCGCAGGCCGTGCAGCGCGTCGCGCTGGTAGCGCAGGGCCAGGGCGTAGCGGTCGGCGGTGATGCCGGCCTGCAGCGCTTGCAGGGAGGCGTCGGCAGCGTTGCGGTGGTAGCCGGCCGCCAGCGACCAGTGATCGTCGAGCTGCCAGCCAGCCTCCAGGTCCAGGCCCGCTGCGCGCGGCACGGCACCACGGGCGAGCCGCCGGTCCAGCGACGCATCGAACGCGCCCTGCGCGTACTGCAGCCCCAGGTGGGTGTCGCGGCGTTCGATCGGCTCGGCATGGGGATCGGCCCGGCGCTGCGCGTAGCCCGCGCGGATGCGCCAGGCGTCGGCCAGGAGCGGGGAGCGCAGGGCGAACCCATAGCGCGCGTCGCGGCTGCCGAGCGGGTCGCGCTCGGCGGCCGCGCCCCGGCTGGCGCCGCCCGCGGCCTCGGCCTCGCCTTGCCAGCCGAGATGGCGCATCCACGCGCGATCCAGCCGCGTCACCGGCGCGGCGCCAGGGTGGGTCTCGCGCAGGCGCGACAGCGTCGCCGCCGCCTCGCGGTCACGACGCAACGCCATCAGCGCTTCGGCCCTACCCACCGCCACCTCCAGGTCCTGCGGCGCGTACATCGCTGCCACGCCGAAGCGCTGCAAGGCCCGGCGCGGCCAGCCGCGCATCAGGTAGGCCTGCCCAAGCGCACCGTGCAACGTGCCGTTGGCCGGCGCATGCCGCAGCAGCGCTTCCAGTTCGGCCTGCGCGGCGGCGGCATCGCCGGCATAGGCGGTGATCTGGATGCGCGCCAGATCGGCGTCGTAGCGCGCCCAGTTGGGCCGCCGGCTGCGGTGCAGGCCATCCCAGCGCCATGCCGGCTGCGTGGCCGCGTAGGCGTCGAGCCCGGCGATGGCGGCCTCGCTGTGTTCCTGCTCCAGCGCGGCAAACGCGTGGCGAACCTGCAGCGTCGCGTTGCCGGCCGTGCGGTCCAGGCGCGGGGCGAGCAGCGCCGCCGCCTCGGCCGGCCGTCGCAGGGCCATCAGCGAATCGGACACCGCGCCGACCAGGTACGCCGGCAACGCGACGCCCTCGCGGGCGAGCAGGGCCTGCTCGTCCACTACGGCCTGATGGCGGCCGAGCCGGTTCAACGGCAGCAAGCGGTCCAGCCGCGTGCGGACCACGGCGGCGCGGTCCTTGCCCGCCACCTGCCGCAGGTAAGCGTCGCTGGCCTGCAACGCTTGCCGCGCCGCCGCGCGCCGTTGCGCTTCATCCCGGCCCACTTCGCTCCAGCCGATCAGGCGCGCCAGCCGCTTGCTCGCCAATTGATCGAGCGCCTGCGCGTCCAGCAGGCCGGGCGTGGCGCGCGCCATGCGCCAAGCGACGGCGTTGCTGCCGATGTCACCCAGCGTGCGCACGCGCAGGCGCAGGAGGTCGCGGTCGCCCGGCCTGCACGCCAGCCCGCGCTCGATGTCGGCCAATGCGGCATACCAGTCGCCACGTGCGCGGGCCGCTTCGATGGCGCCGGCGGCCACCTCGCAGCACGGCGCCGCCGGCGAAGCGAGCGCGGCACAGGTCGCGGCCGCGAGCGCCAGACGCGTGGACAACGGGGATCGCGATCTCATGGAAGCTGCGGGCTCTCGCCGCGCGTGCCGGGTGCACGCAAGGGCGGCGATCTTAGGAAGGCCTTGCTGCGGCGCGATATTCGAATATTCCGAAGCGGCGGGTGCGTCCGCGGCCGTATGTTGCGCACCGGCCAACGCGGCGGTTTCGGCGTGGCGAGCGGGCTGCGATCTTTCTCAATACCCGATGCGGGTGCATGATGCGGCTCTTGCCGGTCATCCCGACCGCGCCGCCTCGTGGGGTTGTTGCATGCAACGTTCGCTGCTGTGTGTCGCCGTTCTCGCTTTCGCCGTTTCGCAGGCCATGGCGCAGACCGCGCCGATGACGCCGGACATCACCGGAAAGAAGTTCGTCGCGCCCACCGAGGCCTACGACTACGTCAAGCGCGTGGTGATGATCCCGATGCGCGATGGGGTGAAGCTGCACACCGTGATCGTCGTGCCCAAGGGCGCGCGCCATGCGCCGATGCTGCTCACGCGCACGCCCTACGACGCCGACGGCCGCGCCGAGCGCAGCAACTCCCCGCACATGAAGGACCTGCTGCCGCAGGGCGACGACGTGTTCGTGGAGGGCGGCTACATCCGCGTGTTCCAGGACATCCGCGGCAAGTACGGCTCGGAAGGCGACTACGTGATGACCCGCCCGTTGCGCGGCCCGCTCAACCACACCCGGGTGGACCACGCCACCGACGCCTGGGACACCATCGACTGGCTGGTGAAGCACGTGCCGGAGAGCAACGGCAAGGTCGGCATGATCGGCTCCTCCTACGAGGGCTTCACCGTGGTGATGGCGCTGACCGATCCGCACCCGGCGTTGAAGGTTGCTGCGCCGGAGAGCCCAATGATTGACGGCTGGAAGGGCGATGACTGGCTCAACAACGGTGCCTTCCGCCAGGTGAACTTCGATTACTTCACCGGCCAGCTCACCGAGCGCGGCAAGGGCGTGTCGATTCCGCGCGAAGGTTACGACGACTACAGCAACTTCCTGCGCGCCGGCTCGGCGGGCGACTTCGCGCGTGCCGCCGGCCTGGACCAGCTGCCTTGGTGGCACAAGCTCACCGAGCACCCGGCCTACGATGCGTTCTGGCAGGAGCAGGCACTGGACAAGGTGATGGCGCGCACGCCGCTCAAGGTGCCCACGATGTGGCTGCAAGGCCTGTGGGACCAGGAGGACATGTACGGCGCCCACCACAGCTACCAGGCGATGGAAGGCCGCGATACCGGCAACACGCTCAACTACCTGGTGATGGGGCCGTGGCGGCACAGCCAGGTCAACTACGACGGCAGCGCGCTGGGCGCGCTGAAGTTCGACGGCGACACCGCGCGGCAGTTCCGCCGCGACGTGCTGCGCCCGTTCTTCGACCAGTACCTGGTCGATGGCGCGCCGAAGGCCGACACGCCGCCGGTGCTGATTTACAACACCGGCGAAAATCACTGGGACCGCCTGCAGCGCTGGCCGCTTTCGTGCACGCAGGGCTGCGCGGCGCAGGCGCGGCCGCTGTACCTGCAGGCCGGCGGCAAGCTCTCGTTCCAGGCGCCGGCGGCGGGGCAGGGCGAGTACGAGGAATACGTCTCCGATCCGGCCAAGCCGGTGCCGTTCGTGCCGCGCCCGGCGCATTTCGGCGACCGCGACATGTGGACGACCTGGCTGGTGCAGGACCAGCGCTTCGTGGAGGGCAGGCAGGACGTGCTGACCTACGTGAGCGAGCCATTGACCGCGCCGCTGAAGATCGGCGGCGTGCCGGTGGTGAACCTGCAGGCCTCCACCAGCGGCAGCGACAGCGACTGGGTGGTGAAGCTGATCGATGTGTATCCGGAGGAAAACGCGAGCGATCCGACGATGGGCGGCTACGAGCTGCCGGTGTCGCTGGCGATCTTCCGCGGCCGTTATCGCGAAGGCTTCGAGACCGCCAAGCCGGTGGCCAGCGACCAGGCGCTGGCCTACCGCTTCGACCTGCCGAACGCCAACCACGTGTTCAAGCCCGGCCACCGAGTGATGGTGCAGGTGCAGTCCAGCCTGTTCCCGCTGTACGACCGCAATCCGCAGACCTTCGTGCCGAACATCTATTTCGCCCAGCCGGCCGACTACCGCAAGGCGACGCAGCGGATCTGGCACACGCCGCAGCAGCCGAGCTTCATCGAGTTGCCGGTGCTGTGAGGCGGCGCGCGGCGACCGGATCGGTCGCCGCGCCTACAGCGGCAGCTCCACCGTCTCGTAATCGGCCAGCGGCGGCACGTACAGGTGCAGCGAGATCGAGCCGGCCGGGTCCACGCCGGCGAGCCGGTGGAAATCCTCGGCCGAATCGAACTTCGTTTCCGCGCACGGCTCCAGCCGCGAGAAGCCCGCTTCGGCCAGTGGTGCGCTGGCGCCGTGCGCGCGCACGAAGCGGCATTCCTCCAGCGCGCCCTGCAGCACGCGCACGCAGCACTGCGAGCGGCCATGGTTGTGCACCGGGCTGGCCTGCCCGGGCCGCCAGCAGATCGCCACCAGTTCATGTTCGTCGGTGACATCCAGCGCGTTGCGCCGGTAGCCGTCCTCGCCGTATTGGCAGAACGCGGCGATGTCATCCGCCGCGATGCGGCAGCGGGCCATCGCGGCCAGGTAGTCGGCGCGGCTGCGGCAGTCGCGCAGCGTGGCGATCATGCTCGCCAGGGCATCGTCGTTCATGCATCCCTCCTCGCGTGGACGGGCCACTTTCCGACCCTAACGCGATCGGCGGGCGATGTCGTCCTCCAGGCGGACTGGCACGTGTCGCGTTGCAAAAAGAAAAGGCCCGGAAGCGCTGGGCTTCCGGGCCTTTCTTGAATCAGTTGGTCGGGGAGACAGGATTCGAACCTGCGACCTCTACGTCCCGAACGTAGCGCTCTACCAGACTGAGCTACACCCCGACTGAGCCGCGCATGATACAGAGGTCAGCGGGGCTCGGCAAGCATCCGGGCGAAAAAAATTACCCGTCGCGGCGGCCGTCCTGCTCGCGCATTTCGAACCACATGCCGTTGAGCACGGCGGCCAGCGAGGCCAGTCCGGTGCCGAGAATCCAGGCGAAATACCACATGGTCTTGTTCTCCTAAAAGGGGCGCGCCAGGCGCGCCCGGTCCACTCAGTAGGCGTTGGGATTCTGCTGCATTTCGTCGGCCGTCACCTTGCCCTTCAGCACGCGGTACACCCACGTGGTGTAGGCCAGCACGATCGGCAGGAACACCACGGTGGACAGCAGCATGATCCACAAGGTCAGGTGGCTGCTGGAACCGTCCCACACGGTCAGGCTGGAGCCCGGCACGCTGCTGGAAGGCAGCAGGAACGGGAAGATCGCAAAGCCCACCGTCAGGATGATGCCGGCGATGGCCACGCCCGAGGCGATGAACGCCAGGCCGCCGCGGCGGGCCTTGAGCATCACCGCGCTGCCGAGCAGGCCGACCAGGCCGGCC
Organism: Stenotrophomonas sp. HITSZ_GD; assembly: GCF_029543105.1. Classification (GTDB taxonomy): domain Bacteria; phylum Pseudomonadota; class Gammaproteobacteria; order Xanthomonadales; family Xanthomonadaceae; genus Stenotrophomonas_A. Next base: position 76,178 of record NZ_JARQXB010000014.1, read on the forward strand.
AGCGGCGCCAGCAGGGTCAGCGGCATGGTCTGGTAGTTGTGCAGCCAGCCGCCGCTGGCGCCGACCACCACCGTCTTCAGCAGCGGGTTGCTCGCCGCATCGGTCACTTGCGTGGAGGTCACCGTGTAGCCGGGCAGGCCGAAGGCCACCCACGCACCGCCGGCGGCGAACAGCACGAAAGCCGCCAGCGCGGCGAGGGCGCCGTAGCGCGCGGCACGCCCGGCCACCGGGCCGTCGGTCTTGAGCACCAGCATCGCCGCACCGTGCGCCACCAGCATGGCCACGCTGAGCAGGCCGGCCAGCAACGCGAAGGGCATCAGCAGGCCGAAGAAGCTGCCGGTGTAGAACACGCGCATGCTGTCGTCGAAGTGGTAAGGCACGCCGAGCAGCACGTTGCCCACCGCCACGCCCATGATCAGCGCCGGGATGAAGCCGCCGACGAACAGCGCCCAGTCCCAGTTGTTGCGCCAGCGCTGGCTGGGCAGCTTGCCGCGGTACTTGAAGCCGACCGGCCGCAGGATCAGTGCGAACAGGATCAGGAACATCGCCAGGTAGAACCCGGAGAAGCTCACCGCGTACAGCGGCGGCCACGCGGCGAAGATCGCGCCGCCGCCCAGGATCAGCCACACCTGGTTGCCTTCCCAGACCGGGCCGATGGTGTTGACCACCAGCCGGCGCTCGTCATCGTTGCGGGCGACGAAGGGCAGCAAGGTGCCCACGCCGAGGTCGAAGCCGTCCATCACCGCGAAGCCGATCAGCAGGATGCCGAGCAGCAGCCACCAGATCACCCGCAGCGTGGTGTAGTCGAGCAGTACGAAATCCATGAGTAGTCTCCTGCGCTTACGGCTGGCCGCCGGCGAGCGCTTCGGTGCTGAGGGGGGCGTGGGGCGACTTGGGCGTCTGCAGCGAAGGCAGCAGCTCGTCCGGGCCGAACTTGATCGCCTTGAGCATCAGCTTGATCTCGATGACCATCAGCACGGTGTAGAGCAGCACGAAGCCGCACAGCGTGGTGAGGATCTGGTGCAGGGCCAGGCCCGAGGCGGCGTAGAAGGTCGGCAGCACGCCTTCCACCGCCCACGGCTGGCGGCCGTACTCGGCCACGAACCAGCCGCACTCCACCGCGATCCACGGCATCGGCAGCGTCCACAGCGCCAGCTTCAGGAACCAGCGCTTGTCCTCGAAGTTGTGCTTGCACGAAAACCAGAACGCGGCGGCGAAGAAGGCGATCAGGTAGAAGCCGATCGCGGCCATGATGCGGAAGGTCCAGAACAGCGGCAGCACGGTGGGCACGGTGTCCATCGCCGCCTGGGAGATCTGCTCGGGCGTGGCGTTGAGGATGTCCTCGCGGTAGCGCTTGAGCAGCAGGCCGTGGCCCAGGTCCTGCCAGTGGCGGTCGAACATCTCGCGCGCCTCGGTGTCGTTCTTGTCCTTGCGCAGGCGTTCGAGCGCGCCGTAGGCGAGCTGGCCGCCGCGCACGCGGTGCTCGGCGCGTTCCACCAGTTCCAGGATGCCCGGGATCGGCTGGTTCAGCGAACGGGTCGCGATCAGGCCCATCAGGTAGGGCACCTTGATCGAGAAGTCGTTCTGGTGCGTCTTCTGGTTCGGGATGCCGAAGGCGGTGAAATCGGCCGGGGCCTGTTCGGTCTCCCACATGGCCTCGATCGCCGCCAGCTTCATCTTCTGGTGCTCGTTGGCGGCATAGCCGCTCTCGTCACCCAGCACCACCACCGACAGCGAGGACAGCAGGCCGAACGCCGCGGCCACCGCGAACGAGCGGCGCGCCACGTCGCGGTGCTTGCCGCGCAGCAGGTAGAAGGCGCTGATCGACATCACGAACACCGCGCCGGTGACGTAGCCGGCCGACACCGTGTGCACGAACTTGGCCTGCGCCACCGGGTTGAACAGCACCGCCATGAAGTCCACCACTTCCATGCGCATGGTGTCCGGGTTGAACACCGCGCCGGTGGGGTTCTGCATCCAGCCGTTGGCAATGAGGATCCACAGCGCCGACAGGTTGGTGCCCAGCGCCATCAGCCAGGTGACGGTGAGGTGCTGCACGCGCGAGAGCCGGTTCCAGCCGAAGAAGAACAGGCCGATGAACGTGGCTTCCAGGAAGAAGGCCATCAGGCCCTCGATGGCCAGCGGTGCGCCGAAGATGTCGCCGACGTAGTGGCTGTAGTAGGACCAGTTCATGCCGAACTGGAATTCCATGACGATGCCGGTACCGACACCCATGGCGAAGTTGATGCCGAACAGCACGCCCCAGAAGATCGTCATGCGCCGCCAGACCTCGCGACCGGTCATGACATAGACGCTCTCCATGATCGCGATCATGAAGGAGAGTCCGAGCGTGAGGGGAACAAACAGGAAGTGGTACATCACGGTCAGCGCGAACTGCAGCCGTGAGAGGTCGACGACAGTCATGTCGATCATGGCTTTGGCGTCCTTTGGACGGTTGGGAGCTGGGCGAATGATCCGCTGGGGATGGTGCGCCCGGCGTTGATCCAGATCAATGCGGCAACCGGTCGCTGCGCCGATCCTGCCGGCCCCCCCGATGCCGCCCGCGATGGGCCGCATACAATCGGGTTTCCCGCCGAAAGTCCGCCGAGAGCGCATTGGACCCCGACACCCCGCTGCACGCCGACAGCCCCCAGCGCCGCCGCCAGCGCACCGCGCGCCTGGCCGAACTCGCCGCCGGCGCCCGCGGCCGGCAACGCGCGGCGGCCTTCGCCGTGGCGCTCTCGGGCGTGGCGGTGATCGCCCAGGCGGCATTGATCGCCTGGCTGGTGCAGGCCGTTTTCATCGCCCGCCGCCCGCTGGAGGGCCTGGCGTTGCCTTTCGGCGCGCTGGCGGCGGTGCTGCTGTTGCGGGTGCTGCTGTCGAGCGGAGCGCAGCACGCCGCCGGCGCGGTGGCCGATGTCGCCCGCCGCGCCTTGCGCGCGCAGGTCTACCGGGCCCTGATGGCGCGCGGGCCGCTATGGCTGCGCCGGCAGCGCAGCGGTGAACTGGGCGAGCTGCTGCTGGCGCACGGCGAGGCGCTGGAGGGCTACTACGCCGGCTACCTGCAGGCGCGCGTGGAGGTGACGGTGGTGCCGCTGGCGATCCTGGCGGCGGTGTTTCCGGTCGAGCCGGTGGTCGGGGTGATCCTGCTGTGCACCGCGCCGCTGATTCCCGTATTCATGATGCTGGTGGGGTGGGGCGCCGAAGCGGCGGGCCGGCACCAGCTGCAGGCGCTGGCGCGGATGGGAGGCCATTTCGCCGACCGCCTCAAGGGCCTGGGCCTGCTGCGCCTGTATGGACGCGGCGAGGCGGAGCTGGCCGGCATCGCCGCCGCCGCCGAAGGCGTGCGCGAGCGCACGCTGAAGGTGCTGCGCATCGCCTTCCTCTCTTCCACCGTGCTGGAGTTCTTCGCCTCGGCGAGCGTGGCGATGGTCGCGCTGTACCTCGGCCTGGGCTACCTGGGCATGTTGGGCGGCCACGGTGCCGGCAGCCTCGGCGTGGGCGTGTTCTGCCTGATGCTGGCGCCGGAGTTCTACGGCCCGCTGCGCCGGTTGGCCGCGCATTATCACGACCGCGCCAACGCGTTGGCCGCGATCAGCGAGGTCGAGCGGCTGCTGGGCCCGTCGCCGCTCGCGGTGCCGCCCGGGCAGGTGGCCGAGCCCGCGCGCGAACCCGAACTGGCGCAGGCGCGCGGCCCGTGGCTGGTCGCCCGGCACCTGCGCTTGCGCCCGCAGGGCGCGCAGGCCGACGTGGTGGAAGATCTTTCGCTGGAGATCGCCGCCGGCCGCCGCCTGGCGCTGATGGGCCCCAGCGGCAGCGGCAAGAGCACCGTGCTCGAAGCGCTGGCCGGCTGGTTGCCGCCGCGGGAAGGCCGCATCGTGCAGCGCCCCGGCCTGCGCGTGGGCTACGCCGGCCAGCGCCCGTACCTGTTCCACGGCAGCATCGCCGACAACCTGCGGCTGGCCGCGCCCGGCGTGAGCGAGGCGCGCCTGCGCGCGGTGGCCGAGGCGGCGCAAGTGATGCGCTTCGCCGCGCGCCTGCCGCAAGGCCTGGACACGGTGATCGGCGAGCGCGGCTTCGGGCTGTCCGGCGGCGAGGCGCGGCGCATCGCGCTGGCGCGGTTGCTGCTGCGCGAACCGGACCTGCTGCTGCTCGACGAACCCACCGCCTTCCTCGACCCCGGCACCGAAGCCGACCTGCTCGACACGCTCGGCGCCTTCGCGCGCGAGCGCGCGGTAATCGTGGCCACGCACAGCGCGGCGGTCTGCGCCTGGGCCGATGCGCGCGTGGTCCTGCCGGCGCGCATCGCCCCCGTGGAGGTGCCGGCATGAGCGCGCGGCATCCGGATGGCCTGTGGGCGATCTTCGCGCGGCACCGTGCGCGCTTGCTGCTGTGCGCCTTGCTGGTGTGGCTGACGATGCTCGCCGGCGTGGGGCTGCTGTCGTTGTCCGGGGGCTTCCTCGTCGCCACCGCGCTGGCCGCGGCGCTGGCGGCGGATTTCAACTTCTTCTCGCCCTCGGCCGGCGTGCGCGGGCTGACGATGCTGCGCATCGCGTCGCGCTACGCCGAGAAGCTGGTGGGCCACGATGCAACGCTGCGCATCGCCCGCGACCTGCGGGTGTGGTTCTTCCGCCGCGCGTTGCCGCTGGCCCCGGCGCGCCTGGGCGCCCGCCGCATCGGCGAGCTGATGACGCGGCTGATGTCCGATATCGCCGAGGTCGACGGCCTGGTGGTGCGTGCGCTCGCGCCGTTGGCGGCACTCGTGGGCATCGGTGTGGCCGGCATCGCGGCGGCCGCGCTCATCTACCTGCCGGCGGCCGTCCTGCTGGCGGTGCTCGCGCTGGCCATCGGCCTGCTGGTGCCGTGGCAGGTGGCGCGTGGCGCACGCGAGCGCGAGGCGGCGCGCGCGGCGCAGCGCATGGCCTTGCGGACGCTGGCCTTCGAGGGCCTGGAAGGCGCGGCGGACCTCGCCGCCGTGGAGGCAACGGCCGCCTGGATCCAGCGCGTGGATGCCGCGGCCGATGCCGTCACCGAGGGCGACCAACGCCGCCGCGGCCGGCTGGTGGTGGGGCAGGCGTGGCATGGCGTGTGCGCGGCCGCCGGGCTGGCGGGCATGTTGTGGCTCACCTTGGGCGCGGCTGCGCGCGGCGTGCTGGCGCCGGAGATGGCGGCGGCACTGGTATTCATGACGCTGGCGCTGCTGGAGGTGTGGGCCGGCGCGGGGCTCGCGTGGCAGGCGCTGTTCGCCGGGCGGGTGGCGGCGCAGCGGCTGGACGAGATCGTCGACGCGCCGCCGAGCGTGGCCGACCCCGGCGCGCCGCGCGCGGTGCCCGCGCATGGCGCGCTGTGCTTCGACCAGGTGGTGTTCGCCTGGCCGGGCGCGCAGCGGCCGGTGCTCGACGGCGTGGACCTGGTGCTGCAGCCCGGCGAGCGCATCGCCATCGGCGGCGACAGCGGCAGCGGCAAGAGCACGCTGTCCTCGCTGCTGCTGCGCCTGTGGGACCCGCAGGCGGGCGAAGTGCGTTACGGCGGCATCGCGGTGCGCGAATTCGCCCAGGCCGACTGGCATCGGCAAGTGGCCTGGATGCCGCAGAACGCGCCGGTGTTCGCCGGCAGCGTGGCGGAGAACTTGCGCCTCGGCGCGCCCGGCGCCGACGACGCGGCGCTGTGGGCGGTGCTGGGGCAGGTGCGCCTGGCCGACTGGGCGCACGCGCGCGAAGGGTTGGCCACGTGGGTGGGCGAAAATGGGGCCACGCTCTCTGCCGGCCAGGCGCGGCGCCTGGCGCTGGCGCGCGCGCTGCTGCGCGATGCCCCGCTGCTGGTGCTCGACGAGCCCACCGATGGGCTGGACGTGGATACGGCCGATGCGCTGCTCGTCGATCTGGCGGCTGCGCTGGAGGGACGCAGCTTATTGATGATCACGCATGGCACGGTGCCCGACGGGGTCGTGCATGCGGTGTACCGGCTGCGGGATGGGCGGCTGGCGCGGGGCTGACCTGGTCCTGCGATCCGCTGGTCGCGCCATGACCACGGTGCCCCGCACTTGTCATCGCCTGATGCGCCGCTTCATCATCGGGGCTTCCATGGGGATGGAGCGTTGATATGTCGAGGAAGACTTGGTCGGGTGCCGGCCTTGCGTTGTTGTCTTGCGCACTGGCGCTGCCGGCGTGCGCCGACGATGCCGCGCCGCCCGCGGCCGCTGCGCCGCGGTTGTTGTATCTGCAGGTGCGTGCCGATGTCGCGCCGGATGGCCACATCGTGGCGACCGCCGATAGCAAGTTGCCCACGGTATTGCGCGGGGCCATCGAAAAGCAGGTCGGGGGATGGCGCTTCCATCCGCCGATGAAGGAAGGCGTGGCGGTGACCGCCACCACCTGGGTGCGCGTGGCGGCTTGCCTGGTGCCCGAGAACGGCAACATGCGCCTGAGTGTCGGATATGTCGCCAATGGGCCGATGCAACCGGATGCCCTCATTTTCGCACCGCCCACGCCCCCCAGTTCGCTGCTGCGCGAGGGTATCGATACCACCCTGCAGGTGAGTTACGCGGTGCAGCCCAATGGCCGCGGCAAGCTGGAGTCGGTCGGCTTCGAGGATTCGGTGCCCGAACGCTTCCGGCCGTGGTTCGAGCGTTCGATGAAGCAGTGGGCGAGCGAGCAGAAGTTCCAGCCAGAGCGTATCGATGGCGAGGCCGTCACCACGCACCTGCAAACGCCCGTGAGGATGAACCTGGCGGCGCAAGGCGACCGCCCGCAAGCGCGCATGCGCCGCGAGGAAGCCGATCGGCAAGCGCGCAGGCTGAGCGAACAGTTGAATCCCGCCTGCGTGGCCGCGGCCCAGCCCTATCTGGTCGACAGCACGGTGGCGCTGGATTCCCCCGTCAGCTTCGTGGGCGCCGGCGGCGGCTGAGCCGTTCCTTCCGCCTACGGACAGGTGCGCGGGCGGAAGGTGCGGCGTGGGGACTACCAGCGCGCGTCGAGCGTGCGGAATGGGCGCGCCACGCGAAGGCCGGCGGCGTCGTAGTGCTCCACGCGCTGGCCGTCCACGCGCACTTCCCGCGGCCGCTGCCGGTTCGGCCAGGCCACCTGGAGGGCGGTGTCCGCGCGCAGGCCCGGGGCCAGCGTGAGCCGCAGGCGGCCATCGGCCTGCCGCGCGCGCATGCCGAGCTTGCCGAACGCGGTCGGCAGCGCATCGATCGCCACGCCTTCGCCCGCCAGCCACGCGGCCGGCGTGCCGGGCAACAGCACCAGCGTGTCCTCGTCCTCGCGCAGCAGCATGCCATACAGCGTGCGCGCGTATTCCGCGCCGATCCACGTGTGCGGCATGTCGCCCAGGTAGCCCGGATAGCGCTCGCGCGAATGCACCACTTCGGCGAGCACGTGCCAGGGCAGCGGGCGGCGATGGGCCATCAGCAGCGACAGCAATTCCTGCGCATCGTCCACGCGGTCCAGGTGCACGTACGTCAGCACGTTGCGCATCTCGTAGGGCGTGTAGGCGAACAACGCATCGGGCTGCTCGCGGGCCCGCACGTCGGCCAGGTAGCGGTCGAAGGTGGCGGTGAGCTGCGGCTCGGGCAGCAGCGCCTGCTGGCCGGTGGGATCGAGCGCGATCGATACGCTGGTGGGATCGCCGTCGCCCAGGTCGGCCGAAGCGGGGATGACTTCGCCTTGCTTCCACGCAAGGGTGGCGCGGATCGAGGCGGCCACCGAATCGCGCAGCAGCGTGTACTGCGCGCGCGCCCACGCGGCGGTCTGCGCGTCGCCCAGCTGCGCGGCGAGCCACGCGCCATCCTGCCAGCCCTTGAGCGCCCAGTAGTCGTCCCAGTAGCTGTGCGTGGGGCTGGAATAGCCCTCGTGGCTGATCGAGGGCGCGATGATGCCGGCGAAGCGTTCCGGTGCCGGCTGGTCGGCCATGTAGCCGGGCACCAACGTGCGCTCGCGCAATTCCTGCATGAAGCGCATCGCGGCGATGACCTTGGGCAGGTAATCGCGCACCGATTCGGCGCCGCCGTCGAGCCGGGCCACGTCGGCGACGAGGTGGATGTATTCGCCCTGGCTGTCGTATTCGATATCCGAACCGAAGCCGCGGTTGACGCTGCCATCGGCATTGAGGATCGGCGAGACCAGCCCGTTCTCGTGCACCGCGTGGTCCGAATACCAGCGCAGGTAGTCGCGCGCGACCTTCGGCTGGCCCATGCGCAGCAGCGCCGAGGCGGTGGCCGCGCCATCGCGGATGAAGGAGCGGTTGTAGTTGCGCGGGCCGGGCTGCATCGCCGGGCCGGTCTGGTTGAGCAGCATGTACGCGCCTTGCGCGCGCAGCATGTCCACCAGCGAGGCATCGGGCAGGCGCAGGCCGATGTCGCCGAAGCGCCCGCGCCATTCGTGGGCGAGCGCGTCGGCGGCGCGGTCGAAAGCGAGGCCGGCGTCCTGTTGCCAGGGCGTGCGATCGACCGGCGGCGCGGGCGGCAGGACGTTGGTCTGCGCATCGCGCGGCGTGGTGCCTAGCGGCAGCGCCACCACCACGTCGCGATGCGCGCCGGGCGGTAGCGCCACGCGGTAGGCCAGCACCGCCGAGGCCAGGCCGTCGGCATCGGCGGAGGCGCGCGCCTGCGGCACGCGGCCATCGGCGATCATCGCGGTGGGTTCGTCCTGCCCATGCGCGCCGAAGCCGGTGGTGCCGGCCGCGTCCACCGGCGTCAACGCCGAGAGCAGCATCCGCTGGTCGACGCGCACGTCCGTCGCCGCGGCCGTGCCTTCCACCGCGACGCGCGTGATCGGCGAGACCCCGCCATGCTGCCAGGGCGGATTGACCTGGATCGGCCGCACCAGCAGCGAGAGCGTGCCTTGCACCGGTGTGTTGCCGGTATTCTCGACGCGGTAGCGCACCAGCGTGACGGGTTGCCCATTGGCCTGGGTGATCGCCATCGCTTCGTTGCGGATGCGCAACTGCTCGCGCGCCTGCCATTGCACGCTGGGCAGGGGCATCCAGCCTTCGCGCAACGACTGGGTACGCGCCACGCCCTCGGCGCTGACCGCGCCTTGCGTGTCGTACCACAGGGCCTGCAGCATCGGCGCGCCCTTGAAGGCCTCCAGGTTGCCGAATTCGTCGAAGATCGACTTCTGCTGCCCGGCCGGCACGCCGACGACCGTCCAGTAGACCTGCTGCTGATGCAGCTGGGCGGGAAACAGCGCGGCGTTGTCGCGCGCGGCGAGGATTTCCATGCGCTTGGTCGCGGTCATCACCTGTTCGGGGCCGAGCAGGCGCAGGCGCCGCAGTTTCGGCGCCGGTCCTTCGAGCCCGGCGAGCAGGCGCAGCGCGGTGGGCTGGAAGGCTTCGGGGGCGGCGAGGAAGGAGAGCGTACCGGCGCTGCCCGGGTCGCTGGCGACATCGCGCCAGGCGCCGTCGCGCGTGCGGGCCTGCAGCTTGGCGCCGTGACGCGCGCCGTCCCACCACACTTCGAGCCCGCCGATCTTGTCGGCGCGCGGCAGATCGATCTGCAGCGATCGTGCGCCGGCCTCGCTGGCGGGCAGGGCGAGCGGCGCGCCGCGGCCCTGCCAGACCTGCGCGGCGTCGGCGCCGACGCCTTGCAGGTGCGCGGCCGCGCGCGCGTCGAGCGGCTCGAATTCGAGCACGGAGACGCCCCAGTCCGCGGTGCGCTCGGGGCTGGCCAGGCGCAGGTAGCGGGCGGTGCGGGCGGGGAAGAACAGGTAATCGGTGGCGCCGCGCGAGTCGGTGCTGGTGTAGACGTCGTCCCATTGCTGGCCATCGCGCGAGGCCTGGATGCGGTAGCCGACCGCGAAGCCGCTGTCCCAATGCAGGCGGACGCCGCCGACGCGTGCTTCGCGGCCGAGATCGAGCTGGAACCAATGCCCGGGGCTGAAGGCGCCGCCCCAGCGGGTGGTTTCGTCGCCGTCGATGGCGTGTTCGGGCGCGAGCGCGGCCACCTGGCGCGAGGAGGCGCTGGCCTGCCATTGCGCGCGCGGGGGGAGGGTGTCGCGCTGCGATGCGGGGGCCAGGCCGATGGCGAGCAGCAGGAGCGCGGGCGCGGCGCGGCGCTTGAGCATGGGCGATCGGCGAGGGTGCATGGCGGGGTCCAGAGGCGGGGCTGGGCCACGTTATCAGCGGGGGAAAACGTTTACATGCTGCGTTGCCGCGAGGGGGACGGGTGGGTTGGTGGCCTGCGGCCGCTGGTGTGGGGTTTCCGTTGGGTGGTTGGTTTTTTTCTTGCGATGTTGATCGGCTGTTTTGTTTGTGTTGCGCGGCCTTCGGGGGCAGGGCCCTTTCGGGACACGCCGTGAATCCATCCATGGAGGCTCGTAGGCGACATCCATGT
>NZ_JARQXB010000015.1 GCF_029543105.1 Stenotrophomonas sp. HITSZ_GD
GTCAGCGGGCCATGGATGGCCCGCGGCGGCGAATCGGACAGGACGTCTGCTGAGCCGTGACGACCATACCCGCCAGGCCGGTGCCCGCACCGTAAGAAGCCGCAACAAACCGCCCAAACACGAGCGCGCCCCTAAAAAATCCACCCCACAAACCCGAAACCCAAGACAACCCCCCCAGCAAAGAACACCCCCAAACCCCACCCACCCCACCCCCAAGTATGTATAATTCGTACATACTTTCCGGAGCCTACCCATGGAAGCGACCGTCGCCGAACGCGGCCAGATCACCCTTCCCAAGACCGTGCGCGACGCGCTCGGCCTCACCAAGGGCAGCGTGCTGAAGGTCGAACTGGAAGGCAGCCGCATCGTGCTGCGCAAGAGCGTGGACGACGCCATCTCCCGCGTCCGCGGCAAGTTCACCCGCGACCCCTCCGCCGGCCCGGAGCAGGGCTGAGCCCGTGATCGCCATCGACGCCCCCGTCCTGGTCGAGCTGCTCACCGACGGCCCCCAGGCCGACGCCGCGGAGGCCTGCCTGCGCCAGTGCCTGGGCAATGGCCGCGTCGTGGTCAGCGACGCCGCCTTGGCCGAACTGTGCGCCGCGCTGCGCAATGGCGCCGAAGCGCTGGGCGCGCTGGAGGAGATGGGCATCCATTTCAACCCGGTCGAGGCCAAGTCGGCCCTGCGCGCCGGCGAGATGCAGCGCCGCTCGCGCCAGCGCGGTGGCGCCGCAAGGCCGATCGCCGATTTCTTGGTCGGTGCCCACGCGCTGCTGCAGTGCGATGGCCTGATCACCCACGACACGAATTTCTATCGCGACTACTTCAAGGGCCTGAAGCTGATCGTGCCGCAAGCCTGAGCCCAAACCACCGAATCCTTTTTCCGATTCCCGGAGTGTTGTCATGTTGGAAGCCTATCGCCACCACGTCGCCGAACGCGCCGCGCTCGGCATCCCGCCGCTGCCGCTGAGCGCGCAGCAGACCGCGGATGTCATCGAACTGCTGAAGAACCCGCCGGCCGGCGAGGAAGCCTTCCTGGTCGACCTCATCACCCATCGCGTGCCGGCCGGCGTGGACGACGCCGCCAAGGTCAAGGCCTCCTACCTGGCCGCCGTGGCCTTCGGCACCGAGAAGACCCCGCTGCTCAGCCCGCAGCGCGCCACCGAACTGCTGGGCACCATGCTCGGCGGCTACAACATCCATCCGCTGATCGAACTGCTCGACAACCCGGAACTGGGTGCCGTGGCCGCCGAAGGCCTGAAGCACACGCTGCTGGTGTTCGACGCCTTCCATGACGTGCAGGAAAAGGCCGAGAAGGGCAATGCCCACGCGCAGGCCGTGCTCAAGAGCTGGGCCGCGGCCGAGTGGTTCACCAGCAAGCCGGAAGTGCCGCAGAGCCTGACCATCACCGTGTTCAAGGTGCCGGGCGAAACCAACACCGACGACCTGTCGCCGGCGCCGGACGCCACAACCCGCCCGGACATCCCGCTGCACGCGCTGGCGATGCTGAAGAACAAGCGTCCCGATGCGCCGTTCACCCCGGAAGAAGACGGCAAGCGCGGCCCGATCCAGCAGATCCTGGACCTGAAGAAGAAGGGCCATCTGGTCGCCTACGTCGGTGACGTGGTCGGCACCGGTTCGAGCCGCAAGTCCGCCACCAACTCGGTGCTGTGGTTCACCGGCGAGGACATCCCGTTCATCCCGAACAAGCGCTTCGGCGGCGTGTGCCTGGGCTCGAAGATCGCGCCGATCTTCTACAACACCATGGAAGATGCCGGCGCGCTGCCGATCGAACTGGACGTCTCCCAGATGGAGCACGGCGACGTCATCGAGCTGCGCCCGTATGACGGCAAGGCGCTGAAGAACGGCGAAGTGATCGCCGAGTTCGAACTCAAGAGCGACGTGCTGCTGGACGAAGTGCGCGCCGGTGGCCGCATTCCGCTCATCATCGGCCGTGGCCTCACCGCTAAGGCGCGCGAAGCGCTGAAGCTGCCGGTCACCGACCTGTTCCGCCTGCCCGTCAACCCGCCGGACACCGGCAAGGGCTTCTCGCTGGCGCAAAAGATGGTCGGCCGTGCGTGCGGCCTGCCGGAAGGCCAGGGCATGCGCCCGGGCACCTATTGCGAACCGAAGATGACCTCGGTCGGCTCGCAGGACACCACCGGCCCGATGACCCGCGACGAGCTGAAGGACCTGGCCTGCCTGGGCTTCTCGGCCGACCTGGTGATGCAGTCCTTCTGCCACACCGCCGCCTATCCCAAACCGGTGGACGTCAAGACCCACCACACGCTGCCGGAGTTCATCTCCACCCGCGGCGGCGTCTCGCTGCGCCCGGGCGACGGCGTGATCCACAGCTGGCTCAACCGCATGCTGCTGCCCGACACCGTCGGCACCGGCGGCGACTCGCACACCCGCTTCCCGATCGGCATTTCGTTCCCGGCCGGCTCGGGCCTGGTCGCCTTCGCCGCGGCCACCGGCGTGATGCCGCTGGACATGCCCGAATCGGTGCTGGTCCGCTTCAAGGGCCAGATGCAGCCGGGCGTGACCCTGCGCGACCTGGTCAACGCGATCCCGCTGTACGCCATCAAGCAGGGCCTGCTGACCGTGGCCAAGCAGGGCAAGAAGAACATCTTCTCCGGCCGCATCCTCGAAATCGAGGGCCTGCCGGACCTGAAGGTCGAGCAGGCGTTCGAGCTGTCCGACGCCTCGGCCGAGCGTTCGGCCGCCGGCTGCACCGTGCACCTCAACAAGGAGCCGATCATCGAGTACCTCAACAGCAACATCACGCTGTTGAAGTGGATGATCGCCGAGGGCTATGCCGATGCACGCACGCTGGGCCGCCGCATCAAGAAGATGGAAGAGTGGCTGGCCGACCCGCAGCTGCTCGAGCCCGATGCCGACGCGGAATACGCCGCGGTGATCGAGATCGACCTGGCCGACATCCACGAGCCGATCGTCGCCTGCCCGAACGACCCGGACGACGTGAAGACGCTGTCCGAAGTGGCCGGCGCGCAGATCGACGAAGTGTTCATCGGCTCGTGCATGACCAACATCGGCCACTTCCGTGCGGCCGCCAAGCTGCTGGAAGGCAAGCGCGACATCCCGACCCGCCTGTGGGTCGCGCCGCCGACCAAGATGGACGCCTCGGAGCTGACCAAGGAAGGCCACTACGGCACCTTCGGCACCGCCGGTGCGCGCATGGAGATGCCGGGCTGCTCGCTGTGCATGGGCAACCAGGCGCAGGCGCGCGAGGGTGCGACCGTGTTCTCGACCTCCACCCGCAACTTCCCGAACCGCCTGGGCCGCAACACCAACGTGTACCTGGGTTCGGCGGAGCTGGCGGCGATCTGCTCGCGGTTGGGCAAGATCCCGAGCAAGGAGGAGTACATGGCGGATATCGGCGTGATCAACAGCAAGGGTGCCGAGATCTACCGCTACATGAACTTCGACCAGATCCAGGATTACCAGGAAGTGGCCGATACCGTCGCGGCGTAAGCCACGCGGGAAGGAATGCAGAAAGCCCGGCGAAAGCCGGGCTTTTTGTTTGAATTTTCTAACTGTTCGGCAAGATGTGTCCGAAAGCGGTGGACGCTCGATGCGACTTGGGAAAGCCTGATCGTGCGGAACGACCCGCGAAATCAAGGTGATACATCCATGCGTGAACTAACGATTGATGAGATCAAGTCGGTTGATGGCGGTGCCTATGCCGAGCGTCACCAGGTCCAATTCCGCAACATGATGGTTACCGCCATCGGGGGCGCGATCATCAGCGGGCCGGCAGGTTTTGCCGTTGGGCTCGTGGTCGGCGCGATCACCAGCTACTCCGCCCGGTGAGGCGGCAGGGGCGCCGCAGTCGGCGCCCCCCTTGCTCTTGCGTCAAGACAAAAGCGAGTGCGCATGTATAGAGAGCCTCGATGTGTCCTGCGGCTGCTGAGTTACTGCGGCCTCCCGAACTTCCTCAAGCAGAAGCAGCATCGATTCGCCCATGCCTTCTGGATGCATGGATTGAATTTCCTGCTCACCTTCGGCCCCGTGTTTCTGCTCTTGCGCTTGTGGATGGGGCCGCCAGGCGGCTGGCTGCTCGCGTTCTGCGTGCTGGTTGCGGGATCATTGGTCTACGGCCTCATGATGGCCAGTACGCAACCGCGCGCCGAGTGAGGTACCTCACCGCGCCGCATGCCGGAACGGCCACGGGTCGTCATCCCCGGCGCCGCCGCGCTCGGCGCACACCGCGCGGAACATCTCCACGAAGGCCGATTGCTGCCGGGTAGGGTGCCAGTCCGCGCGGGTCGTGAGGCCGATGCGCCGACGCAGGCCTTCACCGGCGCTGGCGAGTTCGGTCATCAGCCCGGCGCGGCGCTCGATCAGGAACTGGTCGCGCGACATCAGCGTCAGCCAGTCGTCCTCCAGCAGCAGGCCGCGCGTCACCAGTACCGAGCCGCACTCGATGCGCGGTGGCGGCGGTGCGTGGCCCTGGTCGAGGAACATGCGCTCCCAGCGCGCCCGTACCGGCGCGCCGGTGGCGGCGATGACCCAGGGGTAGTCGAGCAGGCGCTCGAATGCGAAGTGCGTGCCGGCCAGCGGGTGGCCGGCGCGGGCGACGATCACCGGGTCGTCGTCGAACAAGCCTTCCTGCACCACGTCGCGCACGGGCAGGCGGTCGCGCATGGCGCCGACCAGCAAGTCGAGGTTGCCCTCGCGCAGGTCGTTGAGCACTTCGGCATAAGGCCCTTCGACCACGTTGATGCGGGTGTTCGGATACGCCCGCGAGAACCGTGCCAGCACCTGCGGCAGCAGGATGGCGCGGGCCAGCGGCATCACGCCCAGTGCGATGCGCCCGCCGCGCTCCGAACGCAGCGAGGCCAGTTCATCCACCCCGGCCGACAGTTCGGCCAGCGCCAAGCGCACCAGCCGCAGCATGCGCGTGGCCGCCGGCGTGGACTGCACGGTCTTGCCGCGGCGCATCGTCAGCGGCACTTCGATCAGCTCGGAGAGGTCGTGCACCGCGCGATACACCGCCGGCTGCGAAATACCGCTGCGCGCGGCGGCCAGCGAGTAGTTGCCGGCCTGGTCCACCGCGGTCAGCGCACGCAACTGGCCCAGCGCCACGCGCCGCTCCAGCCCGGCCAGCGCGGGCAGGCGCTGCGAACGCCGCGCCAGCCGCACGCCGTGCGCGATGTAGGCCAGGGCGCGCTCGATGCGCGGCACGAGCAGTTGCGCCGCTTCGGTAGGCGCCATGCCGCCGGGCTGGCGATCGAACAACGTCGAGTGCAGTTGCCGCTCCAGCTTGGCGATGGCCTGCGTCAGCGCGGGCTGCGAAAGATTCACCTGCGGCGCGGTCGCGCTGATGCCGCCGCTGGCGACCACCACGGTGAGCGCGTGGAGGTGGCGAAGGTTCAGGTCCGGGAGCTGCTCCATGGATCAACTATAACCAAAACCAATGGCCGTCTCGGAAAACGATCTTGAGCCCCCGCGCGGATCGCGGCCAGACTCGCTCATCCCCAACGAAGGATGGATGGATGTCCCGGGTCGTCACCCATATCGAACGCACCGATCTTGCCCTTGTCGATGGCCTGGCCGAGGCCGGCGTGGCCACGGTCCACGAGGCACAGGGCCGCAGCGGCCTGCTGCATCCGCGCATCCGGCCCGTCTATGCGGGCGCGCGCATTGCCGGCACGGCGGTTACGGTGTCGGTGCCGCCGGGCGACAACTGGATGATGCACGTGGCTATCGAACAGCTGCGCGAGGGCGACGTGCTGGTGGTCGCCCCGACCAGCGAATGCTGCGACGGCTATTTCGGCGACCTGCTGGCCACATCCGCGCAGGCGCGCGGCTGCCGCGGCTTGGTCATCGACGCCGGCGTGCGCGATGTGCGCGACCTGACCGCGATGGGCTTCCCGGTGTGGAGCCGTGCCATCCACGCGCAGGGCACGGTCAAGGAAACGCTGGGCTCGGTGAATGTGCCCGTGGTGTGCGCCGGTGCGTGGGTGCAGCCGGGCGACGTGGTGGTGGCCGACGACGATGGCGTGTGCGTGGTGCCGCGTGCCGACGCGGCGCGCGTGCTGGGCGAGGCCCAGGCCCGCGAGGCCCGCGAAGCGGAAAAACGCGAACGGCTGGCGCGCGGCGAGCTTGGCCTGGACATCTACCAGATGCGCGAGCGGCTGGCGGCCAAGGGCCTGACTTATGTCTGAGCCGGTGCGCGCGATGTGGATGCGGGGCGGCACGTCGAAGGGCGGGTTCTTCCTGGCCTCGGACCTGCCGGTCGATACCGCTGCGCGCGACGCCTTCCTGCTGCGCGCCTATGGCTCGCCCGACCCGCGGCAGATCGACGGCATGGGCGGCGCCGACCCACTGGCCTCCAAGGTCGCGGTGGTGTCCGCTTCCGACCGCGACGACGCCGATGTCGATTACCTGTTCCTGCAGGTGTTCGTGGACCAGGCGCTGGTCAGCGATGCACAGAACTGCGGCAACATGCTGGCCGGCGTCGGTCCGTTCGCGATCGAGCGCGGCCTGGTCACTACGCAAGGCGAGCGTACCGAGGTGCGCATCTTCATGGTCAACACCGGCAAGCTGGCCACCGCCACGGTGGAGACGCCCGCCGGGCGCGTGCGCTACGACGGCGACGCGCGCATCGACGGCGTACCCGGCACCGCCGCGCCGGTGCCGCTGGCCTTCGCCGACATCGCCGGTTCGTCCTGCGGCGCGCTGCTGCCCACCGGGCGGGCACGCGACACGATCGACGGCATCGACCTCACCCTGATCGACAACGGCATGCCCTGCGTGGTGATGCGCGCCGAGGACTTCGGCATCAGCGGCTACGAAGACCGCGAGACGCTCGACGCCCATGACGAACTGAAGCGGC
Organism: Stenotrophomonas sp. HITSZ_GD; assembly: GCF_029543105.1. GTDB lineage: Bacteria > Pseudomonadota > Gammaproteobacteria > Xanthomonadales > Xanthomonadaceae > Stenotrophomonas_A. Next base: position 6,860 of record NZ_JARQXB010000015.1, read on the forward strand.
GGCTGGAATCCATCCGCCTGCAGGCCGGTCCGCTGATGAACCTCGGCGATGTGGCCCAGGCCTCGGTACCCAAGATGATGCTCGTTGCCGCACCGCGCGAGGGCGGTGCCATCAGCGTGCGCTCCTTCATCCCGCATCGCTGTCACGCCTCCATCGGCGTACTCGGCGCGGTCAGCGTCGCCACCGCCTGCCTGCTGCCCGAATCCCCGGCGCATGCACTGGCCCGGCTGCCGGAAGGGCGCTCGCTGCGGCTGGAAGTCGAACACCCCAGCGGCAGCACTGGCTGCGTGATGGACCTCGACGACGCGGGCCAGGTCGTGCGCGCGGCGGTCCTGCGTACCGCCCGCAAGCTTTTCGACGGTGAACTGTTCGCCTGAAACAGACGCCGGCTTCATTATCATCATTGACCTGGGAGGGTTGACATGACCGTGGTAGAGAAGCGGCCCGGCCGCTTCGGAATCTTTGGCCAGCTGTGGTTCCAGGTGCTGGCCGGCACGCTGATCGGCGTGCTGCTGGGCTGGCTGCAGCCGGATATGGGCTCGGCGATGAAACCCTTTGGCGATGCCTTCATCAAGCTCATCCGCATGATGATCGGGCCGGTGATCTTCGTCACCGTCGTGCACGGCATTGCCGGCATGCGCGACATGAAGAGTGTCGGCCGGCTGGCGTTGAAGTCGCTGATCTACTTCGAGGTCATCACCATCGCCGCGCTGGTCATCGGCCTGGTGGCGGTGGACCTGTGGAAGCCGGGCGCGGGCATGAACATCGACCCGGCCACCATCGATACGGCAACCATCCAGGGCTACGTGCACACCGCGCACGACCAGTCCATCGTCGCCTACCTGATGGGCATCATCCCCAACACGCTGGTCAGCGCGTTCACCGAGGCCCACGTGCTGCAGGTGTTGTTCGTCTCGGTGCTGTTCGGCGTCGCGCTGGCGGCGGTGGGCGAGCGTGGTGAGCCGGTGATGAAGGTCATCGAGTCCACCTCCAGCGCGCTGTTCAAGATCATCGGGTACGTCATGTACTTCGCCCCGATCGGTGCGTTCGGCGCCATCGCCTTCACCGTGGGGCAGTTCGGCGCCGGCTCGTTGCTCTCGCTGGGCGAGCTGATCATCGAGTTCTTCGTGGTGTGCGGCCTGTTCACCGTGATCGTGCTCGGCGCGGTGGCGTGGTGGTGCGGCGTGAGCCTGTGGCGGCTGATGGCCTACCTGCGCGATGAAATCGTCATCGTCGCGGCGACGACCTCCACCGAGACCGTGCTGCCGCGCCTGATCGAGAAGATGAAGAAGCTTGGCGCCGAGGAAGGCGTGGTCGGCTTCGTGATTCCCGCCGGCTACTCGTTCAACCTCGACGGCACCTGCCTGTACCTCACCACCGTGGCGCTGTTCCTGGCCCAGGCCACCAACACCGAACTGACCGTGTGGCACCAGCTCGGCCTGATCGCCGTGTTGCTGCTCACGTCCAAGGGCGCGGCGGGCGTGGCCGGCGCGGCCTTCGTGGTGCTGGCCGCTACGCTGGGCACCACCGGCACGATTCCGGTGGCGAGCATCGCGCTGATCCTGGGCATCCACCGCATCCTGGCCGAAGGGCTGACCTTCGTGAACCTGATCGGCAACGCGGTGGCCGTGCTGGTGATCGCCAAGTGGGAAGGCAAGCTCGACGAGCGGATGCTCGCCGCGCAGGTCGGCACGCGCCGGCTGCGCCAACGGCACGCCGGCCTGCCCGCGCACCAGCAGATCTGATCCGGGCGGCCGCAGGCACCGCCGCGGCCGCCCGCTTACCCCATTCCAGTGCCGGCCGCAGACGGCCGGACAGGAGGCTTTGTGTCCCGTATTTCCCGTTGTACCCGCAGTGCGTTGGCGCTGTGCATCGCCGCCGGGCTTTGCGCGCCGGCCTGGGCGCAGGACGAAGCCGGCGCCAGGACGCCGGGCAAGGTACGCGACGGCATCGACCTGACCCTGGATTTCGTCGGCAACGTGGCTTCCAACCCGGTGGGCGGCGTGGAGCAGGGCACGGAAGGTTCGTACTGGGTGATGGCGCAGTCGAAGTTCGACCTCGACAAGTTGTTCGGCGTCCACAACACCGACGTGGACCTGCAATGGGCCTGGTTCGCCGGGCGCAACCTGGCGCGCGAGAAGATCGGCAGTTCCATCAGCGCGCAGCAGACCTGGCGCCCGGTCGCCGGTGGCCGCCTCACCCGCATGACCGTGCGCCACCGCTTCGACAACGGCCTGAGCATCACCGCCGGCCGCGCGCCGGTGAACAGCTACTTCAACAACTCCCCGCTCAACTGCGTGTTCATGAGCAACGCGATGTGCCTCACGCCGTATGGTGCGATCACCGACCTGGGCATCACCGCGTATCCGAACTCTTCGTGGGCGGCGATCTTGCGATACGACGTCAACGACCGCTGGTACGCCCAGACCGGTGCGTTCGATTACAACAACGACCTCAACAAGGCCGGCAAGAACGGCCTGGATTTCTCCTTCGGGGAGGGAACCGGCACCATCGTGCCGTTCGAGGTCGGCTACCAGACCAACGCGAAGAACGACCCGCTGCCGCGCGCCTACCGCGTGGGCGTGTACCACAACAGCGATGGCGGCAAGAGCCCTTACTGGGACATCAACGGCAACCCGGCCGGGCTCACCGGCAAGGCGTTTGCCAGCCAGGATGGCTCGCGCGTGGGCTGGTACGCCATGGCAGACCGGACCGTGTGGAAGCAGGGGCCGCGCAGCCTGGCGCTGTTCGCGCGCTACTACGTCAATACCGGCAACGATGCGCCGATCGATTACTTCGCGTCCGCCGGCTTCGTGAAGACCGGCACCTTCGCCGGACGCGACCGCGATACGCTGGCGATGTTCGTCTCCAACACGCATTTCAGCGACAGCCAGCAGGCCTACCTGCGCGACCGCCGGATCCGCAACGGTGGCAGCGGCACGCCGGACAACAACGAGATCATCGCCGAGCTGAGCTACGGCTGGGCGGTGCATCGCGGCGTCCGGCTGATGCCGAACCTGCAATACATCGTCCATCCCGACCCGATCTACGCGCCCACCCGCACCACCGACATCCCCGATGCGCTGGTGGTGGGCCTGCGCGTGGACGTGCATTTCGCCCAGCTGTTTGGCTGGTGACCTTCCTCCCCCACGAGGCCTGCCCATGATCATCGACTGCCACGGTCACTACACCACCGCCCCCAAGGGCCATGACGCTTTCCGCAAGGCACAGGTCGCGCATTTCGACGACCCGTCGCTGCCGCCGGCGGTGTACCCCACGATCTCCGACGACGCGCTGCGCGAGAGCGTGGAGAACCACCAGCTGCGCCTGCTGCGCGAGCGGGGCGCGGACATGACGATCTTCTCGCCGCGCGCCAGCACGATGGCCCACCATGTGGGAGATGAGCGTGTCAGCGCCGAATGGACGCGCCGTTGCAACGACCTGATCGCCCGCGTGGTCGGGCTATACCCCGAGACCTTCATCGGCGTGTGCCAGCTGCCACAGTCGCCGGGCGTGCCGATCAGCCATTCGATCGGCGAGCTGGAGCGTTGCGTCAACGAGCTGGGCTTCGTGGGGTGCAACCTCAACCCGGACCCGTCAGGCGGACACTGGAGTGGCGTGCCGTTGACCGACAAGGCCTGGTATCCCTTCTTCGAAAAGATGGTGGAGCTGGACGTGCCGGCCATGGTGCATGTGTCCGGCAGCTGCAACCCCAACTTCCACGCCACCGGCGCGCATTACCTCAATGCCGATACCACGGCGTTCATGCAGTTCCTGCAGGGTGACCTGTTCCGAGATTTCCCTGAGCTGCGCTTCATCATCCCGCACGGCGGCGGCGCGGTGCCGTACCACTGGGGCCGCTTCCGGGGCCTGGCCGACATGCTGGGCAAGCCGCCGCTGGACACGCACGTGATGCGTAACGTGTTCTTCGACACCTGCGTCTATCATCAGCCGGGCATCGATTTGCTGTTCGAGGTGATCGACATCGACAACATCCTGTTCGGTTCGGAAATGGTCGGCGCGGTGCGTGGCATCGATCCGCAGACGGGCCATTATTTCGACGACACGCGGCGCTATGTGGATGCGCTGGGACTGGCGCCGGCCGACCTGCACAAGGTGTACGAAGGCAATGCGCGGCGCGTCTATCCGCGCCTGGACGCGCAGCTGAAGGCAAGGGGGCTGTGATGGTCGCCTTCCAGAAAGATGCGAACTGGCTGGACTGGTGCGCGCACCCCAGCAAACCGGCGTTCGTTCCGCCGGCGGGTGCAGTGGACGCACATTGCCATGTGTTCGGACCGGGCGACGAGTTTCCGTATGCACCCGAGCGCAAGTACACGCCGTGCGATGCGGGCAAGGCGCAGCTGTTTGCCCTGCGCGATTTTCTTGGCTTCGAGCGCAACGTGATCGTGCAGGCGACGTGCCATGGCGCGGACAACCGGGCGTTGGTGGATGCGTTGCAAGCGGCGGATGGGCGGGCCCGCGGCGTGGCGACGGTGCGCGACACGGTGACCGATGCGGAGCTGGCCGCGCTGCATGCGGCCGGCGTGCGCGGGGTGCGCTTCAACTTTGTGCGGCGGCTGGTGGATCCGAAGCCGGATGCCTACTACCGGGCGATCATCGAGCGGATCGCGCCGTTGGGCTGGCATGTGGTGATCTATTTCGAGGCCGCGGACCTGGCCGAGCGCTGGGACTTCTTCACTTCGCTGCCGACGACGGTGGTGGTGGACCACATGGGCCGGCCGGATGTGCGGCTGCCGGTCGAGGGGCCAGAGTTCCAGCGGTTCGTGCGGTTGATGGACGAGCATCCGAACGTGTGGAGCAAGGTGAGCTGCCCGGAGCGGCTGTCCGTGTCCGGGCCCCCAGGGTATGACGACGTGGTGCCGTTCGCGCGCTACCTGGTGGAGCGGTTCCCGGATCGCGTGCTGTGGGGCACGGATTGGCCGCATCCCAACATGACTTCGCATATGCCCGATGATGGGAAACTGGTGGATTTTATCCCGCGCATCGCGGTGAGTGCGGATTTGCAGCGGAAGTTGTTGGTCGATAATCCGATGCGGCTTTACTGGGGCGCGTAGAGCGGCTCTCCGGGTTTCATGCGGCGGCCTTCGGGGGCGGCGGGCGCTTTCGGGACACGCCGTGAATCCATCCATGGAGGCTCGTAGGCGACATCCATGTCGCCTACGGTCCCGAAAGCGCCCGCCGCCCCCGAAGACCGCTCAGGTTTCCCACGAACGGATACGCGCCGCTACATACTGTGTGGCGCGCTGGTCGTGTCTTTCTCCTGCTCCTCGTGGGAGCGGCTTCGGCCGCGACCCGTCGACCTACAGGATTCCCGGAATCAGGGCGCGCGTCCGCTGTTTGTACGCGGCATACCGTTCACCGAATTGTTCGCCCAGCCAGCGCTCTTCCAGCCGCAGCTTGCGCCAGAACGAGACGAACACGATCGCCAGCGCGATCAGCCCACGCCAGTCGCCCACCTTGATTGCATTGCCGAGGAAGGCGAGCAGCAAACCGGTGTAAATCGGATGGCGTATCCAACGGTAGGGGCCGCGCTCGATGAGCTCATGGTCCTGCTTGAGTTGCACCACGCTGCTCCAGTTGCTGCCCAGCAGGTGGCGCGACCAGATCGCCAGGGCGACACCGACCCATGCGAGCGCCACGCCGGTGGCCCTGATCGGAATGCTTTTGGGAACGAAGCGTTCGCTCAGCCAGCTGCCTTCGTACCATTCGCCCGGGCCCAGCAGGAGCACCGCGACCAGCAGGGGCAACCAGTACACCGCCAGCTGTCGCCATGGGGTTTCGCTGCGGCTGGCGCGTTTCACCCGGCGCGCGGACCAGATCCAGTAACCGAGGAATACCAACCAGGCGAGGGAGAGTGCGGCGTCGAGAAAGGCTTTCATGGGCGCAACGTAGGGGCGATGGGCCGATCCTACCGGTTACGGCCGCACTGCGTTCATTCGGCGTCGCGCTCGGCCAGCCAGCGCTCCAGGTCCGCGGCCGGCAGTGGCTTGGAAAACAGGAAGCCTTGCAGCACTTCGCAGCCCAGGCCGGCAAGCAGGCGGCGCTGCCGTTCGGTTTCCACGCCCTCGGCCACCACGTGCTTGCGCAGGCTCTCGCCGATGCGCAACACGGAGTTGGTCAGGGCGCGGGCGGACATGCTGTGCTCGATGTCGCGCACGAAGCTCATGTCCAGCTTCAATTCGTTGATCGGCAGCCGGTGCAGGTGGCTCAGGCTCGAATAGCCGGTGCCGAAGTCGTCCAGCGACAAGGCCAGGCCGGCGGCCTGCATGGCCGCGATGTTGTCCAGCACGCGCGGCTGTGGAGAGAGCATCACGCTCTCGGTCATCTCCAGCGTCACGTCGGTCGGCGAGAGGCCGTGTTGCAGCAGCAGGCGCAGCAGTTCGTCCAGCAGCTGTGGGTCCTCGAAGTTGCTGGCCGACAGGTTCACCGCGATGCGCGGGATGGCCACGCCGCGCGCGCGCCAGTCGGCGAGCTGGCGCAGCGCGTTGCGCAGCACCCATCGGCACAGGTCGCCGATCAGGCCGCTTTCCTCGGCCAGCGGCACGAAGCGGGCCGGCGAGATCGCGCCCAGCTGCGGGTGGTCCCAGCGCAGCAGTACTTCCACGCCATACAGCGGGTGCGGCGGATGGCTGAGGACCTGCGGCTGGTAATGCAGCTGCAACTGGTCGCGGCGCAGGGCCTCGCGCAGCGCGGTTTCCAGCGCGACGCGCTCCTGCGCCAGGCGGTTCATGTCGGCGCTGAAAAAGCGGAAGCTGCCGCCGCCTTCGGTCTTGGCGCGATGCATCGCCAGGTCGGCATGCCGCAGCAGCGTGTTGATATCGCGGCCGTCCTCGGGAAAGATCGCCACGCCGATGCTGGCCGAGGGATGCAGCGTCATGTGACCGACCACCGACGGCGCGGCGATCGCCCCCAGCAGGCGCTCGGCGATGCCGCCGGCCTGCTCGGCGCCGCAGTTCGGCAGCGCCAGCACGAATTCGTCGCCGGCCTGGCGCCCGACAAGGTCCCCCAGGCCGAGGTTCTCGCCCAGGCGCTGGGCGATATCGCGCAGCAGGCCGTCGCCGGCGGCGTGGCCCTGGGTCTCGTTGACCCGCTTGAAGCGGTCCACGTCGAGGAACAGCACCGCCGCCGGCGCATGCTGGCTCTCGGCGTTCACCAGCAACTGCTCGGCGCGGGCGTTGAACATCATCCGGTTCGGCAGGCTGGTCAGCGCGTCGTAGAAGGCCAGCTGGTGCACCCGGGCACGGGTGTGCTCGCGTTCCAGCGCCAGCGCGCACAGGTGCAAGCAGATGTCGGCAAGCTTGATGTGCCAGGGGTCGGGCTCGCGCGCCTCGGCGTAGTAGATGGCGAAGGTACCGAGCACGCGGCCGCCGCTGGACTTGATCGGGCTCGACCACGCCGCGTGCAGGTCGTAGCGCGCGGCGAAGTGGCGGAAGTCCTTGAACAGCGGGTCGGTGGCGATGTCGCTCACGCTCACCGGCCGCCCGCGCCAGGCGGCGGTGCCGCACACGCCCACGCCCGCGCCGATGCGCAGGCCGTCCACGTCCTCGCTGTATCCGGGCGGCATGCTGGGCGAGGCGAGGGTATGCAGGCGGCTGTCGCTGTCCACGCTGAGTACCGAGGCGCGCAGCGCCGGGGCCACGCGCTCGAGCTCCACGCAGATCATCGCCATCACGTCGGCCAGCGGCTGCTCGCGCACGATCGCGTCGAGCACGTGGGTGTGCAGCACCTCGTGCATCTTGGCGTGGGTGATGTCGGTGATCACCGCCACCGTTTCGCTGGGCACGCCGGGTACATCGCTCACCGGATTGGTGATTACCGAGGTCCACAGCGGCTGGCCGTCGTGGCGGTACAGCAGCAGGTCGGCGCGCGCCTGGCGCCAGGCGGCGGCCTGTTCGTAGAGCCCGCGCAAGGTGTCCGGGTCGGTATGCGGGCCGGCCAGCACCTGCGAGGGACGCTTGCCGCGCATTTGCGCCAGCGAATAGCCGAACAGGCGGGTGAATCCTTCGTTGACGTAGGCCACGCCCAGCGCATCGTCCAGCGTGAGCAAGGCGGTGTCGCTGCGGTCCACGGCCAGCGAGAGCTGGCGCATGCGTGCTTCGTGTTCGCGCTGGCGGGTGACATCGCGGATGAAGCCTACCGTCACGCGGCGCGTGTCGCGTTCCACGCTGAGCAGCGAAATGGCCAGCACGGCGACATTGCCGTCGCCGCGCACCAGCTGGATGTCGCGCGGGTCGGTGGCGCGGCCCGGCGGGTCGAGCGCCACTTCGTCGAAGTACGTGCCCAGGATCGCCGGGCACAGGTGTTCCACCGGCTGGCCGCACACCAGCGCGGACTCCGTGCCCCAGATGCGCTCGGCGGCGCGGTTGAACATCACCACGCGCCGCGCCGTGTCCACCGCGATGACGCCGTGCGGCATCTGCGAGAACGTGTAGGCCAGCAACGTGTCCAGGTCGCGCGGATCGATCAGCGCGGTCTCGGGCAGTGTGGCGGTCGCGGTGGACAGCGCGAGGTCGTCCATGCGCGCCTCAGCGACTGACGCGGGAAAGGGCGAGCAGGCGCTCGGCGACGCGCTCCAGCGGGACGGTCTCCTGTGCGGCCCCCAACTTGAAGGCGGCACCGGGCATGCCCCACACCACCGAGGTGGCTTCGTCCTGCACGAGCGTGGCGGCGCCAGCCTGCTGCATTTCCAGCAAGCCGCGGGCGCCGTCGTCGCCCATGCCGGTGAGGATCGCGCCGATCGCGTTGGGGCCAGCGTTGGCTGCCACCGAGCGGAACAGCACGTCCACGGCGGGTTTGTGGCGGTTGACCGGCTCGGTGTCGTCGATGCGGCAGCGCCAGCGGGCGCCGTCGCGGATCACGCGCAGGTGGCGGCCGCCCGGCGGCAGGTAGGCGTGGCCCGGCAGCACGGCCTCGCCATCGCTGGCCTCACGCACGGACATCGCTGAATGGCGGTCCAGGCGCTCGGCGAAGGCGGTGCTGAAGCTGGCCGGCAGGTGCTGGGTCAGCACCACGGCCGGCGCGTCGGCGGGCATGCCTTCGAGCACCACGCGCAAGGCCTCGGTGCCGCCGGCCGAGGCGCCGATGGCGATCAGGCGGTCGGTGGTGCGGAACAGGCCCGCGCGTGCGGCGGCGCTGGCCGGCGTGGCCGCCGGGGTATCGAGCTCGACCTTGGCGGCGGCCGGGCGCGCCAGCGGGCGCACGCGCGCCTGCGCGGCGGCCTTGACCTTGCCGACGATCTCTTCGGCATAGGTTTCCAGCCCGCGCGCGACATCGAGTTTGGGCTTGGCGACGAAATCCACCGCGCCCAGCGACAGCGCCTGCAGCGTGGTATCCGCGCCGCGCTCTGTGAGCGAGGAAATCATCACCACGGGCGTGGGGCGCAGGCGCATCAGGTTCTCGAGGAACGCCAGCCCGTCCATGCGTGGCATTTCCACGTCCAGCGTGATGACGTCGGGGTTGAGGCGCTTGATCTTCTCGCGCGCCAGCAGCGGGTCGGCGGCGCTGCCGACGACCTCGATGCCGATGTCGCGCGAAAGGATTTCGGTGAGGATCTGCCGCACGACCGCGGAGTCGTCGACGATCAATACGCGGACCGGAGCCTGCAGGTTCATTGGAACAGCTCCACGCCGCCGCTGACGGGCGTCTTCGACAGGCGGGCCCGTACGGCCGATTCGGTCGCCGCGACCTCGGCCTCGTGCGCATGCGGCAGGCGCTGCACGACGACGCGGCCGGTGACCGGGAAGAACCAGATCTTGCGCGGATGGATGCCGCACAGGTCCTCGGCCACGATGGGGATGTGCTCGGCCAGCAGGTAGGCGCGCACGAACTCGGCGTTGCGCGTGCCCACCGGGTTGGAGGTGAAGCCCTTGAGCACGTTGGCGCCGCCGAACACCTTGGCCTCCAGGCGCTTGCGGTGCGCGCCGCGCTTGAGCAGGTCGTTGATCAGCAACTCCATGGCGTAGCTGCCGTAGCGCGCCGGCGCACCGTCGCCGACCTGGCCTTCGGGCAGCAGGAAGTGGTTCATCCCGCCGATCTTCAGCACTGGGTCGCGCACGCACGCGGCCACGCACGAGCCCAGCGTGGTGGTCAGCGCGGTGTCGTCGTCCACCACCAGGTACTGGGTGGGCAACAGCTTGGCGGCGATGGTCTGGAAACGGGTGTCGCGGTAGCGCATCACCTCGTCGATCTTCAGGGCCGAGGTCATGCGCGCGCTCCGCGGGCGGCGCGGTACAGCGTGCGGCCGCAGGGCTGGATCAGGTCGGCGGCGTGCAGGTAGTTCTCCGAGTGCCCGGTGTACAGCAGCCCGTCCTCGCCCAGGTGCGGCACCAGGCGCGAGAGGATGCCGCGCTGGGTGGGCTTGTCGAAATAGATCATCACGTTGCGGCAGAACACCGCGGCGAACGGGCCGCCCACGTCGTAGCGCGGGGCCAGCAGGTTGAGCTGGCGGAACTCGATCAGCTGGCGCAGCGCCGGCAGCACCCGGCACTTGCCTTCGTTCGGGCCGCTGCCGCGCTGGAAGTACTTGCGGCGCAGCGCCGGGTCCAGCGAGGACACGCGGTCGACCGGATATACGCCGCGCGCACCGGTCTCCAGCACCTGGGTGTCCACGTCGGTGGCCAGGATGCGCACCGGCGGGTTCAGCGTGCCGAACGCCTCGCAGGCGGTGATCGCCATCGAGTACGGCTCTTCGCCGGTGGACGCCGCGCACGACCACAGTTTGAGCGTGGGTTCGCGGCGATGCTTGAGCAGTTCCTCGCGCAGCTTGTCGAAATGGTGCGGCTCGCGGAAGAACGAGGTGAGGTTGGTGGTCAGCGCGTTGGTGAACGCCTGCCACTCGTCCTCGTCCTGGCCGCTTTCCAGCAGGTCCAGGTAGTCGCGGAACGAGCGCAGGCCGAGCGCGCGCAGCCGCCGCGAGAGCCGGCCGTACACCATGTCGCGCTTGGCCGGCGCCAGGGCAATGCCGGCGCGCTGGTGGATCAGTTCGCACACGCGGCGGAAATCGCGGTCGGCGAACTCGAATTCGCGACTGTCGACGGGGGCGGGGGAGAGGGTGGGCGGCATTCGGCACCTCGGGTTCAAGAAGGTTATCGGCCGCGCGGGGGCGGAACTGTAGTGCGAGCGCAGTCGCAAATTTCCTGCCCGCCACGGCGTGGCCGGCGCCCAAAAACAGACACCCCGGCCGGAGCCGGGGTGTGTGCATTGCCACTACACGGAGAGATCAGAATTCCTGCCAGTCGCTGTCGGCGACCACCGCTTCGGCTTCCTGGCGCGCCGGGCGGGCGGGCCGGGCAGCCGGTTGCGGGCGCGCCGCGCGCTCGCTCGTGCGCGGGGCCAGCGCCGGCGCCGGTTCGGCGGCCGATTCTTCCAGGCGGAAGATCGACACCGCATCGGACAGCTGGCCGGCCTGTTCTTCCATCGCGCGCGCGGCGGCGGTGGCTTCTTCCACCAACGCGGCGTTCTGCTGGGTCGTTTCGTCCATCTGGGTGATGGTCTGGTTGACCTGCTCGATGCCGGCGGACTGTTCCTGCGATGCCGCGGAAATCTCGGCCATGATGTCGGTCACGCGCTGCACCGAGGCGACGATCTCGCCCATGGTCGCGCCGGCCTTGTGCACCAGCGCCGAGCCGTCGGCGACGCGGCCGACCGAATCATCGATCAGGCCCTTGATTTCCTTGGCCGCGTTGGCCGACCGCTGCGCCAGCGTGCGCACTTCCGAGGCCACCACCGCAAAGCCACGGCCCTGCTCGCCGGCACGCGCGGCTTCCACCGCGGCATTGAGCGCCAGGATGTTGGTCTGGAAGGCGATGCCGTCGATGACCGAAATGATCTCGGCGATCTTCTTGGAAGACTTCTCGATGTCGCCCATCGTGGTGACCACCTTGCCCACCACCTCGCCACCCTGCGAAGCCACCGTGGCCGCGCCCTGCGCCAGCTGGTTGGCCTGGCGGGCATGCTCGGCGTTCTGGCGCACGGTGGAGGTCAGTTCCTCCATCGAGGCGGCGGTTTCTTCCAGGTTGGCGGCCTGCTGTTCGGTACGGCGCGACAGGTCGCTGTTGCCGGCGGCGATCTCGCCGGCGGCCGAGTTGATCGCCACCGAGGACTGCTTGATGCGGCCAACGATCTCCGTCAGCTGCTCGGCGGTGGCGTTGGCGTCGTCGCGCATGCGGGCGAACACGCCCTGGTAGTCGCCATGGATACGCACGGTCAGATCACCCTGCGACAGCGCGGCCAGCAGGCGGGAGACCTGATCGATCGAAGCACCGTTGGCGTCCAGCAAGCCGTTGAGCTGCTGGGCCAGCTGCAGGAAGAAGCCTTCCTTGCCTTCGACCGCCACGCGGCCGCCCATGTCGCCAGCCGCGGCCGACTCCACGATGCGCGCCACTTCCTCTTCCACCTGCACTTCGATGCTGCGGTCGCGCCACTCGCACACGGTGCCCACGGCCTGGCCGTCGGCGTCGCGGATCATCGAGACGATCTGCGCGATATGCGCATCGCCGTAGCGCATCTCGCGGCGCGCCGAACCGTTCTTCTCCAGTTGGGCGACGAACTTCGGGTCCACCTCGCCGCCGTGCTCGAGCACGTTGACGTGGTGGCCGACCAGCGAGGCCTCGATGTCCAGTGCCGGCAGCGCCTGCTGGAAGTCCTCGGCGTGCTGGGCGATGACCTGGTGGATGGCCGGGTTGGTGTAGACGACCTGCAGCGAGGGATCGGTGATGATCACGCCGGTGGAGGAGGCATCCAGCGCGGTGCGGATGCGCAGGTTCTCGGCGGCGACGGCCTGGTCGCGCTCGATGCGCTCCTTCAGGTCGCGCTGCATGCGCTGCAGCGCGCGCATCAGGTCGCCCACCTCGTCGGAGGCGGCGGTGTCGATATGGCCGTCCAGCTTGCCGGTCGCCACGTCGTTGGCGACATTCACCGCGCCGCGCATGTTGCCGACCAGCGAGCGGGCGAACAGCCAGGCCAGCAACAGGCCACCGGCGATGCCGGCCAGCACCATCACCACGGTCAGCGTGACCGAGGTGGCGTGCACGGTTTCGGCGCGGTCCTTGGCTTCCTGCGCGAGGCGGTTGTCCTCGTCGATCAGCTTGGCCAGCGAAGCCTGCGCGGCCAGGTGGGCGCTGCGCGTCTCGCCGACGAAGGTGTCCACGGCGTCGTCGGGCAGGTTGAGTTCGAGCATTTCCTCGACGCTGGCGTAGGAGGCGGCGGCCTTCTTCCAGTCGGCGACGAACTGGTTGTAGAGCTTCTTCTGCGCGTCGCTGCGCAGCAGGTGCGGATAGTCGGCGATGGTGGCGTCGATATCCTTCTTCAGCTGGACCTGGCGCGTCTTGGCGTCCTGCTTGACCGCGTCGCTGGCGCGGATCAGGCCCTGGTAGGCCGAGTTGCGGAATTCGCCGAGCATGCCGCGCAGTTCGCCGGCTTCGCGCACGCTGGCCATCGAATCGCCGGCCAGATCGCGCGTCACGTTGTTGAGGGCGGCAAGGCCGGAATAGGCGATGATGCCCTGGATCAGCATGATGACCAAGACGATGCCGAAGATCAGCATCAGCTTCGGGCCGAGTTTGAATTTGTTGATCCACTGCATGTACGCGCTTCCTCTTCCTGTGACGTTGCCCGGCGGGAGGGCCAGGCACCGTCCCGCGCACGGCGCGGGACGGCGCGGCGGGGTATTACTTGATCGTCGCCAGCTTCAGGCTGGACGGCGAGCTGACTTCGATTTCCGCGCGCGAGGCGTCGCGCTGGATCTTGCCGATCACGCAGACGTCCTTGCCTTCCAGGGTTTCCGGGGCGAAGGAGAACTTGCTGCGGTTGGCGCCGTCGATGCGGGCCGAGAAGGTGTGGCGCGGGAACATGCCGCCCATGTACAGGAAGGTCGGCTCGCCCTCGGAGGACTGCGCGTACTTGGCCTTCTCGACCTTGCCGCACACCATGCCGTCCTTGCCGACGAAGCGGGTCGCCATTTCCGGCGGGATCATTTCTTGGGACTGGGCCAGCACGTCGGCCGACAGGGTGGCCAGGGCCAGGGCGGGAATCAGGGTGAACAGGGTTTTCATGGGTATCTCCGAAGTGGGGAGGGGTGGCCTCGCGCGGGCCTTGAGGCAGCTATCGGCCCCTGCCCGGACAACTTGAACGGGCGGGATGAGAACTGCGCCACAGTTCGTTCCACCGGTGGCGGCTGTGTCGGGGCATGCCCGACACGGGCCGTCAGGCGGCTTCTTCGGTGAGGGCTTCCTGCGGGGACAGGTCGGCGCTGTCCAGCAGCGTCTCGATGTCGAGCAGGATCAGCATGCGATCGTCCTGCGTGCCGATGCCGGAAATGAAGCGGGTGTCCACGGCGGCGCCGAACTCCGGCGTCGGGCGGATCTGCTCTTCGCTGAGCGGGATCACGTCCGAGACGCTGTCCACGACGATGCCGACCACGCGGTCCTCGACGTTGAGCACGATCATCACGGTGAAGGCGTCGTAGCGCGCTTCCTTCAGCCGCAGCTTCAGGCGCAGGTCGATGACCGGCACGATGGTGCCGCGCAGGTTGATCACGCCCTTGATGTAGTCCGGCGCGTCCGGCACGCGGGTGACCGCGTCGTAGCCGCGGATTTCCTGCACCTTGAGGATGTCCACGCCGTACTGCTCTTCGCCCAGGGCGAAGCTGAGGAATTCACCGCCGTGACCGGCGGCTGGCTTTTTGTCGTTCATCGGTGGCTCCGGGCAGGCACGGCGGAATGGCGGGGTTGCCATGCCAAGATCGGCCCGGGCGGCGGAATCTTTAGGGCGCGCTCAGAACACGCCGCTCTTGCGCGCGTTGCGCTGGCGGTCGATGCGGAAGATGTAGCGCTGGATATCCTCGTCGGCGCCGCGTGGCAGGTTCTCGAAGCGCGCGCCGATGCGGAAGCTTTCCACGCCGTTGGCCAGGGTCTGCCGGGCCTGGCTGCAGATCGCCAGGGCGACGGGGAAGGGCGGCTGGTCGGGCAGGCGCAGCTCGCAGCGGCGGTAGACGCGCCCGACCTCCAGCAGCGGCGCGCCGGCCGGCAGGCTC
Organism: Stenotrophomonas sp. HITSZ_GD; assembly: GCF_029543105.1. Taxonomy (GTDB): domain Bacteria; phylum Pseudomonadota; class Gammaproteobacteria; order Xanthomonadales; family Xanthomonadaceae; genus Stenotrophomonas_A. The sequence continues at coordinate 21,912 of NZ_JARQXB010000015.1, forward strand.
ACCGCCAGCCCGCCGCCGGAGATATCGATCACCCGCAGGCGCAAGGGCTCGCGCGGGAGGGCGTCTTCGTCCTCGCCCGGGTCCGGGTCGAAGCCGATCAGGCAGGTGGGCGAATCGGTGATCGGCGTTTCCAGCCGGTAATACTCGCGGCGCTGCAGGTGGTAGATGCCGGTCGGCAGCGCCGCGCGGAAGGCCACGTGGCCCTCGTGCTCGATGCGCTCGACGTGGTCGAGCCGGAAGCGGATGCGCACGCGGTCCAGCTGGGCGAAGCACAGCAGGTGGCTGGCCTCGGCGGCGGCGCGGTTGGAGGCCTCGTTCGGGCTGCCGTCCAGCAGGATCCATTCCTCGTCTTCGTCCACCTCCAGCACCGCGCTGGGAAAGGACTGGTCGCGGCCACCGATATGCGCGCTCACCAGCGAGCGCTGGTCGATCAGCGCGCGCAGCAGGCCCCGCACCTGGCGCGGATTGCGGACGAGGTAGCGGTCCTCCCCCTCGTCCGGCTCGGTATGCGGCTGCTGCGATGCGCTGGTGTCGCCTGGAAGCATGGGGCCCTTTGTCTTGCAGAAGCACGAACGGTCGGGGAAATCGACCCCGGCATGGCCTCCATATCGGCCAATCGGCGCGAAATTGTAGGGTAAACAGGCTTTCTTGCGTGATGGCGTAAGCGCTTCCACGCGCGACGCGGCCGCAATGCGGGCCAGGTCGCCGTCGCGCGGGGGCGATGCGCCGGCCCGCGTTGCGCGGGCCGGCGCCGTGGGATCAGGCGGTTTCCAGCGGCTCGACGGCCTGGCGGCCCAGGCGCTGCACCAGCCGCCGCGCGTCCGCCTCTTCGGCGGCGGCCAGGCGGAACTGCGCCACGGCCTCGCGCAGCTCGCCGGCCTGCTCTTCCAGCGCACGCGCCGAGGCGGTGGCTTCCTCCACCAGCGCGGCGTTCTGCTGTGTGGTTTCGTCCATCTGGGTGATGGTCTGGTTGACCTGCTCGATGCCGGCGGACTGCTCCTGCGAGGCGGCCGAGATCTCGCTCATGATGTCGGTCACGCGCCGCACCGAGGCGACGATCTCGCTCATGGTGCCGCCGGCGTGGTGCACCAGTGCCGACCCCTCGGCGACCTTGTCGACCGAATCGTCGATCAGGCCCTTGATCTCCTTGGCCGCGTTGGCCGACCGCTGGGCCAGCGTGCGCACTTCCGAGGCCACGACCGCGAAGCCGCGGCCCTGTTCGCCGGCACGCGCCGCTTCCACCGCGGCATTGAGCGCGAGGATGTTGGTCTGGAAGGCGATGCCGTCGATGACCGAAATGATCTCGGCGATCTTCTTCGAGGAGGCTTCGATGCCGGTCATGGTGGCGACCACCTTGCCGACCACCTCGCCGCCCTGCGAGGCGACCGAGGCCGCGCCGAGCGCCAGCTGGTTGGCCTGGCGCGCGTGTTCGGCGTTCTGCTTCACCGTGGAGGTCAGTTCCTCCATCGAGGCGGCGGTTTCTTCCAGGTTGGCGGCCTGCTGTTCGGTGCGCCGGGAGAGGTCGCTATTGCCCTGCGCGATCTCGCTGGCGGCCAGGTTGATGCTGCCGGTGGCTTCCTGGATGCGGCCGACAATGCCGGTCAGCTGATCCACGGTGGCATCGGCATCGTCGCGCATGCGCGCGAACACGCCATGGAACTCGCCGTGCATGCGCGCGGTGAGGTCGCCCTGGGCGATGGCGCGCAGCAGGGCCGAGAGCTTGCCCAGGTTGCGGTCGTTGACGGCCATCATCGAGTTGAGGTCGCCGACCATGACGGCGAAATCGAACTGGAAAGCCGCCTCGTCGCCACGCACCGAGAAATCGCCGGCGGCGGCGGCCTGTGCGAGGCGCTTGATCTCGTTGTTGATCGCCCGCAGGCTGTCGCGCACGCCGTTGATGGCGGCGGTGATGACGGCCTTTTCGCCGGGCAGGGCTTCCATTTCCTGCGACAGGTCGCCGGCCGCGTAGGCCTGCGCGAGCTCCACCACGCGCAAGGTGACGCGGATATGGTCGGCCGCCAGGCGGTTGGTGCCTTCGACCATGGTGGCGAACTCGCCGGAGAAGGCATGGCTGTCGATGCGGTAGCTGACGCTGCCCGCATCGTGCTGGCGGGCCATCTCGTGCTGGGCTTCGATGACATCGCGCAGGCGGGCCTGCATCTCGTCCATCGCCTGCAGCATCTGCCCGACTTCGTCGCGGCCACGATGGCCGACATGCACGTGCAGGTCGCCTTGCGACACGCCCTTGATCACCGCCAGTGCGCGGCCCACCGGCACCAGCACCGAGTTGCCGAGCAGCCAGCCCAGGCCCAGGTTGATGAGCACCAGCACGCCGCCGGCCAAGGCCATGATGCCGGTGAACACCAGCGCCTGGGATTGCGTATCGTCGACGTAGACGCCGGTGCCGATCACCCATCCCCAGGGCTGGTAGAGCGTGTTGTAGGAGGTCTTGGCGACCGGGTCCTTCTTGCCGGGCTTGGCCCAGGTGTAATCCACGTAGCCGCCGCCGGCCTGCGCGACTTTGACGAACTCGGGGAAAATGCGCTTGCCGTCGGGGCTGAGCACATCGTTGAGCGGCTTGCCCACGAGGTCCGGCCGCGTGGGGTGCATGAGCATGTTCGGCTTTTCGTCGGTGACGTAGAAGTAATCCACGCCCTTGTTGGCCTGCAGCGTGGCCAGCGTGGCCAGGGCCTGTTGCTGGGCCTGTTCCAGCGACAATTCGCCCTTCTCGGCGCGGGCGGCGAACGATTCCACGACGCCCAGCGCCATCTGGGTCTGCGCCTTCAGCGCGGCCTGGCGCGTGTGGGTGAGGTCGAGGTACTGCATCCGCGCGGCGACGACCGCCAGGGCGACGATGCCGACCGCGACCAGGAAGGTCTGCGAGAGGAACTTGCGCTTCAAGGGCATGTTGGCCATGGCCTGGGCGAGGGCGCTTTGCGTTTTCATCGACTCGGCTCGTTTTGCGGGAATAGGCGGATGCCTAAGCGGAATAACGGCTTTGCGGGGCCAAAATTGAGCGCTGGGTCTCAACGCGCGGTTGATGGAATTCCGCTGGGCGATTCATGGCTTGGATCGCCGGGTGTGTGTGTGCTGCCCGGGGCGGTTGGTATTTCCCTTCGAAGCATTGGCGCTGGATGTTCGGCGCGCGGCGAGCGGTGGCGGCCTGTGGCCGGGACACGCCGTGAACCCATCCATGGGGGCTCGTAGGCGACATCCATGTCGCCTACGGTCCCGGCCACAGGCCGCCACCGCTCGCCCGAAAGACCACGTGAGCCGACAGAAATGCAAAAACAGGCGCCGCAGATCATCGCGCAGCGCCGTAGCTTTCGCGCATGCGCGCCGCGCTGACCAGGAAGGCAGGGCACGCATCGCCGCGCGTGCCGGGCCCGCGGCGCCTGCATTTGATTGCCGGCCCGTACACGCTGCACGTCCGGGTGCCCGGTGGCGAACCCTTGTCGGGACCGTAGGCGACATGGATGTCGCCTACGAGCCTCCATGGATGGATTCACGGCGTGTCCCGGCAAGGGTTCGCCACCGGGCGCCGCGCGACGAACCCCGCGAGCCGCGCCTCAGGAAGGAGGCAACCCGATCACCGCGCGACGAACCCCGCGAGCCGCGCCCCAGGAAGGAGGCGAGCCGATCACCGCGCGACGAACCCCGCGAGCCGCGCCTCAGGAAGGAGGCACACCGATCACCGCGCGACGAAGCGAACCAAAAAAGCAGCCCCCTCAGCCCCGACCCGCGACCCGCAACGGCGCCTTGCGCAACGGCACCACCGGCGCGCTGGCCGGCGTCGCCGACTCGGTGCGGAAGATCGACACCGCCTCGGACAACTGGCCCGCCTGCTCCTCCATCGCCCGCGCCGCGGCGGTGGCTTCCTCCACCAGCGCAGCGTTCTGCTGCGTGGTTTCGTCCATCTGCGTGATCGTCTGGTTGACCTGCTCGATCCCCGCCGACTGCTCCTGCGAAGCCGCCGTGATCTCCGCCATGATGTCCGTCACCCGCTGCACCGACGCCACGATCTCCCCCATCGTCGCGCCCGCCTTGTGCACCAGTGCCGAACCATCGGCCACCCGCTCGACCGAATCGTCGATCAGCCCCTTGATCTCCTTGGCCGCGTTGGCCGAACGCTGCGCCAGCGTACGCACTTCGGAAGCCACCACCGCGAACCCGCGGCCTTGCTCGCCGGCACGCGCCGCCTCCACCGCCGCGTTGAGCGCCAGGATGTTGGTCTGGAACGCGATACCGTCGATCACCGAGATGATCTCGGCGATTCTCTTCGAGGAAGCCTCGATGTCGCTCATCGTCGAGACCACCTGGCCCACCACCTCGCCACCCTGCGACGCCACCACCGCCGCCCCCTGCGCCAGCTGGTTGGCCTGGCGCGCATGTTCGGCGTTCTGCTTCACCGTGGAGGTCAGCTCCTCCATCGACGCCGCGGTTTCTTCCAGGTTGGCAGCCTGCTGCTCGGTACGGCGCGACAGATCGCTGTTGCCCGCGGCAATCTCGCCCGCCGCCAGGTCGATGCTGCCGCTGGCGGCCTGGATGCGGCCCACGATGCCGGTGAGCTGCGCCACGGTCGCATTGGCGTTGTCACGCATCTGCGCGAACACGCCGCGGAAATCACCCTGCATGCGCGCGGTGAGGTCGCCGTGCGCGAGTGCGTCGAGCACGCCCGAAATCTGCGCGATGCTGTGCGCGTTGGCGTCGAGCAGGCCGTTGAGCTGGCGCGCCAGCAGCAAGTAGAAGCCGCTTCGCCCCTCGGTCTGCACGCGCTGCGACAGGTCGCCATCGACCGCCGCCTGCACGATGCGCGCCACCTCGGCCTCCACCTTCGCCTCGGTGGTGCGGTCGCGCCATTCGCAGACCGCGCCGAGCAACTGGCCGCCCTCGTCGCGCACCTGCGAGATGTTCTGGTCGAAGCACACCTCGCCGAACTGCACCTGGCGACGCACCGTGCCCTCGCGCTGCAGCTGCGCGAGCACGTCCGGCGCCAACGCGCCGCCTTGCTCGAGCACCGCCAACGGCTGGCCGACCAGCGGGCGGTCGGTGTCGATGTCCGGCAGCGCGCGGCCGATCTGCTCGGCATAGCCGTTGAGCATCGCGCGCAGCGCCGGGCTGGCGTAGATGACGGTGAGGTCCGGGTCGGTGATCAGCGTGCCGGTCGACGCGCTGTCCAGCGCGATGCGCACGCGCAGGTTCTCCGCCGCGACCGCCTGGTCGCGCTCGATGCGCTCGCGCAGGTCGCCCTGCATGCGCTGCATCGCGCGTAGCAGTTCGCCCACCTCATCCTGGCCACCGGCCGGGATATGCCCATCGAGCTTGCCGGCGGCGATATCGCGCGCCACGCCGCAGGCGCCAGCCAGCGGCTTGCTGACCATGCGGCGCGTGGCCACGAACACCAGCGCGGCGATCAGGCCGATGGCCACCAGCGACAGGCCGAGCATCGCGGTCATCATCCGCCGCAGCGTGGCCGCCAGCGCGGTGCGCGGCTCCACGCCCACCAGCGCCCACTTCCAGCGCGGGAAGTGTTCCACGCTGACGGTGGCCGGCACCGGCGTGGCCTTGTCGCTGGCCGCGACGTCGAACACGCCCACCGCCGGCGCCGAGGCAGCGCTGTCGACCAGCTTGCCGAACGCCTCGCGGTCCTGCGCGCCGACCAGCGCCAGCGCATCGCCGCCTTCGCCGGCCGGGTGCACCACCAGCTTGCCGTGGGCGTCGCCGTCGGCCTGGTCGATGATGAAGAAGTAACCATCCGCGCCGATCTTCAGCCCGCGCATGCGCTCCTTCAGCGCCGCCAGCCCTTCGCTGTAGTTGACGCCCACGAACGCGATGCCCACCACCTGGCCGGTGGCATCCACCAGCGGCTGGTAGTGCGTCATGTAGTCGTTGCCGAACAGCTTGGCGCGGCCGGTGTAGGGCTTGTTCTCCAGCATCAGCGCATAGGCCGGGTGCTTGTGGTCCAGCACCGTGCCGACCACGCGCTCGCCCTTGTCGTTGGTGAGCGAGGTGGAGATGCGCACGAAATCGTCGCCGCTGCGCGAGAAGATCGTGGCCACCGCGCCGGTGCCGGCGGTGAAGCGGTCCACGAGCTGGTCGTCGGCGCCCAGCGCCTTGCCGCCGAAGGCCAGGTTGGCGACCTCGAACTCGCCGCGCTTGAGCGGCTTGCCCCGCGCCGGGCCCGCGTCGCCCGCCGGGAACAGCGCGGTGAACCCGCCGCTCAGCCGTTCGGTGTCCTGGGTGAGCGCGCGGTCATACAGGGCGATGGTGTCCTGCATCACGTGGGTGGCGGTGGCCAGGCCCTGGCGGCTCTTGGTCTCGTAGGCACTGGCCGATTGCTCGTAGACGCGCCAGGTCAGCGTGAGCAGGACCAGCGTCACCGCAAGGGTGACCAGCAGGGAGAGACGGACGCCGATCGACAGGCGGGAGAGGATGTTCATGGCGGTGAGGGTTCCGGAAGCTCGTTCGCGTGGCTTCCGTGCCTCGCGTGGGGAAGGGAAGGGTGCCGGCGCGGGCCGGCACCCCGTGCGTCAGAACTCCTGCCAGTCGGCGTCGCCCGCGGGCGCGGCGATGGCCGCCGCCGGCTTGCGCGCCGTGGCCGGGCGCGGCGCGTTCGGCGCGGCGCCGGCCGGCGCGCTGGCGCGTGCCGGCGTGCGCAGCTTCACCACCGCGGCGCTCGGCGCGGCGGCCTGGCGGGTCTTGAAGATCGACACGGCCTCGGAGAGCTGGCCGGCCTGTTCTTCCATCGCACGCGCGGCGGCGGTGGCTTCTTCCACCAACGCGGCGTTCTGCTGGGTCGTTTCGTCCATCTGGGTGATGGTCTGGTTGACCTGCTCGATGCCGGCGGACTGTTCCTGCGAGGCCGCGGAGATCTCGGCCATGATGTCGGTCACGCGCTGCACCGAGGCGACGATCTCGCCCATGGTCGCGCCGGCCTTGTGCACCAGTGCCGAGCCATCGGCCACGCGCTCGACGGAGTCGTCGATCAGGCCCTTGATCTCCTTGGCCGCGTTGGCCGACCGCTGGGCCAGCGTGCGCACCTCGGAAGCCACCACCGCGAATCCGCGGCCCTGTTCGCCGGCACGCGCGGCTTCCACCGCGGCGTTGAGCGCCAGGATGTTGGTCTGGAAAGCGATGCCATCGATGACCGAGATGATCTCGGCGATCTTCTTCGAGGACGCCTCGATGTCGCTCATCGTCGAGACCACCTGGCCCACCACTTCGCCACCCTGCGAGGCCACGCCGGCCGCGCCCTGGGCGAGCTGGTTGGCCTGGCGCGCGTGTTCGGCGTTCTGCTTCACGGTGGAGGTCAGCTCCTCCATCGAGGCGGCGGTTTCTTCCAGGTTGGCGGCCTGCTGCTCGGTGCGGCGCGAGAGGTCGTTGTTGCCCTGCGCGATTTCGCCGGCGGCCAGGTTGATGCTGCCGGTGGCGGCCTGGATGCGGCCGACGATGCTGGTCAGCTGCGCCACAGTGGCGTTGGCGTCGTCGCGCATCTGCGCGAACACGCCGTGGAAATCGCCTTCCATGCGGTGTGTCAGGTCGCCGTCGGCGATGGCCCGCAGCAGCGCCGAGAGCGCGTGCAGGTTGTCGTCGGCGGTGGACATCAGGCGGTTGAGCGTTTCCACCATCGAGCGGAAATCGTACTGGAACGCCTCCGCGTCGCCGCGCACGCTGAAGTCGCCCGCCGCGGCCGCCGCGCCCAGGCGCTTGATCTCCGCGTTGATCGCGCCGAGGTTGCGCTTGACCGTGTCCATGGTGTCGCTGATGACCGCCTTCTCGCCGGGCAGGCGCGGCATGTCCTGGCTCAGGTCGCCGATGGCATAGCGCTGCGTCAGGTCGATGACCTGCATCTTCACTTCGATGTGCTCGGCCACCAGTTGGTTGGCGTCGTGCACCATGCGGCCGTAGTCGCCCGGGAAGCGGCCTTCGTCCATGCGGAAGCTGATCTCGCCGGCTTCATGGCGACGCGCCATCTCCTCCTGCGCTTCCAGCACGGCCTGCAGCTGCTGCTGCATGTGGCGCATGCTCTCCAGCAGCTGGCCGGTCTCGTCGCGGCCCTGCACGACGATGGCGTTGTCCAGCTTGCCGCGCGCGATGGCGCCGGCCACGCGGGTCGCCTCGCCGAGCGGGCGGGCGATCGAGCGCGCGATGGCGTAGCCCAGGCCGATGGCCAGCACGGTGAGCAGGCCGAGCACGACCAGCATCGTCGCCACGGTGCGCTTGTGGGCCTCGTTGGCCTTGGCCACCGTGCCATGCAGATGCTCGACGTTGTACGCGCTCAGTTCCTTCAGCGCGGCAAACAGGTTGCGGCGCGCTTCGCGCGAATCGCTGGAGGAGATCGCGCGGGCGGTGTCGAAGTCGCCCGCGTGCACGGCGTCGGCGACCTTCTTGTGCGCGGTGAAGTACGCATCGCGGGCCTGCTTGACCTTGCCGTAGATGGCCACCTCGTCCGGGTCGGCATCGGTGGAGGCGTCGGCGTAACCCTTCTCTTCCTTGGCAATGGCGGCTTCGCCTTCCACCATGCGCTTGTCGTAGTCGGCGATCTTTTCCGGGTCGTCCTGGCTGTAGAGCTGCGAGATCTCGTAGGTGCGGTACTCGCCGAGCTGCGCACGCATTTCACCCAGGTGCTGCACCGAAGGCATCCAGTCTTCGCTCAGCTCGACCAACTGGTCGTTGCCGTGGCCCAGTTGCTGGAGCGCGAACGCGCCCAACGCCAGGGTCATCACGGTCGTGACGGAAAACGCGAGCGCCAGCTTTCTGGCGATCGTCAGATTCTGGAACCACTTCATGTCGATATCTCGAATGTTCGGCCTGGAGCCGCGGGATGGGAGGCGCCACGGCGACGGATGGATTTCGCCTTGACACAGGAATTAGCGGCGCGACAAGTTCACCCTTGAGGGTCGATGAGCGTCACAATTCGAACGCCGTTAATAATCCCCGCGACTAGTTCATTCCTGATCTGGTCAATTCGGGAATAAGTGCCCGTGGCGGGCGGGGAGGGCGCTGCGGCGGGCGATACGAAAACGCCCCGGCGCGCTGCCGGGGCGGGGAACGTTCGACACCGGCGGCGACGGGCGCCGCGGAAAGGCTCAGGCCGCTTGTGGCAGCGCACGCAGCGAGCGCACCAGCCCGCCGATATCCACGATCAGCGCCACGCGGCCATCGCCGAGGATCGTCGCGCCGGAGATGCCGGCGATGCGCCGGTAGTTGTTCTCGATGTTCTTGACCACGACCTGCTGCTGGCCGACGAGTTCGTCCACTTCCAGCGCGATCTTCTGCCCGTCGCCCTCGACGACGACCACCAGCGGGTCCTCGCTGCGCTGGCCGGCGTAGCCGTAGTAGTCGCTGAGCGAGAGGATCGGCAGGTATTCGCCGCGCACGCGCAGCACGCGGCCTTCGCCGGCCATGGTGCGGATGTCGGCCTGCTGCGGCTGCAGCGCTTCGAGCACGTAGGCCAGCGGCAGGATCAGCGTTTCGCCGGCCACCGAGACGGTCATGCCGTCGAGGATGGCCAGGGTCAGCGGCAGGCGGATCAGCGTGCGCGTGCCGTGACCGGCGCTGCTTTCCACCTGCACTTCGCCGCCCAGCGCCTGGATGTTGCGGCGGACCACGTCCATGCCCACGCCGCGACCGGAGAGGTCGGTCACCGCGTCGGCGGTGGAGAAGCCCGGGGCGAAGATGAGGTCCCACACCTGGGTGTCGGTCGGGTTGTCCGGCACGCTGATGCCGCGTTCGGCCGCCTTGGCCAGGATCTTCTCGCGGTTCAGGCCGCGGCCGTCGTCGCTGACCTCGATGACGATGTGCCCGCCCTGGTGCGAAGCGGCCAGGGTGATCGTGCCGGTCTCGTCCTTGCCGGCGGCGCTGCGCGCCTCGGGCAGTTCCAGGCCGTGGTCGATGGAGTTGCGGACCAGGTGCACGAGCGGATCGGCGATCTTCTCGATCAGGCCCTTGTCCAGCTCGGTGCCTTCGCCCAGCGTGCGCAGGCGCACCTGCTTGCCCAGGCGGGTGGACAGGTCGCGCACCAGGCGCGGGAAGCGGCGGAACACCGCATCCACCGGCAGCATGCGCACGCCGATCACCGCTTCCTGCAGGTCGCGGGTGTTGCGTTCGAGCAGGTCCAGGCCGGCGGACAGGCGTTCGGCATGCGCGGCATCGAGCCCGCCGGACACGGCCTTGAGCATGGCCTGGGTGATGACCAGTTCGCCCACCAGGTTGATCAGCGCGTCCACCTTGTCCACGCTCACGCGGATCGAGGTTTCGGCTTCATGCGCGGCGCTGTTGGCGGCCGGGGCGGCGCCCTGGGCCGCGGCGGGCGCGGGCGGGGCGGCGGCCACCGGCGCGGCCGGCGCAGCGTCTTCCACGGCCAGGCTCGGCGGCGGGGCCGGCACCGCCATCGGGCGGATCTCCAGCTCGCAGTCGTCCACCACCCAGGCGAAGGTGTCTTCGATCTTGCTGCGCGGCACCTTGCCGATCAGGCCCAGGTCCCACGCCAGGTAGGCCTCCATCGGGTCGATCTGCTCGAAGCCGGGCAGGCGCTCCAGGCGCGCGGCGATTTGCAGCGGGCCCAGGTGTTCCAATTCGCGGATGATGCGCAGCGGGTCGTTGCCGCTCATGAACAGCGACGGCGCCGGCGTGAAGCCGATATGCCAGGCTTCCGGTTCTTCTTCCTTCTGCGCGGCGGCGGCCGGCGCGGCGGCGGCCTGGCCGGACAGCACGGCATTCAGGCGCGCCAGCACCGCCTGCACGGCGGCCGGGTCGGCGGCCTGGCCATGTTCGGCCTCGCGCAGCAGGGCGCGCAGCACGTCCACCGAACCCAGCATGGCGTCCACGGCAGCCGGTTCGAGTGCGCGCTTGCCGGCACGCAACTCGTCGAGCAGGGTTTCCAGCACGTGGGTCAGCCCGGCGATCGACTCGAAGCCGAAGGTGGCCGCGCCGCCCTTGATCGAGTGCGCGGCGCGGAAGACCGAGTTGATCGTTTCCGGATCGCGGCTGCCTTCCTCGAGCGAAAGCAGGCCGGCTTCCATCGCGTCCAGCCCCTCGCGGCTTTCCTCGAAGAACGTGGCGTGGAATCGTTGCAGGTCCATGCTCATGGCGCGCGGTCCGGAAGTCTTCTGGGAGGAGGGGTGGGTGGGGCTCAGCCCAGGACTTTCTGCACCGTGGCGACCAGCTGTTCGGGATTGAACGGCTTGACCAGCCAACCGGTGGCACCGGCGGCCTTGCCTTCGGATTTCTTGTCGGCGGCCGATTCGGTGGTCAGCATCAGCAGCGGGGTGAACTTGTAATCCGGCAGCTGGCGCAGCTCGCGGATCAGCGCGATGCCGTCCATGTTCGGCATGTTCACGTCGGTCACGACCGCGTTGAACTTGGCACCCTTGGCACGGCCCAGGGCGACGGCGCCGTCCTCGGCTTCTTCGACCGCGAAACCGGCCGAGGTGAGGGCGAAGGACACCATCTGGCGCATCGACGCCGAATCGTCCACCACCAAGATACGTGCGCTCATGCGGCGTTCTCCACAGATTTCAGGTTGTCATGGGACGCGGCCAGGCCCAGCACGGCACTGACGCCGAGCAGACGCGCCGCGTCCTTGAAGGTTTCGTTGCAGCCGTCGAAGCCAGTAGCGCGTCCGGCGCGGCGGCGGGCGTCGAAGAACGCGCAGAGCAGCTGCACGCTGGCCGTGTGGATGCGGCGGACCTGGCCGGCATCGAGCAGCAGTTCGCCTTCCTGCGAGAGGTGGGTGGCGAGCGTCTGCTTGAGGTCGGCGCTGGTCTCGATGCCGAGATCCTCGCCCAGTGACAGGGTGCTCATCGGTACTCCGAACGGATGGTTGCAGTCAGGTTAGCGGCCATGGCCGGACAGACTTTAGGCCGGGGTCAGTGCAGCAGTTGGGTGGCGTCGAGCAGGATCACCGGATGGGCGCTGATCCGGGCCACGCCTCGGAAGAGGTGGTTGGAAATGCGGCACAGGCGGGTGGTGTCGGGCGGTTCGATCTGCTGTTCGGTGAGGCTGGCGACGTCTTCCACCGCCGACACCCGCAGGCCCATCGTCTCGCCGTTCTCCTCCAGCACGACCACGCGGGTCTGGGTGTCCTGGACGACCGGTGCGGCGCCCAGGTGCAGGCCCAGGTCGAGCACCGGCACCACCTGGCCGCGCAGGTTCATGATGCCCAGCATCGAGCGCGCCGCGCCGCGCAGCGGCAGCAGCGGCACCGGCAGGACGACTTCCTGCACCTTCAGCAGTTCCAGCGCATAGGTCTGCTCGCCGCAGCGCAGGCGCAGCCAGCGCGTGCTGCGCTCGGCGGCGCGGCGGTGCGGGCTGGGGTCGCTCGGCGGCGGCTGGAACATGGCCGCGATGTTCGGCGGCAGGCGCGAGGGGCGCGGCGCGGCCGCGCGGCGCGCAATGGGGGCGATCGGCGCGCTGGGGCGCGGCCGGGTCATGGCGGGCAACGCAGGCGGCGCCGGCGCTGGCTTGGGCGGGGCGAACGCCGGGTCGGCGTCCATCTCGGCGAGCATCGCGGCGGTGTTGGCGTCGATGTCCAGCGTAGGCCCGGGGGCCGGCGCGGGCTTGGGCGGGGCGAACGCCGGGTCGGCATCCATCTCGGCGAGCATCGCGGCGGTGTTGGCGTCGATGTCCAGCGTAGGCCCGGGGGCCGGCGCGGGCTTGGGCGGGGCGAACGCCGGGTCGGCATCCATCTCGGCGAGCATCGCGGCGGTGTTGGCGTCGATGTCCAGCGTGGGCGCGGCGGCCGGCGCGGGCTTGGACGGCGCGAAGGCCGGGTCGCTGTCCATCTCCGCCGGCAGCGCGGCGACGTTGTCGTCCGCCGCGGCTTCGGCCGCGACGTGGGCAGGCTGCTCGGTCGCGGCTGACGCCACGCCTGCAGGGGCGTCCGGCGCGGCCGTCACCGGCGCGGGCGCCGCTTCGGCCAGCAGGCCGAGCAGGTAGTCGTCCAGGGCTTCGACCGCGTTCATGCCGCCTGCTCCATCGCCTGCGCGTCCTCGGCGAGGATCCATTCCAGTGCGCGGCGGTAGGCCGACAGCCCACGGCCGGGATACTCGCCCGGCACGCCGGGCAGGGTCAGCGTCTCCACCGCGCAGATGCGCGTGTCCACCGGGATCGCGTCTTCCCACACGCGCTCGCCGTAGCGGTCCTGCATCTGCTTGAGCGTCTCGGTGCCGGCGCGGGTGCGGCGGTCGAACAGCGTGGGCAGGATCGAGACCGGCAGCGGACGGCGGCGCGAGCGCTCCACCATGTCCGCCGTGCGGCTCATGCCGGCCAGGCCGTGCAGCGCCAGCGGCTCGGCCTGGGTCGGGATGACCAGGCGGTCGGCCGCGGCCAGCGCGTTGATCATCAGCAAGCCCAGCGTGGGCGGGCAGTCGAGCAGGATGTAGTCGTGGTGCCGCGCGTGGCGGGTGAGCGCGTTCTGCAGCGCCAGGCCCAGGCCGGGCTGGTTGGCGCTGCGGCGCTCCAGCGTGGCCAGCGCGGTCTGCGCGCACACGAAGGACAGGCCGGGAATCGGGCTTTCGCGCAGCAGGCCGGCCAGGTCGGCCGGCGGCGTGGAGAACAGGTCCAGCACGCCCTTCGGCGGCGGGTCCAGCGGCACGCCGAACGCGCGCGTCAGCGAGGAGTGCGGATCCAGGTCGATCAGCAGGACGCGATGGCCGAGCGCGGCCAGCCCACGGCCCAGCGCCAGGGTCGTGGTGGTCTTGCCTACGCCACCTTTCTGGTTGGCGATCGCCCAGATACGCATCAGTTCACTCCTTCGGTCACGGCAGGAGCCACGGCAGGGCCGTGGCCCGGATTCGACGGGCCGCCCGCCACCGGGTTCGGCGGCAGGGCCGGGCCGGCCTGCAGTTGCGTTGGCGGCCGGGGTTCCGGCGCCAGGTTCGCGGCCGAGTCGGCGAGGATGATCAACACCACCCGCCGGTTGGCATTGCGGCCAGCCTCGGTGGAGTTATCGGCACGCGGGCGGAATTCTCCATAGCCCACCATCGCCAGCCGGCCCGGGCTCAGGCCCTGGTCGGCGAACAGGTGCACCACCGAGGCCGCGCGCGCGGCCGACAGCTCCCAGTTGGACGGGAATTGCGAGGTGGCGATGGGTTGGTTGTCGGTGTAGCCCTCCACGCGCACCCCGTTGGGCGTGCGGCGCAGCACGTCGGCCAGCAGCGAGAGCGTCTGCCGCGCGCTCTGGTCCAGGCTGGCCGAGCCGGTGTTGAAAAGGATGTCGCTGTGGATCTCCACCTCGATCCACAGCTCCGAGCGCCGCACGCTGATCAGGTTCTTCTCGATCAGCGGCGACAGCGCCTGGCTCAGCTGCGCGCTCACCGCGTCCAGTTGCCGCTGCGCGCGCGCCAGCTGGTCCTGGTTGCGCAGCGAGACCGGCATGCGCATCTGCGAGGCCATCGAGGGCAGCAGCGTGGGGTCCGGGCTGGGCGAAGGCGCGGTGGGGCCGCTCTTGGCGCCGGACTTGATCGGCGAGGGGCGGTCCCAGTTGGCGCCCTGCAACTGGTTGTTGCCGACCTGCACCGGGTTGATGGTGCGCGGCGCGCCGCCGAACGCGGCGGTGAGCGCGTCGGCCATCACGCGGTACTTGCCTTCGTTGAGCGAGGAGATGGCGTACATCACCACGAAGAAGGCCAGCAGCAACGTCATCAGGTCGGCGTAGGGGATCGCCCAGGCCTCGTGGTTGGCGTGCTCGTCATGGGCGGGGCGACGACGGGCCATGGCTCAGTGCAGGTAGCCGTTGAGCTTGGACTCGATGTTGCGCGGGTTCTCGCCCTGGGCGATGGCGATGAGCCCTTCGATGATCATCTCGCGCTCGCCGCTGCTGCCGTGGATGACGCTCTTGAGCTTGGCGGCGATGGGCAGGAACAACAGGTTGGCCGACGCAATGCCGTAGATGGTGGCGGTGAACGCGGCGGCGATGCCGTGGCCAAGCTTGCTCGGGTCGGCCAGGTTCTTCATCACCGCGATCAGGCCCAGCACCGCGCCGATGATGCCCAGCGTCGGCGCGTAGATGCCCATGCCCTCGAACACGCGCGCGGCGGCCAGGTCGTGCTTCTCCTGCTGCTCGACCTCGATCTCCAGCATGCGCCGCATCTGCTCCGGCTCCACGCCGTCCACCAGCATCTGCAGGCCCTTGCGCAGGAAGGCATCGTCCTGGCGCGTGACCTGCGGCTCCAGGCCCAGCAGGCCCTGGCGGCGGGCGATGTTGCTCCACTCCACGATCTGGCTGATCAGTTCCTCGCGGTCGCTGGCCGGCGGGCTGAACACCCAGCCCACGATCTGGAACGCGCGCTTGAACACCGCCGGGGCGGTGTGCAGCAGGATCGCCGCGATCGTGCCGATGATCACGATCACGAAGGCCGCCGGCGACCACAGCGAGGCGAGGCCCGCGCCCTTGAGCACGCTGCCGCCGACCAGGGCGGCCAGCGCGAGCACGATTCCGGTGACACTGAGCTTGTCCATGAAGCCTTTATCGGCGGCGCGGCGTCGCGCTTGAAGGCTTAGTGAGCGGGGAACGACCGGCGTCACACTTCTGTGTGGCAGCCGCGCCTGGGCATGGCGATCCGGCTGCCCGGCGCGGGCAGCGCGTGTCGGCGGATGGAAGCGTTCGGCGCGTCAGTCGCTGGCGCGCAGGCCGTCCACGTCGAGGATCAACGCCATGCGGCCATCGCCGATCAGCGTGGCGCCGGCGTAGCCGGGCAGGCCGCGCAGGGCGCGCGGCAGGGGCTTGATCACCACTTCCTCGCGGCCGCGTACCTGGTCCACGACCAGGCCAAAGCGCGTCTCGCCCGCTTGCAGCAGCACCACCGTCAACAGCGCGGCGGGCGCGGGTTCCACGCCGAGCCAGCGGCGCAGGTCCACCAGCGGCAGCGTGTGCGAACGGCGGTCGAGCACCGCGCGGCCGTCGAACCAGCCCAGCGAGGTCTGCGGCGCGTGCAGCACTTCCACCACGCGTGCCAGCGGCAGGGCGTATACGTGTTCGCCGGCCTGCACCAGCAGGGTCGGCAGGATCGCCAGCGTCAGCGGCACGCGGATCATGAAGCGGCTGCCGCGGCCGAGTTCGGACTGGATCTGGATGGTGCCGCTCAGCTCGCGAATGCGCGACTGCACCACGTCCATGCCCACGCCGCGGCCGGAGATGTCGGTGACTTCGGTCTTGGTGGAGAAGCCGGGCAGGAAGATCAGGTGCAGGCACTCGTCGGTGCTCAGGCGCGCGGCGGCTTCGGCGTCGATCAGGCCCTTCTCGCGGGCCTTCTCGCGCAGGCGTTCCGGGTCGATGCCGGCGCCGTCGTCCTGCACCTCGATGCTGACGTAGTCGCCTTCCTGCTGCGCGGACAGCCGCACGTGGCCGCTGCGCGGCTTGCCGGAGGCCTCGCGCAGCGACGGTGCCTCGATGCCGTGGTCGATCGCGTTGCGCACCAGGTGCACCAGCGGATCGGCCAGCGCCTCGACCAGGTTGCGGTCCAGCTCGGTTTCCGCGCCGACCAGTTCCAGGTCCACTTCCTTCTGCAGCGAGCGCGCCACGTCGCGCGCCACCTTCGGGAAGCGCGAGAACACCTTGCCCACCGGCTGCATGCGCGTACGCATCACCGCCGATTGCAGGCGCGCGGTGGCGATGTCGAGCACGCTGACGGCGCGGTCCAGTTCCTCGTCGCGCAGGCGTGCGCGCAAGGTCTTCAGGCGGTTGCGCGACAACACCAGCTCGCCGATCAGGTTGACGATCGCATCCAGGCGCTTGGTGTCCACGCGCACGGTGTGTTCGACCTCGGCGGCCGGCTTGGCGGCGGCGCCGGGCTTGGGGGCCGCGGCGGCGACAGCGGGCAGCGGTGTGGCGGGCAATGGCTTGGCGCCCGGCGCGGCATCGCCATGCAGGGCGTCGAGCAGGTGCTCGAACTCGTCCTCGCTGATGAGATCGCCGCCGCCGGCGGCGGCCAGCGGCGCGGCGGCCACCACGGGCGCGGCGCCGTGCGCGTCGAACTGCGCGATCAGCGCCGGCGGTGCGTGCGTGGGTTCGCGCCCGGCCGACACCGCGTCAAGCATCGATTGCAGGTAGTCCAGCGATTGCTGGGCCGCGTCGAAGTGCTGCGCCAGCAGGGTGATCTCGCCCGAACGCGCCTTGCCCAGCGTGTCCTCGGCGGCGTGGCACAGCTCGACCATGGCGTGGATCGCCAGGAAGCCGGCGCCACCCTTGAGCGTGTGGAAGCCGCGGAACACGGCGTTGAGCTGATCCGCGTCTTCCGGTGCCTGTTCCAGCGACACCAGCTGTTCGCCGAGGCGATCCAGGATCTCCTGGGCCTCGATGATGAAATCCGCTGCGATGTCGTCCGGCACGGCACTCATGGTTTACAGCCCCAGCGTGGAAAGCAGGTCGTCGGCGTCCACCTGCGAGACGGCGTGGCGGTCCAGGCCGCTCACCGCCGGGCCGGCCAGGCCGTTCTTCTCGCCCTGGGTGTCCTTGGGCGGCAGGCCGAGCGCGCCGAAGCCCTCGTGGACGCGGCGCACGATGCCGGCCACGCGGCGGATGATCTGCCCGGTGAGGTCCTGGAAGCTCTGGGTCAGCGCCATCTCGGTGAGGTTGTGGCGGATGCGGTCCAGGATCTCGGTCTGCTCGCCCTGCAGGCCGCCGGCGGCCAGCTGGTCGGCGAGCGTGCGGCATTCCTCGGCCAGGTCCAGCGTGCGGTGGCTGGCCTGCTCGGTCATCGCCACCACGTGGTCCAGGCGCGCGCAGGCATCGTCCAGTTCGCCGGCCTCGGTCGGCACGGTCGGCAGTTCGCCCAGCGCCTGGCCCAGCTCGCGCGCCAGCCGGCTCAGGCCCTGCATCATCGGGCGCGTGCGCCACGCGGCCAGCGTATCGATCTCGCGCCGCCAGGCGCTCTCATCGCCGCTTTCCAGCGCGTCGAGCGCGCCTTGCAGCCGCTCGATCAGCAGCCGGCGCTCTTCCTGTGCGTCGATGGCGTTCATCAGGCGGTGGCCGTCAGGCGTTCGAAGATCTTGCCCAGCTTTTCCTCGAGCGTCTGCGCGGTGAACGGCTTGATGATGTAGCCGTTCACGCCGCTCTGCGCGGCCTCGATGATCTGCTCGCGCTTGGCCTCGGCGGTCACCATCAGCACCGGCAGCGTGCGCAGCTTCTCGTCGGCGCGGATCGCCTTGAGCAGCTCGATGCCGGTCATGCCCGGCATGTTCCAGTCGGTGACGACGAAATCGAAGGGGCCCGAACGCAGCGCGGCCAGGGCGCTGTTGCCGTCCTCGGCCTCGGCGGTGTTGGTGAAACCCAGATCGGCGAGCAGGTTCTTGACGATGCGCCGCATCGTCGAGAAGTCGTCCACGATCAGGATCCGCATGTTCTTGTTCACTTCAGGCTCCAGTCAAAGCACATCATTCGTCGTTGTCCACGCCGGCATCGGCCAGCTCGAAGGTCTTCAGGCGCCCGCGCAGGCGCACCATCGCCTGGCCATGGATCTGGCACACGCGCGATTCGCTCACGCCGAGCACGGCGCCGATCTCCTTCAGGTTCAATTCCTGCTCGTAATACAGCGACAGCACCAGCTGCTCGCGCTCGGGCAACTGGCCGATGGCCTTGCCCAGTTCGCGGCCGAACTCGCCGCGCTCGAACAGCTGCTGCGGGTTCGGGCCGCCGCGGGCGATGGTGTCCAGCTCGCCGTGGTCTTCCACGCGCGATTCCAGGCTCAGCACCTGGCCGCGCGCGGCGTCTTCCATCAGCCGCAGGTATTCGGGCAGCGGCATGTCCATCGCGGCGGCCACCTCGGTGGCGGCGGCGGCGCGGCCGGTGCTCTGCTCGATCTTGCGGATCGCCGCGGCGGCATCGCGCGCGCGGCGGTGCACCGAACGCGGCACCCAGTCGCCCCGGCGGATCTCGTCGATCATCGCGCCGCGGATGCGGATCGAGGCGTAGGTCTCGAAGGACGCGCCCTGGTCGGCATCGTAGGAACGCGAGGCCTCGATCAGGCCGATCATGCCGGCCTGGATCAGGTCGTCGACCTCCACGCTGGCGGGCAGGCGCGCGGCCAGGTGGTGGGCGATGCGGCGCACCAGGTCGGCGTGCTGGGTGACGCAGTCGGTGGCGTCGCTGGCGCGCTGCACGGCGCGGTACTGCGCGGCCGCGTTCATGCCGCCACCCCGCGCTGGATGATGCGCTCGACGAAGAACTCCACGTTGCCGCGCGGCGCGGTGGGCGCCTGCCAGCGCGAAGTGCGCCGGGCGATCTCGGCGATCGCCTGCGCCGACGGGCTGGCCGGGTAGGCCTTGATGACCGGTTGCTGGCGCTGCACCGACAGGCGCAGCCAGTCGTCCTGCGGCACGTGGCCGAGGTAGTTCAGCGAGACATCGCCGAGGAACTTCTCGCACACGCGCGACAGCTTGTCGTAGAGCAGGCGGCCCTCGTTGGGGTCGCGCACCATGTTGGCGACGATCTGCAAGCGGTCCACGCCACGCTCGCGCGAGAGCACCTTGATCAGCGCGTAGGCGTCGGTGATCGAGGCCGGCTCGTCGCACACCACCACCACGGTGTCCTGCGCGGCCTGGCAGAAGGTCAGCACGCTGTCGGTGATGCCGGCGGCGGTGTCGATGACCATCACGTCCAGGTCGCGCTCCAGTTCGGAGAACACGTTGACCAGGCCCACGTGCTGCGCCGGCGCCAGCTCGGCCATGTGCCGGCGGCCCGAAGCGGCCGGCACCACCAGCACGCCGCCGGGGCCTTCGAGCAGCACTTCCTCCAGCGTGCAGCGGCCGGCGATCAGGTCGGCCAGGGTGAACTTGGGCGACAGGCCTAGCACCACGTCCAGGTTGGCCAGGCCCAGGTCGGCATCCAGCAGCAGCGTGCGCTTGCCCATGTCGGCCAGCGCCACGGCGAGGTTCGCCGACAGGTTGGTCTTGCCGACGCCGCCCTTGCCGCCGGTCACGGCGATGGTCCGCACCGGGCCCAGGGGCTCGCTACGGGTCGCCGACAGCGGGAAGGCGTTGGTCAGCTTGGCGTATTCACGCGACGGCATGGT
This sequence comes from Stenotrophomonas sp. HITSZ_GD, assembly GCF_029543105.1. Classification (GTDB taxonomy): domain Bacteria; phylum Pseudomonadota; class Gammaproteobacteria; order Xanthomonadales; family Xanthomonadaceae; genus Stenotrophomonas_A. Next base: position 41,924 of record NZ_JARQXB010000015.1, read on the forward strand.
TCTGCTCCGGAGTACAGGGCTTATCGGCAGCGCGGCGCAAATCTTCAAGGCGCAGCACCAGGCTGGCCGCATTGGCCCGGTGGAGGTCGTCGGGGACGCGCTGGCCGTCGGTGACCCAGGTGATGGGCAACTGGTGGTCCACCACCACCGACAGCGCGCTGCCGAAGCGGCCGGTCTCGTCCAGCTTGGTCAGCACCACGCCCTGCGGGCGGGCGGCGGCGAAGCGGCGGACGACCTCGTCCAGGTCGGCGAAATGGGCATTGGCCGGCAGCACCAGCAGGGAAGTGACCTGGCGCGCGCCGCGCAGCCAGTTGAGCTGGGCGGCCAGGGCGCGGTCGCGCTGGCCCATGCCGGCAGTGTCGATCAGCACCAGCTTGTAGTCGGCCAGGCGTTCGAGCAGCTCGATCAGGCCCTGGTCGCTGTCGGCCTCGTGCACGGCGATGCCGAGCTGGCGACCATAGCTGTAGAGCTGTTCGCGGCCGCCCACGCGCAGGGTGTCGGTGGTGACCAGCGCCACGTCGCGCGGCGCGTGCTCGGCGGCGAAGCGCGAGGCGAGCTTGGCGATGGTGGTGGTCTTGCCGGCGCCGGTCGGGCCGACCAGGGCGATCACCCCGCCGGTCTGCAGCGGGTCGATCGGGGCGATGGGCAGGCGCTTGGACAACAGGCCGAGCATCAGCCCGCGGCCGCGCGGCAGCTCGGTTTCCGGCGGGATCTGCAAGGCGATGTCGCGGGTGAGGCCGGCATCGAAGCCGTAGTCGTCCAGCAGCTCCAGCGCCTGGGCGCGCACGGGCGAGCCGCGCAGGCGCTCGTCGGTGAGGCGGTTCATCTCGCGCTCGATCATCTGGCGCATCAGCGCCAGTTCCTCGCGCAGCTGCGCCAATTGTTCGTCGCTCTGCGGGGCCGGGGGCGCCGGCACGGCGGCCAGGACCGGCGCGGCGACGGGGGACGGCACTTCCGGCGCCAGCGGCGCGGGCATGGCGATGCGCGGCAGCGCGGTGTCGAGCTCGAAGTCGTTGTCGGCGGCCGGCGCGGCGCGGCGCTTGGCCGGCGCCGGCGTGTCGTCCGCCTGCGCGGCGGTGGCCGGGCTCGCCACGCTCGCCGTGGCCGTGGCCGCGGCTGCGGCCGCGCGCGGCGCGGCGGCTTGCGCGAAGGTGGCGAAGATCTCTTCGGGGATGCCGTCGGCGCCGGCGCGCTCGGGCGCGGGCATCGGCGGCACCGGGAACACGGCGCGCTGGCCGGTGGCGGCGGTCGCGCGGGCGGGCTGGCGCTCGGCCATGGCGGCGATCAGCGCATCGGCCGGCGAGGGCGCGCGGCGTGCGGCGGCCGGGGCCGGGGCGCTCGCCACAGCCGGTGCGGGCGCGGCGCTGCGCTCGGGCACGGCGGTGGCGACGGCCTTCTGCTCGGCGCGGGCGTTGTCCAGCGCACGCATCACCAGCTCTTCGTCGTAGTTGCTGGCGGCGACGATTTCCACGCCCTCGTCGGTACGGCGGTTGGACAGGATCACTGCGTCCGGGCCGTGCTCTTCCCGCACCAGGCGGAAGGCGGTGCGCATGTCGGGGGCGACGAAGCGTTTGATTTTCATGTCAGGGCCGGATGGGTGTTCGGGTTCGGTGTTCGGGGGTGACGTCGTGATCCACTGCTATCAACTGATGGTGCCGACCAGCTTGAGCCGCTTGTCCTCCGGCACTTCGCCGTAGGCCAGGACCGACAGCGAGGGCACGCTGTGGCGGACCAGGCGGGCCAGCGCGGCGCGGACCGTGCCCGGCACCAGCACCACCGCCGGCTCGTTGCGCGCCTCCTGCTTGCCGACGCACTCGGCCAGGCTCTGGTGCAGGCGCTCGGCGAGGCCGGGTTCCAGGGCCACGCCGTTGCCCTGCGTGGAGTCCTGCAAGACGCGTTCCAATTGCGGGGCCAGGGTGAACACCGGCAGCTCCGGCGACATCCCGGCGATCTCCTGCACGATGAAGCGGCCCAGCGAGGTGCGCACCGCGGCGGTGAGCGCGGCCGGGTCCTGGCTGTGCGGGGCGTGCTCCACCAATGCCTCGACGATCTTGCGCAGCTGGCGGATCGGGATGCGCTCCACCAGCAGGTTCTGCAGCACGCGCACCACCACCGACAGCGGCAGCGCCTTGGGCGTGAGGTCTTCCACCAGCTTGGGCGCGCTCTTGGCGAGCGTGGCCAGCAGCTGCTGCACTTCCTCGTGGCCGAGCAGTTCCGGGGCGTGTTCGCGGATCAGGTGCGAGAGGTGGGTGGCGACCACCGTGGCCGGGTCGACCACGGTGTAGCCCACCGACTCGGCGTGCGCGCGCTGGTGCGGCTGGATCCACACCGCGTCCAGGCCGAACGCCGGGTCCTTGCCGGGGATGCCGTCCAGCGCGCCGAGCGCGCCGCCCGGGTCCAGCGCCAGTTCGCGGTCCGGGTGTATCTCGGCGGTGGCCACCGGCACGCCGTGCACCAGCAGGCGGTAGGCGGTGGCGCCCAGTTCGAGGTTGTCGCGGATATGCACCGGCGGGATCAGGAAGCCGATGTCCTGGGTGAGCTTGCGGCGCACGCCCTTGATGCGCGCCATCAGCTCGCCGCCCTGCGCCTTGTCCACCAGCGGGATCAACCGGTAGCCGACCTCCAGGCCCAGCGGGTCCATCGGGCGCAGTTCGTCCCAGCTCAGCTCGGCGGTGGGCGCCGGCGCCGCGCCGGGGGCGCCCGGCGTGCGCGGCGCGGCCGGCGTGCCGGCCTCGGCATCGACCAGGCTGCGCTTGTGCAGTTTCCAGGCCAGGAAGCCCAGGATCAGCGCCAGCGTCAAAAAGGCGACATTGGGCATGCCCGGTACCAGGCCGACCAGGCCCAGGATCGCCGCGGCCACCGCCAGCGCGCGGTGCTGGCCGAACACCTGGCCGACCATCGCCTGGCTCATGTCCTGCGCGCGCGAGGCGCGGGTGACCAGCATGGCCACCGCCGAGGACACCAGCAGCGCGGGCAGCTGCGCCACCAGGCCGTCGCCGATGGAGAGCAGGGTGTAGGTGGAGGCGGCGTCGCCGAACGCCATGTTGTGCTGGAACATGCCCACGGCCAGGCCGCCGAGCAGGTTGATGAACAGGATCAGGATGCCGGCGATGGCATCGCCGCGGATGAACTTGCTGGCACCGTCCATCGCGCCGTAGAAGTCCGCTTCCTCACGCACTTCCTCGCGGCGGACCTTGGCTTCCTCGCGGGTCAGCAGGCCGGCGTTGAGGTCGGCGTCGATGGCCATCTGCTTGCCGGGCATCGCATCGAGGATGAAGCGCGCGGTCACTTCCGACACGCGCCCGGCACCCTTGGTGATGACCACGAAGTTGATGATGGTCAGGATCGCGAACACCACGATGCCGACCGCGTAGTTGCCGCCGATCACGAATTCGCCGAACGCGGCGATCACCTTGCCCGCCGCGTCGTGGCCGTTCTGCCCGTGCAGCAGGATCACGCGGGTGGAGGCTACGTTCAGCGCCAGGCGCAGCATCGTGGTCATCAGCAGCACGATCGGGAAGATCGTGAATTCCAGCGGCCGCTTCACGTACACCACGGCCAGCAGCACCATCAGCGAGATGGCGATGTTGAAGGTGAACAGCGCATCGAGCACCGGCGCGGCCAGCGGCACGACCACCATGGCCAGCATCGCCAGCACCACCAGCGGCGCGCCGAGGCCGCCGCGGATCAGCTCCAGCACGCGCCGGGCGTTCATCGGCTGGGGTTGGGCGCTCATGCCGCGCCTCCGGGCTTGGCGAACTCATCCAGGTCGATGGGCGGCAGGTCCGGCATGGGGCCCGCGCGCCACGCGCGCAGCTGGTAGACGTAGGACAGCACCTGGGCGACGGCCGAATACAGTCTCACGGGAATTTCCTTGCCGAGTTGGGCTTCCCGATACAAGGCGCGTGCCAAAGGCGGGGCGGAGACGATGGCCACCCGGTGGCGCTCGCCGGCCTCGCGGATGCGGAAGGCCATTTCGTCCACGCCCTTGGCCACCACCACCGGCGCGCGCATCTTGCCGCCCTCGTACTTCAGCGCCACCGCGTAGTGGGTGGGGTTGACCAGCACCACGTCGGCGGTGGGCACCGCTTCCATCATCCGGCGCTGGGACAGCTGCATCTGCATCTGCCGGATGCGGCCCTTGACCTCCGGGCTGCCCTCGCTTTCCTTCATTTCCCGCTTGATCTCCTCGCGGGTCATCTTCAGCTTCCGCAGCCAGTTCCACTTCTGGTACGGCGCGTCGATGGCCGCCAGCAGGGCCAGCGCGCCGGCGGTGGCCAGCAGCAGGCGCAGGGTGAAGCCCAGGCCATCGACGATGGCCGTTTCCAGCGGCTGGTTGAGCATGCCGCGCAGCCCGTCCATGCCGTGGGCGATGACCAGGCCGGCGGCGCTGCCGACGAAGGCCACGCGCAGCAGGGACTTGAGCAGCTCGGCCGCGCCCTGGCCGCCGACCAGGCGCTTGATGCCGCTGATCGGGTTGAGCTTGCCGAAGTTGGGGGTGAAGGCCTTGGTGGAGAAACGCAGCCCGCTCATCGCCAGCGGGGCCACGAGCCCGGCCAGCATGCACAGCGCGGCCAGCGGGGCCATCACCCACAGCAGGTCCAGCAGCAGCTCGCCGAAGTGGCCGAACAGCGTTTGCGGGTGCTGCCACAGGTCCGGAGCCGGGGTGAGCGCGGTTTCCATCCAGCCGCGCGCGCCGGAGGCCAGGCTGCCGGACATCGTCAGCAGGGCCACCACGCCGGCGCCGAACACCGTGGCCGTCGCCAGCTCCCGCGAATGCGGCACGTTGCCCTGTTCGCGGGCTTCGCGCAGGCGTTTGGCGGTGGGAAGTTCTGTGCGTTCGGCGCCGTCTTCGTTCTCGGACATCGGTCGGGCAACGGGTGGGTTGCCAGGTGTCCTGCAAGCGGCGTGCCGCCGTGGCTCAGGGCAGGGTGGCCGGCGGGCGCTCGCCCAGGCCGGGCTCGGGGCTGGCGGCGGCCTCGTCGATCTCCATGCGGTTACGCCCGCCGTGCTTGGCCCGGTAGAGCGCCGCGTCGGTGCGGGCGAGCAGTTGGCCCACCGTCTCGCCCTCGCGGTACCAGGCCACGCCCATCGAGCAGGTCACCTCCAGCACGATGTCGTCCACCGCGTAGGGCGTGCCGCAGATCGCGTCGTGGATCGTGCGCAGGCGCCCGTGCGCCAGCGGCGACAGGCCGGGCATCACCGCCAGCAGTTCCTCGCCGCCGTAGCGGCCGACCTGGTCGCTGCCGCGCAGGCAAGCATCCAGGCGGCGGCCCACGCGCGCCAGCACCGCGTCACCGGCCAGGTGGCCGTAGACGTCGTTGATCTGCTTGAAGTAGTCCAGGTCGATCAGCACCACCGCCAGCGGCTCGCCGTCGCGGCGCGCCTGCGCCAGGCACACCGCCATCGCCTCCAGGATGCCGGTGCGGTTGAGCAGGCCGGTGAGGTCGTCGCGCGTGGCCTTGATCGCCAGGCTGGCGCGCGCGGCTTCCAGTTCCTGTTTCTCGCGCTGCAGTTCGTGGGTACGCTCGTCCACCAGGCGCTCCAGCTCGCGCTCGCGCGCCAGCAGCCGGCTTACCCGCCAGCGCAGCAGGCCCAGCACGGCGGCGAAGGCGAGCAGCACGTACACCAGGATCGCCAGCGGGCTGCGCCACCACGGCGGCAGCACGTCCACGGCGAACTGCACGATGTTGCTGAGCTGGCGCTGGCGCAGGTCTTCGGCCTGCACCTCCAGCGTGTAGTGGCCCGGCGCCAGGATCGGGTAGACGAGGTGGTCCTGCGCGGTGCTGATCCACGCGCCGGCGTGATCGTTGATGCGGTAGCGGAACACCACCCGGTCGCTGCCGCCGGCCGCGCCGGGCGTGGAGAGGTCGATGTCCAGCGGCTGCTCGGACCACAGCAGCGCGCTGCCCGGCAGCACCGGCTGGTCGCCCCGGCGCACGCGCGCGATTTCCAGCTTCAGCGGGCGCGGGGCGAACAGCGCGGCCGGGTCGAAGATGCGGCTCAGGCCGCGGCTGGAGCCGATCCACACCGCGCCGTCATGGTCTTCGAAGAAGGCGTTGGCCGAGGTGTCGTCCCACAGCAGGCCTTCGGCCTGGGTGACGCGGATCCAGCGGCCGTCGCGCAGCAGGTCCAGGCCCTGGCTGCTGCCCAGCCACAACCAGCCGCGGCTGTCGTGGCGCAGGATGAAGGGCATGATCCGCGAGACGAGCGGGTCGTCCACGCGCGTGACGGACAGGCGGTTGGCGGCCTCGTCCATGCGTCCCTGCCACAGGCCGGCATCGTTGAGCGACAGCCAGATCCCGCCGTCCGGGGCGAGGGAGATCCGCGAGAAATCCTGGCTCGGCAGCGCGCCGACCACTTCCACCCGGCGCCAATGGCCTTCCACGCGCCGGTACAGACCGGCGCTGGAGGTGAGCCATAGACGGCCGGCGGCGTCGATGCGCGCATCGTCGAACGAGCTCACCGGCAGCTCGCGTTCGCGCACGGGGCGCTCGCTGCCCGGCGCCAGCGCATAGACGCCGCGCCCGGTGACGATCCACAGCACGCCCTCGCGGTCGAACAGCACCACGCGCACGCCGGCCGGTACTTCGGCGACATCGCGCGTGCTGCCGTCGAGCGGATCGCGGCGCGCGATGGCGCCGGAGGAGCGGCCGAGCCACACCGCGCCATCGGGCGCGGTGGTCAGGCTGGTGGTCTGCTGCAGGGGCCGGCCGTCGGCCAGCGTCCAGGGCCCCATGCGGCGCGATGCCGGATCGAGCTGGTTGCTGCCGGCATCGCCGCCGACCAGCAGTTCGCCCTGCGGCGTGCGCAGGATCGCCCAGGTCGGCGCGGCGGCCAGGCCCTGGCTTTCGTCCCAATGCTCGATGCGGTCGTAGGCCAGCCAGCGCTGCACGCCCAGGCCGCGCGTGCCGATCCAGAAGCGCCCATCGCGCTGCACCAGGATCGGCCCCACCAACGGGGTGATGTCCACGCCCTGGCTGCGCGAGAACAGCCGCCAGCGGTCGCCTTCCCAGCGCACCAGCCCGGTGTTGGCGCGCGTCACCACGCGGCCGCGGGGGTCCAGCGCCAGGTTGGTGGCGCCGGACAACATGGTGAAGCCGCCGCCGACCGGCGCGGGATGTTCGATGAAGCGCGTGCGGCCCGGCGGCAGCGACAGCACGTGGTCGCCCCCGCGCACCCACAGCGTGCCGTCGCGGGCGCGCAGGATCGCCTGCAGGCGCTCGCCCGGCAGCCCCTGCGCCGGGCCGAACGGCGTGATGCGGCCATCGTGTTCGATGCGGCACAGCTGCGTGCCGCAGGCGACCCACAAGCGCTCGCCTTCGGCCATGAGCGCCTCGCCCATCGGCGGCAGCGCATGGCCCTCCCAGCGCAGCGGGATCGGCCGGACCTGCCAGCCGTTCTCGTCCGGGCTGATGCGCAGCAACTGGTGATGGCTGATGGCCACCACGCCGTCGTCCTGCGCCACCAGTGTGTTGCCGTTGTCCAGCTGCAGCGGGCGGCCTTGCCACTGCACGCTCTCGAAGCGCGAGGCGCGGCGCACGTACAGGCCGTTGGAGGTGCCCACCCACAAGCGGCCGGCGCTGTCCTCGGTGATGGCGCGCACGTAGATGCTGCTGATCCCGGCTTCCTCGCCCACCACGTGGAAGCGCTCGCGTTCGTACCGGTGCAGGCCCAGTTCGGTACCCGCCCAGACCACGCCCTGGCGATCCTCGTAGAGCGCGCTGACCGACAGGCCCTGCAGGCCCTCGGCCTGCGCGTAGGCGCGGAAGCTGTAGTTCTGCGCCGCCGCCGGGAAGGCCAGCCCGGCAAGCGCGCACAGCCACGCCGCGGCGTGGATCACGGCCGCGAGGCGAGCGACAAGCGTGTGCGGCGAGGTGGCCACGTGACTGCGAAGACTCCCCGGAACCGGCGAACCCTCTCCCGGGGCTCGTCCGCTACAGGTATCGGCCGCCGCGCGCGGAACTGTAGCGGCGGCCATGTGGGTCAGCGGGTGAGTTGCCGCGCCGCGTCGAAGCTGGCGTCGAACAGCCGCTGCACCGGCGGCCCCATCTCGTTGGCCAGCGTGGCCAGCAGCACCAGTCCCAGCAACACCGACACCGGCAGGCCGAGCTGGATGGGGTTGAGCGCCGGCGCCGCCTTGGCCAGCGCGCCGAAGGCCAGGTTCACCGCCAGCATCGCCACGATCATCGGCAATGCCAGCGTGAGCCCGCCGCGCAGCACCTGCAGGAAGAAGGTGGGCGCCACTTCGGCGAACGCATGCGGGTCGGGCAGGGCGGCCCCGATCGGAATGGCCTTGTAGCTGTCCACGATCAGCGCGATCAGCGCCAGGTGCCCGTTGGCGACGAAGAACAGCAGCCCGAAACTGAGGTAGAACCACTGCGCGATGACGCCGGAGGTGACGCCGCGCAGCGGATCGGACATCTGCGCGAACGACAGGCCCGTACTCTGGGAAATCATCTCGCCGGCCAGCGCCCCGGCCTCGAAGACCAGCTTGAGCATGAAGCCGATGCTCACGCCGATCGCCAGCTCGCGCGCGACGGTCAGCACCACCGCGGCATCGAAGCCGTTCCAGGCCGGCACGGGCGGCAGGATGGGGGCCAGCGCCATGGCCAGGGTGCCGGCGATGGTGACTCGGATGCGCTTGGGCACGGCCTTGGTGCCGACCAGCGGCATCGCGGTCAGGACGGCGCCGATGCGCAGCATCGTCCACAGCACCGCGCCGACCATCGCGAACGCGCGCTGGCCGTCGATCACCATCTGGGTGGCGGCATCCACGGCGTCGCTAGCCGATGAGGTGGGGAATGCGCTGGAACAGCATGGTCGTGTACTCGACCAGGTGCGCCAGCAGCATGCTGCCGGTGGCGAACAGCACGGCGGTCAGCGCCACGGCCTTGGCGATGAAGGCGATGGTGGGTTCGTTGATCTGCGTGGCGGCCTGGATGACGCCGATGACGACACCGACCACCAGCACGGCCAACAGGATGGGGCCGGCCAGCCAGAGGACGGTGACCAGTCCGCCGCGCAGTTCGGTGAGGGCGATTTCGGGGCTCATGGGCTGGCAGATGCAATCGCTATGCCAGCGAACCAGTGTCAATCGCTTGTCATCGCATGCGCGGGTAGGGCCGGAGCATTACCATCGGCCAGGCGGATGTAGCGCACATTGAGTGAAATCACTTCTTCGTAGCGGATCACGAAATAATCGCCTTCAATCCGGTAGAAGCGCGCCGCTTCCGGCTCGTGGGCTTCCTTGTCCAAGCTCTTGTCGGCGGATAGAGGGCGACGCTCAACGCCTTCCAAAACCAATCGATCAAGTTTTCCATCCGAATCGAAGTAGTAGTCCTCAAGCGTGCCAACATAGAGCACGGGCTCACCGGCAACATTGATGACAGCTGCGACCGAAATGAGGTCCGGTACATCTTCCTTGGCGAAATCCGCTCCACTGAGCAGGTAATACCAGGGAGCGCGACGAAATCTGAATAGCCAAGCCAACCGTGAATCGGATCGATCCCACCGATGACGGGTGATTTGCCAGCGAAGTATTGGGGTAGCCACCACGGCAGCCAGCAGCTGGGTTCCGAAGTACCACGCAATCTGAGCTGCCTCGGACTGTGCAGCTGCGACGGCCTCGGATTGCAACGCCGGACTGGAGGACAACAATCCGAGCAGCAGTCCGAGGTCCAAATATCGATGCGCAAGGGCGCAAGCCAGCAGCCATATCGCATGTAAGGCGGCTGCCCAGACTAATCCCTCGACCACGATGGCGCCGAACGGCGAGTAGTCCAGCTTTTCGCTTTCGGCGAGTTTGATCTGCGAACGCGCGATGAATCCCGGAAGGACGATCAGGAAGACGATGAGCGCCGGAAGTGCGACGTTCATCGCTTAGTGTCCGCGATATCAGGAAGCCTTTGCGACGAACCGTGGCGTAAGTTCGAGCTCGTGGCCATTGTCGTCCCTGACCTTGATCACGACTTCGGGTTTGTTCGCCTTGAACTCGCCAGTCGTTAGAAACTTCCTCAATTGTTCCCGTCCCTTGGCATCGGCCAAGACTTTCTTCGCCAGCGGACTCTTGAGCGCTTTCATGGCTTTGAATATGGCACGAAGCCCAAGGGCTTTCAAGGCGTGCCAGGGCACACCGCGGTTTGTCGTCACACCGCGTTGAAGCTCGCCGCCAGCGTGCCCACCACCAGCACCCAGCCGTCCACCAGCACGAACAGCAGGATCTTGAACGGCGCAGACACCAGCATGGGCGAGAGCATCATCATGCCCATCGACATCAGCACGCTGGCCACCACCAGGTCGATGATCACGAACGGGATGAAGATCAAAAAGCCGATCTCGAAGGCCGTCTTCAGCTCGCTGGTGACGAAGGAGGCGACCAGCACCGGGAACGGCACCGCATCCGGGCCGGCGTACTTGCCGTCGCCGGCCATGCCGGCGAAGGTCATCAGGTCGGTCTCGCGCACCTGCGCCAGCATGAAGGCGCGCAGCGGCTGCGTGGTCAGCGTCCAGGCGGTCTGGAAGTCGATCTGGTTGTTGAGGTAGGGCTGCAGGCCGCTGCTCCACATCTTCTGCCACACCGGCATCATCACCAGCGCGGTGAGGAACATCGCCAGCCCCACCAGGATCTGGTTGGACGGCGTCTGGCCGGTGCCCAGCGCCTGGCGCAGCAGGCCCAGCACGATGGTGATGCGGGTGAAGGCGGTGAGCACCAGCAGCATCGACGGCAGCAGGGTGATGGCCGTCATCAGCAACAGGGTTTGCAGCGGCAGGCTCACCGGCTGCTCGCCGATGCGGCCCACGGTGACGTTCGGCAGCGCCGGCAACTGGCTGCTGCCGCCCACGGGCGCCGCGGCCGGGGCGGCGGCCGCTTCGATGTTCACCGGGGCGGCGGCCGGCGCGGCGAAGGCGAACGCGGGGCACAGCGCGAGCAGCAGGATCAACAGCAGGCGCAACGCGCGGGCGGTACGGAACGGCAGCATGTTCATCGGTCCTTGCGCAGCTTCTGGGCGAGCAGCTGGGCGAAATCGGGCAGTTTCTTCAGGTCGGGCAGGGTCGGCGGCGGCGGGGCCGGCAGCGGGGCGTCGAGGCGGTGCAGGGTGTTGATGCCGCCGGCGGTCACGCCGAGCAGCAACTGCTCTCCGCCTACCTCCACCACCACCACGCGCTCCTTGGCGCCGAGCGGCAGGCTGGCGACCACCTTCAGGCCGGCGGCCGGGCGGAAGCCGCTGCCGGGCATGCGCTTGAGCAGCCAGCCCAGGCCCACGATCAGCCCCAGCACCAGCAGCAGCGCGAACACCGCGCCGAACAGGCCCGGCGAGCTCGGCGCGTGGTTGCCGACCTGCTGCGCGCCGGGCGCGGCCGCCTGCGCGGCGGTGGCCAGCGCGAGCGCGATCAGGCTCAACGCAGTCTCCGGATGCGCTCGCTCGGGCTGACCACGTCGGTCAGGCGGATGCCGAAGCGGTCATTGATCACCACCACCTCGCCGTGCGCGATGAGGGTGCCGTTGACGTAGACGTCCAGCGGCTCGCCGGCGCCGCGCTCCAGTTCCACCACCGAGCCCTGGTTGAGCTGCAGCAGGTTGCGGATCGGGATGCGCGCGCGGCCCACTTCCAGCGACAGCGTCACCGGCACGTCGAGGATGACGTCCAGGTTGAGGTCGGCGGCGGCGTGTTGTTCCTCGGCCAGCAGCTGTTCGAACTGGGCGGCCTGGGCGATTTCTTCTTCGGTCATCATGGCAGCAGGTCCTGCGCTTTGCGCAAAGTCGGGGTGCCGGGCGGTTGCACGGCGGTGATCTTGATGGCGTTCTTGCCGTTGGCGATGCCGAATTCGCCGGTGAACAGCGGGATGTTCTCCACGCACAGCGGCACCTGCGCCGGCAGCTCGATCGGCAGCACGTCGCCGACCTTCAGGTGGGTCAACTGGCGCAGGCTCACGCGCCGGGAGGCCAGCACGCTGGAGAGCGTCACTTCGGCCACGTTGAGCTGCTCGCGCAGCATCACGTTCCAGCTTTCGTCGCGGTCGTTGCGGTCGCTCTGGATGCCGGCATCGAGCAGCTCGCGGATCGGCTCGAGCATCGAGTACGGCAGGGTGACGTGGATTTCCCCGCCGCCGCCTTCCAGTTCGACGTGGAAGCGGCACACCACCACGTATTCGCGCGGGGTCACGATGTTGGCGAAGTGCGGGTTGATCTCCGAGTTGAGGTATTCGAAGTCCACGTCCATCACCGGCGCCCACGCTTCCTTGAGGTCGGCGAAGGTCTGCTTGAGCAGCAGCTGGATCACCCGCATCTCGGTGGCGGTGAACTCGCGGCCCTCGATGCGCGTGGGGTAGCGGCCGTCGCCGCCGAAGAAGTTGTCCACCACGGTGAACACCAGCGTCGGCTCGAACACGATCAGCCCGGTGCCGCGCAGCGGCTTGAAGCGGATCAGGTTCAGGTTGGTCGGCACGTACAGCGAGTGCATGTACTCGTTGAACTTGATGAGGTCGATGCCGCGCACGGACAGGTCGGCCGAGCGGCGGATCAGGTTGAACAGGCCGATGCGCCACAGGCGCGCGAAGCGCTCGTTGACCATCTCCAGCGTGGGCATGCGGCCGCGGATGATGCGGTCCTGGCTGGCGAGGTCGTAGTTGCGCGCCTCGCCGGGCGCCGCGGCGGCCGGGGCGGTATCGACCGCGCCCGAATCCACGCCGTGGAGCAGGGCATCGATCTCGTCCTGGGAAAGCAGGTCGTTGACGCTCATCGGCGTGCCTTACTGGGTCACGAAGCTGGTGAACAGCAGTTCGTCGGCGCTCTTGCTGCCGGTCTCGGCGCGCATGAGCTTCTGCACTTCGGCCAGCGAGGTGGCCTGCAGCTTCTCCTTGCCCGCGCGGTCGGCGATCTCGGCCGGCTGCACCTGCGAGAACAGCATCAGCAGGCGGGCGCGGATGGCCGGCGCGTTGGCTTCGAGGTTCTTCAGCGCGATCGGGTCGCGCGTCATCAGCTGCACTTCCACCTGCAGGTAGCGCGGGCCGTCCACGGGGCCGTTGAGGTTGACCACGAACGGCGGCTCCATGGCGAAGTACTGCGCCGGGGCGGGGAGGGCGCTGGTCGCCGGGGCGGCCTTGGCGGCCTCGGCCTTCTCGGACTTGTCGTGCCCGGTGAAATACCAGGCCGCGCCACCGGCGGCCGCGGCGGCCACCACGGCCACGACGGCGATCAGCGCGATGGGCTTGCCGGCCTTCTTTTCCTTGGCTTCGGCTTTCTTGTTCTTGTCGGCGGCAGCGGCCACGGGGAAACTCCAATGAAACGGGCTGCTGGCTGAGATGCAACGCCCGTGCCATTGGCGCGGTGGCGGTTTTCCGGCGGGCTTGGGGCCTGGGGTCGGGCAGGGGTTGGCCGGCTCGTCGGGGATACCCGCGCCAACGGCGTCGGCCGCGACAGGTTTCCGGCGGTGCGGGTGGCGGGTGCGGGGTGGCGGCGGGCGACGCGCCTACGACGGGCGCCGCCGCTCATGCGGGCGAATCATCGGCCGGCGCCCCGCGGCGGCGCGGGGCCTGCCGTCAGGCGTAGGCGTCGAGCAGGCCGCGGGCGCGCAGGACCGAAGCCGGCACCACCACGCTGGCCGCGTCCTCGCCCGTGCCTTCGGCCGGGCCGTCGAAACCGGCGCTCGCACCGGCCTCCTGGCGCTGGCCCTGCTGCTGCGCACCCACGTCGGCGTGCGCCAGCTGGAACCCGTGCTCGCCGAGCATGTCGCGCAGCCGCGGCAGGCTCTGTTCGAGCGCCTGCCGGGTTTCGACGTGGCTGGCGGTGAAGCTGGCATGGACCTTGTCGCCGTCCATCTGCAGGCGCACCTCGACCGGGCCCAGGTCGTTGGGGGTGATCTTGATGTGCGCGTGGCCGATCTTCTGCTCGGCCAGCCAGGTCAGGCGCGTGCCGACCGCCTCGTCGAAACCGTCGCCGTGCAGGTCCGGTGTCGGCGTCGGGCTGGCGCTGAAGACCGCGGCGGCGTCCTGCGGCCGGGTGCTGGCGCTGGCCGCGTGCGGCAGGTTCGGCAGCACGAAGGTGGGGGTGTCGATGGCCGGCGCGTCGCCGTCCGCCGTCGCCGTGGCGGCGGTGGCGCCGCCGGTCAACGCGGTGGCGGCCAGGGCGGCGAGGGCGGCGGCTTCGTCGGCGCTGGCGTTGGGCGCGGTGGCGGCCGCAGCCGCCAGGCCCGGCAGCGCGATGGCGCCCGTGGGCGCCGCGCCCGGCACGGCGGCCGCGGGCGCGGCAGCGTCGGGCTGCGGCAATCCGGACAGCAGCGCGGTGCCGGCATGGGCGGTGGCGGCGCTGGCGAGTGCGGGCATGTCGGGCACGGTCGTCGTGGCGGTGGCGGGCTGCAGCAGCATCAGGCCGAAGCCGCCCAGGCCCGGCGGCGGCCAGGCGCCGGCGTCGTGCCCGTCGGTGTCGGCGCTTTCGCCGGTCTCGGCCAAGGCCGGGGCAGCTTCGGTGCCTTCGGGCGTCTCGGCCTGTCCGGTTGGGGTCGTCTTCTGGCTGGCGCCGGCTTCGGCACGCTGGGTGCGGGACTGCGTCGGATCCTGGCCCTGCGTCCGCTTGCCTTCTTCCTGCCCGGCGCGGTCGTCGTCCTGGCGCGGGCGGCTGTCCTCGCGCTTGGCCGTCTGGCTGCGGGCGGCCTGCGGCGGCGGGGCGGCCTGCGAGGGCGACGGGCTGTTGAGCATGCTGGCGAAGCTGCCGCGCTGGGTGCCGGCATCGTCCTGCGCGGCGTCGTCGCGCGAGACGAAGCTTTCGTCCTTCAGGCCCGCGGCGCGGCCGGCGCCGTTGAAGATCGACAACGGATTCAAGCGTCTTCTCCCGGCTCGGCGGCCAGTTGCGCCTGGCGCGCGCGGCGCGCGCCGAGGTCGTCCATCTCGCGCTGGTCGCGGCGTTCCACCACTTGGCGTTCCTGCGCGCGATAGCTGGCGGCCAGCTGCTCGAGCACCTGCTTCTCGCGGCTGGCCAGCAGCAGGCGCGCGCGCTCGGCTTCCACGCGGGCGCGGTTCTGGTCGACGGTGCGCATCTGCTGCTCCACCGCGCTGTCCAGGCGGTCGAGGAAGGCGCGCCGGTTGCTCAGCTGCGCCGGGCTGGTGGCGGCCATCTGGCTGCCGGCATATTCCTCGGCATAGCGGCGCAGCTCCTCCAGGCGGGAGACGTGCGTGTCCAGGTTGCGCTGGCGCTCGGCCAGGTCACGGGCCACTTCGTCCTCGTGTTCCTGGGCGCGGCGCAGCAACGGGTCGATCCGGCGGGATTGCATCATGGTTCGGTGCCTGTAGGGATCGGGGCGGCCGCCGTGCGGCGGCCACGGGAAAAGCAGGAGAACGGCTTATCCATGCGCGGCCTCCGTTTCGACCAGGCGCTTGAGCGCGGCCTGGCTGTGCGGCAGGTCGGCGGCCTTGGCCACGTCCTGGCCAAGGAATTCGAGGATTTCCGGCCAGCGCTCCAGCGCCTCGTCGGTGACCGGATCGTTGCCGCGCTGGTAGGCGCCGATGGCGATCAGGTCGCGGTTGGCCGAGTACGCCGACACCAGCCGCTTGAGCTTGCGGATGCGCATGCGCCACGGTTCGTCGGCGATGTCCTGCACCACGCGGCTGACCGACGATTCCACGTCGATGGCCGGATACAGGCCGCTGTCGGCGACCCGGCGCGAGAGCAGGATGTGGCCGTCGAGGATCGCGCGCGCGGCATCGGCGATGGGGTCCTGCGGGTCGTCGCCCTCGGTGAGCACGGTGTAGAACGCGGTGATCGAGCCGCGCCCGGCGGCGCCGTTGCCTGCGCGCTCCACCAGCGCGGGCAGCTTGGCGAACACGCTCGGCGGATAGCCGCGGGTGGTCGGCGGTTCGCCCACCGACAGGCCGATCTCGCGCTGCGCTTGCGCGAAGCGGGTCAACGAATCCATCAGCAGCAGCACGTTCAGGCCCTGGTCGCGGAACCACTCGGCGATCGCGGTGGCGCGGTAGGCACCATGCAGGCGCGCCAGCGGCGGTCGGTCGGCCGGGCTGGCGACGACCACTGCACGGCGCAGGCCTTCCTCGCCCAGCGTGGTCTCGACGAAATCGCGCACTTCGCGGCCGCGTTCGCCGATCAGCCCGACCACGATCACGTCGGCGGCGGTATAGCGGGTCATCATGCCCAGCAGCGTGGACTTGCCCACGCCCGAGCCGGCGAACAGGCCCACGCGCTGGCCGCGGCCGATGGGCAACAGCGCGTTGATCGCGCGCACACCCACGTCCAGCGGCATGGTGATCGGTTCGCGCGCCAGCGGGTTGATCGACACGCCGGCCATCGAGGTGCTGCCTTCGCCGCGGATCGGCCCCTTGCCGTCCAGCGGCACGCCGTCGCTGTCGATGACGCGGCCCAGCAGGCCTTCGCCCACTTCCACGCCGCCGCGGCGCCGCGAGGGCACCACGCGCGCGTTCGGTAACAGGCCGTGCAGCTCGGCGCTGGGCATCAAATAGGTACGTTCGCCGGCGAAACCGACGACCTCGGCGTCGACCCAGCCGCCGTCCACCACTTCAACCTTGCAGGTCGCGCCCATCGGCGCTTCGCAGCCGACCGCTTCCAGGGTCAGGCCCACCGCGCGGCGCAGGATGCCTTCGCGGATCAGGCCGCGGCCATTGGCCGCATCCAGCCCGAGCGCGCCCAGCCGCGTGGCCAGGCGCAGGTCGCGCGCGGCGCTCCATTCGGCGGGCAGGGCGGTGGGGAGCAGCTGCGCGTTCACAGGCCGGCCCCCGCCTTGCGCATCACCGTTTCCAGCGCGGCGCGCAGGCGCGCCTCCAGCGTGCCGTCGATACGCACGCTTTCGGCGTGCACGCGCAGGTCGCCGCGGCTCAGGCCGGGGTCGGCGGTGAGCCGGGTGCCCGACATCAGCGACAGCAGCGGGGTGAGGGCGGCGATGTCGTCCGGGTGCAGGCGCACTTCCACGTCGCGGCTGCTGCCGCCGACGGCGTCCACCGCCTCGCTGACCAGGTCCGAGAGCAGCACCGGGTCGGCCTCGTAGGCGCGGCCGACCAGGCTGCCGGCGATGCGCACGGCCAGCTCGCCGAGCGCGCCGACCACCTCGTTTTCGAGGCGCGCGAGCGGACGGCTGAAATTGTCCAGGATGCCTTCGATCTGCGCGGTCAACCGGCGCACCTCGGCCTGGCCCTGGGCGAAGCCTTCGGCATGGCCGCGCTCGAAGCCTTCCTGCCGCGCGGCCTCCTGGATCGCCTGGATTTCCTGCAGCGTCGGCGGCTTGGGCGGCGGCGGGGCCTCCTCGACCGGCGCGTGCGCCGCCTCGGCGGTGACCACGTCCAGCGACGGGGCCAGCCAGCGCACCACGTCCTCGCCGAGGATGGCGCTCATACCATCGCCTCCGAGCCGCCGCCGCCGAGCACGATGGTGCCCTCGTCAGCCAGCCGGCGCACGATGGTGAGGATTTCCTTCTGCGCCGCTTCCACGTCGGACAGGCGCACCGGGCCGCGCGCTTCCATGTCTTCGAGCAGGATCTCGGCCGCGCGCTGGGACATGTTGCGGGTGATCTTCTCGCGCACCTTCACGTCGGCGCCGCGCAGCGCCAGGCCCAGCTTCTCGCCGGACACCTCGCGCAGCAGGGTCTGGATCTCGCGGTCTTCCAGCTCGATCAGGTTGTCGAACACGAACATCTGGTCCTGGATCTTGCTGGCCAGTTCCGAATCGACCTTGCCGATCGCCTGCAGCACGCCCTGGTCCTGCCCGGTGTCGAGGAAGTTGAGGATGTTGGCCGCGCACTTCACCCCGCCCAGGCTGGACGATTTCAGGTTCTGGTTGCCGGCGAACTGGCGCTCCATGATCTCGTTGAGCTCGCTCAGCGCATTGGGCGGGATGCCGTCCAGCGTGGCGATGCGCAGCAGCACGTCGGCGCGCGTGCGCTCGGGCAGGTTCTTCAGCGCTTCGGCGGCCTGGTCGCTGTCCAGGTGCGCCATCACGATGGCGATGATCTGCGGGTGTTCGTTGCGCACCAGGTCGGCCACCGCGCGCGGGTCCATCCACTTGAGCGTGTCCAGGCCGGTGGTGTTGCGGCCGAGCAGGATGCGGTCGATCAGGCCCGAGGCCTTCTCTGCGCCCAGCGCCTGGATCAGCACGTTGCGGATGTAGTCGTCGGCGCCCACGCCCAGCGAGGTCTTGCCGGCCAGTTCGCCGTTGAACTCGTCCATCACCTTCTCGACCTGCTCGCGGCTCACCCCGCTCATGGTCGCCATGGCGATGCCGATCTTCTGCACCTCCTTGGGGTCCATGTGCTTGAGCACCTCGGCCGCGTCGGCCTCGCCGAGCGAGAGCAGCAGCACGGCGGCGCGCTGCACGCCGTTGAGCGGGGGCATG
This sequence comes from Stenotrophomonas sp. HITSZ_GD, assembly GCF_029543105.1. Classification (GTDB taxonomy): domain Bacteria; phylum Pseudomonadota; class Gammaproteobacteria; order Xanthomonadales; family Xanthomonadaceae; genus Stenotrophomonas_A. The sequence goes on from NZ_JARQXB010000015.1 coordinate 60,276, forward strand.
TCAGGCTTCACTGGCCACCCATCCCTTCACGACCTGCGCCACGCGCTTGGAATCGGCTTTCACCGCTTCGCGCGCCTGGCGCAGGCGGTCTTCATAGGCGTCGGAGGGCAGGGCGATCGCCGGCCGGCGGTCGATGCCCAGCTGCGCGGTGTCTTCCTCCAGCCCCGGCAGCAGTTCGTTCTGTTCGTCGAGCATGCGCAGGTCCGCGTTGTGCGGCGCGCCCGGCTCGTCCTTGCGGCGGCGCGCGGCCGGGGCCGGGCCGGTGATCGAGCGCAGCGCCGGGCGCAGCACGCCGAACAGCAGCGCCAGCACCACCACCGCGCCGAGCAGCAGGCGCGCGGCATCTCGCACGCGCGGATCTTCCCACCACTTCGGGCCGGCCTCGGCGTCGGGCGTCTCGCGCACGAACGGGGCGTTCATCACCGACACGGTGTCGCCGCGCTCGGCGTCGAAGCCCACCGCCTGCTTCACCAGCGATTCGACCTTGGTCAGTTCGGCCGCGCTCAGCGCCTGCTCGGTGACCTTGCCCTTGGCATCGGGGCGCGGCACGTGGTCCACCAGCACCGCCACGCTGACGCGCTTGATGCGGCCGGCCGGCTGGCGGGTGTGCTGCAACGTGCGGTCCAGCTCGTAGTTGCGCGTGGCGCTCTTGGCGTTCTCGGTCGGGGTGGCGGCCACGGCCTGCTGCGCGTTGGCGGCATTCGGCGCGGCGCCGTTGGCGCCCGGCGCGGCGGCGGCCGGCGGGGTCGGCTGGCCTGGGTTGGCGGCGCCGGGCGGGGTGTTGCTGGTCGCGCCGGGCACGCCCTGCGGGCCGGCGGTGCTGGTGCTGTTCTCGCTGACCTGCTCGCTGCGCAGCTTCGGCGGCTCGCCGTTGAACAGCTCGCGCGCTTCCTCGATCACCGAGAAATCCATGTCCACGCTGACTTCCGGGTTGACGCGGCCGGCGCCGGTCAGCGGCTCGAGCAGTTCGCGGATGCGCTGGTTGTACGCGCTTTCCTGGCGGCGGACCTGGTCGAACTGCGCGGCGTTGAGCGCCGCGTCGCTGTTCGGGTCGGCGATGGTGAGCATGCGCCCGCTCTGGTCGACCACGGTGACGCGCTCCGGCGCCAGGTCCGGGATCGAGGAGGCCACCAGGTGCACGATGGCATCGACCTGGTTGCGCTCCAGCGTCTGCCCGCCGCGCAGTTCCAGTACCACCGAGGCGCTGGCGACTTCGCGCTGGCGGGTGAAGGCGCTGGGCTTGGGGATGGCCAGGTGCACGCGCGCGTCGCGCACCGGGCGCAGCGTGGTGATGGTACGCACCAGTTCGGTTTCCAGCGCGTGCTGGTAGCGCGCGTTCTCCACGAACTGGCTGACGCCGAAGCCCGGGTCGCGTTCCATCAGCTCGAAGCCCAGGCGCCCGCTGTCGGTGAGGCCGGAGCCGGCGAGCTTGAGCCGCGCATCGTGCAGGTTGGCCTCCGGCACGGTGATGCCGCCGGTAGCCGGGTCGATCTTGAAGGGGATGTTGGCCGCGCGCAGCAGGTCGGTGGCCTCGGCGGTGGCCTTCTCGTCCAGGCCGGTGTACAGCGCGGTGTAGCCGGGCTTCTGCGACCAGAAGAACACCGCCAGGCCGGCGGCCACGGCGAGGGCGATCATCGCCATCAGGCCCAGGCGGCGGGTGATCTGCAGGCTCTGGATGCGGTCGAACCAGCCGCCGGCCTTGTCGGCGCCCTGGGCGAAGCTGTCCTTGGTGAGTGCGAGTGCCATCCGTTCTTACCCTTACAGCGGCATGTTCATCACGTCCTGGTAGGCCTGGACGAGACGGTTGCGGACTTCCACGGTGGCGCGGAAGGCGATCTGGGACTGCTGGGAGGCGACCATCACGCGCGCCAGGTCGGCGCTGGGGTCGCCCATTTCGAAGGCCTTGGCCAGCGCGCCGGATTTCTGCTGCGCCTCGTTGACGCCGGACAGCGCCCCGCGCAGCGTTTCGCTGAAGCTGGCGCCCTGCGCGCCGCTGGCCGCTTGGCTGCCGGCCAGGCCTTGCAGCGCGGTGGACTGGCCGACATCGGCCGCCGGCCCCAGCGACGCCGAGCCCATCTGGCTCTGGTAGCTGCGGATCTGCGACAGGATGGAGGTGATGGAATCGCTCATGGGAACGGCCCGGACGACGGTCACCGTTCACGATGCAATCGGTGTGCCAAAGCGCCGCCGGTTTTCTGGCGGGATGCCCGGGGCTAGGGCAGCCAGGCCCCGCGCCAGTCGTCCAGGCCTGCGCCGGCCAGCATCCAGTCCTGCCACACCGCCGCGCGCAGGGCGTCGCCGGCGGCCGCGCGGGCGTCGGCGTCGGCCAGTTGCTCGCGGATCGCCGCCACCCAGTCGCGATGCCGGTTGCGCACCCGCGTCACCGGCAGGTCGCCGCGGTAGGGCTCGATGTCGCTGGCCACCACCGGGATCGCGCAGGCGCCGTATTCGAGCAGGCGCAGGTTGCTCTTGCAGGCGTTGAAGCGGTTGTCCTCGAGCGGGGCGATGGCGAGGTCCAGGTCGAGCCGCGCCAGCACGCGCGGGTAGCGGTCCATGCCGACGCCGGGATGGAATTCGCGCACGTAGGGTTGCAGCGCGTCCGGGCACAGGCCCATGAAGACCCAGTCCACCTCGTCGGCGAGGCTGCGCACGACGTCGGCGATCATCTCCAGGTCGCCGGCATGGCTCACGCCGCCGGCCCAGCCCACGCGCGGGCGCGGGCCCGTGTTGCGACGCGGCCCCGGCAGCGAGCGCCACATGGCTGGCGGCAGGCGATTGGCCGCGATGCGGATGTCCGGGTGCATGCCCGCCAGCGCCTCGGCCAGCGCCGGCGTCGACACCACCAACCGGTCAACCCGGGCGAAGGCGCGACGCAACGATTTCACGATATCCGGCGGCAACTGCGCCCGGTGCACGCTCTTCAGCGGCAGGTTCGGCAGGTAGTCGTCCAGTTCGTAGATCTTCAGCGCGCGATGGAAGCGGCCCACGCGCGCCATCACGTCCAGCTGCGCTTGCCCGACCTGCCGCTGCCACACCACCACGTCCGGATCCAGGCGCGTCATCTCGATCGCGTCCAGCAGGCGCGCGTGGTAAGCGCCGTCGGCCAGGCCCGCCGCGCGCAGGGCCGCCAAGGGCTGCATCACCCGGTACTCGCCGCTGCCGGCGGCGTCGGCCGGATGCGCCAGCACCTTCGGCAGCGGCCGCCAGGGCAGCGGCTGCCAGGAGAAATCGGATTCGTCGAGCCGGAACCCGCCGGGCTGGTCCAGCCGCAGTGCGGGGTGATGAGCGGGGTCGTGCGCCAGTTGCGGCAGCCAACGGGTGAGCAGCGCATCGCGCGCCTCGCCTTCCAGGGCCGCCGGCACGTCGGCGTGCAGCAACAGCGCGTGCGGGGTCCATATGTTGCGAAGGCCGCGCGCGCGCAGCCGCAGGCAGAGGTCGATATCGGCGCCCGCGTCGCCGAAGGTGTCCGCATCGAAGCCGCCGAGCGATTCGAACAACTCGCGGCGCAGCATCAGGCAGTGGCCCGCCACCGCGCTGTAGCCCTGCGCGACCTGCAAGCGCCCCAGGTAGCCGGGCGAAGCCATCGCCTCTCCCAGGAATGCACGCCCTCCACCCGGCCACACGCCCGGCAGGACGCCCCCATGGGTGATCCGGCCATCGGCGGCGACGGTGCGCGCGCCCACCGCGCCCACGTCGCCGCGTAGCGCATGCTGCACCAGTTCGCCCAGCCAGCCCGGTTCGAGCGCGGCCAGCGCGTCGTCGACAAACAACAGCAGTTCGCCCGTGGCCTGCGAGGCGGCGAGGTTGCGCGCCTGCGCGGGCGGCACCGCCTCCGCCAGCGCGAACACGCGCAGGCGGGCATCCCCCAGGGCGCCTACCTGGTCGAGCCAGGCGCGGGCCTCGGCATCGGCGCTGGCGTTGTCGAGCAGGATGAGTTCGTAGTCGTTATAGGCCGTCTTCTCCAGCATGCTCATCACGCAGCGTTGCAGCTGCGGCAGCCGGTCGCCGGCCACCAGCACGATGGACACGCGCGGCGTGTGCGCGTGCAGGTACTCGATGCGATAGCGGCCCGGCGCCGTCGCTTCAAGCCGGGCAGGCTGGCCAGTCCGCTGGAGGTAATCGCCGATCGCCGCCGCCCAGGCGGCATCGTCGGGCGAGGGCGCTTCGTACTCCAGCACGGGCTCGGGAAAATGACGAGCCTGCGCCGCCGAGCCGTCGCGCAGCATCGACAGCACCGGGGCAAGTTCCGGCAGCACGCCGTCGCCATAGCCGCCGGCGGCGCGCAGCACTTCGCGGCGGAACACCCAATGCCGCGCCATCAACGCGGGATGATGCAGCAGCAGGTCCTTGTCCAGGTCGGGCCGCAGGGCGGGCAGCGGATCTTCCGTGCCTTGGCGGAGCCAGCCGTCGACATACAGCGCGGGCGCATCGCCGGCGTCCATCAGCGCCACGCACAGCGCCATGCGCCCGGCGGCGCGGAACGTCGTGCCCGCGTCCACGCGCAGTATCCAGTCGGCCTCCCATGCGGCCAGCGCATCGGGATCGAGCGCGGCCCCTTCCACCTCGCGGACGGACACCCCCGCATACAACGGCGCGGACGAGTCCAGGCTGGCCCGCGTTCGCGCGCGCGCGGCCGGGTCCGCGCCGCAGATCAGTACCCCGAGGCGAGGCGGACCCTGGACATCGAGCCGTGCCTGCAGCAGCGGGATCTGCGCGGTGGGCAGCGTGCGCCGCGCCTGCCAGTCGTGCAACTGCCAGCGCGATTGCGACACCTGCAACGCCTGCTGCAGCGCCGCCGGCAGGTCGATCGGTTGGAAGTCGCCGCCTTGCAGGGGCGCCATTCTCACGATGCCGGTATCGTGGCCTTCCCCCGCGTGCCAGCCCAGCGACACGATGGCCTGGCGCAGGTCGTCGTGCCCGCGCTCGCCGATGCCCGGCTTGTCGCGGCCCACCTGGCTGAACTGCTCCCGCGAGATGCGAAAGGACACCCGCGGCCGCGCCAGCATCGCCAGCGTCGCGTCCTTCAACAGCTTCACGTACAGCGCCAGGTCGGCGACCCAGGTGATGCGCACGCCATCGAGCACGCCCAATTGCTCGCCGAAAGGCAGCAGCGCGCCGCGCCGGCACAGCACCGCGCTCGGCTCGCCGATGAAGTTCACCGTGTGGTCGGCAAGGAAGGACACCAGGTCGTTGCCATCCACGCGCAGGTCATCGCGCGCGGGAAAGCTGGTGGCCAGTTCGTCGGCGAGCGGGCGTCCCGCCTCGTCGATGAGGCGGCGGCGCGAGGCGACCAGCGCGATCTCCGGCGCGGCGGCCATGGCGGCGACCATGGCGTCGATGCAATCGGCGTCCAGCACGTCGTCGTCGTGCAGGAACTTGATGAATTCGCCCTGCGCCAGCGCGATGCCGCGCGCCGTGCTGCGCGTTTCCCACAGCCGCTCGGGATTGCGCGAATAGCGCACCGGGAAGTCCACCCGCGCGGCGAACGCGGCCACCTGCTGCTCGATCCGCGCATCCAGCGAGTCGTCGCACACCACCAGCTCCAGCGGGCGGTAGGTCTGCGCGGCGACGCTTTCCAGCGCCTGCGCGATGAAGCGCGGCTTGTAGGCCGGCATCACCACGCTGACCAGCCCGGCGATCTCGTCGCGGCGGTTGCCGTCGCTCATGCCGTTGCCCCGGCCAGGACCGCGTGCAGACGTTCGACCACCCTGCGGGCATTGGCGTCGTCGTCGTGGCGGAAGAACAGCCGTCGCGCGGCCTCGTAGCGTTCGCCGGCAGGCGGACTGCCGGCACCCAGCGCGGCGTCCAGCGCCTGCAGTAGCCCGTCGAAATCGGTGGTCACCGGCCCGGGAAACGCGAGATCCATGTCGTACAGCAGCCCGTTCTGGTGTTGGCGGTAGTGGTCCAGGTCCCAGGCAAAGCTGATGACCGGAAGGCGCAGGTAGAGGGCATCGATGTAGACCGACGAATAATCGGTGAGCACCAGGCTCGCTTCGCGCAGCAGCGGGGCGATCTCCTCGTGCTGCGCATGGCCCAGGTCGATCAGCACCTCGTCATGGTGCTCGGGCGCGAAGGGGGCGGGCGCGTTGCGCAGGTAGTGGCCGCGCACGCCCAGCACCGCGCCGTGCGCGCGCAGCAGCGCCTTGAGCCGGGCCACCTCCCCATCGTCGAAGCGGCGCACCGCCGTGCCGGTGACGTGCGCGTCCCGGTAGGTGGGGGCATACAGCACCAGCCGACGGCCGCGCGTGGCCGCGCGCAGCGTCGCCAGCGCTTCGCGCTGGTAACGCGGCAGGGCCGCTTCGGGCTGGCGCAGGAAGTCGTTGCGCGGCAGGCCGGTGATCCAGACATTGTCCGGCGGGATCGGGTGGAAGATGGCGCTCATCGCGTAGCCGTCCACGTCCGAGGAGGCAATCAGCCCGGCGTAGTGGCGCCGCTCCTGGCGGCGGAAGGCATCGCGGTCGCCGTGCGCGCGCTGCCGCGGGTGCGCCAGCGCGAACAGCCGTTTGAGCGGAATGCCATGCCACAGGTTGACCACCACGCGCCGGCGCAGCAGCGGGCGCGGTGCGACGTAGCTGCCATCCCGGCACTGCAGCGACATGTCCAGCGAGGTCGAATTGGTCAGCAGCAGCACGCGGCACCGCGCCAACGCCCACAGGCCGGCCGGGCTGGCCAGCGGCAGCACCACCGTGTTGCGGGCGTCCTCCAGGTGCAGCCGCGCTCCGCTGGCGCGTACGAACACGCACTTGCGCAGGGCCGGGTCCGCCTTGACCTGCTCGAAAACCGCGCGCGAATTCTCGATGAACTGGCCGGGCTTGAGCGGATGGGTGAAGAAGGCCCAGTGATCCCCGCGCTTCGGCACCAGCAGGTCGAGCAGGCGCCAAAGCGCGAGCAGGCCGCGGGCCAGCCAGGCCGGCAGCCGCGAACCGGCGACCGGCGTGGCCGCCGCCGGTGTCATGCCGCGCGGACCCGCGCCGGTGCCAGCAGCAGGTCGCAGATGCGGTCCACTTCCTCGTCGCGGAGCGCGGGGTGGATCGGCAGGCACAGCACCTTGCGCGCGATCGACTGCGCCACGGGCAGCAAGGCCGGCGCGGCCGAAGGCAGGCCGCGATACATCGGGAACTCGCTGATGAGCGGATAGAAGTAACGCCGCACCAGGATGTCGTTGCCTCGCAGCATTTGGTAGAGCTCGTCGCGGCCGAGCGCGAACTCGTCCTCCACGAGGATGGGGAAGTAGGAGTGGTTGCGCTGCACGTCTTCGGGCACGCGCGTGCAACGCAGGCCGGGCACGCCGGCAAGGCGGCGGCGGTAGAGCGCGTCGATCTCCGCCCGGCGCGCCAGCGCCTGGTCGATATGCTTGAGCTGCAGCAGCCCCATGGCGGCGTTGATTTCGCTCATTTTCCCGTTGATGCCCGGCGCCACCACGGTGACTTCGTCGACGAAGCCGAAGTTCTTCAGGTGGTCGATGCGCTGCTTGGTGCGGGCGTCCGGGCAGATGATCGCGCCCCCTTCGAAGGTGTTGTAGACCTTGGTGGCGTGGAAGCTGAGCACCGACAGGTCGCCATGGCGCAGGATGCTCCCGCCGCCATCGCGCACGGCGAAGGCGTGCGCGGCATCGTAGATGACCTTCAGGTTGTAGTTCTCGGCGATGCGCTCGATCGCCGCCACGTCGCACGGGGTGCCGTAGCAGTGCACCGGCATGATCGCGGTGGTCTGCGGGGTGATGGCCGCCTCGATCTTGGCCGGGTCGAGGTTGAAGGTCACCGGGTCGATGTCCACGAACACCGGCTTGAGGCCGTTCCACAACAGCGAATGGCCGGTGGCGACGAACGAGTACGGCGTGGTGATGACCTCGCCGGTGACCCGCAGCGCCTGTAGCGCGGTGACCAGGGCCAGCGTGCCATTGGCGAACAGCGCGATGTGGTGCACGCCCAGGTAATCCGCCAGCGCCTTCTCCAGGGCCTGGTGCATGCCGCCACCGTTGGTGAGGATGCGGCTGTCCCAGATGCGCTGCAGGTAGGGGATGAACTCCTCCAAAGGAGGCAGCAGCGGGCTGGTGACGGGGATGGGCCTGTTCTTCTTCATCGCGTTCGCCTCCGGGACGGCTTCAGTCCTGCAAGCCACGTGCCGGAACCGCGCCGGTCGCCTGGCGCGGCGCCGTCGCGGTGCCGTCGGCACGCAGTGCCATCCCGCCGGCCTCGGGCAGGTAGAGCAGGGTGGCGTGGGGCCCGGACTGGGCCGGTTGCCGGGCCCAGCCCTCGGGGAACAGGGTGGGGCCGATCCGGTAGTGGCCTTCGCCGGCCGCGCAGCGGTAGTGCAGGATCACCCCGTACAGGGCGCCGGGGCGCAGGCCGGCGTCGGCTAGGTCCAGCCCGTAGAGGTGGCGGTAGGGTTCGGGATGGCCGGCCGGATGCAGGCCGATGGGCGCCCCGCCATCGATCGGATGCAGTTCGAACCGGACCTCGCAATCGCGCACGATGAGGTCGTGCAGGTGGAGTTCGAGCGTCAATCGGCTGCCTTCCAGCGTCGCCCCGGCGAGGCGGAAGAAGCCGGGCAGGGGGAAGTGCAGCCGCATGACCTCGCGCGGGATGCCGATCTCGGCATTGTCCAGGAACGGGGTCTGCCAGTAGCAGGCGCCGTCGATCTCGGTCAGCCAGCCCCGGTCGGCCCCGATGCCGAGCAGGAAGCACAGGCCTTCGATCTCCCCGCGGCGGATCAGTTCCAGGTATAGCCAGCGCCGCGCACCGAGGCTGCGGTAGTCGAGATCGCCGAACAACACCAGCAACTGCTGCACGCCGGCCACGAAGGCCTCGCGCATGCGCGGCGATCCGACGATGCCGGCCGCGGCATGCAACGCGCGATGCAGGTTGGTCAGCGCGATCGCCCGGCGGTATGCCTCCCCGCCCGGAATACCCTCGAACTGCTGCCATTCCAGCGCGACCGAGCGCATCCGGTCGGCGAAATTGTCGGCCTCGCGCAGGCGCTGGGTGATCGAGGCCTCCGCACCCGGGGGACGCGTGCGCCACAGGTACACCAGTTCGGGGATGATCGCCGTGCAGCGGCTCAGGAAGTAGGCGCGGTGCACGAACGGCCGGTCGGCATAGAGCAGGCCGGGCTCCATGCCCAGCCCATGGGCGCGCAGGAAGTCGGTGCGGAAGACCTTGTTCCAGTAGAAGCCATCGTCGATCAGCTCGGGGAACTCGCTGACCGAATGCACGACGCGGCGCTGGGCCCACACGAACGGCTCGTGCAGGAAGGCGGTGGACGAGAGCACGCCCTCGCTCAGGCGGGCCGCGCGGCCGATCGCGATGTCCGCGGCGGCGCCTTGTGCCGCTTCCACCAGCAGGCGGTAGGCATCCGGCGGCACCACGTCGTCCGAATCCACCAGCGCCACGTACTGGCCGCGCGCCAGCGAGATGCCCAGGTTGCCGGACACCGCGCCGCCCTCGCGGGTCTTGGTGATGCAGCGCACGTTCGGATGCGCGGCCTCGTAGCGCCGGCAAATGGCCCAGCTGTCGTCGCTGCTGCCGTCGTCGATGGCGATGATCTCGATGTCCGGCAGCGTCTGCGCCAGCAGCGAGTCGAAGCACTCGGCCAGATACTCGGCGGTGTTGTAGACCAGTACGACGACGGAGAGCAGGGGCTGCATGGGGCGGTCCGTGGGATCAGGCGCGGCCGTCGAGCAACTGCTCGATCGCGTCCAGGTCGAACACCGGCATGCCGTGCCGGGCGTGTACGTCCTGGCGTTCGGAGAACGCATCGTCGATGAAGATCGCACCGCCTTCCAGGCCGCGCGCGTCGATGGCCGCGCTCTTGGGCGAGCCATCGGTCAGGTGGACGATGTCCTCGAACAGGGCGGCGTGGATGTGGTGTGCGTCCAGGGTGGCGCGCGGGCAGCGCGCATGGCGGGTCAACAGCACGATTGACTTGCCGTCGTCGCGCCATTGGTAGAGCAGCGCCATCAAGGTCGGGTTGACGCGGCCGCGGAGCAGCAGGGTGTCGTCCAGGTCCAGGTACACGCGGCGATAGGACAGCGTGCTGCGGAAACGGCTGTGCAGGGCACGATCCATGTCGATCGGAAAGTCCTGCGCCAGCACCTGGAACGGGCGACCCAGGTGGGCATACAGGCCCAGCAGCGGATAGTTGACGCCACGCTGGCGCGTGAGGGCCATCGAACCGGCGATGCGCGGCGCCACTTCCAGCAGCTTCGGCACGCCGTGGACATCGCGGCGTGCCTGGAAAAACCAGGCGCCGCGCAGGCGCAGGTCGTCGGCGATCGCCTCGGCCATCGCCTGCAGCGCCGCGTCGGCCGGGGCAGGCGCGGTCCGCACCGCGATGCCGTTGCGGATGCGCTCGCGCCGCCGCGGCGCGGCGTGCAGCAGGCGGCCATCGGCGTCGGAGATGCAGTCGACGGTGTATTCCTCGCCGGGCAGGTACTCGGCGAAGACGTAGTCGATGCCACTGTCCAGCAGTTGGCGATGGCGCGCCGCGTCATCCACGCGTTCGGCCCCCTGGCTTCCCTGGCCGACGGCCGGCTTGGCGAAGATCGGATACGCATCGGCCAGCCCGTCCACGCGGCGCGGCACGAAGCCCAGGTGTTGCAGGCGGTTGTAGGTGAGGTGCTTGTCGCGGCAGATCCGCGCGATGCGCGCCGGGGGGACGGTGGCCTGGGCCCGCAGCGCGGGGCCGGCCTCGGCCAGCAGCGGAATGACGCTGTCGTGGGCCGGCATCACCACGTCGATGTCCCATTCGGCAATCAACGCGTTGAGCGCGGCCAGCAGCGCGGGTGCGTCGGCGCTGTCGGCCTGGATGCGGCGGTAACGCGCGTAGACGAATTCCCCGTGGTCGTCGACCGACGATGCGCCGTGCAGGCGCACGTCCTTGCAGGCGCGCAGCGCCGCATGGATTTCCAGCCCGATCTCCGAACCGCACGGGAACACCAATACGTTCATGCGCGCGCTCCGAACACCTGTTCGATGACCCGCGCGGTGGCCCCGGCGTGCCGCTCGCAGAAGCGTGCCCGGAACGCCGCATAGCGCTCGGCATGCGCCGCGGTGATCGCGGGCAGGTCGTGCAGGTGGGCGATCAGTTCGTCGGTATCGCGCGACACCGGGCCGGGCAGGTCGCCGGGGACGTCGAGGTAGAAGCCACGGATGCGCTCGGCGTAGTGGTCCAGGTCGTAGCAGAAAAACAGGATCGGACGCCCGGTGACGGCGAAATCGAAGAACACCGACGAGTAGTCGGTGATCAGGATGTCGCTGACGCGACACAGCTCGGTCACGTCGTCGCGCGCCGATACGTCGATCACGTTGTCGGGCAACTGCGCCGAGTCCAGCTGCGCGGCCACGAGATGATGGGTTTTCAGCAGCAGCACCTGGTCGGGGGCCAGTGCGGCGGACACCCGCGCCAGGTCCAGCTGCAGGTCGAAGCCGAAGCGCCATGCGCCGATCGGCTGGTCATCGCGCCAGGTCGGTGCGTAGAGCAGGTATCGCCGGTCCTGCGGCAAGCCGAGTGCGCGCAGCGCGGCGGCGCGCGCGTCGGGGTGCTCGAACGGAACATGCAGGGCATCGGCCAGGGGATAGCCGGCCTCCATCACCGGGCCGTCGTAGCCGAACGCGCGCGGCAGGATCTGGCTGGAGAACGCATTCGCACTGAGCAGCACGCTCCAACTGGCCGCCTCGCGCCGCAGGTTGTCGCGCGCGTCCGCTTCCGGTCCGGCCACCTCGATGTCGTAGCCCAGGCGCTTGAGCGGGGTGCCGTGCCAGGTCTGCAGGTAGACCGTCTCCGGCTTGCGGCCGTGCACGGGGAACAGCACGTTGTTGACGCGGTACTTCGCCTGCGCCAGCACACGGTAGTACTCCGCCGAGCCCCGGCGCACGCGCGGCGGATTGCCCGGGATCGTCTCGTTGCCCTGGTAGGCCCATACGCATTGCAGATCCGGGCGTGCCGGGTGCAGTGCCTCGTAGAGGTAGCGGGGGTTGCCGGCGTAGGTCTTGCCCAGGAAGCTTTCGAACAGCACCAGGTCCTCGCGCAGTGGCAGCTCGTGCAGCCATCGCGGAAAGTTGGCGCGCGCGTTCTCGTCGGCCATCACGCGGGCGTGCTGGTCGCGTGGCGCGCTGTAGAGCACGAGCGATTCGGCGCTGTCGCTGAGGTAGGCCGACAGCCCGTGCTCTCCCAGCCGGGTGGAGAAGAAGTGGCGTTCGCCCTGTTGCGGCCTCGCGCGCAACGGTTCGTCGCGGTCGCCGGCGGCCAGGCGGACATCCCACCGCACGGCCTGGGCGGCGAGCAGCTGCTCCACCGATACCCGTGCGCGCAAGGCATCGCCCACGCGCTCGGTGTGGGCAACCAGCGCGCGCTCGCGTCCGCGTCCGCGCGGCTGCAGGCGCAACCCGTCCGCCGCGGCGCAGGGGCCGCGCATGTCCAGCCGCAGCGTGGATTCGCCCTCCAGCGCGATGTCCAGCTCGGCCGCGTTCATCGGCGCGCCGCGCTCGCGGCCAGCGCCAGCGGCGCGGCGGGCGCGCCCTGGCGGATCATCGTCTTGAGCAACGTGCTGGAAATGGCCTCGGTGCGCGGCAGGTAGCGCACCTGGCAATAGGCGGCCAGTTCGTCGAAATGACCGCTCCAGTCCGAGCCCATGACCAGCAGGTCCGCGCCGAGGCGGCGGATGTCGTCGGCCTTCTGCGCCCAGGTCTCCTCGGGGAAGACGTCATCGACGTAGCGCACGGCCCGCAGCACGGCTTCGCGATCGGCGTAGCACTGGGTCGACTGCTTGTTCTTGAGGGCATTGAACGCGTCGCTGGAAAGACCCACGACCAGCCGATCACCGAGCGCGCGCGCCCGGCTCAGCAGGTTGATGTGACCCACATGGAGCAGGTCGAAGGTGCCATAGGTCAGGACGAGGGCCATCGCAGGCTCCCAGCAGACGGCGGTTTGCCGTAGCCGGAGGCATGCAAGCGGCGTGCCGGGGCGCTCAGTCCCGGGTCGGGTGCCACCACGGCGAGCGGGTCACGCTGTCGGCATGGAGCCGCGCCGGCGGATGCGAAAGATGCGGGCGTTCCCAGGCGATGTCGCGGCGCGTCACCCGTGCCGGCCGGCCGACGGCCACGCAATTGTTCGGGATCGGACCGGTGACGATGCTGTCCAGGCCGATCACGCTGCCGTCGCCAATGCGGGTGCCGCCCATGCAGCGCGTGCCGTAAGCGAGCCAGACGTGGTCGCCGATGACGATGTCCTCCGACGGGTTGACCCGCTCGCCGGTGTGGATGTCGAAGATCGGGTGGGCGTCATCGCAGCGCAGCTGCACGTCGGAGGCCAGCATGCAATCGCGCCCGATCCGCACCTGGGTTCCCTCGCTGGCGCAGATGAAGCAGCGGGCGGTGGCGGTGGTGTGGTCGTCCACCAGGATGCGGCTGTCTTGGCCCACGCGCAGCAGGCCGGAGAAGGAGCCCTCGGCGCCGGCCGCGCCCAGCCGGCACTGGCCATGGTCACCGTTGAACTCGATGGTCAGCGTGCCGATGCGCGCGGAGGGGTCGAGCCACAGCAGGCAATGGCTGGCGCGGAAGTGGACGGTCAGCCGTGGCAGCAGGGCGGCGGGGGCCACGAGGCGGTTGCCCCGCGCGTCGGTGACATCGTGCAGCGCGGCGTCCGGCGGGGTCGCGGTCTGGGTCATTACGGTTCTTTGACGGGCTGGGGTCGAAAAGTCGCCGCAGCGGCCTCAGCCCGCCAACTCGGTCTGCTCGCGGTCAATGCCGTACTTGCGCAGCTTCTCCACCAGCGTGGTGCGGCGCAGGCCCAGCAGCTGGGCGGCGTGGGCGACCACGCCCTGCGTGCGTTCCAGCGCTTCGTTGATCAGCGCCAGCTCGATGCTGGCCATGTGGCCGCGCAGGTCGATGCCGTCGTCGGGCAGGTTGGCACCGGTGTTGGCCGCCTCGGCCGCCGCCTTGTGGCGCTCGTGCAACGGCGCGGCGGCCGCACCGGCGGCCAGGGTGGCCACCGGGGGCGGGGCAATATGCTCGGGCGCGGGCTGGAAATCGCCGCGGTAGCGCGCCGGCAGGTCCTGCACGCGCACCAGCCCGCCCGGATGCAGCACCGCCAGGCGCTCCACCAGGTTGGTCAGCTCGCGCACATTGCCCGGCCATTCGTAGCTGCGCAGCGCCTGCAAGGCCTCGTCGGCGAAGCGGACTTCGCCGCGGCCGGTGCGCGCCAGTTGCGCGGCGATGGTCTGCACCAGCACCGGCAGGTCGTCCACGCGCTCGCGCAGCGAGGGCATCTCGATCGGAAACACGTTCAACCGGTAGAACAGATCCTCGCGGAAAAGTCCTTCGCCGATGCGCGCTTCCAGGTTGCGGTGGGTGGCGGCGATCACTCGCACGTTGCAGCGGATCGTCTGCCCGCCGCCGACGCGCTCGAAGCTGCGCTCCTGCAGCACGCGCAGCAGCTTGACCTGCATCGGCAGGGACATGTCGCCGATTTCATCCAGCAACAGCGTGCCGCCCTCGGCCATCTCGAAGCGGCCCTTGCGGGCGGTCAGCGCGCCGGTGAAGGCGCCTTTCTCGTGGCCGAACAGCTCGCTTTCCAGCAGGTCCGGCGGGATCGCGCCGCAGTTGATCGCCACGAACGGGCCATCGCGGCGCGGCGAGTGCTGGTGGATGGCGCGCGCCACCACTTCCTTGCCGGTGCCCGATTCGCCCAGCACCAGCACGGTGGTGTCGAACGCGGCGACCTGGTCGATCAGCCGGCGCAGGTGCACCACCGCCTCGCTCTGGCCGGTGGGGCCGGTGTCGGCCTGCGCGCCGGCCTGGTGCTCGGCATCCAGGCGCTTGAGGCTGGCGCGGCGCAGCAGCGCTTCCAGCTGCGCGTGGCGCAGCGGGGTGTCCAGCGGCCACACGTTGGCCTCGTGCAGGCCGTGTGCGGCGGCGAACTGGTGTGCGTCGCCGTCCATCAGCAGCACCGGCGGCGGCAGCTTGGCCTTGGCCAGCCAGTCGAAGAAGCGCGTGGCCTGCGAGGCGTCGCCGGCCGAGCCGACCAGCACCGCCATCCACTCGTCATGGCGGTGGCGCTGCGGGTTGAGGTCCGCGCCGTCGGTCACCCAGCGCGGGTTGAAGTCCATGAATTCGAGCAGCGAGACCGTGCGCTCGGCGCGCACTGCATCGCTGTCGATCAGCAGGATGCGTGACTCACTCATTACCGCCCGCCTCCGACAGGCCCTCCAGGATCGGCATGACTTCCTGGATGTAGGACAGCTTGCTGACGAAGTTATCCGCCCCGGCGCGAAGCGCATGTTCACGGTGCTCGGCATCGTCGAAATGGCTGGCGATGACGATATACGGCGGGTCGTCCTGGGTCTTGATCAGGCGGGTGGCCTGCAGGCCGCCCATCTCGGGCATCGCCAGGTCCATCAGCACCACGCGCGGGCGCAGCGACTCGGAGCGCTCGATGGCTTCCAGCCCGTTGCCGGCACTGCCGACGATGTCCAGCCACTCCACCTTGCGGAAATGGCGCATGGCGGCGTTGATGAAGCCTTCGTGGTCGTCGACGAGCAGTACGGTGAGCTTGTTCATGGTCCTTCCTCAGCCGGCCCGGGCCAGCAACGGCTTGTGTTGGCGACGGCGCTCGCGCGCCGGGGCGATATCCAGTTGCTCACGATACTTGGCTACGGTCCGTCGCGCGACGTTCACGCCCTGGCGGGCGAGCAGGGTGGCGATGGCCTCGTCGGCCAGCGGCCGGGCGGCCGGCTCGCTTTCGATCAGGCGGCGCACCATGGCCTTCACGGCCTGGCCGGAGACGCTGGCCCCTTCCAGGCGCACGGCGAAGAAGTGCTTCAGCTCGAAGGTGCCGCGCGGGGTCTGCAGGTACTTGCCGGTGGTGATGCGCGAGATGGTGGACTCGTGCATGCCGATTTCCTCGGCGATTTCCTTCAGCGTCAGCGGCGCCATGGCCTCCTCGCCGCGGCTCAGGAACGCGGCCTGGCGCTCGACGATGGCGCGGGTGGCGCGCAGCAGGGTCTCGTAGCGCATCGACAGGCCGCGGGTCAGCCAGCGGGCTTCCTGCAACAGGTCGCGCAGGGCCGGGGAAGCGTCGCCGGACTCGGACAGGGCGCGCTCGTGCATCGGATTCAGGGTGACGCGGTGGGTGGTGGCCGGGTTCAGGGCCACGCGCCACTGGCCGTCGGCGTGCCAGGCGACCACGTCCGGGATCACCGCCTGCTCGGCGACCGGCAGCAGGGTGTCGCCCGGGCGCGGCTGCAGCGAGAGGATCAACCGCACCGCCTCGCGGACATCGGCGGCCTCGGCGCCCACCGCCTGGGCCAGGCGGTCGTAGTCGTGGCCGGCCAGCAGTTCCAGGTCGCCGGCCAGGATGCGCCGGGCCAACGGGCGGCCGGCCACCTGGCCAGGCAGCGCGGCCAGCTGGGCCAGCAGGCATTCGCGCAGGTCCTGCGCGGCCAGGCCGGCCGGGTCGCCGGCCAGCAGGCGCTGGCGCACGGCCTCCACGGTCTCGGCGTCCACGTCCAGGCGGGCGCTGGCCAGCAGCGCCAGTTCGGCGCGCGGGGCGGTCAGGTAGCCGGCGTCATCGCAGTGTTCGAGCCAGAACGCGGCCACCGACAGGCGGCGCTCGTCCAGTTCCAGCGCCAGGGCCTGCAGCACGCGCAGCTGCGGGTCGGTGGATTCGCCGGCGGCGATGCGCTGCAGGCGGTCGTCCTCGCCATCGTTCCAGCTGCTGCCGGCCACGTCCCACATCGAGCTTTCGGGCAGTTCGTCGAAGGCGGCCACGTCCAGCTGCTCCGGCGCGGCGGCCGCGTCCTCCTCGGACTCGGCCTGGCCTTCCTCCAGCTCCAGCAGCGGGTTGTTCTCCAGCGCGCGGCGGATTTCCAGCTCCAGCTGCAAGCCGTCCAGCTGCAGCAGGCGGATGGACTGCAGCAGCTGCGGCGTGAGGTGCAGCTGCTGGCCCAACTGGGTGGACAGCGTCGGCTTCATGGCAAACCCCTTCGACATTCCCCGGCGCGGTCGCGCCTTGGAACGTATCTTGCAGGAGGGGGTGACGGGTTTTTAATCGGGATGTCCCTGTCGGCGGGCGTGGTGTTCCTGACGCGATGTCAGGACTTTCCCGACCCGGGCAGGGCGCCGCGACGGGTTCACGACGGCCGAACGGCGAGGCGGGCGGCGGCGCCGCAAGGCGGAAGGCACGGCCGGCCCGGACGCGGCCGCGGGGCCGCACCGGCGTCACAACAGTTCGTTGTGGTGCTTGGCGGCCAGCAGGACCAGATCGTTGGCGCGGCGGCAGCCGAGCGATTCCATCATCCGCGCGCGATGCGTTTCCACCGTCTTGACGCTGATGCCCAGGTCGGCGGCGATTTCCTTGTTGCTCTGGCCGCGGCCGATTTCGCGCAGGATTTCGCGCTGGCGCGGCGACAGCGCGGCGATGCCCACCGGTTTCTCGCGGCCGAGCATCGGGGCAATCATCTTGGAGGAGATCTGCGGGCTCAGGAACACCTGGCCGGCGGCGGCGGCGCGCAACGCCAGTTCCAGTTCCAGCGGCGCGGCGTCCTTGACCACGAAGCCGGTCGCGCCGCGGTCCAGCGCATCGCGCACGTGCACCGGGTCGTCGTGCATGGACATCATCACCACGCGCGTGCGCGGGGCCTCGCGCAGGATGTCGCTCATCGCGTCCAGGCCGCTGCGGCCGGGGAGGGACAGGTCCATCAGCACCAGGTCGGGCCGGTGCAGGGTGGTCAGGTCCACCGCCTGGCGCGCGTCGCTGGCCTCGGCCACCACGTCGATGCCGGCGAACGTCTGCAGCAACCGCGACAGGCCTGCGCGCACCAGCGTGTGATCGTCGACGATGATGACTCGCACTGTGCGGAGGCCTGCGGCTGAATGAGTCGGCGGGATTCGCACCTTAGCCGAGCCGGGAGCCGCCGCCAACCATCGGCGTTCGGCCGGGCTCAGGCCGGATCGGGTCGGGCGCGCCGCGCCTCGGCGATCTGGCGGCGGTGCAGGCGGAACAGATGCCGCTCCAGCGCGGCCTCCAGGCCGGCGTCCAGCGGATCGAAACGCAGCCACAGGAAGCAGCCGCCGGTGCCACTGGCCGCCTCGGCCAGCACCGTGACGGGCAGGTCGATCGCCTCGGGCAGCCAGTCGCCCGGCTGCAGCGAGAGCACGCCGGCCGCGCCGGCTTGGGCGCCGCTGCGGCCGCCGGTCTCCAGGCGCATGCCGCGGCGCGACCAGCGCACCGGGCGCAGCGGCAGTTCCTGGCCGCCCTGGCGGGCCAGCCGGCCGAGCAGGGCGAGCATGAGGTCGAGCTTGGCGTCCATGCGCTGCACCAGCAGCGGCAGCTCGCCGCGTTCCTCGTGGCCGTCGTCGCTGCGCAGGTCCTCGACCTGGGCCAGGCTGCGCAGCAAGGTCTCGGCGGCGGCCGGCCGGCCGGGCGCGCTGCCCACGCGGAAGGCCACCGGCAGCGCCAGTTCGCAGCTCAGCGTGTCATCGAACAGCTGGCTTTCGGCGGCATGCAGGATGTCGGTCATTACAGGGCTCCGGCGCGCAGGTAGGCCCGGGCGGCATCGCTGGAGCGGCGGTTCTGGCGCAGCGCGCTGCCGGCGGCGTCGCGCCGTGCGCGCATGTCGTCCATCGCCTCGGCCTGCTGGCGCAGCAGCTCGCCCAGCGCCAGGCGTGCCCCGGTGCCGTGCGCGGCCAGGTACTGGCGCAGGTCCACATCGTGTTCGCGCACCAGCTCGGCGGCACGCGCGTCGTCCTCGTCGGCCAGCGCGGCGCGCAGGTCCACCAACTGGCGCTGCAGGTCTTCCAGGGTCGGTACGCGGGTGCTCACGATGCCGCCGCGATCCCGCGCTGTTCGACCGGAATCGCGTTCCAGGCCGAGTCGATCTCGCCCAGCAGGGTCAGCGACTCGACCAGGCCGGCCTCGTCGTTGTGCAGGTTGGCCTCGGTCAGGCGCTGGATGACGTATTCGTAGAGCGCGGACAGGTTGCCGGCGATCTCACCGCCCGCCTCGTGGTCGAGCGAGCCGTTGAGGTGGCCGACGATCGCGCAGGCCTCGCCGATCGCCTTGCCCTTGCGGGCCTGGTCACCTTGGGCCAGGCAGGCCTGGGCCAGGCGGATGCGCTGGCAGGCGCCGGCGAACAGCAGCGCGACGAGCTTGTGTGGATCGGCGTCGGTGACGCTGGTGGAAACGCCGACCTTGCGGTACTGCTCGGCATATTGGCGGCTGGAACCGTACATGCATTGCTCCTGGCGGGGCCTGGTCGGTCGCCTCGCCGGCTGTCCCCCCGGCGTTGCGCGGGCGGCCCGCGGTGTTGGTGATGTCCTTATATCGGCCGCATCCGGCCTTCTCTTGAGCCCGTCAGCTGTTCGAGGACGAGGCCAGCTGCTGGGTCAGGTAGTCGCTGGTGGTCTGCATCTTGGCCACGATGGTGTCCATGGCGGTGAAGCGGGCGGTGTAGCGGGTGGTCGCCTCGTCCATGCGCTTGTCCAGATCGTCCAGCTGCGCTTCCAGGTCCTTGATCTGCGCGTTGAGGCTGTTGGTGCGCAGGGTGATGGAGCCGTTGGTGGAGTTGAGGTTGCTGTTGAGCATGCTGTTCAGGCCCTTGCCGACGCTGCCGTCGCTGCCGAACAGCTTCTGCGCCGCGCTCGGGTCGGCGGCCAGGGCGGTATCGAACTTGGCCGCATCGAAGCTCAGCGAACCGTCGGTGGCGATGCTCACGCCCATGGTCTTGAGTTCGCTGACGTTGCCGCTGAGCTGGCTGCGCAGCTGGGTCTGCAGGCCGCGCACCATCGCATCGCCGGTCAGCGCCGAGGCCTTCTGCGTGTCGGCGTTGTAGGCGCTGGAGGACTTGAGCACCGTCACCACCGCGTTGTACGCACTGACGAAGGCGCTGATGTTGGTCTTGATCGAGGTGTTGTCCTTGCCGATGGACAGGCTGTAGGGCGTGCCTTCGTTGGCCTTGGTCAGGTTGAGCACCACACCGGGGATCAGGTCGGCGACGGCGTTGCTGCTGGAGGTGCGCTCGAAGCCGTCCACGCGTACCAGCGCGTCCTTGGCGGCCACGGTCTGGGTGAGGCCGGTGCCGCCGCCGGTGGCGGGGTAGGTGAGGTCGGCCAGGCCGCCGTTGCCGCCGCTGCTCGTGAGGGTCATGGTGCCGGCGGTGCCGGTATCGGCGGCGGTGAGTACCAGGTGCTGGCCATCGTTGGCGGTGACGACGCTGGCGGTCACGCCCTTGCCGCCGGCGGCCTTGTTGATCGCGGCCGCCACGTCGGAGAGCTTGCTGCCCTCGGCGATGGTGACGTTCAGGCTGTCCTTGCCGCTATCGCCGAACGCGATCGTCAAGGTGCCGTCGCCGACCACCTTGTCGCTGGCGTAGGCGCCGGAGGTGAGCTTCTGCCGCTCGGCGATGTTGACCACTTCCACGTTGTAGTTGCCGGCGGTGGCGCTGCTGGTGGCGGTGGCGGTGAAGCCGGCGCCGTCGCCCACGGTGGCCTTGTAGGCCTGGCTGTCGATGCTGGTGGTCAGCGTCTTGAGCGCGGTCTGCAGGTTGGCCATACCGCTTTTGATGGTGCTGATGGCCGACAGCTGCGCCGAGGCGGCGGTGCCGGCATTGTTGATCCGGGTTTCTTCCGGCTTGCGGTCTGCGGCGACGAGGTTGGCCACGAGGGTCGGGATGTCCAGGCCCGAGCCGATCTGGTAAAGCGACGAACCTGCCATGCGGAATCTCCTGACCTGGGCGGCGGGGGTGCGTGCGGCACGCGCCACCGGATAACGGGAATAGCGGCCGCGCGCCGCCGGGCTTGAGGGCCTTGGCGGCGCGGGTGCGCCGGTGGGGATGGATGCAAGAGCTGTGCCGGCGGGTGGTGGGTTTTTGGCGGGCGCGCGCTCGTGTTTTGGGCGGTTTGTTGCGGCTTCTTACGTTGCGGGCACCGGCCTGGCGGGTATGGTCGTCACGGCTCAGCAGACATCCCTGTCCGATTCGCCGCCGCGGGCCATTCGCGGCTAATCCCGCTGCGCGGGCTTAGCCCCCAAAGTTTGCTACGCAAACTTCGGGCTCCGCTTCCACCTTGCCTATCCCCCGCGCCTTCGGCGCGCCCCCCTTAACAAAAGGGGGGCTCTCCCTCCGTTGGACCCCTCTCGATTCCGATCTACCAGCAGGTCGAGGTGAGCCGCTCCTCAGGGAGACGCGGGCGGCGCGGGGCGTCGCCTTTGCTCTTGTTGTCCGGCTGCGGAAGTCTCTCGGGCCTGCGGGGGCTGGGCCCTTTCGGGACCGTAGGCGACATGGATGTCGCCTACGAGCCCCCATGGATGGGTTCACGG
>NZ_JARQXB010000016.1 GCF_029543105.1 Stenotrophomonas sp. HITSZ_GD
CCTTTCCGGGACCGTAGGCGACATGGATGTCGCCTACGAGCCTCCATGGAGGGATTCACGGCGTGTCCCGGAAAGGGGCTGCCCCCGGGCACCCGATGACGCCACGCCGCGTGTCGAAAAGCCATGGGGTGGCGGTGTGCGCGTGCGGTCGTGCTGCGACCCGATGCCGCGCCTCCGGAACGGGGCAGGGCGTCGATACAATCGGGCTTTCCGTTCGAGTCCTTCGCCATGCCGCTTGCGCCCGATGATCTGTTCGATGTGCAGTCCCTGCTGGGCGAGGAACATCTGGCCGTGCGCGAGGCCGTGGCGCGCTTCACCGATGCGCGAGTGCTGCCGATCATCGGGGAGGCGTTCGAGCAGGGGCGCTTCCCGCGCGAGCTGGTCGGGGAGATGGCCGCACTCGGGTTGCTCGGTGCCACCCTGCCCGTGGCCTACGGCGGCGGTGGGCTCGATGCGATCAGCTACGGGCTGATCTGCCAGGAGCTGGAGCGCGGCGACAGCGCGCTGCGCAGCTTCGTCAGCGTGCAGTCCTCGCTGTGCATGTACCCGATCTTCGCCTACGGCAGCGAGGAACAACGGCAGCGCTGGCTGCCGGGCATGGCGGCGGGCGAATACATCGGCTGCTTCGGGTTGACCGAGGCCGAGGGGGGCTCGGACCCGGCCGCGATGCGCACCCGCGCGCGCCGCGACGGGGCGGACTGGGTCATCGACGGCGCCAAGATGTGGATCACCAACGGGGGCATCGCCGACCTGGCCGTGGTGTGGGCCCAGACGGAGGAGGGCATCCGCGGCTTCGTGGTCGAACGCGGCACGCCCGGCTTCAGCACGCAGGACATCGGGCAGAAGATGAGCCTGCGCGCGTCGGTCACTTCGGCGCTGTACTTCGATGCGGTCCGCGTCCCCGACGCGCACTGCCTGCCGGGCGCGCTCGGGCTGAAGGGCCCGCTGGGCTGCCTGAGCCAGGCGCGCTACGGCATCGCCTGGGGCGCGATCGGGGCGGCGGTGGCGTGCCTGCGCGAGGCGCTGGATTACGCCGGCCAACGCCAGCTGTTCGGGCGCCCGCTGGCCGCCAACCAGGCCGTGCAGCTGCGCCTGGCCGAGATGGCCCGGCGCATCACCACCGCGCAACTGCTGGCGCTGCAGCTGGGCCAGCTCAAGAACGCCGGCCGCCTGCAGCCCACCCAGGTCTCGCTGGCCAAGTGGAACAACTGCCGCATGGCGCTGGATGTGGCGCGCGATGCCCGCGACCTGCTCGGGGCCGCCGGCATCAGCCTGGCGCACGCGGCCATCCGCCATGCCTTGAATCTTGAGTCGGTCATCACGTATGAAGGCACTCAGACCATCCATCAATTGGTGGTGGGTCGCGAGCTGACCGGTTTGAGTGCGTTCTAGGGGCAGGAAGCCCGCAAGGGGGATGGTGTGGGGTGGAATAAAGGGAAAGGGCTGCTGGCCGCGGCGCTGCTGTGGTGCGCGGCGGTGCCCGGGTGGGCGGCGGAACAGCCGCCGGCGATGGCCGCCACGCCGGCCTGGGTGCAGGACGAACCGCTGCCGGCCGCCGCCGGCGCCAGCGGCGGGCTGCGCTATGAACTGGTGTCCGACCAGGTCGACCTGAGCGGCGCCCAGCCGCTGTGGTACCGCCGCGTCAGCTACACGGTGCTGCGCGACAACGCGCTCGGCGATGCCGGGCAGATCAGCCTCTATTACCAGCCCGATTACCAGCACCTGGCGCTCAACCACCTGGAGGTGTGGCGCGATGGCCAGCGCATGGACCTGCGCCGCCGCGCGCACTACGCCCAGCTGCGGCGCGAGAGCGACCTGGAACAGGGGCTGCTCGATGGCGCGCTGACCCTGAACATCAGCCTCCCCGACCTGCGCGTGGGCGACCGCATCGACTACGCCTACACCGTGACCGGCAGCAACCCGGTGTTCGGCCGCGGCTATTACGACAGCTACACCGCGCGCTACGACGTGCCGCTGGGCGCGCGGCGCCTGCGCGTGCGCTATCCGGCCGGCATGCCGCTCAACTGGAAGGTCAGCACCGAAGGCTTCCGCGCTTCGCGCCAGCGCGTGGGCACCATGGAGGAATTGCACCTGGAGGCCGATTCGCTCGCCGCGGTGCGCGCCGAGAAGGACACCCCGCCCGGCCACGACACCTACGGCCGCATCGAGCTATCCACCGCGCCCCACTGGCGCGCGGTCGCCGACTGGGCCGCGGCGCTGTACCCGCACGGCTTCCAGGACCCGGCCGTGGCGCGCGCCATGGCGGTCCAGCTCAAGCTGGACCGCGCCGACCCGCAGGGTTCGATGCAGCGGGCCATCGCCTTCGTGCAGGGCGATATCCGCTACCTCGGCCTGGAAATGGGCGTGAACTCGCACGCGCCGCACACGCCGGAGGAAACCCTGCGCAATCGCTACGGCGACTGCAAGGACAAGGCGACGCTGCTGGTCGCGCTGCTGGGCCTGGCCGGCGTGGCGGCCGAGCCGGTGCTGGTGGATTCCTCGCCCGGCAACCAACTCTCCGCCCGCCTGCCCAGCCCGCTGGCCTTCGACCACGTGGTGGTGCGGGCGCGCACGCAAGGGCGCGAATTCTGGATCGACGCCACCCGCGACCGCGAATACGGCACCTTCGACGCACGCTCGCCGCTGCCGTTCGGGCAGGGCCTGCCGGTGCGCGTCGGCCAGGCCGCGCTGGTGGACATTCCCTACCCGCAGGCTACGGTGGCCGAGGTGGCGGTGGAGGAAGACGTGGATATCGCCATGGCCAAGCCGCGGCGGCTGGCACGCTTCTCGGTCGTCACCGACTACCTGCACGGCCGCGGCGACGGCGCGCGCGAGATGTTCGAAAGCCAGGGCGCCGAGGCCCTGGGCGACCAATACCTGGAATACATGCAGCGCTTCTACAGCCAGCTGCAACTGGACGGCCTGCCCACCGTGGACGAGGCCGACCCGGCGCGCCTGCGCATCGCCGAGACCTACCGCCTGGACTGGCACCCGCGCGAGAACGACGTGGTCGGCTTTCCGCTGTTCCAGCTGCAGGACTGGATGAAGGAACTGCCGCGTACCGCGCGGCGCACGCCGCTGGCGCTGGGCGGCCCGCGCCTGGCCACGCAGACCGTGCGCGTGCGCAGCGATGCCGGCATCTGGGTCAAGCCGCAGCGCGACGTGGTGGAGAACCCGTGGTTTCGTTTCAGCCGCCGCATCGACGTGCAGGACGGCGAGCTGGTGATCGAAGGCGAATGGGAACGCCGCGCGCTGTCCATCCCGCCGGACGGCGTGCGCCGTGCCGCCAACGACATGGCGCGCGCACGCGAGCTGCTGTTCTTCGAGCACAATTTCCGCCCGGATCCGCTGCGCAGCATCGGCGTGGCCGCGTGGTTGTACGCGCTGGCCGGCCTGGGCGTGACGCTGCTGCTGCTCGGCGCCGCCGGCTGGAGCGCGTGGCGCGGCGGGCTCGGCGGCATGCTCTACACGCCCTACCGCACCGCGCGCCGCGTGTTCGAGGCGCCGCGCCTGCGCACGCTGGCGTGGGTCGCGTTCGGCGTGTCCTACCTGCTCGTGCTGAGCCTGTACCGCGAAGGCGGCACCGGGGCGATGCTCAAGCAGGTCGCCTGGGCGCTGCTGCAGTGGACGGTCGGCTGGAGCGTGTTCTGGGGCGTGTTGCGCCTGGTCGGCGTGCGGCTGTCGTTCGGCCGCCTGGCGACGGCGCTGGCCGCGGGCATGGTGCCGCAGCTGCCGTTGCTGGCCGGCGCGGTCGTCGCCACGCTCGGCTCGGTGGCCTGGATGACATCGGCCGGCAGCGCGCCCCCGGCGGCGTGGCCGGGAATCTTCGTCACCGGGTTGCTGGGCACGGTGGCGATGGTGTGGACGGTGGCCTCGAGCACCGCCAGCGTGGCGGTCGCCAGCCACAGTTCGCGGCTGCGCGTGCTGGCGGCGTGGGGGCTGGTATTCGTGCTGGCGCTGTTCGCCGGCGGGCTGGCGTTGTTCGTGCGGCTGGCCGCGCAGCACGCCGGCTGAGCGCGCGCGGGGGCTTTGCAAAGCGGGCGAGGGCGGTGACACTTCCAGGTTCCCACAGCCCGGAATGTCGATGTCCAGCCCGCGAGCGCCCCTGACCGTCTACGGCATGTCCACCTCCGGCAACTGCTACAAGGTGCGGCTGCTGCTCGAACAACTCGGCACCCGCTACGCATGGCAGGAGGTCGACAGCGCCAACGGGCAGACCCGCACCGCGGACTACCTGGCCAAGAACCCCAACGGCAAGGTGCCGATGGTCGAACGCGACGACGGCCGCGTGCTGGTCGAATCCAACGCCATCCTGTGCTGGCTGGCCGAGGGCACGCCATTCCTTCCCGCCGATGCCTGGCAACGCGCGCAGGCGCTGAGCTGGATGTTCTTCGAGCAGTACAGCCACGAACCCTACGTGGCCGTGGCGCGCTTCATCCGTGGCTGGACGCCGCTGGATTCGCCGCGCCGCGCCGAGCTGCCGCGCCTGCGCGAGCGCGGCGACGCGGCACTGGCGGTGATGGCGCAGCACCTGGACCAGCACCGCTGGTTCACCGGGCCGGACTACGGCGTGGCCGACATCGCGCTCTACGCCTACACCCATTGCGCCGCCGACGGTGGCTTCGACCTCGCACGCTGGCCATCGCTGCAGGATTGGCTGCACCGCGTGCAGGGCACGCCCGGCTTCGTGCCGATGGCGGCGGTCGAGGCAGCGGTGCGCACGCGCCTGGCCGCGGCCGAGCCCGGCTGAGGCGCGGCGATGTGCGGACTGGCCGGACTGTGGCTGCCGAACCCGCGCCTGCACGGCGAGGCGTTGAACGCGCTGGCCGGCGCGATGGGCGCCACCCTGCGCCACCGCGGCCCCGACGACGCCGGTACCTGGTGCGATGCGCAGGCCGGCATCGGCCTGGCCCACCAGCGGCTGAGCATCCTGGATCTTTCCCCGCTGGGCCACCAGCCGATGGCCTCGCGCGATGGCCGCTACCAGCTGGTCTACAACGGGGAGATCTACAACTTCGCCCAGCTGCGCGCCGCGCTCTCGGCGCTGGGCCATGTCTTCCGCGGCCACTCCGACACCGAGGTGCTGCTGGCGGCGATCAGCGAATGGGGCCTGGACGCCACGCTGGCGCAGTGCAACGGCATGTTCGCGCTAGCGCTGTGGGACAGCCGCGAGCAGTGCCTGCAGCTGGCGCGCGACCGCGTCGGCAAGAAGCCGCTGTATTACGGTTGGGCGGGCGACACGCTGGTATTCGGCTCGGAGCTCAAGGCGCTGTGGCGCCATCCCGACTACGACAACGAGGTCGATCCCGACGCGGTGACCCTGCTGCTGCGCCTGGGCTACATCCCCGCGCCGTATTGCATCCACCGCGACACCTTCAAGCTGATGCCGGGCCGCGTGCTGCGCCTGCAGGCCGCCGATATCGCCGCCGGGGCCGCCGCGCACCGGCCCGAACAGGCGCAGCGCCCGTTCTGGGACGCGCGCCAGGCCATGCAGCAGGCCCTGGCGGCGCCGTTCGCCGGCGATGCCGCCGCCGCCGAAAGCCGGCTCGACGCGCTGCTGCGCGAGGCGGTAGGCCTGCGCATGGTGGCCGACGTGCCGGTGGGCGTGTTCCTTTCCGGCGGCACCGATTCTTCGGTGGTCACCGCGCTGATGCAGGCGCAGAGCGCGCGGCCGGTGCGCAGTTTCAGCATCGGCTTCAGCGGCTCGCACCACGACGAGGCGCCGCTGGCCCGCGAAGTCGCCAGCCACCTGGGCTGCGAGCACACCGAACTTTATGTCGATGGCCGCGATGCGCTGGCGGTGGTGCCCGAGCTGCCGCGCATGTTCGACGAGCCGTTCGCCGATGCCTCGCAGGTGCCCACCGCGCTGGTGGCGCGGCTGGCGCGCGGCGGCGTCACCGTGGCGCTCTCCGGCGATGGCGGCGACGAATTGTTCTTCGGCTACTCGCGCTACGTGCGCGCGCTGCGCAACTGGCAGATGCTGCGCACGGTGCCGGCGCCGCTGCGCGCGCTGCTGGCCCGCCGGGCCGGCGGCGAGGGCTCGCGCACCGGCGGGCTGGCGGTGTTGTTCAACGAAGCGGGCGCGCGCGGCATCGGCGATGTCTACCGCAACCGCATCTCGCGCTGGCGCCGGCCGGCCGCGGCGGTGCGCGGCGCGCGCGAACCGGACACCTTCTACAGCCTGGCCCAGCCGCTGCATGGCGCCGGCACGCCGGCCGACGCGATGATGCTGGCCGACTTCGTCACCTACCTGCCGGACGACCTGCTGTGCAAGGTGGACCGCACCAGCATGGCGGTCGGGCTGGAGGCGCGCGCGCCGTTGCTGGACTGGCGCGTGGCCGAGTTCGCCTGGTCGTTGCCCCTGGACTTCAAGCGGCGCGAGGGCCACAGCAAGTACCTGCTCAAGCAGGTGCTGCGCCGCTACCTGCCCGACGGCATGGTCGACCGCCCCAAGCGGGGCTTCGGCGCGCCGGTGGGCGACTGGCTGCGCGGGGACCTGCGCGATTGGGCGCAGGCGCTGCTGGACCCGGCGCGCCTGGCGGCCGAGGGCGTGTTCGCGCCGGCGGCGATCCATGCGCCCTGGCAGGCCTTCCTCGGCGGCCAGCGCAAGTGGCATACCCATCTGTGGACGGTGCTGATGTTCCAGGCCTGGCAGGAAAGCTGGCGCCAGGCACGGGCCGAGGTGGCCGCGCAGGGCGGGGCGCTTCACCCGGCCTGAGCGCGCCGCTGGCTAGAGTCGGCGGGTCTTCCCGAAGGAGTTCCCGCATGAGCCAGTACAAGATCGCCGTGTTCGTCGGCAGCCTGCGCAAGCATTCGTTCAACCGCCAGCTCGCCCATGCGCTGCAGCCGCTGTTCGGCAACAAGGCCACGCTGGAGCACGTGGAGATCGGCGACCTGCCGCTCTACGACCAGGACTTCGACCACGATTACCCCGCGCAGGGCAAGCGCCTGAAGGAACAGGTGCGCGCGGCCGACGCGGTGCTGTTCGTCACCCCCGAATACAACCGCTCGATCCCCGGCGTGCTGAAGAACGCCATCGACCTGGGCTCGCGCCCGTATGGCGACAGCTGCTTCGCCGGCAAGCCGGCCGCCGTGCTGGGCATTTCGGTGGGCACCATCGGCACCGCACTGGCCCAGCAGCACCTGCGCAACGTGCTGGCCTACCTGGACATGACCGTACTCGGCCAGCCGGAGGTGTTCCTGCAGCACAAGGACGGCTTCTTCGACGAGCAGGGCAATTTCGGCGATGCGGGCACGCACAAGTTCCTGCAGGGCTATGTCGATCGCTTCCTGGCGCTGATCGCCCGCCACAAGGGCTGAGCAATCGCGCGATGTGAGACGGGGCGGGGCCAGGATCGGCTCCACGCACCGGTTGCGCACGGCTTATCCACAGACTTGTTCCTAGCGCGTGGGGCCGTGGCTGCCTATCCTTCCTGCCCCCGTCCCCGCGTCAGGTTTCAGCCCGCATGTCCGCCCGCCCCGGCTTCCGCAACAACCGCGACCGTGACCGCGACGACCGGCCCGAGCCGCGCATCGACCAGCTGCGCGTGCCGCCGCACTCGGTCGAGGCCGAGCAGGCGGTGCTCGGCGGCCTGATGCTGGCGCCGGAGGCCTACGACCGGGTCAACGACCAGCTCACCGAGAACGACTTCTACCGCCGCGACCACCGGCTGATCTACCGCGCCATCCGCGAGCTGTCCGACAAGGGCCGCCCGTTCGACGCGGTGACCCTGGGCGAATGGTTCGAATCGCAGGGCAAGCTGGAGCAGGTCGGCGATGGCGCCTACCTGATCGAGCTGGCCAGCACCACGCCGTCGGCGGCCAACATCACCGCCTATGCGGAGATCGTGCGCGACAAGGCGGTGCTGCGGCAGCTGATCGAGGTCGGCACGGAGATCGTCAACGACGGCTTCCAGCCGGAAGGGCGCGAGAGCGCCGAGCTGCTGGCCAGCGCCGAGAAGGCGGTGTTCCAGATCGCCGAGGCCGGCGCGCGCGGGCGCAGCGACTTCGTCGCCATGCCCAACGCGCTCAAGGACGCCTTCGAGGAGCTGCGCAACCGCTTCGAGAATGGCGGCAACATCACCGGCCTGCCGACCGGCTACACCGACTTCGACGGCATGACCGCCGGCCTGCAGCCGACCGACCTGATCATCCTGGCCGCGCGCCCGGCGATGGGCAAGACCACCTTCGCGCTGAACATCGCCGAGTACGCGGCGATCAAGTCCAAGAAGGGCGTGGCGGTGTTCTCGATGGAAATGTCCGCCTCGCAGCTGGCCATGCGCCTGATCTCCTCCAACGGGCGCATCAACGCCCAGCGCCTGCGCACCGGCCAGCTGGAGGACGAGGATTGGGCGCGCGTCACCGGCGCGATCAAGATGCTCAAGGAAACCAAGATCTTCATCGACGACACCCCCGGCCTGTCGCCGGAGGTGCTGCGCTCCAAGTGCCGCCGCCTCAAGCGCGAGCACGACCTGGGGCTGGTGGTGATCGACTACCTGCAGCTGATGTCCGTGCCGGGCAACAGCGAGAACCGCGCCACCGAGATCTCGGAGATCTCGCGTTCGCTCAAGGGCCTGGCCAAGGAGCTCAACGTGCCGGTGATCGCGCTGTCCCAGCTCAACCGCTCGCTGGAAACGCGTACCGACAAGCGCCCGGTGATGGCCGACCTGCGCGAATCGGGCGCCATCGAGCAGGACGCGGACATGATCGTCTTCATCTACCGCGACGATTACTACAACAAGGAAAATTCGCCGGACAAGGGCCTGGCCGAGATCATCATCGGCAAGCACCGTGGCGGCCCGACCGGCTCGTGCAAGCTCAAGTTCTTCGGCGAGTACACCCGGTTCGACAACCTGGCGCACGACTCGGTGGGCAGCTTCGAGTAGCCCTGCCGGCGCGATGATGCCGGCGGGGTGGAGACAACGCGCCCGGCTTGGGCGTATGCTCGCGCCGTCCGCGGCAGCCGCCGCCACCGCGGGCCGCACGGCGCGGGATGCGCGGCAAGGCTGTGGTGGAGGTGGGCGTGGTCAAGCGCTTCTTCCTGTTCCTGCTCGCCCTCATCGTGTTGGGCGTGGCAGGCGTCTATGTACTGGCCTGGCGGCCCTCGATCAAGCCGATCGACCCGCCCGCCGCCGGTAGTTTCGATCCCGCACTGGTCAAACGCGGCGAGATGCTCGCCGGCGCCGGCTATTGCGCCACCTGCCACACGGCCAAGGGCGGCGCGCGCTATGCGGGCAACTACCCGATGCGCACCGACTTCGGCACGATCTGGTCGAGCAACATCACGCCCGACCCGCAGACCGGCATCGGCCAGTGGTCCGAGGAAGCCTTCGTGCGCGCCATGCGCAAGGGCGTCAGCCGCGAGGGACGGCAGCTGTTCCCGGCTTTTCCCTACCAGCATTTCGAACTGGTCAGCGACGAGGACCTGCACGCGCTGTACGCCTACCTGATGCAGCAGCCGCCGGTGCGCCAGGAACAGCGCAAGCCGGACGTGCCATTCCCGTTGAGCTGGCGCCCGTTGCAGGCCGGCTGGAAGCTGCTGTTCGTGCGCGAGGGCCAGTTCGGCCCGATCACCGGCAAGGACCCGCAGTGGAACCGCGGCGCCTACCTGGCCGAGGGCCTGGGCCACTGCTCGGCCTGCCACAGCCCGCGCAACCGCCTGGGCGCCGAACGCACCGGTGCGGAGCGCTACGCCGGCGCGCCCATCGACCAGTGGTACGCCCCGCCGCTGGACGCGCGCAACCACGCCCCGGTGCCGTGGAGCGAGGATGAGTTGTTCGCCTACCTGCGCCACGGCGCCACGGCCCTGCACGGCTCGGCCGCCGGCCCGATGTCGCCGGTGGTGCACGAGGGCCTGGCCCGCCTGCCCGACGAGGACGTGCGCGCGATCGCCGCCTACTTCGCCGACCGCTTCGGCACCCGCGGCCAGCAGCTCGCCGCCCCGCAGGCGGCGCTCGCGCGCGCGGCGCAGGCCAATCGCCTCGGCACCGCGCAGCAGGACGACCCGGGCGCCAACCTCTACAACGCGGCGTGTTCGTCGTGCCACTACAACACCGGCCCGATGCCGCTGCTGGTGCGGCCCGAGCTGGGCTTCAACAGCGCGCTGACGGCCGACGATCCCTCCACGCTGATCCAGATCATCCTGCACGGCATCGGCGTGGACGAAGGCCTGCCCGGGCAGATGATGCCGGGCTTCTCGCACAGCTTCAGCAATGCGCAGGTGGCCGCGCTGGCGGCCTGGCTGCGGCGCACGCGCACCGACCGGCCACCGTGGCCGGACCTGGAAAAGCAGGTCGCCAAGCTGCGCGAGGAACCCTCCTCGGGCACCCAGAGCGGACAGACCGGAGCCCATCCATGAGCCAGTTCCAACTCAACGGCCAGCCCGTGCAGGTGCGCGCGGACGACGACACGCCGCTGCTATGGGTGATCCGCGACGAGCTGCGCCTGACCGGCACCAAGTTCGGCTGCGGCATCGGCATGTGCGGGGCGTGCACGGTGCACCTCAACGGCCGCGCGATCCGCTCGTGCATCACGCCGGTGGGCGCGGTGGCGGGGCAGCAGGTGACGACCATCGAGGGCCTCTCGCCCGATGGCCAGCACCCGCTGCAACAGGCGTGGGTCGCCGCGCAGGCGCCGCAGTGCGGCTACTGCCAGCCGGGACAGATCATGCAGGCCGCCACCTTGCTGGAGGATTTCCCCAACCCGAGCGATGCCGAGATCGAAGCGGTGATGGCCGGCAGCCTGTGCCGGTGCATGGCCTACGTGCGCATCCGCAAGGCGATCCGGTTGGCGGCCGAGGCGATGCAGGCGCCGGCACCGGCCGCCGCCGCGCCGGGAGGGACGGGCGATGAATGACCTCGGCACGCCCCGCGGCCTGCGCCTGACCCGGCGCGGCTTCCTGATCGGTGCCGCCGGCACCGGTTTCGTGATGGCATTCGCGCGCGCTTCGCTGGTGTTGCCCGAGCAGGCCGCGCAGGTGGTCGCCACGCGCAGCTTCGACCCCAACCTGTGGTTCCGCATCGATGCCGACGGCACGATCACCGTGCATGTCATCCGCGCCGAGATGGGCCAGCACGTGGGCACCGCGCTGGCGCGCATCCTCGCCGACGAACTGGAGGCGGACTGGTCGCAGGTGCGCGTGGAGCACGTGGACAGCGACCCGAAGTGGGGACTGATGGTCACCGGCGGCAGCTGGTCGGTGTGGCAGAGCTTCCCGTTGCTCAGCCAGGCCGGCGCGGCCGGGCGCACGGCGCTCATCGAGGAGGCCGCCAAGCTGCTCGGCGTGCCGGCGGCGTCGTTGCAGGCACGCAACAGCGTGGTGAGCGGCGGCGGGCGTTCGATCACCTATGCGCAGATCGTGCAGCGCGGCGACCTGAGCCGCAGCTGGAGCGCGGAGGAACTCAAGGCGATGCCGGTGAAGCCGCCGGCCGAGCGGCGGCTGGTCGGCGTGGATACGCAGGCGCTGGACATTCCCGGCAAGACCGACGGCAAGGGCGTGTACGGCATCGACGCGCACATCGACGGCATGGTGCATGCCGCCCCGGTGGTGCCGCCGACGCGCAACGGCTCCAAGGCCGGCGCGGTGGACGAAACGCTGGCCAAACAAGTGAAGGGTTACCAGGGCCACCTGGTGCTGGATGATCCCTCCGGCACGGTGCCCGGCTGGGTGCTGGCGCTGGCCGATTCCACCTGGGCGGCCATGCAGGCCGCGCGCCGCCTCAAGGTGACCTGGAACAACGACGACACCGCGGAGGTCTCCGAGCAGCAGGTGCTGGACCACGCGGCCAAGCTGATCGCCGATGCCAATGCCGGCGCGCGCGTGGTCGAAGGCCCGGTGGAGGACGCCTTCGCCAAGGCGGCTTCCACGCTGGAGGCCGAGTACACCACCGCCAGCGTGCTGCACTTCCAGCTCGAACCGGTGAACGCGCTGGCCCTGCAGAAGAACGGCGTGTGGGAGATCCATACCGGCAACCAGTGGCAGTCGCTGATCCTGCCGACGCTGGCCAAGGCGCTGGGCGTGGGCGAGGACAAGGTGGTGCTGCGCACCTACCTGCTTGGCGGCGGCTTCGGGCGGCGGCTCAACGGCGACTACACCGTGCCGGCCGCGCTGGCCTCCAAGGCGCTGGGCGGCAAGCCGGTGAAGCTCACGCTGACCCGCGAGGACGACGCGCGCTTCGACTCGATCCGCTCGGCCTCGCTGCAGAAACTGCGCATGGGCTTCGACGCCGCCGGCAAGGTGGTGGCGATGCAGCACGATGCCTGTGCCGGCTGGCCCACGCAGGTGATGGCCGGCGCGCTGCTCGGCAAGGCCAAGGGCAACGGCGCCCCCTACGACCCGTTCGCCATTTCCGGCGCCGACCACTGGTACACGGTGGGCGCGCATCGCGTGCGCGCGATCTCCAATGATCTGGCCAACCGCGTGTTCCGCCCTGGCTGGTTGCGCTCGGTGGGCCCGGGCTGGACCAACTGGGCGCTGGAAAGCTTCATGGACGAGGCCGCGCACCAGCGCGGGCAGGACTCGCTGGCGTTCCGGCTCTCGCTGCTCGACGCCACCGGCGACAACGCCGGCAGCGCGCCCAATGCCGTGGGCGGCGCCGCGCGGCAGGCCGGTGCGTTGCGCCGGGCCGCCGAACTGGCGGGGTGGGGGCAGGCGTTGCCCGCCGATACCGGGCTGGGCATCGCCACCTCGTTCGGGCAGGAGCGCGACATGCCGACCTGGGTGGCCTGCGTGGCACGGGTGAAGGTGGATCGCCAGAGCGGGCATGTGCAGGTCGAGCAGCTCACCGTGGTGACCGATTGCGGCACCGTGGTACACCCGGACGGCGCGCTGGCGCAGACCGAGGGCGCCACGCTGTGGGGCTTGAGCATGGCGCTGCACGAGGGCACGCTGATCGAACACGGGCAGGTGCGCGACATCAACCTCAACAGCTACACGCCGTTGCGCATCGCCGACGTGCCGCCGCTGCAGATCGAGTTCATCCCCAGCACCGAGGCCTCCGTGGGCCTGGGCGAGCCGGCCACCACGGTGGTGGCGCCGGCCATCGGCAACGCGATCTTCGCCGCGGTGGGCGCGCGCGTGCGCCACCTGCCCATCACGCCGGAGGCGGTGCGCAAGGCGTTGAAGGGGTAGGCCGCCGGCTTGGCGGCGTGCCCGGCAGCGCATACCCTTCCATCTCCATGGAATGGGGGCGAGGCATGCGATCTGCTTTACGGATGACCGGCAAGGTCGTGCTGGGCGGGGTACTGGCCGTGATCGCGCTCTACGGCGCGCTGTGGGCCCTAAATGCGCGCGACCAGGCGCCGTCGGCGCAGGTGCAGGGCTTCCACGCCGAACGGGCGCGGCGTCCCGTGTTGGCCGATGCCGATAATGCATTTGTCTATCTGTCGGGCATGGGCGCGGCCAAGGGCGAGGATCCGCAGCAGGTGGGCGCGGCGCACATCAAGCGGCTGGCCGGCGCGGCCAGGCAGGAGACGCTCGCGTTGCCCGGCGGCGCGCCGGCGCTGCGCAAGGCGCGTTCGCCAGCGGTGCAGCAGTTGGCCAGCATCTGCTCGCAGGACGCCAAGGCCTGCGCGGAGGCGTTGCCGACATCCGACGCGACGCTGACGCAATGGCTTGCCAGTGAAGGCTGGTGGCTGGAGCGCTACCACGCACTGATCCAGCATGCCGGTTGGCGGGATGCGGACGCCGCCGACATCGCGCTGGTCTTCCCGCCTTACCAGCACGCACTGGATGGGCAGCAGCTACTGCTGTTGCAGGCGTGGCAGCGTGCCCACGCCGGCGATGCCGCCGCCGCGCAGGCGCTGCTCGATAGCGACTTGCTGTTCTGGCGCCGCGTGTTGCGCGAATCGGACCTGCTGGTCAGCAAAAGCATCGCGGCGGCCGCGATCCGACGCCACTTCGCGTTGGGAAACCTGGTGCTGCGCGAACAGGCGATCGCGCCGCCCGCCGGGTGGGCGGTGCCGTTCACCGTTCAAGAGCGCTCCATGCGGCGTGCGTTGGCCGGTGAGCTGCGGCTGGTCGAAGGGGCGACGGACAGTGCGTTGGCATCCGCCGCACCGGCGCAAACCGGGTTGGAGCGCGTGATCTATGCGCTACAGGCGCCGTTCTTCAAGCGGCAGGCCACGATCAACCTGATCGCCGCCGATTACGAAGTGCTCGCTGCGGTCAGCGAGCGCCCACTCCCGGAGCTCCCAGACGCTTTGGCACAAGCGCAAAAGAACACGGCCACCGTGGGCCCGGGATGGCTTTACAACCCGACGGGGCATCTGCTGCAACAAGTCGGCAGCGGCACGTTGCGCTACGGCGACTACCTGTTCCAGTTCGCCGACCTGGAGGGCCTGCGGCGCACCGCCTGGACGACGGCGGACCTGCGCACGCGCGGCCAGGATCGCGCGGGCATGACCGCCGTGCTGACCGCGGCGCCGCTTCGCGATCCTTACGGCGGTGAGCCTTTGCGCTGGTCTGCTGCCCAGGATGCCGTGGTGTTCGATGCGCGCGCAAAGCGGTTCGGCCCATCGCGCCTATGGGTCATTTATTGACCAACTTCCGCGCGCGCAACGTGTTGCGCCGCGTCAGCCGCCGTGCGTGCGCACGAGCGCACCGTTACGGATCAAGCCTCTGCGCACTGCCCGCGAAGGTCATATAACGAAAAGTTGACAATTTATTCGTCCTCGCCATAGAACAGCGCTGTCATCGAGGCTTGGAGGGAGCCGAATGCGCATTGCACCCCTGTCCCCGCGCGGGACTGTTCGTCGTCACCACTTGGTCCTGGCCTGCGCGTTGGCGCTGAGTGCCGGCACCGCCCAGGCCCAGCAGGCCACCGCCCAGAACACGCCCGACCCGACCACGCTCGACGCGGTGCAGGTCACTGGCATCCGCGCCGCCATCGAATCGGCGGTCGCCACCAAGAACGAATCCACGTCCATCGTGGAGGCCATCTCCGCCGAGGACATCGGCAAGCTGCCGGACATCAGCATCGCCGATTCGATCTCGCGCCTGCCCGGCATCGCTACCCAGCGCGTGGACGGCCGCTCGCAGGTCGTGCAGATCCGCGGCATGTCCGAGCAGTTCGTCGGCACCACGCTCAATGGCCGCGAGCAGGTCAGCACCGGTGAAAGCCGGGGCGTGGAGTTCGACCAGTACCCGGCCGAGCTGATCAACGCCGTCACCGTGTACAAGACCGCCGACGCGGCGGTGGTGGGCCAGGGCCTGTCCGGCACGGTGGACCTGCAGACCATCCGCCCGCTGGACCTGGGCGAGCGCCGCATCGTGATTACCGGCAACGGCGAGAAGAACTCGCTGGGCAAGCTCAGCTCGGACGGCGACGACAAGGGCTACCGCGCCAGCGCCTCCTACGTGGACCAGTTCGCCGACGACACCATCGGCATCGCGCTGGGCGTGGCGCGGCTGAACTCGCCGTTCCAGGAGCAGCACTACAAGGAATGGTGGTGGGCCAACACCGACGTGTGGGGCCAGTCGCAGCCGGGCAAGCCGGCCGATGCGATCGCGCTGCAGGGCCAGGAAGCCTGGGTGAAATCGCGCGACCTCACCCGCGACGGCGTGATGGGCGCCTTCGAGTTCAAGCCCAACGAACATTTCCACAGCATCCTCGACGTGTACTGGTCCAAGTTCCAGCAGGACGAAGTGATGCACGGCGCGATGTGGACCAATGACGCCTACTGGACCGGCATGAACGGCCAGCCGGCCGGCTACCAGAACATCGGCCTGACCGAGCGCAACGGCTACCCGATCATCACCAGCGGCACCCAGACCGGCGTGCAGCCGCTGGTGCGCAACGACAACAACACCCGCGAGGACAAGCTGTTCTCGGCTGGCTGGACCAACACGCTCAGCTTCGACCCGTGGACGGTGAGCCTGGACCTGAACTACTCGCGCGCCGAGCGCCGCCAGTCGCAGCTGGAGACCTACGCCGGCCTGGCCGACCCGCAGGACGTGGGCTTCCAGGTGCCGATCAGCGCCGGCTACGGCCACTATTCGCTGGCCGACCTGTCCGACCCCAACAGCGTCTACCTGTGGGACGTGCAGAACTACGGGCATGACGGCCGCCTGGAGAATTCCTGGCAGAAGGACGAGATCAAGGCCGGGCGCCTGCAGTTCACCTACGACGTCGATACCGCCTTCGTGCGCAGCTTCGATTTCGGCGCCAACATCAACCGCCGCAGCAAGGACAAGCGCTCGGACGTGTACTTCGCCACGCTGCGCGATGGCCCCACGCTGGTGGATCCGTCGCTGTTGATGTCGCCGACCTCGCTGGGCTTCGTCGGCATGGGCAACCTCCTCACCTTCAACCCGCGCGCGCTGCTGGACCGCTACTACGACGTGGCGATCTCCGAAAGCAACGACGACCTGCGCAAGGACTACGTCGTCGACGAGGACGTCAACACGTATTACCTGCGCGCCAACATCGACATGGACCTGACCGACCGCGTGCGCGTGCGCGGCAACGCGGGCATGCAGTACATCACCACCGACCAGTCCTCCACCGGCTTCAACGCCAACGGCGGGGCGATCACCGGCAGCCAGACCCTGGGCGCGCGCTACCACGACGCCCTGCCGAGCCTGAACCTGGTGTTCGATTTCGGCGACGGCTGGAATGTGCGCTTCGGCGCGGCCAAGCAGCTCATGCGCGCGCCGATCAACTACCTCAGCGCCGATTCCAGCGCCTCGGTCAGCCAGACCACCAGCCTGTGGGAAGGCAGCGGCGGCAACCCGACGCTGGAGCCGTACCGCGCCAACGCGGTGGACCTGTCGCTGGAGAAGTACATGGGCCGCGCCAGCTACGCCAGCCTGGCGCTGTTCTACAAGGATCTGGAGACCTACATCTATCGCCAGACCATTCCGTGGGACTTCACCGGCTACAACCCGGACGGCGAGGCCCCGATCTCCAACATCGGCACGTTCTCGACCTGGGCCAACGGCACCGGCGGCTACATGCGTGGCGTCGAAGCGGCGGTGACGCTGACCGGCGACCTGTTCTCCGAGCGCCTGGACGGCTTCGGCGTGCAGCTCAACGGTTCCTACACCGAGTCCTCGATCGACCCGGACCCGAACGATGCCACGCCGGGGACCGACACCATCCCGGGCCTGTCGAAGGTCGTCGCCAACGCCACGCTGTTCTACGAGAAGTACGGCTGGGGCGCGCGCATCAGCCAGCGCTACCGCGACCCGTACCGCGGCGAGTATTCCTCGCTGTTCGGCCAGCGCCAGTACCGCAATACGCTGAGCGAGCGCAGCGTGGACCTGCAGGTGAGCTACGCGTTCCCGGATACCAGCGTGTTGAAGGGGCTGTCGGTGATGTTCCAGGTCAACAACCTGACCAACGAGCCGTTCCGCACCGAGGTGAGCGAATCGACCAACAGCACCGGCCTGTTCCTCCCGGAGGAATACACCGAGTACGGGCGCCAGTACCTGCTGGGCTTCAGCTACAAGCTGTAACGGGCAAGGCCTCTCTCCAAGGGGAACGCGCGACGGCCGGGACCTCCCGGCCGTCGTCGCATCCGCATCGCATCGGCCCGGCTATCATCGCCCCCGTCTCCCAGGGGTAGCGGATCGATGGAACATGCGGTGGTGTGGCTGCGGCGCGATCTGCGCCTGGACGATCAACCGGCGCTGCGCGCCGCGCTGGACGCCGGACAGGTGCCGATCCCGCTGTACATCCATGCGCCGCACGAGGAAGGCCGCTGGGCGCCGGGCGCGGCGTCGAACGCGTGGCTGCACCGCTCGCTGCAGGCGCTGGGCGACGACCTGCACGCACGCGGTTCGGCGCTGCTGATCCGGCGGGGCGACAGCGCCCAGGTGCTGGAGGAGGTCATCGCGGCCAGCGGCGCGCGCAGCGTGTACTGGACCCGCAAGTACGAGCCGGCCACGCAGCCGCGCGATGCGCGCATCAAGCGCACGCTGCGCGAGCGCGGCATCGAGGCGGAGAGTTTCAACGGCGCGCTGTTGTTCGAGCCGTGGGCGTTGGCCACCAAGCAAGGCGGCCCGTACAAGGTGTTCACCCCGTTCTGGCGCAGCGCATTGGCCCAATGGCAGCTGCCCGCGCCCTGGCGCGCCCCCGCGCGCCTGCCCAAGCCGCCGGCGCTGGACGGCGAGGCACTGGACGCACTCGGCCTGGCGCCGACGCGCGACTGGGACGAAGGCTTCTGGGCGCAGTGGCAGCCGGGCGAGGCGGGCGCGCACGAGATGCTGGAGGCCTTCATCGATGGCGCGTTGCACGGCTACCGCCAGCAGCGCGACCAGCCCGACCGCATCGGCACCTCGCGGCTCTCGCCGCACCTGCACTTCGGCGAGATCGCCCCGTGGCGCATATGCGCCGAGCTGGCACAGCACCCTCGCGCGGCCACGGCCGCCGATGTGGAGGGTTACATCCGCGAGCTGGGCTGGCGCGAGTTCGCCTACCACCTGTTGCACCACTTCCCGCACACCGTTTCGCGCAACCTGGACAGCCGCTTCGACCAGTTCCCCTGGGCCGCGCGCGATGCCACCTCCCTGCGGGCGTGGCGGCGGGGCCGCACCGGCATTCCGATCGTCGATGCCGGCATGCGCGAGCTGTGGCACACCGGCTTCATGCACAACCGCGTGCGCATGATCGTCGCCAGCCTGCTGACCAAGCACCTGCGCCAGCACTGGGGCCTGGGCGCGCGCTGGTTCTGGGATACGTTGGTCGACGCCGACCTGGCCAACAACACGCTGGGCTGGCAATGGGTGGCCGGCACCGGCGCCGATGCCGCGCCTTACTTCCGCGTGTTCAACCCGGTGACCCAGGCCAAGCGCTTCGACCCGCAGGCGCGCTACATCACCCGCTGGGTGCCCGAACTGGCGGCCTTGCCGGTGGCGCAGCGCTTCGCGCCCTGGGAGCATCCGCAAGCGCTGGCCGATCACGCGCCGGATTATCCCCGCACGCCGATCATCGACCTGGCCGAAGGTCGCGAGGCGGCGCTGGCGGCCTACGCGAAGATGCGCGCGGCAAACTGAATCGCCGCGACAGGTGCCTGAACGCGGGCCGGATGGCAGGGCCACGGCGTGCGTTTTCATCATGTTCTGCTCGCGCCGGCGTGTTTATTCTCGCCTCCAGCATCCCGCCGGTACCCGGCAACAAGGAGGAATCATGTTCCGAGCAGCGAACAAGCAGGTGTGTGTCGCCGTCGCCGCCGCGCTGGCCCTGTCGGCCTGCGCCACCGGTGGCTCGTATGTGCAGCAGGACCCGTACGGCAACCCGACCCAGCAGCAGAACAAGACTGGGCGCAATGCGCTGATCGGCGCGGCCATTGGCGTGGCCGGCGGCCTGCTGACCGGCGACAGCGCCACCGAGCGCCGCCAGCACGCGATGATCGGCGCCGGCATCGGCGCGCTCGGCGGTGCGGCCATCGGCCAGTACCAGGATCGCCAGGAGCGCGCGCTGCGCGAGCGCACCGCCAACACCGGCATCGAGGTCTCGCGCCAGGGCGACAACATCACGCTCAACCTGCCGGATGGCGTGACGTTCGACTTCAACAAGGCCACGCTGAAGCCGGATTTCTACTCCGCGCTCAACGGCGTGGCCGCCACGTTGAAGGAGTACAACCAGACGATGGTGGAAGTGGTGGGCCACACCGACAGCATCGGCAGTGACGCGGTGAACCAGCGCCTGAGCGAGCAGCGCGCCGACTCGGTGGCGCAGTACCTCAGCGCGCAGGGCGTGCAGCGCGAGCGCATGGAGGTGCTGGGCATGGGCAAGCGCATGCCGATCGCCGACAACAACACCGATGCCGGCCGCGCGAAGAACCGCCGCGTGGAGATTCACCTGATCCCGCTGCGCGAGGGGACGCCGGGTACGACCGGCATGAACTAAAACGCAGTACGAAGAAAAGGCCGCGGAAGCGGCCTTTTCTTCGCCCACGAGAACACCCGCGCAACACCGCACTGTTCGGCAGGTGCCGCATGAAACGTTCGGGCAACCGGGGGCATGTCTTTCCGGGATCGTAGGCGACACGGATGTCGCCTACGAGCCTCCATGGATGGATTCACGGCGTGTCCCGGAAAGGCATGGCCCCCGGTGGCCGCGCGACGCGCCAGAGCGCCGACCCATCCCGCACGACGGCTTCAACCAAAGCTGCAACCCATTGGATTGTTCGCAAAGCCAGTCGCCGGCGTGCTTCCTAACATGCTTGGCCCTCGACGCCGTCAGCGTCTCCTTCGGTCAACGTCATGTCCCAGTTCCGCAATTTCTTCTTGCTCGGCGCGCTCAGCGTCGCGTCGTTCCCGTCGCTCGCACAAAGTGCCGACGACGGCCTCGCCAATACCACCTGGGTACTGTGCGAACGTGCCCAGCCCGGTGAAGGCCAGGCCCGCGATGCGCTGGTGTTCGATGCCGACGGCAGCGGCCGCGTCATTCGCGCGCAGGGCAATGTGGCCTTCCGCTACCAACGCCAAGGCAACGCCATCGCGCTCAGCCCGCCGGGGGCCCGGCAGGCGGTCATGCTGGACATGGAAGCCGGCGACGCGCGCATGCTGCTGCGCGGGCCGGATGGGCGGCAGATTGCCAGCTATGCGCGGCAGGGCAGTGCGGCCATGGCCCGCTGCACCGCGCGCTGAGCAGGGCGGCGTCCCGGGTGGACGCCGCTTTCCGTGGCCGTCAGGCGGTCACCTTCTCCAGGATGCGCTTGCCTTCGGCCTGCAGCTCGACCTCGGCCTCCTGCACCTGCCCGGCTTCTTCCTGCGCCTGCCGCGCCTGCGCGGCCGCCAGCTTCGCCGCCGGGCACTGGGCCATCATGTAGTTCGCGTCGAAGTTGAGCTTGTCCACGAGGAAATCGACGAACGCGCGGACCTTCGGCGAAATCAGCCGCCCACCGGCGAAGACCGCGTTGAAGTCCACTTCCGGGCCCGTCCAGCCGGCGAGCACGCGGCGAATCATGCCTGACTCGATGAACGGCTTGGCCATCACATCACCGGTGAGCATCAGGCCCTCGCCGCACAACAGCGCGCCGTTGAGCGCCGACGGGTCGTTGGCCACCATCAGCGGATTCACCGCGAAATCGCGCAGCTCCGCGCCGTCGGTGAGCGACCAGTAGAAACGGTTGTTGCTCACCGTGTTGGTGCGGCTCTTGCGCATCGCCAGCGTGCGGTGGAACTGCAACTCGTCCGGATGCAGCGGCTCGCCATAGCGCTCGATGTACGCCGGGCTGGCGAACACCTGCGTGCGCAGGCTGCCGAGCTTGCGCGCCACCAGGTTCGAATCCGGCAGCGAGCCCACGCGCAGGGCCAGGTCGGCCTCGCCGGCGATCAGGTCCAGCTTCTCGTTGCCTAGGTGCATGTCGAGCTGGATTTCCGGATACAACGCATGGAATTCGCCCAGCAGCGGCGCGATCCAGGTAATGCCGATCGAGTAGGGCACGGTAAAGCGCAGCCAGCCGCGCGGGCCGGACTGCAATTGGCCCACCGCGCTCTCGGCTTCCTCGAGTTCGCGCGCGATGCGCTGGCAGTGTTCGTGGTACACCGAGCCCGCCTCGGTAAGACCGATGCGGCGAGTGGTCCGGTGCAGCAGGCGCGCGCCGAGGCGCTGCTCCAGTTCCTGCACCTTGCGGCTGACGGTGGTCTTGGGCAGGCCGAGCGCGTTGGCGGCGGCGATGAAGCTGCCCTGTTCGACCACCTTGACGAAGATCAGGGTGTCGTTGAGATCGCGGGTCATGCGGGACTCCGGGATGGGGGCGGGGAGGGGGATGGGGGATTAGACCGTCTCCGGGACGATTATTCCCCTAAATCCGGACTAATCAAGTGCGGCTTCGGGGCGTAACTTGGCGCCCATTCCAGAACCCCCCGAGGTGCGCCATGTGGCTGCGTCGTCTATTCGGCTTGCCCCCGTCCCGCAAGGAAGCGCTTGAAGGCGCCTTCGACCCGGTGTCCTTCAACGTGAATGCGCGTCATCCGCAGGCTTTCCGCGAATTTACCCCGCCGCCGGCGCGGCAGGGCGGCGGGCAGTTCCGGCTGGCCGCCCGCCGGGACAGCCGGTGGGGCGGTATCCGTATTGTCCCGATTCCGGGAGTAAAAGTCCCATGAGCGGGATGCTCCAGCCGGAGGTGCTGGTGCTCGGCGGGACCGGCACGGTGGGCGGCGGCGTGATCGCCGCGCTGCTGGAAGCCGGCAGCCGGGTGCTGGCGGTGGGCCGCAGCGCCGAGCGCCTGAAGGCGCTGCGCGGACGCTTCGCCGACGCGCCCGGCCTGGAGACCCTCGTCGGCTCGGTCGCCGACGACGCCGGTGCCGAGGCGCTGGCCGCCCGCATCGCCGAGCGCGAACACCCGTTGTCGGCCGTGGTCGCCAGCCTTGGCAGCCCGCTGACCAGTGGGCGCATGATTGACCGGCCGGCCTCGCAGCTGCTGCGCCGCCTGCAACGCGACCTGCTGCCCCACCTGGCCGCCGCC
The DNA here is from genome assembly GCF_029543105.1 of Stenotrophomonas sp. HITSZ_GD. Lineage (GTDB taxonomy): Bacteria > Pseudomonadota > Gammaproteobacteria > Xanthomonadales > Xanthomonadaceae > Stenotrophomonas_A. The sequence continues at coordinate 22,417 of NZ_JARQXB010000016.1, forward strand.
CGCCACCTGCTGCCGCTGCTGGCCGATCTGGGCGGGCGCTATGTATTGGTAGGCAGCCCGTGCGCGCTGCGGCCGTGGGCCGGGCATGGCGAAGCTTCCGTCACCGGCTCGGCCACGCGGATGCTCGCCCAGGTGCTGCACGAGGAAGCCCAGCCGCTGGGCGTGCGCGTGCAGCTGCTGCAGGTCGAAGAACCGGTGTGTGATCCGTCGAACAAGCGGCAGGCCTGCGCCGAGTGGTTCAGCCCGCTGGCGGTGGGCCGCTGCGCGGTGTCGCTGCTGGCCGGGCGCGGCCAGCCCGGCCAGGTGATCGTCAGTACCGACAAGAAACTCGCTTCGCAACCGGTCGCAGGAAAGCTGGCCGGTATTCCTCTCCCCCTCTCCCTCCATGAGGTATCACCATGAAGCCGAACGCCACCCCGTTCCTGTCTTCCTTCCGTTCGCCGTTGCGCAATGCGCTGGCCGCCGCCGTGTTCGCCGCGGTGCTGGCCGGGTGCGGCTCGCGGGCCGCCGAGCAGGGCGCCCCGCCGCCGCCGGCCGTCGGCGCCGCGCCGGTGCTGGTCAAGCAGGTCTCGCAGTGGGACGAATTCACCGGGCGCATCGAGCCGGTGGAAAGCGTCGAACTGCGCCCGCGCGTGTCCGGCTACATCGACAAGGTCAACTACGCCGAAGGCCAGGAAGTGAAGAAGGGCGATGTGCTCTTCACCATCGACGACCGCAGCTACAAGGCCGAGTTGAATCGGGCTCAGGCCGCGCTGGTCCGCGCCCGCAGCCAGGCCGAACTGGGCCGCAGCGAGGCGTCGCGCGCGCGCAAGCTGGCCGACCAGCAGGCCATCTCCACCGAGAGCTGGGAGCAGCGCAAGGCCGCCGCCGACCAGGCCGTGGCCGACGTGCTCGCCGCCGAAGCGGCGGTGGAGACCGCGCGCCTCAACCTGGACTGGACCCGCGTGCGCTCGCCGATCGACGGCCGCGCCGGGCGCGCGCAGGTCACCGCCGGCAACCTGGTCAGCGCCGGCGATGCCGCCAGCGTGCTGACCACGGTGGTCTCGCAGGACAAGGTGTTCGTGTACTTCGACGCCGATGAAGGCACCTTCCTGCGCTACAGCCAGATGGCACGCAGCGGCGAGCGCCCGAGCGAGCGCGACGGCCAGCTGCCGGTGCGCATCGGCCTGGTGGGCGAGGACGGCTACCCGCACACCGGCCGCGTCGATTTCCTCGACAACCAGGTGACCCGCAGCACCGGCACCATCCGCGTGCGCGCGGTGCTCGACAACGCCCAGCGCCAGTTCACCCCGGGCCTGTACGCCCGCGTGCAGCTGCTGGGCAGCGGCGAGTTCAAGGCGGTGCTGGTGGATGACAAGGCCATCCTCACCGACCAGGACCGCAAGTACGTCTACGTGGTCGACAAGGACAACAAGGCCCAGCGCCGCGACGTCCAGCTCGGCCGCACCGCCGAAGGGCTGCGCATCGTCACCAGCGGCCTGGCCGCCGGCGACCGCGTGATCATCGACGGCGTGCAGAAGGTCTTCATGCCGGGCATGCCGGTCGACGCCAAGGCGGTGTCGATGCAGGCACCGCCGCCGGCGAAGAAGACCGCGATGAACTGATCCCGCCACACCCGTTGTTCGCGTCCCCGCGCGCCGGCTCCGACGAGCCGGCGCCGGGCCGGCATTGCCACCCAGCTCCCTGCGGCACACCGGCCATACCACCCAAGGACCTTCCCCATGGACTTTTCCAGATTTTTCATCGACCGGCCGATCTTCGCCGCGGTGTTGTCGATCGTCATCTTCGCCGCAGGCCTGATCGCCATCCCGATGCTGCCGATCGGCGAGTATCCCGACGTGGTGCCGCCCTCGGTGGTCGTGCGTACGGTGTACCCGGGCGCCAACCCCAAGGTCATCGCCGAAACCGTCGCCACGCCGCTTGAAGAGGCGATCAACGGCGTCGAGAACATGATGTACATCAAGTCGGTCGCCGGCTCCGACGGCGTGCTGCAGATGACCATCACCTTCCGCCCGGGCACCGACCCGGACGATGCGGCGGTGAAGGTGCAAAACCGCGTGGCCCAGGCCCAGGCCCGCCTGCCCGAGGACGTGCGCCGCCAGGGCGTGACCACGCAGAAGCAGTCGCCGACCTTCCTGATGGTCGTGCACCTGACCTCGCCCAAGGGCAAGTACGACACGCTGTACCTGCGCAACTACGCCCGCCTGCACGTGAAGGACGCGCTGGCGCGCATCCAGGGCGTGGGCGATGCGCAGGTGTTCGGCGGCGGCGACTACGCCATGCGCGCCTGGCTGGACCCCGAGCGCGTGGCCGCGCGCGGGCTGACCGCCAGCGACGTGGTGGCCGCGATGCGCGAGCAGAACGTGCAGGTCTCGGCCGGCCAGCTCGGCGCCGAACCCATGCCCGACAGCAAGTTCCTGACCCTGATCAACGCCCAGGGCCGCCTGCGCAGCGAGCAGGAGTTCGGCGACATCATCCTCAAGACCGGCAGCGACGGCGAGGTGGTGCGCCTGGCCGACGTGGCGCGCATCGAGCTGGGTGCGGGCGACTACACCCTGCGTTCGCAGCTGGACGGCAAGAACGCGGTGGGTATCGGTATCTTCCAGGCGCCGGGCGCCAACGCGCTGGACATCCGCGACAAGGTGATCGCGCAGATGGACGAGCTGCAGGCGCGCTTCCCGGAGGACGTGAAGTACGAAGCGGTGTACGACACCACGATCTTCGTGCGCGATTCGATCAGCGCGGTGGTGCACACGCTGCTGGAGGCGATCCTGCTGGTGGTGCTGGTGGTGATCCTGTTCCTGCAGACCTGGCGCGCCTCGATCATCCCGCTGATCGCCGTGCCGGTGTCGGTGGTGGGCACGTTCGCCGCGCTGTACCTGCTGGGCTTCTCGATCAACACGCTGACCCTGTTCGGGCTGGTGCTGGCGATCGGCATCGTGGTCGACGACGCGATCGTGGTGGTGGAAAACGTCGAGCGCAACATCGAAGAGGGGCTGAGCCCGCTGGCGGCCGCGCACCAGGCCATGAAGGAGGTCTCCGGGCCGATCATCGCCATCGCGCTGGTGCTGTGCGCGGTGTTCGTGCCGATGGCCTTCCTGTCCGGCGTCACCGGCCAGTTCTACAAGCAGTTCGCGGTGACCATCGCCATCTCCACGGTGATCTCGGCGATCAACTCGCTGACCCTGTCGCCGGCGCTGGCCGCGCGCCTGCTGCGGGCGCATGACGCGCCCAAGGACGCGCCGTCGCGCCTGATCGACCGCCTGTTCGGCTGGGTGTTCCGCCCGTTCAACCGGTTCTTCAAGCGCAGCTCGGAAGGCTACCAGGGCTCGGTGTCGAAGATCCTCGGCCGCCGCGGCGTGGTGTTTGCCGTGTATATCGCCCTGCTGCTGGCCACCGGCCTGATGTTCAAGGCCGTGCCGGGCGGTTTCATCCCGACCCAGGACAAGATGTACCTGATCGCGGGCGTGAAGCTGCCAGAAGGCGCGTCCATCGAACGCACCGACGCGCTGCTGCGCAAGGTCACCGACATCGCCATGCACACCGAGGGCGTGGAGCATGCCATCGCGTTCCCCGGCCTCAACGCGCTGCAGTTCACCAACACGCCCAACACCGGCGTGGTGTTCCTGACCCTGCAGACCTTCTCCGAGCGCCATCGCTCGGCGTTGGAGATCAACGCGGAGATCAACCAGAAGGTATCGGCCCTCGGCGATGGCATGGCGTTCGCCTTCATGCCGCCGCCGATCCTGGGCCTGGGCAACGGCAATGGCTACCAGCTGTTCATCGAGGACCGCGGCAACCTGGGCTACGGCGCGCTGCAGAACGCGGTGAACATGATGCAGGGTGCCATCGCGCAGACCCCGGGCATGGCCTATCCGATCGGCACCTACCAGGCCAACGTGCCGCAGCTGGATGCCGAGGTGGACCGTGCCAAGGCCAAGGCGCAGGGCGTGCCGCTGACCGAGCTGTTCGACACGCTGCAGACCTACCTGGGCTCGTCCTACGTCAACGACTTCAACCAGTTCGGCCGCACCTGGCAGGTGATCGCCCAGGCCGACGCGCCGTTCCGCGACAGCGTGGAGGACATCGGCCGCCTGCGTACCCGCAACGACCGCGGCGAGATGGTGCCGATCGGCTCGATGGTGACGATCAAGCAGACCTACGGCCCGGACCCGGTGCTGCGCTACAACGGTTACCCGGCGGCCGACCTGGCCGGCGAGGCCGATGCGCGGATGCTGTCCTCCACCGAGGCCATGCACAAGGTCGAGGAGCTGGCCAAGCAGGTGCTGCCGAACGGCATGAACATCGAGTGGACCGACCTGAGCTACCAGCAGTCCACCCAGGGCAAGGCCGCGCTGGTGGTGTTCCCGCTGGCCGTGCTGCTCGCCTTCCTCGTGCTGGCGGCGCTGTATGAGAGCTGGACCCTGCCGCTGGCGGTGATCCTGATCGTGCCGATGACCCTGCTGTCCGCGCTGTTCGGCGTGTGGCTCACCGGTGGCGACAACAACGTGTTCGTGCAGGTGGGCCTGGTGGTGCTGATGGGCCTGGCGTGCAAGAACGCCATCCTGATCGTCGAGTTCGCCCGCGAGCTGGAGCTGCAGGGCAAGGGCATCGTCGAAGCGGCGCTGGAAGCCTGCCGCCTGCGTCTGCGCCCGATCGTGATGACCTCCATCGCGTTCATCGCCGGCACCGTGCCGCTGGTGTTCTCGCATGGCGCCGGCGCCGAAGTGCGCTCGGCCACGGGCATCACGGTGTTTGCCGGCATGCTCGGCGTGACCCTGTTCGGCCTGTTCCTGACCCCGGTGTTCTACGTCGCCCTGCGCAAGCTGGCCGGGCGCCCGCTGGTATCGCATGCGCCCGAAGCGCACGCGCAGCACGTCTGATTCCTATCCCCCTTGAGGAGCAATGCAATGACTACTTCGCAGAAGATCGCCCTCGTCACCGGTGCCACCCGTGGCATCGGCCTGGAAACCGTGCGCCAGCTGGCCCAGGCCGGCGTGCACACGCTGCTGGCCGGCCGCAACCGCGAGCGCGCGGTGGAAGCGGCGCTGAAGCTGCAGGCCGAGGGCCTGCCGGTGGAGGCCATCGCGCTGGACGTGACCGACGCCAAGTCGATCGCCGCCGCCGTGGCCGAGGTGCGCGAGAAGTACGGCCGCCTGGACATCCTGGTCAATAACGCCGGCATCATCGTCGACGAGTTCGGCCGCGCCCCGTCCGAGCAGACGCTGGACACCTGGCGCACCACCTTCGACACCAACCTGTTCGCGCTGGTCGCGGTGACCCAGGCCTTCCTGCCGCTGCTCAAGGCCGCGCCGGCCGGGCGCATCGTCAACGTGTCGAGCATCCTGGGCTCCATCGCGCTGCACAAGGATCCGTCCTCGCCGATCTACGACTTCAAGGTGCCGGCCTACAACGTCTCCAAGAGCGCGGTGAACGCCTGGACCGTGCAGCTGGCCTACGAACTGCGCGACACCCCGCTGAAGGTCAACACCATCCACCCCGGCTACGTGAGGACCGACATGAACCAGGGCCAGGGCGAGATCGACATTCCCGAGGGCGCCAAGAGCAGCGTGGAACTGGCGCTGATCGGTCCGGACGGCCCGAACGGCAGCTTCAGCCACCTGGGCCAGGAGCTGCCGTGGTGATGATCCGACAGGCATTGACCGCGGCCATCGCCGCGGTCGTCCTGGCCGGCTGCGCGGTTGGCCCGGACTACAAGGCCGGTCCCGCGCCCAGCGTGGTGCTGCAGGGCGCGCAGGATCCGGCATTCAACAGCGAGTCGCCGGTGGGACAGTGGTGGGCGCAGTTCGATGACCCGGTGCTGGAAGGCATGGTGCGCGACGCGCTGGTGGCCAACCACGACCTTCGCATCGCGATGGCGCGGGTGAAGGAGGCACGCTCGGTGTTCGTCGAGCGCCGCCTGGACCAGGCCCCGCATGTCACCGCCGGCGGCGACTACGACCGCCGCAAGCAGCCGGACCTGACCACGCCGGACGGCGAGCGGGTGCTGAGCGAAAGCTACTCGCTCGGCTTCGATGCGCGCTGGGAACTGGACCTGTTCGGCCGCCAGCGCCGTGCCGCCGAAGCGGCGCGCGCGGACCTGGATGCCGAGCAGGCCGGGCTGGCCGACGCGCAGGTCACCGTCGCGGCGGAAGTGGCGCGCAACTACTTCGAACTGCGCGGCGTGCAGAAGCGTATCGAGGTGGCCCAGCACACGCTGGTGAACCTGCGCGACACCCAGCAGCTGACGCAGACGCGCTGGCAGCTGGGCGCGGGCAGCGAACTGGACGTGCAGAGCAGCCGGGCGCGGTTGAAGGCCATCGAGGCCGACATCCCGCTGCTGGAAGTGGCGCAGGCGCAATACCGGCACCGGCTGGCGGTGCTGGTGGGGCGGCAGCCGAACGCGCTGGACGCGCTGCTCGTGCCGCGGCCGACCCCGGCCTATGCGCGGCCGTTGCCGCTCGGCGATACCGCCGCGCTGCTGCGCCAGCGCCCGGACGTGCGTCGTGCCGAGCGCGAGCTGGCCGCCTCCACGGCCCGTGTCGGCGTGGCGACGGCCGACCTGTTCCCGCGCATCAGCCTCAGCGGCTTCGTCGGCTTCCTGTCCGGCGATGCCGGTTCGCTTACCAACAGCGGCAGCAAGGCGTGGTCGGTGACGCCGTCGATCAGCTGGGCCGCGTTCGACTTCGGCACCGTGCGGGCCAGGTTGCGCGCGAGCCAGGCGCAGGCCGACGGCGCGTTGGCGCAGTACGAGCAGAGCGTGCTGCTGGCGCTGGAGGACACCGAGAACGCGCTGACCGCCTATTCGCGGCAGCAGTCGCGGCTGGCCATTGTCGCCGAGCAGGCCGACGCGGCGCGCAAGGCCGAGGCGCTGGCGGAGATCCGCTACCGCGAAGGGTCGGAGGATTTCCTGACCCTGCTCGACGCACAGCGCACGCAGCTGCAGGCCGACGACGCACTGGCCGACGCGCAGGCGCAGGTGAATGTCGGCGTGGTGGCGGTGTACAAGGCGCTGGGCGGCTGGCGCACGCCGGTGGCCGAGGATGCGGCGGTGGCGTTGCGCTGAGGATGGGCGGCCCAAGAAGTGAGAAGCCCCGGTGCCGAAAACACCGGGGCTTTTTTTATGCAGGCCGAAGGCAGCACGCCACGCGCCGGGCCTTGCCGGCCGTCTGGCGCATCGTCACAGGTGATCGGCGATGCGATAACTGTCGCGGCCGTTGTTCTTGGCAAGGTACAGCGCGGCGTCCGCGCGCGAGAACCAGTCCTGCCAATGGGTTTCGCCGGCGTGCCGCGCCGCGCCCAGCGACACGGTGATCTTCCCGCCGGGCCCGCGCAGCGCGCCGCGGATCGCGCGCCGCAACCGTTCGGTCGCCAGTTCCAGTTCGGCCAGCGATTCCACCCGCAGCAGCACCACGAATTCCTCGCCACCGAAGCGGAACACTTCGTCGTCGCCGCGCACCTCGAAGCGCAGGATGGTCGCCAGGTCGGCGAGGGCGGCATCGCCGGCGGCGTGGCCGTAGAGGTCGTTGATGTCCTTGAAGTGGTCCAGGTCCAGGATGATCAGCCCGTTCAGGCGCTCGTGCTCGCGCCGCTCCTCGATCTGGCGGGTAAGCGTGCGTTCGAGCATGCGCCGGTTCGGCAGCCCGGTCAGCGCGTCCAGCGAGGCCATTTCCTCCAGCTGGACGCGGTCGTCCTGGATGCGCAGCGAGAACGCCAGGCCCAGCACCAGGGTGAGCAAGCTCACCGCGATGACCGACACGCCTTGGCCGATGCTGGTGAGCAGCCCCGGCAGCAGGATCGGCGCCAGCACCAGCGGCACGTTCATCACCACCGCGCGGCGCGGTTCGCACAGGAAGTAATTGACCATGAGGGTCGGGAACAGCCAGGGCAGGGCGGTGGCACCGCTGAAGCTGCAGCCCAGCAGGCAGCCGCCCACGTTGACCGCGGCGATCCACAGGCCTTGCTGCCCCACGTGCACGGCGCGGCGCATGCGCCAGGCACGAAACGCGGCCAGCGCGGCCAGCCCGGCCGACAGGCCCGCGCCCAGCCGCTGTCCATCCCAGGCCAGGGCGATGGCGTACAGCAGCAGGAACAGGGCGCTCAGCGGCGCCAGTACCCGGTGGGTACCGGCGCGGAAATCGCGCCGAAACTGAACTATCACGTCAGGTCTGATCCACGGAACTCCCCCGGACAACGGCCGCGGGATGACAAAGTTGACACCGCCGTTGCCGGCACGCGGTCCACGCCAGGGCATGTGCGCCGGCGGGGCCAGGCAGCCTCACGCGGCCAGCCGACCGCGCCAGGCCGCTTTTGCTCGTAATACATGAAGGAGGGCCGCCGGTCCGTCCCCGACCCGCGCCGTCCGGAAGCCACGGCGGACAGCCCGGGTTTCCGCCGCCGATTGTAGCCATGCCCGTGCCGGCGCGCCTGTCCATGGATGCCCGCGGTCATGGCCGGTTTCGGGAAGCGCGCCGCCGGCCGCCACGGTCGCCTCAGGTGCCGTCTTCGACGGGGCCGGTGTCCAGCCCGGCGTCGCGCAGCATGGCCTCCGCCTGCCTGCACACCTCGTCCCGGTCGGCCGGTTCGGCGACGCGCATCAACTCGTCGATACGCGCGGCGAAGGCCAGCCGGTCGAACGCGGCGGCATCGGCGGTGCCGCGGACCGGCAGGGTCTGCGCCAGGGCGCGCAGGTCGGCCTCGATTTGGGCGCGGGTCGGCATGGCAGGGACGGGGAGGCGTGCGGACCGCACGGTTACTCGCGCGGGACTTCCTCGCGCGGCACGTCGGCGCCGGGCTTGTTGCGCTTGGTGAACGCGCGCGTCACCAGGAACACCACCGCACCCACCAAGGCCACCACGGCCACCAGGAACAACCAGGATCCACCGCTCATCACCCTCTCCTTCGCACACCGCATTACGGCAACGCGCATAGGGCATCAGATCGACGGTGACGCGGGCGTGCATGCGCGCGATGCCATTCATCCCTACGTATGCATGGGCAGCCGGCACGGACGCAGGCACACTGGCAGCCTGGCCCAAGCCGAGGGATTGCCATGCGCCAAGAAATTGCCGTACCCACTTCCCGCGAACAGCTGTGGGGGCTGCTGGCCGAGGCGGCGGAGATCGAGCATCACCTGATGTGCTGCTATCTGTATGCCGCCTTCAGCCTGAAGGAGCACGCCGACGAAGACCTCGGCCCGGACGAGCTGGCCGCGGTGCGGCGCTGGCGGCAGCAAATCCTCGGCGTGGCGATCGAGGAGATGGGCCACCTGGCCACGGTGTGCAACATCCTCTCCGCGCTGGGCGCACCGGCGCACCTGGCGCACCAGAACTTTCCGGTGTCGCCGGGCTATCACCCGGCCGGCGTGGTGGTGAAGCTCACCCCGTTCAATGCGCAGACGCTGGATCACTTCATCTACCTGGAACGCCCGGAAGACAGCCCGCTGGCCGATGGGGAAGGGTTCGAACCGGCGCGCGATTACCAGCGCGACAGCCGCATGGACCGGCTGATGAGCGTGGCCACCGACTACGACACCGTCGGCGAGCTGTACCGCTCGATCAGCCTCGGCCTGGAGCAGTTGGTGGCCGCGCTCGGGCCCGAGCGGGTGTTCATTGGCGACCCGGCGCACCAGCTCAGTGCCGAGGTGGCGCGCTTGCCCGGCCTGCGGGTGGTGCAGTGCCTGAAGACCGCGCAGATCGCGATCACGGCGATCGTGGAGCAGGGCGAGAGCGCCGCGGCCGCGCAGGAGACGTCGCACTACCAGCGCTTCCTGGCGATCCGGCGCGAATACCAGGCCCTGCGCGACGCGCGGCCCGGTTTCCGCCCGGCGCGCATGAGCGCGCACAACCCGGTGATGCGGCGCCCGCCCACGCCGGAAGGCAAGCTGTGGGTGACGCTGGAACCCGCCGCCAGCCTGATGGACATCGGCAACGCGCTATACAACCACAGCCTGCGCTGCCTTTCCCTCGCTTACGGCGGCGTGGACGCCCGCACGCAGCGCGTGCTCGTGCAGACCAGCATCGACCTGATGCACCTGTTGACCCCGGTGGCGACGTGCCTGGGCACGCTGGCGGCCAGCCCGGAACTGCCCGAGGCCACGGCCGGCATCAGCTTCGCCACGCTGCGCGATGCGGCCGCGCTGTTGCCGGATACCGCCAGCCTGGACCTGCTGATCGAGCGGCTGGAGGAAATCCGCATGCGCTGCGGCGAACTGCTGCCGCGGCATGCGCAGGTCGAGGCCTTGCTGCAGGCGACCTGCGCCGGCTTGAAGCGCACCGTGGAGCGCTTGGCGCGGGCGCGCGAGACGGTGCAGCCCCTGCACGCCATGGCCGATGACGCGGCGGTGCTGGCGCCCTCCAGCACGACCGTCCCGCAGGCTTCGCCGGCCGCGGCGGCCGCTCCGCCGGCCGAGCCGGCGACCGATCCCTCCGTCCCGCACGCCATCCCCGAACCCATCGACGAAGGCCACGGCGTGCAGCGCATTCCCGGCCCGGCCATCGACCTGATCTACAACGGCCAGCGCTGCATCCACGCACGGCACTGCGTGCTTGGCCTGCCCGGGGTGTTCAAGGCGAACGTGGAAGGCCCATGGATCGACCCGGCCGCCGCCAGCGTGGAAGAACTGGTGACCGTCGCCCACCTGTGCCCCTCCGGCGCGATCGGCTACCGTCGCCACGACGGCGGTGCGGAGGAAGCGCCGCCGGCGGTCAACCTGGTGCAGTTGCGCGAGAACGGGCCGCTCGGCCTGCGTGCGCAGATCGTGCTCAACGGCGAGCCCATCGGCATGCGCGCGGTGCTGTGCCGCTGCGGTGCCTCCCGGCACAAGCCCTTCTGCGATGGCAGCCACAACGACATCCACTTCCAGGCGACCGGCGAACCGGCCACCGTCGCCTCCGAGCCGCTGGCGGCGCGCGGCGGCGTGCTGGAGATCGAGGCGGAGATCAACGGGCCGCTCTCGGTGACGGGGAACCTGGAAATCTGCTGCGGCACCGGCCGCACGATCAACCGCGTCACCGGCACACGGTTGTGCCGGTGCGGCGGATCGTCCAACAAGCCGTATTGCGACGGCACCCATCGCACGAACGGCTTCCAGGGCTGAGCGCCGGGCAGGGCGCTGCGGCGCGCCTACGCCGGTTGCGGCGCGCATGCGGCGGCCGGCATGCCGTTGGTCACATTGACACCCGGCACGATCGCCGCCGAAATGGCGGCATCGATCGGGAGCACACCATGGACAAGGCGGTGGTCGCGCTGTTCGGCGCGATGCTGGCATACGGCACTACGGCCCACGCGGCGCAGACCTGGGTACTGCGGACCGAGCTGTGGGGGAACCCGGCGTTCTCCACGCTGCAACTGGACACCGAGGGCCGCGTGGCGAGCGGCACCCTCGACGGCGACGCTGCGCGCGGCAGCCTGCAGGGCGGACGCCTGCGGCTGGACGTGGAAGACCGCGCGCGCGACCGGTTCGACCTGCGCCTGCGCGACGACCGTCTCGAGGGCCAGGTGGAAAGCGCCGATCCGAACGATGCGCAGCGCCGCGTCACCCATGCGGTCACGGGCTGGCGCCTGCCTGCCGCGCCCACCGCGCCGCGCACGCTGACCTACGTGCCGGCGGACTACGCCAACACCTTCGATGCGGACCGCGCGCCGGGCCTGGTGATCTGGCCGGGCGATACCGTGCGCACGCGCACGCTGGATTCGGGCGGCGTGGACGAACACGGCGTCACCCGCGCGCTGTTCGGCAACCCGCAGAACGGCCCGTTCTTCATCGCCGGTGCCGAGCCCGGCGACACCGTGGCCGTGCATATCCGCACGCTGGCGTTGAACCGCGACTACGCCGACAGCCTGGACAGCGTGGTGGGGCGCGCGCTGGGCAGCAGCCTGGTGCCGCAAGCCGGCGAGCTGGGCAAGCCGGTGCGCTGGACGCTCGATCGTGCCGCGGGCGTGGCGCGCCCCGCGCAGGCACAAGGCGCGCTGGCAGATTTCGCCGTGCCGCTGCGGCCGATGTTGGGCGGGCTCGCGCTCGCGCCCGGCTTCGGCGCGCCGGCGATGTCCACCGGCGATACCGGTCGCAGCGGCGGCAACATGGATTTCAACGAGGTCATTGCGGGCAACACGGTCTACCTGCCGGTGCAGCAGCCCGGCGGCCTGCTCTACCTGGGCGATGCGCATGCGCTGCAGGGCGATGGCGAGACTTCGCAATATGCGCTGGAAACTTCGATGGACGTGGTCTTCTCGGTCTCGCTCATCAAGAAGAAGGCGATCCACATGCCGCGCGTGGAATCGCCCACGCAGATCATGGTGCTGGGGCAGGCCGGTTCACTGGACGAGGCGCTGCGCTTTGCCAGCACGGGCCTGCTGCAGTGGCTGCGCGAGGATTACGGCATGACGTTGTCGCAGGCGGCGCAGGTGCTGGGCTCGGCAGTGCGCTACGACATCGCCAATCTGGCCGGCCGCAGCGTCGGCGTGTCGGCGCGGCTGGACAAGTCGCTGTTGCCGGCGCCCAAGCGGGTACTCAGCGTGGATGACCGGCCTCAGTCGAGCTGATTGTTGTCGTAGGCGGCGCGGCCTTTCTGGGTGAGGTCGATGTCGCCGTCCTCGCCGAACTGGGCATAGCCGCTGCGCACCGCCCAGTGCGCCTCTTCCTCCGTGATGGCCTTGCCTTCGCGGATCGAAGTGAGGATCTGGTATTTCTGGTCGTGGGTCGGTTCCATGGGCGCCTACCGTAAGGGGGTGGCACCACGTTACCGACGGGGCGTGACGGGGATGTCGCTTTGCGGCTGACTGCACGACTTTACATAGTGTTGATTGCATCGACCCGTGCGGCCATTCAACGTGGACGCTCATCCGGACCTGAAGCACACCCGCTTCATCGCCGGTCCGCGCCGCCCGCTCGCAGGGCTTAGGTCGCCTACTTCCCATGTATCGCAGCATGCGCTGCGCATCCGCTTGGCGGATGGCCAGCCCGCCCTGTGGGAGGGGCACATCCATGAACACATGCCACTACCGTGTGCGCACGGTAGAGATTTTTCATTTGGTCGACGGGCTCTGGAGTTCGTCGGTCTTCATCCATCGCGATGGCGACACCCTGCCGTTGCAGATACTGCTGCACGCAGGCAGGAGCCGGCACAAGGAAACGGCTCGGCATCTGGCGGCACTCGCCGCCAAACGCTGCTTGCAGGAGGCGCTCAAAGGCGACGCATGCTGCACTCAAAAGCCGCCCGAGAACAGTGCTTGATCGCACTGCGTGGGCCTAGGCGCCCACCAGGCGAGGCAGGTGAACCAACATGAACGCCGCGCCCCATGCAAGCGGTGGGGCGAGCATCCACCAGAAGGTTTCGTCCGGGAATTCGCCTTCGCGTTTCCACGAGACCAGCCCGCTGATGACGAGCGCCAGCGTCGTCACGATCGCAGCCAGCCCGCCGCCTATCCACAGCAACAACAAGCCAAGGCAGCCATCACCGCGGCACTGCCAGCCGAGCACCGAGGCCATCGCCGTGGGAAAGCCGGACAGGATCACCCCCGTCGCTGCCAAGACCCGAAGCTTGCCCGCCATGTTGTTCCTCCTTGATGCGAATAGTGTCGCGAGGTGCCTTCGGGTCGCTGGCCTCGAACATGTCGTCGGACAAGCGGGGCGTTCGGCCCTCGATGCGGAATCGGCGCGCGCTATGCGGGCTCGCCCCGGGGTTGCCCGGGCGCGATGACGCGTTCCCGTGCGTCATCCAGCGCGCGCAGGATGTCGCGCAGCGGCACCGGGCGGCCCATGAGATACCCCTGCAGCTCGTCGCATTGATGTTGCAGCAGCCATTGGCGCTGTTCCTCCTCCTCCACGCCCTCGGCCACGACCTTCAGCCCCAGGCCGTGCGCCAGCCGGATCAACGAGGCGCAGATCAACGCCTGCCGGTCGTTCACGAACAACTGGCCGATGAAGGTGCGATCCAGCTTGATGACGTCCGCGGGGAGGCGATCCAGGTAGGAAAGTGAGTTGAAGCCCGTGCCGAAGTCGTCGATCGCCACGTGCACGCCCATGTACCGGAGCAGGGCGAAACTCTTGCGCCAATGGGCGTCGTCGTCGATCAGCGCGGACTCCGTGATCTCCACGCCGATGCGATCCGGTCGAACGCCATACTGCTCGCTCAATGCCATCAGCTCCGTGGGCAGGTCCGCGATGACGGACGCGATGGCCGGCACGTTGATGGTGACCAGGCCCTCGATGCCATACGTGCGAAGGGTCGTGATCGCGACCAGCGATTGCTTGATCACCAGGCGGAGCAGCTCCTTGCTCAGGCCCGAGCTTTCCGCGATGGGGATGAATTCCGCGGGCGAGATGGACTCGCCATCCAGCCGCCAGCGCGACAAGGCTTCGTACTTCCGGCGCGCGGCGGCTTCAGGGCCCGCGTGGGCCGGCACGATCGGCTGGAAGTGGACCTCGATCTCCTCCGCGCGAATGGCGCGGCCCAGTTCGACCGCCAGGCGACGACGGCGACGCGAACGATCCCCCAGGGCGGCCGTATAGACCGTGGGAGCGGCGGCGCCGCCGCCGGCGGCCACGGTTCTTGCCGCCAGCCCCGCGCACGCGATGACCTGTTCGGCGTGGCTGCCATCCTGCGGAAATCGCGCCACGCCGCAGCGCAACGCAAGCTGCCATTGACCGCCCTCGGCCAGGACCGGCCGCGCCAGGCAGCCCTTGGCTTCGGTGACGAGTGCTCGCAACTGCGCGGGGTTCGCACTGGCGACCAGCAGGCTGTTGGGCGCTTGGAAGCCCCATAGCGCGCTCGTGCCGCCGGATTGCAGGGCCAGGATGACCTGCTTGGTTACCGAGAGCGCCACGCTGCCGCCGAACAGTTCGGCGATCTCGGCCAGCCCTTGCATGCGGAGGTTGGCCAGTTCGTAGCACGCGCCGAGCGCGCCGCCATCCAAGGCCTGGGCCAGCGCCCGCGGGTTCAGCAGGCCGGTGCCGGCATCATGGTGCGCCATGTGCTCCAGCGCCTGCGTCATCGAGGTGAACGAGGTGACATCTTCCACCAGCGCAAGCCGCAGGCCGCAGCCTTGCGGAAGCAGGTCCACGGTCGTGACCCGGACATCGAGCAGCGTTCCGCTGCGCGTGAGGTGCTGCCATACGCGCGGCTTGTTGGCCTCGCTCCTTTCCGCGCTGTGCGCCAGGCGGGCCACTTCCTGGCATGCCGCAGGGGGGCGGATGTCCAGGATGGTCATTTGGCGGAACTGCGCCAGGCTGTAGCCGTAGTGGCGCGTCGCGGCGTGGTTTGCCCAGACGAATGTCAGATCCCGGGTGTCGTAGACCCACACGGGCAGGGGGCTGGCCTCAAGAAAATGCTGGAAATTCGAGGGGTCGAACATCGCATTGCTCCATGCGTGACGCGTGCCCTCGAGGCGGTGGACAGTGGGAAGATCACAAGGGGCTGCTCTGGTCGGAAGCGGCCTGGCGCCCGAAAACTTGAGGGTCAGGGGATGGCCGGCAAGTGCCTGCGCCTTCTGGCAGTGCGCGCGCGATGCGCGGATGCAGGGGCTGGGGAGGACGTGCATCGAGCCCCGGCGCAAGGGCGCGCGGAATGGCAGGCCGATCCATTGCCGGAGAATGTTGCCTTGATCTTCGACCCAGCCGGCGCGCACGCCGCCGCTTATTACTCCGGCGCGGAGGCCTCGCCGGGAGACGCCACGCGATGGACCAGATGGATGCTCAGCAGCGGCACCCCCACTGCGAGCGCGGCCGCCTCCCGCACGCCAATATCCCGGGTAGGCAGCCAGCGCAGGAGGGGCCGCTCGCCCGCTGCCAGATCATGCAAGTACACCTCGTGCAGCGCCATGTCACGAGGGAGCCAGGTGTGCCCGTGCACACGCTGGTTGAAGCCCTCGGCCGCCCCGTGACGCGATTCCGCCCAGGCTTCCACTTCCGTCTCCCGCGCGACGTTGGAACCACTGTATGGGATGCGCTGCGGATATCCATGCACCCGCCACGCACATTGGTTAACGGCTCACGCTGGCCCGGATCCCCCGACTGGCGCGGAACGGGGGAGGGCTCAAGCTCAGCGGCGCCGGCGCAGCGGTGTAAGGGACCGGACCTGGCCGTCGTTTCCGGCCATGCACAGGTAGCGACCGTCCGGATAGTCGACGATCAGTTCGGTGACGTCGTCGTTCACCGGAACCCGCGTGACCAGCACGCCCGGCGCGCCTGCTCGCTTGTCGCAAGCGTCCTGCAGGTCCGCCCCGGTGTTCGTGCGGCTATCGTGGGAGAGGCTGCGGTCGGTTGCCGAGGCATTGCGAAACTCGGCTCTGCAACCCTCTTTTACCCAGACCGAGTGCCGGTTCAGACCCCAGTTTTGACCCTCGACGCACCGGGTCTTGCTCAATTGCCGCACCAATTGAACGCGCCCCCTGGTGTCGAGGTCGCATTCGGTCTGCTGCTGCCCCACGGACTCGCAAGTGGCGGTGGTCGGCAGGTCTTCGTCGGTTTGGCGGAAGGACCGTGGGCGATCGCGCTCGTCGTCCCGTGGCGTGGAAGCGTCGGACACCTGGCAGATGCCGTTCGCTCCGCCCGGCTGCGTATAACTCATCTGCACGCGCGTATCGGCACTGCGCGTGATCGACAGCTTCGTCCCATCCGGGTCGGTCGCTTCGTAGTAGTTTTCGTTGAAGCGCTTCAACCTGGCTTCGCGGCCATTGATATAAACCGGTCCGCCGTCGTCGGCATGGACTTCATATCCGCCCGGGCAGGTGCCGTTGAACTGCGCGATAGCGGCATGGGCGAACGGCGCTGCGCTCATCCCCAGCGCCACAGCAGCGATGCACAGAGCTGACTTCATGGCGGTATCCCCGTGGCGCGAGCGTGAACCCTAGCAAGGCGCTTCATCGGCCTTCGTGAAGGCCGCTGGCGATGAGCGTATGCCCAGCGGCCCGCACCGGCACGCGGCGGCTCGCGCGAAAGATGAACTGTTTTGGCTCGCCGCCGTCCTTCACGTTGCGCCGCTTGCATGCGCGCAGCCGATGGTTCACGGTCAAGGCTCACCCCGGACCTGAAGCCGTTTCGCTTCTTATCTATTTCCGGTCCGTGCAGCCCTCGCACAGGGTCTAGGTCGCCTACGTCCCACGAATCGCAGCAGGCGCTGCGGCGTCCGCATGTCGGTTCGCCGGTTTGTCCTGTGGGAGTGGCACTTCATGGATACCCCTCACTACCGTGTTCGCACGGTGGAAGTCTGGAGTGTGGTCAACGGCCTTTGGAACTCCACCGTTTTTATTTATCACGGCGACAGCGAGACGCCCTGCGCGATCCTGCTGCACGCGGGAAGGGGACGCAGCCAGGAGGAGGCCGAGCGCCTGGCGAACCAAGCGGCCCAGGAATGGCTCCGGGACGACAAGGGCCGTGAAGAAGTTAGGCGGCGTCCGCGGCCGGAGCAATAGGCGAGTGGTGCGTCGTCGCGACGGTCGGGCCCACGCGACAGATCAGTCTCGCGCGAGCGCGGCAGTCAGGCGGCGCTTGAGGTCGATGTAGGGCCAGGTAGCTTGGCGAGTGAGGATCTGTTGCTGCGGTGTCATTTCACCGCACACAAAAAAGGCCGGAAACCCTGCCATCGCAGAAGTTTCCGGCCTTTCCCGGACCTCATCGGTCCTTGCATTGGTGGAGGTGGGGGGAGCCTGTAAACACCCCGACCCAAGCTGTTGAACCTAAAGAATTTTGGGTCCAACGAATTCGCTTGCTTTGATACCCCAGGTGATACCTCGGACTGGCGTGAAAACGCTGCCCCTACTGCTAGCGATAAGGCTACCAGGCCGAACAGAGTCAGACTTTTCCTACGCCCCACGCGGCCAAATTGGTGGCACACTCGGCTGAACTGCCAAGGCGGAGCCTTGGGATACAGAGTCTGTGGCGTCATCCAGGGGGGAGAGACGTTGGCTACGTTTACGATCTACTTGCTTCGTGAGTCTGTCAAAACGGCACGGGATGCTGTCATCGATGGTGCAAGAGAGCACTCCATTGAAGAGGGGCTCTCAAAATATGGGCAACTGTTCGTCAAGGACACAAAGCCTAAGCCACCCAAATGGGCTGAGCTGTTTGAAAGCTACATCGACAAAAAGCTTCTTGGGACTGTCCAGTCCTCTTCTGCAGCATTCATCATTCCAGTCGATCAACGCCTTTTTGCCCTAACTTTTGGGCAAGGTCGTTTTTTGCTGCACCCTGATGCCTATGAAGAGCGGTTCGGTTTGATCGTGACGCTTAATTCAATTAACTCAGACGCGCTACGAAGCATCGACAAGCGGGCATTTGTCGAAGATCAGAACAGTAGAGTTCAAACAGCGCAAGCCGCATCAGCGTTAAGCTTTGGAGTCGACATTGAACGCGATTTGGTTCGCGGCATCGTGGGTCGCCCAGTGGATTTCAAGCTCGGGAGAAGATTGGCCGGCGCTGATGCTTTAACGGTCACCTCGGATGTCAGAGTTCCTGGACTCAAATCGTTATTGCGGCGTTACCTCAAAAAGTTCGAGTCCAAAGATTACCAAGCCAATTTTCCATGGATCGATCAAGTTCGCCAGTTGATCCCCAGGGGAATAGTTGCAACCAAATTAGATGCCATGCTTGTCGACAAGGTAAAAGAGGCTTGGCACAACAATGGTGTGGTAGATGGTTGCTGGCTGGCAGTTCCCGATATCGTAGATTGGGAAAAGGTCGATGGGTTTAAATTCACAAGCTCAAAGGGTGAGGGTGTATGGAGCGATCTGCGCTTTCGGGCCCTGATTGCTGCGTATCCAGATGAAGAGCCCAGTCTGTCGTTTCTTCGTAAGCATTACGCGATGTCTGTTGATGAAGACGAAAAGACAGTGGACAGATGGGCGCTGTATCGCTGCATTCATTGCGAAATTGACGATGACGGGAAGTCTTACATTCTCTCAGCTGGGCGCTGGTTCGAAGTTGACAAGGACTTTGTGAGCGCAGTCGAAAGGTCCTTTAAAGACATTCTGAAATATCCCGAAGCTCTGCCCGTCTATAATCATCGAGATGAGGGGCATTACAATGAGTCTGCTGTGGCTGGAAGCAATGGACGCTGGTGTTTGATGGATAAAAAGATGCTCCGCGTCGGTGGAATTCACGACAAGGTCGAGTTTTGCGATCTCTATGGCGGTGGAGAAATTATCCATGTCAAGCATTACGGAAGTTCTGCTGTGCTAGCCCATTTGTTTAACCAGGGTCTTGTATCTGGCGAACTGCTTCGTTCGCATGAACCTTATGTTTCCCTCGCCAACAAAGAGCTTTTGAAGACCCATCAGCTTCCGTTGGATCCGGTTGATACGAAGTTTTCTGTTCGGGATGTGGCGCAATACACCATTGTCTTTGCCATAATTAGTCAGTCAAAGAAGCCAGATCTTCACCTGCCCTTTTTCGCCAAAGTGATCCTCAGAAGCGTTCATGCAAGATTGGTCGAACTGGGGTATGCCAATGTGATGTTGGCCAAGGTGGACTGCAGCAATAATGTCCCCATCACAAAGGTCAAACCTGCACCAACAAGAAAAAGGCGGACTAGGCGCTCTGGTCTGCGTCGAGCAAGTTAAGGAGAGTATATCAATGAGTGGATTGATTGCATTTGAAATTTGCAAGACGGAGAAGTTCGATGTTGATGGTAAAAATTTCACCGCGCATCTCTTGCAGAGGAAGGATCACGAGTTATACGAATTGCTCGTAGTTGATGAGCAAGATAAAGTCAGCTGGCGATGCAGTTTTGAGAAAGAAGTTGCCATCGATTTTAAAAAGCAGACTGGCGAGAGCTTGGCTGACCATGTTGCCCGGATCATGAAAGATGATCTAGAACGTGGCGTGCTCTACACAGAGTAGCGACCCCACAATTTTGTCTTTACCGTTCCTTCCGCGCAGTAAGCCGCCGAGAAATTCCGCACGAGCGCGCCATTGAATGGGGTGCGATCAAGCCGAACAAGGGGGCTGACGCGCGACGAGAGCGCTATCTGGAGAAGGCGCAGCGGCTCGCGCTGCTAAGCGCTATGGAAGGCGACCTTCGTGACCTAGCCGAATGCGTCGCGCTGACTGGCTGTCGCCCCGGTGATCCAGCGGCGATGATTCGCAAAGATTGGCACGCGCGGAATGGGCTCGCAACGTTCAGTACTAAGACCGGCGCCCGTGCGATTCCGGTTTCGCCAGCGGCACGTGCGTTGTTCGAGAAGCTGGCGAAGTCCAAACTGCCGGGCGAACGCATGTTCACGGACGCGGAGAAGATTGGACGCCGCAGGCATGGGCACCCAGAGTGAAGGCGGCTGCAATGAAGGCCGGGCTGCCGCCCGACGTCGTGCTGTATACGCTTCGGCATTCGTGGATCACGGACGCTATCATCGGCGGCCTGGACCCGGTGACGGTCGCACGGCTGACCGGCACGTCGCTGGAAATGATTTCCAAGCACTACGGCCACCTAGCGCAGGACGCGGCGCGCGACAAGCTGGCGCAGGTCGACTTCCTATAGTGTTTAAACGCAACAGCGGCAGGTCGGAAATTCCTGCAATGGAGCCGCGAGTCATTCCGTATGAATCTGTCCGCGTCCACCTAATTCCGGGTGGACGCACCAGGACAGATGCCGCATGCACAGCGCAAGTAAAACGCAAGGCCAAGTTCACGCCCGTTCTATTTCGGACGCCGCGAAGTCGATTGGCATTGGCCGATCCACGCTATACGAGCTGATTTCCGCGAATGCCATTCGCGCGTTCAAGGTCGGAAAGCGCACGCTGATCGCCGAGAGCGAGCTTCAGCGCTTCGTCGCCGAGCGCACGGGGTTTGCCGCATGACGACGGACGCGGAAATCATCGCCGACATGGTGAAGGCTGACGAAATCAAGAGCGCTGCGCCAGGTTCGGCGGTATCCGCCGATGCCGTGTTCTTAGCGTTGCGCCTCGGCGCCAGGCAGAAGCCGCGCAAGTATCACAGTAGCGACCGCGATGCACCGGCACCGGAATGGTTCGCTGATGCCCTCGTAAGGCTGAAGGGGCTGCCACTAACGATCGGCAGCTTCGCGCTGCTGGCGGGCCGGGGTGGCGCGCCACGCGGTGAACGCTACGCAATCGGCCGCTGGCTGCGCGCGTCGGGTCGCGAGCCTTACAAGTGCGGCGGCGAGCTGCGATTCCGCATCTAGCTTGGGGCAAGGACAGGGCAATAACGCTTGTCCTGTCCCCTTTGGCGTCCTAACGACGCCGAAAGCCCATCGAGTGCGACCCCCACGCCCCCACCCATCGACCCCGCCACGACCCCCATCTATTCCATCTAACTAACTGATTCTACTCAGTGAGCAAGTAATGGTGGCCTTGGGGGTCGCTAGAAACAGGCAAGCTTACGCTGCAAAGGGTGATGAAGGGTATAGCGCCCGATGTACCCCGCAGTCCTGAAATCAGCACGCTATATGGTAAACAGCGACCCCCTAAGACCCCAAGGCCCCCTTCTCCTCCACTGTGTTTCGTGCCTATCACTCCATGAGACGAAACCAATCACGAACGCTGAGACGAAGACGTACCACCTCGTCCTCAGCGAGAGGGCTGCAATGTGCGATGGGTCCTCGCAGCGTGTTTAAGTTTGCCATCACACGCTCTACAGCCTTGGGGCTGGAGAAAATAGAGCCGAACAAGTCCCAGTTAGACTTTATGACTTCGCCAAGCTCACCAAACGTCGTGAAATCCAGTGGAGATGAAGACCGAACTGTGACGCCAGAATCAATTTCCTTTTGCAGGCGGCTATCCGCCTCCTGCTTGACGCGGGCCGGAGCACGAGTTCCAGTCCACCAGTTTGGCCCGTCCGTCGCCACTATGGTGTCGTTCACTAGGGAGCGAATAGTCTTCTCAAGTGAATAGAAAACCTCATAGTGCTGCGACATCGCCGCTGCCTCTTGCCTGATAGCACGGTCAATCTGAGGATAATAGGTGTCGTCAGTAACCAGAACTGCCGTGTGCAGGCGGCCTAGATCGAGTGCGAATTCCTCCTCAACTTTGTCAAGATCGTGCTCTAAGAGCTGGTTGCTAATAGCAAACAGTTTCAATGTTGACTCAGTTCTCTCGCTGGTCACTTGAGTAAGTTCTCTTTAAGGCTTCGAAAAATTGCGTTGAATACTGCGATATCGGACGTCGCGGGAAGGTTTAAGTTAATCGTATAAGACAGTCCAAGTTTTGTATGAAGGGCGCCGCCGCCTGACTGCTGCTCAGACTTTGCTTCATTCGCAGCCAATTGCTGCACGCCCTCGTCCTCATTGCTGTCTTCAACTTCACCGTTGCCACTTGACATTGGGTTGTCAAATCTAGCGAAAGACTTTAACGCCTTGAACGAACCGAGAACCGATTTAACTGTGCTGCCTTCGGGCTCCAGCCCAGTGGCCTCTACAATTAGCCCCTTGACCTCATTGTCTTTCAATTCGTGAACTTTTTCGTTTCGCTCGAATAGCGGCTTGTAACCTTGTCGCAATGCCTCAGCGGCTGCAATGCCGGCGACAGCCGGGTTACGGAAGCGCTTGTAACGCTCGGACGGGGAGCCATCGGTTCCAAGGAAGCCGATACGCTTGAGGTACGGGATAAGGGACTTAGCGTTGCCACCTTTCATGCCTAGCTTGGTGGCGAGAAAGTCCTGTGTAAATCTATCGGGTGTCGCGGCCGCCTTAATCTTTTCGAGTGCCTTCGTAATCGCACCATATGCCATTACGTACGGAAGCCTATCATCAGCCATCGCCCATTTCCCCTGTTCGGATTATTCAGTCAGATTCTGCGGCCTTTGTCTCAGAGTTTGCAACCATGGGTCCTCCCGGAAGGGGTAGGGGATGCGGGGTCGTCGACACCGCCACATTTGCGGTGTGCGTGCCCCTCGAAAGTGACTTTTATGTTTATCCCCGTCACGCGAACACCCTAGAGAACCTGTTGGGAGGCTGGAGGCCAGGTGTAGACGGGCCCGCGCTTCGATAGGCGTCGCGGCAGCGCGGAAATTCTTGCAATGGAACGGACATTCGGTGGGGTTGACACTAGCGCCATACACCGAGGAATCGAAGCAACATGGACACCGCAGCTCCCGCAAGCAATCCCGCTTCCGCTGACCAGTTCCGCAACATGGTCACGGAGGCCCAATGGCGAAACATGCTCGCGGACCAGCAGGTCGAACGTGATGCAAACCTTGCGCTATCGCTGCGCAAGCTGATTGGCGATGCCGACGTCGCGCAGAGTTACGCTCCGCATGGCTTCTCTGCCGATGGCGAGCCGCGGCACATGATCGCGCAGCCGACGGTTCGATCGATGGTAGCAAGTCTGACAACGTCGTATCTCCCCGGCCTGATCGGCAAGGATGGTCGAGTCGTTCGTGCGCCGAACGTGGCCCCGGCCGGCGTCACGCTGAACATGGCCGCCGGCCTCGTTTCCGGTTCCCGCATCGCACGTGCTGGCGCACGCGTCATCGTGGCATCGCCTGCTGTTGAGCTGCATCCCGTCGGCTATAGCGGTGGTGTGGTCGTCGAGCGCATCCCCGTCGCTCTTCGGAATATTGAGGCGGCCGCCTTCGCCACCGTTGCCGGCGGCGATCTGGACGGGCTTACATTCGCGACCGTGGACAAGGATGGCACAAGCTCGGACGACGCGGATGCGCCGGCTATGTCGCTGCCAGTGTTCTGCGCTGAAATCGACTGGCGAACGTCTATATCCAAAGGTGTTCGTTTCGAAATTCCGCGCAGCGAACGCCGTCGGATCGATCCCGATCAGCTCTGTTCAGAAATCCTCACGTCGCTGTCTCTTGGTTTGTCGCGCGCCGCCGACGACGTGCTGTTGTCCGCGCTTGGCGCCGCAAACCTCGCTCCCTTTACTGTCGCAAACGTAGCGGCGGCCGGGCTGCATTTCGACGAGCTGCGCGCCCTGATCGGCACGGCTGGCATCGGTGCGGTCATCGGACAGGATGGCGTGCTGCGCGCTGCTGGTGTCCTCGGCGAGCTGACCGGGGATTCCGCCAGCACGTTCATCGGAGCATGGAATCGCGCAGGTGTAGCGGTGAACGACGAAATCACTATTTACGCCGAACGGCTTGGCAAGGCCGACGGTATGGCCGTCACCGCCTGGGCCAGCATGCTTTCGCTGGTTCCAGACACGAACAAGTTCTGGACAGTTGCATGATGCGGCTGTTCGCCAAGTTAATCGGCGGTCGGGTGCATGGTTTGGGGTCTCCTTCCCCCAAAGTGCGCGCGTCGGCCCGCCCGCCGGTTTCTTTCTCGCAGGAGCTGGCTGACGCGATCGAAGCGGCGATCGTGTCAGTCCGTGAATCGAACGATGAGGGTGCGCGAGTCATGGTCATGTGTCATGCGCTGCGTGGCGCCTTCATATTCGACTGTGAAGAGGCCGCCAGGCGCATTCGTCTGGCGTTCCCCGGAATAGACGATGCCAGCGTCAAGCGGGGTGTGCGTCATCTGGAAAGTCATGTTTGCCTGGCGGCAGCACCCGAGCGGCGCGATGCAAAACGGCGCCCATCCTGGGTGCATGGATGGATGGAGCGCTGACATGGATCGGGAGGAAGTAAAAGCCGTCCGTGCAGAGATCAAAGCGATCAGCCGAGCTGCAAGGCGTGTCGGAGAAGGGACGGTCGTTCGGTCAGCTGCTGGGTGCGGTGATGGCGAACGGCGTCCGGCAGATCACGATGGTTGTCAGGGCCGTTACCTGGATCGGGCAGGCCATCGGCACGGCCGCCGGGTGGCTTGTCGTCAGCTTCGGCAATGCCTGGGACAAGGTGAAGTCGGTCGTCGGCGCCGCGGTCGACTGGATCATGCGCAAGGTCCAGCCGGTGCTATCGGTAGGCGGCGCTATCGGTAGCGCGCTACTTGGCGCCGGCCGATGGATGCTCGGCGCTGGCAGTGACGTTTCAAGCGCCGGGGCCGTACAGGCGATCGGCGGCGCCGGAGTGCCTACGCGCCCCCGCGCCAATCTGGCGATGCCCGCGCCTGTTCGCGGGCGCAGGGCGCCGCCTGCGCCGTCTGTAGCGCGAAACGGTGGGGCAAGCGTCGTCGATTCGTCGACACACACCTACCACATCACCCAGCAGCCGGGGGAGTCTGCCGAGGCTCTGGCCCAGCGCATCGAAGTTGAGCGCAGGCGTCGCGTTGGCGTGGATCGCCGCGGTTCTCTAATAGACACGGCTATCGCAGGATGCCAGGACAGAGGGGATATCGCCTTTTTTTTCCACAACGTCTCGTATCAAATAACAGTGCGCAGGTGAAGTGCGCGACTAATTCACAGGGGAATTGACTTGCTTGACCATCAAAACGAACCCGCCGACGCTGCTGACTATCACGACGGCCAGCTGCTACCAATGGATGCCATTGCTGTGCGGCCATTCCTAGAGGATGACTTGGTAACCCTGGTCGCCAATGTGCCTGTCCGATTGGCAGGAGAGCTTGCGAGACTGGCTGCATGGCGGGCCATGGGGATGAAAGCACCGCCGCCGAAGGGATTCTCGATCTAACTTTAGACGCGATTCCGTTCAAGTGGCCGCCCTATGGGCGGCCATTTTTGTTCGTTCTGGGCGTAGACTCGCGCGAAATCAGGGGGCGAAGATGGACGACGACTTCATCGCAACGCAGCGCGAAATGAACCGCGAGGCTTTCGGCTTCGCTCACGGGTACGTTCAAGGGCTGGTCGTGGTGGGCTATGCCGCAATGTTCTTTCTGTGGGATAAGGCCGAAGATCGCTTGCCAGTCGCGCTGTGGTCGGGTGTCGGCTTGCTGCTGTGCGTTTCGGTTGGAACCTATCTTGCGTGGGAAGTATTCGGCTTCCTGTTTCGTCAACGGGTGCTGATGCGCCAGGCATTCGCAGTAGGGAAGCCTGGTGATGAGATTGACCCGCAAGCGTTCCATGCTGGTATGAAACGGAATTTAGACGAACTGCGGAGCCTGTTGCCGCGCGTGCGCGCCGTCTGGTATCCGGCAATGTTCGGGATCGTCGTCCCGATCGCCCTGGCCTGGGCTGTTGTCCTAACGGCATTCGCCGTGGATCTGATCCAGGCCATCTGTGCGGCAGCGTAATTGGATATCCGTACGACTGTCCGTACGCCCTAATTCTCACTAAGCAAATAATAAAAAACCCCTGATAAATCAGGGGTTTGAATGGTGGAGGTGGGCGGAATCGAACCGCCGTCCGAAGGCTCTCCATCCCCGGCACTACATGCTTAGCTCACCGTTGAATCTCACCCCGGAACAGCACGATGTGCGAAGCGCATCCCGGAGCCAGCCCGCTTTATTTAACCCGTGGCTGACAGGCAGCCACCACAGGCGGTTCCGTGATGATGACCCTACGTCGCGAGCACGGACACAAGCGATTTCGGGGCTTAGGCCTTAAGCGGCCAGAGCGTAGTTGTCGTCGTTGGCAACTATAAGTTTGCGGCTGGATTTACGAGGAAAGCTGCCCCCTCGGCATGCGCCAAGCGACTTCGCGACCCCCGTCGAAACCAGTGCACCCCCGGGGATCAGCGTGAAACGCTGACCACCACAGTGTAGGGGCGGGGCAGGGGGTTCACAAGGGCGACGTGGCGGGACGCGGCTCAGGCTTCAGCTTGTGCGGCCGTCAGGCGTTCTTGTTGTGCGCCCGCATCGCCCGCTGCTTCTCGCGCTGCCAGTCGCGTTCCTTGGCGCTGTCGCGCTTGTCGTGCGCCTGCTTGCCCTTGGCCAGCGCGATCTCCAGCTTGACCTTGTTCTTGCTCCAGTACATCGCGGTGGGAATCAGCGTGTAGCCGTCGCGCTCCACGCGGCCGATCAGCTTGTCGATCTCGTGCCGGTGCAACAGCATCTTGCGGTCGCGGCGCTCCTCGGCCACCACATGCGTGGAGGCGGTGATCAGCGGGGTGAACTGCGCGCCGTACAGGAAGATTTCGCCCTGCCGGACGAACGCATACGCATCGCCGATGTTCGCGCGCCCGGCCCGGATCGACTTCACTTCCCAACCTTGCAGGGCCAGGCCGACCTCGTAGCGCTCTTCCAGGTGGTATTCGTGGCGCGCGCGCTTGTTCAACGCGATGGTCTTGTGGGCCGCCGCGCCGTTTGCTTTATCCTTGCCGGGTTTCTTGCTCATCTTCCTATTGTCTCCTATTGGCGATCGTTCGGCCCGCCGGGCGGTCCCGCAGTCCCCCGCATGCCTACCATCCGCCGCAGTGCATTGGTCGAACACAGCGCTTCGCGCATGTTCGACCTGGTCAACGACATCGCCGCCTATCCGCGGCGGTTCGCCTGGTGCGACCAGGCCCAGCTGATCGAACAGGGGCAGGACCGCCTCGTGGCGCGGCTCGACCTGGGCCTGGGTTCGTTCCGGACCTGGTTCACCACCGAAAACACGCTGCACCGGCCGCACAGTATCGATATGCAGCTGCGCGACGGGCCGTTCAAGCGCCTGCAGGGGCGCTGGGAATTCCACGCGCTGGACGAGGACGCCTGCAAGGTGACCCTCACGCTGGAGTTCGAACCCAGCTCGCGCTTGCTCGGGCCGGCGCTGGCACTGGGTTTCCAGGGCCTGGCCGACCGCATGGTCAACGATTTCGTCCGGGTCGCCGACCGCGAGGCCTGAGCCGCATGCGCGTGGAAGTCATCATCGCCTGGCCCGACCACTACGCGGCGTCCACGCTGGAACTGGCCGAGGGGGCGACCGTGGCCGAAGCCATCGCGGCAGCCCACCTGCCGCGGGCCATCGAGGCCCCCGGCGTGGCGGTGCACGGGCTCGTGGTCCGCTCCACGCAGGTGCTGCACGACGGCGACCGGGTAGAGCTGCTGCGGCCGTTGTTGGCCGATCCGAAGGAGGCCCGGCGGCGCCGGGCCGGCCCGATGCCGGGCGTGAAGCGCGGTTAGCGGCCGCGCTGGCCCTTCTTGTCCTTGGTCAGGTTGCGGCCGAACTGGCGCGGCGCGGCCTTGGCCAGGGCCAGGTCCTGGTCCGGGAAGTAATCCCCCTCCCAGCGCACCACGCGGTCCTGCTCGAAGAACACGGTGAAGTTCTTCATCTCCACGCGGGCCAGGCGATCCACGCGCTGCGTGGAGGTGTAGTCCCAACGCTCGGCGTGGAACGGGTCGGGAATCGACGGCGTACCCAGCAGCGCCTCGACGGCCTGCTTGCTTTGGCCGACCTGCAACTGGTCGACGGCGCTCTTCTTGATCAGGTTGCCCTGATAGATCGGCTGCTTGTAGATGATGCCGCAGCCAGCGGTGGAAAGGGCGACAACGGCGACCAGCAGGAGATTGCGCATCGGTACGGGAGGCGAGTGAAATCAGGCCGATGATACACTCCCGGCGGTCGCCGCGACCCACCCCGAGGCAGCTGGCGCTAAATCGCCTATGAATGGAGACTGCCATGGAATCCCATGACCTGCGCAAAGTCGGGTTGAAGGTCACGCACCCGCGCATGCGCATCCTGGAGCTGCTGGAGCAGCGCGGTGCGCCGCACCACCTCAGCGCCGAAGACATCTACCGGCAGTTGCTCGAACACGGCGACGAGATCGGCCTGGCCACCGTCTACCGCGTGCTGACCCAGTTCGAGGCCGCCGGCCTGGTGCTCAAGCACAACTTCGAGGGCGGCCAGGCCGTCTACGAGCTGGACCGCGGCGGCCACCACGACCACATGGTGGACGTGGACACCGGCAAGATCATCGAGTTCGAGAGCGAGGAAATCGAGGCCCTGCAGCGGCAGATCGCCGCCAAGCACGGCTACGAGCTGGAAGAGCACTCGCTGGTGCTGTACGTGCGCAAGAAGCGCAGCCGCTGAGGTTCGCGGCGGCGCAAGAAAAGGCGGCCAATGGCCGCCTTTTTGATATCCGGGGCAGGCCGGCCCGCGCCGTAGGGTACGCGGGCCGCGGCCTTCATCCCGCCGCCTGCAGCAGCTTCTTCGCCGCAGCCCGGGCTTCCTTGCTGACCTCCACGCCGCCCAGCATGCGCGCCAGTTCCTCCTGTCGGGCGCCGGCATCCAGCAGCTCCACGGCACTCTGGGTCATGCCTTCCACCGGCGCCTTGCTCACGCGGTAGTGCGCGTGGCCCTTGGCGGCGACCTGCGGCAGGTGGGTCACGCACAGCACCTGGCGCTGCTCGCCCAGGGCGCGCAGCTTCTGCCCGACGATGTCGGCCACCGCCCCGCCGATGCCCGAATCGACCTCGTCGAACACCATCGTCGGCACGGCATCCAGGCCCAGCGCGGCCACTTCGATCGCCAGCGACACCCGCGACAGCTCGCCGCCGGAGGCCACCTTGCGCAGCGCCCGTGCCGGCTGGCCGGCATTGGCCGCCACCAGGAACTCCACCCGCTCGGCGCCCTGCGGGTCGGGGCGGTCGCCCGGCTGCGGCTGCAGCTCGATCAGGAACTGTCCGCCGCCCATGCCCAGCTCGCCGATCAGCCCGGTGGTGGTGCGCGAGAGCGCTTCGGCGGCGCTCGCCCGGCTGGCGGTCAGCACGGCGGCCGCGTCGCGCCACTGCCCGGCGGCGGTGGCGATCAACCGGTCGATCTGTTGCAGCCGCTCGTCGGCGCCGCGCAGGTGCTGCACTTCGGCGGCGAGGCGGTCGCGGTGCTCGGCCAGGCCCTCGGCCGGGACGCGGTGCTTGCGCGCCAGGTCGTGCAGGCGGCCCAGCCGGCGCTCCATGTCCTCGAACTGCTCGGGGTCGGCCTCCAGGTCGTCGCGCACGCGGTCGAGCAGGGCCAGGGCCTCGTCGAGCTGGATGGCCGCACCGTCGAGCAGGGCATCCACGTCGCGCAGGCGCGGTTCGTGTTCGGCGACCCGGCCGAGTTCGTGGCGCCCGGCTTGCAGCAGGCCGAGCACGGATTGGCCGTCATCGCCGTTGAGCTGGCCGGCGACCCGCTCGCACGCCCCGATCAGCGCGGCGGCGTGGGCCTGGCGGCGGTGCGCGGTGCCCAGGGCGGCGATCGCCTCCGGCGCCAGTTCCTCGCGTTCCAGCTCGCCCAACTGGTGTTCCAGGAACGCGATGCGGTCGGAGACATCGCCCTGCGCCGAGAGCGCGTCGCGTTCGGCGAGCAGGGCCTGCCAGTGGTCGGTGGCCGCGCGCACGGCCGCGCGCGCCTCGCCGTTGCGCGCGTAGGCGTCGAGCAGTTGCAGCTGGCTGCCGCGCGAGAGCAGCGCCTGGTGTTCGTGCTGGCCGTGGATCTCGACCAGGAAGCCGGCCAGCTCGGCCAGCTGGGACAGCGTCACCGGCCGGCCGTTGATCCAGGCGCGTGAGCCACCGTCGGCGCGGATCACCCGGCGCAGCTGGCACTGGCCGTCGTCGTCCAGCGCCTGCTCGGCCAGCCAGTCGCGCGCCGGGTTGGTGTCGGCCAGGGCGAACTCGGCCGACAGCTCGGCCCGCTCGGCGCCATGGCGCACCACGCCGCTGTCGGCGCGCAGCCCGGACAGGAAGCCCAGGGCGTCCACCATCAGCGACTTGCCCGCGCCGGTCTCGCCCGACACCACGGTCATGCCGGGGCCGAATTCCAGCTCGGTGGCGCGGACGACGGCGAAATCCTTGATCGAAAGATGGGTCAGCATGGGGTCGGTGGTCGATGAACGGTAAAAGCTTAGGCGGTCGGGGCGGCGGCAGGAAAGGGCGGACGGTGCTTGCCAAGCCGCCGCGCAGTCATTATCTAGTGACGCGTCTCACTGGCTGATCCCATGCGCCCGCCTTCCACCCCCTCGCTCGATCCCCGCGCCCGGCACCTGCTGCGCACGCTGATCTCGCGCTACATCCATGATGGCGAACCGGTCGGGTCCAAGACCCTGGCCCAGCACGCCGGGCTGGATATCAGCGCGGCGACCATCCGCAACGTGCTGGCGGACCTGGAGGACCTGGGCCTGCTGGCCTCGCCGCATACCTCGGCCGGGCGCGTGCCCACCGCGCACGGCTACCGCGTGTTCGTCGACAGCCTGGTGCAGATGCAGCCGCCGGCCGAGGAGGAGGTGCGCCGCCTGCGCAGCGAGCTGGCCAGCGGCGCCGGCACCCAGTCGCTGCTGGGCAGCGCCTCGGAGATGCTCTCGGCGATGACCCATTTCGTCGGCGTGGTCAGCGCGCCGCGGCGCGAGCAGTTCGCCTTCCGCCATATCGATTTCGTGGCCCTGGACGCGCGCCGGGTGCTGGCGATCCTGGTGTTTGCCGACAACGAGGTGCAGAACCGGGTGATCGAGCCCCGCCGGTCCTTCGACCCGGCCGAGCTGGAGCGC
This sequence comes from Stenotrophomonas sp. HITSZ_GD, assembly GCF_029543105.1. Taxonomy (GTDB): domain Bacteria; phylum Pseudomonadota; class Gammaproteobacteria; order Xanthomonadales; family Xanthomonadaceae; genus Stenotrophomonas_A. The sequence continues at coordinate 53,591 of NZ_JARQXB010000016.1, forward strand.
GTGGCCAACTATCTCAATACCCACTTCGCCGGCCGCGCGTTGGCCGATATCCGCGCCAGCCTGATGCGCGAGCTGCGCACGGCCAAGGACGAGATGGAGCAGCTGCTCGCCCACAGCGTGGCGCTGGCCGACGAGGTACTGGTGCCGCCTTCGGCCGAGGACATCGTGCTGGCCGGGCAGACCCGGCTGATGGGTGTGCAGGACCTCTCCGACCTGGACCGCCTGCGCGAGCTGTTCGAGGCCTTCGCCAGCAAGCGCGAGATCCTGCAGCTGCTGGAGCGCACCATCCAGGCCCCGGGCGTGCGTATCTTCATTGGCGAGGAGACCGGCATGCTGCCGCTGGGCGATGTCTCGCTGGTGACCGCGCCGTATGCCGCCCACGGGCGGGTGCTCGGCGTGCTGGGGGTGATCGGCCCCAAGCGCATGGCCTACGAACGGGTCATCCCGCTGGTGCAGACCGCCGCGCGCGAACTGGGCGCGGCGATGGAGCCGCCGCCGGGCTGAGGCCGCGGGCCGGCGATAGCCGGCGACGATTGTCCCGATCGGGCGCTTGAAACAATCCATCGGCGCCCACATAGCGCGGGCAGGGGCGGGGTGTCGCCTGCCCATGGACGCGCAAATGAACCAAGACCAGCCCGAATTCGATTCCGAGAACCCCCAGCAGGCCGCCGCGCCCACCGACCCGCTCCAGGAGGAGCTGGAGTCGCTGCGCAGCGAGATCGCCCTGGTCAAGGCCGACGCCCTGCGCGAGCGGGCCGACCTGGAGAACCAGCGCAAGCGCATCGCCCGCGACGTCGAGCAGGCGCGCCGTTTCGCCAACGAGAAGCTGCTGGGCGAACTGCTGCCGGTGTTCGACAGCCTGGACGCCGGCCTGGCCGCGGCCGGCGCCGAGCCGAGCCCGCTGCGCGATGGCCTGGAGCTGACCTACAAGCAGCTGCTGAAGGTCGCCGCCGACAATGGCCTCACCTTGCTGGACCCGACCGGCCAGCCGTTCAACCCGGAACACCACCAGGCGATCAGCCAGATCGACGCCGCCGCCGTGGCGCCGGGCCACGTGGCCCAGGTGTTCCAGAAGGGCTACCTGCTCAACGACCGCCTGCTGCGCCCCGCGCTGGTGGTGGTGGCCAAGCACGATTGACCCGCCGGCGCGGCCACGCGTGAACGTGGCCGGCGCCGGACAGAACGCAGTTTCGCGGTGATGGCTTGAATGGGTTTCGGCCATCCCCACATCCGATCCAGCCGCCGGCATCGCGCCGGCAGAACGACCAAGCATCTCTTCAGGAGTCATCCCTCATGGGCAAGATCATCGGTATCGACCTGGGCACCACCAATTCCTGCGTGGCGATCATGGATGGCGGCAAGGCCCGCGTCATCGAGAATTCCGAAGGCGACCGCACCACGCCTTCGATCGTCGCCTACACCAAGGACGGCGAAGTCCTGGTGGGCGCCTCGGCCAAGCGCCAGGCCGTCACCAACCCCAAGAACACCTTCTACGCGGTGAAGCGCCTGATCGGCCGCAAGTTCACCGACGCCGAAGTGCAGAAGGACCTGGACCTGGTGCCCTACGGCATCGTCCAGCATGACAACGGCGACGCCTGGGTGGCCACCGCCGACGGCAAGAAGCTGGCGCCGCAGGAAATCTCCGCGCAGGTGCTGGAGAAGATGAAGAAGACCGCCGAAGCCTTCCTGGGCGAGACGGTCACCGAGGCGGTCATCACCGTGCCGGCCTACTTCAACGACAGCCAGCGCCAGGCGACCAAGGACGCCGGCCGCATCGCCGGCCTGGACGTCAAGCGCATCATCAACGAGCCGACCGCCGCCGCGCTGGCCTATGGCCTGGACAAGGAAGGCGGGGACCGCAAGATCGCCGTGTACGACCTGGGCGGCGGCACCTTCGACGTGTCGATCATCGAGATCGCCTCGGTGGACGGCGAGAAGCAGTTCGAAGTGCTGGCCACCAACGGCGACACCTTCCTGGGTGGCGAGGACTTCGACAAGCGCGTCATCGACTACCTCGTCGAGGAATTCCAGAAGGACCAGGGCATCGACCTGCGCAAGGACCCGCTGGCCCTGCAGCGCCTGAAGGACGCGGCCGAGCGCTCCAAGATCGAGCTGTCTTCCGCGCAGCAGACCGAGGTCAACCTGCCGTACGTCACCGCCGACGCGTCGGGCCCGAAGCACCTGAACATCAAGCTGACCCGCGCCAAGCTCGAAGCGCTGGTGGAAGACCTGATCCGCAAGTCGATCGAGCCGTGCCGCACCGCGCTCAACGACGCCGGCCTGCGCGCCAGCGACGTGAACGAGGTGATCCTGGTTGGCGGCCAGACCCGCATGCCGAAGGTGCAGCAGGCCGTGGCCGAGTTCTTCGGCAAGGAGCCGCGCAAGGACGTCAACCCGGACGAAGCGGTCGCGCTGGGCGCGGCGATCCAGGGCGGCGTGCTGGCCGGCGACGTGAAGGACGTGCTGCTGCTGGACGTGACCCCGCTGTCGCTGGGCATCGAGACCATGGGCGGCGTGTTCACCAAGATCATCGAGAAGAACACCACCATCCCGACCAAGGCCTCGCAGGTGTTCTCCACCGCCGAGGACAACCAGTCGGCCGTGACCGTGCACGTGCTGCAGGGTGAGCGCGAGCAGGCCCGCTTCAACAAGTCGCTGGCCAAGTTCGACCTCTCCGGCATCGAGCCGGCGCCGCGCGGCCTGCCGCAGGTGGAGGTGTCCTTCGACATCGACGCCAACGGCATCCTGCACGTGTCGGCCAAGGACAAGAAGACCAACAAGGAACAGAAGGTCGAGATCAAGGCCGGCTCGGGCCTGTCGGACGACGAGATCCAGCGGATGGTCGCCGACGCCGAGGCGCACCGCGAGGAAGACAAGAAGTTCCACGAGCTGGTGCAGGCGCGCAACCAGGCCGATGGCCTGATCCACGCCACCCGCACCGCCATCACCGAGCACGGCAGCAAGGTGGGCGGCGATGTGATCGGCCGCGTCGAATCGGCGCTGTCGGACCTGGAGACGGCGATGAAGGGCGACGACAAGGGCCAGATCGAGGCCAAGACCAAGGCGCTGGAAGAGGCCGGGCAGTCGCTGTACGCGGCGGCGGCGGCGTCCGAGCAGGGCGGCGCGGCCGGCCCGGGCCCGGATGCCGGTGCTGCCGGTCGCGGTGGCGACGACGTGGTGGACGCCGAGTTCACCGAGGTCAAGGACGACAAGAAGTAAGTCGTCCAGCCGATAAAGCGAAGGAGCGGTGCCCCGGCATCGCTCCTTCGCCTCATCTGCCCCCGTCATCCCTACACAGGTTCCCGTAGTCCCCCATGAGCAAGCGCGATTATTACGAAGTCCTGGGCGTGGCCCGTGGCGCCAGCGACGATGAACTGAAGAAGGCCTATCGCCGTTGCGCGATGAAGTACCACCCCGACCGCAACCCGGGCGATGCGGCGGCGGAGGCTTCGTTCAAGGAATGCAAGGAAGCCTACGAGGTCCTCTCCGACGGCAACAAGCGGCGGATGTACGACGCGCACGGCCATGCGGCTTTCGAGCACGGCATGGGCGGTGGCGGCGGGCCGGGTGGCCCGGACATGGGCGATATCTTCGGCGACATCTTCGGCAACATCTTCGGTGGCGGCGGTGGCCCGCGCGCGGCGCGGCGCGGCGCCGACATCGGCTACGTGATCGAGCTGGACCTGGAAGAGGCGGTCAGTGGCATCGAGCGGCGCATCGAGATCCCGACGCTGGTCGAATGCGAGCCCTGCCATGGCAGCGGTTCGGAGGACGGCAAGGTCGAGACCTGCGCCACCTGCCAGGGGCGCGGCCAGGTGCGCATCCAGCGCGGCATCTTCGCGATGCAGCAGAGCTGCCCGCATTGCGCGGGGCGCGGCACGATCATCCAGAATCCGTGCAAGACCTGCCACGGGGCGGGGCGCATCGAGGACGAGAAGGTCCTGTCGGTGAAGATTCCCGCCGGCGTGGACAACGGCGACCGCATTCGCCTGGCGGGCGAAGGCGAGGCCGGCCCGGCCGGTACGCCGCCGGGCGATCTGTACGTGGAAGTGCGCGTGCGCGAGCACGATATCTTCCGCCGCGATGGGGACGACCTGCACTGCGAGGTGCCGATCCGCATCACGCAGGCGGCGCTGGGTGATACGGTGCGCGTGGCCACGCTGGGTGGGGAGGCGGAAATCCGCATTCCGGCCGAGACGCAGACGGGCAAACTGTTCCGCCTGCGTGGCAAGGGCGTGCGTTCGGTGCGCAGCCGCGGGCCGGGCGATCTGTACTGCCGGGTGGTGGTGGAGACGCCGGTCAACCTGACGGCCGAACAGCGCAAGCTGCTGGAACAGTTCGAGGCGACCTTCTCCGGCGAGGAGGCGCGCAAGCATTCGCCCAAGTCCGCGACTTTCATGGACGGGGTGAAGGGGTTCTGGGATCGGATGACCTCCTGATTCCATTCCAGTGCTAGTGCTGACCCGAAGGCCGCCTTTCATGGCGGCCTTTTGCTTTGCTGGGGGTTTGGTTTGTTGCGTTGCGGCGCTTCGGTTGATATCGCGCGGGCGCCCGGGGGGATGCCCTGGCGGGGGACGCCAACTTCCGCATCCATGCGGGGCTCGTAGGGCGACATCCATGTCGCCCCACGCCCCC
>NZ_JARQXB010000017.1 GCF_029543105.1 Stenotrophomonas sp. HITSZ_GD
GATGCCCTGGCGGGGGACGCCAACTTCCGCATCCATGCGGGGCTCGTAGGGCGACATCCATGTCGCCCCACGCCCCCGCCAGGGCATCGCCCCGGGCGCCCCCGAACAAGTCCGGCAGCGGCCTGAAGATCAAAAAAGCGCGGCGCTGCCCGCTCTTGATCTTCGATCCGCTCGCATCGAGACGATGGAGGTGGGCGGGGGGCAGCCCCTATCGGGACCGTAGGGCGACATGGACGTCGCCCTACGAGCCCCGCATGGATGCGGTATTTGGCGTGTCCCGATAGGGGCTGCCCCCCGCCCACCGCGCGCGATAGGGAGGCGCCGAGCGCGAACCCATTCACCGCAACAAACAAAACGGCCGCCTAAAAAGGCGGCCGTCAGGACAAACTTATTGAACGCGATCACACCGTGGATTCAATGAACCCATGCTTCTTGGTGATCGAATCCAACGCCAGCAGGGTTTCCAGCAGCACTTCCATCTTGTCCAGCGGCCACGCATTCGGCCCGTCGGACAGCGCCTTGCTCGGATCGGGGTGGGTTTCGGCGAACAGGCCCGAAACACCCACCGCCACCGCCGCGCGCGCCAGCACTGGCACGAACTCGCGCTGGCCGCCGGAGCTGGTGCCCTGCCCACCCGGCAACTGCACCGAGTGGGTGGCGTCGAACACCACCGGGCAACCGGTATCGCGCATCACGCTCAGCGAGCGCATGTCGCTGACCAGGTTGTTGTAGCCGAAGGAGGCGCCGCGCTCGCACACCATGATGTCCTGGTTGCCGGTCGACTTGGCCTTCTCCACCACCGGCTTCATGTCCCACGGCGAGAGGAACTGGCCCTTCTTGATGTTCACCGGCAGGCCCGCCGAGCAGACATTGCGGATGAAATCGGTCTGGCGCACCAGGAACGCCGGCGTCTGCAGCACGTCCACCACCGCCGCCACCTCGTTCATCGGCGTGTATTCGTGCACGTCCGTCAGCACCGGCACGCCGATCTGCTTCTTCACCTCGGCCAGCACCTTCAGCCCCTCTTCCAGGCCCGGCCCGCGGAAGCTGTTGCCGGAGGTGCGGTTGGCCTTGTCGAAGCTGGACTTGAAGATGAAGTTCATGCCGAGCTTGCCGGTGATCTCCTTCAGCCGGCCGGCCACGTCCAGCTGCAGCTGCATCGACTCGACCACGCACGGGCCGGCGATCAGGAACAGCGGCTGATCCAGCCCCACTTCGAAGCCACACAGTTTCATCACGACACTCCTGGGAATTCGGGCATTGGCGTAAGCGTGCCCGTGGAAATCGGCAGGCCTGCCCCGCGACGCGGGACAGGCCCTATATGGGTCAGGCCCGCGCTTCCTTCAACAGCTTGCCGCCGGCCTTGCGCTCGCGCGCGGCGCGGATGAAGCCGATGAACAGCGGATGCCCGTCGCGCGGGGTGGAGAGGAATTCCGGATGCGCCTGGCACGCCAGGAACCACGGATGGGTCTCGCGCGGCAGCTCCACCATCTCCACCAGCGTGTCGTCCATCGACTTGGCGGCGATCACCAGGCCGCCGTCTTCCAGCTGGGTGCGATAGCGGTTGTTGAACTCGTAGCGGTGGCGGTGGCGCTCGGCCACCACGTCCTTGCCGTACAGCTCGCGCGCCAGCGTACCCGGCTTCAGGCGCTGCTCCTGCAGGCCCAGGCGCATGGTGCCGCCCAGGTCGGACTTCTCGTCGCGCTTCTCCACCTCGCCGGTGGCCGTGCGCCATTCGGTGATCAGGCCGATCACCGGGTTCGGCGACTGGCGGTCGTTCTCGGTGCTGTTGGCGCCTTCCAGGCCGGCCACGTGGCGGGCGAAATCCACCACCGCCGCCTGCATGCCGTAGCAGATGCCGAAGTACGGCACGCCGGTCTTGCGGGCGTACTGGGAGGTCAGCACCTTGCCTTCGAAACCACGGTCGCCAAAGCCGCCCGGCACCAAGATGCCGTCCACGTCGGACAGCGCCGCCATGTCGGTGCCTTCCAGCTCCTGCGCTTCCAGCCACTTCAGGTTGACCTTGGTGCGCTGGCGCAGGCCACCGTGCTTGAGCGCCTCGCCGACGGACTTGTAGGCGTCCTGGTGATCGATGTACTTGCCGACCACCGCGATGGTGACCTCGTCCAGCGGGTGCTTGACCGCATCGACCACCGCCGCCCACTCGGAAAGATCAGCCGCGCCGGCCTTGTCGCGCAGCTTGAACTGGTCGATGACGATCTCGTCCAGGCCCTGGCGGTGCAGCTCCAGCGGCATGCCGTACAGCACGTCGATATCGGCGGCGCTGATGACCGCGCGCTCGGAGACGTTGGTGAACAGCGCGATCTTGCGGCGCTCCGAATCCGGGATCGCCTGCTCGGAACGGCACAGCAGCACGTCCGGCTGGATGCCGATCGAGCGCAGCTCCTTGACCGAATGCTGGGTGGGCTTGGTCTTCAGCTCGCCGGCCGCGGCGATGTAGGGCACCAGCGTGAGGTGCATGAACATCGCCTTCTCCGCGCCGCGCTCGGTGCGCACCTGGCGGATCGCCTCCAGGAACGGCAGCGACTCGATGTCGCCGACGGTGCCGCCGATCTCCACCAGCGCCACGTCGAAGCCCTCGGTGGCCTCGTCGATGCAGCGGCGGATTTCATCGGTGATGTGCGGGATCACCTGCACGGTGGCGCCCAGGTAGTCGCCCCGGCGCTCCTTGCGGATCACGTTCTCGTAGATGCGGCCGGTGGTGACCGAATTCTTGCGCGACAGGCGGGTGCGCACGAAGCGCTCGTAGTGGCCCAGGTCCAGGTCGGTCTCGGCGCCGTCGTCGGTGACGTACACCTCGCCGTGCTGGAACGGGCTCATCGTGCCCGGGTCGACGTTGATGTAGGGGTCCAGCTTCATCATCGTGACCTTCAGGCCACGTGCTTCGAGGATGGACGCAAGCGAAGCGGCGGCGATGCCCTTGCCAAGCGAGGACACTACGCCGCCGGTAACGAAGATCAGGGGGGTCATGGCTCAAGGCCTCCCGGAAAGCCATAGTTTACAGGTTGCCGGCGCTTTGCCCAAGCACTGCGCGCGGCGGTCTCATAAAAAAGCAGACGCCCCGGCCGGAGCCGGGGCGTCGGGATGGCGCACGAAGGCGGCGGGATCAGCGCAGCGGCTTTTCCTCTTCCTCTTCCTTGCCGCCGACCTTGCCTTCCTTCACCGCGCGGTCCTTCTGCGCGGCGGCGGCGGCGCGGCGCTGGGCGCGCGCATCGGCATCGGCCTGGGCCTGGGCATCGGCCGTCTGCTGGGCCTGCGCGCCGCGCTGGTCCAGCGCCTCGGTCTGGCCGCTCTTCTGCTGGGCCATGGCGAGCGGAATGGCGGCCAGCGCGGCCACGCCGGCGGCGAGCATCAGAATGTGACGGGTCTTCATCGCAGTTCTCCTGTCGGCTGCACCTTGCCCCCGATGTGGGGCCACAAGGCATGGATGACAAGGCAAAGGGTAGCCAGCGGCGACCGGCCGCGCACTGAATGCCGGGCATGGACGTGCAAAAAACCGCCCCAGACCCCACACTTGCGCGTCGTCTCACGCCATCGCGAGCTGCATGAACACCCGTTACAACGCCGCCGACATCGAAGTCCTCTCCGGCCTGGATCCGGTCAAGCGCCGCCCCGGCATGTATACCGACACCGCGCGGCCGAACCACCTGGCCCAGGAAGTCATCGACAACTCCGTCGACGAGGCGCTGGCCGGCCACGCCCGCACCATCGAGGTCACGCTCTACAAGGACGGCAGCTGCGAGGTCTCCGACGACGGCCGCGGCATGCCGGTGGACATCCACCCGGAGGAGAAGATCCCCGGCGTGGAGCTGATCCTCACGCGCCTGCACGCCGGCGGCAAGTTCAGCAACCGCAACTACACCTTCTCCGGCGGCCTGCACGGCGTGGGCGTGAGCGTGGTCAACGCGCTGTCCAAGCTGGTGGAGGTGCATATCCGCCGCGAAGGCAGTGAACACCGCATCACCTTCCGCGACGGCGACCGCGCCACCCCGCTGGAGGTGGTCGGCACGGTCGGCAAGAAGAACACCGGCACCCGCGTGCGCTTCTGGCCGGACCCGAAGTACTTCGACACGCCCAAGTTCAATCCGCGCGCCCTGCGCCACCTGCTGCGCGCCAAGGCCGTGCTGTGCCCGGGCCTGACCGTGAAGCTGTTCGACGAGGCCACCGGCGAGCAGGACAGCTGGTACTTCGAGGACGGCCTGCGCGACTACCTCAAAGGCGAGCTGAGCGGGCGCGAGCTGCTGCCGGCCGACCTGTTCGTCGGCAGCCTCAAGAAAGACACCGAGGTGGTGGACTGGGCGGCGGCCTGGGTCGCCGAGGGCGAGCTGGTGCAGGAGAGCTACGTCAACCTGATCCCGACCGCCCAGCATGGCACCCACGTCAACGGCCTGCGCTCGGGCCTGACCGACGCGCTGCGCGAGTTCTGCGACTTCCGCAACCTGCTGCCGCGCGGCGTGAAGCTGGCGCCGGAGGACGTGTGGGACCGGGTGGCCTTCGTGCTCAGCCTGAAGATGACCGACCCGCAGTTCTCCGGGCAGACCAAGGAGCGCCTGTCCTCGCGCCAGGCCGCCGGCTTCATCGAGGGCGCCGCGCACGATGCCTTCAGCCTGTGGCTCAACCAGAACGTGGAGATCGGCGAGAAGATCGCGCAGATCGCCATCGAGCGCGCCAGCGCGCGTTTGAAGACCGAGAAGCAGATCGTCCGCAAGAAGGTCACCCAGGGCCCCGCCCTGCCCGGCAAGCTGGCCGACTGCATCAGCCAGGACCTCTCGCGCACCGAGCTGTTCCTGGTGGAAGGCGATTCGGCCGGCGGTTCGGCCAAGCAGGCGCGCGACAAGGATTTCCAGGCGATCCTGCCGCTGCGCGGCAAGATCCTCAACACCTGGGAAGTCTCCTCCGGCAGCGTGCTGGCCTCGGAGGAAGTGCACAACCTGGCCATCGCCATCGGCTGCGACCCGGGCAAGGACGAGATCGACGGGCTGCGCTATGGCAAGGTGGTGATCCTGGCCGACGCGGACTCCGACGGCCTGCACATCGCCACGCTGCTGACGGCGCTGTTCCTCAAGCACTTCCCCGCGCTGGTGGCGGCCGGCCACGTGTTCGTGGCGATGCCGCCGCTGTTCCGCGTGGACGTGGGCAAGCAGGTGTTCTACGCCCTGGACGAGGAAGAGAAGACCACGCTGCTGGACAAGATCGCCCGCGAGAAGATGAAGGGCCAGGTCAGCGTGACCCGCTTCAAGGGCCTGGGCGAGATGAACCCGGAGCAGCTGCGCGAATCGACCATCCACCCGGACACGCGCCGCCTGGTGCAGCTGACCGTGGACGATGGCGAGCAGACCCGCTCGCTGATGGACATGCTGCTGGCCAAGAAGCGCGCCAGCGACCGCAAGCAGTGGCTGGAGTCCAAGGGCGACCTGGCTTCGCTGGAAGTGTGACCGCCCCCGGCGACGGATAAAGAAAGGCCCGCCATTGGCGGGCCTTTTCGTTTCCGCGGGCCGCCGGACCTCAGGTCCAGCCGAACATCCGGAACAGCTCCAGGATCATGTACGACACCAGGCCCGCGGCCGGGATCGTCAGGATCCAGGCCCAGATGATGCGCTCGATCACGCCGAACTTCAGCGAGCGCGGGTTCTTGGCGAAGCCCACGCCCATGATCGCGGTGGAGATGCTGTGCGTGGTCGACACCGGCATGCCGAAGTGCGCGGCCAGGGTGAGGATCGTCGCCGAGCTGGTTTCCGCCGCGAAGCCGTGGATCGGGTGCAGCTTGACCATCTTGTGGCCCAGCGTCTTGATGATCTTCCAGCCGCCGGACGCCGTGCCCGCCGCCATCACCACCGCGCAGGTCAGCACGATCCACAGCGCGATCGGCTGGTCGCCGCCGGTGCCCGGATGCAGGAACGCCAGCCAGCCCGGCAGGTTGTCCAGCGCACCCACCTGCTCGGCGCCGATTAGGGTCATGGCGATGATGCCCATGGTCTTCTGCGCATCGTTATGGCCGTGCGCGTAACCCATGTAGGCGGCAGAGGCGATCTGCGCCTTGCCGAAGAACGCGTTGACCCACCGCGGGCGGGCCAGCCGGCTCAGCGGCCCGGGCAGCCGGGCGACGCCGGCGATCAGCGCCCACAACAGCATCATCACCACGATGCCGAGCAGGAAGCCCGCCACCGGCGAGGTCACCATCGGCACGAACACCTTCCACAGCAGGCCCTTGTTCTTGGCCCAGTCGCCGACGTTCTGCGACCAGATCAACGCGTCCCAGTTGTTCTGCGCCGCGGCCAGGCCGGCGCCGCACAGGCCGCCGATCAACGCATGCGAGGACGAGGACGGCAGGCCCTTCCACCAGGTGATGAGGTTCCAGATGATGCCGCCCAGCAGCGCGCACAGCACCACCTGCGGGGTGACGTCGACCACGCCGGTGTTGAGCAGGCCCGAGGCGATGGTGAGCGCCACCGCGGTGCCGGTGAGCGCGCCGAGCAGGTTCATGCCCGCCGCGAGCATCACCGCCCAGCCGGGCGAGAGCACCTTGGTCGCCACCACGGTGGCGATGGAGTTGGCGGTGTCGTGGAAGCCGTTGATGAACTCGAAGACCAGGGCGGCCAGGATCACCACAATGACCAGGGTAAGCACGCGCGCGGTCTCAGCTGTTCTTCAGGACGATCTGGTAGACCACCACGCCGGCCTCGCGGCAACGGTCGATGGCCTTTTCCAGGATCTCGAAGAACTCCTTGAGCAGGAACATCTGCAGGTTGTCCAGGCGGCCGGAGTAGATGTCGCGGTACAGCTCGAGCATCAGGCGGTCGGCCTCGTTCTCGATCATGCGCAGCTTGTCGTTGAGCGCGGTCATGCGATCGATGTTCATCTTGGGCAGCTCGTGGACCATCTCCACCACCACGCTGGCGGCCTGCTCGAGCATCGCCGCGCGCGGGGCGAAGTCGATGTGGGCCAGGTGCTGGGTGGCCAGCGAGTAGCGGTCGGCGAACTTCTCGACCTGCTTGGGAATCTTGTACAGCGCCGAGCCCAGCGCCTCGATGTCCTCGCGCTCGATCGGGGTCATGAAGGAGTCGACCAGCGCCTGGCCGATCTTGTCCGAGGCGGCGCGCTCGCGCAGGCGGGCGAGCTTGAAGGCGTCCAGCGCGGGCTGGCGGTCGGCCTCGCGCATCATCGCGTGCAGGGCCTTGGTGCTGTCGTAGGCGGCCTCGGCGGCCTCGTCGAGAAGCGTGTAGAACTGCTTGCCGGAGCCGAAGATCGTCTGGAGGGAGAACATGGAGAAGGCACATCCAGCCGTCGCGGAGGGGACGGCAACAGCGGAATTATGACCGTTCGATGACCCAACCGGGTAATTTGGCCGGCGCGGACGCTCCGGGGCGCCAGCTGACCCGGGCATTCACGGTTCCTTCCCAGGCTTTGTTAAGATTCCCACGCGCCCGCCGGGCGCACCCTATGGACGACGACCCTTATTTGCCCCCTGGCGGGCCCGCCTCCGGCGCCCCCGCCCCATGCAGCATGCGCCCTTCCCCTTCAACGACCGGGGAGGATTCCCGTGCTTGAACTGCTCATCGTTATTTTCCTGATCATCCTCAACGCCTTCTTCGCCCTGTCGGAGATGGCGCTGATGACCTCGCGCAAGCTGCGCCTGAAGCAGATGGCCGCCACCAGCCGGGGCGCGCGCACCGCGCTGACCCTGGCCGAGCACCCGGACAACCTGCTGTCCACCGTGCAGATCGGCATCAACCTGATCGGCATCCTGGGCGGCGTGTTCGGCGGTGACGCCATCGGCACGATCATCGCCAGCTGGCTGTCCGACTTCTTCCCGGGCGTGCAGCAGTACGCCGCGCCCATCGGCGTGGGCACCGCGGTCACCCTGATCACGGCCGGCTACGTGATCTTCGGCGAGCTGATTCCCAAGCGCCTGGCGCTGACCAACCCCGAGCGCATCGCCTCGGTGGTCGCCATCCCGCTGTACTGGCTCTCGCGCGCGGCCAAGCCGATCGTCGCCGCGCTGGGCGCGATCAACCGCGGCGTGCTGCGCATGCTGGGCATCAAGGACGATGCGCGCGGCGCGGTGTCGGAAGAGGAAATCCGCCTGCTGGTGAGCGAAAGCCACGAACAGGGCGTGATCGACCAGCACGAACGCGACATGATGAATCGCGTGATGCGCCTGGGCGACCGCACCGCCGACAGCCTGATGACCCCGCGCAACCGCATCGCCTGGCTGGACACCACCGCCACGCCGGAGCGCAACCTGGAGACGATGCGCGAGCATGAGTTCTCGCGCTACCCGGTGTATCGCGGCAACGACCAGGATATCGCCGGCATCCTGGAGGTGAAGTCGCTGGTCACCCACATGGACCCGTCCGCGCCGCAGCTGTTCCAGCAGTTGCGCGACACCTTGTTCGTGTCCGAGTCGACGCACGCGATGAAGCTGCTGGAGATTTTCCGCGAGGAACAGCAGTCGATGGCCTTGGTGGTGGACGAATATGGCGAGATCCAGGGCCTGGTCACCATCAGCGACCTGATGGGCGCGGTGGTCGGCCGCCTGCAGGCGGTGGAGAACGCCGACGAGGACGCGCTGGTGGTCACCCGCGAGGATGGCTCGCTGCTGATCGACGGCTCGCTGCCGGTGGAGGAACTGCGCGACGTGCTCGGCGGCGCCGAGCTGCCCGACGCGCAGGAAGGCGACTACCACACGCTCGCCGGCCTGTGCATCTTCTACTTCGGCCGCATTCCCAACGTGGGCGAGTATTTCGACTGGGCCGGCTGGCGCATCGAGGTGATCGACCTGGACGGCGCGCGCATCGACAAGCTGCTGCTCACCCGCCTCAGCGAGGAGGGCGAAGGCGATGACACGGCCGGATGAGCCCGGCGCGCGCGACGCGCCCACGCACTATCGCAACGAGGGCATCCGCACCCTGCTCTCGACCTTCGAACACGGCGATCCGGACGAACTGCTTCGCCTGCGCGACATCCTCGGCGACCTGCAGCAGAGCGCGTTCGGCGTATTCCTGTTCGTGGCGATCCTGCCGGCGTTCATCCCGATTCCGGGCCTGGGCGGCGCGGTCAGCGGTCCGCTGACCATCCTGATCGGCCTGCAGATGCTCGTCGGGCTGCGCAAGCCGTGGCTGCCGGCGTTCATCGCCAACCGCGGCCCGCGACGTGGCACCGGACAGCGTTTCGTGGGCAAGATCGCGCCGCTGCTGCGCTGGCTCGACCGCCTGCTCAAGCCCCGCCTGTCCTGGCTGCTCGACGCCCTGCCCGCGCATGCGCTGACCGGCGTGATGCTGGTGCTGATCGGGCTGCTGCTCTCGCTGCCGATCCCTTTCACCAACTACTTGTTCGGCGTGATCCTGCTGTTCTTCGCGCTGGCGCTGCTGGAGCGCGATGGCGGGCTGCTGCTGGTGTGCTGGGCCGCGGCGACCGCCTCGATCGTGGTGTTCGGTGTCACCTCGGACCAGCTCGTGGAGTTGCTGCAGCACTGGTGGGCGAAGCTGACCTGATCCTCGCGGGAAGGCGGCGCGGACGTGGATGCTTTCCGCATATGCGCCGCTTCCACATCGACCCGGAACACCGCGCTCGCGGGGGCGACACCCCCCGGTGCGCCGCCTGAAGCCACCGCGCCACCCGGCGGGCGCGCCGGCGCGTTCACCCGCGCCGCAAGTCCACCACCCGGTTCTCCGACAACACGCCCTGCTCCTCGTCCACCGCGCCGAGCACGAATTGCAGCGCCGCGCCGAACAGGCCCGCCGGGCTGTTCCAGTATTCGGCCGATTCGGCGCGCACGTGGATCAGGCGCAGTTCCGGGTCATCCTTGCCACCGGGGAAGAACACCTGCATCGCCGGCGACCAGTAGCGCTCGACGCGCGCACGGTCCTGCAGCACTTCGGCGCGGCCAGCCACCGACACATAGGTGTTGCGATCCGGCGCGGCGTAAGCGACGTTGACGCGCGGATTGGCCGCGATCTCGGCGATCTTCGGGCTGCTGGCGGCCGTGACGAACCACAGGTCGCCATCGAACTCCACTTCCTGCGTGCCCAGCGGCCGGCTCACCAGCCGGCCGTCCATCGCCACGGTGGTGAACATCGCCACCGGGATGTCGCGCAGCAGTTCGGCCAGCTGGCGGATATCGTCTTCGCGTCGGCTCATGTACGTGCTCCTTGAATGCGTGCCGTCATTCGATCCGATCGGCACGCAAAGCGACGTGAACCGGCGCGGCGTCAGGCCGCGTGGCGCGCCTGCCAGGCCTGTGCGGCGAGTTCGAAGGAACGCAGCCGCGCGGTGTGGTCGTGGATGTTGGCGGTCAGCAGCACCTCGTCCGGCCGATGGCGCTCGACGAACGCGGCGATACCCTCGCCCACCGCCTGCGCATCGCCCAGCACGGTGCAGGCCAGCGCGCGCTCGACCCCGGCCTTCTCGTGCGGCTGCCAGAACGCTTCGATGTCATCGATCGGCGGCGGAATCCGCCCCGGGCGACCCCGCCGCAGGTTCACGAAACTCTGCTGCTGGCTGGTGAACAGCTTGCGCGCCTCGGCCTCGGAGCCGGCGGCGACCACGTTCAAGGCCAGCATGGCGTACGGCGCCTTGAGCCGCTCGGAGGGCATGAAGTCGCGGCGATAGATCGCCAGCGCCTCGTCCATGGCGTCGGGCGCGAAGTGCGAGGCGAAGGCGAACGGCAAGCCCATCGCCGCGGCGAGCCGCGCGCTGAACAGGCTGGAGCCCAGCAGCCACACCGGCACCTCCACGCCCGCGCCGGGCACGGCCTGCACCAGCTGGCCGGGCACCGCCGGCTGGAAGTAGCGCAGCAGCTCGGCGACATCCTGCGGGAAGGTGTCGGCCCCGTCGAAGTAACGGCGCAGCGCGCGGGCGGTGGCCTGGTCGGTACCGGGCGCGCGGCCCAGGCCCAGGTCGATGCGGCCCGGGTACAGCGACGCCAGCGTGCCGAACTGCTCGGCGACCTGCAGCGGTGCGTGGTTGGGCAGCATGATCCCGCCCGCGCCGACCCGGATGGTGCGGGTGCCGCCGGCAACATGGCCGATCAGCACGGCCGTGGCCGCGCTGGCGATGCCGGGCATGTTGTGGTGTTCGGCCAGCCAGTAGCGGTGGTAGCCCCACTGCTCGGCGTGCTGGGCCAGGTCGAGCATGTGGGCGAAGGCGCCGGTGGGGTCGCTGCCCTCGCAGACGGGGGCGAGGTCGAGCACGGAGAGCGGAATCATCGGAAATCCTGTGGAAGCCATGTCTCCAGCATGGGGGCGCCGGGGCCCGCTCACCACCCGTCCATTGGCCGCGCCGGCAAGCCGCTGTTTTCCACTGACAAGGGGGGCGGCGCGGGGAGTCTTCAGGGTTCAGCCGTCCGATTTCCCCCGACTGGCGAACCGCCAAAGAAGTGATTAGCATCACAAATAGGGGAGCAGTCTGAGACCAACTACCGTGGAACTCATTCGTCATTGGGAGCGGCCGATCAAGATCGGCATGTGCGTTCTGTACGTTGTCGTGTTGTGCTCTGCCGCCGCGATGTTCCTGCTGCGCTGAGCGGATTTTGCAGCCGCCACGGATGGCGTTGGTTCGACGCGCGTCGCGGTCGTAGGGCTGCCGGCGCCAGCCTCTTTTCCACCTGAAAGCTCGCCCGCCGCGCCCACTGCCGCGGGCGGCGCCGCGCTGCGTGGGCTGCCGGGATATCGCAACACCGCGCCGGCGCGGGCCGCGCCGGCGACGAGGCGACCTCACTCAACCTGCCGGGCGAACACGATGCGACGCGCACGGGCGATGCTGGCCGCGAAGCCGACGACCGCGCCGCGGGCGTCCCGCTGCACCCGCAGCGTCCAGCCCGTGTCGGGCGCGCTGAAGGTGTCGGCCAGCGTCGGGCGCAGCGGGTGCGCGATGCCACGCGGATCGATCCACGCCAACGCACCGTTCTGCACGGCCAGGCGCTGCTCGCCTTCGATATCGGCGCTGCGGTAGCGGCCCGCCATCGCGGCCAGCGCCGAGGCATCCGGCGACCACGACGAGGCCGCCTCGAGCCGGACCGGCGCGTTGCCGATGCGCGTCACCTCGATCGCCACGATGGCGCCCGCGCCGTCGCGCCGGATCAGCGCGCGGCGGCCGTCCTCGGTGGCGAAGGTGTCCGCACCGATCCTGCCGAAGCGACCTTCGCCGATGCGCAGCCACCCGTCGGCTTCCGAAACCCGGACCGCGCCATCGTGGGCGGCATTGCGGTACGTCCCGACGATCCCGGCGGGCACGCCCGCGCCCGGCGAGGCTGGCACGGGCGCTGCCGGTGCGGGCAGGAAGCGCGCCGCCACCGCCGGCCCCAGCTCTTCGGTGTTGAGCGAGCCCGCATTGCACAGCAGCGCCACCGACAAATGATCCTGCGGAAAGCGCCCCAGCCAGGCCCGATACCCCGCCGTCGACCCGGCATGGCTGATCGCCGGCCGTCCATCGACCGGCCCCAGGTCCAACCCCAGGCCGTAGGGCACGAGGGTGCCATCCGCCAGGCGGCCCGGCTCGACCAGCCGCGCAGCCCAGGCGTTGGCCGGGTCGGCCAGGGCCGCGTTCCAGCGCTGCAGGTCGCCGACCGTGGTCAGCAGCCCGCCGGGGCCGACGACATCCTCGAAAGGCATGTCGAGCTGCCAACGCCCGGTATCGCCGGTGGAATACGCCTGTGCCCGATGCGGTACGAGATCGCGGAAGTCCGTTCGCCAGCGCGTGTGTGCCAGGCCGAGGGGCACGAACAGCTCGGCCTGGGCCAGTTCGCCGAACGGGCGCCCGCCCGCGCGCTCGGCGATGCGCGCGGCGAGCACGTAGTTGGAATTGCTGTAGAGATATTCGGTGCCCGGGGCGAAGTTGAGCGCCGTCTGGCGTGCCAGCAGCGATAGCGCGTCGTCCATCGACCAGGCACGCGTGCCGCGTGGCCATCCGCTCAGCTCCGCCAGCGCGCCCCAGTCGCGGATGCCGCTGGTGTGATGCAGCAGCATGGCGAGGGTGACCGGCTGGTAGAGGGCAGGCAGTTCGGGCAGCCAGCGCCGGATGCTGTCGTCATAGGAGAGCGCGCCGCGTTCGGCCAGGCGGGCGACCAGCGCGGCGGTGAACTGCTTGGAGACCGAACCGGCCTCGAAGACGGTGTCGGCCTGGTTCGGCCGCCCTGCCTCCAGATCGGCCATGCCGTAGGCGCGCTGCACCAGTGGATGGCCGGCGCGCCGCACGTCCACCGCGCAACCGGGGGTATCGGGTCGATCAACGGCCTGGAACAACGCATCCACGTCCGGCGACGCGGCGGACAGCAGCAGGGCAAGCAGCATGGCAGTTCCTCGGTGACGAGGTTCGACCTTGCTTCAGTGCTCCCCCGCCAGCGCCCCAGAATCCGCCGCGCGCCCGTTCTGGCGGTTATTGCGACGCCATTGGGACGGCGTCGTCCCGGCGACCTCGCGGAACGCACGGTTGAAGCTGGCCTTCGACGCGAAACCGTGATCCAGCGCCAACGCGAGCAGGTCGCGCGACTCGCCCGGCTGCACCATCGCCGCCTGCACCGCGCGCACCCGCATGGCGTTGATGCTGGCATTGAAGCTGCGCCCGGCCCCGTCGTTGAGCGCGCGCGACAGGCTGCGCTCGGACGTGCCCAGCCGGCGCGCGACCTCGCCCAGTGTCAGCCCTTCTTCGCGCCACCAGCCTTCCGCCTCGATGCGTTGGGTGAAGCCGGCGGCGAGCGCGGCGTAGTCGGTGCGGGCGTCCGGCGCGTCGCCGGCCGCCTCCCCGTGCCGGGGATCGACCTGCCGGGGGTACACCTGCCCACCGTGCCGCCACCCGAGCAAGCCGAGGACATAGGCCAGCAGGCAGAAGGCGAACATCACCGGCGTGCGCCCCAGGTAGTCGATCGGGCGGACCAGCAGGTTCCAGGCCCCCGCCCCGGCCGCGGCAAGCAGCAGCAGCGCGAACGCGGCGACCATGGTGCGTAGCCACGTCAGCCGCCATGGCTCCCGGTCGGCGAACCGCGCATCGAGCCAATGCTGGTAGCTGGCCTGGTCGCGCCAGCAGGCCAGCACGTAGCCGACGGCGGCGCACAGGATGGCGGCCATCGCCAAAGGCTCCACCCCATGCAGATGGCCGGTGGTGTACCACGTCCACTTGGTATCCGCGGGCAGCAGGAAACAGGCGAGCTGGTAGACAAACTGGCCCGCGGCGGGCAGCAGGTGCGCCCACCAGCGCGCCGGCAACCGGCCGGTGATCGCGCGAACGTAGAGCCAGAGCAGCGGTGCGAAGCCGGCCGACAGGTCCAGCGGCAGGAAGGTCAGCCCGGGATGCCGGTCGTAGGCCCCGGCGAAGCCGAGCACGTAGATGCACAGCCGCAGCGCGACCAGCACCAGCAGGCACGCGAGCAGGCGATTGGCTTGGCGATTGGCCGGCGTGCGGCCGATCAGCACGGCCAGGCCCAGCGCGTTGATCGCTCCCAGGAGGATCAGGATCGATAGGGTGCCCATGGGTTCACGGCGTGTCGTATGGGGCGAGCATACGGGGTTCGGGAACGTGCCGGAATTTCGGCATTGGGTTTGGATGGCGGAGAGAGTGGGATTCGAACCCACGGAAGGTTTGACCCTTCGCCGGTTTTCAAGACCGGTGCCTTAAACCGCTCGGCCATCTCTCCGTTCGTCGTTGCGCCGCGCGTTGCACGCGGGCATCGGCATGACATCGCCGGCATCGCGAAGTCCGCGAGCCGGCGCGCATTCTCGCATGGGCCGCCGCTTGCGGTCAGCCCACCTCGGCCACCAGCGCGGGCGTCTGCACGCGCTTGATCTTCTCGGCCAGCTTGCCGCAGTCGCCGCCGCAATCCAGGCGCGAACGCTCGATCTCGCGCGGCAAGCGCTCGGCCAGGAAATCGATGAACACCCGCACCGCCGGCAGCAGGCCGCGGCGCGAGGCGAACACGGCGTGGCAGATGCCCTGCGGCAGCGTCCAGTCGGGCAGCACCACTTCCAGCTCGCCGCTGCGCACGGCTTCGGCGCACACGGTCTCCGGCAACATGGTGATGCCGAATCCGTCCTTGGCCATCGACTTGAGCAGCGGGAAGTCGAAGCCGGCCAGGCGCGGCTGCAGGTCGACGCGGCGCACTTCGCCGTTCGGGCCATGCAGTTCCCAGCGCTGGTGCACCTCGTCCTCGCTGATGCTCATGGTGGTGTGGCTGGCGAGATCCTCCGGGGTCTTCGGGCGGCCGACGCGGTCCAGGTACTTCGGGCTGGCCACCAGCAGTTCCTGCACCTGGCCGAAGCTGCGCATCACCAGGCTGCCGTCGTCGTCCAGGCGCGATCGCACGCGCAGGGCGACGTCGTAGCCTTCATTGATGACATCCACCCGGCGGTTGCTGATGTTCAGCTGCAGCCGCACCTTGGGGTACTTGTCGAGGAATTCGGGCAGCAGCTTGGGCAACTGGATCTGCGCCAGCGACACGGGCACGCTCACGCGCACCAGGCCGCGCGGTTCGGCGCTGAGTCGATCGACCACCTCGCGCGCGGCTTGCGCCTCGGCCAGCATGGTCTGTGCGTGGCGATGCACGCTCATGCCCACATCGGTGACGGCAAAGCGACGGGTGGAGCGCTGCAGCAGGCGCACGCCCAGATCGGTCTCCAGCTGGCTGATGCGCCGGCTCAGGCGGGACTTGGGGATGCCCAGGGCGCGCTCGGCCGCGGCAAAGCCGCCGTGGTCGACCACCATCGCAAAGTAGTAAAGATCATTCAGGTCGTGCATGGCGACATTTCCACGATTGGAACGATACGTGACATTTAACTACCTTTATCCCAAAAAGGCAACAATCTACCTTTGCTCCCCGACGCGGCGCTCCTGCCGCCCCCAAGCAAAGGTTCCGCCATGAAACTGCTCCATCTCGATTCCAGCGCCCTGGGTGACAACTCGGTCACCCGCGAACTCAGCGCCGCCGTGGTCAACCACTGGCGCGCCCAGCACCCCGGCCTGCAGGTCGAATACCGTGACCTGGACCGCGAGCCGATCCCGCACCTGACCGGCCAGAGCCTGGCCAAGGCGGATGCGGCCGAGGCCGAGGCGGCCGAACGCACCCTGCAGCAGTTCCTGGATGCGGACATCGTGGTGATCGGCGCGCCGATGTACAACTTCTCGGTGCCGTCGACCCTGAAGGCCTGGATCGACCGCGTGGCGGTGGCCGGCCGCACCTTCCGCTACACCGAGAACGGGCCCGAAGGCCTGGCCGGCGGCAAGCGGATCATCGTCGCCAGCGGGCGCGGTGGCTTGCACACCGGTGCGCCGACCGATTTCCAGGAGCCCTACCTGCGCCAGGTGTTCGCATTCCTGGGCGTGAACGATGTGGAGTTCGTGCGGGCCGAAGGCGTGGCGTACTCGCCGCAGCATCGCAGCGATGCGCTGTCGCAGGCGCATGCGTCGATCAAGGGCCTGGAGCGCGGCCTGCCGGAAGCTGCTTGATCGCCTTGGTCCTTGTTAGGTAACGCTTAGGTTTCCGGCGCGCCCCTCCCTCGTCGGCGCCGGGAACGGGACGGATCTGCCTTCGGGTGGGTCCGTCTTTTTTTTTATGCAGGAAGGGTGTGTGTGTTTGTGTTGCGGCCTGGCGGCCGCTTGCTTATGTGGCCGGCGCGCTTTGTGGGCGGCGCTGGCTGGCGATGTTGATCGGCGGGGTTCGCTTTGTGCACGGCCTGCGGGGGCGAGGCCCTTTCGGGACACGCCGTAAACCCGTCCATGGGGGCTCGATGGCGACATCCATGTCGCCAACGGTCCCGAAAGGGCCTCGCCCCCACAGTCCCTTCCGTTCCCCACGACCGGATAAAAACGTCCAAAGCCGCGCTGCCGTCCTGTAGGAGCGGCTTCAGAAGAGCGGGAGGCAAAGTGGAGATTGGAGGATGGGAGGGGTGCGGACGAGTGCTTCGGCCCTTGATCGAAGCATGAAAAATGAAGCGCCTTGCGCCGCCCTGGCGGGTATGGGCGTCAGCGGGCCATGGATGGCCCGCGGCGGCGAATCGGACAGGACGTCTGCTGAGCCGTGACGACCATACCCGCCAGGGCGGTGCCCGCACCGTCAGGCAGCACGGCCCACCGCCTGTTACCCGATCCGCGCCAGCCCACCCATATACGGCCGCAACACCTCGGGCACGTCGATCGAGCCATCCGCGTTCTGGTAATTCTCCATCACCGCGATCATCGCCCGGCCCACCGCCACGCCCGAGCCGTTGAGCGTGTGCACCAGCTCCGGCTTGCCCGTGGCCGGGTTGCGCCAGCGCGCCTGCATGCGGCGGGCCTGGAAATCGCCGCAATTCGAGCACGAGGAAATCTCGCGGTAGGTGTCCTGCGAAGGCAGCCACACCTCCAGGTCGTAAGTCTTCGTCGCCGAGAAACCCATGTCGCCCGTGCACAGCAGCACCTTGCGATACGGCAACCCCAGCTTCTCCAGCACCACCTCCGCGCAACGGGTCATGCGCTGGTGCTCGGCCTCGCTCTCCTCCGGCCGCGATACGCTCACCAGCTCCACCTTCTCGAACTGGTGCTGGCGGATCATGCCGCGCGTGTCGCGCCCGCCGCTGCCGGCTTCGGCGCGGAAGCACAGCGAATGGGCCGTCATGCGCAGCGGCAGGCGCTCGGCATCGACGATCTCGTCGCGCACGATATTGGTCAGCGGCACTTCCGAGGTCGGGATCAGATAACGCGGCGAATCCCCCACCGCGGTCCGGAACAGATCCTCCTCGAACTTCGGCAACTGCCCGGTGCCACGCAGCGAGTCGGCGTTGACCAGCAGCGGCACGTTGGTTTCCTCGTAGCCATGCTCGCCGCTGTGCAGGTCCACCATGAACTGCGCCAGCGCGCGATGCAGGCGCGCAATCGGACCACGCAGCACGGTGAAGCGCGCGCCGGAGAGCTTGGCCGCGGTCTCGCCATCCAGCCAGCCGTGGCGGGCACCCAGCTCCACGTGGTCCTTGACCGCGAAGTCGAAGCTGCGCGGCGTGCCCCAGCGCGATTGTTCGACGTTCTCGCTTTCGTCGCTGCCCTGCGGCACGTCGGCCTGCGGCAGGTTCGGAATGCCCAGCGCGATGGCCTCCAGCTCGCCGCGGATGCGCTCCAGCTCGACTTCCGAGGCCTTTAGCTCATCGCCGAAACCGGCGACCTCGGCCATCAGCGCGGAGACGTCCTCGCCCTTCGCCTTGGCCTGGCCGATCGCCTTGGACTTGGAATTGCGCAGACTCTGCAGTTCCTGGGTACGCACCTGGATGCGCTTGCGCTCGCTCTCCAGGGTCTCCAGCGCGGCGGTGTCGAGCACGAAGCCACGTGTGCTGCGCAGGCGTTCGGCAAGTTCAGCGGGCTGTTGGCGGAGCAGGACCGGATCGAGCATGAGACGGGATTTCTGAAGGGACAGACCGCCGATTATCGCCTGTCCCGGGCCGGCGCGTCGCCCGCTCCGCCTTGCTGTGCCAGAATCGGGGAAAGCAAGTCCCCACGAGTGTTCCCGTGTCCCGATCCAGCGACTCCGGCGCCGACGCCTCGCACATCACCCTGCGCCTGCCCCGCAACACCCTGAAAATCGCCGGCATCGCCTTCGGCGCCGGCTTGCTGCTGTTCCTGCTGGTCTGGGCCACCAGCCGCAAGAACGACTTCTATCGCGCCGATCCCGCCGTGGCGCCCGCCGCGCAGTCCGGCGCGCCGATCGCGCCGCTGCCCGAGCCGCTGCCGGCCGGCGGCGACGGCGCCAGCGACATGCCCGATGCGAAGGCACCGCCGGCGGAACCGGAAGCGGCGCCCCGCCTGGTCGAAACGCCGCCCCCGGCGCCGGCGCCCGTTCCCATGCCCGCGCCCGTGCAGGACACCGCGCCCACTGCGTCCCTGGCACCCGGCGATCGCCCGGTGCCGATCCCCGGCCAATCGCCCGCGCCGCGCTATCCGCCGGCCGCGCTGCGGCGGGGTGACCAGGGCACCGTCGTGGTCCGCGTGGAGGTGGATGCCAGCGGCGCACCCGGCGGCGTGGCGCTGGTGGAGCGCAGTGGTTCGCGCGACCTGGACCGCGCGGCCATGGAAGCGGTACGCGCATGGCGCTTCCAGCCGGCGCAGCGCGATGGCCATGCCGTGGCGGGCGCGCTTGAAATTCCCTTCGATTTCAAGCCGGCTCAGTAAGCTGAACCTCGGCCGCCCCACGGCGGCCGCGTTCACCTGGGGCTGACACCCCCGGGCCTGTTTTCGGCCAAGACTGCTTGCGTCCCAACAGACGAAGGAGCAGATCATGTCCACGACGTCGCCGCATACCCAGGATTTCCGCGAGCAGCCCGCAGTCGGCACCGAGCCGGCGGAGCGCGGCGCCTCGCCTTGGCTGTGGGCGTTGTTGATCCTCGCGCTGGTTGCTTTGCCGGCCTGGTGGTGGATCCGCAACAGCCAGGAACCGATGAGCGCCCCGGCCACGCCGGCCGCCGAGACCACCGCCACCGCGCAGCCGTTGCCGGAAGCCAGCAACCAGCGCCCCGCGACCATGGTGCGCCACGACGCCGCGCCGAAGCCGGCGGTGGTGCGTAACCGCGATGCGCGCCCGCTCGCCTCCAACCCGGTGCCGGCCTACCCGGCGCGCGCGCTGCGCTCGGGCGTGGAAGGCAGCGTGACCGCGCGCCTGCAGGTCGATGCCAATGGCCGGGTCAGCGATGCGGAGATCGTCAGCCGCACCGGTGCGCGCGACCGCGACCTGGATCGCGCCGTGCTGAATACCGTGCGCGATTGGCGCTTCGAACCGGCCATGCGTAATGGCCGTGCCGTGGCCACCACGGTGCAGCTGCCGGTCGACTTCCGCGCCGCCCAGCAGTAACGGGCACCGTGCCCTGCGCGTCGCCTAGCCGGCGCGCAGGGCAAACCCGGCCGAGCGCGCAAGCGTGTCAAAGCCGGGGAAAGAGGTGGCCACGTTGGCCACATCGTCGATCACCACTTCGCCACTCGCGAGCTGGCCGGCGATGGCGAAGGCCATCGCGATGCGGTGGTCGCCGTGGCTGTCGATGCGGCCCGCGCCGATCGCGCCACCGTGGATCGTTGCGCCGTCCGGCGTCTCATCCACCTGGATGCCCAACGTGCGCAGCCCGTGCGCCATCGCGCCCAGGCGGTCGGATTCCTTCACCCGCAACTCCGCCGCGCCGCTCACCACCGTGCGCCCTTCCGCTGCGGCGGCGGCCACGAACAGTGCCGGGAACTCGTCGATCATGTCCGGCACCACATCTTCGGGGATCACCGCGCCCCGCAGCGGAGCATGACGCACGCGCAGATCGGCCACCGGCTCGCCCCCATGCTCACCCGGATTTTCTTCCTGGATGTCGGCGCCCATCAGGCGCAACGCCGCGAGCAGGCCGGTGCGCCGCGGATTGAGGCCGACCGCGCGCAACACGACTTCCGAACCGGGAATGACGCTGGCGGCGACGATGAAGAACGCCGCCGAGGAGAAATCGGCCGGCACCGCGATGTCCGTCGCCCGCAGCCGCTGGCCGCCGCGCAGGCGCGCCTGGCCGGGCGAGAACGCGATGTCCACCCCGAAGGCGGAAAGCATGCGCTCGGTGTAGTCGCGCGTAGGATGCGGCTCGGTCACCGAGGTCTCGCCCTCGGCATACAGGCCCGCCAGCAACACCGCGGATTTGACCTGGGCGCTGGCCACGGGCGAAACGAACTCGATGCCCGTCAAACGTTGGCCACCGTGGATGCGCAGCGGCGGCGTGCCGTCCTGCTCGGTGTCGATGCGTGCGCCCATCTGCGCAAGCGGCCCGGTGACGCGGCGCATCGGCCGGCGCGAGAGCGACGCATCGCCCACCAGCACGCTGTCGAACGCTTGTGCCGCCAGCAGGCCGGCCAGCAAGCGCATGCCGGTGCCGGCGTTGCCGCAATCCAGGTCACCTTCCGGCGCGCGCAAGCCATCCACGCCCACGCCGTGCACGATGCGCTGCGAGGCGGAGGGCGTGTCGATGCGCACGCCCAGGCGGGAGAAGATCGCCGCGGTCGAACGGGTGTCCTCGCCTTCGAGGAAACCGTCGATACGCGAGACGCCATCGGCGAGCGCGGCGAACATCACCGCGCGGTGCGAAACCGACTTGTCCCCGGGAATGGCCAGCGTGCCCCGCAGCGGGGTGCCGTGGCTGGCGATCCAGCTTTGCTTTGCGCTCATGTCTTTCCTGTTGCGTGATTCGTGGGCGGCGATCAGGGAATGGCGACCGGATAGGAGCCCAGCACCTTCACCTGCGCCGAATGCGCGGCCAGGTCGGCCAGCGCCTGCTTCATCGCCTCGTCCTCGACATGGCCGGCCAGATCGATGAAGAAGCCGTACTCCCACTTGGCCTGGTGCGAAGGCCGCGACTCGATGCGGTTCATGCTGATGCCGTGCCGCGCGAAGGGGCTGAGCACGTCGAACAGCGCGCCGGGCTTGTCGTGGATGAACACCAGGATCGAGGTGCGGTCGTGCCCGGACGGCGGGAAGATCTTGCGGCCGATCACCAGGAAGCGCGTGGTGTTGTCGTCGTCGTCCTCGATGGACTTCATGATGACCTTCTTCAGGCCATACACGTGCGCGGCGCTCTCCCCGCCGATGGCGGCGGCGTCGTCGGCATTGCGCGCGCGGCGCGCGCCCTCGGCGTTGGAGGACACCGGGATCTTCTCGGCCTTGGGCAGGTTGGCGCGCAGCCAGCCGGCGGTCTGGGCGAAGGACTGCGGGTGGGCGTAGATGCGCTCGATGTCGTCCAGCCGGCCGCCGCGCGAGAGCAGGTACTGGTGCACGCGCAGTTCCACTTCACCGCAGATCTTCAGGTTCGAGGTGAGGAACATGTCCAGCGTGACCTGGATGGTGCCCTGCCCCGAATTCTCCACCGGCACGACGCCGAAGTCGGCATTGCCGGCCTCGACCTCCTGGAACACCTCCTCGATGCTGGCCATCGGCTGGCCCACCGCCGAGCGGCCGAAATGCTTGAGCACGGCCTGCTGGCTGAAGGTGCCTTCCGGGCCGAGGTAGCCGATCTTCAGCGGTTCCTGCTGCGCCAGGCAGGCGGACATGATCTCGCGGAACACGTGCACCAGCACTTCGTCGCTGAGCGGGCCCTCGTTGCGGTCCACCACCATGCGCAGCACCTGCGCCTCGCGCTCGGGGCGGTAGTAATCCACCGCGGCGGCGAGCTTGCCCTTGGCCTTGCCGACCTGGTGGGCGAACTGCGCGCGCTCGGCGATCAGCGCCTGGATGCTGCGGTCGATCTCGTCGATCTTCGCGCGCACGTCGGCCAGGGCCGGCGGCGGCGCGGCCACGGGCGGCGCGGGAGTGGAGGTGCGTGCCGCCGGTGCGGCGGGCTTCTTCGGCTTGGCGGCCATGGATTCGTGTTTCCTGTTGCGGATGCGGGGAACTCAGCCGTGGCGCTGGCGGAAGTCGTGCATGAAATCGACCAGCGCCTGCGCGCCGGCCACCGGCATGGCGTTGTACAGCGAGGCGCGGATGCCGCCGACGGCCTTGTGGCCCTTCAGCGCGAGCAGGCCGGCGGCCTTGGACTCGCTGACGAACAGCGCGTCCAGGCGCTCGTCCGGCAGGAAGAACGGGATGTTCATCCGCGAACGCACCGCAGGCACGACCTCGTTGCGGTAATAGCCGCCCGAACCGTCGATGGCGCCGTACAGCAGGCGCGCCTTCTCGGCGTTGCGGCGGGCGAATTCGGCCACGCCGCCTTCGTCCAGCATCCAGCGCACGGTCAGGCCGAGCAGGTACCAGTTCCAGGTGGGCGGTGTGTTGAGCATGGAATCGCGCGCCGCATGCGAGCGGTAGTCGAAGATGTCCGCGCGCGGTTGGCCCTCGCGGGCGAGCAGGTCGCGGCGCACGATCACCACCGAGATGCCGACCGGGCCGAGGTTCTTCTGCGCACCAGCGTAGATCAGCCCGTAACGCGAGACGTCGATGGGCTCGGAAGCGATCGAGGAGCTGAAATCGGCGAACAGCGGCACCGCGCCCACGTCCGGGGTATCGCGGAACTCCACGCCGTGGATCGTTTCGTTGGCGGTGATGTGGACATACGCCGCGTCCGCGGAGAGCTGCCACTGCGCGCGCGGCGGGATATCGCGAAAACCGGAGGCCTCGCCGTCGGCGGCGATGTGCACGTTCACGTAGGGCTTGGCCTGTTTGATCGCCGTCTTGCCCCAATGGCCGGTGACGACCACGTCGACCGTCTGCCCGGGGGCGGCGAAATTCAGCGGCAGCAGCGCTTGCTGGGTGGTGGCGCCGCCGGCCAGGAACAGCACGGCGTAGTCGTCCGGGATCGC
Organism: Stenotrophomonas sp. HITSZ_GD; assembly: GCF_029543105.1. Lineage (GTDB taxonomy): Bacteria > Pseudomonadota > Gammaproteobacteria > Xanthomonadales > Xanthomonadaceae > Stenotrophomonas_A. Next base: position 23,278 of record NZ_JARQXB010000017.1, read on the forward strand.
CAGCAGCTGGCGCAGGTCGGCCTCGGCGCGCTCGGCCAGGGCAATGAAATCCGCGCTGCGGTGGCTGATCTCCACCACCGAGGCGCCCACGCCGTTCCATTCCAACATCTCCGCCTGTGCCTGGCGCAACACCGGCTCGGGCAGCGTCGCCGGGCCGGCACTGAAATTGAACGCGCGGGTCATGTCGCACCTTGATCGAAACAGTCCCGTAGTATGCCGCAGCGCACCAGCGATGGCAGGCCGCGTGAAAAGTTGCATTTGCATCGATTCGGGCGGTTGCGGTGGAAACTTCCCGCGCGCCGGTGCAGTCTGAGTGGACACGCCCCCTCCCTGCAGGCCGTCCGATGTCCCTACGCGATGCCCTCCGCATTCCCGCCCGCGAGATCACCGACGAGGCGGTCTATCGCGATCGCCGCCGCGTGCTGCAGGCGCTGGCCCTGGGGCCGGCGCTTGGCCTGTCCGGCTGCGCCGAGGCCGATCCCCCGCCGCCGCCGAAAGTCACCATCACGCCCGAGCAGGCGCGCCAGGGGTTCCGCACCAGCGAGACCCTGACCCGCTACGAGGACGTCACCAGCTACAACAACTTCTACGAGTTCGGCACCGGCAAGACCGATCCCTCGCGCGCACCCAAGACGCTGCGCACGCGGCCGTGGTCGGTGCAGGTGGGCGGCGAATGCGCCAAGCCGGGCACGCTGGACTTCGACGCGCTGCTCAAGGGCCTCACGCCGGAAGAGCGCGTGTACCGGTTGCGCTGCGTGGAAGGCTGGTCGATGGTGATTCCGTGGACCGGCGTGCCGCTGGCCGACGTGCTCAAGCGCTTCGAGCCCACCGCCAAGGCCAAGTATGTCGCCTTCACCACGCTGGCCGATCCGCAGCAGATGCCCGGCATCGCCTACCGCTCGATCGAATGGCCCTACAAGGAAGGCCTGCGCATCGACGAGGCCATGCACCCGCTGACGTTCCTGGCCACCGGCTTGTACGGCAAGCCGCTGCCGCAGCAGAACGGCGCGCCGCTGCGCCTGGTGGTGCCTTGGAAATACGGCTTCAAGAGCATCAAGTCGATCGTGGAGATCCGCTTCGTCGAGCGCATGCCCGAAACCGCCTGGCACGAGTTGCAGCCGAGTGAGTACGGGTTCTTCTCCAACGTCAACCCGGCGGTGGACCACCCGCGCTGGAGCCAGAAGACCGAACGCCGCATCGCCGGCACGGCCAGCAAGCTGTTCGCCGAGCGCATTCCCACCCTGCCGTTCAACGGCTACGCGGCGCAGGTCGCTTCGCTGTACGCCGGCATGGACCTGAAGAAATGGTTTTGAGCCCGGCGCCCGCCGCGCGCCGACCCGCGCCCCCGCGTCGCGCCAGTGCCGGGATCCTCCTCGCCAAGACGCTCGTGCACCTGGCCGCGCTGACGCCGCTGGCGCTGCTCGCCTGGCAGTTCTGGCAGGTGTGGCAGACCGGCAGCGACGCCCTGGGCGCCGACCCGGTGGCCGAAATCGAACACCGCACCGGGCTGTGGGCCCTGCGCCTGCTGCTGCTCACGCTGGCGATCACCCCGCTGCGCCAGCTCACCGGGCAACCGGTGCTGATCCGGTTCCGCCGCTTGCTCGGCCTGTACGCGTTCTTCTACGCCTGCCTGCATCTCGGCGCCTACCTGGCGCTGGACCTGCGCGGCTACTGGACGCAGATCTTCGAGGAGATCGCCAAGCGCCCGTACATCACGGTCGGGTTCCTGGCGTGGCTGCTGCTGGTGCCGCTGGCAATCACCTCCACCCAGGGCTGGATCCGCCGGCTCAAGCGCAACTGGGGCCGGCTGCACAAGCTGATCTACGCGATCGGCGTGCTCGCGGTGCTGCATTTCTGGTGGCTGGTGAAGTCCGACATCCGCGAGCCGGCGATCTACGCGGCGATCCTGGCGGTGCTGCTCGGCTGGCGCGGCTGGAAGGCGATCAGCGCGCGCCGAACCACAGCAGCGCGCTCAGCGCCGCGGCCAGCAGCACCGCGCTGAGCAGCAGCCACGGCCAGCGGCTGACCCGGGCGCGCGGCGGTGCGCCCGCATCGGCGGCGGGGCGACGCGGGCCGGCCGGTTCGGCCACCGGTTCGAGTTCGACCAGCGCCGGCTGCACCGGCACTTCCAGCACGAAGCGATGCTGGGCGTCGAACACGATCTGGTCGCCGGGCTGCAGCCAGCAATCGCGCACGGCGATGCCGTTGACCACGCTGCCCTCGTGCGAGCCGAGGTCGCGCAGCAGCACGCGCCCGTCGTGCGGCTCCAGGCGCGCGTGGCGCGCGGCGAAGGCGGCGTCGTCGATGAGGATGTCCGCGCCCGTCTCGCCGCCGACCAGTCGTGGCTGGTCGAGGGTGAAGGAGCGGCCGTGGTGCCGCCCGCCCACGCCGCGCAACAACATCTGCGCATCGCCAGGCGTGGATTCGGTGCCGGCCGCCGGAATGCGCGTCTGCGGCGCCAGGCCGGCGCGCAGCACCATTTCCACCCCGTCGGCGTACACCGCATCGCCGGCGCGCAGCAGGGCCATGCGCCGCACCGGGCGTCCATTGACGTGGATGCCGCGCACCCCGTTGGCGACCTGTAGCCACAAGCCGCGGCGATCCAGGCAGAACTGCGCCAGCAGCAAGGCGCCCTGGGTGTCCTCCACCAGCCGCACGTTGCCGGAGGCATGACGCACGATCCGGTGGACGCCGGGCTTCAGGGGGTGGTCCGGCTGCTGCCGGTGGGTGAAGTGGACTTGCAGTTCGCGCACGCGGCGCAGCCTAGCAGGTTGGCCCGGCCCGCAGATAGCCGGGACTTGGAGCGCGACGGCCACGACGCCACAATGCGCGCCTTTCCCGCCGCGCCGGAGCCGCGCATGTCCCAGATCGATATCCGCCACGAACATGGCAAGACCCCCGAACAGGCGCGCGTGGCCATCGAGGAGGCCGCCGCCAAGCTGACCGACCGCTTCGGCGTGCGCTCGCAATGGCAGGGCGACACGCTGCAGTTCAACGGCAGCGGCGTGGACGGTGCCATCCAGCTGCTGCCCGGCGCGGTGCGCGTCACCGCCTCGCTCGGCTTCCTGCTCTCGGCGATGAAGGGCATGGTGGAGGGCGAAATCCGCCGCGTGCTGGCCGACAAGCTCGGTTAAGCCGCCGGCCGGCGGCTTCACTCGACCGATGCAGGCCCGTCGCTAGGCTTGAAGTCATCCATCGCCCCATGGAGTCGATCATGACCAGCGCACAACCGAACGGGTACCGCAGCCGCCGCCGTGGCGGCGCGACGGAAGACGACAGCGTGGAGAGCTTCCAGGCACAGGCCGAGCAATGGTCTCGCCGCCTGGGCACTTCGGCGCAGAACATCTGGTGGGCCGGACTGGGCGCCATGCAGCGCGCGCAGGCCGAGGGTAGCCGGCTGTTCGACAGCCTGGTGCAGGAAGGCGCCGAGGTGGACCGCGAAGGGCGGCAGAAGGCCGGCGAGCACGTGGACGACGTGCGCGATGAGGTGCGCAGCCGCTTCGAGGATGCGCGGGAAACCGCCGCCGCCGGCTGGGGGCGCATCGAACGTGCGTTCGACGACCGCCTGCGCGCCGCGCTGCACCGTCTCGACGTACCCGACCGCGAGGAAATCGACGCGCTGCGCCGGCAGGTTTCCCAGCTGCGCAACCAGGTTTCGCGCCTGAGCGCGGCCGAACGCGTGGCACGCGGCCCGGTCGAGCCCGAAAACGACATCGACTGAAGCCCCTTTCGGCCGGATTGTTGCAAAGCAACATCAAGTTGCCGACAATCGGGCTGGCCCGCCAGTCCACTCAGAACGCCGTTTGCTTCCCTCCCCTCTCGGCTTCGGACTGGCGGGCTTCTCATATCAGCCTTCCGACGTCGCTTCGACGAGCGGCGGCCTCATGATCACCCGATACGCGCCGATATAGACTGCGGCGCTATGGCCTCGTTTCGTCGGGTACTCAATGTTTTCCTGGATTCTCGCCCTGCTGTTGGCCGTCGTGGCCTGGAGCGCCGCCACCGTCTACCTGTGGTGGGTGCGCCGACGCCGCGATGAGACCCGCGCGGGGCTGGCGGCGCTGGCCAGCCTGCACTGGCGGGAGTTCTCCGAAATCATCCGCCGCGCCCTGCAGGACGAGCGCAGCTGGCAGGTGGTGGCCCAGGCCGACGAGGAAGGCGCGCCGCGCAGCGATTTCCTGATGCGTGGCGAGCAGGGCGCGACGTGGATGATTTCCTGCAAGCATGGCCGCGCGTACCGTATCGGCGCGGCGGCGGTGAACGAGCTGGGCACGGCGCTGCGATTGGCCGGCGCGCAAGGCGGCGTGCTGATCACCGAGGGCATCGTGGAACGCGAGGGCCTGGCCGCCGCCGAGCGCCAGCATGTGGAGATCCTCGACGGCCGGCGCATCTGGCCGGTTCTCAAGCCCTACCTGGCCGCCGAAACCGAGAACCGCATCGTCCAGGCCGCGCGCCGGCGGGCGCAGCGGCACACCGGCATCGCGGCACTGGCCTCGCTGACGCTGGGGCTGCTGGTCGGCCTGGGTTACCTGTCCTCGCATCCGCCCACCAGGACGGCGCCGGCCATCGCGGCCGCGCCGGTGGCGCCCGCGACGCTCCCCTCCGCGACGACGCCCGACGCCCCCGCCTCGTCCTCGAGCGAGGCTGCCCTGGCGGTCGTGCCCGTGGAGCCGGATCCGGCCACGCTGGATCGCTATCAGGCCTCCGTCTCGCGCGCGCTGGCGCAGACGCCGGGCATCACGCGCGGCATCTGGCTGACCCGGCTCACGCTGGCGGTGGACCGGCAGGTCGACGACGCCACCGCCTGGCCGCTGATCTGCCGTGAAGTGGAGCGCTACCCGGTACTGCGCACGGTGCGCATCCAGCTCAATCCGCGCCCCGGCGTGGACGAACCGGTGCGCTGGCGGCAGTGCCGCACCATCTGACCGAGCCGCCCCACAGCGGCCGCCACGGCGCGGCGCGGCACCGTTTGCGATCGCGCGCGAAGACGCCGATCGCGATGCGATACCCAAACTGTCAACAATCGGGTATAAGCTGTCTTCCCGATGGAGACAGACACTTACACACGTGATCTGATCGACACCGGAGTCGACCCGGCGCCGGTTCCCGAGGCATCTCTCGCGACCTTCCCCCGAACCGTGCCGCGCATGCTGTCGCTGGACGCGCACGGCCGCGTACTGGACTGGATCAACTGGCAGGATGCCGCCTGCCTCTACGCGCGCGATGCGGTGTCCTGGACGCTGGGCGACCCGTGCCTGCAGATCCACGGCGGAACCTGCCGCATGACCGGCGAACGCAGCGTGCTCGACCTGCACCCGATCATCGCCGCGCGCGGCCACGCGCGTTCGCGCGCGCTCGATCCCACCCCGACGCTGACCAATACCGCGTTGTTCGCACGCGACGCGCACCTGTGCCTGTACTGCGGCCAGCAGTTCAGCCGGCCGCATTTGACCCGCGACCACGTGATGCCGGTCTCCAAGGGGGGGCGCGACACCTGGGAGAACGTCGTCACCGCGTGCTTCCACTGCAACTCGCGCAAGAGCAACCGCACGCCGCAGCAGGCCGGCATGCCGCTGCTGGCCGTACCGTACCGGCCGAGCTGGATCGAACACCTGATCCTCTCCAACCGTCACATCCTCGCCGACCAGATGGCGTTCCTGCGCAACCAGCTGCCGAAGAAATCCAAGCTGCTGGCGTAGATGCGAAAAAGGGTGCGGCCCTCGCCGCACCCTTCGCGTTGCAGTCGCTTCCCGGTGTCAGGCCGGGTTGGCGACGATCTCCACCCGGCGATCCGGCGCCAGGCAGGCCACCAGGGCCGGCCGGGACAGCGAAGCACCGCAATCGGTGATCGACTCCAGTTCTCCCCTGCCCTGCGCGCTGATCGCCGCCGCGGGCAGGCCCTGGGCGATCAGCACGTTGCGCACGGTGTCGGCACGCCGCTGGGACAGGCGCTGGTTGGCGAAGTCGTCGCCGATGCGGTCCGCGTGGCCAATTACCTGCACATCGCGGATGCCGGCCGCGCCCCGCAGCAACTCGGCGGCGATCTGCTGCAGGCGCGCACGCCCGGCCTGGCTCAGGTCGCTTTCGGCCCACTTGCCGAACGCGAACATCGTTCTCGATGCTGAAGACCGAATTGCGATCGTCGGCATCCGACTCGCACGACGTGCCGCCGACCGCCTGGCGCGTGATGCCCACGAGCGCCTGCGCTTCGGGCGGAACCGCCAGGCTCGCGAGGATGGCCGAGGCCAGCGCGGTGGTCAGCACCTGCGCGTGGGCGGATGTGCGGCTGCTGCCGCCCACGGATCGGGTCGCCAGTTCCGAGGCGACGACGGGGGCCCGCAGCGAGCGGTTCCACACCAAGCGATAAATCTTATTCATTCGAGAAGCCACCGGTTGAGAAGGTGGCGGAATGATCTGAATCGCGTCTTTGGGGATATATGAGAAAAATCGCACCGAAGCGCGTGCGTCTGCCTGGATGCCGAGCGGCACCGCGCGGGGCCCGCTGGAGATGCCTGGCAAATCCTTTGCGGAACAAGCAATTGCAAGCGGCGCCAGGCCACTTTATCGGGGTGTGCGGGCCGCCCCGCTGTCAAGCAAAACTTTGACGCAGTCGCGTTGGTTCAGCGATTCCTGAGAAATTTCTAATGCGGCGAGCGGGCGCGTCGAAAGTGAATCCCCGGAACTGCGCACCGCCATTCAGCGGTAGAGCGCAGAGACGAGGCGCCGCCGTGCATGGATCGGGCTTGGGCCGCGCCCGTTGGGTGCGCATGGGCCGACCACGTGCCCGCGGCGCATCCGATCGCGTAACCTTGCAGCCCTGATGACCACCCCACCTGCCCTGCGCACCGTCCACGCCACCCGCTACGTCACGCCCTTGCGCGAAGGCGGCTCGCTCCCCGCCGTGATCGAGGCCGACGACGACGGCCTGTACGTGATGAAATTCCGTGGCGCCGGCCAGGGCCCCAAGGCGCTGGTGGCTGAGCTGATTTCCGGTGAGCTGGCACGCGCGCTAGGGCTACCGATGCCCGAACTGGTCTTCGCCGAACTCGACCGCGAGTTCGCGCGCACCGAACCGGACCCGGAGATCCAGGACCTGATCCGCGCCAGCGAGGGCCTCAACCTCGCCATCGACTACCTGCCCGGGGCGATCAACTACGACCCGGCGGCCATGCGACCGGATGCGGCGCTGGCCTCGCGTATCGTGTGGTTCGATGCCTGCATCTCCAACGTGGACCGCACCACCCGCAACACCAACCTGATGGTGTGGCACGGCAAGCTGTACCTGATCGACCACGGCGCCTCGCTGTATTTCCACCACGACTGGGCCAGCGCGGGCGATGCGGCCGCCAAGCCGTTCGCGATGATCCGCGACCACGTGCTGCTGCCCTTCGCCAGCGACATCGCCGGTGCCGACGCGGAACTGGCGCCCAGGCTCGATCTGGAAACGCTGCGCGCCATCGTGGACCAGGTGCCCGACGCATGGCTGCTGCCCGATCCCGCCTTCGCCGACGTGGCGGCGCAGCGCCAGGCTTATGTCGACCATCTGCAGCAACGCCTGGCGCAACGCCGGGTGTTCGTCGAGGAGGCGCTCCGTGCCCACGCCGCACACGTATGACTATGCGGTCATCCGCGTGGTGCCGCGGGTGGAGCGCGAGGAATTCATCAACGTCGGGGTGATCGTCTCCTGCCCGACGGCGCGCCATCTGGAAGCGCGCATCGAGCTGGACGAAGCCCGCCTGCGCGCGTTCGCGCCGGGCCTGGACATCGACGCACTGCGCCCGTACCTGGACGCCATCGTGGCGATCTGCAAGGGCGATGCCGAGGCCGGCCCAATCGCAGCGCTGCCGCCGCGCGCGCGCTTCCACTGGTTGACCGCCAAGCGCAGTTCCATCGTGCAGGTCTCGCCGGCGCACGTGGGCCGCACCACGCAGCCCGAGCGCATCGTCGAACACCTCATGCAGCGCATGGTCCGCCTGCCGGGCTGATCCCCGGCGTGGCGGCCTGGGAGGCGCGGCCCGCGCCGCGCCCTGTGGCCCTCAGCCTTCCGGCCCGAACGAGGGCGGCACGTCGCCACCGCCCCACTGCGTGTTCTCCGCGGTGCCCAGCGTGAACTCCAGCGTGCCGCCGCGCGAGATGAAATCCGCCGGCAGCCATGTCTTGTCGGTCTGCCGGCCATCCACCTGCAGCGACTGCACATAGGGCGCGTCCATCGCCGCGCCGCGCGCGTCGATCTCGATCCGCGCCCCCGGGCGCGCGATCACCGCATGCGGGAACAGCGGGCTGCCGACCACCAGTTCCGCGCGCCCCGGATACAGCGGATAAAGCCCCAGCGCCGACCACACGTACCACGAGGACATCTGCCCCAGGTCGTCGTTGCCGGAGATGCCTTCCGGGGTGTTCGTCCATATCTGCCGCATCGCCGCGCGCACCGTGGCCTGCGTCTTCCACGGCTGGCCGACGAAATGGTAGAGCCACGGCGACGCGATGGACGGCTCGTTGTCCAGTTCGGCATGCAGCGGACCGGCGTTTGTCACCGCCCAGCGGCCATCGGGATGGCGGAAGAAGGCATCGAGCCGCTGCGTCGCCTGCGCGCGCCCACCGAGCTTGTCGATCAGCCCCGCGGGGTCGAACGGCACCATCCACAGGTACTGCGCGCCGCTGCCCTCGACGAACTCCTCGTCCGAGGCTGGATCGAACGCCGGCCAGCTGCCATCGGCCCGCCGCGGCTGCAGGTAGCCGCCCTGCGCGGTCGCCTGCGGGTTGAACAGGTGCCGCCAGCCCCCCGAGCGCGCACGGAACTGCCGGGCACCCTCGCGGTCTCCGGCCGCCAGCGCCAGTTCGGCCAGGCCGAAATCGGCGGCCGCCAGTTCCAGCGTGTCCGAGGCCGATCCCCACCCCGGCGCGCCGACGGGCATGTAGCCCAGCCGCAACCAGGCATCCAGCCCCGGGCGCTGGCCCACGCACAGCACCGGACAGCCCTTGCGGCTGAGGTCCTTGTCCGTGGGCACGGTGGCGGCGCGCTTGAGCGAGGCGTAAGCGCGCGCCAGGTCGAAATCGCGCCCGCCGAACGCGTGGATCGCGGCCAGCGACGGCGGCGAAGGATCGCCGTTCATCACCCCCGTGGCGCCGGTCAGGTGCGTCCAGCGATCCCACACGCCGCCGTTCTGCTCGGCCTGGTTGAGCAGCGACTGCGCGATGTCCGAGCCGACCTGGGGCTGCAGCAACGTCACCAGCTGCAGCTGCGAGCGGTACACATCCCAACCGGAATAGTTCGCGTACTGCGCCCGCTGCCTGCGCGCGAGGCGATGCACGGCGCCATCGAAACCACGGTAGCGCCCATCGGCGTCGCTGTAGAGGTTCGGCGCGAGCAAGGCGTGGTAGAGCGCGGTGTAGAACACCGTGCGCTCGTCCGGCGTGCCACCCTCCACGCGGATGCGCCCGAGCAACGCGTTCCAGGCGCCGCGCGCGGCGGCCTGGGTCGCCTCCAGCGAGGTGCTGTCCGGGCTTTCCCGGCGCAGGTTCGCGCGCGCGCCGGCTTCGTCCACGTAGGACACGCCGATGCGCACGTTGACCGTCGCTCCTTCCGCGAAAACGATCCACCCGCCCGCGCCGCGGCCGGCCGGCGGATGGCCGCGCGTACCGTAGGTGGTGCCGCCCTCGCCTTCCCTCGCGCCGGCTTGCACGGCATCGTCCCGCCACGTGCCGCCGGCCTGGAAGGGCTGGTCGAACTGGGCCACGAAGTGCAGCGTGTAGTAGCTCTCGCGCCGGTCCTCGGCCAGATAACCGCAGAAGTTGCCGCTGGTCACCGAGCCGCTCACCGTGCGCGTGGCCGGATCGATGCGGATCGTCGAAGCACTGCTGCCGACCTCGCTGTCGGAAGTGCGCAGCAGCAGGTTGGCCGGCTTGTCGGCCGGAAACACGAAGCGGCCCACCGCGGTGCGTTCGGTGGCGCCCAGCGACACCGCCACGCCGTTGTCCAGGGCGACGGCGTAGGCGCCCGGGCTGGCGCGCTCCTTGGCGTGGTCGAGCAGGCTGGCGTACATCAGCCCGGCCTCCACCGACGAGGGCGAGGTGGTCACCGGCACCGTCACCGGCATCAACGGGATGTCGCCGCTGGCGCCCGCGCAGCCACTGCCCGAGACGCGGGTGAGGCTGAAGCCGCGCACCCCGTTGCCGCGCCATTCATAGCCGCCCGGCGCGGCGATGGGAAAGCGCTTGCCCGGCAGCGGCGTCATTTCCGGGCTGAAGGCGACCAGGCCGAAGGGCATCGTCGCGCCCGGATAAACGTTGCCGCCATGGGTGGTGCCGATGAACGGATTGACCTCGGCGGCGAGGTCAGGCCCTGCGATGGGCGCGCCCGCCCACAGCGAACCGGCGGTCAGCAGCACACAGGTGGCCAGCAGCACGGGACGGACGATCATCGGGCACTCCCCTCGTTGGATCGCCCATGGTGGCCATTTGGATCGTTCCAACGCATGGGACAGAAGTCCCGGTCCTGCCGCCCGGATGCGCGTTGGCACGCATCCGGGCGACGGGCGCTCACGGCGCGCTCGCCAGCGCGTAGGCGATCACGTAGTCGCCCTTCGGCGTCTCCATGAAGTGGTGGCCGCCGGCCATGATGACCAGGTACTGGCGGCCGCCGATCTCGTAGGTCATCGGCGTGGCCTGCCCGCCGGCCGGCAGCTTGGCGTGCCAGACGGTTTCACCCGTGCGCAGGTCGATCGCGCGGATCAGGTCGTCGGTCGCCGCGGCGATGAAGATCAACCCGCCAGCAGTCACCACCGCGCCGCCGTTGTTCGGCGTGCCGATCTCGATTGGCAGGCCCGAGCGGATGCCGAACGGCCCGTTGCCGCGAGCGCTGCCGAACGGGCGGTCCCACAGCGTGCGGCCGGTCTTGAGGTCGATGGCGCGGATGCCGCCATACGGCGGTTGCTTGCACAGCAGCCCGGTGAACGGCAGGCGCCAGCCGGCGTTGACGTTGATCGCATACGGCGTGCCCACCTGCGGATCGCCCGCGCCCTCCGCACCGCCCATATCCCCGCGCACGTCCTCGCGCGGCGCCCAGCCGAGCTTGTCGGCCTTGGCGCGCGGCACCAGCAGGTTGTAGTTCGGCATGTCGTTGTAGTTGGCCACGATCACGCCGCGGCGCGGGTCCAGCGCCACGCTGCCCCAGTCCGAACCGCCGTTGTAGCCGGGGTATTCGATCGAATGACGCTCGCTTTCCGGGGGCGTGTAGAAGCCCTGGTAGCTGGCGCGGCGGAACTGGATGCGGCACACCAGCTGGTCGATCGGGGTGATGCCCCACATGTCGCGTTCGGTGAGGTCGGGCTTGCGCAGCGTGTGGTACAGCGAGAAGCGCTGCGTCGGCGAGCGCTGTTCCGGTTCCACGCCACCCTTGGGCACCGCGCGTTCCTCGGCGGCGGTGAGCAGCTGGCCGGTACGGCGGTCGAGCACGTACATGTCGCCCTGCTTGCTCGGCAGCAGGATGGCTTTCACCGCACCGTGATCGGTGGGGAAATCGAGCAGCGTGGCCTGCGAGCCGAGGTCGTAGTCCCACACGTCCTTGCGCACGGCCTGGAAATGCCACGCGGGCTTGCCGGTGGTCACGTCGATGGCGACCAGCGAGGTCGCGTATTCGTTCTGCGTGGGCGTGCGCGAGCCGCTCCAGTAGTCGGCGGCCGAGTTGCCCATCGGCAGGTAGACCAGGCCGAGCTCGTCGTCGCCGGTGGCGGTGGTCCACATGTTCGGCGTGCCGCGCGCCCAGGTCTGCCCGGCCGGCGGCGCGCCGGTCCAGTCCGGGTGTTCCATGTCCCAGGCCCAGCGCAGCTGGCCGGTGATGGCGTCATAGCCCTGGATCACGCCGGAGGGCGCGTCGCGGCGCTGGCCATCGAGCACCTGGTGGCCGGTGACGACCACCCCGCGCACGATCGCCGGCGGCGAGGTGATCGAGATGTAGCCCGGCCACGTCTTGCCCATGCCCACGGTGATGTCGACCTGGCCATGGTCGCCGAAGCCGCTGCAGGGCTTGCCGGTGTCGGCATCCACGGCGATCAGGCGCGCGTCGAGCGTGCCTTCGATGATGCGGCGGCGGCAATCGGCCAGCTCACCGCCGGGCGCGGCCGGCGTGGCGCTGGCGGTGGCCTGCACCGGGCTCGCCGAGGCCGGGCCGACGCTGGCCGGCGCCGCCGCGGCATTCGCGGCCAGCGTCGTGGCAATCGGCGCCTCGAAGTAGGACACGCCACGGCAGGCGGCGGTGTACGGAATCGCCTTGTCCGGCACCTTGGGATCGTAGCGCCAGCGCTCGTGGCCGGTATTGGCATCGAGCGCGATCAGCTGGTTGCGCGCGGTGCACAGGTAGAGCGTGTCGCCGATCTTCAGCGGCGTGGTCTCCGCGCCCCAGCGCTCGTCCGGCACATCGCCCGTGCGGAACGTCCATGCTTCGCGCAACTGCTTCACGTTGTCGCGATTGATCTGCTTGAGCGGCGAGTAACGTTGGGCGGCATTGCTGCGGCCATAGGCGGTCCAGTCGCCGTCGGCGGGCTGGTCGGTGATCGAACTGGCCAGCGGCGAAGTGACCGCCAGCGCGGCGGCCGCCTCGGCCGGGAACGCGCCTTCGGCCATCGTCACGCCATGCGGCACGAAGGCCAGCGCGAACGCGACCACGAACACCATCGCCAGCGCACCGGCGATGCCGCGCGACACGCCGCGCGCCACCGGGCGTTGCAGGCGCGGCAGCAGCAGCGCCAGGCAGAAGCCCAATGCCGTGAGCAGCCCCAGGCGCGGCACCCAACGCCAGTATTGGCTACCCGATTCCCACCACGTCCACAGCACGGTGGCGACGAACACCAGGAAGAAACACGCGGCGCCGGCATTCTTGCCGCGCCATAGCCACAGGCCGGACAGCAACAGCCCCACGCCGGCGAGCAGGTAGTACCAGGAGCCACCGAGGGTGGCGAGCCAGCCGCCGCCGGCGATGAAGACGATCGCCAGCAGCAGCACGAAAATCGAGAACAGCGACAGCGGCCAGGAACGGCCGCGATCGGCGACAGGGGTTGCGGACATCACTTTCTCCTTCACTTCCCCGTGAAATACACCGACGCACGCGCCGGCACCGCGCGCAGTTATCGCATTGCGGCAGTGAAAGCGATGCGTGCGAAAGGCGGCGCAGGTGGAACGGTAGGTGGCGGCAGACGCAGCACGCGCAGCCGCCCTAGCGTAAGCCCAGCGGCGCGTGCTTCAGCCGCCATGAGCGAAAGCGCGGCCTGCCGGATCGCGGCGCGCGGCGGACGCCGGGCGCGCGTTTCGGCCCGGCGCACCTTTTGGCGCTGTGCACAGCAAAACGCCGGCTTGCGCCGGCGTTTGCTATTCCTGCTCATCGCGGGAGATTACTCCTGCGCGGGCGCCTGGTCCCCGGCCGTCTCGGCCACCGGCTCGTCGAGCCCCTCGTCGCCTTCGTCCAGCGAGGCATCCAGGCGTTCCACCGCCTGCAGCTTCTCGCCCTTCGACAGGCGGATCAGGGTCACGCCCTGGGTATTGCGGCCCACGCGCGAGATTTCCGAACCGCGCGTGCGCACCAGCGTACCGCCATCGGAAATCAGCAGCACTTCGTCGCGCCCGCCCAGCAGCACCGCGGCCACCAGCTTGCCGTTGCGGTCGCTGGTCTGGATGCCGATCACGCCCTGCGTGCCGCGGCCCTTGCGCGGATACTCGGCCAGCGCGGTGCGCTTGCCGTAACCGTTCTCGGTGGCGGTGAGGATGTAGGCCGCGCCGGTGTCCTCGACCTCGGGCTGCGCCGCTTCCTCGCCGCCGTTCTCCACCACGTCCTCGGCCACGTCGTCTTCGGCTTCGTCATCGCCGCCACCGGCCGATTCGGCGACGATCAGGCTCACCACCTCCTCGCCGTTGGCCAGGCGGATGCCGCGCACGCCGGTGGCGGTACGGCCCATCGAGCGCACGCGGTCCTCGCCGAAACGCACGGTCTTGCCGTTGGAAGCGAACAGCAGGATGTCGCGCTCGCCGTCGGTGAGCGCCACGTCGACCAGCGCATCGCCCTCGTCAAGGTTGATGGCGATCTTGCCGCGCGCCAGGCGGAACGCAAATTCACTCAGCGGGGTCTTCTTCACCGTGCCGTTGCGGGTGGCGAAGAACACGTACTGGCCCTCGGCGTACTCGCGCACCGGCAGCACCGCCTGCACGCGCTCGCCGGCTTCCAGCGGGATCCAGTTGATGATCGGGCGGCCACGCGCGTTGGAGCCGGCCTCCGGCAGCTGGTGCACCGGCAGCCAGAACACCTTGCCGCTGCTGGTGAACGTCAGCAGCGTGTCGTGCGTGTTGACCAGCCACAGGTGGTCGATGAAATCCTCTTCCTTCGTCGCCGCCGCGCTGCGGCCACGGCCGCCGCGACGCTGCGCGCGATACGCGCTGACCGGCTGGCGCTTGGCGTAGCCGGCGTGCGAGAGCGTGACCACCACGTCTTCCGGGGCGATCAGGTCGAGGATGTCGAGGTCTTCTTCGCTATGGCGGATCTCGGTACGACGTTCGTCGCCGAATTCCTCGCGCACGTTGTTGAGCTCGTCGCGGATCACCTGCAGCAGCACATCCGGGTTTTCCAGGATGCGGATCAGGCCGGCGATGACCTCCAGCAGCTGCTTGTATTCCTCGGTGAGCTTGTCCTGCTCCAGGCCGGTCAGGCGGTGCAGGCGCATTTCCAGGATCTGCTGCGCCTGGACCTCGGTCAGCTGGTAGAAGCCGCCGACCAGGCCCACGCCCTTGGGCAGGTCTTCCGGCTTGGAGGCCTCCGCGCCGGCGGCACCCAGCAGCGCGGCCACCAGGCCCGGCTCCCAGGTCTTGGCCAGCATGCGCTCCTTGGCTTCCTGCGGATTGGCCGAGGTCTTGATGAGCTCGATCATCTCGTCGATGTTGGCGAGCGCGACCGTCAGGCCTTCCAGGATGTGCGCGCGGGCGCGCGCCTTGCGCAGTTCGAAGATGGTGCGGCGGGTGACGACCTCGCGGCGGTGGCGCAGGAACGCCTCCAGCATCTCCTTGAGGTTCATCAGCTTCGGGCGGCCATCGACCAGCGCCACCATGTTGATCCCGAACACCGACTCCATCTGGGTCTGCTGGTACAGGTTGTTCAGCACGACCTCGGCCGATTCCCCGCGCTTGACCTCGATGTAGATGCGCATGCCGTCCTTGTCGGACTCGTCGCGCAGCTCGCTGATGCCGTCGATCTTCTTTTCCTTCACCAGCTCGGCGATCTTCTCGATCAGACGCGCCTTGTTGACCTGGTAGGGAATCTCGGTGACGACGATCGCCTCGCGGCCGTTGTCGGCCACTTCGACCTCGGCCTTGGCACGGATGCGCACGCGGCCGCGGCCGGTGCGATAACCGGCCACGATGCCGGCGGTGCCGTTGATGATGCCGGCGGTCGGGAAATCGGGGCCCGGGATATATTCCATCAACCCGTCAACGTCGATCTCCGGGTTGTCGATCAGCGCGATGCAGGCGTTGATCGACTCGGTGAGGTTGTGCGGCGGGATGTTGGTCGCCATGCCCACCGCGATGCCGGCCGAACCGTTGACCAGCAGGTTCGGGAACCGGGTCGGCATGACCGTCGGCTCCAGTTCCTTCTCGTCGTAGTTGGGCTGGAAATCGACGGTTTCCTTGTCGATGTCGGCAATCAGCTCGTGCGTCAGGCGCGACATGCGCGCCTCGGTGTAACGCATCGCCGCGGCGGAGTCGCCGTCGACCGAACCGAAGTTGCCCTGGCCATCCACCAGCAGGTAGCGCAGCGAGAACGGCTGGGCCATGCGCACCAGCGTGTCGTAGACCGACTGGTCGCCGTGCGGGTGGTACTTACCGATCACGTCACCGACGATACGCGCCGACTTGTAGTACGGCTTGTTGCTGTGCGCGCCCAGCTCGTTCATGGCGAAAAGCACGCGGCGATGCACCGGCTTGAGGCCGTCGCGGGCATCCGGGAGGGCACGCCCCACGATCACGCTCATCGCGTAATCGAGGTAGCTCTTGCGCATCTCGTCTTCCAGGTTGACCTGGATGATTTCCTTGGCGGTTTCTGCCATTCGCTGCCCGTGTCTCGTTCAGTTTGGACGCCGGAAAACCCGTGCCGCGCGGCCTTGCGCGGGGGCCTTCCTTCAACCCACGGATTGTATCACGAAGGGGGAATTTCGCCTTGTTTGGACAAGGACTTGGCGGGCCGCAGGGGGCCTTGCGGCCCCGCCCGCCGGCGGTCAGCCAAAAGCGGCGCGCATCTTGTCCGGCGTCGGGTTTTCGATCACGCCCCGCTCGGTCACGATGGCGTCGATCAGCGTGCCCGGGGTGACGTCGAACACCGGGTTCCAGGCGGCGATGCCCTCGGCCACGGTGCGGGTGCCACCGATGCCGAACAGCTCGCCCGGGTCGCGCTGCTCGATCTCGATCTGCGCCCCGTCGGCGGTGTCCATGTCCACCGTGGAGGACGGCGCCACCACCATGAACTTGACGCCGTGGTGGCGCGCGGCGATCGCCAGCTGGTAGGTGCCGATCTTGTTGGCGGTATCGCCGTTGGCGCAGATGCGGTCCGCGCCGACCACCACCCACTGCACCGCGCCGGTCTTCATCAGGTGCGAGGCGGCCGAGTCGGCGATCAGGGTGGCGTCGATGCCGTCCTGCTGCAGCTCCCACACCGTCAGGCGCGCGCCCTGCAGCCATGGCCGGGTTTCCCCGGCGAACACGCGGCCGATGCGGCCCTGGGCCATGCCGGCGCGAATCACGCCCAGCGCGGTGCCGAAGCCGGCGGTCGCCAGCGAGCCGGTATTGCAGTGGGTCAGCACGCCGCTGCCCGGGGCGATCAACCCTGCGCCCAATGCGCCCATGTGGCGGTTGGCGGCCAGGTCCTCGTCGGCGATGGCCTGCGCCTCGCGCTCCAGCAGCGCGCGCCAATCGCCGCCGGCACCTTCCAGCGCGCGGCGCATGCGCGCCAGCGCCCAGGCCAGGTTCACCGCGGTCGGGCGCGCGGCATTGAGCCGCTGCAGCGCCGGTTCCAGCTTGCGCGCGGCCTCCTCGCCGTCGCTGGCTTCCAGCGCGCGCGCGGCCAGCACCACGCCCCAGGCCGCGGCGATGCCGATCGCCGGCGCACCGCGCACGGCCAGCGCGTGGATGGCGTGGGCCACCTCGTCGCTGTCGTGGCAGTGCACGTGCTCCACGACGAAGGGCAGCTTGCGCTGGTCGAGCAGTTCGAGCAGTTCGCCCGTCCACAGGATCGGGCGGATGTGGTCGTAGCGGGCGTAGTCGATGGCGGTGTCGTTCATCGCCCCATTGTAGCGCCGGGGGCGAGCGGGTCAGTCCACCACGAATTCACCGCGGCAGCCCTGGTCGACCCACACCCCGTCGCGGCTCCAGCCCCAGCTGCTGCCTTCCACGCAGGCGCTGTTGGACAACTGGCGCTGCAGGTGCGCGGCGCGATCGATGGTGACCCCGCACATGCGCCGGGTCTTGCCCTTGGATTCGCAGGTGATCGCGCGGGGCATCTCGACGAAACCGCTGCCGTCCTCGGCGCCGAGCTCGAATTCGCCCTCGCAACCGCGCGAGACCCAGATCTCGTTGCGGCGCACGCCCCAGCTGCGGCCTTCCTTGCAGGGCCACACCGACAGCTGGCGCAGCAACCGCACCGGCGCGCCGCGCAGCATCACCGGGCAGCTGTTCTGGCGGCCGTCCGACTCGCAGCGCACCACGCGCCGCATCGGCACCTCGCCGACCGGCCGCAGCGCACGGAATTCGCCGCGGCAGCCCAGCGCGACCCAGATGCCGCCCCGCTCGACATCCCACTCGCTGCCGCGAATGCAGGTGTTGCCGGAGAGCTGGCGCACCAGTTCCACGCCGTAGCGCGTGTCCATCGCACAATGCTCGCGGCCCATGTCGCGCGACTCGCAGCGCACCAGCGCATCGGGCGGCGGCGCCTGCGCGGCTACCGGCATGGCGGCCATCGCCAGGACCGGCACGGCGACCCGTGCGGCCAGGCGCCGCCATGTCCACTCCCGCCGGCGCCCTGCCCCGACCATCGCTCGCCCACCCTGCTTGAAGGATTCAGCCACGCATACGGCGTTGGCGGCGCGATCAGACCATTCCCGGCGTGAAGAAAGCAATACGAAGGGCCTCAGGCGTGCGCGAAATCGAACGCCAGCACGTCGGCGATGCGCGGCGTATCGCACAGCGCCATCAGCAGACGATCCATGCCCACCGCCACGCCGGCGCAATCGGGCAGGCCCGACAGCGACGCCAGCAGCGCTTCGTCCAGCGGCGGCTGCGGCAGGCCACGGGCGGCGCGCACGCGCAGGTCGCGCTCGAAGCGGGCGCGCTGCTCGGCGGCGTCGTTGAGCTCGTGGTAGCCGTTGGCCAGCTCGACGCTGCCCAGGTAAAGCTCGAAGCGCTCGGCCACCGGCGGATCGCCCGGGCGGATGCGCGCCAGCGCGCACTGCGTGGCCGGCCAATCGTGCACGACGGTGATGCGATCGCGCGGGAAAGCCGGCTGCAGACAGTGGGTCATCAGCAGGTCCAGCCAGTCGTCGCGTGTCAGCCCCTCGCCGTCGATGCGCACCTGCGCCAGCGGCGCCTGCAGCTGCGCCAGCGAGGCGGTGAACGGGTCCACGCCGGCGCCTTCGATGAACAGCTCGCGGTAGGTCGTGGTCCATACGCTGGCCGCGCGGCCCACGCGCGCCAGCGCGCGCTGCACCAGTTCGATGGTCTCGGCGGCCAGGCGGCGGTCGTCCCAGCCGACGCGGTACCACTCCAGCATGGTGAACTCGGGGTTGTGGCGCCCGCCCGCCTCGCCGTTGCGGAACACGCGGCCCAGTTCGTAGCAATCGCCCACGCCGGCGGCGAGCAGGCGCTTGAGCGGGTATTCGGGCGAGGTGCGCAGCCAGCGCAGCGCCGGGCCGGCATCGACATGGCCGGTGAAGCGCGTGGTGAAGCTCTCGATGTTCGGCTCGGTATTGCCGGCGGCCGACATCACCGGCGTCTCCACCTCCAGCACGCCGCGCTCGGCGAAGAAGGCGCGGAGGTCGGCGTTGACGGCCGCGCGCAGGCGCAGCGCGCCCAGGTCGATGCGCGTGCTCATGCGCCGTGCTTGCGCAACAGCGCCAGCAGCTGCGCCTCGTCCCACACCGGCACGCCGAGCGCCTGCGCCTTGTCCAGCTTGGAGCCGGCTTCGCTGCCGGCCACCACGAAGGCGGTCTTCTTCGACACGCTGCCGGCGACCTTGGCGCCCAGCGCCTCCAGGCGCTCCTTGGCCTGGTCGCGGGTCAGCTCCACCAGGGTGCCGGTCAGCACCACGGTCTGGCCCTCGAGCGCGCCGGCGGCTTCGTCGTCCGCCTCGGGCAGGCGCGCCAACAGCGCCTGCAGGCCCTGCTGGGCGCGCTGCGCGAAAGCATCGTGCGCGGCCAGCCACGCCTGCAGCGATTCGGCCACCGCCGCCGGCACGCCGGCCGCGGCCAGCGCGTCGGCATCGGCGCGGCGCAGCGCATCGAAGTCGGCGAAGGCTTCGGCCACCTGCGTGGCGCGCACGGCGGTGACCTTCGGAATCTCCATGTCCTCCAGCAACCGCGCGAACGACAGCTCGCCGCGCAGCTTCGCGCTCGGGGCATGGGTATCGGCAATCACCACGCCGCGTTGCAGCAGCGCGTCGATGGCGTCCTGGTTGCCGGCCTGGTCGAAGAAATGGCCGATGGCGCGCGCCACCTCGCCGCCGACATCTGGCACGCGCTTGAACAGCGGCCACGGTAGCGTACGGATCAGGTCGAGATCGCCGAACCAGTGCGCCAGTGCCTTGGCCGTGCTCTCACCGACATGCTCGATGCCCAGCGCATAGAGGAAACGCTCCAGCGACGTGTTGCGGCTGGCATCGAGCGCGGCCACCAGGTTTTCCGCCCACTTGGTGGCGATCTTCTTGCGGTTCCAGTCGAACGCCGGCAGGCCGGCGCGCAGCAACCCGGCCTGCCAGCCCTCGCCGTCCAGCGCTTCCACGCGCTGGGCGAGCTGGCGGTAGCGGGCTTCGGCGAGGTGTTCGCGGGCCTCCCGCAGGAAAGCCTCGGGCGTCTCGGCACCGGTCACCAGGCGCAGCGCCAGCAGCTGGTCCAGGTCGAGCAGGTACAGGTCGGCCACGCCCTGCACCACGCCGCTGTCCACCAGCACCTCGATGAACTTCTCGCCCAGCCCGTCCACGTCCATGGCGCGGCGCGAGACGAAGTGGCGAATGGCTTCCTTGCGCTGCGCCGGGCAGGTCAGTTCGCCGGAGCAGCGCCACACCGCCTCGCCCTCCTCGCGCACGATCTCCGAACCGCACACCGGGCACTGCCGCGGCATCTGCCATTCGACGGTGCCGGGCGGGCGCTGGTCGGCGATGACGCTGACCACCTCGGGAATCACGTCGCCGGCGCGGCGCACGATCACCGTGTCGCCGACGCGCACGTCCAGGCGGGCGATCTGGTCGGCGTTGTGCAGCGTGGCGTTGGTCACCACCACGCCGGCCACGTGCACCGGCTTGAGCCGTGCCACCGGGGTGGCCGCGCCGGTGCGGCCGATCTGGATCTCGATCGCCTCCACCGTGGTCGACTGCTCCTGCGCGGGGAACTTGTGCGCGATCGCCCAGCGCGGCGCGCGGGCAACAAAACCCATCTCCCGCTGGCCGGCCAGATCGTCGAGCTTGTAGACCACGCCGTCGATGTCGAACGGCAGTGCGTCGCGCCGTTCGCCGATGCGGCGGTAGTAGTCGAGCAGGCCGTCGGCGCCCTGCACCACTTCGACCAGGTCGCTGACGGGGAATCCCCACTCGCGCAGCTGGGCGAGGATGCGCGAGTGCCGGTCGGGCAGCGCGCCGCCTTCGACCTGGCCCACGCCGTAGGCGTAGAAGCTCAGCCGCCGCTGGCGGGTGACGCGCGAATCGAGCTGGCGCAGCGAACCGGCCGCGCCATTGCGCGGGTTGGCCAGCACCTTGCCGCCATGCAGGCGCGCGTGCTCGTTGTAGGCCTCGAAATCGGCACGCGACATGTAGACCTCGCCACGCACTTCCAGCACCGCCGGCCAGCCTTCGCCACGCAGGCGCAGCGGGATCGCATCGACGGTGCGCAGGTTGGCGGTGACGTCCTCGCCGGTGGTGCCGTCGCCACGCGTGGCGCCCTGCACGAACACGCCCTGCTCGTAGCGCAGATTGATCGCCAGGCCGTCCATCTTGGGCTCGGCGGAAAACGCCGGGGCGCGCGTGTCCAGGCGCTCGTCGATGCGGCGCACGAATTCCTGCACCTCTTCATCGCTGAAGGCGTTGCCCAGCGAGAGCATCGGCACGGCGTGGCGCACCTCGGCAAAGCCGCTACCGGCCGGCGGTGCGTGGCCGACGCGCCGGGTGGGCGATTCGGCGCTGGCCAGCTCGGGGTGGGCCGCTTCCAGTGCTTCCAGCTCGCGCATCAGCGCGTCGTAGGTGGCGTCGGGAATTTGCGGCTCGTCGAGCACGTGGTAGCGGTAATTGGCGTCTTCGAGTTGGCGGCGCAGGTCTGCGGCGCGCTGGGCGGGATCCGGGCGAGCGGTCATCGGTCGAAAACGGCACTGAATACGGAAGCGGAATTCTAACGAGGGCGCGGCGAAGGTGGCATGAGGCGGGGGCTCTTGTGGTGGCGGGCCCTGCCCCGCTAGCGTGCGCTGTCCCCGCCTGGAGCCGTGCCGTGTCCGCTTCCGTGTCCCGTCGTTCGTTCCTGCAGCTGGCCGGTGCCGGCCTGGCCGCGTCCTCGCTGGGCGCGGCGCCCGTGGCGCTGGCCGCCGCCCCGGCCAATGCCGTGGCGGTGGACCACAAGGTCTATCTCAACTTCAACGAGTGCCCGCTGGGGCCGTCGCCGGCAGCGTTGCAGGCGATGTCTCGCGGCCTGGCCAGCACCGGGCGGTATCGCTTCGAACTGGCCGGACAACTGCGCGACCTGATGGCCACGCAGCTGGGCGTGCCGGCGGAGCGGCTGCGGCTGTATCCGGGATCGAGCGATCCGCTCAACCGCGCCGGGCATGTATTTACCTCGCCGCAGGCCGCGGTGGTGGTGCCGGATCCGACCTTCGAGGCGGTGGCCGAGGTCGCCGCGGCGCATGGGGCACCGGTGCGCAAGGTGCCGTTGGCGACGGATTTCAGCCATGACGTGGAGGCGATGGCGGCGGTGGACCCGCGGGCGGGGCTGATCTACGTCTGCAATCCCAACAACCCGACCGGCTCGGTGACGCCGCGCGCGCGCATCGAGTGGTTGCTGGCGCACAAGCCGGCCGACGCGGTGGTGCTGGTGGACGAGGCCTACATCCACTACAGCGAGCAACCCTCGGTGGTGGACCTGGCGGCGACGCGCGATGACCTGGTCGTGCTGCGGACGTTCTCCAAGCTCTACGGCATGGCGGGATTGCGGCTGGGGGCGGCCGTGGCGTCGCCGGGGTTGCTGGGGCGGCTGGACCAGATCGGCGAGAACCCGCTGCCGGTGCCGGCGCTGCTGGCGGCCGAGGCGAGCCTGCGCGACGGTGGGCTGGTGCCGACGCGGCGCGCGGCCAATGCGCGGATTCGCCAGCAGACGGTCGATTGGCTGCAGGCGCAGGGCTATGCGTGCATTCCGAGCGAGTCGAATTGCTTCATGGTCGATATCCGGGCCGACGGCCAGGCATTCGCGCAGGCGATGGCGGCGCAGGACGTGGTGGTCGGGCGTAGTTGGCCGATCTGGCCGCAGCGGGTGCGGGTGACGGTGGGGACGGAGGCGGAGATGCAGCGGTTTCGGGCTGCGTTTGCTTCCGTTTTGAAGGGTGGCGGGTAATTTGTTGTTCGGCTGTTCGGTTGTTCGGCTGTTCGGTTGGCGTCGCGCGGCGTGCGGGGGCGAAGCGCGCTCGGGGGACGCCAAAAACTGCATCCATGCGGGGCTCGTCAGGCGACATCCATGTCGCCAGACGCCCCCGAGCGCGCTTCGCCCCCGCACGCCCCACGGATTGCCTCGACCGGTGAGTGAAAGCGGATCGCAGCACGCTGAAAAGCCGTGGCATGGCCACGGCTTTTCTTCAATTTTGCCTCTGGAGGAGAGCCCCCCTTTGTTAAGGGGGGCGCGGCGAAGCCGCGGGGGATAGGCAAGGGAAGCGCGGGGCCCCGAAGTTTGCTTTGCAAACTTTGGGCAGCTGATCCCGCAAAGCGGGATCAGCTGCGCCGCCGTTGACGAAGGCCCTCGCTACCAGCGAGGCGCCTTCGTCAACGGCGGGGCCTGGTGCTGGCGGTCGTAGGCGCGCAATTCGTCGCGGATATGCGCGATGCGCTGGCGGCCAAGGGCGTTGCGGCTGTCGTCCAGCACCACGCCTTCGAGCAGTTCGGCCATGCGCTGCACGGTAGGCAGCATCTTTTCCCAGGCGTCCAGCGCGGTCATCGGCGCCGGCAGGGTCAGGAAGAAGGCGATGGCAGGCGTCTCCATGGCGCGGATGTTCGCCATGTCGAAGCTGCCCGGCTTGAGGATGCTGGCCATGCTGAAGATCGGGCCGCGTTCCGGGTGCCCTTCCACCAGGCGGTGGAAGACGTTCATGTGCCCGAAGGTCAGGCCGGTCTTCTCGGCCGCCACCACGATGTCCTCGCCACGCAGTACCTGGCCGGCCTTGGCGGCGACGAACAGCGAAACGATCTTGTCGAAATCCTGCGAGGGGCGCTTGCCCAGTTCGCTCGCCGCGGCGTCGGCCGCGCCCAGCCCGAGTTCGGGCTGCGATACGGCCTCGCCGCTGTAGTCGCCCGTTTCGGCGCCCGGGGCGTCATCGCCCAGCACCGGTTCGCGGCGTTCGCGCGCGCCCGGCTGCGGGGCCGGCTCGCTGTCCACGCGGCGCCCTTGCGGCGCCTTCTTTGGCCGGCCGAACAGGAAAATCGCCGCCACCAGCAGCACACCAACGATCAGGATGCCAATTCGCATCATGGCCATGTCGGACATCAGCGTCTCCGGCAATGGGTCTTGAAAGGGATTCGCATAAGCCTGTCAGCTAAACGGCGAAATTGAAACCCTGCGCGGGCGCGGCGTCCATGTTGCGGCGCAACCGCGGCATCAGGCCGCACCGGCCAGGCGCGCGGCTTCCTCCAGGTCCACGCTGACCAGGCGGCTCACGCCCGGCTCGCGCATGGTCACGCCGGAGAGCTGGTGCGCGGCCTCCATCGTCGCCTTGTTGTGGCTGACGAACAGGAACTGCACCTTCTCGCTCATTTCCTTGACCATGTTCGCCAGGCGGCCGACGTTGGCCTCGTCCAGCGGGGCGTCGACCTCGTCCAGCAGGCAGAACGGAGCCGGGTTGAGCTGGAAGATGGCGAATACCAGCGCCACGGCGGTCATCGCCTTCTCGCCGCCGGACAGCAGCGAGATGCTCGACACGCGCTTGCCCGGCGGGCGCGCCATGATCGCCACGCCGGTATCGAGCAGGTCCTCGCCGGTCAGTTCCAGGTAGGCGTGGCCGCCGCCGAACAGGCGCGGGTACAGCGCCTGCACGCCGGCGTTGACGCGGTCGAAGGTGTCCTTGAAGCGGCCGCGGGTCTCGCGATCGATCTTGCGGATCGCGTCTTCCAGGGTTTCCAGCGCGGTGGTCAGGTCCACGTTCTGCGCTTCCAGGTACTCGGCACGCTGGGCGGCTTCGCCGTACTCGTGGATCGCCGCCAGGTTGACCGGCTCCAGCCGGCGCATGCGCCCGTCGATCTGCTGCACGGCCTGCTCCCAGTCCGCGACGCGGGCGTCTTCCGGCAGGGTATTGATGACGTCCTCCAGCACGAAGCCGGCCTTCGCCACGGCGGCCGAGAGCTGCTCGGCGCTCAGCACCAGCGCCTGCTGGTCGAGCTTGCGCTGGGAAATACGCTCGCGCTGCGCCAGCGCCTGTTCGTCGCGCTGGTGGCGGGTCTGTTCCAGGCCACGCAGTTCGTGGTCGATGCTGTCCAGCTGCGTGCGCGCCTCGGCCAGCACGCGCTCGGTGCGCACGCGCTCGCTCAGCGCGGCCTGGTGCTCCTGCTCCAGCGTCTCGACGGGCGAGTCGCCGTCGCTGAGCTGGGCAATCAGCTCCTCCAGGCGCGTGTCCAGCTGGCCGCGCTGGTTGCCCATGCGCTCCAAAGTCTGGCTGAGGGACGTCATCTGCGTGCGCTGCGATTCCAGCGTCAATGCGAGCGCATGCGAGGCATCGCGCACGCTGCGCGCGGCGTCGCGGGCCAGGTCGCGCGCTTCGGTGAGCTGGCGGCGCTCGCCTTCCAGCGCCTGCCGGGTGGCTTCCAGGTCGCCCATGCGGCCGACCGCGTCCTCGAGCTTGGCGCGCGCCTCGCGCGCCTGCTCGCGGCTGCTGTCCAAGGTTTCGATGAGCTGCGCCAGCTCGGTTTCGATGCGCTCGATGCGCAGGCGCGCGGTGTCCACCTTGCCCTGCTGGCTCTGCAACTGGCCGGCCAACTCCGAAACGCTGCGATGCGCCATGTACAGCTGGCGCTGCGCGTCCTCGCGTTGCTGCTCGGCGGCCAGCAGCTGGTCGCGGAAACTGGCCAGGCGGTGGTCGAGTTCGGCCTCGCGCTCGCCCAGCGTCTCGATCTGCGCGCGCAGTTCCTGGATCTCGCGCTCGCGCAGCAGCGCGCCCTGCTTGGCCGCGCCCGAGCGCGACACGCGCACCCAACCCTCGCCCAGGCGTTCGCCCTGGCGGGTGATCACCGAATCCTGGTCGCCGAGCTGGCGTTGCAGCTGGCGCGCGGCGGCCAGGTCGTCGGCCCCATGCAGGCGCGCGAGCAGGCGACGGATCGCCAACGGGCCGCGCACTTTCGCCGCCAGCGAGGTCGGGGCGAAGTCGCCCGCGCCCTCGGCATCGGCCACGAGCGCGATACGGCCATCGCCCAGTTCACCCAACGCGTCGACCAGCGCGGCCGGGTCGTCGACCAGCACGCCCTCGATCAGCTGGCCCAGCGCGCTTTCGACCGCGTTCTCCCAGCCCGCTTCCACGCTGATGCGCTCGCCCACGCGCGCGGCGCTGTCCAGCCCGCGCGACTTCAGCCACGCCACCGCGGCGCCCTGCTCCTGGCCGAGCGCGGCCTGCTGCAAGGTCTCCAGCGAGGACAGCCGGCCACGCGCGGCCTGTGCCTGCTTGCGCACCTCGGCGAGTTCGGCCTGGCTCCCGCGCTGCTGCTCCTGCAGCGCGGCCACGGCTTGCTTGCGCGTCTCGACCTGCTCGTTGAGGCCGTCCAACGCGGCCTTCTGGGTCTCGTGCTGCAGCTGGGCCTGTTCGAACGCGTCCGACAGCGCGTCCAGGTCCAGCCCGGCGCGCTCGCTCACCAGCGCTTCGCGGCGGCGGTCGGCTTCCAGCGCCTGGCGGTCGAGATAATCGACGCGGGTGCGCTCCACTTCGCCGGCACGCGAGGCTTCGCCGGTGTCGCGGGTGTGGTGCTCCCAGCGCTGCTGCCAGTCGGCCAGCCTGGCCTCGGCCTCGCGCAGGGCTTCCTGCTTGAATTCGTTTTCCTCGCGCAGCTGTTCCAGCTGCGGCTCGGCCGCTTCCACCGCTTCGCGCAGCACGGCCAGCCTGGCCGCGTCGCCGGTGATGTGCTGGGTGAGCTCCTGCAGCTGGCTCTGCGCCTCGTCGCGCGCCTTGTGCAGGCGCTGGGAGAGTTCGCGCTGGTGGTGGATTTGCTGCTCGATGCGCGCCAGCGTGCTGCCCACCTGGTAGACGTCCGCCTGCGCCTTGGCGAGCGACTCGGCGGCCTCCTCGCGCCGCACGCGGCCGGTCTCGATGCGCGACTCGGCCTCGCGCTGTTCGGAGATCAACTGCTGTAGCTTGGTTTCCTCGCGCGAGAGCGCCTCGCGCAGCCCCTGCACGCGGCCGTCCAGGCCCCGGTATTCCAGCGCCTTCCACTCGGCATCCTTGACCCGGCGCTCTTCCTGCAGCGCCTGGTACTGCTCGGCCTGCCGCGCCTGGCGCTTGAGATGCTCGAGCTGCTTGGTGATCTCCTCGCGCAGGTCGTTGAGGCGGTCCAGGTTCTCGCGCGTGTGGCGGATGCGCGTTTCGGTCTCCTTGCGGCGCTCCTTGTACTTGGAGATGCCGGCGGCCTCTTCCAGGTAGACGCGCAGGTCTTCCGGGCGCGCCTCGATGATCTGGCTGATCATGCCCTGCTCGATGATCGAGTAGCTGCGCGGGCCCAGGCCGGTGCCCAGGAACAGGTCGGTGATGTCGCGGCGGCGGCACTTGGTGCCGTTGAGGTAGTAAGCGCTGGAGCCGTCGCGGCTCACGGTGCGCTTGACCGAGATCTCGTTGAACGCGGCGTACTCGCCGCTGATGGCGTGGTCGCTGTTGTCGAAGATCAGCTCGACGGTGGCCTGCGAGACCGGCTTGCGCGCCGAGGAACCGGAGAAGATGACGTCGGTGAGCGAGTCGCCGCGCAGGCGGCTGGCCGAGCTTTCGCCCATCACCCAGCGCACCGCGTCGATGATGTTCGACTTGCCGCAGCCGTTCGGACCGACGACGCCGGTCATGTTGGTCGGCAGGTGCAGCGTGGTCGGGTCGACGAAGGACTTGAAGCCGGACAGCTTGATGGTGGAAAGGCGCATGTGGCGTCGGGTTCCGGGCGCCGCGGGGCGTCGCCAGCAGGTTTTACGGGGATTTCCGCGCCCAAGCCCTTGATCTGGTTCGGGTCCGGGCAGGCGGGCGTGGCAGCAGGTCTTGAGTATAGCGGGCGCGCCGCGGCCGGCGGAAAGCCGGCGCGGCAGCACGTTCGCGCGGGCGGGCCCGGAAAAAACAACGGGCGCCCTGGGGCGCCCGTTGCAGGATCACGGCGGTGCCGGGATCAGGCAGCGTCGGATTCGACGATGACCTTGACGGTCACTTCGACGTCGGCGTGCAGGTGCAGCAGGACGTCGTACTCGCCGATGTTGCGGAACGAGCCTTCGCCCAGGATCACTTCGCTCTTTTCCAGCGGCAGGCCAGCGGCGGTGAAGGCCTCGGCGATGTCGCGCGGGCCGACCGAGCCGTACAGCTTGCCTTCGGTCGAAGCGTGGGCCGACACGGTCGCGCTGGCGCCTTCGAACTTGGCGGCGCGGCTCTGCGCTTCGTCCAGCTGGCCCTTGGCCTTGGCTTCGTACTCGGCGCGCTTGGCCTCGAACGCGGCCAGGTTGGCCTCGGTCGCCGGCACGGCCTTGCCCTGCGGGACCAGGAAGTTGCGGCCGTAGCCCGGCTTGACGGTGACCTTGTCGCCCAGGTTGCCCAGGTTGGTCACTTTCTGCAGGAGGATCAGTTGCATGGTATTGCTCCGTTATTCGTTAGCGAGGGCATGGGCCGCCGCAACGGGGGCTGTCCGAATAGGACGGGAGGACGTGCGAGCCGCGGCCGGCGCGAAGGCCGGGCGCGGCGCGCGCGCGACGTGCTTAGACGTCGTGGTTGTCGGTGTACGGGATCAGCGCCAGGAAACGGGCGCGCTTGACGGCCGTGGCCAGCTGGCGCTGGTACTTCGACTTGGTGCCGGTGACGCGGCTCGGCACGATCTTGCCGTTCTCGGTCAGGTACTGGCGCAGGGTGTTGAGATCCTTGTAGTCGATCTCCTTGACGCCCTCGGCGGTGAACTTGCAGAACTTGCGACGACGGAAGAACTTGGACATGTCAGTGCTCCTTAGGCGGCTTCGGCGTTGTCGCCGTCGTTGTCGTTCGAGGCGTTGTTGCCGCCCTCGTTCTCATCGTCGTCACGACGACGACGCTCGCCACGCTCGGGCTTGTCGCCCTTCTCGTCCTTGCTCTTCATGATCAGCGACTGCTCGGTATCCGGGCCATCGCGCTTGATGACCAGGTTGCGCAGCACCGCGTCGTTGAAGCGGAAGCTCTCGACCAGCTCGTTCAGCACGGCCTGGTCGGCCTCGATGTTGATCAGCACGTAGTGGGCCTTCACCAGGTTCTGGATCGGGTACGCCAGCTGGCGGCGGCCCCAGTCTTCCAGGCGGTGGATCTTGCCGTTGCCATTCTCCACGAGCGACTTGTAGCGCTCGATCATGGCGGGAACCTGTTCGCTCTGGTCCGGATGGACCAGGAACACGACTTCGTAATGACGACTCATGTTTTTCTGCCTTTCGGATGTGGCCCCGGAGGGCCGGACAGCCCCCCGGCGGACGCCAGTGGGGCAAGGGTTCCCGCCCGGAACCGGGCAGGAAGCAGGAAATTATGGCAGTTCAGGGACTTAGGCGCAACGGTGGCGGCGGCCGGCCAGCGGCGCCCGGCGCGCGCAGGCGGCCCCTGGCGCGGGCGGGGGTCCGCGCCTCACGAAACGGGCGTGGGCCCGGGTGGGCTACGGTCGCGGCTGGACCGCGCCTACCGGGGCTGCCCGCGGTCAGGCCTTGTCGGCTTCGGTGGTGAAGCTTTCCCCGCAGCCGCATTCGGCCGTCGCATTGGGGTTGGAGAACGTGAAGGTCTCGCTCAGCCCGTGCTTGCCGAAGTCGATCCGGGTGCCGTCCACCAGCGGCAGGCTGTCGGCGTCCACGTAGATCCGCACGCCTTCCTGCTCGAACACGGCGTCGCCCTCGCGCTGGTCGCGGGCCAGCTCGGTGATGTGGCCCCAGCCCGAGCAGCCGGTGCGGGTCACGCCGAAACGCAGGCCGAGCGCGCCGGGGGTCTGCTGCACGAAGCGCTGCACGCGCTCCAGGGCGATGGGGGTGAGGCTGACTGCCATGGGGGAAGGCTCCGGGAATGCGGGTCGATTATAGGCCCGGCGGAAGACCCGGGCAGCGCCGGCGGCATGACACTGCGTCTTTCGCCCGGCTCCGCTTCAATGGGGTCCGCGGGCCCGCATCGCAAGCGCATGCCACCCGCCCTCGCCTCGCCACTGGGCCTTGCCGCATTTACACTTCCCGGCTCATTGGACAGTTCGCTGCGGCGAGGAAGAAACATCATGACGGTGGTCAGCGTTGAACATGCGCTTGCCGGGAAGATCCCGGAAGGCGGCGAGGCGACGGTACGGGGCTGGGTGCGCACGGTGCGCGGGTCTGCGAACCTGGCCTTCGTCAATGTCACCGATGGCTCCTGTTTCGCCCCGATCCAGGTCGTGGCGACCGATGCGCTGGCCAATTTCGAGGACATCAAGCGCCTGACCCCCGGCTGCTCGCTCATCGCCACCGGCACGCTGGTGAAGTCGCAGGGCAAGGGGCAGTCGTTCGAGATCCAGGCCAGCGCGATCGAGATCGTCGGCTGGGTCGAGGACCCGCTGACCTACCCGATCCAGCCCAAGCCGATGACCCCGGAGTTCCTGCGCGAGGTCGCCCACCTGCGCCCGCGCACCAACTTGTTCGGCGCGGTCACCCGCATCCGCAACTGCCTGGCGCAGGCGGTGCACCGCTTCTTCCACGAGAACGGCTTCAACTGGATCAGCACGCCGATCATCACCACGTCCGATGCCGAGGGCGCCGGGCAGATGTTCCGCGTCTCCACGTTGGACATGGCCAACCTGCCGCGCAACGCCGCCGGCGAGGTGGACTTCAGCCGCGACTTCTTCGGCAAGGAGACCTTCCTGACCGTCTCCGGCCAGCTCAACGTGGAGGCCTATTGCCTGGCGCTGAGCAAGGTGTACACGTTTGGCCCGACCTTCCGCGCGGAGAACTCCAACACCACCCGGCACCTGGCCGAGTTCTGGATGATCGAGCCGGAGATCGCCTTCGCCGACCTGGCCGAGGATGCACGCCTGGCCGAGGAGTTCCTCAAGTACCTGTTCCGTGCGGTGCTGGACGAGCGCGGGGACGACATGGCCTTCATCGCCGAGCGTGTGGACAAGAACGCGGTCAGCAAGCTGGAGGCGTTCATCAACGCGCCGTTCGAGCGCATCGAGTACACCGATGCGATCCGCCTGCTGCAGCAGTCCGGCAAGAAGTTCGACTTCCCGGTCGAATGGGGCCTGGATTTGCAGACCGAACACGAGCGCTGGCTCACCGAGGAACACGTCGGCCGCCCGGTGGTGGTGACCAACTACCCCGAGCACATCAAGGCGTTCTACATGCGCCTGAACGAGGACGGCAAGACCGTCGCGGCGATGGACGTGCTGGCGCCGGGCATCGGCGAGATCATCGGTGGCAGCCAGCGCGAGGAGCGCCTGGACGTGCTCGACGCGCGCATGGCGCAGTTCGGCCTGGATGCCGAGCACTACGGCTGGTACCGCGATTTCCGCCGCTACGGCACCGTGCCGCACGCCGGCTTCGGCCTGGGCTTCGAGCGCCTGGTGGTCTACGTGTGCGGGCTGGGCAACATCCGCGACGCGATCCCCTACCCGCGCGCGCCGGGCAGCGCGGAGTTCTGAGGTGACGCCGCTGCAGTGGGCGCTCACGGTGCAGCTGGCGCTGTACGGCGTGGCCGTCGTGGCGGCGGCCTTCTGCATCGTGCGGGCCGTGGGGCTGCAGCGCCGGGTATCGAGCCAGGGTGCCGGCCCGGAATGGTGGCATGGTGCCGAGGCACGCGCCGCGGTGGCGTATGCGCTGCGGCCACTGTGGTGGGCGATTGGCGCGCTGGTCGTCGGCGCGCTCGCCCCGCGCCTGATGGGAGCCCTGCACGGATGACCCTGTTCTTCGCCTTGTGCTTTTTCGGTGTCGCGGTGGCCGGCTTCTGCGCCTTCGTGATCTTCTGGCCATTGACCCTGGTACACCTGCGCGATCGCCACCAGGCGCTTGCGGCGGCGCTGGGGCCCGGTGCCTTCCTCAAGCCGGCCGCGCTGCAATGGCTGCTGGTGCGCCGCTATCGCGACACCGGCGACCGCGCGCTCTCCGGGCTGGCGACGCCGGCCTGGCTGGCGTTGCTCACTCTCCTGATCGGGCTGGGCATGGCGGCCCTGCTCGGCCTGCTTTCCACGGTAATCCAATGAACGACGAATACACGTACGAACAATGGTGGCTGGCCAGCCTGGGCCGATTGCTGGTGTGGGCCCGCTTGCGGGTGAAGGAGGCCGGCACGGCCGAGGTCCTCGACAGCGACGGCAACACGCTCGCCTACGACAGCGAGGACAGCGCCCGCGCGGCGCTGTTCGATGCCGAGTTCGTGGCCTTCGACGGCCTCGACGAGGAGGATGCGCTCGCGCGCGGCTTCTCGCTTTCCGAAGTGCAGCCACCGCGTGGCGAGGGCGACGAACTCATCCCGCGCATGACCCAGCACCTGGGCGGACGCGCCTGATGTACACCCCGCGCGCCTTCGTCGAAACCGACCTGGCCGCGCTGGACGGGCTCATCGCCCACGATCCTTTCGTCACCGTGGTCACGCTCGCCGAGGGCGTGCCGGAAGCAAGCCACCTGCCGGTGCTCTACCGGCGCGATGGCGAAGCGGTGGTCCTGGAAGGCCACTGGGCGCGGCCGAACCCGCAGGCGTCTGGCGGGCCGGCGCTGGTGATCGTGCAGGGACCGCACGCCTACGTCTCGGCCTCGTGGTATCCGGACAAGGCGCAGGCCGCGCGCGTGCCGACCTGGAACTACGCCACCGCCCACCTGCACGGCCGGCTGGAACCCTTCCACGACGAGGAGGCGCTGGCCGACCTGGTGGACCGGCTCAGCCGGCACTTCGAGGCGCGCGCCGGCGGTGACTGGCGCTTCGACCCGGCGGACCCGCGCGAGCGTTCGCAGCTGCGCGGCATCGTCGGCTTCCGCTTCGTGGCCGAGCGCATCGAGATGAAATTCAAGCTGAGCCAGAATCACCCGGCGGCGAACGTGGCGGCGGTGATCGCCGCGCTCGAGCGCCAGGACACCGACCAAACGCGTGCGACGGCCGCGCTGATGCGCGACCGTACGGCAGCGACTGTACAGGGGGCTGAAGGATAATGACCGACATGAACTCGCTCACCGATCTACTCGAAAAGAACCGCGCCTGGTCCGACCGCATCAACGAGGAAGACCCGGAATTCTTCGCCCGGCTTTCCAAGCAGCAGAACCCGGATTACCTGTGGATCGGGTGTTCGGATTCGCGCGTACCGGCCAACCAGATCATCGACATGGCGCCGGGCGAGGTCTTCGTCCACCGCAACGTGGCCAACGTGGTGGTGCACACCGACCTCAACTGCCTGTCCACGATCCAGTTCGCGGTGGACGTGCTCAAGGTGCGCCACATCCTGGTGGTGGGCCACTACGGCTGTGGCGGCGTGCTGGCGAGCCTGACGCAGGCGCGCCTGGGCCTGGTGGACAACTGGATCCGCCATGTCACCGACGTGGCCGACAAGCACGAGCGCTGCCTGCACGATGTATCCACGCTGCCGCTGCAGCATGCGCGCCTGTGCGAGCTCAACGTGCTGGAGCAGGTGGTGCACGTGGTGCGCACGACGGTGGTGCAGGACGCATGGAATCGCGGGCAGGAACTGACCGTGCACGGTTGGGTCTACAGCCTGCGCGATGGCCTGGTGCACGACCTGGGCCTGGACGTGAGCGCGAACGAGCAGCTCGACGCGCGCTACGCGGCGGCGCTGGCGAAGATCCAGGTCGACCGGCAGGAGCGCTGAGACCCGATGCTGCCCGCGCCGCTCAACCTGCAGGCCTGGGTCGAGGCCCATCGCGACCTGCTCAAGCCGCCGGTCGGCAACAAGTGCATCTACGACGGGGACTTCATCGTGATGGTGGTGGGCGGGCCGAACGTGCGCACCGATTTCCACTACGACGAGGGGCCGGAGTGGTTCTACCAGCTCGAAGGCGAGATGGTGCTCAAGGTGCAGGACGAGGGACAGGTCCGCGACATCCCGATCCGCGCCGGGGAGATGTTCCTGCTGCCGCCGAAGGTGCGGCATTCGCCGCGGCGCATGGCAGGCTCGGTCGGGCTGGTGGTGGAACGAAAGCGCCTGCCGCACGAGCGTGACGGGTTGATGTGGTATTGCCCCCAGTGCAACCACCTGCTGTACGAGGAGTTCTTCGCGCTCGGGAGCATCGAGGAGGATCTGCCGCGGGTGTTCGAGCGGTTCTATGGGTCGATCGAGCGGCGGACGTGTCCGCGGTGCGGGATGGTGCATCCTGTGCCTGGGGAGAGGTGAGAGGTTTTTTTTGTGGGGCGGCCGGTGGCCGCCTTTTTTTTGGGCTGAGAGTGGTGTTTGGGGGTTTGCCCTTCGATGTTGATCGGCTTGCATTGATCTCGCACGGCCTGCGGGGGCTGGGCCCTTTCGGGACACGCCGTGAACCCATCCATGGGGGCTCGTAGGCGACATCCATGT
>NZ_JARQXB010000018.1 GCF_029543105.1 Stenotrophomonas sp. HITSZ_GD
CTTTCGGGACACGCCGTGAATCCATCCATGGAGGCTCGTAGGCGACATCCATGTCGCCTACGGTCCCGAAAGGGCCCCGCCCCCACAGCCCCGACGGTTCAGCGCGGACGGTTAGCCAAGCGCATGCGTGCGTGATGCTTTGCTGGACCTTTCACCTGGGTGGTCCTGCGATGCCCGGAGGTGCGCGTCACTCGCCGGCCAATCGCCGCAGCTGCGCCTGGATTCGCGCCAGGTTCTGGTCGATCACCTGCCCGTCTTCGCGCTGCCTTGCCGGAAGCGCTTGGCGCGCTTGCAGCCGTAGCGCGGGCCAGCCTGCCTTCAGGCGTGCGTTGCGTTCGGCCAGCCGCTGCATGAGCGCCTCGCGCTCGGCCGCCTGCGGCAATCCGTAGCCCGGCACGCCCGCCAGCAGGGCGGCGGGCTGCGCGAGCACGCCGGCATCGGCCAGAAGTTGGCGTACCTGCTCGCGTGCGTGCGTGGCTTCGCCATCGCGCTGGCCCAGCCTGCGCTTGAGCCAGTCACGCGCCCACAGTTCCTGCCGCCGTTGCGCGGCTTGCTCCAGCAGCAACAGTGCAGCCGTGGCGCGCAGGTCGGCCCGGGCGATCCAGGGGGTGCGGACCGTGGGCGGGAGGTCGAGCCATTCCCGCGCCGAATGCGCCGGCAACGCCATGCCGGCGCGGGCCACCTGGAACATGGCCTCGTACCGGGCCTGCGCGGAGGCGAAGTAATAGCCCTGGCGCTCGGCCGCGGTGCGATCGGCCAGCATCGCGCCATCGGCCAGCCCGGCGCGCGTCAGGGCGGCCAGCAATCCTTGGGGGGTGATGCCGCGCCAGTGCGCCTGCGCACCGATGCGCGGGTCCGCGTCGCGCAGCAGCTTCCAGGTTTCCACCGCGCAGTTGTTGCCGAGGAAGGCGTAGCGGCCGTCATGGCTCCAGTGCAACTGGGCCGCCCTGGCGAGCACGGCGTCGATGCCCGCGCGATCCAGCGCCAGGGGTATCGACGCCAGGCCGCGCAGTTCGACCTGGGTGTAGTCGTCGATCACCTGCTCCAGCGGCAGCACGAACAGGCGCGAGGGATAGCCGCCGGTCAGGCCGCGCCAGCTGGAGATCTGCACGTCGTCGACGAACGCGCGGAACGACAGCACGCGGTGCCAGGCCAGGTCGAGGCGGCACTGCGGACCGGGGGCGCGGCCCGGCGCGCAGATCACCAGCCGCAGCATGGTGTGGCCCCAGCGGCTCATCGGGGCGTCGTTGCCTTCGGCATGCAGGTAGTCGATGGCATACACGCGCGCGGGGTCCAGCGCCAGCCAGCCCAGTTCTCCGTCGGTGCCCTGCCCTTGCAGCAAGGGAAGCGCCTGTGCGCAGGGCGCGCGCGGCAGCGGCGCGGGACCCAGCCGGGCCTGAAACCAGGCGGCGAGCTGGGGGCGGCGGCAGGCGTACTCGGGGTCGAGGACGTAGTGCTCCAGGTTGACCGCGAGGAACTCGCGCGCGCTGGTGTATTCGTAAGCGTCCGGGCTGCGGTCGCGCAGGTCGTTGGGCCCGCGGCCGGGCAACAGGCGGCGGCGCGGCCAGCCGGCGAGGTCGCGCAGCCGGGCGTCGCGCGACAGGCCACCGCGCGGGCCGCGGTCGAGCACGTGTGCCAACTCATGGATCAGCGTGGCCAGGGCCAGCCGTGCGCGTGCGTCGTGTGGGGGATCGGCCGGGGCATCGGCCCAGGCGTCCACCAGCGTGCGGTCCAGGCGAACCCGCGTGCCCCAGGTGCGTCCGCCGACGTGCGCGGGCAGGTCGTCGCGGGCCTCGACGGTGAGATCGGCGGGCAACGCGTTCGCCCACGCGACGGGCAGGCGAACACGCGCGGCCTCCAGCAGCTGGGCGGCGGCAGGTGATTCGGTAGATTCGGCAGCCCGCGCGGAGAGCGCCAGGCACAGGCCGGCCAGCGCCAGCCCGAGATGCCACGGGCGGGCGCGCGGCGCCCGGCCCGCGGAAATCACAGCGCCAGCAGGCGCCGCGCCAGCGCGAGATCGTCGGCGCGCACGGCGGCGGCGTCGCGCTCGCGCAGCTGGCGCAGTGCCGCTTCCAGCCGCGCGCTGCGCAGCTGGCCATCGCTGGCGACGAACGCGGCGGCATCGTCGCGCGCGGCCAGCAGCACCTTGTCATCGCCGGACGTGCTGCCCGAGGACGCCGACGAACCGGCCGAAGAAGCACCGGCGGAGGTGCCGGCGAAACTGCTGGCGAAAGCACTCGCCGGCAGGATGAACAAGGCGCAGAGCAAGAGCGGACGGATCATGAGGCGGGACGCGGCGGCCATCGGATGGGCGCAAGCGTAACCGCGCCACGCGCGGCCGTCGATGTGCCTATACGTCGAACAGCTTGCCGGGATTCAGCAGTCCGTTCGGGTCGAACACCTGCTTCACCCCGCGCATCAGCGCGATTTCCGCCGCCGAACGCGTGCATTCCAGGTAGGGCTTCTTGACCAGCCCGATGCCGTGCTCGGCCGAGATGCTGCCGTCGAACTCGGCCAGCACCTGCGCGAGCAGCTTGGTGACGTGCTCGCAGGCGGTGATGAATTCCGCATCGCCATAGCCGTCGGGCTTGAGCACGTTGATGTGCAGGTTGCCGTCGCCGATGTGGCCGAACCACACCACCTCGAAATCCGGGTAGGCCTCGCCCAGCAGCGCTTGCGTGCGCGCCAGGAACGCGGGCATCGCCGAGATGCGGACCGACAC
Organism: Stenotrophomonas sp. HITSZ_GD; assembly: GCF_029543105.1. Lineage (GTDB taxonomy): Bacteria > Pseudomonadota > Gammaproteobacteria > Xanthomonadales > Xanthomonadaceae > Stenotrophomonas_A. The sequence goes on from NZ_JARQXB010000018.1 coordinate 2,723, forward strand.
ATCGTTCTTGTAGGGCTTGTAACGCGCCACCGCTTCGGTGATGCCCTCGCGCAGGCGCCACAGCTGCTGGGCCTGGGCCTCGCTCTGGCTGATCACCCCGTCCAGCACCCAGCCCTGTTCCATGCAGTCCTCGAAGGCGGCCAGCGCGGCGGCTTCCTGCGCCTCGTCGCCGGCGGCGTATTCGGTCACCACGTAGAACGGGTACACCTCCGCGAACGGCGCCTGCGCGCCGTGTGCCAGCACGTGGCCGAGCGCGCGGTCGGTGAAGAATTCGAACGCCTCCAGGCGCAGGCGCGCGCGGAACGCGGAGAACACCTGCATCAGCACCTCGAACGAGGGCAACGCCAGCAGCATCACGTTGGCCGGCGGCGGCGGGTCGGTCAGGCGCAGGGTGGCTTCCACCACGATGCCCAGCGTGCCTTCCGAACCGATCAGCAACTGGCGGAAATCGTAGCCGCTGGAGTTCTTCACCAGCGCGCGGTTGAGGTCCAGCACTTCGCCGGTGCCGGTCACCACCTTCAGCCCGGCGATCCACTCGCGCGTGTTGCCGTAGCGGATCACGCGGATGCCGCCGGCATTGGTGGCGATGTTGCCGCCGATCGAGCACGAGCCGCGCGCGGCGAAATCCACCGGGTAGATCAAGCCCTGCTCCAGCGCGGCGTTGTGCACGGCCTCCAGCGCCATGCCGGCCTGCACGGTGAGCGTGCGGTCCACCGCGTTGAAATCCAGTACCTGGTTCATGCGCTCCAGGCTCAGCACCAACTCGCCGTTGGCCGCCACCGCGCCGCCGGACAGCCCGGTGCGCCCGCCGGACGGCACGATCGCCACGCCCTGCGCGTTGGCCCACTGCACGATGGCCTGCACCTCGGCCACCGAGGCCGGCAGCGCGATGGCCAGCGGTGCGGGGGTCCAGCGCCGGGTCCAGTCGCGGCCGTAATGTTCCAGGTCGGCCGGGTCGGTCTTCAGGCGCAGGCCGTGGACGGCGCGTTCCAGCGAGGCGATGCGGGGGTCGGTCATCGTCGATGCGGCAAGAAAGAAAGCGTCACAGCCTGCCAGCTGTGGGAGGTCGTCGTCCAGCCGCGCGATCGCGCAGCCTTCGATACAGCTGAAACCATTGCGCCACAAGGGCTTGCGCGATGTGGCGGCGCACCAAAACGGTTCGCGCTCTGGCATAGTGACCGCCCCGCACCACGCCCGCCGCCGTTGCCATGTCGCCGAAGAAGACCTCGTTCCCCAAGCAGGACATCCGCGTGTTGTTGCTCGAAGGCGTCAGCCAGACCGCGGTGGATACCTTCCGCGCGGCCGGCTATTCGCAGATCGAGGTCCACGCCAAGTCGTTGCCGGAGGACGAGCTGAAGGCGCGCATCGCCGAGGCGCACATCGTCGGCATCCGTTCGCGCACCCACCTCACCGCCGAGGTACTGGCCGAGGCCAAGCGGCTGATCGCGGTGGGCTGCTTCTGCATCGGCACCAACCAGGTGGACCTGGAGGCGGCCGAGCTGGCCGGCATCCCGGTGTTCAACGCGCCCTACTCCAACACCCGCAGCGTGGCCGAGCTGGTGATCGCCGAGGCGATCCTGCTGCTGCGCGGCATCCCGCAGAAGAACGCCGAATGCCACCGCGGCGGCTGGTCCAAGAGCGCGGCCGGCAGCCACGAGACCCGCGGCAAGACGCTGGGCATCATCGGCTACGGCCACATCGGCACGCAGGTGGGCGTGCTGGCCGAGGCGCTGGGCATGCAGGTGCTCTTCCACGACATCGAGACCAAGCTCTCGCTGGGCAACGCGCGCCCGGCCACCGACCTGGACGACCTGCTCGCCCATTCGGACGTGGTCACCCTGCACGTGCCGGAGCTGGCCTCCACGAAGAACATGTTCGGCGCCGCGCAGATCGCCAAGATGAAGCGCGGGGCGCACCTTATCAACGCCTCGCGCGGCACGGTCGTGGAGATCGAGGCGCTGGACGCGGCGCTGCGCGAAGGCCATCTGGGCGGCGCGGCGGTGGACGTGTTCCCCGTCGAGCCCAAGGGCAACGGCGATGCGTTCGTCTCCCCGCTCACCGCGCACGACAACGTGATCCTGACCCCGCACGTGGGCGGCAGCACGCTGGAAGCGCAGGACAACATCGGCATCGAGGTGGCGGCCAAGCTGGTGCGCTACAGCGACAACGGCAGCACGCTCTCGGCGGTGAATTTCCCGGAAGTCACCCTGCCCGAACACGCCGACAGCCTGCGGCTGCTGCACATCCACCGCAACGTGCCGGGCGTGCTGTCGCAGATCAACGAGCTGTTCTCGCGCCACAACGTCAACATCGACGGCCAGTTCCTGCGCACCGACCCCAAGGTGGGCTACGTGGTGATCGACATCAGCGCCGACGAAAGCCAGGCGGCGGTGATCAAGGACGAGCTGGCCGCCATCGCGGGCACGCTGCGCACGCGCATCCTGTATTGAGGCAGCGGTGCGACGGCTGTCGCCCCTGTAGAAGCGGCTTCAGCCGCGACCACCGTGCACCACGTGGTCGCGGCTGAAGCCGCTCCTACAAAGCGCCAGGCAGGCAAAGCGCCAGGCAAGCGACGCGACGACCCCGCTGCCGCCCTCAGCGCGCCAGCCACTTGCCGGCCATGCGCCGCATCGATGCGTCCGACTGCGGGTCCTCCAGCAGCTCGGCCACCGGCCGCCACGCCAGCGCCAGCGATTCCTCGCTGACCACGAAGTCCTCCGGCCCTGTCGCCCGTACCACGTAGCGGGCGTCGTAATGCCAGTGCCCGGGCACCTCGCCACGCTCGGGGATCCAGTGGCGGTCCAGATCGAAAGGCGCGTCCTCGGCCAGCACCAGGCCCTCCAGCCCCGACTCCTCCTGCGCCTCGCGCAGCGCCACCTGCGCCAGGTCGGCGTCGCCATCGGCATGGCCGCCCAGTTGCAGCCAGCGCTGCAGCTTGCGGTGGTGGGTGAGCAGCACCCGCGTGCCGGTGGCATCGACCAGCCACGCCGAGCCGGTGAAGTGGCCGGCCAGGCGCTCGCGGGCGAACGGCGCCTGCGCGTCGTCCAGCAGCGCCAGGAACTCCCCCGCCACCGCGGCCTCGGCCGGCCAGCGCCCGGCGTATTCCCGGAATTGCCGGCGGAGGATCGGCGAGCGGTCGGGCGTCATATCAGGCTTCCGGGCAAAAAAGATTCGGAATTATCCCTCGCCGATGCTGCACTGCGCTTGTGGTCTGGCTTCAGCATTGGCTAAGGTACGGGCCACCTTCCGGCCTGGCCGGAACCCCCACAGCCCCAGAAGGGCACGGCCGACCGGCCGCGCCCCGTACTCCATTTCCCGGGAAGCAACCGCATGCTGAAGTCACTGTTGAGGGTCAAACCGGTCGAGCCCGCCGGCCACGTCGATGCCGGCGAGCCGTTCGAGGGCAGCCTGGAAGGCGAAGCCACCCTCAAGCGCACGCTCACCGCCCGCCACCTGGTGATGCTGGGCATCGGCGCGGTCATCGGCGCGGGCATCTTCGTGATGACCGGCCAGGCGGCCGCCGGCCACGCCGGCCCGGCGGTGGTGCTGTCGTTCGTGATCGCCGGCATCGCCTGCGCCCTGGCCGGCCTGTGCTACGCCGAGTTCGCGGCGATGATGCCGGTCTCCGGCAGCGCCTACTCGTATTCCTACGCCACCCTGGGCGAAGGCATGGCCTGGTTCATCGGCTGGTGCCTGGTGCTGGAGTACCTGTTCGCCGGTTCCAGCGTCGCGGTGGGCTGGTCGGCCTACCTGGTGAGCTTCATCACCACCACGCTGGGGCTCCCCTTCCCCGCCGAGCTGGCCAACGCGCCGCTGGACTGGACCGGGCACGCCTTCGTCGCCTCCGGCGCGATCATCAACCTGCCGGCGGTGCTGATCGTCGCGGGCGTGAGCGCGCTGTGCTACGTGGGCATCACCCAGTCCGCGTTCGTCAACGGCATCGTGGTGGCGATCAAGATCATCGTGATCTGCCTGTTCGTCGGCTTCGCCTGGTCCTACGTGAACCCGGCCAATTGGCATCCCTTCATCCCCGAGAACACCGCGCCGGGCGTGTTCGGCTGGAGTGGCATCTTCCGCGCCGCCTCGATCGTGTTCTTCGCCTACATCGGCTTCGACGCGGTGTCCACCTCGGCCGGCGAAACCAAGGACCCGCAGAAGAACATGCCGATCGGCATCCTCGGCTCGCTGGCGGTGTGCACGGTGATCTACATCATCGTCTGCGCGGTGCTCACCGGCCTGCTGCCGTACACCGAGCTGGGCACCGCCAAGCCGGTGGCCACCGCCCTGGAACAGTATCCGCAGCTGGCCTGGCTGAAGACGGCCGTGGAGATCGGCGCCATCGCCGGCCTGTCCTCGGTGGTCCTGGTGATGCTGATGGCGCAGCCGCGCATCTTCTACACCATGTCGCGCGATGGCCTGCTGCCGCCGCTGCTCGGCCGGGTGCACAAGCGTTTCCACACGCCTTACGTCGGCACGATCATCGTCGGCGTGGTGGCGGCCGCCCTGGCCGGGCTGATTCCGCTGAAGGTGCTGGGCGAGCTGGTCTCGATGGGCACGCTGCTGGCTTTCGCCACGGTCTGCGTGGGCGTGCTGGTGCTGCGCTACACGCGCCCGGAGATTCCGCGCCCGTTCCGCGTGCCGTGGGTGTGGCTGGTCTGCCCGCTGGGCGCGCTGGCCTGCATCGGCCTGTTCCTGCAGGCGTTCCAGGAACACTGGAAGGTGTTCGTGGGCTGGACGCTGATCGGCCTGTGCATCTACTTCTTCTACGGCATGCGCCACAGCCGCCTGGCCAAGCAGGCCTGATCCGACCCGAAGCCGGCGCCCGCGCCGGCTTCGCCTTTTGCCCGACCCCACCGGAACGCCTTACATGCTCAAGCAACTCTGGGCCACCAAACATCCCCACGCCAGCCACGCCGATGCCGGCGGGCTGGGCCTGACCCGCGCGCTCGGCCCCTGGGGCCTGACCGCGCTGGGCATCGGCGCGGTGATCGGCGGCGGCATCTTCGTCATCACCGGCACCGCGGCGGCCAACCACGCCGGCCCGGCGATCATGCTCTCGTTCCTGCTGGCGGCCATCTGCTGCGCGTTCTGCGCGATGGCCTATGCCGAGTTCGCCGCGATGGTGCCGGTCTCCGGCAGTGCCTACACCTACACCTACGCCACCTTCGGCGAGCTGGCGGCCTGGTTCATCGGCTGGATGCTGGTGCTCGAATACGGCGTGTCCGCTTCGGCGGTGGCGGTGAGCTGGACGGGCTATTTCCTCAGCCTGCTCGAACACTTCGACATCGTGCTGCCCGCCGCGCTGGTGAACGCCCCGCTCGATGCCCAGCTGCGCCCCACCGGCGCGATCGCCAACCTGCCGGCGGCCGGCATCACCCTGCTGCTGACCTGGCTGTGCTACGTGGGCATCCGCAAGTCCTCGGCGATGAACATGGCGATGGTGCTGCTCAAGAGCGGCCTGATCGTGCTGGTGATCGTGGTCGGCTGGAAGTACGTGAACCCGGACAACTGGCACCCGTTCATCCCGGCCAACGAAGGCCCGGGCAAGTACGGCTGGGAAGGCGTGCTGCGCGGCGCATCGATGGTGTTCTTCGCCTACATCGGCTTCGAGGCGGTATCGGTGGCGGCGCAGGAATCGCACCGCCCGCAGCGCGACATGCCCATCGGCATGCTGCTCTCGCTGGTGATCTGCACCGTGCTGTACATCGCCATGGCCGCGGTGATGACCGGCCTGGTGCCCTACACGATGCTCGGCACCGACGAACCGGTGGTGACGGCGGTGGCCGCCCATCCGGAGCTGGCCTGGCTGCGCGTGGTGGTGGAGGTGGGCGCATTGATCGGCCTGTCCTCGGTGGTGCTGGTGATGATCATCGGCCAGCCGCGCATCTTCATGATCATGGCGCGCGACGGCCTGCTGCCGGAGGTGTTCACCCGCATCCATCCCAAGTACCGCACGCCGCACATCAACACCGTGATCACCGGCGTGGGCATCGCGCTGCTGGCGGCGCTGTTCCCGCTGGACGTGCTGGGCGAGCTGACCTCGATGGGCACGCTGATCGCCTTCGCCGCGGTGTGCGCGGGCGTGCTGATCCTGCGCCGTACCCAGCCGGACCTGCCGCGTCCGTTCAAGATGCCGGCCGCGCCGCTGATCTGCACGCTGGGCGTGCTGAGCTGCCTGGCGCTGCTGTCGGCGATGACGGCGCACAACTGGATGCTGATGGCGTTCTGGACCGTGGGCGGCTTCGCGATCTACTTCGCCTACGGCTACCGCCACAGCCGGCTGCGCGGATAAACACCCGGCGCCGCCCGCGCGCCGGGCAGCGCCATCGGTTCCGGGGGGCAGGCTGGCCGCTCACCTCCCGCTACGCGGCGAAAGCCCTAGAATGTGGGCATGAACCAGACCCCCGTCCCCTACAGCACCGCGCGCCTGCATGAGCTGGCGCAGCTGCTGATCGGCAACGTCCGCGAGCTGGCCCAGGCCGGCTGGACCCCGGCCACGAGCAGCAACTTCTCCCACCGCCTGGATGACCAGCACGCGGCCATCACCGTGTCCGGCCGCGACAAGGGCCGGCTGGTGGAAGACGACATCATGGTGGTGGACTTCGACGGCCGCCCGGTCGGCCGCCAGCTGCGGCCCTCCGCCGAAACGCTGCTGCATACGCAGCTGTACCGGCGCTACCCGGAGATCGGCTGCGTGCTGCACACGCACTCGCCGGTGCAGACCATCGCCTCGCGGCTGTTCGCCGGCGAAGGCCGCATCCACCTGGAAGGCTACGAGCTGCTGAAGGCCTTCGAGGGCAACACCACCCACGAGACCGCGCTGGATGTGCCGGTGTTCGCCAACACCCAGGACATGAACGTGCTGGCCGCCCAGGTGGACGCGCTGCTGGACAAGCAGTGCATGTGGGGGTATCTCATCGATGGGCATGGGTTGTACGCCTGGGGCCGCAACATGGCCGAGGCGCGCCGCCACCTGGAAGCCTTCGAGTTCCTGCTGCACTGCGAGCTGGAGCTGCGCAAGCTGCGCGTTACCCTCTGATTCGTCCTCCCCCCGCCCTTTCGTTGCCGCCGCCATGAGCCGACTCCGCATTTTCGAAGAAACCAATCCGGACACCCCGCTGTTCGACAGCCAGGACGGCGCGCAGATCGCCGAGGCGCTCAAGCCGATCGGCGTGGTGTTCGAGCGCTGGCAGGCCAACCAGCCCATCGCGCCGGGCGCGTCGCCCGAAGAGGTGATGGCCGCCTACCGCACCGACATCGACCGCCTCGTCGCCGAGCGCGGCTTCAAGACCGTGGACGTGGTCTCCATCGCGCCGGACAACCCCAAGCGCGAGGAAATGCGCGCCAAGTTCCTTGACGAACACTTCCACAAGGAAGACGAGGTGCGCTTCTTCGTCGCCGGCTCGGGCCTGTTCACGCTGCACGTGGAGGGCAAGGTCTACGAGATCGAGTGCGTGAAGGACGACCTGATCGCCGTGCCCGATGGCGCCCTGCACTGGTTCGACATGGGCGCCGAGCCGTATTTCGTGGCGATCCGTTTCTTCACCGAGCCGGACGGCTGGGTGGGACACTTCACCGGCACCGACATTGCACGACAGTTCCCCCGCTACCAACCCGAGAGAAAGGCGAGCTGACGATGACCCAACCGCAGGCGATCCTCACCGATATCGAAGGCACCACCAGCAGCATCTCGTTCGTCAAGGACGTGCTGTTCCCCTATGCGCGCCGCGAACTGCCCAAGTTCGTGCGCGAGCACGGCGGCCATCCGCAGGTGCGCCACTGGCTCAACCAGGTGGCCGACGCGCTGGGCGAGGACGTGCCGGACGACACGCTGGTGCTGACCTTGCAGCAGTGGATCGACGAGGACCGCAAGGACACCGCGCTCAAGGCGCTGGAAGGCATGATCTGGGAGGCCGGCTACCGCGATGCCGACTTCACCGCGCACATCTACCCCGATGCCGCGCGCCTGCTGCGCGCCTGGCACGAGGCCGGTATCCCGCTGTACGTGTATTCCTCCGGCTCGGTGCCGGCGCAGAAGCTGTTCTTCGCGCACAGCGATGCGGGCGACCTCACCCCGCTGATTTCCGGCTGGTTCGATACCCAGGTCGGCCCCAAGCGCGAGAGCAACAGCTACCGCAAGATCGCCGAGAGCATCGGCCTGCCCGCGCCGCAGATCCTGTTCCTGTCCGACGTGGTGGAGGAACTGGACGCGGCCGGCCGCGCCGGCATGCACACCGCCCTGCTCGACCGCCTCAGCGACTACCCCACCCCGCGCAGCGGCCTGGAAGTGGGCAAGCACCAGCGCGTGGAAGCGTTCGACCAGATCGTGTTCGCCTGACGTACCCGCCGCCGGTGCCATGGCGCCGGCGGCGCATGACCTCGACCCGCTTTCTCCATGCGCCTGGTGCCGCTTCGCCGCCTGCTCAGCTGCCTGCTCGCCCTGGGGCCGGCCCTGCTGCTGACCGGCGCGGCGTCGTCGCCCCCCGCCGGGCGCGATGAGGCATTCGCGCCGGCCGATCCGCTGGACGCGCCGCAGCTGGAGGCCGCGCTGGCCGGCCTGGCGCCGCAACGCCCCGGTGTGAGCGACCTCTTCGTGCTCGGTTTCGCCGGCGATGGAAGCGACCCGGTTTTCCGCAACGAAGTGCTCTACCTGCGTACGCTTTTCAGCGAGCGCTTCGACAGCCGCGGGCATGCCCTGGCCCTGGTCAACGCCGCCGACAACTTCGGCGCGCACCGCTACGCGCCGATGGCGACCTACGACAACCTCTACGACAGCCTGGCGCGCATCGGCGCGCTGATGGACCGCGAGGAGGACATCCTGCTGCTGTTCGCCTCCACGCATGGCACCGAAGACCACGCGTTGTACGTGGACACCGGGCCGTACGGCTACGACTACCTCACCCCGGAAGACCTGCGCCAGGCCCTGGACGATGCCGGGATCAAGCACCGGGTGATCGTGCTGTCGGCCTGCTATTCGGGCGGCTTCATCCCGCGGCTGCGTTCGGCCGACACGCTGGTCATCACCGCCGCGCGCGCCGACCGGCCCTCGTTCGGCTGCGGCAACACCGCCAACGCCACCTATTTCGGACAGGCGTGGCTGGTCGATGCGATGAACCGCACCGACGACTTCGTCGAAGCCTACCGCCTGGCGAGCACCGCGATCACCGCGCGCGAGCGCGCCGAGGGCGAGCTGCCCTCGCTGCCGCAGATCTCCCAAGGCAAGCGCATCGGCGCCACGCTGGCGCACTGGCGCGCCGGCCTGCACGCCGGCCCGGCGGTGCCGTATCCCTATCCCCCGGTGGACGACGCGGCGGCGGCCCCGCACCCTTGAGAGAGGTTCGTATTTCGCCAGCAAGGCGCGCGAGCCACTAGAATGCCGGCACCGCGCCAGCCATTGCCCGCCGCGGTTTGATCTCAGCCCGCCCGCCTTCGCTCGCCCGCCAGGATCGCCCACCGAACGCCTCCCTTCGCGGAGGCGTTTTCGTATGTGCCTCACGGGCCAGGGGCGGCCGCCACCGGCGTGCCGCGCGGACTCAAGGCGTGGCGGTTGCCAGCCGGTACACCGTCTTCGCCGTCGCCTCCCGGCCCGGCAACTTCGCGCGCACTTCCACCGCATGCTCGCCTTCGCCCAGGTCCGTCGGCAATGCGCCGCGCCACAGGTGCGGCGAGGGCGTGGCCTCCGGCGAGCGGTCGAAGCCACGCAGCTGCGCGGCCATGTCATCGCGCGCGTTCTCCGCCAGCAGGCGCGGGTCCGGCTGCGCCACGCGCTTCATCGGCTTCCACGGGCCGCCATCCACGCGATATTCGACCACCGTGTCGTCCTGGCCCATGAACACGTTCGCGTAAACGCCCCACGCCGGATACGCCCCCTGGCGCAGCACCTGGGGCGCGTGGAGATACATCTGCGCATCGTCCGGGTCGCGCGCGGCGTGGTAATCCAGCGCGTAGGCCCCGCCCGGCCGCACGGTCAGCACCGCGTAGCCGTTCGGCGTGCCGTCTGCCATGGTCGCGTCCGGAATGCCGGCCGCGTCCTTCACGCCCGACCAGAACGCGCCGCACGCGGCGCCGACGTTGTACTCGTGCAGCGGCGCGGCACCCGCCCAGCCCTCGTCGGCGCCATGGTAGTAGTGCTGCTGCGTGTGGCTGTGCCCGCTCAGCACCAGCACGTGGGGGAAATCGCGCAGCAGCGCGAACAGGCGCGCGCGATCCGCATGGCGGAATGTCTCGCGGCCCGGCGCGGCGTCGAACAGCGGGATGTGCATGCCCAGCACCAGCAGCCGCTGCCTGGGCAGCGTGCGCAGGTAATTCTCCAGGAAGGCGAACTGCGAATCGCGCAGCCCGCCGATGTAGCCCGGCTTGGCACCCGGCTGGTACACCACGTCGTCGAGGAACACGAAGCTGGCGCCCTGCTCGTTCACCGCGTAGGTGTCCGGGCCGTAGACCGCGCGCCAGCTGCTCAGCGAAGCGTCGTCATCGGCGGCGTCGACGTTGAGGTCGTGGTTGCCGGGCACGTGGAACCACGGCACCTGCAGGCTGGTGGTGACCCGGTTCAATGCGGGATACAGGCTGAGGTCGTCCGACACCAGGTCGCCCAGCGTCGTGCCGAGCCGCGCCTGCGTGTGGCCACGCAGCGGCTCGATAATGTCGCGCGCGTAGTAGTCGATGTCGACCTCGCGCGCGACCTGCGAATCGGCCATCACCAGCATCTGCCAGCCATCGCGCGCGGCAGGCGCGGCGCGGCGCAGGCCGAAATCCCAATCGGTCGGTGCGCCGGCATCCGCGGCGGCGGTGGCGTACCGCAGGCGCGGGCCGCCCTGCGGCGCGTACAGGCGCCAGAAGGCCGGCAGGCCGTCGGCGGCGCTGTCGAAGCGATACGCATCGGGCTTGATCACGAACACCACCTGCCCGTCGCGCACCGGCAGGCGATAACGGCCCTGCGCGTCGGTCAACACGATGTCCTGCCCGTTGGAGACCTGCACGCCGGGCAGGCCGGCATCGCGCGCGCCGCGCCCGGGCTGCCCATCGCGCTCCTCGTACACCGTGCCGCTGGCGAACGTGTCCGCCGCCTGCACCGCGCCGGCGCACAGCAGCGCGCCCAACAGCCCCATGGCCCACCGTGGCTTCATCGTCGATCCCCGCGAAAACAGGCGGGAATTGTAACGCCGCCCGCATGACAGGCCGGCGGCGCGGTCAGCGGTGCCGCGTTTCCAGCAGGCGCAACACGTCGGCCAGGCCCAGCCCGCGCGCGCGCAGCAGCACCAGCAGGTGGTAGAGCAGGTCGGCCGATTCGCCGAGCAACTCGTCCTCGCCCTGGGCCACGGCGGCCAGCGCCGTCTCCACGCCCTCCTCGCCCACCTTCTGCGCGATGCGGCGCGTGCCCTGCTCGAACAGCCGGGTGGTGTAGCTGCCGGCCGGCCGCTCCCGCGCGCGCTCGGCGACCAGCGCATCGAGCGTGCCGAGGAAATTGCCCGGCGCCTCGGGGAAGCAGCTCTCGCGGCCCAGGTGGCAGGTGGGGCCGCGCGGATGAGCCAGCACCAGCAACGTGTCGTCGTCGCAGTCCTGGTCGATGGACACGACTTCGAGGAAGTGTCCGGAGCTCTCGCCCTTCGTCCACAGGCGCTGCTTGCTGCGGCTGTAGAAGGTGACCTGGCCGCTGGCGCGGGTGGCGGCCAGCGCTTGGGCATTCATGTAGCCGAGCATCAGTACGCGCAGGCTGGCCGCGTCCTGCACCACCACCGGCAGCAGGCCATCGCCCTTGCCCCAGTCGAGCTGGGCATCGCGTTCACTGGACATCACGGACCTCGATCTGGCGTTCGCGCAGGTAGCGCTTGAGTGCGGGAATGGCGATGGCGCCGCTGTGGAAGACGCTGGCGGCGAGCGCGCCATCCACGTCGGCCTGCTCGAAGGCGTCGGCGAAGTGCGCCATCTCGCCGGCACCGCCGGAGGCGACCAGCGGCACGCGGCAGCGCGACCGCGCCTGGCCGAGTTGCACGAGGTCGTAGCCGCGACGCACGCCGTCGCTGTCCATGCAGTTGAGCACGATCTCGCCGGCACCCAGCCGCTGGGCCTCGTCGATCCAATCCAGCGTGCGGATCGACAACGCCTGGGTCTTGCTCGGATCGCCGGTATAGCGGCGCACGCGCCACTCGCCATCGGCCTCGCGAATGGAATCCACCCCGACCACCACGCACTGCTCGCCGAAGGCTTCGGCCAATTCGGCGATCAGCTGCGGGCGCCCCAGCGCGGGCGAGTTGACCGAGATCTTGTCGGCGCCGGCGTGCAACACGCGGCGGGCGGTTTCCACGTCGCCGATGCCGCCGGCCACGCAGAAGGGAATGTCGATCAGCCGCGCGACGCGCTCGATCCACTGCACGTCCACCGAGCGGGCCTGCGGGCTGGCGCCGATGTCGTAGAACACCAGCTCGTCGGCGCCTTCGTCGCGGTAGCGCAGCGCCAGCTCGGCGATGTCGCCCATGTCCACGTGGTCGCGGAAGCGCACGCCCTTGACCACGCGGCCGTCGCGCACGTCCAGGCAGGGAATGATGCGCCGGCTCAGCATGCCAGTGCCTCGCGCAGGTCGAGCCGGCCTTCCAGCAAGGCCTTGCCCAGCACGACGCCGGCACAACCGGCGGCACGGGCGGCGGCCACGTCGTCGAGGTCGCGCACGCCGCCGGAGACCTGCACCTGCAGCTGCGGCACCCATTCGCGCAGCTGCGCGTAGAGATCCATGTTCGGGCCGGACAGCATGCCGTCGCGCGCGATGTCGGTGCACAGCAGGTGGCGCAACCCGGCATCGGCGTAGCGGCGCGCCAGCACGTCGAGTTCTTCGCCGGCGGTATCGGTCCAGCCCGCCACCGGCAGGCGCCAGCGGCCCTGCGCGTCCTGGCGCGTATCCAGCGCCACGGTGATGCGTTCGGGGCCGAATGCATGCAGCCATTCGATGACCTGGGCGCTCTCGCGCACGGCCAGCGAGCCGATGACCACGCGTGCGGCACCGGCGTCGAACAGACGGTCGAGGTCCTCGCGCGCGCGAATGCCACCACCGGTCTGCACTTGCAGGCCGGTGTCGGCAATGGCGCGCAGCAGCGGCGCGAGCGTATAGCCGCCGGCGCGCGCCGCATCGAGGTCGACCAGGTGCATCCAGCGCGCCCCGGTGTCGAGGAACGCCTTTGCGCGCGGCAGCGGATCGTCGCCGTAGGTGGTCTGGCGCGCGTAGTCGCCCTGCAGCAGCCGGACGACGCGGCCCTGGCGGATGTCCAGCGCGGGATAGACGGTGAAACTCATGCGGGAATCTCTAGGAAGTTTTGCAGGATGCGCGCGCCGGTCTCGGCCGAGCGCTCCGGATGGAACTGCGCGCCGGCATGCCGCCCGTGCTGCACCACCGCGCTGAACAGGCCGCCGTGATCGCACGCGGCCACGGTGTGCGGGGTGACCGGCGCGGCATAGCTGTGCACGAAGTAGGCGTGCGGCCGCTCCGGCAACCCGTCCATCAGCGCCGATTCGCGCAGCGGCAACAGGCGGTTCCAGCCCATGTGCGGCACGCGGATGCCCAGCGCCGGGTGCAGCCTGCGCACCACGCCGGGCAGCAGGCCCAGGCATTCCACTTCGCCTTCCTCGGAACGCTCGAACAGCAACTGCATGCCCAGGCAAATGCCCAGCAACGGCACCTGCAGGCGGCGCAACGGCTCGACCAGCCCTTGCGCATGCAGGCGGCGCATCGCCTCGGGCGCGGCGCCCACGCCGGGCAGGATCACCCGCTCGGCCCCTTCCAGCCCGGCGGCATCGCGCACCAGGGTGGCCTGCACGCCCAGGCGCTCCAGCGCGTACGACACCGAGCCGAGGTTCGCGCCACCGGCATCGATCAGCGCAAGCCGGCTCACAGCGCCCCCTTCGTCGAGGGCAACGCGGTGCCCTCGCGGCGGATCGCCTGGCGCAATGCCCGCGCCAGCGCCTTGAAGCAGCCTTCCACCTTGTGGTGGTCGTTCTCGCCGTGCACGGTCAGGTGCAGGTTCAAGCCCGCGGCGTCGCACAGCGAGCGGAAGAAGTGCGGCACCAGTTCGGTCGGCATGTCGCCGACGCGCTCGCGCTTGAATTCGCCGTTGAACACGAAGTAAGGCCGGCCGCTGAAATCCAGCGCGGCGGTGGCCAGCGTCTCGTCCATCGGCAAGGTGAAGCCGTAACGGCCGATGCCACGCTTGTCGCCCAGCGCCTCGCGCAGGGCCTGGCCCAGGGCCAAGCCGGTGTCCTCGATGGTGTGGTGCTCGTCGATGTGCAGGTCGCCGTCGGCGCGGATATCCAGCGCGAAGCCACCGTGCTTGCCGATCTGCTCCAGCATGTGGTCGAAGAACGGCAGCCCGGTCGCCGTGTGCGGCTCGGCGGCGCGGTCCAGGTCCAGTTCGACGCGGATCTTCGTCTCCTTGGTGTTTCGCTGCACCACCGCGCAACGCGGCGCATCGGCCAGCGCGTGCGCGATGCCGGCCCAGTCCCACTCGCCGCCGAACTGCTCGGTGCGCAGCTGGAAGCCGCGGATACGCAGGTTCTCGGCGAACTGGATGTCGGTCAGGCGGTCGCCGACCATGGCCGAGCGGGCCCAGTCGATGTTGCGGTCCTGCAGGTAAGGCAGCATCAGCCCGATGCCGGGCTTGCGGGTGGGCGCGTTGTCCTGCGGCCAGCTGCGGTCCACCAGCACGTCGCGGAACACGATGCCCTGGCTTTCGAACACCTGCAGCATCAGGTCGTTGGGGCCATCGAAGGCCGCCTGCGGATAGGCCTCGCCGCCCAGGCCGTCCTGGTTGGTCACGATGACGAACTCGTAGCCGGCGTCGCGCAGCTTGAGCATCGCCGGGATCACCCCGCGCACGAAGCGCAGCTTTTCGTAGGCGTCGATCTGGAAGTCGGAAGGCTCCTCGATCAAGGTGCCATCGCGGTCCACGAAGAGGATTGGCTTCATGCGGCTTGCTCCCGGCGCGCGCCCAGCGCGGCCAATACGCGCGCGTTCTGCTCGGGCGTGCCGATGCTGATACGCAGGGCGTCGCCCAGTTGCGGCGTGGCACGCTGGTCACGCACCACCACGCCGGCGGCCAGCAGCGCCTGCCAGGCGGCCTCGGCGTCCTCGAAGCGCACCAGCACGAAGTTGCCCTGCGAGGGATACACCCGGCGCACGCCCGCCACCCCGGCCAGCGCGGCCTGCAAACGATCGCGTTCGCCGCGCACCTGCTGCACGCGCTCGGCGGTGCGCGCCAGCGCCTCGGGCGCCAACGCCGCCAGCGCAAGGTCGGCACAGGGCTGCGGTACCGGATACGGCGCCTGCAACGCGCGCAGCACCGCGATCAGCGCCGGCGCGGCGATCACGCAGCCGATCCGCGCGGCCGCCAGCGCATGCGCCTTGGACAGCGTGCGCAGCACGGCCAGGTTCTCGTGGCGCGACAGCAGGTCCACCGCGGAGGACTGGTCGGAAAACTCGATGTACGCCTCGTCGACCACCACCAGCGCCTGCCCCGCCAGCGCGCGCGCGGTGCGTTCGATATCCGCCCGCACGATGCCGGAGCCGGCCGGGTTGGAGGGCGAGCACAGGAACACCAGCCGCGCGCCGGAGGCCTGCGCGGTCTCGATGATGGCGTCGATATCGGCCTGCAGCCCATCGGCGCCATCGCGCAGCGGCACCTCGCGCAGCGGCGCATCCTGCAGGCGCGCGCTCACCGCGTACATGCCGAACACCGGCGGCGTCACCACCACCGCGTCGCGGCCCGGGCGGCACAGCGCGCGCACCAGCAGGTCGATGGCCTCGTCGCTGCCGCGGCCGATCAGCAACTGCTCCGGCGCGCAGCCATACAAGGCGGCCAGCGCCTCGCGCAGCGGTTGCGGCTGCGGGGCGGGATAGCGCCGGCAATTCGCCGTCGGGTCGGCCGGGTTGGCCCACGGCGACTCGTTGGCGTTGAGCCACACCTCGCCCTGCACCTTGGCGCTGCGCGCGGACGAATAGCCCGCGAAGCCGCGCAGGTCCGGACGCACCAGTTCCAGCACGGACGCGCTCATACCGCTTGCTCCATGCGCAGGGCCACCGCGTTGGCATGCGCGTCCAAACCCTCGGCGCGCGCCAGGCGCAGCGCGCAATCGCCGATGGCGGCGATGCCGGCGCGGCTGGCGCTCTGCACGCTGACGAAATTCTGGAAGCTCGCCACGCTCACGCCGCTATAGGCACGCGCCGCGCCGCTGGTGGGCAGCACGTGGTTGGTGCCGCTGCAGTAATCGCCCAGCGCTTCGGGGGTGTAGTCGCCCAGGAACACCGAGCCGGCCGCTTCCACGCGCGCCAGCCAGGGCCGCGGCTCGCGCAGCGCCAGGATGAGGTGCTCCGGCGCGTAGCGGTTGCTGATGTCGAAGGCCTCCTCCAGCGAAGGCACGCGGATCAGGCGTGACTGCGCCAGCGCGCGCGCGGCGATGTCGGCGCGCGAGAGCTGCGCCAGCTGGGTGGCCAGTTCGGCCTGCACGCGCGCGATCAGTTCGGCGCTGTCGGACAACAGCAGCACCTGCGAATCCGGACCGTGTTCGGCCTGCGAGAGCAGGTCGGCGGCCACGAACGCGGGGTTGGCGCCGGCATCGGCGATCACCAGCACTTCGGAGGGACCGGCGGGCATGTCGATCGCCGCGGCGCCGGATTGCGCGACCTGCTGCTTGGCCTCGGTGACGAAGCCGTTGCCCGGCCCGAACAGCTTGTCGCACTTGGGCACGCTGGCGCTGCCGAAGGCCATCGCGGCGATTGCCTGCGCGCCGCCGAGCTTGAACACCCGGCCCACGCCGGTCAGGCGCGCGGCCACCAGCACCGCCGGGTCCGCGGTGCCGTCGGCACGCGGCGGCGTGCACAGCACGACCTCGCGGCAGCCGGCCAGGCGCGCCGGCACGCCGAGCATCAGCGCAGTGGACGGCAGCGGCGCCGAGCCCGCCGGCACGTACAGGCCCACGCGGCCGATCGGCCGCACCACCTTCTCGCACACCACCCCCGGCGCGGTTTCCACCGCGTAGTCGGCGCTCATGCCGGCGCGGTGGAACAGCTCGATGCGCTGCGCGGCCTCGACCATCGCCTGGCGCAGCGCCGGGTCGATGGCGGCCTCGGCGGCGGCGAATTCTTCGGCGCCCACTTCCAGCGCCTCCAGTTCGACCTTGTCGAAGCGCGCGGTGATCTCGCGCAGTGCCGCGTCGCCGCGCGTGCGCACGTCCTCGATCAGCGCGGCGACGGCGGCGCGGGTCTGCGTGGCCACCACCTGCACCGGGCGCGTCAGCGCCTGCGTGCGTGCTTCGGCGTCGAGCTGCGCCCACGCCAGCACGCGGGCGATGTCCTGCTTGTCGGTCTGCGCGTTCATGCCAGCGAGCGCTCCACGGTCAACACGGTCAGCCCCTGCGCGCCGGCGCGCTCGAGTTCCTCCAGCCGCTGCCAGGTCACCGCGCCGTGGCACATGGTCTGCAGGCGCAGCGCGCCGCTGCCGTCGTCGGGCAGGCGCTCGATCGGGTCGGCGTCGGGCAGCAGGCGGCGCAGCGCATCGACCTGCTGTTCGCCGGCGGCGCGGAACATCAGCAGCTTGCTGTCGCGCTGGTGCAGCACGCCGTCCACGCGCTTGAGCAGCATCGCCAGCAGGCCGGCGCGCATGTCGTTGGGGTCGCGGGTCGCGCCGGCCAGCACGGCCTCGCTCTCCAGCAATGTCTCCACCGGCTTGAGCTGGTTGGCGGCCAGCGTGGCGCCGCTGGAGACCAGGTCGCAGATCAGGTCGGCGGTGCCCAGGCGCGGGGCGATTTCCACCGAGCCGGACAGCTCCACCACCTGGGCGTCCACGCCCTGGCGCGCGAGCCAGTCGGCCAGGATCGCCGGGTAGCTGGTGGCGATGCGCAGGCCGGCCAGCTGGGAGACGCCGCGCCATTCCCACTCCTCCGGCACCGCCAGCATCAGCCGGCACTGGCCGAAGTTGAGCCCGCGCAGCGCCTGGTAGGCATCGGGCAGACCGTTGCGGCGGCGTTCGGCGGCCTGCTCGTCCAGCTCGTTGCGGCCGACGATGCCCAGGTCGCACACGCCATCGGCGATCAGCCCGGGGATGTCGTCGTCACGCACCAGCAGCAGGTCCACCGGCAGCGATTCGCCGTAGCAGAACAGCTTGTCGCGGCTCTGCCGCCAGCTCAGGCCGCAGGCGGCGAGCAGGCTGCGCGCGGGTTCGGCCAGGCGGCCGCTTTTCTGGATGGCGATTCGCAGCCGGTCACGTGCCGGGCTCGCCTGGGAAGCACTCATTGCGGGTATCTCAGTGGGATTCGAGGGTTTCGGCGCGTTGCGCCCGCAGCGCGGCGGCATAGCCGCCCGCGCCGTATTCCAGCGTCCGCGCGACGCGACCGATGGTGGTCACGCTGACCTGGGTCAGGTCATGGATTTCGCGGTACGGCACGCCCTTGAGCAGCAGCGGCACCACGCGCCAGCGGTCGGACAGCGCTTCCAGCTCGGCCGGCGTGCACAGGTCGCGCAGGAAGGCGAGCACGTCCTCGGGGGCGTCCAGGCGCGAAAGCGCGTAGGCCAAGGCATGCAGGGAGGCTTGGGCGTCCTGGGAATCAGCGGTGGCGGGGCGTTGTTTCATTGAATTAATGTAATAGCGCGTTAGTACATTAATACAAGACGGGGCCGCGAGCAACCTGCGTGTGGCACTGCCGGGCCCCGTGGGATCGCCGCCGTTCATGCCCACAGGGCCGAAATGCCGACGGCCCCGACGCCTCTCCGCGATGGCGGGGGCGACGGGGCCGTCGGGCAAAGCCTACCCAGCGCGGGCGGGATCACATGACCTTGGCCTGCTCCAGCTCCACGCGCAGGGTGTCGCCGAGTTCCTCGCGCGCCACGTCGAACTGCTGCTCGCGCACCAGGTCCTTCACCGCCACCACGCCGCGCGCGCGCTCCTCCTCGCCCGCCAGCACGACGAACCGGATGCCCGCCTTGGAGGCGTACTGGAACTGCTTGCCGATCTTCTTCGGCTCCATCTGCACTTCGGTGTTGATGCCGGCCGCGCGCAGGCGCCGGGCGATGTCCAGCGAATCGTCCAGCTGCTGCTCGTCCATCAGCGCCACCAGCGCCTGCACGCTGCTGGCCTCGATGCCGGCGATCAGCCCGGCCTCGCGCAACTGCCAGAACAGGCGGGTCAGGCCGATGGAGATGCCCACGCCGGGCAGCCTGGACTTGGTGTAGTGGCTGGCCAGGTTCTCGTAGCGGCCGCCCGAGCAGATCGAGCCGATCTGCGGGTGGTCCTTGAGCAGGGTCTCGTAGACGGTGCCGGTGTAGTAGTCCAGGCCGCGGGCGATGGAGAAGTTGAGGCAGTAGGCGCTTTCCGGCACGCCCAGCGCCTTGACCAGCGAGAGCACGTCGCGCAGTTCGGCCACGCCCTGCGCCAGCGCCGAATCGGCGGACGTGGCCAGCGCCGCCAGCCCCTCGATCCTGGCCAGCGCGTCGGCATGGCTGGCCGAGCGGTAGGACACGAAGCCCAGGATCTTCTCCACCTCGGCGGCCGGGATCCCGAATTCCGCCCCGGTGAGCGTTTCGCGCACGTAATCCGCGCCGCGCTTGTCGAGCTTGTCCACCTCGCGCAGCACGGCCAGCTGGCGCTCGCCCTCGGCCACGCCCAGGCTTTCGAAGAAACCGCGCATCAGCTTGCGGTTGTTGAGCTGGATGGCGAACTCGCCGATCTGCAGCTCCGAGAACACCGCGTGGATCACCGCCAGCACCTCGGCGTCGTAGCGGATGCTCAGTGCGTCCTTGCCGATCACGTCGATGTCGCACTGGTAGAACTCGCGGAAACGGCCGCGCTGGGCGCGCTCGCCGCGGTACACGCGCTGCATCTGGTAGCGGCGGAACGGAAAGGCCAGCTCGTGCTCGTGCTCGGCGACGTAGCGCGCCAGCGGCACGGTGAGGTCGAAGCGCAGCGCCAGTTCGGGCAGCCCACCCTCGCCGCTTTCGTCGGCCTTGGCATTGGCCAGCGCGCCGGTGGACTGCACGAAGTACACCTGGCGCTCGGTCTCGCCGCCGGACTTGGTCAGCAGCACGTCCGACAGCTCGAACACCGGCGTTTCCACCGGCAGGAACCCGAACCGCTCGTAGTTGCGGCGGATGACGTCCAGCATGCGCTGGAACGCGATCTGCTCGCGCGGCAGCAGTTCCATGATGCCGGGCGGCGTACGGGGCTTGATCACTGGTGGAACTCCTGCGACGACGATGAGGGGGAACAAGAACGCACAATTCTACCGGCAGGCGGCCGCGCGTACCGCATGGCGTATGATGGGCGCCTCGTCCACCGCTTTCCGGTGCCCATGTATCGGCCAGCCCCCGTCAGCCCCACGCCCTGCACGCCGGCCTCCGCCGGAGGCGGCGATGGTGCCCCGGTTCTGGAATGCGCCCACTGCGGCATACGCGGCCGCGCGGTGTGCTCGGCCCTTACCGGCGAGGAAATGGCCGCGCTCGACGACGTTACCCAGCCATTGCGGCTGGCACCAGGCGCCACCCTGGCGCGGGCCGGCGACACCCGCCAGTACGTCTACACCCTCACCGAGGGCGCCTTGCGGCTGGTACGCACGCTGCCCGACGGCCGCCGCCAGATCACCGGCTTCGTGCTGCCGGGCGACTACGTGGGCCTGACCGAAAGCCTGCGCCATCGCCACGATATCGAGGCGATCGGCGAAAGCCGCGCCTGCCGCACGCCGCTGGCGGACATGCGGCGCCTGCGCGAACGCTACCCGCAGCTGGAGCGCAAACTCATGCAGCGCACCAGCATGGAGCTGGCCGCCGCGCAGGATGCCGGCCTGCTGCTGGCGCGCCTGCAGCCCAGCGAGCGGCTGGCGCATTTCCTGCTTCGCCTGGGCGCCCGCGGCGCGCTGTCCGGCCGCCCGACCGAAGTGGTGATGCTGCCGATGGGTCGTGGCGACATCGCCGACCATCTCGGCCTGACCATGGAAACGGTGAGCCGCACCTTCACCAAGCTGCGCCAGCAGTCGCTCATCGCGCTGCCGCAGCTGCACAAGGTGCAGATCCTGGACCTTCCCGGCCTGCAACGCCTGGCCGGCGATATCGCCTGAGCGGTCGCGCGCGGCCGGCTCAGCGCCGGCGGCTGGCGTCGGCGCCGGCCTGCGCCAGCTGGCCGCCGCCGCAATCGGCCATCAGCAGCTGCGAACGCTTGAGCCACTGGCTGTCCGGGTAATAGGCGAAGACGAACGAGCCGCCCTGCAGGGTGTCGATCAGCTGGCGCGCGATGGCCGGGCGCACCGCCGGGCAGCCGAGGCTGCGGCCCAGGCGGCCCTGGCTGTGGATCAGCGCTTCGCTCACGTACGGCGCGCCGTGGATGACGATGGCGCGGTCGCGCGCGTTGTCGTTGAAGCCCGGTTCCAGCCCCCGCAGGCGCAGCGAATAGCCGTTGTGCCCGGTGTAGGTTTCCTGGGCGGTGAACGCGCCCAGGCTGGACATGTAGCTGCCATCGCTGTTGGAGAAGCGCGCGGCGAGGTTGTCGCCGGTGTTGCGGCCATGCGCGACCCATTCCTGGAACAGCAGGCGCTGCCGCGCCAAATCGAACACCCACAGGCGGCGCTCGGTGGAGGGACGCGAGTAGTCGATGACGCTCAGCACCGCGTCCTCGCCGACCTGCTGGTGGCGACGCGCGCACTGCAGCGCTTCGGTCGCCAGGCTCAGGACGTGGCGATCGATGGTCGGCGCCTGCTGCGCCAAGGCGTCGATCAGCGCCACGCCCGCCGGCGCGGCGCGGGCGACCGTCGCGGCGGCGTCGGCGGCGGCCGGTGCCGGCGCGGAAGCGCCCGCACGTGGCACGGGCGCGCCCAGCTTGGCCGTGGCCGCAGAAGCCAGCGCGCACAGCGCCGCGAGGGTGGTGATTTTCAGCAAAACACGCATGGACGAACACCTGTCATCTGAGTGGCAGGAGAAACCGAATCCGTCCAGCCCCCCGACAAACGCCCGATATGGCCGCGGCACGCGGCGCTTCCAAGGCGTTCGCGCCGCCCCGTTCGGGTGGCGCTCAGCCGGCCAGCCAGTGCCGGAGCGCAGCATACTCCGCCGCCAGCGGCTCGGCCCGTGCCGGCCGGTTCAGCAACGCGGCCAGCGATTCAGGAACCGGCACCGGCGCGCCGATCAGTGGCTCCACCACGCGCTCGAACTTGGCCGGGTGCGCGGTGGCCGCCACCGCCCAGTCGCCCTGCACGCCTTCGGCGCGCAAGGTCTCCAGCACGTCCACGGCGGTGGCGGTGTGCGGGCAGAACACCTCCCCGTAGCGGCGATGACGCTGCGTGATGGTGCGGCGGATGGTCGCATCGTCCACCGCCGCCGCGGTGAACGCGTCGCGCAACGCGGCATCGTCGCCGTGGTATAGCCAGCGCAGGCGTTCGAAATTGCTGGGCGCGCCCACGTCCATCGCATTGGCCAGGGTGGGCACGCTGGGGGCGGGCCGGAAATCGCCGCCGTCGAAGTAATCCGCCAGCACCGGGTTGGCGTTGGTCGCCAGCGCGATGCGGCCGAGCGGAATGCCCAGCTGCCGCGCAAGGATCGCCGCCAGCGCGTTGCCCAGGTTGCCAGTGGGCACCACGAGGTTGAGCGCGCGGCCGGTGGCTGCGTGGTGGCGAAGCGCGGCGTCGGCGTAGTAGCCCATCTGCGGCAGCCATCGCCCCAGGCTGATGCTGTTGGCCGAACTCAGCGGCACGCGCGCCTGCAACGCTTCGTCGTTGAGCGCGCGCTTCACCATCGCCTGGCAGTCGTCGAACGTGCCGGCCACGCGCAGCGCGTGGATGTTGTCGCCGAAACAGCCCAACTGGTGCGCCTGCCGCGGCGACACGCGGCCATCGGGATACAGCACCACCACCCGCACGCCCGGCTGCCGGTGGAACGCGGCGGCCACCGCCGCGCCGGTATCGCCGGAGGTGGCGACGAGGATCGTCACCTCGCGCCCATCGGCGCGCGGCAGCCGGCGCAGGCACGCGGCAAGGAAGCGCGCGCCGAAATCCTTGAAGGCGGCGGTGGGGCCATGGAACAGCTCCAGCACGTAGTCACCCGGCGTGGCGAGCGCGCGCAGCGGCGCGGGAAACGCATAGGCCTCGGCGCAGATATCCGGCAGCACGTAGGCCAGCGGGTCGCCGTCGAAGAACGGCTGCAACAACGCGGCGGTGCTGGCGGCCAGGTCGGTGCCGGGCACCAGATCGCGCGGCGCCGGAAGCGCCTGCGGCACGTAGAGGCCGCCGTCGGGCGCCAGGCCGGCGGCGAGCGCCTGGCTGAGGGTGGCCGGCGGCGCGGCGCCGCGGGTGGATACGTAGTTCATCGAAGCTCCGTGGGAGAAGGATCAATCGAGCAGGTGCGCGCCCGGGCACGCCAGCGGCGAGACCCAGGCCTGGCTGTCGAAGCCGGCGGCGGCGAAGGCTGCCTGCACCGACGGCGCGGCGGCCTCGGCGGCGGCGCGGGTCTCGTACCAGGCGAACACGCTGGGCCCGGCGCCGGAGATGCTCGCGCCCATCGCGCCGTGCGCGAGCGCGGCCCGCTTGGCGGGCTCGAAGCCGGCGATCAACGGCGCCCGACGCGGCTCTACCAGGACGTCGCGCAGGCCGGCGCGCACCAGTTCGGCATCGCCGGCATGGCAGCCGGCCAGCACCAGGGCCAGGTTCGCGCTCTGTTCGACGAACTCGCCCAGCCGGTAGTCGCCCTGCAACGCGGCGCGCGCGCGGCGCGTTTCCAGCACCGCGTCCGGATGCACCAGCAGGCTGTGCCAGGCATCGTGCACGGGAATGCGTACCAAGCGGTCGGCGGTGGCGAGCACCAGCCCGCCCAGCAGCATCGGGCCGAGGTTGTCGCCGTGGCGGCCGCCGCTGGCGACCGCTTCGCCGGCCAGCGCGAACGGATACAGCGCCTGCGGCGACAACGGCGCATCGAGCAGCGCATTGGCCGCCACCAGCGCGGCCACGCACGAGGCCGCCGAGCCGCCCATGCCCGAGCCCAGCGCGATGCCCTTGTCGATCTCCACCTCGAAGCCGAACGGCAGCGCCAGCGCCTGCCGCAGCGCGATCAGCGCCACGCCGGCGGTGTTGTCCTCGGCGGCGAGCGGCAGTGCCACCGCCGCGCCGCGGATCGCGGCGATGCGTACCGTGGGCGCGTCGATGCGCCGCACCGTCACCGTGTCGCCGACGCCGGCGATGACATGGCCCAGGAGGTCGAAGCCCACCGCCACGTTGCCGACCGAGGCCGGTGAAAAAGCCGTTGCCTGGAC
Organism: Stenotrophomonas sp. HITSZ_GD; assembly: GCF_029543105.1. Taxonomy (GTDB): domain Bacteria; phylum Pseudomonadota; class Gammaproteobacteria; order Xanthomonadales; family Xanthomonadaceae; genus Stenotrophomonas_A. The sequence goes on from NZ_JARQXB010000018.1 coordinate 26,983, forward strand.
CCTCACAGTCGCGTGCCCTCGCCCACCGCCACGCGCAGCAGGTCGGCGAACACGCCGGCCGCGGTCACTTCCGGCCCGGCACCCGGTCCTTGCACCACCAGCGGGTTCTGGCAATAGCGCCCGGTGGTGAACTGCACGATGTTGTCGGTGAGGTGCAGGTTGGCGAAGGCATGGTCGGCCGGCACTTCGACCAGCCCCACGCTTGGGGCGCGGTCCGGCGGCAACTGGGCCACATAGCGCAGTACGTGGCCGCGTGCCCGCGCCTGCGCCAGGCGATGCGCGAACACGGCGTCCACCTCGACCAGCCCGGCCATGAAGGCGTCGATGCCGCCCTCGCGCAAGGTGTCCGGCACCAGGCTTTCCACCGCCACGTCTTCCAGGCTCAGCTCGCGCCCGGCCTCGCGCGCCAGGATCACCAGCTTGCGCGCCACGTCGATGCCGGAGAGGTCATCGCGCGGGTCCGGCTCGGTGTAGCCCATCGCCTTGGCCTGGGCGACCAGTTCGGAGAACGGCAGCGAGCCATCGTACTTGTTGAACAGCCACGCCAGGGTGCCGGAGAAGATGCCTTCGATGGAGGTCACGCGGTCGCCGGTATCCACCAGGTCGCGCAGCGTGGTGATCACCGGCAGGCCGGCGCCGACCGTGGCCTCGTAGCGGAAGCGCGCGCCGCTGCCGGCCGCCGCCTGCTGGATGGCGCGGTAGCGCGCCAACGGCCCGGCGCCGGCCTGCTTGTTCGGCGTGACCACGTGGATGCCGGCGGCCAGCCAGTCGGCGTAGCGGTCGGCGACATCGGCGCTGCCGCTGCAATCGATGATCACCGCGTGCGGCAGGTTGGCGTCGAGCAGGTGCGCGGTGAAGCGGTCCAGGTCGGTGGCCTCGCGCGCGCCGGCGAAGGCCGGCCGCCAGTCGCCATCCAACGTGCGCTCGCCCAGGCACATGCGGCTGCGCGAGGCAATGGCGCGCACGCGCAGGTCCAGGTTGGCCTTGGCCAGCAGCTGCGGCTGCGCGGCGCCGAGCTGGTCCAGCAGCGCGGCGCCGACGTTGCCCGGGCCGATCACGCCCACCGCGAAGGTCTGCGGCGAGAGCCAGAAGCCGGCATGCGCGGCGCGCAATGCGCGCGTGGCGTGTGCGCTGTCGATGGCCACGGAGATGTTGCGCTCCGAGGAGCCCTGCGCGATGGCGAGGATGTTGACCTGCGCGCGGCCGAGCGACTCGAACAGCCGCGCCGCCACGCCGGGCTGGCCGGCCATGCCGTCGCCCACCGCCGCCAGCACGCTCACGCCGCCGGTCAGTTGCACGCGCTGCACCTGCCCCACCGCCAGTTCATGGGTGAAGGCCAGCAGCAGCGCGTCCTGCGCGCGCGCCGATTCTTCCTCGCGCACCACGCAGCAGATCGAATGTTCCGAGGAGCCCTGGGAGATCATCACCACCGACACGCGGGCGTTGCGCAGCGCCGCGAACACGCGCTCGGCGGTGCCGGGCACGCCGATCAGGCCGGTGCCTTCCAGGTTGAGGATGGACAGGCCCGGGCTCAAGGTGAGCCCCTTGATCGGGCCGCCCACCGCGCTGCGGGCGCTGATGCGCGTGCCGGGGTGTTCGGGCTGGAAGGTGTTGCGGATGATGATCGGCAAGCCGCGCTCGATGGCCGGCGACATCGTCTGCGGGTGGACCACCTTGGCGCCGAAGTAGGCCAGCTCGCAGGCTTCGTCGTAGCTGAGGGTTTCCAGCTGCACCGCCTCGGGCACCACGCGCGGATCGGCCGAGAGCACGCCGTCCACGTCGGTCCAGATATGCAGTTCGTCGGCCTCGAACAGCGCCGCGAAGATCGCCCCGGAGTAATCGCTGCCGTTGCGCCCCAAGGTGGTGACGCGGCCGGCGCGGTCGCGCGCGACGAAACCGGTGGCGACCACGCGCGCGTGCGGCTGCGCCTGCCGCCACTGCGCCAGGCGCTCGGCGCTGGTGCTCCAGTCCACGTCCACGCCCAGTTCGCCGCGGTTGACCACCAGCACCTCGCGCGCGTCGAGCACCGCGCAGGGCTCGCCGAGCGCGCGCAGGTGTTCGCCCAGCAGCTGGGCCGAGTACACCTCGCCCAGGCCCTGCACGCGGTCCAGCACCTCGCGCGGCAGTTCGCCGATCACCGCCAGCGCGGCGAGGATCTCGGCCAACTGGTCGAACTGCCGGTCCAGCCATTCGATCAGCGCGCCGGCATGTTCGCCGAGCAGCGCCACCGCCGCGCCGCGGTGGCGCGCGCGCGTCTCGTGCCACAGCTCGCGCCACTCGGGCCGGCCGGCGGCGGCCTGGCCGGCCATGTCGATCAGCGCGTCGGTCACGCCTTTCATCGCCGAGACCACGGTGACCTGGCGGCTTTCCTCGCGCGCCAGCAGCAGCTGCGCCACGTGGCGATAGCGCGAGGCGTCGGCCACCGAGGTGCCGCCGAACTTGTGCACCACGGTGCGGGGCGCGGCCGGCGACAGCGGGGCGGAAGGTAACGCGGAAGCAGACGACATGACTGACCTCGTGTGGAGGCCCCGCCTGTGCTGGATCATTCGACCGGGAGCCAACCCCCGCATCCTGATCCGGGTGCGGGGCCGTGGTTTTCGGAAACTACGCGAAGACGACGGGCCGCACCGTGCGAGTGGTACGGGTGGTAATGGTGGTGGTAATGGCCACGAGGGCCGACGCCAGCGCGCCCGTGCCGGGAACCGGCAACGTGGAGGCGAAGGGGGCGGCGCATGCGTGCATGACGCCCACGATTCAGCATCGCCCCGGGGGCTGTCAAGAGGGACGAGGCACAACGCGCGAACAGGATCGTCACGGTTGCAATGGCAACTTTTTCGCCGCCGATCGCGGCACCTCGCATCCTTCGCGCCGGAGCCTGCCATGAGCCTGAAGATCAAGCGCATCTACGACCCCGCCGGCGAACACGACGGCGCCCGCGTCCTGGTGGAGCGCGGATGGCCGCGCGGCGTGAGCAAGGCGCGCGCGCAGCTGGAAGACTGGCTGAAAGACCTCGCGCCCTCGCCCGCCCTGCGCGCGTGGTGGGACCACGACCCGGCGCGGATGGTGGCGTTCACCGAGCGCTACCGCGCCGAGCTGCACGACGGCGCGCACCAGGCCGCGCTGGCGCGGCTGCGCGAGATCATCGCCCGGCACCCCACCACCACGTTGCTGTACGCCGCGCAGGACCCGGTGGTGAACCACGCCCACGTGCTGCAGAACTACCTGGCCGCACCGCGGCACGCGCATCACTGAGCGGCGCGGGCCTCAGCCGAAACGGCGCACCAGGCGCTCGCCGGCGTCCGAGCGCAGCACCACTTCGGTGGGCTGGCCGGTGGTCCAGGCATGCAGGCGCGCCATCATCTCCGCGTTGCGCAGCGCGCCATCCTGCGCGAGGTAACGCAACGGGCTCCACTGCGGGCGCGATACCAGCCAGGCATCCTCGAACTGTTCGACCGCCACTACATAGCACTGCTTGTCCATGCGGGCTCCTTGAATCGCCTCGATGTAGGGAAATCCCGAAAGCGCTGGTCACGGCGAGCCGCGGCGGGGCGCCAAGCACCGGGGGAGTCCCGCGAATTGGGGAGGCGGGGACGGTGATTCCAGCTTTTCGGTCCCGGCTCGACCTTACTCAAGGGTTCGCGGTGGAGTAGCCACACGGCGCCGCGTCCGGTGCCGATACGGTGTCACGGATATGCCGCCGCGGTCCTCGGCGAACACTGGATAGCGGGGTCAGAAAAATCCGATTTTCGATGCCGACCGGTCGCGTGCCCGGGATATGGCGCCGCGCGCGGGCGGCCGGCCTGCGCTCAGCGGCCGCCGCGTACGCGCAGGGCGGTGTCGTAGGCGGCGTTGATCCGGCGCGCTTGCTGTTCGGCCAGCGCCACCCGTTCCGGCCCGAGGTGCTGCACCTTGTCCGGGTGGTATTGGCTGATGCGCCGCTTGTAGGCGGCCACGATCTCCTCGCGCCCCGCCTGCTCGTCCACTTCGAGCACCTCGAACCAGCGCGGCGCGGGCGCGTCCTCGGGCACCGGCGGCGGCGCCGACGCGGCCTCGTCGCTGCCGCGGCCCCGCAGCAGCGGCAGGAATACCGCGACCAGCCAGTAGCCGATCACGAAGGCCACGCCAACGACGAGCCACTCAGCCATCCGCATCGGCGATCTCCAGCAGGCGGGCGTGACGGGACGCCAGCACCGCCAGGCGGGCGTTGTCGGCATCGGCGAACTCGCGCATCAACGCCAGGCGCGCAAGCAGCGGCGCGCGCAGGCGACGCAGCGCGCCCTGCGGCAGCGTGGCGGTGGCGAAGGCCAGGCCATCGACATCCAGCGCCTGGCGCAGGCTCACCTTGCGCACCACGTTGAGCGCGAACGGCGGGCAGGCGAGCGTGTCGGCCGCAATCGACCACAACGCGCCGCGCGACAGGCCCAGCGCGTCGCGCCGGCGCACCAGGTAGACCACCATCGCCGCGGAGAGCAGGTAGACCGCCCCCACCAGCGCCAGCAGCCCGACGGCGTGCCGCCAGGCCAGCAGCAGCACCGGCAGCGCGCCGAACAGCAGCAGCGCCATCATCCCCACGCCGACCTGCAGCGGCCGCAATGCCGCGCGCAGCGCCTGCACCCGCGCGAGGGCAGCGGCCGGCGAAGGCGCGGCCTCGCGCATCCACGACAGCCGCAGCAGCGGCCGCCAGGGCGTCCACGGCGACGGCACGAACAGGTAGCCGCCGCGCCACTGCACCTCGCCACCGGTCGTGGCCGCCCAACCGCGGCGACGCGGCCAGGCGAGCAGTTCATCCACGTGCACGCGCAGCGCCGAGTCGTACAGATGGAAGGCGAGGATGCCGGCCAGCAGCCACAGGTCGGCAGGCATCACCGGACGGTCTTGCCCTTCTCTTGCGCCGGCTTGCGCGAGAACAGCTTGCGCAACCACGCGCCCACCGCCACCACGCCGGCCACCACCAACTTCCACATGCTGGCCAGGAACGCGCCGATGGCGCCGAACAGGCCCTTCTTGGCGGCGACCGCGGCCGCACCGCCGGTCACCAGCGCCGCCAGCCCGTACTCGGCCACGTGGTCGCCCGCGCGGAACTCGGCATAGCGCTCGCCGGCCTTGTATTCGTAACCCGGCAGCACGCGCTTGAAATCGGCGATGGCGCCATCGAACTGCTCCGGCGAGGCGACCACCACCACTTCCATCACGCCATGCCGGCCAAGCAGGCGCGTGTTGTAGTTGATGCTCTGCGCGTGGCTGGTCTCGTTCTCGCCGACGATGGCCCATTCCAGGTTGTTCACCGACTTGTCGTACTTGGGCTGGAAACGCCAGCCGGTGACGTGCATCAGGTCCCAGCCCTTCTCCTTGCGCTCCTTGTTGGAGGCCTCGGTGCCCTGGCGGATGGAGGCCAGCAGGTCGTCGGCGTCGAGCTTGTCGTTGTCCTTGACGTAGCCGATGCCGCTGTAGGTGAAGAACGCCACCCAGCTCAGGTCCTGCGGCGCGAAGGTGTAGATGTCCTCCGTGCCCTGCGGGTTCTGCATCATGCGGTTGAGTTCGCGCGTGCCCTTCGCGCCGAGGAAGGCATAACCCTCCGGGACCTCGATGGTGGCCTTGCCCGCGATATCGCCGGTGGCCTTGCCGATCTGCCACGGCAGCGAGGATACGTCCTGCTCGGCCCGGGCCGGCGCCACGCTCACGCACAGCAGCGCCGCAAGCAGCGCCACGAAAATGGACTTCATGTGTTTTCCCCTGTCGGCCGACCTTGGCCAGCGCACATTCTAGCCAGCGCGCGATTGCGGCCACAACGCGCCCGCGCCGGGGCGAGCAGGCCGCGCCGCCCGTCTCATCCGGTGAGACGTGCGCGCGCTACCTTGGCGCGCATGAGCACGGATACGCCCAGCATGAGCACGGATATGCCCATCGCCCTCGCCTATGCCCAGGCCTACGCCTTGCTGCGCGCGGCCGGCGCCAGCGACCAGGCGACGTTCGACATCGCCTTCAGCCGCGCCCATGGACGCCTGCTGGAGGACTTTCCCGAGCAGCACGCCGACATCATCCACACGCTGCTTGGCTTCGCCCGGCAGTTGGGCCGCGCGGCCGCCTGGCGGGAGGCGCTGCCCGCGCAGCGCGCGCCGGCCCCGCCGCGCGCCTAGGCCGCGCGGCGATCAGACCTGCGGATCGAACTGGAATACGCGCAGTTCCTGTTCGCACCGGCACGCGCGGGCGATGCGCGCGGCCCAGGCGATGGCGTCCTCGCGCGTGGGCAGGTCGAGCACGGTGAACCCGCCCTCCAGCGCGGGCGCCCAAGGGTAGCCGCCGGGCGTCACCCCGCCGTCGGCCGACACCCGCACCGGCGGCGAGCGCTCGTCGATACCGCCGGCGAACACGTACACGCCGGCAGCCTTGGCCTCGTCGATCACGGCGTGCGCGGCGCGGCCCACAGCCGCGAATTCCGCCTCGGGCACCTGCATCGCCGCGCTGGGAAAAGAGATCAGGTACATGGCCATCGGGGCCTCCGGGTTTCAGTAAAACTACGCATGCCGGACAAGCGCTTCTACGGATGTGCCGCGGCGCGACGAGGGGCAAGATCACCGCCAACTTCCCCCGGCGACGAAGCATGAACGCCCAGCGCAAGCCCAACATCCTTTTCATCATGGCCGACGACATCGGCTGGTTCAATATCAGCTGCAACAACAACGGCATCATGGGGTACCGCACCCCGAACATCGATCGCATCGCCCGCGAAGGCGCCAACTTCACCGATTTCTATGGCCAGCAGAGCTGCACCGCCGGCCGCGCGGCGTTCATCACCGGGCAGTCGCCGATCCGCACGGGCCTGACCAAGGTCGGCATGCCCGGCGCCACCCTCGGGCTGAGCTTCGAGGACCCCAGCGTGGGCCAGTTCCTCAAGCACTTCGGCTATGCGACCGGGCAGTTCGGCAAGAACCACCTGGGAGATCGCAACGAGCACCTGCCCACCGTGCACGGCTTCGACGAATTCTTCGGCAACCTCTACCACCTCAATGCCGAGGAGGAACCGGAATACCCGAACTATCCCAAGGACCCGGCGTTCCGCAAGAAGTACGGCCCGCGCGGCGTACTGAGGTGCTGGGCCACCGAGCAGGACGATGCGACGGTGGACGAACAGTTCGGCCCCGTCGGCCGGCAGAAGATCGAGAACACCGGCGCATTGACGCGCAAGCGCATGGAGACCGTGGACGAGGAATTCCTGGACTCGGCGCTGGATTTCATCGAACGACAGAGCCGGGCGCAGCAGCCGTGGTTCTGCTATTTCAACCCCACGCGCATGCACGTGTTCACCCACCTCAAGCCCGAATCGGAAGGCAAGACCGGGCTGGGCGTGTATCCGGACGGCATGGTGGAACTGGACGGCTACGTGGGCCAGTTGCTGGACAAGCTCGATGCGCTGGGCGTGGCCGACAACACCCTGGTCGTATTCACCACCGACAACGGCGCCGAGGTGATGACCTGGCCCGATGGCGGCGCCACGCCGTTCCGCGGCGAGAAGGACACCAACTGGGAAGGCGGCTGGCGCGTGCCTTGCGTGATGCGCTGGCCGGGCGTGGTCGCGCCGGGCCGGGTCGTCAACGACATCGCCTCGTTGCAGGATTTCATTCCCACCTTCGCCGCCGCCAATGGCGAGCCGGACCTGGTGGCCAAGGTCAAGGCCGGCTACGAGATGGGCGGCAAGACCTACAAGGTGCACCTGGACGGCTACAACCTGCTGCCGTTCCTCTCCGGGCAGGCGGAGAAGTCGCCGCGCGAAGGTTTCATCTACTGGAGCGACGACGGAGAGTGCATGGCCGTGCGGTTGGGTCGCTGGAAGGTGGTGTTCTCCGAGCAGCGCAACGAGGGCATCGCCGTGTGGCGCGAGCCGCTGGCGCCGATGCGCGTGCCGAAGTTCTTCGACCTGCGCGCCGACCCGTTCGAACGCGGCGAGGTCAGCATCCAGTACACCAACTGGTTGCTGCAGCAGAACTTCCTGCTCTACGCCGCGCCGCCGATGCTGGCCGAATGGCTGTCGAGCTTCAAGGAATTCCCGCCCCGCGCCCGCGCGGCGAGCTTCAGCATCGACAAGGTGATGGAGGCCATGATGCCGCGCAGTTGACCGGCGCGGCCCGGCCTGCGCCCCTGGTGCCATCCGAGCGCCCGCCTTCGTGCGGGCGTTTTGGCGTGCGTGCGCGGCGATGGCGACCCCGGCCCGATTCGAACGGGCGACCTTTCCCTAAGACATCGACCGCCGGTCCAAAATATGGGCCGTTATCCGGTCCAGGCAAACACATTAGGACGGGAATTGCGTTTTGGATGTTGGCGCCAACGACGGCTTTTTCAGCGTCGCCGCAGCAGCCCGTGGGGCTAGCGCCACCTCAGTCAACACTTCGCATGGCTCGGCTGGCCGCACAACTTCAACTTCCTCGCCGACCAGTCGGGCGCGAACCTTAATGTGAGATCCCACGCGCGGCATATTCCTTATCGCTTAGGTCTCGGCCCACCAGCTCCATTTCACATTGTTCGTGCCGGCCACCGCGCCGGCCTTACATTGCACGTAGACGAACGATGCATCAACCGTGACCTCTCGGATTTCGGCGTTGCCGGCATCCAGACTGTTGGAGACTGCGCCGAACCTCGACGGTATACCCAGAAGGCCATGAGGAATCGAGAACAGAGATACGCCGCCGTTGAACGAGGCGATGCCACCGTTCCGGGTCTGCGTGAAGCCCCGGGAGTTGACGCTGATCTGGCTGGCGGCACTGGCCGACGGGAGCGAGATGGGGCTTGCGTTAGTGCCCAGATAGCCGCCGTCGATCTTGATAGCCGCGATACTTTCGGCCGGAATTAGCGACAGATCCATGAACTTGTTGGCGCCTTGGTACTGCGCGCTGAAAATGTCCAGGTGGTTAACGGCCGCAGTCGCCAGGGCACGGAACACCGCAGGAGTGCCGAAGCCGGGGAAGTCGGCATTCACGAAGCGGACGTGAGAGCAGGCCCCAGCGAACGTGACTCCGGCGCCAGTGCCAGACACGTAACTGTTTACAAAGGAGACGTTGTTGACGTTGATCAGGGTAATTGCGTCTGCGCCAGAGCCCGACTGGTTGAAGTAGCAGTTAGAGAAATAGACGTACTTGATCGGAGCGATGGTCGAGCCTTCGATACGGCAGGCTTCCAGCGCCGAACCCTCAAACACGCAATTGTCGAACTGATGAATGCCCGACTTCGCTGCGTTGGACACGATGCGCAGGCAGCGGCCGGCACCAGTGGCTGGCGAGATGCCAACATCGGAAAAGACCAGCGAACCCGCGTTCTCGAAATACAGGGTATCCCCGCCCAGGTAGCCGTAGGACATTTGACAGCCGGACACCCGGATGGCGTAACCCGGGGCAGACGTACCGGTGCCCCGGATATGGCTACGCACGGCGGTGAAGAACCGGGAGTCCACAATCTGCGAGTAAAACACCGTATTGAGCAGTCCGATGCTGTCGTATAGCCCATCAAACGTGCAGTGCCGAATGTTGACGTTCTGACAGTTGTTCAGATAGACGCCCATTTGAAACGTCTTAGCGGGGTCGGATTCACCAATGAAGCCCACGTTCTCGATGGTAGCTTGCTGACCCGCCGCCACAGTGATGACCGGCGCATTAGCCTTTGCAACCAGTCGAGTGCCCTGCGTGCCGGCTTCAGAGCCGCGCAGGTAGAGCGCTCCGCCTGCCGGGATAGTCAAGCCCGCCTGCACCACCATATCGCCCTCGGGGAGCTCTAGCTCCTTCTCGTTTGCGGCGCAGTAGTTGATGGCGGCCTGCAAGCCGAGCGTGTCGTTGGTGACACCATCGGCCAGGACGCCATAATCGCGGGCGCTTACGCGGTCGCGCATCTTGTCTTGCGAGGTCCGGGTTACTGCCCCCGTGCCAGCCTGCAAGAATGCAACGGCGCTGGCGTCGCCCGCATCGGCGCTTACGTCCTCCTGGGTCCAAATTTGCGAGCCATCGGGAGATACGAAATGGTAGCCGTACATAACTCCGGGCATCAGGTACACCGTGGCCTCGCCGCGCGCATTCAAGATGATCGGGTTGGTATTCACTACCGTTCCCGCTCGATTGGCGTAGGTTGCCTGCGGCGTAGTGGTGTTGGCCGCATAGGTAAACAACTTAAACCCGGCCGCCGGCAGTCCAGCATTACTGAAGAACTGCTGCTTCGCGTCAGGGCTGAGAATCGCTGCCATTCCTTGGCTGCTCTAGATGATTCGGCTTCATGCCGGAAATGAGTAAAAGGCGCGGATGGACACAGAGCGTGTCATCGGCATAGCCCCTGACGCCAGTGGCTCTGGCGGCGTGGGGGCAGCTTAAAGCACTGGTGGATCAAGCGCAAAGAGCGCCAGACCGGCTACACCTCAGCGGTTTTCCAGCCGCTTCGTAGGCTTGGGTTTGACCGGAGCGTCGGGGATGGCAGCCTGGCCACTGGCAATGGAGGCGATGGGAAGTCCGCGAGCTAAAGCGGCCAGACTGGTTCCGGGCGCGCCGCTGGAGAGTAAGCGCTCAGCGGGCGGAATGTTGAGAACTCCTCCCCCACCGTTTCAGCAGCACCAATTAGGCCGGCATTGCCCAGCAATGCGGCGGTCACTGAGCCCGTGCCCAGGGCGCCGTAGCTCAGGAGGCGGCCCGCCGTACCGCTGACCGGAATAAGGTCTTTGGGCATCGTCTGACCGAGGCGCGCCAGATTCCGCATTTTTCGCCGGTGCTGCCATTGTGGATTGTCACCCACAGCGCGGCCGGAGAAATGTCGCCCGACGCGCCGGCCACCCGCTTCAGCAGGTTTTCCGTGGTGCGCATATTGGCCCATTGTGTGCAACTGCTTGCGCTTAGCGGCATCTTGCGGACCCACCGCTTGTTCGGCGATGTCATCCAGCATCCTGCGGATTTCCTTGACCGCCGAGCCGATGCGGTCGCCACCTCCTACCTGCAAGCGTCTATTGGCGATGACGGCGCGGTGCGAACGCTGCGATTCCGAGTTGTGACAGCTGTGACCGAACCGTGTGCCTCTTGGAGTAGATGCGCCAATTTGCAATACAGCCAGAAGACCAAGTCCTTGATTTATGGCGACCCCGGCCCGATTCGAACGGGCGACCTTTCCCTTAGGAGGGGAACGCTCTATCCAGCTGAGCTACGGGGCCTTGAGGCGGCGCATTGTCGCATGAACCCCCGGCGCCCCACAGCCGGCCAGGCGCCCGGATGCGGCGCAGCAAGGCCGGTCGCGCGCCTCTGCTAAAATCGCCGGTTCCCGCGCCGCTTCCCCCGCCTTGCCTGCGGCGCCTCGATGCCACGATTCCAGGAGTTCCTTGCATGTCCGCAGCCCTGCTCAAGACGCTCGACCTCGCCGCGACCAACCCCGGCACCTATCTCGGCCGGGGCGAATGGTCCCAGGCCACCGGCGCCGGCGTCCTGCAGCCGCTGAACCCGACCACCCACGAGGTGATCGCCGAAGTCCAGGCCACCACCGAGGCGGACTACGAAACGGTCATCGCCCGCGCGCAGGAAGCCTTCAAGGTGTGGCGCAGCGTGCCGGCCCCGCGCCGCGGCGAAGCCGTGCGCCTGTGTGGCGAGGCGCTGCGCCAGCACAAGGATGCGCTCGGCTCGCTGGTGGCGCTGGAAATGGGCAAGAGCAAGCCCGAGGGCGACGGCGAAGTGCAGGAGATGATCGACATCGCCGATTTCGCCGTCGGCCAGAGCCGCATGCTCTACGGCCACACCATGCACTCCGAGCGCCCCGGCCACCGCATGTACGAGCAGTACCAGCCGCTGGGCCTGGTCGGCATCATCAGCGCGTTCAACTTCCCCGTCGCGGTGTGGAGCTGGAATGCGTTCCTGGCCGCGATCTGCGGCGACGTGTGCATCTGGAAGCCGTCCAACAAGACCCCGCTGACCGCCATCGCGACGATGAAGATCTGCAACGCCGCACTCAAGGACGCTGGCTTCCCGGACCTCTTCTTCCTCGTCAACGACGCCGGCACCGCGTTGTCCGAGCGCCTGGTCGAGGACACGCGCGTGCCGCTCATCAGCTTCACCGGCTCGACCCAGGTCGGCCGCGTGGTGGCCGAGAAGGTCGCGCGCCGCCTTGGCCGCTCGCTGCTGGAGCTGGGCGGCAACAACGCGATCATCCTCGACGAGACGGCCGACCTGAAGCTGGCGGTGCCGGGCATCGTGTTCGGCGCGGTCGGCACGGCCGGCCAGCGCTGCACCACCACCCGCCGCCTGATCGTGCACGAATCCATCTACGACAACGTGCTGGCCACGCTGGTGAAGGCGTACAAGCAGGTCGAGGGCAAGATCGGCGACCCGACCGATGCGGCCAACCTGATGGGCCCGCTCAACAGCCGCGGCGCGGTCGAGCAGTTCCTGGCCTCCATCGAGAAGGCCAAGGCTGCCGGCGGCCGGGTCGAAACCGGCGGCACCGCCATCGACCGCCCGGGCAACTTCGTGCTGCCGGCGATCGTCACCGGCCTGAAGAACAGCGACGAGGTCGTCCAGCACGAGACCTTCGCGCCGATCCTCTACGTGATGAAGTACTCCACCCTGGACGAGGCCATCGACATGCAGAACGGCGTGCCGCAGGGCCTGTCCTCGTCGATCTTCACCCAGAACCTGAAGGCGGCCGAGCGCTTCCTGTCGGCGGCCGGTTCGGACTGCGGCATCGCCAACGTCAACATCGGCACCTCGGGCGCGGAGATCGGCGGGGCGTTCGGCGGCGAAAAGGACACCGGCGGCGGCCGCGAATCCGGTTCGGACGCGTGGAAGGTCTACATGCGCCGCCAGACCAACACGATCAACTACTCCGATTCGCTGCCGCTGGCCCAAGGCATCAAGTTCGACCTCTGACCGGCGCGGGCACGCGATCGCCCTTCGCCCGCGCACGGGCGAAGGCGCGCCAAGGGGGCCGAAACCCACCCTCGGCCCCTTTTCACATCGCCCTAAGGGATAATCCCGCAGGTCCGCTCACTCACTGCAACGGAGCCGCTCGATGAGCAGCGTTCGACAGACCAGCACCCTGGCCATCATCAGCCTGATCGCCGGCATCCTCGGCTGGACCGTCCTGCCCTTCCTCGGCAGCCTGACGGCCATCATCACCGGCCACATGGCCCGCGGCGAGATTCGCCGCGAGCCCGCGCGCTACGAGGGCGACGGCCTGGCCCTGGCCGGGCTGATCCTGGGCTGGGTCAACGTGGCGATCTGGATCCTGGGCGTACTCGCCTTCGTGTTGTTCTTCGGCGGGCTGGCCTGGCTGGGCTGGGCCAATTCCTGAGCCGATGGACCTGTCCTCGCAGGCACGCTTCAGCAACCGGGTGGCGGATTACGTCCGCTACCGTCCGGGCTATCCCCCGCAACTGATGGCCTGGATCCACGACGGCCTGGGCGTGGCGCCGCGGGCGCGCGTGGCCGACATCGGCGCCGGCACCGGCATCTCCTCGCGCATGTTCCTGCAGGCCGGCCACCCGGTGATCGCGGTGGAGCCGAACGCGGCGATGCGCACGGCCGCCGAGCAGTGGCTGGGGGGCGAGGCGGGCTTCGCGGCGCTCGACGGCAGCGCCGAGGCCACCGGCCTGGCCGACGCCAGCGTGGACATGGTCAGCGCCGCGCAGGCCTTCCACTGGTTCGACACGCGCGCGGTACGCGCGGAATGGGCACGCATCCTGCGGCCCGGCGGGCTGGCGTTGGTGTACTGGAATTCGCGCCTGCTCCAGGCCACGCCCTTCCTGGCCGGCTACGAGGCGCTGTTGCTCGAATACGGCACCGACTACCGCGCCGTGGCCGAGCGCTACCAGGACGATGACACGATGCGCGCGTGGTTCGGCGCCGGCTTCGTCGATGCCGCCCGTTTCCCCAACGTGCAGCGGATGGATTTCGACGCGCTGCGCGGCCGCCTGCTCTCCTCCTCCTACGCGCCGGCCGAAGGCCACCCGCGCCACGCGCCGATGCTCGACGCGCTGCGCGCGTTGTTCGACCGCCACGCGGTCGACGGCCACGTCGAATTCGCCTACCAGACACGTGCCTTCGCCGGCACCTTGGACTGAATGTACTCCCTCGCCCGTCCCTTCCTGTTCGCCCTCGACGCCGAACGCGCCCACGGCCTGGGCCTGCGCGCGATCGACACCGCCTACCGCACCGGCACTTCCGCGCTGCTGGCGCCGCGCATCGCGCCGCTGCCCACCCCCGCCTTCGGCCTGCAGTTCCCCAACCCGGTCGGCCTGGCCGCGGGGCTGGACAAGAACGGCGAGCACGTCGAGGCGCTGTTCGCCCTTGGCTTCGGCTTCGTGGAGATCGGCACGGTGACGCCGCGCCCGCAGGTCGGCAACCCGCGCCCGCGGCTGTTCCGCCTGCCGGGACACGAGGCCATCATCAACCGCATGGGGTTCAACAACCTCGGCGTGGATGCGCTAGTGCGTAACGTCGAGCGCGCGCGCCGCCGCGACGGCCTGCTCGGCATCAACATCGGCAAGAACAAGGACACGCCCAACGAGTCCGCCGCCGACGACTACCTGCATTGCCTGGAGCGCGTGTACCCGCTGGCGGACTACATCACCGTCAACATCTCCTCGCCCAATACCGCCGGCCTGCGCGAGCTGCAGGAAGAGCAGGCGCTGCGCCAGTTGATCGGCGCGCTGCGCGAAGGCCAGGAAAAGCTCGCCGCCCAGCATGGCAAGCGCGTGCCGATGCTGGTCAAGGTGGCGCCGGACCTGAGCGACCGCGACATCGAGGCCGCCGCGCGCGTGCTGGCCGAGCTGTCGGTGGACGGCGTGATCGCCACCAACACCACCGTCGCCCGCCCGCTGGTCGAGCACGAGAAGCTCGCCAAGGAGACCGGTGGGCTCTCCGGTGCGCCGCTGATGGGGCAATCCACGCTGGTGCTGCGCCGGCTGCGTTCGCGCCTGCCCGAGTCGATCCCGCTGATCGGCGTGGGCGGCATCACCCGCGGCGCCGATGCGGTGGCCAAGATGTCGGCCGGTGCGAGCCTGGTGCAGGTCTACAGCGGGTTGATCTACCGCGGGCCGATGCTGGTGGGCGAATGCGTGGAGGCGATCCGCCGCCGTCGCGAGGCCCCGAGCCGCGGCGCGGTGTCGGCGCTATGACGACGGCCTGGACGCTGCGCGAAAACGCACCGCTGCGCGCGCTCAACACCTTCCACGTGGACGCTACCGCGCCGTGGCTGCTGCAGCTCGACGACCCCGCCGCCCTGCCCGAGGCCCTGGCGCTGCCGGCCCTGTCCGGGCAGCCGCTGCTGGTGCTGGGCAGCGGCAGCAACGTGCTGCTGGCCGGCGATCCGGAAGGCGTGGTGCTGACCTTCGGCAACCGCGCCATCGAGATCCTGGCGCACCACGCCGACCATGCCCTCCTGCGCGCCGGTGCCGGCACGCCGTGGCACGGGCTGGTGATGTGGTCGCTGGAACATGGGCTCTCGGGGCTGGAGAACCTGGCGCTGATCCCGGGCACCGTCGGCGCGTCGCCCATCCAGAACATCGGTGCCTATGGCGCGCAGGTGGGTGAGTTTATCCACGTCGTGGAAGCCTGGGATCGCCACGCGAACGCGCTGGTGCGCCTGGACGCGGCGCAATGCGCGTTCGGCTACCGCGACAGCGTGTTCAAGCGCGAACCGGGGCGGTGGCTGATCGTGGCGGTGGAATTCCGCTTGCCGCTGCTGCACGAACTGCGCCTGGACTACGCCGGCATCCGCGAGGAGCTGGCGGCCATGGGCGTGGCCACGCCGGAAGCGCGCGACGTCGCGCAGGCGGTCATCGCCATCCGCAAGCGCAAGCTGCCAGACCCGGACGTGCTCGGCAACGCCGGCAGCTTCTTCAAGAACCCGCAGCTGCCGCTGGAGCAGATCGAGACCCTGCGCCATGCATGGCCCGCCCTGCCGGTGTTCCCCGGCGAACGCGAGGGCCTGGGCAAGGTCTCGGCGGCGTGGCTGATCGAGCAATGCGGCTGGAAGGGCGTGCGCGAGGGCGATGCCGGCGTATCGCCGCACCATGCGCTGGTACTGGTCAACCACGGCCAGGCCACCGGCGCCGAACTGCTGGCGCTGGCGCGCCGCATCGCCGATTCGGTCCGCGAACGCTTCGCGGTGGTGATCGAACCGGAGCCGCTGCTGATCGGCGCGCAGTGGTGAACGCCGCCGGCACGCACACGCCGCTGCGCGCGGCCGGGCTGATGCTGGTCAGCACCTGCTGCTTCGGCCTGATGGCCATCGCCATCCGCTACGCGTCGGCCTCCGTGGCGACCCACCAGATCGCCTTCTACCGCAACTTCTTCGGCCTGCTGGCGCTGCTGCCGTTCCTGTTCGTGCGCGGCGGCCCCTTGCCGCGCACGCAGCACATGCACCTGTACCTGGTCCGCACGCTGATCGGCCTGGCCTCGATGCTCTGCGGCTTCTGGGCCATCGGCCACCTGCCGCTGGCACAGGCGATCTCGCTCTCCTATTCGACGCCGCTGTTCGTCACCGTCCTGGCGGTGCTGTGGCTGGGCGAGAAGGTGCGCATGCGCCGCTGGCTGGCGGTGGCGGCCGGCTTCCTGGGCGTGCTGATCATCCTGCGCCCGGGCTCGGCCGCCTTCAGCCCCGGCCTGCTGGTGGCGTTGGCGGCGGCGATGATCAGCGCGGTGGTGGCGATCCAGATCAAGCAGCTCTCGCGCACCGACCCACCCGACACCGTGGTGTTCTACACCTACGTGCTGTGGGTGCCGATGTCGCTGCTCACCGCGCTGCCGAACTGGAGCTGGCCGCAGGGCGGCACCTGGGTGTGGCTGGTGCTGACCGGCGTGTTCGGCACCGGCGGGCAGCTGTTCTGGACGCGCGCGTTGAAGCTGGGCGAGGTGTCCGCGCTGCAACCGATCAGCTTCATGCAGCTGCCGCTGGTGGCGGCGCTGGGCGGCTGGCTGTTCGGCGAATCGCTGGATCGGCACACGGTCGCGGGCGCATTGATCATCGTCGGCGCCAACGTCTACATCGCCCACCGCGAGGCGGTGCTGACGCGGCGCGCGGCCACCCACGCCCCCGTGGAAGGCGCCAAACCGGGCGAGTGAACGCCGCGGCGATGCCCTAAGCTGCGTGCATGGACATGCACGCCACGCCGCAGCGCACGCCTTCCCGCACGATCGGCCTGATCGGCGGGATGAGCTGGGAATCCACCCTGCCCTACTACCGCCACATCAACGAGGTGGTGCGCCGCGAATGCGGCGGCCTGCACTCGGCGCGGCTGCTGCTGCACAGTGTCGACTTCCACGACATCGAAGCGCTGCAGCGGGCCGGGGACTGGGACGCCGCCGGTGCCTACCTGGCGGGCGCGGCGCGTGCGTTACACGCCGGCGGCGCGGATTTCCTCGTGCTGTGCACCAACACCATGCACCGCGTGGCCGACGCGATCGAAGCCGCCACGCCATTGCCTTTGCTGCATATCGCCGACCCCACCGCCGCCGCGTTGGCGAAGCTGGGCGCGCGCAAGGTCGGCCTGCTCGGCACCCGCTTCACGATGGAGCAGGACTTCTACCGCCAGCGCCTGCAACAACAGGGCTTCGAAGTGATCGTGCCCGACGCCGGCGCGCGCGAGGACGTGCACCGGATCATCTACGACGAGCTGTGCCTGGGCGTGCTGCGCGAGGCATCGCGGCAGCGCTATCGCCAGGTCATCGCCGCGCTGGTACAGGCCGGCGCCAGCGCCATCGTGCTGGGCTGCACCGAGATCGCCCTGCTGGTGCGCGCCGAGGACGCCCCCGTGCCGCTGCTCGACACCGCGCTGCTGCACGCCGAGGCTGCGGCACTGCACAGCCTGCGCTGATCAGGCGCGGCGGCGCCGCCAGAAGCGCGCGGTGGCCTCGAACGCGCGATCCAGTTCGCCGCGCGAATCGGCGGGGCGGTAGTCACGGCGCGGCGCGGGATCGCGCTGGCGCTCGGCCAGGAAGCCCGCGGCCGCGTCGGCCACCTGCGGCAACGCCAGCAGCCGACGATGGCCGGCGCCGTGCGTCACCACCAGCCGCGCACCGGGCCAGCCGGCCACCAGCCGCTGCGATTGCGCCAGCGGCACCTCGCGGTCGCCGCTGTCGTGCACGACCAGCAGCGCATCGCGCGGCACCTCGGCCGGCAATGCGGCGATCTCCAGGTCGCTCCATTCGATGCCCAGCCAGCGCGACACGCGGCTCGTAAAGCGTGCGACCGTCTCGCCGGCCACGCCGAGCTGCCGCGCGAATCCGTCGATCGCCGCTTGTGGCTCGCAGAACGGCGCCACGAATACCAGCGCGCGCGGCGCCTGCCAGCCCTGGCGCATGGCCAGCGCCAGCGCGGTGCAGCCGCCGGAGTGCGCGATGACACCGTGCAGCGGCCCCAGGTGCGACGCCAGCGCGCGCAGCGCGTCGGCGAACTCGAAGAACGTCACCCGGCGGCGGCCGTGGCGGCTGCCCGCCGAGGCGCCATGCGCGGGCGCATCGAATGCCGCCACGCGGAAGCCCGCCGCCAGCAGCGGCGGCACGAAGGCATGCAGCTGCCCCGCATGGCCGCCCCAGCCGTGCATGAGCAGCACCCACGGGCCCTGCTCGCCCCAGGTCCAGGCCGCGACGGATTTGCCGTGCAGCGTCAGCGGTACGTGCCTGCCCTGCGCCAGGCAGGCCCGCGCCGCGGCGTCGGGGTGGGTGCGCGGCGCGCGGAACCACAGCCGGTCCATCCCCCACGACGCCAACGTGGGGCTGATGCGCGCCAGCGCACGCATCGCCATGCGCAGCAGCGTAAGGCCCCGTGGCCGCTTGGCCGTGGCAGTGCCGCTCGCCGTTCCCGCCTGTACCCGTGTAGACATCAGCCCTCTCCTGGTCGCGATGAACCCGCACGCGGCGCGTGCGGCACGGCACAGGCTAGGCGGGCATGCCGCACGCGTAAGCAGGCGCGATCGCCAGTTGCCGGGGCGATTGCGCCAGCCCCGGCTCAGAACAGCTTGGCGTCCTGCGGCTGGAACTTGCGCCGGAATGCGGCGGGCGTGAGCTGCGTATGGCGGGCGAACAGGCGCGAGAACGTGGCCACGTCGAGGTAGCCGACCTGCTCGGCGACCTGCGCCACGCTCAAGGTGGTGGCCTCCAGCAGCGTGCGGGCCTTTTCCACGCGCAGGTCCTGCAGCATCTCCAATGGCGTGCGGCCGGTCTCGGCCCTGAAGCGGCGCAGCAGCGTGCGGCTGGACAGGTGGAACGCGCGCGCCAGCTCGGCCAGCTGGTAGCGCTCGGCCAGGCGCGGCGCGAACCAGGCCGCGACCGCGCGCGAGAACGACTCCTGCCGGCGCGTCGCCAGGCGCCGGTCCAGGTACGGCGCCTGGCTGTCGCGCCCGCCATCGATCAGGCTGAAGCGCCCCACCGCGCGTGCCAGGCTGGGACCGGCGCGATCGCGGATCAACTGCAGGGCCAGGTCGCCATAAGCGGAAAATGCGCCGGAAGTGACGATGCCGCCATCGCGCACCAGCAGCGCGTCGCGCACGACTTCCACCTGCGGGTAGCGCGCCGCCATCTGCTCGGCGAACGCCCACGAGGTGGTGGCGCGACGCCCGTCGAGCACGCCGGCTTCGGCCAACAGCAGGCTGCCGGTGCATACCGAGGCCAGCGTGCGGTGGCGGCCGGCATCGGCGATCAGCGCCTGCTCGGCGCGCAGCCGGCCGAAGGTGTCCTCCAGCGGCGGCATGTCCGCGCCGAAGTCGAAGGCCGGCACGACCAGCAGGTCGTAGGCACCCACCGCCTCCACCGACAGGCCCACGCCGCCCGCCAGCCGGACCGTGCCCGCGCGGGTACCCACGATGGAGACATCGAACGGCGCGGGCGCGTCGGGCGCGCGATAGGCCTGGATGCGGTTGGCGACGAGCAGCACGTCGGACAGGCCGAGCACCTCGGCGCCCATGCATCCGTCATAGGCAAGAATGGCGATGCGCATGCGCGCCTCCGGCAATGAATGCCCAAAGCGTGGCGATCCCGCCACGCAGGTCAAGCCCCCGGGTGGCGGGCGAAGGCCGCTGCGCGGGAAAAATCCCCGTCGAATCAACTGCCTGGCCGAAGCCGCCGGCCGATGCTGGCGCGACACCCCACGAATCTGGCGGGATTGCCCAGGCCACCGGCAAGCTCCCTGCCCAACGCGCCGCGGCCGCCCGCGCCGCGGGCCCGGCTAGGCGGGCGACCCGGCGCCGTGGCGACGCCACGGCCGGTAATGGCGCCGGAAGCACACCAGGTACAGGCCGGTCACCCAGGCCAGCGCGGCGCACCAGCCGGCGAGGATGTCCGAGGGGTAATGCACGCCGAGGTAGACCCGCGACACGCCTACCAGCAGCACGAAACCACCCGCGGCCAGCGCGACCGGCCAGCGCCAGCGCGTGCGCCACGCCAGGGCCACCAGCACCGCGGCCAGCGTCATCGAACCCATCGCGTGGCCGCTGGGGAAGCTGAAAGTGCTTTCCGGCGCGATCGACTCCCACAGGCTCGGCCGCTCGCGCTGGAAGAAATGCTTGGCGCCCACGTTCAACAGCGCCGAACCGACGAAGCCCACGCCGGCGAAGACCGCCTCGCGCCAGCGGCGCACGCCGACCAGCACGAGCACGACGAGGGTGTCGGCCGGAATCAGCCCCCACTGGTAGCCGAGCTTGGAGACCAGCACGAAGAAGTCGTCCAGGGGCGGCGATGCCCAGCCGCGCAGCCGCCACAGCAGCGGGTCGTCGAAGAAGAAGTTCTCCAGCTCGTGCACTTCGTCGGCCAGGCTGGCGAACACGCCCAGCGGCAGCAGCACGCCGCCGAACAACAGCACGATGCGCCAGGCGTTGCTGCCCAGCCAACGACGGAAACCGGCCGGGCTCTCAGCCGGCCGAACGGGCATAGCGGGTGTCGACGTACTCGTCGATCAGCGCGACGAATTCCTGCGCGATGTTCTCCCCGCGCAGCGTCACCTTCTTCTCGCCATCCACGAACACCGGCGCGGCGGGCGCTTCGCCCGTGCCCGGCAGCGAGATGCCGATGTTGGCGTGGCGCGATTCGCCCGGCCCGTTCACCACGCAGCCCATCACCGCCAGGGTCATGTTCTCCGCGCCCGGGTGGGTGACCTTCCACTCGGGCATCTTGCCGCGCACATGGTTCTGCACGACCTTGGCCAGCTCCTGGAAGAACTCCGAGGTGGTGCGGCCGCAGCCCGGGCAGGCGGTGACCAGCGGGGTGAAGGCGCGCTGGCCGGTGGTCTGCAGCAGCTCCTGCGCGACGATCACTTCCTGCGTGCGCGATTGCCCCGGCTCGGGCGTGAGCGAGAT
Organism: Stenotrophomonas sp. HITSZ_GD; assembly: GCF_029543105.1. GTDB lineage: Bacteria > Pseudomonadota > Gammaproteobacteria > Xanthomonadales > Xanthomonadaceae > Stenotrophomonas_A. The sequence continues at coordinate 48,278 of NZ_JARQXB010000018.1, forward strand.
GCGGATGGTGTCGCCGATGCCTTCCTGCAGCAGCACCGACAGCGCCGCCGCCGAGGCGACGATGCCCTTGCTGCCGATGCCCGCCTCGGTCAGGCCCAGGTGCAGGGCGAAATCGCAGCGCGAGGACATGTCGCGGTACACCGCGATCAGCTCCTGCACGCCGGAGACCTTGGCCGAAAGCACGATGCGGTCGCGCGGCAGGCCCAGTTCCACCGCGCGTTCGGCCGAGTCCACCGCCGAGCGGATCAGCGCCTCGCGCAGCACGCGGCCGGCATCCCAGGGCTGCTCGCGGCGGGAGTTCTCGTCCATCAGCTGGGCGGCCAGGCCCTGGTCCAGCGAGCCCCAGTTGGCACCGATGCGCACCGGCTTGCCGTAGCGGATGGCGAATTCGATCAGCTGGCCGAACTGCAGGTCCTTCTTCTTGCCGAAGCCGACGTTGCCCGGGTTGATGCGGTACTTGGCCAGCGCCTCGGCGCAGGCCGGCTCGCCGGCGAGCAGCTGGTGGCCGTTGTAGTGGAAGTCGCCGATCAGCGGCACCTCGATACCCATCATCGCCAGCTTGTCGACGATGCGCGGGATGGCCGCGGCGGACTCGGGATTGTTCACCGTCAGGCGCACCATCTCCGAGCCGGCGCGCCACAGCTCGGCCACCTGCTTGACGCTGGCGGCGACGTCGGCGGTGTCGGTGTTGGTCATCGACTGCACCACCACCGGCTTGCCGCCACCGACGGTGACATTGCCGATGCGGACCGGCTGGGTCAGGCGGCGGGGCCAGGCGCCGGTTTCGGCGGGCGGGGTTGGGCGGGTCACGGCGTCATGCATGCAGCCATTTTAGTGCGAGCCGGCCCAATGCGCGCCAACTTCGCACCGCCGCCCTCGCCCGCCCGGTACCCGCCATGCCGTGTGACAGACTGTCGCACGCGCCTGCGCGCGCGACGGCATAGCATGACGCCCCGATGGACAACAGCCACAACGCCTCTTTCCTCCGCACCCTGTGCAGCCTGCGCTGGCTGGCCACCGCCGGCCAGGCGGTCACCATCCTGGTGGCGACCTGGGCGCTGGGGCTGGCGCTGCCGCAGCCGCCGCTGTGGGCCGGCGTGGCCGCGCTGGCGGTGTTCAACCTGTATGCGCGCTGGCGGGTCGGGCTGGAGCGGCCCATCGGCCCAGCGACCGCGTTCGGCCACGTGCTGGTGGATGTGGTCGTCCTGACCTGGATGATCGGCTGGAGCGGCGGCATCGCCAACCCGTTCGGCTCGCTGTTCCTGGTGCTGATCGCCCTGGCCGCCTTCGCCCTGCCGCTGGCCTGGGGCCTGGCGGTGGCCGCGGCCTGCGTGGCCGGCTACACGCTCAGCGCCTTGTTCGGCCTGCCGCTGCCGCCGGGGCGGATCGACCCGGACGTGCTCCACCTGGTCGGCGTGGCGCTCAACTTCCTGCTGTCCTCGGCGGTGGTGGTGGTGTTCACCACGCGGCTGGCGTTCTCGCTGCGCCAGCGCGAGCAGGAACTGGCCACGCTGCGGGAGCGCTTCGCCCGCAACGAGGGCATCGTCACCCTGGCCACGCACGCCGCCTCGGTGGCGCACGAACTCAACACCCCGCTGGCGACGATGACGCTACTGGTGGACGACATCGCCGAACAATCGCAGCAGGCCGAGCTGCGCGAAGACCTGGATACCCTGCGCGAGCTGCTGGTGCTGTGCCACGAGCGCGTGCTGGCGCTGGCCGCCCCGGCCGACCGCAGCAATGCGCAGGAGGCGGTCACCGTGCAGGAAGTGCTGGCGCAATGGCGCCTGGTGCGGCCGAACGTGCAGCTGCAGCGCAACCTCGACGCGCCGATGCCGCTGCGCCTGGAACCCGGCGTGGGCCACCTGCTGATGGTGCTGCTCAACAACGCCGCCGACGCCAGCGAGCGCGCCGGCCGGCCCCGCGTGGACCTGGAGCTGCGCGTGGCCGGCGGACAGCTGCTGGGCGAAGTGCGCGACTACGGGGCCGGTTTTGACACCGCCAAGGCCACCCTGCCCAATACCCTGTACGACAGTGGCAAGCGGCACGGCATGGGCGTGGGCCTGGCCCTGTCGCACGCCACCGTCGAACGCCTGGCCGGTGAACTGTGGATGCAACCTGCCCAAGGCAGCGGCGCGCGGGTGGGTTTCCGCCTGCCGTTGCCGGTGGCCGAGGAGACGACGTCGTGAACCCGTGGCAGCAGCAAGGAGATTCCCGTGGCATGTCGACCGGTAGCCCTACCGCCCACCCCGCTTTCGTCGCACAAGGCGCCGGGAGCCCGGGCATGAGCCCCGACGCCCCGCGCGTGGGCCTGCTGGTCGACGACGATGCGCTGTACCTGCGCACGCTGCAGCGCAGCCTGGCGCGGCATGGCGTGGAGACCGTGGTGGCCAGCGACCCGGCCAGCGCGTTGAGCGTGGCGCGGCAGTCGCGCCCGGATTTCGCGCTGATCGACCTCAAGCTCGGCCACGAGTCGGGCCTGGCGCTGATCCAGCCGCTGCGCGCGATCCGCGCGGACATGCGCATCCTGCTGGTGACCGGTTACGCGAGCATCGCCACCGCGGTGGAAGCGATCAAGCTCGGCGCGGACGACTACCTGCCCAAGCCGGCGAACATTCCCACCATCCTGCGCGCGCTCGGCGAGGACGACGAGGAACTGCCGGAAGCCGAGGGCGAGGACGACGGCACGCCGGAGATGATGACGCCGCTCAGCCGCCTGCAGTGGGAGCACATCCAGCAGGCGCTGCACGAGACCGGCGGCAACATCTCGGCCGCGGCGCGCTTGCTGGGCATGCACCGGCGCTCGCTGCAGCGCAAGCTGACCAAGCGGCCCAGCCCGGGGCGCTGAAGGGTTCCCGCGAGGGTCTCGTTGCAGGAGCGGCTTCAGCCAGGACTGCGCGATGGCGAGGTCGCGGCTGAAGCCGCTCCTACAAGGGCGGTTCTACGCGTTGCCGAGGCAGCGAACGCGCCAAAAAAAAAGGCCGCCCGAAGGCGGCCTTTTTCATGCCTTGCGCCAGCTCACCAGAACGCGGTGTACAGCGCGATCAGAATCGCGATGACGCCCACCGCGCCCATGTTGAAGCTCATCGGCGTGCCGTAGCGCACGTCGTCGGTGCGGATCATGTCGCGGCCCGGCTGCGCCTTCGTCGCCAGCGACACCGCCACCGCGGCCACCAGCGAGGCCAGGAACACCACGCCCACGCGGTCCATGAACGGCAGCGACGGCCAGCCCAGCTTGAACACGATCGACAGCACGAACGAGCCGATCGCCGCGGTCAGCGCGCCGGCTTCGTTGGCGCGCTTCCAGAACAGGCCCAGCATGAAGATCACCACGATGCCCGGGGTGAAGAAGCCGGTGAATTCCTGGATGTACTGGAAGCCCTGGTCGAAGCCGCCCAGCAACGGGCGCGCGGTGAGGATGCCCACGATCACCGCCACGATGGCGACGATGCGGCCCACGCGCACCAGGTGCTTTTGGTTGGCCTGCGGGCGCGACTTGGCGTAGAAGTCCAGGGTGAAGATGGTCGCCACCGAATTGATCTTGGAGGCCAGCGAGGCGACGATCGCCGCCACCAGCGCGGCGAACACCAGCCCCAGGATGCCGCTGGGCAGCAGCTGCATCATCGTCGGGTAGGCCTGGTCCGGCTTGGCCAGGTCCGGCGCCAGCACCACCGCGGCAATGCCCGGCACCACGATCACCACCGGCATCAGCAGCTTCAGGAACGCGGCGAACACCATGCCCTTCTGCGCCTCGCCGATGTTCTTGGCCGCCAGCGCGCGCTGGATGATGTACTGGTTGAAGCCCCAGTAGCTGATGTTCATGATCCACAGCCCGCCCAGCAGCACGCTCAGGCCCGGCAGGTCCTTGTAGAACGGGTTGTCCTTGGAAAGGATCATGTGGAAGTGCTCCGGGTGGGCATTCCACAGGTGCTGGAACCCGGCCAGCACGCCTTCACCGGCGCCGATGCGCGAGAGCGTCAGGCCGGCCACCAGCAGGCCGCCGAGCACCAGCAGCATGACCTGCACGATGTCGGTCAGCGCCACCGCCTTCAGGCCGCCGTACAGCTGGTACAGCAGCGCGAAGATGCCGATCAGCGCCAGCGCCAGCATCTGGTCCATGCCGGTGACCTGGGTCACCGCGATCGACCCCAGCCACAGGATCGAGGTCAGGTTGACGAACACGTACAGGCCCAGCCAGAACACCGCCATCAGCGTGCGGATGCGGTTGCCGTAACGCTGCTCCAGGAACTGCGGCATCGTGTAGATGCCGTTGCGCAGGAAGATCGGCAGGAAGAACTTGCCCACGATCAGCAGCGTCAGCGCGGCCATCCATTCGTAGGAGGCGATCGCCAGGCCGATGGCGTAGCCGGAGCCGGCCATGCCGATGATCTGCTCGGCGGAAATATTGGCGGCGATCAGCGAGGCACCGATCGCCCACCACGGCAGCGACTTGCTGGCGAGGAAGTAGTCCTCCGCGCTTTTGTCATGCCCTGCCTTCTCGCGCGAGACCCACTGCGCGAGCACGAAGATGCCGGCCAGATACACCAGCACGATCACGATATCGAGTGTCGCCAGACCCACTGTACTTCTCCCGGCCGAACGCGCGCGGCGCGCGGCTGCGTCGGCTCATTGCTTGGAAAAACGCGCGGCGGCCTCCCCGGCCGCCGCGCGTGGCGTTGCTTACTTGGCGGTGGCGCAGTCCACCGCCACCACGTCGGCCTGGCTCTGGCCCAGCGCGATGCGCGAGAACGACACATCGGCCTTCGCGGCGCTGGCCAGGTACGGCACCTGCACCAGCTTGGTCATGTCGGCGCCGGCGGCCTGGAAGCACTTCAGCGGCACCGCGAGCACCTTCCACTGCCCGGCCGGCAGCTGGCCGACCGTCTTGCCGATGTCCACCTGGCCGCTGCAGCCCTGGCCGCAGCCCACGCCCAGCCACAGCGGGCCGGTGAGGTCGCTGTCGCGGCGCAGGGTGACGTACATCAGGATGTCGCCGTTGGTTTCGCGGCTCAGGTCCAGCGCCTTGGCCGACACCAGCTGCGCGCGCGCGTCGCTGGCACCGGACCAGACCAGGCGGCGCGCGTCTTCCTGCGCCTTGTGGTCGACCGCGCTCATCTTCAGGCTGCCATCGGACAGGCCCACCGGCACGGTGGTGGCCGGCATGTCGGCGTGCGACGCGTTGGAGAGCTGCATCGCCACGCCGATGGCCGGCTTGCCGCGGTTGAAGTACACGCCGCCGGCGGACTGGTCGCCGCTCACGCCCGATTCCTCGGACAACTTGGCCTGCTCGCCCTTGTCGGCGTAGGTCAGGCCGTAGCCGAAGGCGAACTGCGGGTCGTAGTCCTTCTGGCCCACGTTGTTGTGGAACTGCACCGCGGTGCGCGGCCAGGAGAAGCTGAGCTTGCCCTTGAAGTCGTTCTGCACGCTACCGTCGGCCTTGCGCAGGATCACGTCGGCGATGCCGGCGCCTTCCGAGCCCGGCAGCCACGCGGCCACGAACGCATCGGCGGTATTGATCTCGCGGTTCATCCACAGCGGACGGCCGCTCAGGAACACCGCCACCACCGGAATGCCGTCGGCCTTGAGCTTCTTGAGCAGCTCCAGGTCGCTGTCATCGCCCGGCTTGTAGAGCAGCGTGGAGATATCGCCCTGGAATTCGGCGTAGGGGTTCTCACCGAACACCACCACGGCCACGTCCGGCTTGGTCTTGTACTGGCCCTCGATGGACAGCTCGGCCTTGCCGCCGGCCGCGTCGATCTGCTGCTTCAGGCCTTCCCAGATGGTGTTGCCGTTGGGGTAGTCGGCGCGCGTGGTGCCGGTGCCCTGCCAGTTGAGCGTCCAGCCGCCGGACTGCTTGCCCATGTCGTTGGCGCCGTCGCCGGCCACCAGGATGCGCTTGCGCGGGTCCAGCGGCAGCGTGCCGCCGTTGTTCTTGAGCAGCACCAACGATTCGCGCACCGCCTGGCGGGCGATGGCGCGGTGTTCGGGCGAGCCGAGCAGTTCGTACTTGCCGCCCAGCGGGCGCTGCGACGGCTTGCCGGCCTCGAACAGGCCCAGGCGCATCTTGACGCGCAGGATGCGGCGCACGGCATCGTCCAGGCGCTCCTGGGTGATCTTGCCGGACTTCACTGCCGCCAGCTCGCTTTCGTACAGGCCCTTCCAGCTGTCGGACGCCATCGCCAGGTCCAGGCCGGCGTTGAAGGCGGCCGGGCAATCGGTGGTGGTGCAGCCCTTGACCTGGCCGTGGCCGTTCCAGTCGCCGACGACGAAACCGCCGAAGTTCATGCGGTCCTTCAGGACGTCGGTGAGCATGGCCTTGTAGCCGTGCATCTTCTCGCCGTGGAAGCTGTTGAACGAGGCCATCACCGCCTGCGCGCCGGCCTCGATCGCCGGCGGATAACCGGCCGCGTGGATATCGCGCAGCTCGGCCTCGGTGACCTGGGTATCGCCCTGGTCCTTGCCATCGGTGGTGCCGCCGTCGCCGACGTAATGCTTGACCGAGGAGATGACGTGGTGCCCGTCGAGGAAGCCCGGCTGGCCGGGTTCGCCCTGCAGGCCCTTCACCATCTCGCCCGCGTAGCTGGCCACGACCTGCGGCGATTCGGAGTAGCCCTCGTAGGTACGGCCCCAGCGGTCGTCCTGCGGCACGGCCACGGTGGGCGCGAAGGTCCACTCCATGCCGGTGACTCGGGTTTCGGCGGCGGTGACCTCGCCGATCTTGCGGATCAGCGCCGGGTTGCGCATCGCGCCCAGGCCAATGTTGTGCGGGAACAGCGTGGCGCCGACGATGTTGCTCTGGCCGTGCACGGCGTCGATGCCGAAGATGATCGGGATCGCATGGCCGCCCTGCGAGGTGTCCATGGACGCCTCGTAGAACGCATCGGCGAGCTTGAGCCACTCGGCCGGGCTGGCGTTGTACTTGCCGCCCGGATCGGAGCTGCCGCCGGCGAGGATCGAACCGATGCGGTACTTGCGCACGTCCTCGGGGGTGATGCTGGCGATATCGCCCTGGATGGTCTGGGCGACCTTTTCCTCGACGCTCATTTGCGCCATCACGTCATCGATGCGCTTTTCCAGCGCCGGATCGTTGGCGAACGGCCACTTCGGCGTGGGCCACTGGTCCGGGTGGATGGTGACGGGCTGGTCGGCGGCCGGCGTGGCCGGCGCCGCGGCGGCGGTCTTCTCGGCGTCGCCGTTGCCATCGCGGTGGCAGGCGGCGAGCAGGAACAGCGAGGCGGCGGTGGCGGCGGCCAGCAGATGACGGGTCATCGGCGCCCGTGCGCGACGAGGCAGCTTTTCCAAGAGGCGGTTCTCCATACAGGTAAGCCGTCGGGCGTTGGGCCGACGGCGGCGCCGGTACGTTTGGGCATTTGTATAGCGCTGTCAAACTTGAGGTTGGCTATAGCTCATGGGCATCCGTATATCGGAATGAGATATATGCGGTGTGGCGCGGGAAAAGCTCGGAGGTGTTGGGGTTTTTTCGCTTGCCGCTTCGTTCCGCGGCGGCGGGTTGCGGGTGGAGATTGTTGCGGCGCACCACGGGGTGGGTGGGGGATTGCGCGGTGTTTTGGGTTGGGCGGTGGTGGTTTTTTTATGGGGCGCGCTCGTGGTGCGGCGTGTTGCGTTGTCTTACGGTGCGGGCACCGGTCTGGCGGGTATGGTCGTCACGGCTCAGCAGACGTCCTGTCCGATTCGCCGCCGCGGGCCATCCATGGCCCGCTGACG
>NZ_JARQXB010000019.1 GCF_029543105.1 Stenotrophomonas sp. HITSZ_GD
CACGGCGTGTCCCGAAAGGGCCCAGCCCCCGCAGGCCGTGCACAAATAGCTGCAAGCCGACCCACATCGAAGGCCAACAAACCCAAAAACCCACGCAGACAAACAAAAAGGGCGGCCAACGGCCGCCCCACAAAAAAACCCCCACCTACCTCTCAAGCCACATAAACCGTCTTGACGTTAGTGAACTCATGAATCCCATGCTCGGCCAACTCCCGCCCGAACCCTGACCGCTTCGTCCCGCCAAACGGCAGCCGCACATCGCTCTTCACGATCGCGTTGACGAACGCCGCCCCGCACTCCAGCTGCTGCGCCACCCGTTCGCCACGCGCCGCATCGCCGGTCCACACGCTGCCGCCCAGCCCGTAGGTCGTATCGTTGGCCACGCGCACCGCCTCCGCCTCGTCGGCCACCCGCAGAATCGCCGCCACCGGGCCGAACAGCTCCTCCTCGTAGGCCGGCATCCCTGGCCCCACCGCATCCAGGATCGTCGCCGGATACGCCGCGTGCGTGCCCGCCACCGGCTCGCCGCCCAGCAATACCTTCGCGCCCTTCTCCACGCTCGCCCGCACCTGCTTGTGCAGCTCGTCGCGCAGGTCGGCCCGCGCCATCGGCGCCAGCGTCACGTCCTCGCGCTGCGGATCGCCCGCCACGCGCTTGGATGCCGCCGCCACGAACTTCTCCACGAACGCATCGGCAATCGGCGCCACCACGATGAAACGCTTGGCCGCGATGCACGTCTGCCCCGCATTGTCGAAACGCGACTTCACCGCCGCGGCCACCGTCTTGTCCAGGTCCGCATCTTCCAGCACCACGAACGCATCGCTGCCGCCCAGCTCCATCACGCTCTTCTTCAGCTGCTCGCCCGCATTGCCGGCGATCGACCGCCCTGCCCGCTCGCTGCCGGTCAGCGTCACCGCCACCACGCGCGGATCGCGCAGCACATCGGCGGCCTGGTCGTTGTCGATGTGCAACACGTCGAATACGCCGGCGGGAAAGCCCGCCTCGTCCAGCACCGCCTTGATCGCATCCGCGCAGCGCGGCACGTTGCTCGCATGCTTGAGCAACGCCACGTTGCCCGCCATCAGGCCCGGCGCCAGGAAACGGAACACCTGCCAGATCGGGAAGTTCCACGGCATCACCGCGAGCACGCAGCCGATCGGCTCGTAGCGCACATAGCTGCGCTGCGCCTCGGTGCGGATCTCCTTGGGCTGGAGATACTCCGCCGCGTGGTCGGCGTAGTACGCGCAAGCCTGCGCACACTTGTCGATCTCCGCCAGCGCCTCCACCCGCAGCTTGCCCATTTCGGCGGTCATTGCCCGCTGGATATCCTCGCGGCGCCGGGTCAGCGCCTCGCCGGCCTGGCGCATCAACGCCGCGCGTTCGGCCAGCGGGCGCGCCGCCCAGGCCGGAAAAGCTCGCGCGGCCGCCGCCAGCCGCTGCTCGACCGCCGCCGCGTCCATCAGCTGCACCGTGTGCTCGGACTGGCCGGTATGGGGGTTGATCGTCTGGTAGCTGGACATCGGGGCACTCCGCGGAATCAAGGCGGCCATGGTAGTCCGCACCAGGTCGTGGCGATGTCAGCGGAGCATTGCAGGGGTGGAACGCTGCGGGATGGGGCGCGATCAGCTGTTGTCCTGCAACGCCATCTGCATGTCGCGCTGCCGGCGCTTCTCGCTGCGCGCCATGAGCCACCACCCCACCACCGCGGCCAGCGACACCGCCAGCACCATGATCGTCGCCAGCGCGTTGATCTTCGGGCTGATGCCGAGCCGCACGGAGGAAAACACCTTCATCGGCAGCGTGGTCGAACTCGGCCCGGCGACGAAACTGGCGATCACCACGTCGTCCAGCGAGAGCGTGAACGCGAGCAGCCAACCGGATACCAGCGCCGGCGCGATGATCGGCAACGTGATCAGGAAGAACACCTTCAAGCGGTTCGCCCCCAGGTCCATCGCGGCTTCTTCCAGCGAGCGATCCAGCTCCTGCAGCCGCGAGGACACCACCACCGTCACGAACGAGATGGTGAAGGTCACGTGCGCCACCCAGATCGCCATCACGCCCTTCGGGGCGATGCCCAGCACGCCGCCCATCGAGACCAGCATCAGCAGGATCGACAGGCCGATGATCACCTCCGGCATCACCAGCGGCGCGGTGATCAGCGCGCCGAACAAGGTCTTGCCGGGGAAACGCCGCAGCCGCGTCATCACCAGCGCGGCCATCGTGCCGATCACCATCGAGGCGGTCGCCGTCCAGAACGCCACGCGCAGGCTCACCCATGCCGCGTCCAGCATCTGGCGGTCGCGCAGCAGCTCGCCGTACCACTTGGTCGAGAAACCCGCCCACACCGTCGCCAGCCGCGAGGAATTGAACGAGTACACGATCAGCAGCAGGATCGGCAGGTACAGGAACGCGAAGCCGAAGCACAGCACGGCCCAGCGCATCACCTGCCCCCCGCGGTTGCCGATCACGACAGCCTCCCTTCCAGGTCGCGCTGCTGGTAGCGGTTGAAGATCAGGATCGGCACCAGCAGCAGGAGCAGCATCACGATCGCCACCGCCGAGGCCGCCGGCCAGTCGCGGTTGTTGAAGAACTCGCCCCACAGCACGCGGCCGATCATCAGCGTGTCCGGGCCGCCGAGCATTTCCGGGATCACGAACTCGCCCACCGCCGGGATCATCACCAGCATGCAGCCGGCGATGATGCCGCTGCGCGACATCGGCAAGGTGATCGTGAGGAACGCCTTCCATGGCCGCGCGCCCAGGTCGTAGGCCGCTTCCAGCAGGCGCCGGTCCAGCTTGACCAACGTGGCGTACAGCGGCAGCACCATGAACGGCAGGTAGCAGTAGACGATGCCGATATAGGCGGCCAGCGGCGTGTAGAGGATGCGCAGCGGCTCGTCGATCACGCCGATGCCCATCAGCACGCGGTTGAGCAGGCCGTTGCTGTCCAGGATGCCGATCCAGGCATACACGCGGATCAGGAACGAGGTCCACGAGGGCAGCACCACCAGCATCATCGCCACGTTGCGTGCCGCCGGCGACATCCGCGCGATCACGTAGGCCATCGGGTAGCCCACCAGCAACGCCAGCACGGTGGAGATCGCCGCGATCTTGATCGAGCTCAGGTAGGCGGCGATGTACTGGCTGTCGGTCAGCAGGTTGAGGTAGTTGCCCAGGTTGAGCTTGAGGTGGAAGGCGTTGTCCACGTACTCCAGGATCGGCGTGTACGGCGGCATCGCGATGGCCAGCCGCGAGAAGGAAATCTTCAGCACGATCAGGAACGGAATCGCGAAGAACACGATCATCCACAGGTACGGCGGGGCGATCACGCCCCAGCGCGCGCCCGGCAGCCAGCGCTTGAGCGGCGCCAGGTTCATGAGGTCAGCACCACGCCGTCGTTCTCGCCCCAGCTCACCCATACCTCGTCACCCCAGGTCATGCCTTCGCTGGCCCAGCGCTGCTGGTTGGTGAAGTTGGCCATCAGCTTGAAGCCGCTGGGCAGGCGCACGTGGTACACCGAATGGCTGCCGAAATAGGCGATGTCCTCGATGGTGCCGCGCGCCTTGTTGTACGGATGCGCCGGCTCGTCCTTGCCGATGGCCAGCTTCTCCGGGCGCACCGCGAAGGACACCTGCTGGCCCTCGAAGCCGGTGATGCCATGGCCGATGTAGACCGGCACCGGCAGCACCTCGGTCCTGAGCGTCACGTACTCCGGCAGGTCCTCGTCGATCACGCCGTCGATCAGGTTGACCGAGCCGATGAACTCGGCCGCGAAGCGGTTGGCCGGCTGCTCGTAGATGTCGTCCGGCTTGCCGACCTGCTGGATCCAGCCCTGGTCCATCAGCGCGATGCGGGTGGCCATGGTCATGGCCTCTTCCTGGTCGTGGGTGACCATCACGCAGGTCACGCCGGAGGTCTCGATGATGTTGACCAGTTCCAGCTGCATGCGCGAACGCAGCTTCTTGTCCAGCGCGCCCATCGGCTCGTCGAGCAACAGCAGCTTGGGCCCCTTGGCCAGCGAACGCGCCAGCGCCACGCGCTGCTGCTGGCCGCCGGAAAGCTGGTGCGGCTTGCGCTTGCCGAGCTTGCCCAGTTGCACCAGTTCCAGCATCTCGCCCACGCGCTTGCGCACGGCGTCGCGTGAGAGCCCATCCTGCTTCAGGCCGAAGGCGATGTTCTGCTCCACCGTCATGTGCGGGAACAGTGCGTAGGACTGGAACATCATGTTGATCGGCCGCTCGTAGGGCGGCAGCTCGTTCATCACCTGCCCGTCGAGGACGATGCGACCCTTAGTGGGCTTCTCGAAGCCGGCCAGGCAGCGCAGCAGCGTGGATTTGCCGCTGCCCGAGCCGCCGAGCAGCGCGAAGATCTCGCCCTTGCGGATCTGCAGGTTGACGTCGTCGACGGCGACGAAACCGTCGAACTCCTTGCGCACGTCCTGGATGGAGAGGTAGCCCTCGCCGCCGCTGGGCGGGGCGGGAGCGCGCTCGGGCTTGGCGTCGGTCGGTGCCATCGGATCCCTCTGCTATGGAACGGCTTGCTCCGGCGCGCGCTCCCATCGCACCGGCGTACGGCCGGCATGATCGCAGATGCCGCCGTCGCGGTCACGGGCGTTCGGGCCTTCCGCAAGGAAGGCCCGGCGGCTTACTGGCCGGTCTTCAGTTCCGTCCATTGGCGCGTATACAGGCGGTCCACTTCCGGCGGCATGATCTTCAGGCCGAACAGCTTGGCCTGCACCTCCGGCGGCGGATAGATGGTCGGGTTGTCGCGGATGGCCGCGTCGATCAAGGGCGTGGCCGTGGTCACCGGATTGGGATAGCTGACGAAGTTGGTGTTGGCCGCCGCCACTTCCGGGCGCAGCAGATAGTTGATGAACGCATGCGCGTTATCCGGGTGCGGGGCGTCCTTGGGGATCGCCAGCATGTCGAAGAACTGCAGCGCGCCTTCCTTCGGGATCGAATAGGCCACGTGCACGCCGTTGTCCGCTTCCTTGGCGCGGTCGCGCGCCTGCAGCACGTCGCCGGACCAGCCCACCGCCAGGCAGATGTTGCCCTTGGCGAGCGCGTCGATGTACTGCGAGGAATGGAAGTTGCGGATGTACGGCCGGATGCTGCGCAACACCTTCACCGCGCGCGTGATCACCGCCGGGTCGGTGCTGTTGGGATCTTCCCCGAGGTAGTTCAGCACGGTGGGAATGATCTCCGACGGCGTATCGAGCAGCGTGACGCCGCAGTCCTTCAGCTTGGCCACGTTCTCCGGCTTGAACACCAGGTCCCAACTGTTGACGACCTCGTCGGTGCCGAACACCGCCTTGATCTTGTCCACGTTGTAGCCGATGCCCGTGGTGCCCCACAGGTACGGCACCGCATACTTGTTGCCGGGGTCCTGCTGGGCGATGCGCGCCATCATCGCCGGATCGAGATTGGCCAGGTTCGGAATCTTCGACTTGTCCAGCGGCTGGAACACGCCGGCCTGGATCTGCCGGCCCAGAAAACTCAGCGACGGCACCACCACGTCGTAGCCGCTGGCACCGGCCAGCAGCTTGGCCTCCAGCAGCTCGTTGCTGTCGAACGTGTCGTAGACGACCTTCACCCCGGAGGCCTGCTCGAAGCCGGGCACGGTGCCGGCGGCGATGTAGTCCGACCAGTTGTAGACGTTCAATTCCCTGGCTTCGACGGCGGCGGACTTGCCGCTGCCGTCATGCCCCCCGGGCGTGTCGCCGTGGCGGCCGCAGCCGCCGATCCCCATCACCACCACCGCAAACGCCAGCATCCACCGACTCGCGTGCTTCATCGTGGTCTCCCAGGCCGCCCATGGGCGGCGGTTGCGGACACCGCGCAGGCGGCCTCCGGTATTGCCCTCCCCTTTCGACGTCCGCGCGCTCTGCTGGCGCGTCGGAGAATGCGTGTGTACGTGCTGCTTGCCGTGCGGCCCCCTTGCCCCGGGCCGGCGCGCAGCCGCCCTGCCGGCGGCCGCGCCTTGACGCCCCCGCCTCAGCGGCCGGTCTTGATCTCCGTCCACAGCCGCGTATAGAGCTTGTCCACTTCCGGCGGGTTGATCGAATAGGTGAACATCTTGGCCGCCACATCCGCCGGCGGGTAGATGGTCGGATCGTTGCGGATTTCCTCCGACACCAGCGGCGTGGCCTTCGGCACCGGGTTGGCGTAGTGGATGAAGTTGGTGTTGGACGCGGCCACTTCCGGCTGCAGCAGGTAGTTGATGAACGCGTAGGCGTTCTCCGGGTGCGGCGCGTCCTTGGGAATGGCCAGCATGTCGAACCACTGCGGCGCGCCTTCCTTCGGAATCGAATAAGCCACCTGCACGCCGTTCTGGGCTTCCTCGGCGCGGTCACGCGCCTGGATGATGTCGCCCGACCAGCCCACCGCCAGGCAGGTGCTGCCGTTGGCCAGCGAGGTCACGTACTGGCTGGAGTGGAAGTTCTGCACGTAGGGGCGGATCTTCTTGATGAGATCGGCGGCCTGCTGGATCTGCGCCGGGTCATGGCTGTGCGGGTCGAGCTTGAGGTAGTTCAGCGCGATCGGGATCAGGTCCGACGGCGTATCCAGGAGGGTGACGCCGCAATCCTTCAGCTTGGCGATGTTTTCCGGCTTGAACACCAGGTCCCAGCTGTTGGCGATGTCGGTGCTGCCGAAGGCGGCCTTCACCTTGTCCACGTTGTAGCCGATGCCGGTGGTGCCGATCATGTACGGCACGCCGTACTTGTTGTCCGGGTCCTGCTGGGCGATGCGCTTCATCACCTCCGGATCCAGGTTGGCCAGGTTCGGGATCTTGCTCTTGTCCAGCGGCAGGAACACGCCGGCCTGAATCTGGCGGCCGAAGAAGTTCAGCGTCGGCACGACCAGGTCGTAGCCGCTGCCGCCGGCCAGCAGCTTGGTCTCCACCATCTCGTCGCTGTCGAAGGTGTCGTAGACGACCTTGATGCCACTGGCCTTCTCGAAGTTGGGGATGGTGTCCTCGGCGATGTAGTCCGAGTAGTTGTAGACGTTGAGCACCTTCTCCTGGGCCGCGCCGGCGTCGCCGGACTTCGCCGCGTCGGCGCGCTGGTCGCCCTTGCCGCCGCAGGCGGCCAGCAAGGTGGAGGCAAGGGTGAGGGTGAGGATGCGCAGCTTCATCGAAGTCTCCTGGGAGCCACGGGGGATGGCGGAGCGGGAGGGAGGGCGGACCCGTCCAGCGTACCCAGCGCCGGGCTATTTGCCCAGCGCATCGGCGCACTCGTCCAGCGCTTTCCAGGCCTTGTCGAACAGCTCGTCCACCTGCAGCCGGGTGATGACCAGCGGGGGCGAGAGCAGCATGGCGTCGTAGGTGGCGCGCAGGATCAGGCCGTGGCGCAGGGCGATGTCCCGGCACAGGGCGCCCACCTTGCCGCGCTCGGGGAAATAGGCGCCGCGGCGGCGCTTGTCCGGCACGAGCTCCAGCGCACCCATCAACCCGGCGATGCGCGCCTCGCCCACCAGCCGGTGCTCGCCCAGCTCGGCCCAGCGCGCGGCCAGGTAGGGGGCGATGTCGAGGCGGGCATGCTCCACCACGCGCTCGTCGCGCAGGATGCGCAGGTTCTCCAGCGCCACCGCCGCGCACACCGGATGCCCCGAATAGGTGCAGCCATGGGCCAGCTCGCCCCCCTGCGCGGCCAGCACGCCGGCGACGCGGTCGTTGAAGATCGCCGCGCCCAGCGGGATGTAGCCGGAGGTGATGCCCTTGGCGATGGTCATCACGTCCGGCTGGAAGCCGAAATACTGCGAGCCGAACCATTCGCCGGTGCGGCCGAAGCCGCAGATCACCTCGTCGGCCACCAGCAGCACGTCGTAACGGCGGCAGATGCGCTCGATTTCCGGCCAGTAGCTGCGCGGCGGGATGTACACGCCGATCGCGCCCATGATCGGCTCGCCGATGAAGGCGGCCACGCGTTCCGGCCCCAGTTCGAGGATCTTCTCCTCCAGCCGCCGCGCGGCGAGCAGCCCGTATTCCTCCGGGTCCAGGTCGCCGGCATCGCCGAACGGGTACGGCGGATCGATGTGGTGGATGTCCGGGATCGGCAGCCCGCCCTGCTTGTGCATGCCCTTCATGCCACCCAGGCTGGCGCCGGCCATCGTGGTGCCGTGGTAGCCGTCGTGGCGGCCGATGAAGATGTTCTTCTGCGGCTGGTCCTGCACCGCCCAGAAGTGGCGGACCAGGCGCAGGATGGTGTCGTTGGCCTCCGAGCCGGAGTTGGTGAAGAAGGCATGGTTGAGATCGCCCGGCGTGAGTTCGGCGATCTCCGCCGCCAAGCGGATCGTCGGCTCGGTGGTGCACTGGAAGAAGCTGTTGTAGTACGCCAGCGTGCGCATCTGGTTGGCGGCAGCATCGCCCAGTTCGGCGCGGCCGTAGCCGATATTGACGCACCACAGCCCGGCGAAGGCATCGAGCAGCTTGTGGCCTTCGGCGTCCCACACGTAGCAGCCCTCGCCGCGGGTGAGGATGCGCGTGCCCTTGGCGGCCAGGGCGGCGTTGTCGTTGAACGGGTGCAGGTGGTGGGCGGCGTCCAGTTGCTGCAGGTGGTGGAGCGTGGTGTGGTCCATGTCGGCGGTCCCGGCGGGGTCAGACGTTCAACAACAGGAACTCGCGCTCCCACGAACTGATGACGCGGAAGAACGTTTCGTATTCCTTGCGCTTGACCGAGATGTAGGCGCGCACGAAACGCGGGCCGAGCATGGCCTGCAGCGGCTCGCAGCTTTCCAGTTCGTCCAGCGCTTCGCCCAGCGAGCGCGGCAGGTCGTAGCCCTCTTCCTTGCCGCTGCCGGTGAAGGCCGGCGTCGGCTCCAGCTTCTCGCGGATGCCGAGCAGGCCGCAGGCCAGCGTGGCGGCCATGGCCAGGTAGGGGTTGGCATCGGAACCGGCGAAGCGGCTTTCCACGCGCATGTTCTCCGGCGTGTCGATCGGCACGCGCAGCCCGCAGGTGCGGTTGTCGAACCCCCACAGCACGTTGCTCGGCGACACTTCGCCGAACACCAGGCGGCGATAGGAATTGACGTTCGGCGCGAAGAACGCCATCGCCATCGGCACGTACTTCTGCAGCCCGCCCAGGTAATACAGGAAGGTCTGGCTCAGGCCGTCCGGGCGCTTGCCGCTGAAGACGTTGCGGCCCTTGGCATCGAGCAGGCTCTGGTGGATATGCATCGCACTGCCCGGCTCGGTTTCCATCGGCTTGGCCAGGAAGGTGGCGTACACGCCGTGGCGCATAGCCGCCTCGCGCATGGTGCGCTTGAACAGGAACACTTGGTCGGCGCGCGAGAGCGCATCGGCATGGGTGAAGTTCACTTCCAGCTGCGCGGCGCCGGATTCGTGGATCAACGTATCCACGTCCAGCTCCATCGCATCGCAGTAGTCGTACATCAGGTCCAGGATCGGGTCGAACTCGTTGACCGCGTCGATGGAATACGACTGCCGCGCGGTTTCCGCGCGCCCGGAACGGCCGGCCGGCGGCAGCAGCGGGAAATCGGGGTCGGTGTTCTTCTGCACCAGGAAGAACTCCAGTTCTGGCGCGACCACCGGTTGCAGGCCGGCCTCGGCGTAGCCGGCCAGCACGCGGCGCAGCACGTTGCGCGGCGCCAGCTCGTGCGGCTGGCCGTCGCGGGTGTAGCAATCGTGGATGACCTGCGCGGTGGGGTCGGTCGCCCACGGCACCATGCGCACGGTGTCCGGGTCCGGGCGCAGCTGCATGTCCGAATCCGAAGGCGAGGTCAGGTCGTAGTAGTCGTCCGGGTAGTCACCGGTGACGGTGGTGGCGAAGATGCCCTCGGGCAGGCGCGTGCCGTAGTCGTGGGAGAACTTGTCGGCCGGGATGATCTTGCCGCGCGCGTTGCCGGTGATGTCCGGCACCAGGCACTCGACCTCGGTGATGTGGCGCTCCTTGAGCCAGCGCCGCAGCGAGCTTTCGGCCTGTTCGGGAACGTTCTTGCGCGAGCGGGAGCGGACGGTGGTCATGGCGGGGAAAGGGACCGTTGGGTGGCGTAGCGGCGGCAGGCGTCGCCGAAGGCACGGAAGATGCCGAGATAGAAAGGGTTGTCGCGCACCCGCCATTCCGGGTGCCACTGCACGGCGAGCAGGAAGCCGGGACCAGGACCGCGAAAGGCTTCGACGAGGCCGTCGGGCGAGACCGCCTCGACGATCATGCCTTCGGCGAGGCGGTCGATGCCCTGCCCGTGCAGCGAATTCACCCGCACCGAATCGCCGCCGGCGATCCCGGCGAGCCATCCACCGGCGGCCAGCTGCAACGCATGCGCCGGGCCGTACTGCACTTCCAGCGCGGCCTCGACGTCTTCGCGGTGGTCGGACAGGCCGGGGACCTCGTGCACCTTCGCATGCAGGCTGCCACCCAGCGCCACGTTGACCTCCTGCAGGCCGCGGCAGATCGCCAACACCGGCAGGCCACGCGCGATCGCGGCGGGAATCAGCGGCAGGGTGTTGGCGTCCCGCGCGGGGTCATGCGGGTTGCCTTCCCAGCTCGGGCCGCCGGCGTAATGATGGGGTTCGATGTTGCTGACCGCGCCGGTGAGCAGCAGGCCGTCCAGGCGGTCGAGCCAATCCGCGGCCGGCACGGCCGGCTGCAGCGAAGGCAGCAGCACCGGCGTGGCGTGCGCCCCTTCGACGACGGCGCGCACGTACTTCTCGCCGACGGCAAGGAAGGGATGCGGGCCGATGATCTTGCGGTCGGACGGCAGGCCGACCAGCGGAGGGAGGGCCATGCGAATTGCTCGTTCTGGCTTGCCCGCAACTTACCCCGGGCGTTTTATTTTTACAACAACGCCGCGGCACGCGGCGCGCGGCCGCCCGGCAAACCGGCCCCCTGCCCGCCGCGCACGCCGCCATGCGTTGAGTATTCTTGACACCCGCTGCCCTCTGCTAAGCTCGTCCCGACCCCCGATGGCACCGCCCATGGCCGACGATTCCGCTTCGCCGCTGCCCGCCCACGATGCCCGCGCGCTCGCCTCGATCGACGGCTGCGAGCAGGTCGACCTGCTGCTGTGCGACACCAACGGCCTGCTGCGCGGCAAGCGCATCACCCGCGAGGCGCTGGAGAAGGTGTACCTCAACGGCGTGTGCCTGCCGATGTCGCTGATTGCCACCGACATCACTGGCAACACGGTGGAAGAGACCGGCCTGGGCTACGACATCGGCGACGAGGACCGCATCTGCCGGCCGGTGCCCGGCTCGCTGCGGCCGGTGCCGTGGGCAACGCGGCCGACCGCGCAGCTGCTGCTGTCGATGGAGGACGGTGCCGGCGGCGTGTTCGAGGTGGCCCCGCGCGCCGTGCTCGAACGCGTGCTGCAAGGGTTCACCGCGCGCGGGTGGACACCGGTGGTGGCGGTGGAGCTGGAGTTCTACCTGTTCGACGCCGCGCCCGACGCGCGCGGCCGCCCGCAGACGCCGCGGGACCCGCACAGCGGCCTGCGCAGCGACAGCACCCAGGTCTACTACCTGCAGGAGCTGGACGAGCATCGCGAGTTCATCGACGCCGTGGCGTCCGCCTGCCGCGCGCAAGGCATCCCCGCCGACACCGCGGTGGCCGAGTACGCGCCGGGCCAGTTCGAGATCAACTTGCTGCATCGCGCCGACGCAATGGCCGCCTGCGACGACGCGATCCTGCTCAAGCGCACCATCAAGGCCATCGCCCAGCAGCAAGGCAAGCTCGCCAGCTTCATGGCCAAGCCGTTCGCCGAACAGGCCGGCAGCGGATTGCACCTGCACGTGAGCGTGCTCGACGCACAGGGCCGCAACCTGTTCGACGGCATCCCCGAGGCCCCCGCCGATGCCCTGCTGCACGCGGTGGCGGGCCTGCAACAGGCCGCGGCGTCCTCGCTGCTGCTGTTTGCCCCGCACGCCAACAGCTACCGGCGCTTCGTGCCCAACGCCTTCGTGCCGCTCAACGACAGCTGGGGCTTCAACAACCGCACCGTGGCGCTGCGCATCCCGCACAGCGACGCGCGCAATACCCGCATCGAGCATCGCATCGCCGGCGCCGATGCCAATCCCTATCTGGTCACCGCCGCGGTGCTGGCCGGCCTGCTCGATGGCCTGATCGCGCAACATCCGCCCGGCCCGGCGACCAGCGGCAACGCCTACGCGCAGATCGAAGCGGCCACGCCTTCGTGGCGCGACGCCATCGAGGCCTTCCTGCAGGACGATTTCATCGCCCGCCATTTCGGCGAACGCTTCCGCCACATCTACGGCCAGCAGAAGCGCCGGGAAATGCTCGACTTCCACGCCCAGGTGCCCGACCTGGATTACGCCTGGTACCTGCGGACGGTGTGATGGCCCGCGATGGCGCCAGCGGCTATCCCCCCAGCTGGTACGCCGCCAGTGCCGGTTCGCTGCCCGCGCAGCCGCCGCTGCGCGGCGCCCAGCGCGCGGACGTGGCCGTGCTCGGCGCCGGCTACACCGGGCTGACCGCCGCGCTGGCGTTGGCCGAGGCCGGGCATCGCGTCATCGTGCTGGAGGCCGAGCGCGTGGGCTGGGGCGCCTCCGGGCGCAACGGCGGGCAGGCGATCGTCGGCTATGGCTGCGAGCAATCCACCCTGGAGGGCCTGCTCGGCGCCGACCAGGCGCGCCTGCTGTTCGACCTCTCGCGCGAAGGCATGGCGAACCTGCGCGGGCGCATCGCCCGCCATGCCATCGATTGCCACTGGCGCGACGGCTACGCCCACGTGCCGCTGAAGCCGCGGCAGGTGCGCGCCTTGCGCGCGGACCTGGTCGAGATGGCCGAGCGCTACGACTACCCGCTGCAGTGGTGGGACCGCGCGCAGCTGCGCGCGCACCTCGGCAGCGACCTCTACCTGGGCGCGGTATACGACGCCGCCAGCGGCCACCTGCATCCTCTGCAATACGCGCTGGGCCTGGCCCGCGCCGCGCTGGCGGCTGGCGTGGTGATCCACGAGCACTCCCCGGTCAGTCGGCTGGCCATGGGCGCGCAGCCGGTGCTGCACACCGCGCACGGCGAGGTACGCGCGGACTACGCGGTGATCGCCGGCAACGCCTGGCTGCACGGCATAGCCCCCGCGCTGGAGGCGCGGATCATGCCGGTGGGCACCTACATCGGCGCCACCCCGGTGCTGGGGGCCGCGCACGCGCGCGCGTTGATCGGCAACGACATGGCGGTATCGGATGCGAACTGGGCGCTGGATTATTTCCGCCTCAGCCACGACCACCGGCTGCTGTTCGGCGGCCGCGCCAGCTATTCCTCGCTGCCACCGCCGGGACTGCGCGGCCTGATGCAGCGGCGCATGGCGCGCGTGTTCCCCCAATTGCGCGATGTCGGTTTCGAATACCTGTGGGGCGGCTACGTGGACATCACCCGCAACCGCGCGCCGGACTGGGGCCGGCTGGCGGACAACGTGTACTACGCCCAGGGCTTTTCCGGGCACGGCGTGGCCACCAGCGGACTGGCCGGGCAGTTGATCGCCGAGGCGATCAGCGGGCAGTCGCACCGGCTGGATGCGTTCGCGCGGATCGCGCACCGGCCCTTCCCCGGCGGCAAATGGCTACGCACCCCGCTGCTGGTGGCGGCGATGAGCTGGTACCGGCTGCGCGATGCGCTGTGGTGAGCAGCCGTGGGGCGTCGCCGGCCTGTTGGCGGGAGCAGCGTCAGCCGCGAACGCGGGATGGGTCGCGTCGCGGCTGAAGCCGCTCCTGCCAGGAGGCTACTGTGGATACCAGAACACCTCCTGCGCCATCGCCGGCCGCAGCCGCGCGGCATAGCGATTTCCGAGATAACGCCGCAGCCCGCCGTCGGTGAGGTAGTTGGTCATCGCGCCGAATGCCATCGCCTGGTCCAGCAGGAGCATGCACTGGCTCACGGTGCCGGTGCCCACGTCCACGCTGTCGCGGAAACCGTAGCGCTCGTCGTAGACCCCCGGGAAATGCTGGCGCAGCTTCTGCAGGTTCGCCAGCGCGGCGGTGGGCTCCAACTCAATCGGCAGGAACACCGCATGCGGCGTCACCACCGCGCCGGCGCGTGCGCCCTCGTCCTGCCCCAATGGCGAATAGCCGCCGATGCCCAACGGCGGCGCGCCATATTCGGTATACCCGCGGGTGGCGGGGATCATCGCCGGCGAGAAACCCCAGTAGCCGAAGTTGTCCAGGCCGTAGCGGACGTGCGCCGCCGCCATCTGCGGATGCGAACGCCCCCACGCCTCCGGCGCCCATTGCGTCTCGGGGATCAGCACGAACGGCAGGAAGGTCTCGAACATGCTGCCGCCCCAGTTCGGCAGGAAACGGTGCGCGCCGTAGGTCACGGTGTGCTCGTAGACGCGCACGCCCTCGTACTGGCGGAACTGCGCCGGGTTGTCCTGCCCGCGCCACCAGGGCCAGCGCTCCACGCGGAAGTACTGCGACGCCGGCACGTGTCCCTCGCCGATCGCCAGGTAGGAGATGAAGCGTCCTTCGGTCATGAGGTCGTAGGTGCCGCCGGAGAACGCACGGCTGCCGAGGTCGTAGTTGTTGTAGAACTGGCCCTTGTCGGCGTTCAACAGCGTGGCGAAGTCCATCTTCGCCAGCAGCGCTTCGGCACGCGGCTTGAGCGCCGGCGAGGACTCGGCGATCAACGCCAGCCCGGCCGCCAGCCAGGCGTTGTCCACGGACGAGATCGTGCCGTTGTCGATCCGCGGCCCGTCCACCTTCGCCGCCCAAGCCAGCATGCCGCCCGGTGCGCCGGCCGCGGCGGCCTGGTCCTGCAGGGTGGCGATGGCATCGAGCAGCGGCAGCAGCTTCTGCCGCGCCGCCTCCTCGCCGATCAGGCCCAGTTCGCGCGCGCCCAGCACGCTCCACACGAACGCGCCGATGTTGGCGATGAAGGTGTAATCGGTGCGCGAGAGGCTGCCATCGTCCTCGAAGCAGAGCTTGTCCGAGGGCAGCGCCTTGCCGGTATCGAACTGTTGGATCGCGTTCCACATCGCCTCGGCGTAGACGCGGACCTGCTGGCGCTCGACCTCGGCCTGGCGCTGGGCGGGGTCGGGCACCGGGGTAAAAGCGCCCTGCCGGCGGCGCCAGGCCGGATCGGGCAGCGCGGCGGGCGTGGCGCGCCGGCGATCCTCGGGCACCGGCGTGCTCATGCTGCCCGCAACGGTGGCCATGGCGGCCCAGCCGGCGATGGCGGCCGCGGACAGGGCCAGCAGCCCCGGCACCCGCAGGCGGCGCGGGAGGAAACGGGAGGGATTCATGGGCTTCTCCTGGAACGGGTCGGGGGTGCGCCAAACGACGCGAGGGCACGACACCACGCGGCCGGTACCCGGGGCCATGCGACGTATCCACCGCCCGGCCGGCCGCCCCCCGCCACGAATTCCGTGAATTGGCTCAAGTTTTTCCCGCGGCCGCCGCTACTTCTGGCGACTCCTTCCATCCGGCTCCCGGATCCATGTCCGCCACCGCACCCGTCCGCCCCTACGACGACGGTAGTTCCCTCCCCCAGCGCATCCTGCTGGTGGAAAACTCGCGCACGTTCACCACGCTGCTGCGCGAGGCCATCGAGCAGCGCGTCGAACTGCCGGTCACGGTGGTCTCCACGCTGGCCGAGGCGGCGCGGGTGCTGGACGAGGAAGAAGGCTGGTTCCTGGCACTGACCGGGCTGGTGCTGGTGGATGGCGACCGCGACCAGGTGGTGGAGTTCTTCACCGCGCGCAACCTGCCCACCGTGGTGGTCAGCGGCGTGTACGACGAAGACCTGCGCCGGCGCGTGCTGCAGCAGCAGATCATCGACTACGTGGTGAAGAACGCCCCGGGCAGCATCGATTACCTGGCCTGGCTGGTGCAGCGCCTGGAGCGCAACCGGCGCATTTCCGCGCTGGTGGTGGACGATTCGCTTTCCGCGCGCACCTATGCCGCCAGCCTGTTGCAGATGTACGGCTACCGGGTGGTGGCGGTGGCCGACGGCCTCGCCGGGCTGCAGGCCATCGAGCAGGACCCGAGCATCCGCCTGGCCATCGTGGACCAGGAAATGCCCGGCATGGAGGGCGTGGAGTTCACCCGCCGCCTGCGCGGGTTGCGTACGCGCGACAAGGTCGCGGTGATCGGCATCTCGGGCAACACCGACGCCTCGCTGATCCCGCGCTTCCTGAAGAACGGCGCCAACGACTTCCTGCGCAAGCCGTTCTCGCGCGAGGAGTTCTTCTGCCGCGTCTCGCAGAACATCGACCAGCTGGAACTGATCGGCACGCTGCAGGACCTGGCCACGCGCGACTACCTCACCGGGCTGCCGAACCGCCGCCATTTCCTGGAGCAAAGCCAGCGCACGCTGCCGCGCCTGCTGGCCGAGCGCCAGAGCGTGACCGCGGCGATGCTGGACATCGACCACTTCAAGCACATCAACGACACCTGGGGCCACGAGGCCGGCGACGACGCGCTGCGTGCCGTGGCCGCCGCGGTGGGTGCGCACGCCCGCCCGCAGGACCTGGCCGCGCGCTTCGGCGGCGAGGAATTCTGCCTGCTGGTGCCCGGCCTGGACCCGGCGGGCGCCGCCGAGTACTTCGAACAGCTGCGCGCGCGCATCGAAGCGCTGCGCGTGCCGGTGGGCGAGCAGGAGCTCCGCATGACCGCCAGCATCGGTTTCTGCACCGCGCGCCGCCACGACGAATCCCTGCATCACCTGCTGGGCGAGGCGGACAAGCACCTGTACCTGGCCAAGGCCGCCGGCCGCAACCGCCTGAGCTACGCCCTGCCTTCCGGCGCCGCGGCCGCCTGATCCGCGGCGCGGGCCTTGCGCCCGCGCCCGCCGGCGCGCCTTGATCCGGATCAAGGCCGCGCTTTCGTCGCACCGCCATGCTGGCCCCGCTCACAGAAGAGGGGAAGGACGATGGCGCTGCTGACCTGGCAGGACGAACTCAACACCGGCATCGAGGTGATCGATCACCAGCACCAGCGCATCGTGGAGATGATCAACCACCTGCACGTGGCGCGGCACAGCCTGGAGCCGATGGCGGTGGCCGAGGTGATCGACGAACTGGTGGACTACACGCTCTCGCACTTCGCCTTCGAGGAGGAGCTGATGGAGGAAGCGGGCTACCCGTTCTGCGCCGCGCACAAACGCGTACACGAGGTATTCGGCAAGCGGGTGATGGAGTACCGGCTGCGCTTCGCCGCCGGCGAGGACATCGCCGACGAGCTGCGCGCGATGCTGGCGCGATGGCTGTTCAACCATATCCGCGGCGATGACCAGGCCTATGCCGAGACGGTGAAGCGGCATCTCAACCGCTTCACGCGCGAGCATGAGGAAGGGCGGTGGTTGTCGCGCACGTTGCGGCGGTTGTTTGGGTGAGGCCGCGGGGGTGGCGGGTCAGTCGCCCAGGTAGAAATCGATGGGGATGAGTTCGACGGCCCAGCCGGCCTGCGCCCCGACGTTCGCGGCCGGATGCATTGATGCGACGCGCAGCGCATCGTCGTGGGTGTCGGCCTCGATGATGAAGAGCCCGCCGACCAACTCCTTGGATTCGGTGTAGGGACCGTCCACGACCTGCGTCCTGCCATCGCGCGGGAGCAGCGTGCGCCAGCCTTCCAGGTCGCCGAGCGAAGCGGATACCCGAACCTTGCCCGTGGCGCGCATCTTCTCGTCCAGCGCGGGGCATTGGCTGACGAGGGCTTTGACCTCTTCCGGGGTCATGGCGGACATCTTTTCGGGAGTGAAGTAAGCGAGGCCGAGGTATTTCATGGGTGATCCTGAAGTTGGGATACCTGGACGACGAAATTGCACCTCGATCATCGACAGACGCCTGGCGCGCTTCCCGGCTGATTACCGCAGTGTGGATGGCTGGACCTCTGAGACTGTCCCCAAATACCGCCGCGAAACCACCAACGCGCCCAGACTGATCGCCGCCACCACCGCCAGATACGCCCCCACCGCCGCCAACCCATATCGCTCGGCCAGCGTGGTGGCGATATAAGGCGCCGGCGCGGCCCCCAGAATCCCGGCCAGGTTGAACGACAGCGACGCCCCGGTATACCGCACCTGCACCGGGTACAGCTGGGCCAGCAGCGTCCCGCACGGGCCGTAGGTCAGGCCCATGAAGAAAAAACCCACCGCCAGGAACACCAGCACGCGCAGCGCGTCTCCGGCCACGAACAGCGGCGCGAAGCACAGCCCGAAGGCGATGATGCACGCGCTGGCGATGATCATTGCCGGCGCGGTGCCGCCACGGTCGCCCCACCGCGCCGATACCGGAATGCCCAGCGCGAAGAACACGATGCCGGCCATCTGCAGCAACAGGAATGCTTCCTTCGGGTACCCCAGCTTCGCCGTGCCATGGCCCAGCGCCCACACCGTCATCAGGTAGAACAGCGCGAAGGTGGCGAACGTCGCCAGCGTGCCCAGCACCACTTCAGCCGCGTGGCGCGACAGCACCGTGCGCAGCGGCAGGCGCACGCGCTCGGCGCGGTCGATGGCACGCTGGAAATCCGGCGTCTCGGTGATGCTCAGCCGCACCCACAGGCCCACCAGCACCAGCAACGCGCTGGCGATGAAGGGAATGCGCCAGCCCCAGGCGATGAACTGCGCATCGCTCAGCACGCCGCCCAACAACAGGAAGGTCGAGGTGGAGAGCAGGAACCCCAGCGGCGCGCCGAACTGCGGGAACATGCCGTACCAGGCGCGCTTGCCGGGCGGTGCATTCTCGGTCGCCAGCAGCACCGCGCCGCCCCATTCTCCGCCCAGGCCCAGGCCCTGGCCGAAACGGCACAGCGCCAGCAGCGCCGGCGCCCACACGCCGATCTGCGCATAGCCCGGCAGCAGGCCGATGGTCACCGTGGAGATGCCCATCGTCAGCAACGCGGCCACCAGCGTGGCCTTGCGGCCGATGCGGTCGCCGAAGTGGCCGAACAACGCCGAGCCCACCGGGCGGGCAATGAAGGCCACCGCGAAGGTCGCCAGCGATTGCAGGCGCGCGGCGCTGGCATCGCCGGCCGGGAAGAACAGGGTCGGGAACACCAGCACCGCGGCGGTGGCGTAGATGTAGAAGTCGAAGAACTCGATCGTGGTACCGACCAGACTGGCCAGCAGCACGCGCCGCGTGGAATTGGCGGGCGGGGCGGGAACGGCGGCAACGCTCATGGATGATTCGATGCGGAACGATCGCCGGATTCTGTCAGATCATCGCGCGCCCTGCCCGTTACCGTTGCGTCCGCAACCATCGCGCGGACCTCAGGCCAGGTTGATCCAGGTAGCTTTCATCTCGGTGTACTTGTCGAACGCATGCAGCGACTTGTCGCGCCCGTTGCCGGACTGCTTGTAGCCACCGAACGGGGCGGTCATGTCACCGCCGTCCCAGTAATTCACCCACACGCTGCCGGCGCGCAGCGCGCGGGCCACGCGATGCGCGCGCGAGATGTCGCGCGTCCACACGCCCGCGGCCAGCCCGTATTCGCTGTCGTTGGCGATGCGCAGCGCCTGCGCCTCGTCGTCGAAGGCCATCACCGCCAGCACCGGGCCGAAGATTTCCTCGCGCGCGATGGCATGCTCCGGGGCAACCTCGTCGAAGACCGTCGGCTCGACGTAGCTGCCCCCCTCCACCACGTCGGCGCGCTTGCCGCCGAGCAGCAGGCGCGCGCCCTCGGCGGTGCCGCGGGCGATGTAGTCGAGCACGCGCGCGGCCTGGGTGTCGTCTACCAGCGCGCCCATCGCCGCCTCCGGGTCGAACGGGTGGCGCGGCTGCATGGCGCGCCCGGCGGCGACCACGCGCGTGACGAACTCGTCCTTGATCGAGCGTTCCACCAGCAGCCGCGAGCCGGCGGTGCATACCTCGCCCTGGTTGTAGAAGATCGCGCTGGCCGCCGCTTCGGCGGCGCGGTCCAGGTCCGGCGCATCGGCGAACACCAAGTTCGGGCTCTTGCCGCCGCATTCCATGTAGGCGCGTTTCATGTTCGACAGGCCGGCGCATTGCAGCAGCCGGCGCCCCACCGCGGTGGAGCCGGTGAACACCAGGCCATCCACGTCCATGTGCAGCGCCAGCGGCTCGCCGGCGCCCTTGCCGGTGCCCGGCACCACGTTGAACACGCCGTCCGGGATGCCCGCCTCGGCCGCCAGCGCGGCCACGCGGATCGCGCTCAATGGCGATTTCTCTGATGGCTTGAGCACCACCGAATTGCCGGCCGCCAGCGCCGGGGCGATCTTCCAGCACGCCATCAGCAACGGGAAATTCCACGGCACGATCGCGCCCACCACGCCGAGCGGTTCGCGGGTGATCAGGCCGAGTTCGTCGATGCCGGTCGGCGCCACTTCGCCATACACCTTGTCGATCGCCTCGGCGGTCCAGTTCAGGCAGCGCACGCTGGCGGGGAGGTCCACGCGGCGCGCGTCGCGCACCGGCTTGCCCATGTCCAGCGTTTCCAGCAGCGCCAGCTCGTCCGCGTGCGCTTCCACCAGCTGGGCGAACTTCTGCACGGTGCGCTTGCGGTGCACCGGCGTGGCGCGCGACCACGCGCCGGATTCGAAACTGCGCCGCGCGGCGGCGACGGCGCGGTTGATGTCTTCCTCGCCGCATTTGGCGATGCGGCCCAGCAGGCGGCCGTCGATCGGGCTGCGGCATTCGAAGCTGGCGCCGTTGGCGGCCTCCACGTAGCGGCCGTCGATGAAGGCGCGCGTTTCCGGGCGCAAGGCGTCGGCCAGGGCCTGCCAATCGTCTCGGGTCTGGGGCGTGGACATGGCGTGTCTCCGGAGCGGGTTCAGAACGTGGCCGGGGTGTTGGCGCTGACGATCACCGCCTCGTCGTCGCCGACGTTGCGGAACCGGTGCGGCACCCGACTTTCGAAGTAATAGGCCTCGCCGGCGCGCAGCACGCGCACCTGGTGGCCGACGGTGACTTCCACGGTGCCGGCGACGATGACCCCGCCCTCCTCGCCCTCGTGGTTGAGCATGCTCTCGCCGGTATCGCTGCCCGGCGGCATCACCTCGCGCAGGATGCACATGCGGCGCTGCGGGCGGCGCTGGCCGACGAGGAAGTAATGGATGCCGTCGTTGCCCACGTCCGGCTGCTCGGCGGCCGCGTAGAAGGGCGTGTCGGCGGCGATCTCCAGGTCGTGGGTGAAGAAGTCGGCCAGCGAAATGGGGATGCCGTCCAGCACCTTCTTCAACGAGGCCACCGACGGGCTGACCTTGTTCTGCTCGATCAGCGAGATCGTGCTGTTGGTGACCCCGACGCGCTTGGCCAGCTCGCGCTGGCTCAGGCCGCGCCCGGTGCGCACCAGTTGCAGGCGTGCTCCGATATCCATTGCCTTGTGGATCGACCCCGGGCCTGTCGTGTTGCGGATACTTTACACACCGACGCCCCGCGCCGCGCAACCTGCCGCCGCCGGCCGGGGTGGTGTAAAGTTTTTTCAACGACCCGCCGGCGCGGCCGGCCTACCGGGAGCACGTCATGGGCAGTGATTCCTCGCATCGCCCCGAGGGCGAGTACGCCCGCCAGTCGCTGCAGGCGCCGGCCTCGATGGAGGCGTTCTGGATGCCCTTCACCGCCAACCGCCAGTTCAAGGCGCGCCCGCGCCTGCTGGCCTCGGCGCAGGGCATGTACTACCGCGACGTGCAGGGGCGGCAGATCCTCGACGGCGCGGCGGGCCTGTGGTGCTGCAACGCCGGGCACGCACGCGAGCGCATCGTGGCGGCGATCCAGCAGCAGGCGGCCACGCTCGATTTCGCGCCCACGTTCCAGATGGGCTCGCCGCTGCCGTTCGTGCTGGCCGAGCGGCTGGCGCAGATCGCCCCGCCGGGCCTGCACCACGTGTTCTTCACCAACTCCGGCTCGGAGGCGGTGGACAGCGCGATGAAGATCGCCCTGGCCTACCACCGCGCGCGCGGCGAGGGGCAGCGCATCAAGTTCATCGGCCGCGAGAAGGCCTACCACGGCGTGGGATTCGGCGGCATGTCCATCGGCGGGTTGCCGAACAACCGCAAATGGTTCGGACCGCTGCTCGCCGGCGTGGACCACCTGCGCCACACGCTGGACCTGCCGCGCAATGCGTTCACGCCGGGCCTGCCCAAGCATGGCGTGGAGCTGGCCGAGGACCTGGAACGCTTGATCGCCCTGCACGATGCCTCGACCATCGCCGCGGTGTTCGTCGAGCCGATCAGCGGTTCGGCCGGCGTGGTGTTGCCGCCGGAAGGCTACCTGCAGCGGCTGCGCGACATCTGCGACCGCCACGGCATCCTGCTGGTGTTCGACGAGGTGATCACCGGCTTCGGCCGCGTGGGCAAGGCCTTCGCCGCGCAGCGCTTCGGCGTCACCCCTGACCTGATGACCACCGCCAAGGGGCTCACCAACGGCAGCGTGCCGATGGGCGCGGTGTTCGTGGCTGACGCAGTGCACCAGGCCTTCATGGAAGGCCCGCCGGGCGCGATCGAGTTCTTCCACGGCTA
Organism: Stenotrophomonas sp. HITSZ_GD; assembly: GCF_029543105.1. Lineage (GTDB taxonomy): Bacteria > Pseudomonadota > Gammaproteobacteria > Xanthomonadales > Xanthomonadaceae > Stenotrophomonas_A. Next base: position 22,384 of record NZ_JARQXB010000019.1, read on the forward strand.
CACCTACTCCGGCCATCCGCTGGCGTGCGCGGCCGCGCTCGCGGCGTTGGACACCTATGCCGAGGAGCAGTTGTTCGAACGCGCCATCGAGCTGGGCCCGCACTGGGAACAGGCGATCCACTCGCTGAAAGGGTTGCCGAACGTGATCGACCTGCGCAATTTCGGGCTGATCGGCGCCATCGAACTGGCCCCGCGCGAAGGCGCCCCGGGCGCGCGCGGCTACGAGGTGTTCGAGCGCGCCTTCCACGAGGGCGACCTGCTGGTGCGCGTCACCGGGGACACCCTCGCCCTTTCGCCGCCGCTGATCATCACCCCCGCGCAGATCGACCGCATCGTCAACGTGCTGGGCGAGACGATCCAGAAGGTGGCATGACGGCGTTGCACGGCCGCGTCATGCGCGCCTGCGTACACTGCGGCGCATGACGACGCGCGTCCTCACCGATCCCGATCCCCGCCGCGCCGAATTGCGGCGCATGCGTGCCCTGGCCACCGGCCTGTTGCTGCTGATGCTCGCCGGCTTCGTGCTCAGCCACCTGATGGGCCAGCAGGGCGGCTGGGCGTGGCTGGCGGCCTTCTGCGAGGCGGCTACCGTCGGCGCGCTGGCCGATTGGTTCGCCGTGGTGGCGTTGTTCCGCCGCCCGCTCGGCCTGCCGATCCCGCACACCGCGATCTTGCCGCGCGGCAAGGATCGCCTCGCCGATGGCCTGGCCGCCTTCGTGCGCGACCACTTCCTCGCGCCGGACACCTTGCTGGAGAAGCTGCGCGCGTTCGACCCGGCCGAGCGCCTGGCACAGTGGCTGGCCCAGCCGGCGCAGTCGCGCATGCTGGCGGACATGGGCCGCGGCTGGTTGCTGCAGGCGCTGGACCTGCTCGACGAACGCGCCGTGCGGCGCGCGATCCAGCGCTTCGTCGTCGAACGCCTGCGGCAATGGAACGCCGCGGCGACCGCCGGCGACGTGCTCGGCCTGCTCACCGCCGACGGCCGCCACCAGCGGCTGCTGGACGAAGCCCTGCAGCGGCTGGGGGGCTGGCTGGACAACGAGTCGGTCAAGGCGCGCGTGTCGGCGCTGATCGTGCGCTACGCCCGGCGCGAATGGCCCAAGCTGATGGACACGGTGGACTGGGTGAAACCGGTGGAGGAGATCGGCGACAGCCTCGCCGAGCGCCTCGCCCGCGCCGCGCTGGAAGAACTGCAACAAGTGCTGACCACCCCGGAGCATCCGCTGCGGCAGGACTACGAGCGCTGGCTGCAGGCCTATGTGGTGCGCCTGCGCGAAGACCCGCAGCTGGCCGCGCGGGTGGAAGAACTCAAGCAGCAGGCGATCGACCACCCGGCCCTGCAGGAATACATCCAGGGCCTATGGGCGCGCATCCACGCCGCGCTGCGGCAGGACCTGGAGCGCGCGGATTCGGCGATCGCCCGGCACCTGGAGCAATCGCTGCGGGGGCTGGGCCAGGCGCTGGGCCGCGATCCCTCGCTGCGCGAAGCGCTCAACACGCACATGCTCGACGCCGCCGGGCGGCTCAGCACGCGGCTGCGCAGCTCGGTCACCGAGCACATCGCCTCGACGATGAAAGGCTGGGATGAGCGCCACCTGGTGGACCAGCTCGAACTGAGCGTCGGGCGCGACCTGCAGTACATCCGTTTCAACGGCACGCTGGTCGGCGGCTTGATCGGGCTGCTGCTGCATGCGTTGTCGGTGGGGTTGCCGGCATGGGGCGCGGGCTAGGCGCTCCCGCCGGCCGACGCCCTGCCGCTCACGGATGCGTCAACCGCCACGCCCGGTGGATGCGCGCATTGCGCTCGAAATCCGGATCGAGGGTCTTGGCGCTGATCTCCTCGCAGCGCGCGAACTCGGCGATCGCGTTCTCTTCCAGCTTGAAGCGGCGGAAGTTGTTGGAGAAGTACAGCACGCCGCCCATCGCCAGCCGCGCCATGGCCGCGCGCAGCAGGCGCACATGCTCGCGCTGCACGTCGAAATCCTCCGCCCGCGCGGAGTTGGAGAACGTCGGCGGGTCGCAGAAGATCACGTCGTACTGGCCGCGTTCGGCCTCCAGCCAGGCCAGCGCATCGGCCTGCACCAGCTGGTGGCGCGCCCCGCCGTGCCCGTTGAGCGCGAGGTTGCGCGCGCACCATTCCAGGTACGTGCCGGAAAGATCCACGCTGGTCGTCGCGCTCGCGCCGGCCACCGCCGCTTCCACGCTGGCCACGCCGGTGTAGCAGAACAGGTTGAGGAAGCGCCGCCCGCGTGACTGCGCCGCCATCTGCCCGCGCAGCGGACGATGATCCAGGAACAGGCCGGTGTCCAGGTAGTCGAACAGGTTCACCTGCAACAGCGCGGCATGCTCGCGCACGTGGATGAACTCGCCGCGCTGTTCGAAGCGGCCGTACTTGCTGCCGCCCTTGCCACGCTCGCGCGACTTCAGCGCCAGTTGCTCGGCCGGCACCTGGAATACCTCGCGCGCGGCCGCCAGCAACTCGTTGCGGCGACGGCGCACGTCCGCTTCGGGAATGGTCGCCGGGGCGGCGTATTCCTGCACGTGCAGGAAGGTGCGGCGGGCACCGTCTGCCTCTTCGTAGACGTCGATGGCGGCGGCGTATTCGGGCAGGTCCGCGTCGTAGGCGCGGAAGCATTCGACCTGCTCGCGCGCGCGCCACTTCTTCAGCTTCTGCAGGTTCTTGCGCAGGCGGTTGGCCACCATCTGCGCGCCTTCGCTCAGCGCGCGCGGCTCATCGGACACTTCGCGTTGCGGTGGTGCGATCGGGTCGCAGACGATCAGCGCGCATTCGATGGCGCCGTTGAACAACTGGTAGCGCTTGTTCGCGCGCAGGCCGGTGGCCATCGCCAGTTCGGCATCGCCGCACAGCAGGCTGGCGCGCCAGGTCGGCACCGCGCGGCGCAAGGCGGTGCCGAGCTGGCGGTAGAGCGCGGCGTCGGCGGCCAGGCGCTCGTCGTACGGGGGGTTGCAGACCGCCAAGCCCTGCGCTTCCGGCGGCGAGGCCAGCGCGGCCACGTCGAGCACGCGCAGTTGCAGGGCGGCGGCAACGCCGGCCACTTCGGCGTTCTCGCGCGCGTTGGCGATGGCGCGCGGGTCCAGGTCGCTGCCGTGGAAGGCGTGGCGCAGCCCGGCGCGGCCGATGCGCTCGCGGCCTCGCGCCTCGTGCACCAGCACTTCCCACGCGCCGCGGTCGAAGCCGCGCCAGCGGCTCGGCACCGTGGTGCCGTGGCGCTGCAATCCGGGCGCGACATCGGCGGCCATCAGCGCGCCTTCGATCAGCAGCGTGCCGCTGCCGCACATCGGGTCCAGCAGGCCGCCGCCTTCGTGGTAGGCCTTGGGCCAGCCGCCGCGCATCAGCACGGCGGCGGCGAGGTTTTCCTTCAGCGGGGCTTCGTTTTGCGCCTGGCGCCAGCCGCGCCGGTGCAGCGCGCCGCCGCCGAGGTCCACCGAGAGCACGGCGCGGCCCTTGCGCAGCGACAGGTTCAAGCGCAGGTCCGGCTGCTCCACGTCCACCGAGGGCCGCTCCAGGCCCTGCTGGCGCATGCGGTCCACGACCGCGTCCTTGATGCGCTGCGCGGCGTAGCGCGCATGGGTGATCGCCGTGCCCGACACGTGCGCGTCCACCGCCAGGGTGTGGCCCGGCGCCAGGTGCGCGGCCCAGTCCACGGCGAACACGCCGTCGTACAGCGCGACCTCGTCGGGGCAGTCGAATTCGGCCAGCGGCCACAGCACGCGGCTGGCCAGGCGCGACCACAGCACGGCGCGCTGGGCATCGGCCAGGCTGCCCTCGGCGTTGACGCCGGCGATGGTGGCGGTCGCCTTGGCGGCGCCCAGCGCCGACAGTTCGTCGGCCAGCAGGTACTCCAGGCCCTTGGCGCAGGATGCGAAGAATTTCACGTGGTCAGCGGATCGCGATGGGCCGGGCCGTTGTAGCTGGCCGGCCGTGAAGGGAGCGGCGGCGATCAGGCCGGGCCGCGCGGGAGGGGCGCATGTTCGGCCATCGGGCCCCGCATTGCCAGTGCGGCGGCGCGCGGCCGCCTCAACCGCCGGCGAGCGCCGGATGCAGCGCGACCTCGGCCAGCGGCGGCAGGCGGTCGCCGAACGCCCGCGCCAGCAGCGGCTGGCCGTCCAGGGTGAGGCCGGGTTCGGGTGCGAAGCCGGCGGCCTGGAACAGCGCCCGCGGGCCGGCGGCGATCACGCAGCCCGCCGCGCCGGTGCCTTCCAGTTGCGCCAGCACGTGGCGCAGCAACTGGCCGCCCAGGCCGTGGCCGCGGTGGCCCGGCCCTACCGCCATCGGCCCCAGCGCGTGCCAGCCGCGCCCGCCGTCGGAGAGCGTCACCGGCGAGGCGGCCAGGTGGCCGACGATGTAGCTCTCGTGCTCGGCGACCCACGAGGCGGACAGCGCACTGTCCTGGCGCAGCGTGGCAATCGCGGCGTGTTCGTCGTGCCGGCTCTCGGGCAGGTCGAAGTAGGCGACCAGCGTCAGCACCTCGATCGCCTCGAAATCGGCCGGCACGGCCGGACGGTAAACGATGCCTTCCATGCTCATACCGCGCGCAGCAGGCTTTCGAACGCCTGCGCCGACGTTTCGACATGAGCGGCCAGCCGGTGCGTGTCGTCGACCAGCAGCAGCCGCGCCGAGCGCTGCTGCGCCCAGGCGATGATCTCCGCCGCCGGAATCAGCTCGTCGTGCCAGGCATGCACCACGGAGATCGGCACGTCGGCCGCGTCCAGCGCCGGCAGCGGGCCCATGCGAGTGGGCGGCACCATCAGGAACAGCGCGGCGATGGGCACCTGCAACGACACCTGCGCGGCGATGTACGCGCCCAGGCTGGAGCCGGCCAGCACCAGCGGCCCTCGGGCGGCGGCGATGCGCGCGCGGTCGAGCAGGCGCTGCCAGCGCGCTTCCACGTCACCGACCACGCTGACCTCGCGGCGCGCGTCCAGGTCGGTGTAGTCCGGCCGTTCGTGGGTCCAGCCGAGACGTTCGGCGACCTCGGCCAGCGCGGTGACCTTGGTGGCGTCCGGGCCGCTCTCGAAGCCGTGCGAGAGGATGCAATGGCCGCGGCTCACAGCGCCTGTACCTCGTCGCCCACCCGCACGGTGCCGCCGCGCAGGATGCGCGCGCACAGCCCGCCGTGGCCACGCATCGCGTTGTAGCCGCCCGGGCCGAGCGCGTCCTCCATGCGCGAGCAGGGATCGCACGGCGCGGTGCCTTCCAGCTCCACATCGCCGATGCGGAACCGCCGGCCCTTCAGCGCGACCAGCGGAATGCCGGAGACGACCAGGTTGCGCCGCAGCGTGGCCGGCGCGACGACCGCGTGCCCGGACAGCGCGGCGATCGCCGGCAGGTGCTCGGCCTGGATGAGGGTGACGCCGCGCTTGCCGCTGCCCCCCTGGTAGCGGTCGCCGGCCAAACCGCCCCCGGCGAATGCTTCGATTTCCTCGACGGTGCGCATCGGAATGGCGCGCGCCGGACGCACGCCGATCCAGTCGACGCGTCCACGTTGCGGCAGGTTCGCCATAAACCGGGCGAGCGGGCTTTCGGGGTTCAGGGGCATGCGCGAATGCTAGCATCCGCGCATGCCGACACCGACCTGGATCCACGCCGCACCCCTGCCCTACGAGGCACAACTGGACCTGCGCGAACGCGGCGACATCCGCCTGGTGGTGATCCACTGCACCGAGCTGCCGGACCTGGCGATGGCGCGCGAATACGGCGAGCGCGCGCGCTACGCCAACGGTACCGGCAACAGCGGCCATTTCTATATCGACCGCGATGGCCGCGTGGAGCAGTACGTGGCGCTGGAGCGCGTGGCCCACCACGTGCGCGGGCACAACGCGCACTCGGTGGGCATCGAGCTGGTCAACCGCGGGCGCTACCCGCACTGGCTGGATTCGCGCCACCAGGCGATGGACGAGGATTACCCGCAGGCGCAGCTGCTCGCCCTGGAAAACCTGCTGCGCTGGCTGCGCGCCGAGTTGCCTGCGCTGGAGGAGATCGCCGGGCACGACGCGCTGGACACCGCGTTGGAAGCGGCCAGCGACGATCCCTCGGTGCAGGTGCGGCGCAAGCTCGACCCCGGCCCCCGTTTCCCCTGGCCGCGCGTGCGCGCGGTGTTCGATGGCGCATCGGGTTGAGGCGCGCGCTCAGTTGGCGATGTAGGTCTTCTCGCCCGCGTTGACCGCCAGGTCCAGCCGGTTGGCGGGGGGCGCGATCGGGCACACCAGGTGCGGGGTGAGCGCGCACGGCGGGTTCTCGGCGCGGTTGAAATCGAGCACCAGCACGCCATCGGCCGGCGGCTCGACGAACAGGTAGCGCGCGCCGCCATAGGTCTCCTTGCCGCTGGTGCGGTCGGAGAAGATGAAGAACAGCTTGGTGTCGTTGGGCTGGGTCACCGGATGCAGCCGGTACTGGTGGCCGTCGCGCTCAAACACCGCCTCGCCGGGAATCCACGCCGCCAGCGGCGTGCCGATGGATGTCAGCAGGGTGATCGGGCGCGGCTTGGCGTAAGGCTGCCAGCGCGCGTTGACGCGCCAGCGCGGATCGACCGGGAAATGCTCGATCCCCGACAGCAGGTGCCGCGCGGGCGCGCCGGGATCGCGGAAGCGCCAGCCGTACACCGGGCCGGTACGCACCACGTAGAACTGGCTGCCGCCCACGTCGAGGCGATCGGCCTTGCGCCCGGCTTCCTCCGGCACCAGTTGCACCTGGCCGACTGGCTGCCCGCGCAGGCGCACGTCCACGCCGCGCGCGGCCTCGAAGCGGATGCGCCCTTCCTCCACGGTGAGCAGGCCCAGCCGCGGCGGCCCGGAGGACAGCCCGATGTCGTTGTCCGCGGCCGTGCCGACGCGATAGCTGCCCGGCCGCAGGCGGCCGGAGCCGGTGTAGCTGAGCCAGCCATCGGGCGCGCGCAACGCGGCCAGGCGCGCCTGGCGCCACTTCTCGATTTGCGCGGTGTAGCGGTCGGTTTCGGCGCCGCCGAGCAGCGCGGACCCCGACGTCGCGGTACCCGCGCCATCGGAACATGCCGCCCCCACCATCGCCATGCCACATACGGCCCACGCCCGCCAACGCATCGCACCGCCCCCGAGATTCGCTCCGGCCCCTGCCGGCTGCGGTCGCCAGCGGCTATTGTGCCGCAGACGGGACGCCGGTGGTCGCGACGGGTCGTTCGGGATCGCTGATCCAGCCGCTCCAGGAGCCGGCGTACACGCGCGCGCCGGACAAGCCGGCCGCCTCCATCGCCAGCAGGGTGTGGCACGCGGTGACGCCCGAGCCGCACATCAGCACCACCTCGTGCGGCGCATGGCCGCCCAGGCGCGGTAACAGGTCCTCGCGCAGCTGCGCCGGCGGCAGGAAGCGCCCCTCGGACAGGCTCAACGGGAGCGGGCGGTTGATGGCGCCGGGCACATGGCCGGCGACGCGGTCGATCGGCTCGGATTGACCCGCGAACCGCTCCGGCGAACGCACGTCGATCAGCCAGCCCGGCGCGTCGCCGGCGCGGCGCGCCACTTCGTCGGCATCGGCCACCTGGCGCATGTCCAGGCGCGCGGGATACGGCGGGGCGGGCGGATACGCGCCCGGCTGCGTGCTTTCGGCCAGGCCCGCGGCGCGCCACGCGGCCAGGCCGCCATCGAGCACGGCCACGCGGCGATGCCCCAGCAGGCGCAGCAGCCACCACAGCCGCGCGGCGGCCATGCTGCCGTCGGCGGCGTCGTAGACCACCACCTGGCTGTTGGGCGTGATACCCCAGCGCCCCACCGCGGCGGCGAAATCCGCATCGTGCGGCAGCGGATGGCGGCCCAGGCCGCTGCGCGAGAGATCGGACAGCTCGCGGTTGAGATCCGCGTACACCGCACCGGGCAGGTGGGATTGGGCGTAGGCGCGGCGGCCGAAATCGGGATCGTCCACCGTGGCCGGGGCGAAACGCGCATCGACGATGCGCAGGTCGGCGTGGCCCAGCGCGGTGGCGAGCGTGGCCGGGTCGACGAGGGTCTGCCAATCGATCATGCGGTGTGCTCCAGGCGGCGACGCAGGTTGAGCAGGATGGCGGCGGTGGCGCCCCAGATGCGCTGGCCGGGCCAGGCGTATTCCAGTACCCGGCGCGGGCGGCCGCGGAATTCGATATCGATGCTGCGCAGGTTGCCGGGGTCCATCAGGAAGGCGAGCGGCACCTCGAACACCTCGGCCACCTCGTCGGGCTGCGGCACCGGCACGAACGCAGGGTCGATCACCGCCACCACCGGGGTGACGCGAAAGCCGCTGACGGTCAGGAACGGGTCCAGGTAGCCGAGCACGCTGGCCTGCGCGGGCGGCAGCGCGATTTCCTCGCAGCTTTCGCGCAGCGCGGCGGCGGCGGCATCGGCATCGGAAGGCTCGATACGGCCGCCCGGAAAACTCACCTGCCCGCCGTGGTGGCGCAGCGCATCGTTGCGCCGCGTGAGCAGCACATGCGTGCCCGCCGGGCGTGGCACCAGGCCGGCCAGCACGGCGGCCTCGGACGACACGCCGCCGGCCAGCACATCGACCAGTTCCTCGTGGTTCCAGCCCGGGCCGGCAGGCGCCGCGTGCGGCGGGTACAGCGCACGCAGCAGATGCGTGCGTTCGCGCAGCTGCAGCTCGAAACGCGCGGCGGGCGCGCGCAGCGGCAGCACGTCCTCGACGAGATGGCGGCGTTCTTCCTCGCTCATCGACGACCAGCGCGCGATTTCATCCAGATGGCGACGACACCCGCGACACAGGCGCTCGGCATCGAGCGCGCATTGGCCGACGCAGGGGGAAGCCACCACATGATCCGCGCGATCCTTCGAAACAGTCACTGCACGAGCGTAGCGCGAAATCGTTTCCGCGCCCATGTCCGCGTTTGATCTCCGATCAGATCGCGTGAGGGCTGAGGGTGCCCGGGACAGGCACGGGCGACCCCGCCACGCGCTCAACCGGACAAAAAAGACGCCGGCCTTTCGGCCGGCGTCCTTCACTACCTCTCCAAGCAAGAAGCGCGATTACTTCACGCTCACCAGCTTGATCTCGAACTGCACCGCCACGTTCGGCGGGAACGGCGTGCGCGGGTCGGCGCCGTAGGCCTGTTCCGGCGGCAGCGTCACTTCCCACTTCGAACCGGCCGGCATCTGCAGCAGCGTATCGCGCATGGCCTGCATCTCGACCTGGCTCAGCTTCATCGCCGGGATCTGCTGCGCCGGGCGCGCCTGCGCCGGACGCTGGCCGAACGGGAACGGACCGGCCACTTCCAGCTGCACCGTGCTGGCCTGGGTCGGCTTGGCGCCCGTGCCCTTCTCCAGAACCTTGTACTGCACGCCGCTCGGCAGCGTCTGCACGCCCGCGGCGGCCTTGTTCTGCGCCAGGAACTGGGTGCTCTTGGTCTTGTTCTCGGCGGCGGCCTTGTCGTACTCGGCCTTGGCCTGCTGGGCACGGCCCTGCTCGCGCTTCTGGAACGCCTCGACCGCCGGCTTGAGCTGGTCGGCGGTGATCGCCGGCTGCTTCTTCGCGTAGGCGTCCTGCAGGCCCTTGATGACCGAGTTGATGTCCAGCTGCTCGCCGCGGCCGGTCAGCTCGGCCAGGTTGTTGCCGTAGTCGTAGCCGAAGTAATAGCTCAGCTTGCCTTTCTCGGACGTGGTGTCCTGGGCCAGCGCATTGCCCGTCAGGGCCAGGGCCGCCACGGCGACCGCGATCGAACGCAACTTCATTGAAAAAATTCTCCAGGGTGGTGGCACAGGACGGGGCTGCCGCCTGAGGTGACGCGCTAGGATAGCGACCGCTTCGAAGGTCCGCTACCAGCGCTGGAAGCTAAGACCAGTGCGGGTTTCGGAAGTTCCGCCTTCACTATTTTTTTACTTATCTGGAGATTCATCCATGTCCGAGAGCGTCGTCGTCACCCGCCGCGGGGCCATTCTCACGGTCACCGTCAACCGCCCGGACAAGTTGAACGCGCTCGACCAGGACACCCTGCTCGCCCTGGATGCCGCCTTCGCCGAGGCCGCCGTGGCCGACGACGTGCGCGTGGTGGTACTGACCGGCGCGGGCCCCAAGGCATTCGTGGCCGGCGCGGACATCGCGCAGATGACCGGCCTGCCTGCGTTGGCCGGGCGCGACTTCGGGCTGGTCGGGCAACGCCTGATGCGGCGCATCGAGCGCATGCCCAAGCCGGTGATCGCGATGATCAACGGCTACGCGCTCGGCGGCGGGCTGGAACTGGCGATGGCCTGCCACCTGCGCATCGCGGCCGACACCGCCAAGGTCGGCCAGCCGGAAATCAACCTCGGGCTCATCCCCGGCTTCGGCGGTACCCAGCGCCTGCTGCGCCTGACCGGCCGCGCCGCGGCGCTGGAGCTGTGCCTGCTCGGCGAGCCGATCGATGCGGCGCGCGCGCACCAGCTGGGCCTGGTCAACCGCGTGGTGCCGGCAGCCGAGCTGGAAACGGCCACGGCCCAGTGGGCCGAGCGGCTGGCCGCCAGCGCGCCGCTGGCGTTGCGCGCGATCCTCGACGCGGTGATCGTCGGCGGCGAATGCGGGCTGGACGAGGGCCTGGAATTCGAATCGGCGCAGTTCGGCCTGATGTTCGCCAGCGAAGACATGCGCGAAGGCACCTCGGCCTTCCTCGAACGGCGCAAGCCGGCGTTCGTGGGACGTTGATGGCCAGCGCGTCACCCGATGCCCGCGCCCTGCTCGCCTGCGTGCTGGCCGACGACCTCGACCAGGCGCTCGCCCAAGGGCTGATGGATTACCTGCCGCAACCCGGCGACGACACGCTGGAGGCCGCGCACCCGGACCTGCCGCAGCGCCTGCTCGCCGCGCAGGCGCGGTTGCGCGACGCCTGGGCCGCGCGCGAACGCTACCGCCAGCGCCAGGCACGCCTGGCCCGCCGCGCCGCCGAACGCGAAGCCCGCCGCGCACCGCCGCCGCCGCCGGATCGCCCCGCCGTGCCCGCGCTGCCCGCCGCCGCCGCGGCGATCCTCGCGCGCGCCAAGGCGCGCGCGGCAGGCCGCGAGCCGACATGAGCACCGTCACTGGCAAGCCCGTGCGCCGCGGCAAGACCTTGAGCAAGGCCGAAGTGGTCGAACTGTTCTCGCGCCTGCGCGAGCTCAACCCGCACCCGACCACGGAGCTGGAATACACCACGCCCTTCGAGCTGCTGGTGGCGGTGACGCTCTCGGCGCAGGCCACCGACGTGGGCGTCAACAAGGCCACGCGCCGGCTGTTCCCGGTGGCCAATACGCCACAGGCGATCCTGGACCTGGGCGAGGAAGGGCTGAAGCGCTACATCTCCACCATCGGCCTGTACAACGCCAAGGCCAAGAACGTCATCGCGACGTGCCGCATCCTGGTCGAGCAGTACGCCGGCGAGGTGCCGCGCGAGCGCGCCGCGCTCGAAGCGCTGCCCGGCGTGGGCCGCAAGACCGCCAACGTGGTGCTCAACACCGCCTTCGGCGAGCCCACCCTGGCGGTGGACACACACATCTTCCGCGTTTCCAACCGCACCGGCCTGGCGCCGGGCAAGGACGTGCGCGCGGTGGAGGACAAGCTGATGAAGGTGGTGCCGGCCGAGTTCATGCAGGACGCCCACCACTGGCTGATCCTGCACGGGCGCTACGTGTGCAAGGCGCGCAAGCCCGACTGCCCGCAGTGCGTGATCCGCGACCTGTGCCGTTACCCGGACAAGACCCCGCCGGCCTGAGCGCGCGCCCAAAAGAAAACGGCGGCAGGGACTTCCCCGCCGCCGTTCTCACCCCGAAACGTGCAGCGTCAGAACGACACGTCGCCCCACACGCCGAACTCGTTGGTCTTCACGTCGGTGCTGGTGCTGTTCTCGCGATGCGTGTTCTTGTACACGGTGGCCAGCTTGAAGCCCTTCACCACCGGGAACTCGACACCGATGTTGTAGTAGGTGTCTTCCAGGCTCGGATCGATGTCCTTGCTCAGCTTGGCCTTGTCGTAGCGGCCGAACGCGGTGATGCCGCCGTCGGTCAGGGTCACGCTCGCCCAGAAGGAGTAGCCGTCGGCCTTGTCCTCGCGCACGTTGGTGACGGCCCAGTTCTTGGCCTGGAAGTATTCGGCGCCCACGCGGAACTTCGGCGAGGCATAGGCGGCCAGCGCGTTCCAGCGCTCGGCGGTCTGCGGCGGGTTGGTGCTTTCCACGTCCAGGCCGCGCTTGCCGTTGTAGCCACCCACGGCAATGATCGTGTTCTGGGTCGGCGCGAAGCCGAAGCGGCCTTCCACGTCCATGCCTTCGCTGCGGCTCGGGTTGCGGTAGCCGCGGCCGTTCACCACCGAGACGGCGTAGTTGAACATGCTGTCGGACAGCTCGCCGCCGGCGTGCACGCCCCAATCCGACGAGGTGCCGTAGGACAGGCGGTCGGTCAGGGTGTTCTCGACGTAGCGCATGCCGTAGTACTTCTCGACGAACGGAATCCACGCCATGTCGGCCGCACCGACGCGGAAGAAGAACGCGTCGCTGAACTTGCCCTGCAGGTAGGCCTTCTTGACGAAGACTTCGGTGTTGGAGATCGCCGACAGGTACTGGAAGTCGGTGGTCAGGTTCGCCGACCAGACGTCGGTGAACTTGTGGTCCACGGTCAGGTAGAAGCGCTTGACGTCGATGCCGTAGCCGGTGGCGTCGGTCTTCTTGCCGTTGTTCTCCTGGTCCACGTGCGTGGCGTCGAAGAAGATGCGGCCGCCGATCTTGGTGTCGTTGACGAGCTTCTTCAGGCCGTCCACGGTCTTCTGCGTATCGGCAGTGGCTTCGATGGCCTTGGCCTGGGTGACGTTCACTTCCGACTGCGCGTCGTTCTGCGCCTGCAGTTCGGCCACCTGCGCCTGCAGCGAGGCGATCTGGGCCTGCAGCTGCGCCAGCTGCTCGGCGGTGACGGCGGGAGGAGCCGCATGAGCATTGCCGGCGGCAGTGAGAGCGGTGAGCCCGAGGCCAGTGGCGATGGCCGTTGCGAGCAAGCTGGAACGCATTGGAGATTCTCCGGAGTGGTTAGAGGTTTACGCAGTGAGTGCCAGGTGATGGCGGCCACCGACCTCGTTAAATTTCCGAAAAATTTGTGACACTCCGGCGACTCGAACATGACAGCCGCGCGACAGCCACATGGAAACTGCACGTGGCCTGCACGTCCGGCGCCATGACAGGGCCGTCATGGAACTGTCATCCCACCGTCGCCAAACCGCCATCGACGCCGCTTTCAATGGCGCCGCCACGGCGTGTGGCGCCGTCTCCCATCGAGAAACCCCAACATGACTTCCATCTCCAAGTTCCGCCTGCCGCTCGCGCTGGCCCTGGCTTCGCTCAGCATTGCCGCGAATGCGACCGACGTGACCGGTGCGGGCTCGAGCTTCGTGTACCCCGTGCTGTCGAAGTGGTCGGCGGCCTATGCCGAGAAGAGCGGCACGCGCGTCAACTACCAGTCCATCGGCTCGGGCGGCGGCATCGCGCAGATCCAGGCCGCCACCGTCGACTTCGGCGCTTCGGACAAGCCGCTGACCGGCGCCGAGCTGGCCAAGTTCGGCCTGGGCCAGTTCCCGGTCGTCATCGGCGGCATCGTGCCGGTGTTCAATGTGCCGGGCGTGGCCCCGGGCGCGCTGAAGCTGGACGGCACCACCCTGGCCGGCATCTTCATGGGCAAGATCGCCAAGTGGAACGACCCGGCCATCGCCGCGCTGAACCCGGGCGTGACCCTGCCGGACATCAAGATCACCGTCGTGCATCGTTCCGACAGCTCGGGCACCTCGTTCAACTTCACCAACTACCTCTCCAAGGTCAGCCCGGAGTGGAAGTCGGCCGTGGGCGAAGGCACCAGCGTGCAGTGGCCGGCCGGCATCGGCGGCAAGGGCAACGAGGGCGTGGCCGCCTACGTCAAGCAGATCCGCGGCGGCGTGGGCTATGTCGAGTACGCCTATGCCCTGCAGAACAAGCTCAACTACGCCAGCCTGAAGAACGCCTCGGGCCGCTTCGTGCAGCCGGACGACAAGGCCTTCTCGGCCGCTGCCGCCACCGCGGACTGGAAGTCGGCCAAGGACTTCAACCTGATCATGACCAACGCCCCGGGCGCCGAAGCGTGGCCGATCACCGCCACCACCTGGGCGATCATGTACAAGAAGGCCAAGAAGCCGGCGTCCTCGAAGGCCGCGCTGGATTTCTTCAAGTGGTCCTTCCACAACGGCGCCCCGCAGGCGCAGCAGCTGGACTACGTGCCGCTGCCGGACTCGCTGGTGCAGCAGATCGAGGCCTACTGGGCCGCGAACATGAAGTAAGCCTTCCAGGCACGGAAGATCCGGCGCTTCTCTCCCGCCGGTTCGACCCGGAAAAGCGCGGACCGCAAGGTTCGCGCTTTTCTTTTGCGCAGGCTTCGAAGGCCAGTGGGGACCGCCCTTTCCGGCCTGCCCGCGCCTTCGCGCAGCGCCGCGGGAATGGGCGACGGACAGGCACCCGGCCCGATGTCATCCCGCTGTAACAAAAACATCATTTCATAGCGTCGACCGCCAGCCCCCGCTGGCACCCGTTATGGAGTTCGCATGAAACTGCAGAAGGCAGCCCTCGCCGCCCTGTCCCTTTCCATCGCCCTGGGCCTGGCGGCCTGCAAGCCGGGCAACGAATCCCAGCCCGCCGCCGATGCCGGCCAGTCCGCGCCGGGCGCCGCGGCCCCGGCCGCGGGCGATGCGAAGACCGCCGAGATTTCCGGCGCGGGCGCCTCCTTCATCTACCCGCTGATCTCCAAGTGGTCGGCCGACTACAACGGCGCCACCGGCAACAAGGTCAACTACCAGTCCATCGGCTCCGGCGGCGGCATCGCGCAGATCAAGGCCGGCACCGTCGATTTCGGCTCTTCCGACAAGCCGCTGGATTCGGCCGAACTGGCGCAGGCCGGCCTGGGCCAGTTCCCGTCCGCCATCGGCGGCGTGGTGCCGGTGGTCAACCTGGAAGGCGTCACCGCCGGGCAGCTGCGCCTGACCGGCCCCTTGCTGGCCGATATCTTCCTGGGCAAGGTCACCACCTGGAGCGATCCGGCGATCGTCGCCGCCAATCCGGGCGTGAAGCTGCCGAGCGGCAAGATCAACATCGTCCACCGCTCGGACGGCTCGGGCACCACCTTCAACTTCTCCAACTACCTGTCCAAGGTCAGCCAGTCCTGGAAGGACCAGGTCGGCGAAGGCACCACCGTGCAGTGGCCCGGTGGCGTGGGCGGCAAGGGCAACGAGGGCGTGGCCTCCTACGTGCAGCAGATCAAGGGCTCCATCGGCTACGTCGAACTGGCCTACGCGCTGCAGAACAACATGCCGTATGCCTCGCTGCAGAACGCGGCCGGCCACTGGGTGCAGCCGGGCGCGGAGACCTTCGCCGCGGCGGCCGCCAGCGCGGACTGGGCCAACGCCAAGGACTTCAACCTGGTGATCACCAACGCGCCGGGCGACCAGGCGTGGCCGATCACCGCCACCAACTTCATGTTGATGCACAAGCAGCCCAAGGACGCCGCGCGCAGCAAGGCGACGCTGGCGTTCTTCAAGTGGGCCTTCGAGAACGGCCAGGCGCAGGCGAACGAACTGCACTACGTGCCGCTGCCGCCGGAATTGGTGAAGCAGATCGAGGCCTATTGGGGCAGCGAGTTCAAGTGATGCCCGGTGCGCCTGCCGGCTCTGCCGGCAGGCGCCACGCCCGTAGCCGGCCTGGCCGGCCTTTCGCATTCCCCTCCTGTGCGCCTTCGCCGGCCACGCCGAGCCCCCACCCATGAATGCCACTGTTATCCCTGAAGCGATGACCGCGCCCCTCGGGCGCGACCTGCGCGACGCGCGCGCCGACCGCTTCTTCCGGCTGGTCCTCACCGCCACGGTCATCTTCGTGCTGGTCGCCCTGGCCAGTGCGGCGCTGTCCATGCTGTGGGGCGGCCGCCACGCCCTGCAGGAGCAGGGCCTGAGCTTCTTCTACTCGGCCGACTGGAACCCGGTCGAGAACAAGTTCGGCGCGCTGGCGCCGATCTACGGCACGCTGGTCACCGCGTTGATCGCGATGTTGGTCTCGGTGCCGGTGAGCTTCGGCATCGCTTTCTTCCTCACCGAGGTGGCGCCGCGCTGGCTGCGCGGGCCCATCGGCACGGCCATCGAACTGCTGGCCGGCATCCCGTCGATCATCTACGGCATGTGGGGCCTGTTCGTGCTGGTACCGGTGATGACCGAATACGTCACGCCCTGGATGAACGACCACCTCGGCACGCTGCCGGGCATCGGCATCCTGTTCCAGGGTCCGCCGCTGGGCATCGGCACGCTGACCGCCGGCTTCGTGCTGGCGATCATGGTCATTCCCTTCATTTCCTCGGTGATGCGCGAGGTGTTCCTCACCGTGCCGACGCGCCTGAAGGAGTCGGCCTACGCGCTGGGTTCGACCAAGTGGGAAGTGAGCTGGGACATCGTGCTGCCCTACACGCGCTCGGCGGTGATCGGCGGCGTGTTCCTCGGCCTGGGCCGCGCGCTCGGCGAGACCATGGCGGTGGCCTTCGTGATCGGCAACACCGTGCGCCTGTCGCCCTCGCTGCTGGAGCCGGGCACCACCATCGCCGCGCTGATCGCCAACGATTTCGGCGAAGCCACCGAAACCTACCGCTCGGCATTGCTGCTGCTCGGCTTCGTGCTGTTCATCGTCACCTTCATCGTGCTGGCGATCGCCCGCTTCATGCTGCTGCGCCTGTCGCGCAAGGAAGGCAACTGATGTCCGCCGTCTCAGATCGGCTGTACCTGCGCCGCCGCGTCGTCAACGTCGTCGCGCTGGCGGTCTCGTGCGCCACGGCGTTGTTCGGCCTGTTCTTCCTCGGCTGGATCCTGTGGACGCTGGCGGCCAAGGGCCTGGCCGGCGTCAACCTCGATCTTTTCACCAAGATGACCCCCGCGCCCATGGCCGAGGGCGGCTTGCTCAACGCCTTCTTCGGCAGCGCGGTGATGTGCGCGCTGGCCATCGCCATCGGCACGCCGCTGGGCGTGGCCGCCGGCACCTGGCTGGCCGAGTACGGCAATGCGCGCAAGACCGGCACGGTGGTGCGCTTCGTCAACGACATCCTGCTCTCGGCGCCGTCGATCGTGCTGGGCCTGTTCGTCTACACGCTGTACGTGATGCAGACCGGTGGGCAGTTCTCCGCCTTCGCCGGCGCGCTGGCGCTGGCCTTCATCGTGCTGCCGGTGGTGGTGCGCACCACCGACGAGATGCTGCGGCTGGTGCCTTCGCAGATGCGCGAAGCCGCGTTGTCGCTGGGCATCCCGCAGTGGAAGGTGATCGTCCAGGTGCTGTACCGCAGCGCTTCGGCCGGCATCGTCACCGGCATCCTGCTGGCGCTGGCGCGCATCAGCGGCGAGACCGCCCCGCTGTTGTTCACCGCCTTCGGCAACCAGTACTGGAACAGCAACGTGTTCCGCCCGATGGCGAGCGTGCCGGTGGTGATGAACCAGTTCGCCGGCAGCCCGTACGAATCGTGGCAGGTGCTGGCCTGGGCCGGCGCGCTGGTGCTGACCGTGTTCGTGCTGCTCGTCAGCCTCGGCGCCCGCGCCCTGCTCCTGCGCAACAAGATCACCCATGACTGACCTTTCCCGGAACCTTGCCATGAACGACCTCAACAACGCCGCGCCGATGCAGCGCATCGCCGTCCCGGCTTCGGGCGAGGCCGCGCTCGCGCCGGCCCCGGTCAAGCTGGCCGCGCGCAACCTGGACTTCTACTACGACAAGTTCCACGCGCTGAAGAACATCAACCTGGAAATCCCGGAAAAGCGCGTCACCGCGTTGATCGGCCCTTCCGGCTGCGGCAAGTCCACGTTGCTGCGCATCTTCAACCGCATCTACGCGCTGTACCCGAAGCTGGAAGCGCGGGGCGAGGTGCTGCTGGACGACGAGAACATCCTCTCCCCGAAGTACCCGATGAACCGCCTGCGCTCGAAGGTGGGCATGGTGTTCCAGAAGCCGGTGCCGTTCCCGATGACGATCTTCGAGAACGTGGCTTACGGCATCCGCCACCACGAGAAGCTCTCCAAGTCGGAAATGAATGACCGCGTGGAGCAGGCGCTGCGCCAGGGCGCGCTGTGGGACGAGGTGAAGAACAAGCTCAACCAGAGCGCGCTGGGCCTGTCCGGCGGCCAGCAGCAGCGCCTGTGCATCGCGCGCGCGGTGGCGTTGCGCCCGAGCGTGCTGCTGCTCGACGAGCCGACCTCGGCGCTGGACCCGATCTCCACCAGCCGCATCGAGCAGCTGGTCGAGGAGCTCAAGCGCGAATACACGATCGTCATCGTGACCCACAACATGCAGCAGGCCGCGCGCGTCTCCGACTACACCGCCTTCATGTACCTGGGCGACCTCATCGAGCACGACCGCACCGAAACCATCTTCCAGCAGCCCTCGAAGCAGCAGACCGAGGACTACATCACCGGCAGGTTCGGCTGAGGCCGGCGCCTCTCGCCTTCCCCGTCATCGCCGCCCGGGACACCCATGAACACCCTACCCAACGAACACATCGTGAAGAGCTACGACGAAGAGCAGCACCGGCTGGTCGCCGAGATCGTGCGCATGGGCGAAACCGCCGTGGCGCAGCTGGAGGCCGCGCTGGACGTGGTGGAGCGCCGCGACGACAACGCCGCGCACCGCATCATCGCCAACGACGAGGCCATCGACAGCCTGGAACATGCGATCAGCCATGACGTGATGCGCCTGGCGCTGCGTGGCCCGATGGCGCGCGACCTGCGGGAGATCCTCGCGGGCCTGCGCATCCCCGCCGACATCGAACGCATCGGCGACTACGCGGCGAACGTGGCCAAGCGCTCCATCGCGCTGAACGCGGTGCCGCCGCTGCCGCAGACCGTGGGCCTGCGCGCGCTCGGCCGGTTGGCGGCCGACCAGGTCCGCGACGCGCTGCACGCCTACCGCGACAACGACGGCGAGGCGGCGGTGCGCGTGCGCGATGCCGACGCGCGACTGGATGCGCAATACACCGCGTTCTTCCGCGAGCTGCTGACGTACATGATGGAAGACCCGCGCAACATCACCCCGTGCACGCACCTGCTGTTCATGGCCAAGAACCTGGAGCGCATCGGCGACCACGCGACCAACATCGCCGAGAACGTGTGGTTCCTGATCCACGGCGAGCAGCCGTTGCCGCCGCGCGAGAAGCGCGACGACACCAGCACCACGGTGACGCCCTGACGCCGCCTGCACGCGGCTTTGATGCCCTATTCAGGTTCGCCTGAATAGGGTGGACTCCACGGCGGGACCCCACATCCCCCGCTCGACCGGAGAAAGCTATGAAGCGTCTTATCGTTCCGCTGCTGGGTATTTCGCTGCTGCTGGGCACGGGTGCCGCGCTGGCCGATCCGCCGCACCATGATGATCGCGGCCCCGCGCATCGCCATGACGATCGCCACGACGATCGTCACCACGACAACGGCCGCCATAACGGCCCGCCGCCGCATGCCTGGGCCCGCGGCGAGCGCCTGCCGCACGACCACCGCGGCGTCTACGTGAGCGACTACCGCAAGCACGGCCTGAAGGCGCCGCCGCGCGGCCACGAGTGGCGCCGCGTGGACGACCGTTACGTGCTGATCGCGGTCGCCACCGGCTTGATCACCAGCGTGATCCTGGCCAGCCACTGATTCTCCTGCCTTTGATGGCTTCGAGGCCCTGCTTCTTGCAGGGCCTTTTTGTTGGGGATGGGTTCGTGAGGACCGCCATGCGGTTCTCGCGCGAATCGAACGCGCTAAGCTCCCCGAAAATCACCGGCAGGTTCCGCCCATGAATCCCCCGATCCGCAAAACGGCCGTGCTGGCCACCACCCTGGCCACTACCGCGCTGCTCGCCTCCCCCGCCTTCGCGATGACCGACCTGGCGCAGGGCTACGCCCTCCCGGCCAGCACGCCGCCGGCCACCGGCAAGCCCAACACCCCGCCGCCGGCCGAGCCGCCGGTGCCCACCAGCCAGCAAGCCAGTTCCGAACACGCCCACAGCGAAGGCAAGTGCGGTGCGAACATGCCGCAGGCCGAGAAGCCACATGAGGCGGCCGACAAGCACCGCGACACCGGCAACGCCGCCGACAAGGGCATGGAGGGCAAGTGCGGCGAAGGCAAATGCGGTGCCAGCCTCTGAGCCACGCCTTCCCGCGCGGGCGGCGGTGGGCCTGGGCCTGCGCCGCGCGCTCCTGCCCGAGCTGCTCGCCGCCGATCCGGCCCCGTTCGATTTCCTCGAATGCGCGCCTGACAACTGGGTCGGCATCGGCGGCCTGGCGGCCGAGCAACTGCGCACCCTTTCGCGTCGCGTCCCGCTGACCTGCCACGGGCTGTCGCTGTCGCTGGGTGGCGTGGCGCCGCTGGACCGCGAATTCCTTGCGGCAACACGGCGCTTTCTGGATGCGCACGAGGTGGCCCTGTACAGCGAACACCTGAGCTGGTGCGACGACGGTGCGCAGCTGTACGAACTGTTGCCGCTGCCGCATAGCGAGGAAGCGGTGCGCCATGTCGCCGCGCGCATCCGCCAGGCACAGGACGCGCTCGGGCGCCGCATCGCGATAGAGAACGTCTCGCGCTACGCAACGCCGCCGGCCGGCGCCTCGCCGATGTCCGAGGCCGACTTCGTGCGGGCCGTGCTGGCCGAGGCGGACTGCGACCTGTTGCTGGACGTCAACAACGTGCAGGTGAACGCGCTGAATGTCGGCGTGGACGCGCGGGCGTTCATCGCCGCGATGCCCAGCGCGCGCATCGCCTGCCTGCACGTGGCCGGGCACGATACGCACGAAAGCGGCCTGCGGATCGACACGCACGGCCGCCCGGTGGACGAGGCGGTCTGGGCGCTGCTGGCGCATGCCTATGCCTGCCATGGCCCGCGCCCGACCCTGCTCGAACGCGACAGCCAGCTCCCGCCGCTGGCGGTGCTCGCGGACGAATTGGCGCGCATCCGTGCCGTGCGCGATGCCGCGACGGCGATGCCGGCGTGAGCACCTTGCAGGCCCAGCAGCACGCGTTCGCGGCGTACCTGCGCGATCCGGGCGCGCATGCGCCGCCGCAAGGCTTCGACCCCGAAGCCGCCGCGCTCTATCGGCAGCTGTTCCGCCGCAACATCGGCCAGTTGCTGGCGGCGAACTTCCCGGTGATCCGCGCCACGCTCGCGCCCGATGCGTGGGACGCACTGGGCGACGCGTTCTGCCGCGACCACCGCGCGCGCACGCCGGTGTTCCCCCGCTTCGGGGCGGAATTCGTGTCCTTCCTCGAACACCATCCGTTGCCCGGCCATGCGCCCTGGCTGGCGGAGCTGGCGCGCCACGAATGGACCGAGCAGTCGCTGCGCATCGACGACACGCCGCTGCCCGCCCACGACCCGCAAGGCGACCTGCTCGCCGGCATCCCCGTGTGCTCGCCCTGGCTGCGGCTGGAAAGCTATCGCTGGCCAGTGCACCGAATCGGCCCCACCCTCCCGCCTCCCGCGCCGCTGGAGGAACCGGTGTGGCTATTGGCCCGGCGCGATGCGCAGGGCCAGGTGCGCTTTGCCGAACTCGGCGCCTGGACCGCGCGCCTGTTGCACTGGCTGGACGCACCCGGGCCGGACACCGGCGGGCAGCGCCTGCGGCACCTCGCACGCGAGGCCGGCGCCGAGGGCGATGAGGTGTTGCTCGCGCACGCCGAGGCGCTGCTGCGCCGTTTGCACGCCCAGGGCAGCGTGCTCGGCACGCGTATCGGCACCTGAATCGCGCCGGGCGCTGCAAACTGGGCCCGCGGGCGACCTGCTAGGCTATTGCGATGAACGAGAACGTCGAAAGCACCGGGGCCGCGCCCATCGTCACGCCGATGTCGCGCCGCTTCCGGGGCTACCTGCCGGTGGTGGTGGACGTGGAAACCGGCGGCTTCGACTGGAACCGGCACGCGCTGCTGGAGATCGCCGTCGTGCCGATCGAGATGGACGCCAACGGCCTGCTGTATCCCGGCGAGACCAGCAGCGCGCACGTGGTGCCGGCGCCGGGCACGGACATCGACCCGAAATCGCTGGAAGTGACCGGCATCGTGCTCGACCATCCGTTCCGTTTCGCCAAGGAAGAGAAGGCCGCGCTGGACCACGTGTTCGCGCCGGTGCGCGCGGCGGTGAAGAAGCACGGCTGCCAGCGCGCGATCCTGGTGGGCCACAACGCGCACTTCGACTTGAACTTCCTCAATGCGGCGGTCGCGCGCACGTCCCACAAGCGCAACCCGTTCCACCCCTTCAGCGTGTTCGACACCGTGACCCTGGCCGGCGTGGCCTATGGCCAGACGGTGTTGGCGCGCGCCGCGCAGGCCGCCGGGCTGGACTGGAACGCGGCCGATGCGCACAGCGCCGTCTACGACACCGAGCAGACCGCGCGCCTGTTCTGCAAGATCACCAACGCCTGGCCGAGCCCCACGCCGTAAGGGCCGCATACGCGGCTACCGCCGCCCGGCGCGTCAGCCGATCCGAATCCGGTCGCGCCCGTCGCTCTTGGCCTCGTACAGCGCGTGGTCCGCACGCTGCAGCAGCGAGGAGCCGGACTCGTCCTCGCGCAGCTCCGCCACGCCGGCGCTGAAGGTCACCCGCAATCCCTCGATGCCGCCCCAGTCCGAGCGCGCATGGAACAGCTCGCGGATCCGCGCGCACACGCGCTCGGCCTCTTCGGCCGGCGTGTCGCTCAGCAGGATGGCGAATTCCTCACCGCCCAGGCGCGCCGGCAGGTCCGAGGCGCGGCAGGCGGCGGTGAGCAGCGCGCCCACCTCGTGCAGCACCGCATCGCCGGTGGCGTGCGAGTGGCGGTCGTTGATCAGCTTGAAGTGGTCGATGTCCAGGATCACCAGCGACAGCAACCGCCCACTGCGCCGCGCGCGGCTGAGATCGCGCGCCAACGCCTCATCAAACTGGCGGCGGTTGGGCAGCCCGGTCAGCGCGTCCTCGTGGGCCTGCCGCTCGAAGGCGTCCGAGCGCAGGCGCAGGCGGGTCAGCAGCTCGCTCTTTTCCTGGTTGGCCAGCAGCAGGCGCTGGGCCTGCTGCTGCAGGTCCTGGGTGCGCTCGCGCACCAGTTCGGCCAGGCGCTCGTTGCGCCGCTTGTAGCGCTGGATGCCGAAGCGGTACAGCGCCACCAGCAGCAGCACCAGGGCTAGCGCGGCGATGGCCTGCACGTCGTGGCGCTGCCACCACAGCGGCGCGATGCTGAAACGCAGCACCGCCTCGCGCTCGCTCCAGCGGCCGCCGGGGTGGCGGGCGGAGACGTGCAGGATGTACTGGCCCGGCGCCAGGCCGATGAATTCCACGTTGCGCTGCCGCCCGCGTTCGATCCATTCGCTGTCCAGCCCTTCCAGGCGGGTGCGGTACTCGATGCGCTCGGACAGCAGGTAGCTCAGGCCGACATACGTCACCGACACCCGGCTGCGTCCGGGCACGCGCAGCCGCGGCGCTTCTTGCCAGCCCTGCGGCTGGCCGTCGACCTGCACGCTTTCGATCACCGGCGGTGGCGGCGTGCGCTCGCGCAAGGCATCCAGGCGCACCGGGTCGAGCGTGGCCAGGCCCCCGGCGGTGGCGACCCACACCGTGCCGTCGCGGCGCACCAGCGCGGACGGCGCGGAGCTGCCGTTGCCCTGGGAATTCGCCATGCCATCCATTTCGTTGAAATGCTCCACGGCGATCCGGCGCTCGCGGCCCTTGGCCACGGCGTTGAGCGTGGCCATCTGCGTGCGCATCAGCCCGCGGTTGCTGCTGATCCACACGTTGTTGTCGTGGTCGGCCACCATCTGGAACACCGCATCGACCGGCATGCCCTGCTCCAGGCCGACGCGCGCCAGCTGGCCGTCGCGGTAGCGGTACAAGCCGCGGTCGCTGCTGATCCACATGTCCGCGCCCGCGCGGTGGAAGCCGAACACGGTGCGCGCACCGCCCAGCGCTTCCAGGTCCGGATGCGCCACCTGCCCGTCGTCGCGCAGCAGGTAGGCGCCCTGAATGGTGCCGATCCACAGCGCGCCGCGGCTGCTGGCCAGGGCGGTGATAAGCCCGGTGGGCACGCCGGGCGTGCGCACCAGGCGCGGTTGGTCGCGCGCCATGGCCACCACGCCGTGCTGGGTACCCAGCCAGACGGTGCCGTCCTCGTCCACGGTGATGGCGCGGATGTTGCCGGCCGGCAGGTTGTCGCCGAAGCCGAAGTGGCGCAGGTTCGCGCCGTCGATGCGGTAGACGCCGTCGCCGTAGGTGCCCACCCACAGGCGGCCCTCGCGGTCCTCGGCCAGGCTCAGCACCGCCGGCGCGCGGCCATTGCTTTCCGGCAGCGGGTAGTGGCGGATGTGGCCGTCCAGCTCGACCACGTCCAGCCCGGTCGAACTGCCCACCCACAGCCGCCCAAGCCGGTCTTCCAGCACGCTGCGGGTGTAATCGCCGCTCAGGCCATCGCGCCGGGTGACGTTGGCGATCAGCGTCTCGCGCAGGCGGAACAGGCCGGCATTGGCACCGACCCAGATGCTGCCCTCCGCATCCTCGAACAAGCTGCTGATGCGACCGCCGGGAATCGACACGCTCGGCGGGAAGCGCTCCACGCCCCGGCGGCCGATGCGGAACAGGCCGTTGTTCTCCGTGCCCACCCACAATTCGCCGCGCCGGTCCTGCAGCAGCGCGGTGAGGTGGCCCTGGCCGGGCACGCGATGCTTGAGCACCGCCTCGCCGTCTTCCAGCCGGTACAGCCCGTCGCCGGCGGCGAACCACAGCGCGCCATCCGGCGCCATGTACGGCCAGGCCAGCCCGGGCGGCAGGTGGAAGCCGGCCGGGGCGCGATGGAAGCTGCCGTCGGTGTCGCGATAGACCAGGCCGTCGAAGGTGCCGACCCACACGCGGTCGCGCGCATCCACGGCCAGGCGCATGTAGCTCACCGTCAGCGGCATGTCCGGCGGCGAGGGCTGGTAGACCATCTTGCCGTCGGTGCCCAGGTAGCCCAGGCCGTTGCCCTCGAACAGCAGCCACAGCCGGCCCTGGCTGTCGGCCTGCATGCCCTGGATGATCACCTGCGGCGCCGGGTCTTGGTGCGGCCACCACCGCCAGGCGTTGCTGGCGGGGTCGAAGCGGCCGACGTCGCCACGCGAATCACTCAGCCACAGATGGCCCTGGTTATCGATGAACAACGTGCCCACGCCGTTGTCGAGCAGCCCCGGGCGGGTGCCGCGGTCGAACACGGTGAAGTCCAGGCCGTTGTAGCGCACCAGCCCTTCCCAGGTGGCGAACCACAGGTGGCCCTCGGCCGTCTGCGCGATGGCGCGGATGGAGTTGTGCGGCAGGCCCTCGCGCGAGGTCCATACGTCGATGGCGTAATCGCGCAGCGGCGGCGTGCCGGGGTTGGCCGCCGGCGCCCGCCCTGCGCACAGCCCCAGGAGCGCGGCCAGCAGCAGCCAAAGGCCGCCCTGCCACGGCCGGACCATGGTGGGACGGGACAATGGGATTCGCCGCAGGCGGAGCGAGGACATGGAGGGACGGGAAAGGTTCTCGAGACGGAGGAGGCAAGAACCGGGCCACTGCGCCGCAGCGGGGCCCGCCAGGCTCACCCCTGCCGCTGGCGCACCGCCTCGAACAGGGTCACGCCCGCCGCCACCGACACGTTGAGGCTTTCGATCTCGCCCGGCATCGGGATGCGCACCAGGCCATCGCAATGCTCGCGGGTCAGGCGGCGCAGGCCATCGGCCTCGCCCCCCAGTACCAGCGCGACGTTGCCGCGCAGGTCCAGCGAGTACAGGGAAGCCTCGGCTTCGCCTGCCAGGCCGTAAATCCACACGCCCAGCTTCTGGATCTCGCGCAGGCAGCGCGACAGGTTGGTGACCGCCACCACCGGGATACGGTCGGCGGCACCCGCGGAAGTCTTGCGCACGGTCGCGTTGACCGTGGCCGATTTGTCCTTGGGAATCACCACCGCGGTAACACCGGCGGCGGCCGCGCTGCGCAGGCACGCACCGAGATTGTGCGGGTCCTGCACCCCATCGAGCACCAGCAGCAGCGCCTTGCCCTCGGCCGCCTCGACCAGGCCCGGCAGCTCGCTCTCGGCCCAGGTCTGGGCGGCGGCATAGCGCGCGGCCACGCCCTGGTGGCGCACCTGGCCGCCGACGCCGTCGAGCGCCTGCCCGCTGACGCGGCGCACGTCGATACCCTTGCGGCGGGCGTTCTCTTCGATTTCCTGCAGGCGCGGATTCTTGCTGCCGGCCTCGACCAACACCTCGCGCACGTGGTCGGCGTCATTCTCGATCGAGGACGCGACGGCGTTGACGCCGACGATCCATTGGTTCTGCTTGCTCATGCGGACGGGGGGCGGGGGATGGCCGAAAGAAGCCAATGGTAGGGGTTATGGCCGGTGCTGGCACGGCCCGCGTGGTCGTAGGGCCCCGCCCTACCCGGCCGGCGGCCAGCGGACGGTGTCGTGATCCGGGTGCTGGCAGGACACCAGCGCGGCCAGGAAGGGGGTGGCCTGGACGTCTTGCTCGGTGCGGGTTCCCGGCAAGGCGGCCAGGCCCTCGACGAAGGGCAGCCGCGCCTCCAGCCCGAACTGCAGGCGCGGCGCGATGGCGGCCGGCTCATCGAATGCGCCGTGCGCCACCGCCATGCCATCCGGCGCCTCGTAGGGCAGCGGGGTGCCGCAATCGCCGCAGAAGCCGCGCCGCACCAGGTTGGAGGACGCGAAGTGGCGCGGCGCGCCGCGGGTCCAGGCGAAATCCGCGCCACGCACCGACACCAATGGCGCGTAATACGCGCCGAAGGCTTTCTGGCACATCCGGCAGTGGCAGATCGACGCTTCCAGGTCGCCTTCGACCCGGAAGCGCACCGCGCCGCACTGGCATCCACCACTGTACCGGCCCATGGCATCGCCCTCAGTAAGGCTGCTTCTTGCGCTTGGCCGGTTGCCCGCGCGGCGGCGGCGGCGCCGGTTCGGCGTCCTTGGCTTCCACCAGGCGGAAATCGATCTTGCGCTCTTCCATGCTGGCCTTCAGCACCAGCACGCGCACGCGGTCGCCGAGCCGGAATTCCAGGCCGCGGCGCTCGCCCGAGAGCGTCTTGCGGATCGGGTCGAAGTGGTAATAGTCCTGCGGCAGCTGGGTGACGTGGACCAGGCCGTTGACCTTGGACTCGTCCAGCTCCACGAACAGGCCGAAGCTGGTCACGCCGCTGATCACGCCATCGAACTGGCCGCCGACGTGTTTTTCCATCCAGGCCGCGCGGTAGCGCTCGTCCACTTCGCGCTCGGCCTCGTCGGCGCGGCGCTCGCGCTCGGAGCACTGCAGCGCCAGCGCCGCCATCTCGCGGGCGGAGTAGAGGTACTTGTCGGCGCGCCCGCCGGTCAGCGCGTACTTGATCGCGCGATGCACCAGCAGGTCCGGGTACCGGCGGATCGGCGAGGTGAAGTGTGCATACGCATCCAGCGCCAGGCCGAAGTGGCCCTGGTTGTCCGGCGAATACACCGCCAGGCTCTGGCTGCGCAGCAACACCGATTCGAGCAGCGCCGAATCCGGGCGCTCGCGCACCTTCTTCAGCAGCTTGGTGTAATCGCCCGGCTTGACCTTGCTCCACGGCGGCAGGCTGAGCTTGAACTCCTTGAGGAATTCCAGCAGGTCTTCGTACTTGTGCTCCGGCGGGCGCTCGTGGATGCGGAACGGCGCCGGGATGTGGTGGGCGATGAGGTAGCGCGCGGCCTGCACGTTGGCCGCGATCATGCATTCCTCGATGAGCTTGTGCGCGTCGTTGCGCACCAGCATGCCCGCCTGGGTGACCTCGCCGCGGTTGTCCAGCACGAAGCGCACCTCGGAGGATTCGAACTCGATCGCCCCACGCTGCGTACGCGCCTTCGCCAGCACGTGGTAGAGCTGGAACAGCTGCTGCACCTGCGGCAGGAGCGCGCCGACCTGCGCCTTGGCGTCGGCATCGTCCTCGCCCACCGCCTTCCAGACCTGGGTGTAGGTCAGGCGCGCGTGCGAGTTCATCACCGCCTCGTAGAAGCGCGAGGACGTCACCTCACCCGCGCGGTCCACCTGCATGTCGCAGACGAAGCACATGCGGTCGACCTTGGGATTGAGCGAGCAGATGCCGTTGGAGAGCGTCTCCGGCAGCATCGGCACCACGAAACCGGGGAAGTACACCGAGGTGGCGCGCTTTTGCGCCTCGTCGTCCAGCGGCGTGCCGGGGCGCACGTAGTGCGAGACGTCGGCAATGGCGACCACGAGGCGGAAGCCATCGCGGGTGGGCTCGCAGTAGACCGCGTCGTCGAAGTCCTTGGCGTCCTCGCCGTCGATGGTGACCAGCGGGGTGGAACGCAGGTCGACGCGACCGCCGATCATCGAAGGCTCGACCACCAGCGGCACCGCGGCGGCTTCGTCCAGCACTTCCTGCGGGAACTCGTGCGGCAGGTCGTGGCCGTGGATGGCGGTCTCCACCACCAGCGACGGGGTGAGCTTGTCGCCCAGCACCGCGATGATCTTGCCGATTGCCGGGCGGCGACCATCCGGCGGGGCGATCATCTCGCATACCACCAGCTGGCCCTCGCGCGCGCCGCCAGTCTGGTCGGCGGGAATTTGCAGGTTGCGCTGGATGCGCTTGTCGTCCGGATCGACGTAGGCGATGCCGAGTTCGTAGAAGAAGCGCCCGATCAGCCGGGTGACGCGGCGTTCCAGCACGCGGGCGATGCTGCCCTCGCGGCGGCCGCGGCGGTCGATGCCGGTGACGTTGGCCAGCGCGCGGTCGCCGTGCATCACCTTGCGCATCTCGAACGGCGGCAGGAACAGGTCATCGCCGCCCTCGTCCGGGCGCAGGAAGCCGAAGCCGTCCGGGTTGGCGATCACCACGCCGGCAATCAGGTTGGTGTGCTTCACCGGCGCATAGCCGCCGCGGCGGTTCTGCACCAGCTGCGCCTCGCGCACCATCGCGGCGAGGCGCTTGCCCAGCGCATCGATGCGATGCGACAGGCCCAGGCGCTCGGCGATCTCCTCGGCGGTCTGCGGGCCATCGCATTGCTCGAGCAGCTGCAGGATGGCCTCGCGGCTGGCGATGGGCTCGGCGTAGCGCTCGGCCTCGCGGGCGGCATGGGGGTCCTGGAAGGAGGATGCCGCGCCGCCGGACATCGGCACGCGTTCGACCTGCGGCGGCGGGACGCGGCGACCGCGCCGGCCCTCGCCCGCCGGCGCCGCGGGCCCTGGCGCTGACTTGCCGGACTTGCCGGCCTTGCCTGTCTTGCGGGCGCCTTGGGACGGCGCGCTCAGCGACTCCGGCATCCAGGGCGGCAGCTTCGCCTTACCCGATTTGCCCCCCTTGCCGGCGTTGCCCTGCGGGTTCGACTTGCCCGGCGCGGATTTGCGCGCGGGGGAGCTTGGGGCCTGGCCGGCATCCCTGGCGTTCTTCTTTTTCATTCAGGAATGGTAGCGCCCTGACCCATCAATCCGGTGTCATGCTCAAGTGATATACGGATTCCGCACAAAACCGTTGACAGCCCTCCGCCTCATCACCACAATACGCGGCTCACCTGCCCAGGTGGCGGAATTGGTAGACGCACTAGTTTCAGGTACTAGCGGGTAAAACCGTGGAGGTTCGAGTCCTCTCCTGGGCACCAGACATAAAAAAAACACCGCTTCGGCGGTGTTTTTTTTATGTCCGGTGCCGGGCCTCGTGGCTTCCTATCCCCGCGCCTTCGGCGCGCCCCCTTAACAAAGGGGGCTGTTCTCCATCGAGTGACTTGCCGGCTGAGGGTCAGGGCGCTGTTATGCCCACCTCTCTTAGCGATTGCGCCCAGATGCGGTAACCGGCCTCGCTCGGGTGGGTGGTGTCCGGGAACAGCGCCTCCGGCAGGGTGCCGTCCTTTTGCAGGAAACGGCTGCCGATATCCATGAAACGGATATTCGGATCCTTGCCGAAACGGGCGGCGAGCAGGCGGTTGGTTTCCTCGATTGGCTTGCGCAAGGCGTCGCCCGCATGCCGGCCGCGCGGGAAGATGCCCATCAGCACCACCTTGGCGCGCGGCAGGCGCGTGCGCACCTGCGCCACCACCTCTTCCACGCCAGCAGCCACTTCTGCCGGCGTGCTGGCGCGCGCATGCTCGGTGCCGGTCAGGTTGTTGGTGCCGATGTTGACCACCACCCAGCGCGGGTCCAGGCCGTCCAGTTCGCCCTGCCGGATGCGCCACAGCACGTTCTGCGTGCGGTCCCAGCCGAAGCCGAGGTTGAGCACCGGGCGCTCGCCGTAGAGCCACCGCCACGATTCCGGCCCGCTGGCGCGCACGCCGCGCGGTTCGCCACTCCAGAAATGGGTGATCGAATCGCCGATCATCACCACCTCCGGGTGCAGGGTGCGCGCCGCGGCGAGCGCGCCGCGATGACGCGCGAACCAGTCGTACGAATCCTGCTCCAGCCATGGCACCGGGATCAGCGCCGGGTTGAACGCGGTGCCGAGCTGCGCCATGGGCACGCGCGTCGGTTCGCCGAGCATGCGCGCCAGCGTCGGCTCGATGGCCTCGGCCATCATCCGCTGGCCGATCGTGTCCGGATGCAATGCGCCGGCCGGCGGGCTGAAGCGGGTGTCGTAGAAGCGCGTGGTGTCCAGCTTGCCGTCCCGCTGGAAAATCGCGCCGATGTCGAGGAAGGTCACGCGCGGATTGTCCGCGTAGCGCTCGGCCAGGTAGCGGTTGACCGCCGCATCGGCGCGCGTTTTCTCCGCGGAGATGTCGCTGGGCAGCAGGCCCAGTAGCAGGATGCGTGTGTCAGGCAGCTTCTGCTCGAGCTTGGCCACCACCGCATCGATGCCCAGCTGGGTATCGAGCGCGCCCTGCTGGAGCCAGCCGGTGTTGTTGGTGCCGATCAGCAGCACCGCCACCTTCGGCTGCAGCCCATCGACCTCGCCGTGCTCCAGCCGCCACAGCACATGCTGGGTGCCATCGCCGCTGAAGCCCAGGTTGATCGCCCCGCGCGCACCGTAGAACGTCTCCCACGTCGGCAGGAAATCCTCGTCCGGCGCCTGGGCCTTCTCGTAGTTGTGGGTCATGGAATCGCCGATCAGCAGCAGCGGCGCCCGCGGGCTGGCCTGGACCTGCGCAAGCAGCTGCGCGTGGCGCGCCGCCCACCACGGCTGGTCCAGGCGATCAGTGGGCATGGCCGAAGCGGGCACGTCGGCGGCCAGGCCGGTGAGCGGCAAGAACAACAGCGCGAGTGACAACAGGCCGGCGCGCAACGCGGCGTGGGGCAACGTCATCTGGACCTTTCCTTCGGGATGCCTCGCGATTGTCCGCGCCGCCCTCGGCACGCGACAAGCGGCCGAGTTTTTTTTCGTGACGCTGTCTTGACAGTGCACTTAGCTCAGGACAAAATTCGCTTCCTGAAATGCCCAGGTGGCGGAATTGGTAGACGCACTAGTTTCAGGTACTAGCGGGTAAAACCGTGGAGGTTCGAGTCCTCTCC
>NZ_JARQXB010000001.1 GCF_029543105.1 Stenotrophomonas sp. HITSZ_GD
TTCGGGACCGTAGGCGACATGGATGTCGCCTACGAGCCTCCATGGATGGATTCACGGCGTGTCCCGAAAGGGCCCCGCCCCCGCAGGCCGTGCAAGACCAACGCGAGCCGATCCACCTCGAAGGCCCACATAGCAACAAACACCGCAACACAAAAAAGGGCGGCCACCGGCCGCCCCACAAAAAAACCACCTCTTACTGCACCGCCATAGGCGGCGGCAACAAGAACAACAGGTAGTGATCCACCAGCAGGAATGCGAACAGCGCCATCAGGTAGACGATCGAATACCGGAACATCTTCATCGAGAACAACTCGTCCGGCGGCGACTGGATGCGCCACGCATACCACATGAACATCCCGTTCAACCCCACCAGCCCGGCGAGATACAGCACCCCGCTCATGCCGAACACCACCGGCAGCAGCGTGGACACCGCCAGCAGCACCGAGTACAGGAAGATCTGCCGCCGCGTGTATTCCACCCCGTGCGTCACCGGCAGCATCGGGATCGATGCCTTCGCGTAATCCGCCCGGCGGAAGATCGCCAGCGCCCAGAAATGCGGCGGCGTCCACAGGAAGATGATCAACACCAGCAGCAGCGAATAGCCCCAGTCCCACGGCCCTTCCATGCCCGTCACCGCCGCCCAGCCGAGCAGCGGCGGCGCCGCCCCGGCCAACCCGCCGATCACGATGTTCTGCGGCGTTGCCCGCTTCAGGTACACCGTGTAGATCACCGCGTAGCCAATGAGCGAGGCGAACGTCAGCACCGCCGTGATCACGTTGACCCACAGCACCAGGATCGCCATCGAGAGCAGCGTCAGGATGCCCGCGAACACCAGCACCTGCGCCGGCTTCACCTTGCCCACCACCAGCGGCCGCCACGAGGTGCGCGCCATCTGCGCGTCGATCTGCGCATCCAGCAGCTGGTTGATCGCCGCCGCGGCCGAGGCCGCCAGCCAGATGCCGATGAAACCCAACACCCCCGCGCGCACCTGCTCGGCCGTCGGCAGGCCCGGAATCGCCAGGCACATGCCCACCAGCGCGGTGAACACGATCAGCGCCACCACCTTCGGCTTGGTCAGGTCCCAATAGTCGCGAACATTCACCATGGCCATCACTCCGGCGCGCGCAGGCGCGCGAGCAGGCTGACCAGCACGAACAGCAGCGCCACCGCCCCGCCGTTGTGCAGCACCGCCACCGCCAGCGGCAGCGCGAGCTTGACGTTGAGGATGCCCAGCGTCACCTGCAGCACCACCAGCAGGCCCAGCGCCGTGGCCCAGCCACGCATGCTTGGTGTGCGCGCGAGCCGCCACGACAGCCACAGCAGGTACAGGCCGGCCACCCCCGCCATCAACCGGTGTGCCATCTGGATCGCGATGCGCGAGGCACCATCGAGCACGCCACCTTCGTAATCCACGCCGATGCCGCGCCACAGGGTGAAGCCCTCGGCGAAATCATGCGGCGGCCACCACTGGCTCACGCAGCGCGGGAAGTTGTCCGCCGACCAGTCGCCACCGCCGCAGGCCAGCGCCGCGTAGTTGGCGCTGACCCAGCCGCCCAGCGAGATCTGCACCACCAGCAGCAGCACGCCCACGCGCACCATCCACTTCAGGCGCTGCGCATCGGCCAGGGTGATCGGCAGGTGCGTGGCGCGCCATGCCATCCACACCAGCAGCGCGAACATCAACATGCCGCCGAGCAGGTGGCCCATCACCACGATGGGCTTGAGCAGCAGCGTCACCGTCCACATGCCCAGCAGCGCCTGGAAGATCACCGTGCACAGCGTCAGTACCGCCACGCGCGCCAGGTCCTCGTTGGACCAGCGCAGCGCGGCGAACAGCAGGATCGCCACGCCGGCCAGGGCCACCGCCGCGCCCGCTTCGTGCTGCCCGGACATATAGAGCGGGATCGACAGCGCCACCAGCACGGCCGCACTCACGATCTGCGCGATGCCCGCGCGCCGACGGCGCGCGGCCAGCAGCGCCAGCACCAGGATCTCGATGCCCAGCGCGCCCGCGAGGAAACGGTGCACCTGCTCGCGCCACGCCTTGTGGGTTTCCAGCGGGCGGATCTTGCTGGCGGCGTGCGCGTTCGCCTCGTCGGTGGTCTGCGGCCAGGTCACGCGGCCATAGCAGGTCGGCCAGTCCGGGCAGCTCAGCCCGGCGTCGGAAAGACGCACGAACGAGCCGAACATGATCGTGCTGGCGGTCATCAGGGCCGCCAGCCAGGCCATGCGGTGGAAATGCCGGAACAGCGCCGGGCGCGCGAACAGGTTCATCCAGTCAACTCACATCAGTTTCAGCAGCTTGGCCAGGTCCTGGCGCAAGCCGCCGGCGTCCAGGCCGGGGGCGTAACGCAGGATCACGAAGCCATTGGGGTCGATCACGTACACCGGCGTGCCGCGCGGGTCATCCACCTGGGGCAATGCCGCGCGCAGCGAAGGGTTGGGCTGCAGCACGCGCAACTCGGGCATCGCCGGCAGCCCGGTCGGTGGCACGCCCAGCCACAGCACCTCCACCTTGTCGGCGTTGTGGCCCAGCATCTGCCAGGCGTGGTCGATGTCGGCGGCCAGTGCCACGCAGGCCGCCGCGCATTCCGCCGGCGGGGCCAGCACCACGCGCCAGGTCCGCGCCTGCGGGTTCCAGGCGTACGGCGTGCCATCGGCCAGGCGCGGCGCGTGCGCGCGCAGGTCCACCGGCGGGGAGAGCAGCTCGCCATGGTTGCGGTGGCCGGCCGGCTGCCAGCCGCTGAAACGCAGAATCCCCGCCACCAGCAGGGTGCCGAAGAACAGCGCGAACAGGCCGATCAGCTTGCCGCGGCCGCGTCGGCCGGGTGCGGCCGTGGCCAGGGAAGGAGAGGTCATGCGGGGGATTTTCTCATGGCAAGGCGGTCCGCGCCTGCCGGCGCACCCGGCGCCGGCGCCAGGCCAGCACCACCGGCGTGGCCAGCACGGCCGCGGCCAGGCCGAACCATTGCACCGCGTATGCGAGGTGGCGCGCGGGTGGCAGCGTGTTGGGCAGCACGTCGAGGTCGCGCGCGTAGCCCAGCGGCAGCGCCGGATCGAGCCGCAGCACCTGCGACGATATGTCGCGCCTGCCCGTGGCGGTGGCGATGGCACCGGGCTCGATGCGCGTCGCCAGCCAGGTGGCCGGCTGCGCCGTCGCGCTCATCGGCGGCCCCAGCCGCAACCCCGCCGAGGGCGGCGGGGCGAGCAGGCCGCGCACGGATTGGCGCCCGGTGATCGGTGCCAGCGCCGGCAGTTGCCGATCCGGCGGCAGCGGCCACCAGCCCAGTTCGACCAGCAGCCAGTGCCCCTTCGCGCTGCGTGCGGGCTGGTAGACGCGCACGCCGGCGCGGCCCTCGCGCAGCTGGTTGTCGAGCAGGATCTGCTGCGGCTGCAGTTCCACCTCCCCGCTTACCCACTGCAGCGTCTGCGCGCGGCCCAGCGCCTCGTCGAGCGTGCGCGGATGCGCGCGGACCTGGCTGGCCTGCGCCAGCAAGGCTTCCTTCTGGTGCATGCGTTGCAGCTGCCAGCGCCCCAGCAGGGCGAAGGCGGCAGCCACGGCCAGGGCGAGCGCCCAGCCGGCCAGCTGCGTGTGGTGGCGCGTCATGACAGCGGCCGGCAAAAGGAGTGCAATGCGGCTTCCCTACCGGCTTGCAGGACTGTCGTGAACGATTCGCTCAAGACCTTGCTGATTGTCGCGTTCCTGCTGGTCATCGTCTGGCAACTCGGCGCGGGGCTGTACTACCTGTTGACCGACCGCGAGGACAGCAAGCGCACGGTCAACGCCCTCACGCGCCGCATCGGCCTGTCGGTCGCGCTGATCGTGCTGGTCATCCTCGGCATCTGGACCGGCTGGATCAAGCCGCACGGCCTGTAGGTCGTGCGCGCTTACAGCACGTAGACGAACAGGAACAGCGCCAGCCACACCACGTCGACGAAGTGCCAGTACCACGCTGCCGCTTCGAAGGCGAAATGGTGGTCGCGGGTGAAGTGCCCGCGCGCGGCGCGCAGCCACATCACGATCAGCATGATCGTGCCCAGCGCCACGTGCATGCCGTGGAAGCCGGTGAGCATGAAGAAGGTGGAGCCGTAGATGCCCGAGCCCAGCGTGAGGTTGAGCTCGCGGTAGGCGTGCAGGTATTCCTCGGCCTGGAAGTACAGGAACGTGCAGCCCAGCAGCACGGTGGCGCCCTGCCATACCAGCAACTGGGTGCGATGGCCGGCCTTGAGCGCGTGGTGGGCGATGGTGAGCGTCACGCCGGAGCTGAGCAGGATCAGCGTATTGATCAGCGGCAGGCCCCACGCCGGAATGGTCTGGAAGTGGCCGCCCACGCCGCCGGGCCCGTTGGTCGGCCAGGCGGCCGAGTAGCCGTTCCACAGCAGCTCGTTGGTCATCACCCCGTCGCCATGGCCGCCCAGCCAGCGCAGGCCCAGCACGCGGGTGTAGAACAGCGCGCCGAAGAAGGCGCCGAAGAACATCACTTCGGAGAAGATGAACCACACCATCCCCATGTGGAACGACACGCCGACCTGGTGGTTGTAGCGCCCGCCGTTGGATTCGCGGATGACATCGCCGAACCACATGAACAAGGTCGCCACCAGCATCGCCACGCCGGCGAAGAAGGTCCAGCGCCCCCATCCCGCATCGTTGAGCCAGGAAGCCACGCCGACCATCGTGACCAGCATCGCGATCGAGCCGATGAACGGCCAGCGGCTCTGGGTGGGCACGAAATAGGCGTTGGCATCGGGACTGTGTTCGGCCATGGCGTCGTTTCCGGGATCGGGTTTCGATGGACTCAGGGCGCGGCCTTGGGTGCGCCAGCCGGCGCGCCCGTCGACAGCTCGGAAGTCAGTGCGTCGTTCCTGTAGAAGGTGTACGACAGCGTGATGGTGTGTACGTCCGCCGGCAGGTTGGGGTCGACGATGAAGCGCAGCGGCATGTCGCGCTGCTCGCCGGCCTGCAGGGTCTGGGCGGTGAAGCAGAAGCATTCGGTCTTGCTGAAATAGCCCGACGCGCGCGCCGGCGCCACCGAGGGCACCGCGCTGCCGACCACCGCGTGGTCGCTCTCGTTGCGGGCGAAGTACAGCGCCTCGTTGAGCTGGCCGGGCACCACGTCCATCGACTGCTGCTCGGGGTGGAAGGCCCACGGCAGGCGCGAATTGACGCTGCCGTCGAATTCCACGCGCACGCGGCGCTCGCCGGCCGGCGTGGCGAGGGCCGCGCGGCCGGCGCCCGGCCCGCGCTCCACACGGATGCCGAACACCTTCTCGCAAGCGATGCGGTACAGCGGCACCAGCGAGAAGGTCAGCACGAACGCCGCCAGCACCACGCCCACCAGCTTCAGCGTGCCGGCCTGGGCATTGGGCGTGGGCTGCGGCGCGTTCAACGGCCCAGCACCCCGGTCAGGATGAAGCCGACATAGACCAGCACGGCCACCGCCGCCACGACCGCGGCGGTGTGGCGCGCGCGGCGGCGGCGCTGGGCCAGCTCGGTGGCGGCCGGATCAGTGGCTGACGTCGTCATGGGCCAGGTCTCCCGGCTTGATCACCGGCGGCAGGGTGAAGGTGTGCGCCGGCGCCGGCGAAGGCACCGTCCACTCCAGGCCGCGCGCGCCTTCCCAGGCGCGGTCGGCGGCCTTGGCGCCGCTGCGCAGCGAGGACAGCAGGATGCCGGCCATCAGGAACGGCGTGACGAACATGCCGAACGCGCCGATCGAGCTGACCAGGTTCCAGTCGGCGAACACCACGTTGTAGTCCGGGATGCGGCGCGGCATGCCGGCCAGGCCGAGGAAGTGCTGCGGGAAGAACAGCACGTTGACGAAGATCATCGTCCACCAGAAGTGGAACTGCGCCCAGCGCTCGTTGTACATGCGCCCGGTCCACTTCGGCCACCAGTAGTAGACCGCGGCGATCAAGGCGAACACCGCGCCGGTGACCAGCACGTAGTGGAAGTGCGCCACCACGAAGTAGGTGTCGTGGTACTGGAAATCGGCCGGCACGATGGCCAGCATCAGGCCGGAGAACCCGCCGATGGTGAACAGGATGACGAAGGCCACCGCCCACAGCATCGGCGCCTCGAAGGTCAGCGAGCCCTTCCACATCGTGCTGACCCAGTTGAACACCTTCACGCCGGTCGGGATCGAGATCAGCATGGTGGCGAACATGAAGTAGATCTCGCCACCCAGCGGCATGCCCACGGTGAACATGTGGTGGGCCCACACGATGAAGCTCAGGAAGGCGATCGCCGCGATGGCGTACACCATGGCCTGGTAGCCGAACAGCGGCTTGCGGCTGAAGGTCGGGATGATCTCGCTGACCACGCCGAAGGCGGGCAGGATCATGATGTAGACCTCGGGGTGCCCGAAGAACCAGAAGATGTGCTGGTACATCACCGGGTCGCCGCCGCCGGCGGCGTTGAAGAACGAGGTGCCGAAGAACTTGTCGGTCAGCAGCATGGTGACCGCGCCGGCCAGCACCGGCATCACCGCGATCAGCAGGAAGGCGGTGATCAGCCAGGCCCAGCAGAAGATCGGCATTTTCAGCAGGTCGATGCCCGGCGCGCGCATGTTGAGCACGGTGGCGATGATGTTGATCGCGCCCATGATCGAGCTGATGCCGGCCACGTGGATGGCGAACACCGAGAAGGCCACGTTGTAGCCGCCCTGCAGCATCA
Organism: Stenotrophomonas sp. HITSZ_GD; assembly: GCF_029543105.1. Taxonomy (GTDB): domain Bacteria; phylum Pseudomonadota; class Gammaproteobacteria; order Xanthomonadales; family Xanthomonadaceae; genus Stenotrophomonas_A. Next base: position 6,674 of record NZ_JARQXB010000001.1, read on the forward strand.
GCGGCGGGTACATCGTCCAGCCGCCGGCCGGCGCGCCGCCTGGCAGGAACAGCGTGACCAGCAGCATCGAGAAGGCCACCGGCAGCAGCCAGAACGACCAGTTGTTCATGCGCGGCAGCGCCATGTCCGGCGCGCCGATCTGCAGCGGGATCATCCAGTTCGCCAGGCCAACGAAGGCCGGCATCACGCCGCCGAAGATCATCACCAGCGCGTGCACGGTGGTCATCTGGTTGAAGAACTCGGGGCTGACGAACTGCCGCCCGGGCTGCGCCAGTTCGGCGCGGATGATCACGCTCATCGCCGCGCCGACGATGAACATCAGGAACGAGAACCCCAGGTAGAGGGTGCCGATGTCCTTGTGGTTGGTCGAGAAGAACCAGCGTTCGACGAAGCTCTGCTGGTGGTGCCCGTGGGAATCGACTGCGGAATGCGCCATGACGATGGACTACCTCTGCGAATCGTTGCGGGGTGTGCGGCTCAGCCGGCGGCGGGCTGCGGCGGGGTGGCGGGCGGCGCTTCTTGCGCGGGCGCGGCGGGCGCTTCGGCAGGGGCCGCCGGCTCGGCGGGCTTGGGCTTGCGCGAGGCCAGCCAGCGCTTGAACTCCTCCTTGGGCAGCGCCTCCACCACGATGGGCATGAAGCCGTGGTCCTTGCCGCACAGCTCGGCGCACTGGCCGCGGTACACGCCGGGCTTCTCGATGTTGGTCCAGGCCTCGTTAACGAAGCCCGGCACCGCGTCCTGCTTCCAGCCCAGCGCCGGCACCCACCAGGCGTGGATCACGTCGTCGGAGGTGATGACGAAGCGGATCTTGGTATCCACCGGCAGCACCAGGCGGTTGTCCACGTCCAGCAGGTAGTGCGGGTTGTTGGCGACCGTGGGCACCTCGCCGCTTTGCCGCACGCGGTTGGATTCACGGTCCAGGCGCGAGGTGAAGCTGACGTTCTCGCCCAGGTATTCGTACTTCCACATCCACTGGTAGCCGGTGACCTTCACCGTCATTTCCGAGTCGCGCAGGTCGTACATGGCGATCAGCTTGGCCGTGGCCGGCCAGGCCATGACGATCAGGATCAGCACCGGGATCACCGTCCACAGGATCTCGGCCTTGGTGTTGTGGCTGAACTGCGCCGCCACCGCCCCCTTGGATTTGCGGAAGGCGAAGATCGCATAGCCCATCGCGCCGAACACGATCACGCCGATCACCGCGCACACCCACAGCGCGACCATGTGCGCCTCGTAGGCCATGCGCGCGGTATGGGTGACGCCGCGCCCCATGTTGAGCTGCCATTCCTTCGGATCGGCCGATTGCGCCCACGCCAGCGGCGCGGCCAGCAGCGCGGCCAACGCCATCATTCCCCGGTACCACGCGGTAAAGCGACCCCTGTTGCTTTGCTTCATTGCCTAGACCCTTGCCCATCGGGTGGGCGTCATCGGTTACGGCCGTCGGCGGCCGCGAGCAAGCCTTGCAGTTTTTCCGCCAGTTGCAGCCGTTCGGCCGGTCCGAGGAAGCTGCCCACCTCGACCTGCCTGCCACTGCTCGCCAGCCATACCCTTTCGTCGCTGCCGATCCGGAGCCGCACCCAATGCGGATGCGCCTGGAACGCGGGCGGCGAGCCGGGAGAAGGGAAGACCTGGACTGCGGCCGGCCCCACCCGGATCGCTTCTTCGCGTTCGCCGCCGCGCCAGGAACAGCGCAGCGCTACCGCCACCAATACGCCATACAACAAGGCAAACACCGGGGCGAAGACATTGCCGGCCCACCACCCCAAACCGGCCGCCAGCCACATCAGCCCCACCAGCACGCCGAACAGCGCGACGAATTGGCGGGCCGTCAGCGCCCGTGGCGGACGCAGGCGAAGCTGCATGGCCGGGCCATCGGTGCTGGACGGCAACACTTCGATCATCTCGCGTGCGCGCTCCCAACCACGGAGAACGCCTGGATGGTAGCCCTGCCGAAGCGAGCGCGGCAAGCATCGCCGGCCCATCGGCGATGCTGCACTGCAACCAGAAACGCCCGGCAAATCAATCATTTCGCGAAACACCTCGTGCCGGGCCCTCGCCGGGGTCCATGCAGAAAACGGCGTCCGGGGCGTCGTTTCCCTTCAAGTGCGGGTAGCACCCGCGCTCCTAGAATGGCGCCGGTTTCCCTGCCCTCCCGATCCGATGAGCGCCCTGCCCGATACCGCCGCCGGCGGCCCCCCGCCGTCCCCGTCGCTGCTTTCCCCCGAACTGCCGCCGGCGCCCTCCGCGCTGCGCGCGGCCGTCACCGCCGCCTGGCTCAAGGACGAAACCGAGCACGTGCGCGAACTGCTCGAACAGGCGCGCCTGCCCGCCGCCGAACAGGCCAAGGTGCAGGCGCTGGCCGCCGACCTGGTGAGCCGCGTGCGCGCCCGCGCCCAGGACCAGGGCGCCATCGAGGCCTTCATGCGCCAGTACGACCTGGGCAGCGAGGAAGGCGTGCTGCTGATGTGCGTGGCCGAAGCGCTGCTGCGCATTCCCGACCAGGAGACCGCCGACAAGCTGATCCGCGACAAGCTGGGCGACGCCGACTGGGAAAAGCACCTGGGCGGCAGCGACTCGGTGCTGGTCAACGCCTCGACCTGGGGCCTGATGCTCACCGGGCGCATCGTGCAGATCAACGACCTCACCCGCGCCGATGCGCCGGGCGCGTTCAAGCGCCTGGTCGCCCGCGTCGGCGAGCCGGTGATCCGCCTGGCCGTGCGCCAGGCGATGAAGATCATGGGCCACCAGTTCGTCATGGGCCGCACCATCGACGAGGCGCTCTCGCGCTCGCACAAGGGCGACAACGCCAGCTACCGCTATTCGTTCGACATGCTCGGCGAAGGCGCACTGACGATGAAGGACGCGCTGCGCTACCTGCAGGACTACCGCCGGGCGATCCACGCCATCGGCGGCGACCACGCGCGCCGCGGCGGCAAGCCGGACGGCGACGTCACCCAGGCGCCGGGCATCTCGATCAAGCTCTCGGCGCTGTACCCGCGCTACGAGCACGCCAAGCGCGAGCGCGTGCTCGATGACTTGGTGCCTGGCGTGCTGGAGCTCGCGCAGTTGGCCAAGTCCTACGGCATCGGCTGCACCGTCGATGCGGAGGAAGCCGATCGGCTGGAGCTGTCGCTGGACATCATCGAGCGCGTGTTTGGCGATGCCTCGCTGGCCGGCTGGGAAGGCTTCGGCGTGGTCGTGCAGGCCTACCAGAAGCGCACGCCGTACACGATCGACTACCTGGCCGATCTGGCCCGCCGCAGCGGCCGCCGCATGCAGGTGCGCCTGGTCAAGGGCGCCTACTGGGACGCGGAGGTCAAGCGCGCCCAGCTCGACGGCCTGCCCGGCTACCCGGTGTTCACCCGCAAGCAGAACACCGACGTCTCCTACCTGGCGTGCGCCAAGCGGCTGTTCGGCCACGCCGATGCGATCTACCCGATGTTCGCCACGCACAACGCGCACACCATCGCGGCGATCCGCACCCTCGGCCAGGGCCGCACCTACGAGCACCAGAAGCTGCACGGCATGGGCGATGACCTCTACGCCGAGGTGGTGCCCGCTGACCGCCTCGGCCTGCCCTGCCGCGTGTACGCCCCGGTTGGCTCGCACGAGGACCTGTTGCCGTACCTGGTGCGCCGCCTGCTCGAGAACGGCGCCAACTCCAGCTTCGTCAACCGCATCACCGACGAGAAGGTGGCCATCGAGGACCTGATCCGCGACCCGGTAGAAGCCGTGTCCTCGTTCGCCTCCATCCCGCATCCGAAGATCCCGCTGCCGGCCGACCTGCTGCGCAGCCAGAACCAGAACAGGAAGAACTCCATGGGCGCCAACCTCGCCAACGACCAGGACCTGCGCCAGCTCGCAGAGCAGCTCAACGCCGCGGTGAAGCCCTGGAAGGCCGGCCCGCTGGTGCCGGGCGCGGTGGTCTCCACCGCCGCGCTGGAGGTGACCTCTCCGGCCGACCGCCGCCAGGTCGTGGGCCAGTGGCAGCCGGCTGACGCGGCCGTGGTCGACAAGGCGCTGGCCAATGCCGTGGCCGCGATGCCGGCCTGGAACCGCACCCCGGCCGCCAGCCGCGCCACCATCCTCGAACACGCCGCCGACCTGCTGGAAGCGCGCATGCCCGAGTTCATGGCGCTGTGCGTGAAGGAAGCCGGCAAGACCCTGCCCGACGCGGTGGCCGAAGTGCGCGAGGCGGTGGATTTCCTGCGCTACTACGCCGGCCAGGCGCGCGCGCAGTTCGGCGCGCCCGAGCGCCTGCCGGGGCCGACCGGTGAATCCAACGAGTTGCAGCTGCACGGCCGCGGCGTGTTCGTGTGCATCAGCCCGTGGAATTTCCCGCTGGCGATCTTCCTGGGCCAGGTCACCGCGGCGCTGGCCGCCGGCAACAGCGTGATCGCCAAGCCGGCCGAGCAGACCAACCTGATCGGCTACTACGCGGTGAAGCTGCTGCACGAAGCTGGCGTGCCGGAAGCGGTGCTGCAGTTCCTGCCCGGCGACGGCGCCACCGTGGGCGCGGCCTTGACGAAGGACCCGCGCGTGGCGGGCGTCGCCTTTACCGGCTCGACCGAGACCGCGCGCGCGATCAACCGCACCATGGCCGCGCGCGATGCCGCCATCGGCGTACTCATCGCCGAGACCGGCGGCCAGAACGCCTTCATCGCCGATTCGTCCTCGCTGCCGGAAGCCGTGGTCAAGGACGCCATCGCCAGCGCCTTCATCTCCGCTGGCCAGCGCTGCTCGGCCGCGCGCATGCTGTTCGTGCAGGACGACATCGCCGACAAGGTGATGACCATGCTCGGCGGGGCGATGGCCGAACTGAAGATCGGCGACCCGGCGCTACTGTCCACCGACGTGGGCCCGGTGATCGACGCCGACGCGCTGGAGATCCTGCAAAAGCACGCCCAGCGCATGGACGCCGAGGCCCGTGCGATCGCCGTCGCGCCGGTCGATGCGGCCACCGCGCACGGCACGTTCTTCGCGCCGCGTGCATACGAGCTCAAGTCGCTGGACCAGCTGCAGCGCGAAGTGTTCGGCCCGATCCTGCATGTGATCCGCTGGAAGGCCGACCAGCTCGATGCGGTGATCGACCAGATCAACGCGACCGGCTACGGCCTCACGCTGGGCGTGCATTCGCGCATCGACGAGACGGTCGATCGCATCGCCTCGCGCGTCAACGTGGGCAACGTGTACGTCAACCGCAACCAGATCGGCGCGGTGGTCGGCGTGCAGCCGTTCGGCGGCCAGGGCCTGTCGGGCACCGGCCCGAAGGCGGGCGGCCCGCACTACCTGCTGCGTTTCGCCACCGAGAAGGTGGTGACGGTGAACACCACCGCCGCCGGCGGCAACGCCTCGCTGCTGACGCTGGGCGACTGATCGCGCGCGTCATCGCGGCATGTGGAAAGGGCGGGTTTTCCCGCCCTTTCCTTTTCCTGCTCAGGCTGCCTTCTTGCTCGCCTTGCGGGCGGTGGCCTTCTTGGCGACCTTGCGCGCGCCGGTCTTCTTGGCGGTGGCTTTCTTGGCAACCGCCTTCTTGGCGACCGCCTTCTTCGCCACTGCCTTCTTGGCGGCAGCCTTGTTGACCACCGGCTTGCGCGCGACGGCCTTCTTCGCGGTGGCCTTCTTGACCACCGGCTTGCGCGCGGCGGCCTTCTTCACCGCACTCTTCTTGGCGACCTTCTTGGTCGCGGCCGACTTCTTGGCCGTCGCCTTCTTGGCCGTCTTCTTGGCCGTCTTCTTGGCCGCCTTTTTGCCGCTCTTGCGGCGCAGCGCGGCGGCCTCGGCCTTGGCGCTGGCGCTGGCCGCCTCCAGCTTCTGGCGCGCCGACGCGATGCGCTTCTTCACCGCCTTGCCGGCCTTGGCGGTCTTCTTGGCCACGGCCTTGCGCGCCTTGCTCACGCGCTGGGTGACCTGCTTGCGCGCGGTCTTGGCCAACTTCTCCACGCTGGCCACGGCCTCGCTGGCGGTATGGGCGATGGATTCGCCCAGGTGGACGGCCGACTCTTTCACGTTTCCAGCGACCTGGGAAACCGTCGCCGATGCACCATTACCGTTGCTCATGGGCCCTCCTTCGGGCGTTGTCTACGCAGCGATGTAACGCGGTGCGGATGAACAGGCTGTACACCCGCGCGCCCCGCATGCGGGGCCGTCGGCGGGCGATGGCCGTCCGCGGCGGCCATCGGGGTGCATGCCCGGATGTTGGGCTCCGTCGCGCAGGCGCCACAACATCTGGGGATTTCGGCGAACGCTAGCGCTGGGGTCGGGCACTGTCAAACGGTGCCGGCGACGGGCGAATGGGCGTTTTCACCCGCCATTAAAAACGTCGGCGGCACGCTTGTTCAGCTTGCAGGTCCGGGCCATCCTGCCCGCCTGTCTCCCTCCGTCCCGCGTTCCCGAAAAAACGACCGCCCATGCGCCCGCTGCCCACGCTGCTAACCCTGTCCCTGGCCGCCGCCTTCGGTGCTTTTGCCGCCACCGGCCTCCACGAATGGCTGGACAACCGCGCCGAAGCCGCGCCCCTGGCCCCCGCGCCTGTCGCCAGCCTCGTGCCGACCACCGCCGCGCTGCCGGCCTCGGTGGGCGGGCAGCCGGTGCCGAGCCTGGCGCCGATGCTCCAGCAGGTGATGCCGGCGGTGGTGAGCGTGAACACCAAGCAGGTGGTGCGCGTGCGCAACCCCTTCTTCAACGACCCGTTCTTCCGCCGGCTGTTCCCGGATATCCCGCAGGAGCGCATCAACGAATCGCTCGGCTCGGGCGTCATCATCGACGCGGCCAAGGGCTACGTGCTGACCAACCACCATGTCATCGAGAACGCCGACGACGTGCAGGTGACGCTGGCCGACGGACGCACGGTGAAAGCCGAATTCCTCGGCTCGGACGCGGACACCGACATCGCGCTGATCCGCATCCCGGCCGACAAGCTCACCGCCATCCAGCTCGCCGACAGCGCGCAGCTGCGCGTGGGCGATTTCGTCGTGGCGATCGGCAACCCGTTCGGCTTCACCCAGACGGTGACCAGCGGCATCGTCTCGGCCGTGGGCCGCAGCGGGATCCGCGGGCTGGGCTACCAGAACTTCATCCAGACCGACGCATCGATCAACCCGGGCAACTCCGGCGGCGCGCTGGTGGATCTGCAGGGGCGGCTGGTGGGCATCAACACCGCCAGCTTCAACCCGCAGGGCAGCATGGCCGGCAACATCGGGCTGGGCCTGGCGATTCCGTCCAACCTGGCGCGCGGCGTGGTGGAGCAGTTGCTCAAGAACAACGGCGTGGTGATCCGCGGCACGCTGGGGCTGGAGACGCAGAACCTGTCCGCGCAGATGGCGCAGGGCCTGGGCCTGGACAACGCGCGCGGCGCGCTGGTGGCGCGCGTGCTGCCGGGCTCGGCCGCGGCGGCCGCCGGCCTGCAGCCGGGCGATGTCATCGTCGCGGCCAATGGCGAGCGCGTGGACAGCGCCGAAGCGCTGCACAACTACGAAGGGCTGCAGCCGGTTGGCAGCGCGGTGACGCTGGACGTGCGCCGGGAAGGCAAGGCGCTGCAACTGCGCGCGGTGCTCAAGGAACAGGCGCGCGCCGCCGGCGGCGCGGCGCTGGACCCGCGCCTGGACGGCGCCACGTTCACCGACCTGCCCGAATCGCTGCGCCAGTCCGGCATCAGCGGCGTGCTGATCAGCGAGGTCAAGCGCGGCAGTCGCGCCGCGCAGAACGGGCTGGCCAGCGGCGACGTGGTGATCGCCGCCTCCGCGGGCGACTTCTCCGACCTGGCCGGCTGGCGTGCGAACTTCACCCGCCCGCCGCAGCGCCTGGTGCTGCGCATCGTGCGTGGCGGGGCGCAGTACGACGTGCTGGTGCGGTGACGCCGCACCGCTGGGCAGATGAACCGCTCATCGCACGCGGCGCGCACTCACACATGCCGTACACCCCCTCGATGTTATTGCTAGGTTCCATGCTCCGCGCTGCGCGGAGGACCGCACCCCCAAGGAGATCACGATGAGCGTTCCGACCCATACCGACCAGCTCAAGGGCAACCTCAACGAGGCTGGCAGCCACCTCAAGTCGGCCGCCAGCGCCGCCGGCGAAGCCGTGCGCAGCGCCAGCACCGCCGCCGGCGAAGAACTGCGCCTGGGCAAGGCGAACGTCAAGGCCGAACTCAGCGACAGCGCGCTGTCGGGCCTGGCCGCCGCCGAAGTCGGTGGCGCCGCCGCCAAGGAGCAGGTGGATGCGCTAATGGACAAGGGCCGCGACCTGCTCGACAGCGCGTCGGAACTCATCCGCGAGCGTCCGCTGGCATCGTTCGGCGTGGCCTTCGCGGCCGGCTGGATCATCGCCAAGCTCGCACGCAGCAGCAACGACTAAGCGCGGCGTGAGCGATACCACCCCGCCACCGGAAGGCGAAGCGCCCGAGAAGCCCCCCGGCCTGGAGGAAAGCCTCCGCCAGGTCGGCGAGGCCGGTAAGGCGACGATGGGTTCGGCCCGCGACACCGGCCGCGCACTGCGCCGGCTGGTGTCCGCCGATCTGGCGCTGGCGCGCAGTGCGTTCGGCCGCGGCCTGGCCTGGGCCGGCGTGGCCGTCGTGTTTGGCGCTTCTTCCTGGCTGCTGCTGACCGGCGCGATCATCGCGTTGCTGCAGCGGCTGGGGCTGTCGTGGTTCCAGTCGCTGTTCTTCACCGCCCTGGTCAGCCTGGCGATGACCGGCATCGCCATCTGGCGCGTGTCGCATTTCTTCGACCACACCGGCCTGCACGCCACCCGGCGCCAGCTCAGCCGGCTCGGCCTGTTCGACGAGCAGGGCGAAGAAGACGACGCCACGAAGAACGCGCCCACGCCGCCGGCGCAACACGCCAGCATGGCGGCGCGCGCGCAGGAGAAGACGCGATGAATTTCAACCAGCTCCGGCGCCGCGTGGAGCGCGCCGAACGACTGGTGCAAGGACGCGCCGACGATACCCAGGTGCACTGGCACACCCTTCGCCGGGCCTGGCGCGAAGGCTGGACGGCTCCGCGCATCGTGGTGGCCGGGCTGGTCGGCGGTTTTCTGGCCGGCAAGCTGGAGCCGGCCAAGGGCCGCGCGGTGGCCGGGCAGGCCACGCGCTGGGTGCAGCTCTTCAGCACCGTCTCGGGCATGTTCACCGCGATGCAGGCACAAGCCGCCTCGCAGGAGGCCGAGCGCGCCGGCGACCACGCCGAACGCGCGGCCGATACCGCTGCGGTCGTCGCCACCGGTGCGGCCGCCGCCGCGCCGGTCGCTGCGCGCGAGGCACCGGCACACGCGCCGCATCCGGCCGAGGCAGCCACGGAGTTGTCCGAGCGCTGAGGCATGCGCCGCGTTGACGCGCGCCGCCGATAATGGGCGACCACCCACGGCCGCCCGCGCATGAGCCACCTCGCCCCGCTCGACCCCGAATCGCCCGCCGAACCCCTCGCCGCGCTCCCGCCGCCGCCCCGCCCGCGGCCGCGCGGCCCCGCCTCGCTGGTGGTGCTGGCCGTGCTGGCCGTCGGCTACACGCTGTGGGCCGCGCAGACGGTGATCCTGCCGATCATGCTGGCCGCGTTCTTCTCGATGGTCGGCAACCCCATCATTCGCCTGCTGCGCAAGCTCCACCTGCCACGCTTCCTGGCGGCGCTGCTGGTGATCGTGGTGGGCGTGGCCGGCACCATCGCGCTCGCGGTGCAACTGGTGGGCCCGGCGGCGGTATGGTTCCAGCAGGCCCCCTCGCAGATGCGGCAGATTTCGCGCGAGGTGCGCGATTTCACCAAGCCCGTGCAGCAGGCCAACCAGGCCGCGGAAAGCTTCGCGCGCGCGGCGGGCGGCGAAACCGGCCGGCAGGTGCAGATCGTGCGCACCCAGCTGGACGATCCGTACCGCGCCCTCGTGCGCGCGCCCAAGCTCGCCGCCTCGGTGCTGGCGGTGGTGCTGCTGACGTTCTTCTTCATGGTGTACGGCGAGAACCTGCAGCGGCATGCGATCGCGCTGCTGCCCAGCCGCGCGCAGCAACGGTTCACCACCGGGATCATGCTGGAGATCGAGCGCGAGGTGTCGCGCTACGTGCTCACCATCAGCATGATCAACACCGCGGTGGGCATGATCTACGCGGGCATCCTCTACGCGCTGGGCATTCCCGTGCAGGAGGCGCTGCTCTGGGGCACGGTGGTGGCGCTGCTGAACTTCGCGCCGTATGTCGGCCCGCTGATCGGCGTGATGCTGATGCTGCTGATGGGTTTCGTCACCTTCGATACGCCGGCCGCCAGCGCGCTGCCGGCCGCCTTGTACCTGGTGCTGCACACCATCGAGGGGCAGGTGGTCACGCCGATCATCCTCGGCCGGCGGATGGCCATCTCCCCGCTCATGCTGATCCTGGCGCTGATGCTGTTCGGCTGGCTGTGGGGCCTGGTCGGCCTGCTGCTCGCGGTGCCGCTGCTGGTGTGCATCAAGATGATCCTGAGCCGGCTGGACGGCATGCAGCGCTGGGCACGCCTGCTGGAGTGAGCCCGGCGGCGCGCCGGGGCCGGCGCGGTGCAGCGTGCGAGGAGTGGCGCGCTCACGCCGGGGCCGGCCATCTGCCCTAAAATGGCGCGGTGAGCTTCCCGATCCGCGCCATCACCCTCGATCTCGACGACACCTTGTGGCCGTTCGCGCCCATCGGCGCGCGCATCGACCGCGTGCTGCACGAATGGATGCAGGTCCACAGCCCGGTCACCGCCGCGCGCTTCGACCTGGCCGGCATGCGCGAACTGCGCGAGCGCAGCTTCGCCGACAACCCGCACCTGCATCACGACCTCAGCGCGCTGCGCCGGCTCACCCTGCAGCAGGCGTTCGAACTGAGCGGCGGCGATGTCGCCCTGGTCGAGCCGGCCTACGAGGTGTTCTACGCCGCGCGCAACGAGGTGGAGTGCTACCCCGATGCGCTGGACGCGCTGGCGCGCATCGCCGCGCGCGTGCCGGTGGCGGCGGTAAGCAACGGCAACGCCGACCTGGCGCGCATCGGCCTGGACCACCACTTCGCCTTCCAGCTCGGCTCGCGCGAACATGGCGCGGCCAAGCCGCAGGCCAGCATCTTCCACGCGGCCTGCGCCCGCCTGGGCGTGGCGCCGGGCGAGGTGCTGCACGTGGGCGACCACGTCGACATGGACGTGGTCGGCGCGCTCGACGCCGGCCTGCGTGCCTGCTGGATCAACCGCACCGAAGCAACCTGGCCGCACGCCGACAAGGTGCCGGACCTGGCGTTCGACACCCTCGCCGGGCTGGCCGACTGGCTGGACGCCCAGGCCGCGCGCGCGGCATGAGCGCCGCGCTGCCCCCGATTTCTCCCGGCGCGTGATGCGCGCCTGACGCCAAGGAAATTTCATGTCCCTGCCCCAAGGCTTCACCGCCGATACCGCCACCGCCCTGCCGCTGCATGTCCTGGACCGCGCGCACTTCGCCGCCTGGCTGGAGCGCCAGCCGCCGGCCGTGGTCGCCTGGGCGCAGGCGCAGCGCTTCGAAGCCTCGCCGGGCAGCGTGCTGCTGCTGCCGGGCGCGGACGGGCTGGCCGGCGCGGTGATCGGCGTGGGCGACCGCGAGGATGCCTACGCCTACGCGCATGCGCCCTACGCGCTGCCGGCCGGCACGGTGTGGCGCGCCGAGGGGCTGGGCGAAGCGGAGCAATCGCTGCTGCACCTGGGTTGGGGCCTGGGCAGCTACCGCTTCAGCCGCTATCGCAAGCCGACCCGCGCGCCGGCCGAACTGGCGGCCACGCCGTCGGCGGAAGTGGCCGACCTGGTGCAGGCCTGCCTACGCGTGCGCGACTGGGTGAACACACCGACCGAGGACATGGGGCCGGACCAGCTCGAAGCGGCCGCGCGTGAGCTCGCCAGCGCGCACGGCGCGCGCATCGAGGTCATCACCGGGCAGGCGCTGCTGGAAAAGAACTTCCCCACCATCCACGCCGTGGGCCGCGCATCGCACCGCGCGCCGCGCCTGATCGAACTGCAGTGGGGCGATGCGGCGCATCCGCACCTGGTGCTGGTCGGCAAGGGCGTGTGTTTCGACACCGGCGGGTTGGATCTCAAGCCGGCCGACGGCATGCGCCACATGAAGAAGGACATGGGCGGCGCGGCGCACGCGCTGGCGCTGGCCGGGCTGGTGATGGCGCGCCAGCTGCCGGTGCGGCTGACGCTGCTGGTCCCGGCGGTGGAAAACGCGGTGGGCCCGGACGCCTTCCGCCCGGGCGAGGTGATCACCACGCGCGCGGGCGTCACCGTGGAGATCGACAACACCGATGCCGAAGGCCGCCTGATCCTGTGCGACGCGCTGACCTACGCCGGCGAGGCGAAGCCGGCGCTGATCCTGGACTTCGCCACGCTCACCGGCGCGGCGCGCATCGCGCTCGGCCCGGACCTGCCGGCGCTGTTTGCCAACGACGAAGCGGTGGCGCAGGCGTGGATCGCCGCCGGCGAGCGCACGCGCGACCCGGTGTGGCGCATGCCGCTGTGGCGCCCGTACCTGCGCTACCTCACCAGCCACGTGGCCGATCTCGCCAATGCCGGTTCGCGCATGGCCGGCGCGGTGACGGCGGCGCTGTACCTGGAGCGCTTCGTGCCGGCGGGCCAGCCGTGGGCGCACCTGGACGTGTACGCCTGGAACGATGCCGAGCGCCCCGGCCGCCCGGCGGGCGGCGAGGCGCTGGCGTTGCGTTCGGCCTGGGCCATGCTGCAGGCGCGCTACGGCGGCTGAGCCGGATCAGATCGCCTGGCCGCCGGACACTTCGATCCGCTGGCCGGTGACCCAACGGTTCGCCGGCCCCAGCAGGCTGGCGACCATCGGCCCGATATCGTCCACCACGCCGACGCGGCCCAGCGCGGTCATGCCGGCGAAGGCCTGGTTGTATTCGGGCGTATCGCGCACGGCCCCGCCGAGGAAGTCGGTCTCGATCGCCCCCGGTGCCACGGCGTTCGCGGTGATGCCGCGCGCGCCGAGTTCGCGGGCGAGGTAGACCGTCAGGATCTCGATGGCGCCCTTGGCGGCGGCGTAAGCCGAGAAGCCCGGTTGCGAGACGCGGGTGAGGCCGGTGGACAGGTTCACGATGCGCCCGCCGTCGGCCAGCAAGGGCAGCAGCGCCTGGGTGAGGAAGAACACGCCTTTGACGTGGACGGCGAACAGGGCGTCGAACTGCGCCGGGGTGGTGTCGGCGAAGGCGGCCATCTCGCCGTGGCCGGCGTTGTTGACCAGATGGTCGACGTGGTCGCGGCCGAAGTGCGCGCGCAGGGTGGTGCGCAGGGTCTGGGCGAAGGCGGGGAAACTCGATACCTCGCCCACATCGAGCTGCAAGGCGATGGCGCGGCGGCCCATGGCGGTGATCTCCTCGACCACCTGGCGGGCGGCGGCTTCGCCGTGGCGCCAGGTGAGGATGACATCGCCGCCCTGGCGGGCGATGGACAAGGCGGTGGCGCGGCCGAGGCCGCGATTGGCGCCGGTGACGAGGGAAATCGTGTTCATGGCTGCACTCCTCAGGATCGTTTGGGGGGTGCGGAAAGTCTGGTCGCCGCCGCCGCGCGCGGGTTGCCTGATCCTGCGGCGGAGATGCCTGGTTCTGCGGTCATCGCGAGCGGGGTTGGTGAGCTTGCAGCTTTCGCGCGTGGCCCGTGGGCGCCTGCATTGCCTGGTCATGCGGTGGACTTGCCTGGAAATGCGGAAGGGCACCCGCATGCCGTGGTCCTCGGCTATCGTGCGCGCATGACCGCCGCCCTGCTCGATCGCGTTCGCCACTGCACGCTCGCCCACGCCGACGCGCACGGGGTGGCGCGCACGGCGATCGCCGGCCTGTCCACCATCTCGGCCACCGCGCCGGGTGAGCTGCAGTACGACATCTCCTGCCCGATGCTGGTGCTCCTGCTGCAAGGCACCAAGCAGGTGACATTCGGCTCGCACGTGGCGCGCTTCGGCGCGGGCGAGTCGCTGCTCATCACCGCCGACGTGCCCACCACGAGCCAGATCACCGGTGCCGATGCACGGCAGCCCTACTACTCGTTCGTGTTGCACCTGGACCCGGCCATCATCGCCAGCCTCGTCGGCGAGATGGACGCAGTGGCCGACGCGGCCTCGCCCGCTTCGCCCTTGCAGGTGGAGGCGACGGAAGCCGAGGTCGCCGATTGCGCGCTGCGCCTGCTGCAGCTTCTGGAACGTCCGCGCTCATTGCCCATCCTGCGCGACGGGCTGCTGCGCGAGATGCACCACTGGCTGCTGGCGGGCCGGCATGGCGCGGCCATTCGCCAGCTGGGCGCGGTCAACGGGCATGCCGCGCGCATCGGGCGCGCGGTGAAGCTGATCCGCGCGCACTACGCGCAGCCACTGCGCGTGGAGCACCTGGCCGAGGTGGCGGGCATGAGCCTGACCACCTTCCACGCGCATTTCCGCGCGGTGACGTCACTGACGCCGCTGCAGTTCCAGAAGCAGTTGCGCCTGGTGGAGGCCCGCCGGTTGATGCGCAACGAAGGCGCCATCGCCAAGCGTGCGGCGCACGCCGTGGGCTACGAGAGCGTCACCCAGTTCACCCGCGAGTACGGGCGCCTGTTCGGCCAGCCGCCGTCGCGCGACGCGCGCGATCACGCGGCCGCGCCGTAGTCCATCCGCGCAAGGTCTTCCAGCAGCGAAGGCCCGGTGGGCGTCCAGCCCAGCGTGCGGCGGGTGATCACGCTGGAGGCGGTCAGGTCGAGCCCGGCGAAAGAGGCCAGCCAGCCGAAGTACGCCGGCGCTTCGGCCGGGCTCAGCGAGACCGCCGGCACGCCCAGCCCGCGGCCGACCTGCTCGGCGATCGACCGCATCGGCACGCCTTCTTCGGCCACCGCGTGATAGCGCGCGCCCGCTTCGCCGCGTTCGAGCGCGAGCACGTACAGCCGCGCGACATCGCCCACCGCGGCCGCCGACCAGCGGTTGCCGCCCTCGCCGACATAGGCGGCGCGGCCCTGCTGGCGCGACAAGGCGACATACGGCGTGATCAACCCTTGCTTCACCGTGTCGTGCACCTGCGGCAGGCGCACGACCGAGACGTTCACGCCTTGCGCCAGCAGCGCGGCGCCGGCCTGCTCGGAGGCCACGCGCGGATGCGGGTGGGCGCTGTCGAACACGTCCTCGCTCGCGGGTACGCCCGGCGCGATGCTGCCCATGCCGACGCCGGAGGTGATGAGCAGTGGGCGTGCGGTGCCCTGCCACCCTTCGCCCAGCGCGGTGATCACGCGGCGGTCCTTCTCGCAGTTCTCGGCGAAATGCGAGAAGTCGTGATCGAAGGCGGTATGCACGATGGCATCGGCCCGCGCGGCACCGGCGCGCAGGCTGTCGAGGTCTTCCAGCGTGCCGAAGTGCGCCTGCGCGCCGGCTTCAGCCAACTGCCGGGCACCGGCTTGAGAGCGCGTCAGGCCGATCACCTCGTGGCCGCGGGCGAGCAATTCGGGCAGCACGTGCGAACCGATGAAGCCGGTGGCGCCGGTCAGGAATACGCGCATGGGAAAGCTCCGTTTGGTGAGGCGCGTTTTATCCCACTACACTGGTTTACCGGTAAGTAGTGACATCATCGTGGTATGGCCACTAACAGGCTCCCCTTGCGCGAAGCGACCGACGGCATGCTGGGTGCGTTCCTGCGCGACTGCCGCGCGCGGCTCGACCCGGCCGCGTTCGGCTTCAGCGCCACGCGGCGCCGCACGCCGGGCCTGCGGCGCGAGGAAGTGGCGCAGCGCGCGCATATCAGCCCGACTTGGTACACGTGGCTCGAACAGGGTCGCGGTGGTCCGCCTTCGCCCGAGGTACTGGAACGCATCGCCACGGCGCTGATGCTCACCGAACGCGAGCGCGAGCACGTGTTCCTCCTCGCGCTGGGCCATCCCCCGGAAGCGCGCTTCCACGGCGCGGACGAAGTGACGCCGCGCCTGCGCCGCGTACTCGACGCGTTGGGCGACACGCCGGCCATCGTCAAGACCGCCACTTGGGACGTGGTGGCCTGGAACCGCGCGGCGGCCGCGCTGTTCACCGACTACGGCCAGTTGCCGCGCGAGCAGCGCAACATCCTGCGCCTGATGTTCTCCAGCCCGCGGGTACGCGCCGCCCAGGACAACTGGGACAGCGTGGCCCGCTCGGTGGTGCGCTCCTTCCGCATCGATGCCATGCGTGCCGGCGCCAATGCCGAGATCGCGCAGTTGGTGGCGGAGCTGTGCGCTCACAGCGCGGAGTTCGCGGCGCTCTGGCAGGACCGCGGGCTGCCGGACGAGCGCGCGCACGCCAAGCGCATCCATCATCCGCAGGTGGGGACCATCGACCTGGAGATTTCGTACTTCGCGGTGGACGGCCGGCCCGACCTGGCGATGGTGGTCTACCACCCGGTTGATGCCGACGCCGCCGCGCGCGTGCGCGCGCTGGCCGATGCGCGCCTGAAGGCCGGCGGCTAGGCGACGGTCAACCGCGCCCCGGCACGCGCGCCGCCACCGGCGCCACCAAGGCATACGAGGCCGCGCCCTGCGACCAGTAGCGCGCGTGCAGGCCATCCTCGGTGCGCTCGCCGGGGCGCAGGCGTGGCGCCAGCGGTCGCACGTACAGGGCCACGCGGCTACCGGCCGCGTCTTCGTACACCAGCATTGCCGCGGCGCCCTCGGGCGTGGAGAGCAGGCGCCCGCCGCGCGCGCGCAGGCCTTGCGCGCGCAGGTCCGGCAGCGCCACCGCATCGTGGAACTGCGTGGCCAGCCAGGCGCGCAGGCGGGCTTCGTCGGCCTCGCCGTCGCGGTATTCGAGCGCGGCGTCCTGGGTGGCAAACAGGCGGTACGCGGCCATCGCATCGGCCATGGGCGGGCGTTCGGCGCGAAGGCGTGCATCGTGCAATTGCCAGCCGCCCCAGCCGCCGGCGCCCAGCGCCAACACGCAGGCGGCCGCCATGCCCATCCAGGTGCGCTGGCGCGCGTGGCGACGCCGGCGCAGCTGTGCCGGATCCAGCTGCGCCTGCAGCGGCACGCGTTCGGTCCATGCCCACGCGGTCCGCAGGGCGGCGGCATCACGCCGCCACGCCGCCACGCGCGCGGCATCCTCGGGGTGGTCGCGCAGCCACGCCTCGACCTCGGCGCGCGCGGCGGCGTCCAGCTGGTCATCGACATAGGCGTGCAGGCGCAGGTCGCGCTCGGTCGCGTCCATGAGCAGGTTCATTTGATTCTCCGCAGCGCGGGCGCAAGAGGGGCCTGACCTTCGCCGAGCGCGCGCAGGCGTTCGCGTGCGCGCGACAGGCGCGACATGACCGTGCCGATCGGTATGCCCAGGGTGTCGGCGGCCTGCTGGTAGGTGAAGCCTTCCACCGCGACCAGCATCAGCACGGCGCGATGTTCCGCCGGCAGCTCGCCGAAGTGGCCCAGCAGGACGCGCTCCCCATGGATCTGCTCCGGGGAGGGCGCCAGCGGTGGCGGGCTGGCGGCGAGCAGGCCCAGCAACCGCTGCCAGCGCCGCGCCCGGCGCGCCTCGTCGATGAAGCGCCGGTAGAGGATGGAGAACAGCCAGGCCTGCAGCGCCTGGTCGTCGCGCCGGGCGTCCCAGCCGCGCAGCGCGCGCTCCAGTGCGGATTGCACCAGGTCATCCGCGGCGGCGGGGTCGCCGGCCAGCGAGCGGGCGAAGCGCCACAGGCGCGGCAGCAGCGCGCGCAGGCGGTCGTCATCGGCGGTGGCATCTCGCAGGGGCATGGGGGGCGATGGCGGATGGGGACAGGGGTGGGACGTCCCGGCGCGGAGATTATTCCCCGGCTTCACGCCACGAAGCGTGGAATAGATCGCCTGCCCGTGCGTCTGACCGGGTATGCCCGCCCCGGAGCCCCGCATGTCCGCGCCATCCCCCGCCCCCCGCCCCACCCGTTACCTGCCACTGCTCGGCATCGGCGCCCTCGTCGCCGTGCTGGCCGCGGCCTTCGCCTGGACCGCCGGCTGGATCGGCGGCGGGCGCCTCACCGCCCAGCGCATGACCGACGGCATCGAGGCCGGCAACAAGCAGCCCTATCCCGGCTACCGCCGGGCGCACAGCAAGGGCGTGTGCGTCACCGGCACTTTCCACGCCAGCGGACAGGCCACGGCGCTGTCCAAGGCCCGCGTGTTCCGGCAACAGGACGTGCCGGTGATGGGGCGGCTGTCGATCGGCGGTGGCGATCCGCACGGTGCGGACAACAGCGCGCGCGTGCGCAGCATGGCGCTGCTGCTCACCACCGACGACGGCCAGCAGTGGCGCACGGCGATGAACAGCTTTCCGTTCTTTGTCGTCGCCACGCCGGAAGGCTTCGCCGCGCAGGGCGAGGCCGCGCGGCCGGACCCGGCCACCGGCAAGCCGGACCCGGCGAAGATGGCCGCGTTCCTCAAGCAGTATCCGGAGGCGGCGAAGTTCCTGGCCTGGGCCAAGAGCGCGCCGTGGCCGGACAGCTGGGCCAACACGCAGTACAACGGCGTCAACGCTTTCCGCCTGATCGACGCCGATGGTCACGCGCGCTTCGTGCGCTGGTCCATGCGGCCGCAGGCGCCGTTCCGCGAAATGGACGCGGCCCAGCGCGAGCAGGCCGGCGCGGATTTCCTCTCGCGCGACCTGCAGCAGCGCCTGGCGCAGGGCCCGTTGCGCTGGGACATGGTGATGACGCTGGCCCATGCGGGCGATCCGGTCAACGACGCCTCGCAGCCGTGGCCGGACGACCGCGAGCAGGTCGTGGCCGGCACGCTGGAACTGACCGCCGCGCAGCCGCAGGAACAGGGCCAGTGCCGCGACATCAACTACGACCCGCTGATCCTGCCCGACGGCATCGCCGGGTCCGACGACCCGATCCTGGCCGCGCGCTCGGCGGTGTACTCGCAATCCTTCAACCGCCGCGAGCGCGAGATCGCGCACGGGAAAGCCCCGGAAGCCACCGGCCAGGAGCAGGCGAAATGAATACCTCCGCGCATTTCAACCTCACCGCGCGCGTGCTGCACTGGCTGATGGCGGCAATGATCCTGGCGATGCTGTTCATCGGCGTGGGCATGGTGGCGTCGATCTCGCAGCGGCCGTGGCTGATCGACCTGCACCGGCCGCTGGGCATCGCGATCCTGCTGCTGGTGATTGTGCGGCTGGGCAATCGCCTGCGCCACGCGCCCCCGCCGCTGCCGGCGGACCTGCCGGCGTGGCAGGCGTTCGCCGCGAAGGCCTCGCACTGGGTGCTGTACGGGCTGATGTTCGCCATGCCGCTGCTGGGCTGGGCGACAGTGTCGGCCGCGGGCTACCCGGTGACGATGTTCGCCGGGTTCCAGCTGCCGCCGATCGCACCGCACGACGCCACGCTGTATGCGTGGCTGCGCGACGCGCATGGCTGGCTCGCCAGGTTGTTGTTCGCCACGGTGCTGCTGCACTTGTCCGCGGCGCTGTACCACGCGTGGGTGCGCAGGGATGGCGTGTTCCAGGCGATGGCGCGGGGTGGGCGCGGCAACGGCGAGGCGTAGACCGCCCCCCATGGCGACGTCATGTCGGCACACCTCTCCCGCGTCACGTCCCCGCTCCGGAGCGAGCGCTTCAGCGCAGCACCTGCTCCACGTCGTCCACGTCCACGCCCTGCATCTGCCCCAGCCAGGCATCGAACCAGGGCTTGTGCGAAACCCCCACGATGCTCAGCACGCGCGCGCCCGGCTGTTCGCGCACCACCTGCAGCACGTTGGCGACCATGCGCAGGTTGCGAATCTCCCAGCCGCTCACCCACATCTGCGGGTAGTGCTCGGCCGAGACGGCGCGCAAGGCCGCATTCGCGTTCACCTCGGCGTACACCTGCAGCGATGACGGCTGGTTGATCGCCCGGTAGATCGACAGGTAGTCGCCGGCCTTCGCCCAGTTCGCCTGCGCTTTCTCCATGTCGTCCAGCTGCGTGCGCCCGGCCTTCCACGCGGCTTCCATCTGCCGGCCGAAGGTCTGGCGATCGGCCACGCGGATGTTGTCGCCCGTATGGTCGTCCACCTGGTAGACGCGCTCCAGTCCCAGGCGGGCGGCGAGGCGCGCGGCGATCAGGTAATCCTCGTTGCGGATCTGCGCGGTCTGGCGCAGTACGTCCACCAAGGCCTCGTCCAACCCATCGCCGGTGTGGCGCTCGGCGTCGGGCAGGCGTAGCCATTGCACGTAGGCCGACGCGCGATCGTCGGCGGCCAGGAACTGGCTGGCGAGTTGCCGGCGCTGCGCGGGCGTGGGCGCGGCGGGCCAGGCGGCCAGTGCGCGATCGACGGCCGCGACCGCCGCCGGGATGTCCAGGCCCGTGGCCGCGCGCGCCTTCTCCACCACCTGGGTGCCGCAATAGTCCTCGCCGTAGATCGCGGGATGGCGCGCGGCCATGTCGCACTGCTCGCCGCTGATGTCCTCGATGGTGATGAAACCCGGCTTGAAAGCGGCGAGGCGGTCGAGCACCGGGTCGAGGGCTTCGGGCTTGAACGCCGGCTGCTCGCGCAGGTGCACCGTCCCCAGCACGAGCACGCGCGTGCGCGGGCCCGTCATGCCCTCGTCGAGGCGGGTGAGGTCCACGGCCTGGGCGGCCAGCGGCAGGCCCAGCGCGAATGCGAGGGCGGCGCAACGCCATGCGGGTGTCATGACAGCTTCCTGTAAGGGTGTCGCGCGATTCTCGGCAGCCGCCCACACGCGGCCATGTGCCGATGGGACGGGTGCCGGAAGGCAGGGGCTCAGCGCAGCAGCAAGCCCGCGATCTGCACCGCGCCCTGGGCGAACAGCGCCAGCAGCACGACGTAGGTCACCGCCACCGCCTGGAACTGCACGCGCGGGCGCAGCGGCAGGCCACGACCGGCGGCGGTGAAGCCCAGCCGGCCCACGCCCAGCACGCAGCGCGGCCACCAGTCGATGCGGCGGATGCCCACCGCGGCCAGCAACTGCGGCTGCGTTTGCGCCAGCCGCAGCAGCGCGCGGTGCGCGAACATCACGTTGACCGTCGCCAGCACCGACAACAACGCCAGCAGCCCCCGGTACTCCCGCAGAAACGCTTCAAGGCCCATCGATACGTCGCCCACGCTGGCAGGCGCCCAGCCTACCCGTTCCGCTCAGCGGGGTGTGTCGATGCCGCGCCCGGTCGCGGCCCAGTAGAGGGCGCCGTACAGGTGGCCCAGGTACAGCGCATCGTCGTAGGCTTCCGGCGGATGCCCCAGCGCGGTGGCGAACACGCGGCCGCCTTCGAACACGTGGTACCACGCCACCGGATGATGCCGGCCCATGCCCTGGGCGACCTGGCCCGGCCAGATCGCGGTCGGGTCGTAGCTGCGCTCGTCCACTTCCATCACCACGTGCAGGTCGTCGCTGTAGGGCGGGTCGTACTCGTACCACTCGTCGCTCCACAGCCAGCGCTTCGGCAGGCCGGCGGTGGCCGGGTGGGTCGGGTCGATGACGTCCACCATCGCGGTCTGCAGGTAGGGATGGGTGCGGAAGGAACGGCCGATCATCCGGTCGTACCAGTCCCAGTCGCCCCGCTTGATGGCGAAGGCCTTGTGCACGGCGACCACGCCGCCGCCGGCGCGCACGTACTTCTGGAAGTTCGCGCGGCGCTCGGGGTCCAGGTCGCTGGCCGGCGAGTTGAGCAGCACGATCGCCTGGTATTGCGAGAGGTCGCCGTCGAACGCACGCCCGTCCCAGTCCCACGTCAGCGCGAAATCATGCCGGCGCGCCATCCGCTCGAACTGCGGCTTGGCCACCGGGATGTAGTCGTGGTGGTACTTGTTCGGAATGGCGGCCACCAGCACCTTGAATTGCTGGGCCAGGGCGGGCGCGCAGGCGAGCCAGAGGCAGGCCAGTAGCATCCAGCGCTTTGCGATCATCGGGCACTCCCGCATGAGGTGGCCCGCAGTCTAGCCAGCGAGGCCGCGCCGCGGCTGGGGCAGGCGGAATTTTCATGGCTGCCGCGCGGGACGGCATAGCGCCGCTACAGCCAGCCCTTCTGCCGCGCCAGCCGATAGGCCTCGATGCGGTTGGCTACGCCGAGCTTGCCGATGCACTCGGAAAGATAGTTGCGCACCGTGCCGTGCGAGAGCCCGAGCAGCTCGGCGATCTCGCTGGCCGAGCGGCCCTCGCCGGCCAGGCGCAGCACGCCGCGCTCGCGGTCGCTGAGCGGATCGGCCTCGGCCCAGGCTTCGGCGGCCAGCTGCGGATCGATGGCGCGCCCGCCGCGCGCGACCTGGCGCAGCGCATCGGCCAGCTGTTCGGCCGGCGCGTCCTTCAACAGGTAACCGCCCACGCCGGCATCCAGGGCGCGGCGCAGGAAGCCGGGGCGCGCGAAGGTGGTCACGATCACCACGCGCACCGGCAGGCCCTGGCGCTGGATGCGCTGCGCCAGCTCCAGGCCGGTGAGCCCGGGCATCTCGATGTCGGTGACCAGCACGTCCGGCCGAAGCCGCTGCAGCTCGCGCCACGCGCTTTCACCGTCGCCGGCGCTGCCGACCACGGTGATGTCCTCTTCCAGGCCGAGCAGCGCGGCCAGCGCGCCCCGCAACATGGCCTGGTCCTCGGCCAGCAACACGCGGATCATCGCGCCCGTCCTCTCATGGCATGGCGCGCACGGTAGCAGAGCCTCACGTGGGCGTGGGCTCGGCGGCCGCGATACCCGCACGCGGCCACGGCAGGCGGGCCTGCAGCTCGGTGCCGGCGCCCGGGCGCGCGTCGATGCGCAGTTCGCCGCCGAGCGCGCGCAAGCGCTCGCCCATGCCGTGCAGGCCGTTGCCGGGCACGATGTCGCCGCCGCGGCCGTCGTCGCGCACGCGCAACAGCACGTGCTCGCGCGTGCATTCCAGCGCGATCCATACCTGCCGCGCGCGGGCGTGGCGCTGCACGTTGGTGACCGCCTCGCGCACGGTGAGCGCCAGCGCGGTCTCCAGCGTGGAGGGCAACGGCAGCGCCGGCGGCGTGTAGTGCAGCACGATCTCATCGCTCTCCAGGAGCAGATGCGCCGAGGCCAGCTCGGCCACCAGCTCGGCGGCGCGGATGCCGGTGACGGCATGGCGCACCTGCGCCAGTGCGTCGCGCGAGACCCGCGCAACCTCGTCGATCTCGCGCCGCGCGGCGGCCGGGTCGCGTTCCACCAGCCGCCCGGCGAGGTCGGCCTTCAACGCCACCAGCGACAGCGTGTGGCCGAGCAGGTCGTGCAGGTCGCGGCCGATGCGCTCGCGCTCGGCCACGCCGGCGAGCCGGCGCACTTCGTCGTGGCTCAGCCGCAGCGCGATATCGGCCTGGGTGCGGCGCTGGATGCTGATGTTCATCAGGCCGACCGCCAACCCCACCATCAGTACGCTGAAGAGATAGATGAGCGGAAAACCGAGCCACAGCCACACCAGCGCATAGGCGCCGAGCACGCCGACCATCCACAGCACCGCGCCCTTGGGGCGCGCGACGAACGCCAGGAACGCGCAGGCGTAGACGAGGTAGCCCTGCGCCCCGGGATTGAACGGCGTCAGCGCGAACCCCAGCGCGGCGATGCCCAACGCGCAGGCCAGCAGGTGCGCGCGGCTGCGGTAGTACGCATGGCGGTACAGCACCAGGAATGCCGCATAGCTGGCCAGCGTGGGCCACAGCCAGTCGCGGAATGCCGGGGCACTGAACAGTGGCGTGAGGAAGATCCACACCGACCACGCCAGCATCAACAGCGGGAACCAGGTGCGCCCGTGCGAGCCGCCCGCATTGCGCAGGCCGACGAGGGAATCGGGCGCGGGTTCCAGGAAGGCGGGCATGGCCAGGGTCCGGATCATTCGCGGCGCAACCGGCGCTGCGCCAGCGCCAAGCATAGCGCCGCGATCGCCAGCGGCACGGCCACGTGCGTCCACGCCGCGCCTTGCGCCGGCAGCCCCACCGCCAGCCGCGCCAGCTGGCCGAGGTGCCACGCCGGCCACAGCGGTGCCAGCGCCGAGAACACCGGCGGCAGCACCGACAGCGGCATCCACAGGCCGGACAACAGCGACATCGGCAGGTACACCAGGTTGACCACGGCCGGCGCCGCATTGGCGGGCACGAAGCTGCCGACCAACAGGCCGATGCCGCAGAACGGCCAGGCGGCGAACACCGCCACCGCCAGCAGCGCGGCGGCCTGCGTGGGGGGCATCCGCACGCCGCCGCAGAGCATGCCGGCGGCGAGCAGCAGCGCGGCGATGGCGAGTGCGAACACCGTCGCCATCGCCACCCGCGCGAGCAGCCACGCGGCGGGGGGCGTGGGCAGCGCACGCTTGAGCGTGAGCAGGCCGCGCTCGCGGTCCAGCGCCAGGCCCACGCCAAAACCGAACAGGCCCGGCGCCATCGCCCCGAAGACGGTATAGCTGGCGAGCAACGGCAACGCGCCCTGGCCATGGCCGAGCAGCACGCCGAACATCAGGTAGAACACCAGCGGGAACGCCAGCGACGGCACCACGAAGGCCGGCGTGCGCACCACGCGCAGCAGTTCGCAGCGCGCTTCGGCCAGGTAGATCGGCCACTGCGGGGCCAGAGTGGGGGAAGTGTTCATGCCGCCTCCGTGGTGCGGGTGAGATCGAGGAACGCGTCGGCCAGGCCGGCGCGGCGGACTTCAAGCGCCGATAGCGAGGGATCGGCCGCGAGCAGGCGGGCCACCACCGGCTCGGCCGGCTCGGCGCTGATCTCCAGCCCGGCGCCTTGCACCGCCACGGCCTCCACGCCGGGCCAGCGCGCGATGTCCTCGGCGGCCAGCACGGTGCGGCAGCGCACCGCGGCCCGCGCCACGCGGCCGCGGATCGCGTCGATGCCGCCGGACGCCACCACCGTGCCTTCGCGCAGCACCGTCACCTGCCCGGCCAGTGCCTCGGCCTCCTCCAGGTAGTGCGTGGTCAGCAGCACGCCGCAGCCCTCGGCGACCATTTCGCGGATCGATTCCCACAGCCGCTGCCGCGCCTCGATGTCCAGGCCGGTGGTGGGTTCGTCGAGGAACAGCACGCGCGGGCGCCCGCAGATCGCCAGGGCGAACTGCACGCGGCGCTGCTGGCCGCCGGAGAGCTGGCCGTAGCGGCGCGCGTGGATATCCTCCAGCCCCGCCAGCGCGATGCAATCGGCGACGCTGCGCGGGGAGGCGTAGTAGCGGCGGGTGAGATCGAGCAGCTCGCGCACGCGCAGCATGTCCGGCAGGCCGCAGGCCTGCAGCATCACGCCCACGTCCTGGCGCGCACGGCGGTCGGCCGCGTCGATGCCGGACAGCTGCGCCTGGCCGGCATCGGGCCGCAGCAGCCCGAGCAGCAGGCCGACGCTGGTGCTCTTGCCGGCGCCGTTGCCGCCGAGCAGCGCGACGACCTGCCCGGCCTCGACCGTGAGGTCGACACCGCGCAGTGCGTGCCGCGCACCGAAATGCTTGTGGACGCCGCGCAGGCAGGCAAGCGGCGCGGAAGGGACAAGGGACATGAGCGGCTCCGAGGGTGGACGCCGCCAGCATCCGGCCGCGCGCCCCGGCCGGGCAGTCACCGCTGTCAGCCATCGTCGATGACAGCTGTCACTGGCCGCATGCCACGCCGGCGGGGCATGCTGCGCCCCGGTCGCATGGCGCCGGCCGCCCGCAAAGTGACTTTCGGCAACTTGCACCGCGGCGCGCCGGCGGTCACATTCCGTCCCATTCCCCGTCCCGTGTACATGATGAACACCTCCGCTGATCTGCTGAAGGAACTGAAGATCGACCGCAAGGCGCCGGCTGGGCGCGAGCCGCCCTCGCGGCGTGGCCTGTGGATTGGCCTGGGCGTGGGCCTGGTCGTGTTGCTGCTGGCCGCCGGCGCGTGGGCGCTGTTCGGGCGCAAGGCCGCGGTGGAAGTGCGCACCGCGCCGGTCGTGGCGATCGCCGCCGGCGGCAGCAGTGCCTCGGTGCTGGATGCCTCCGGCTACGTGGTGGCACGGCGCATGGCCACGGTGTCGGCCAAGATCACCGGCAAGGTGCGCGAAGTGAAGATCGAGGAAGGCATGCGCGTGGAGGAGGGCCAGGTGATGGCCACCCTCGACCCGATCGACGCGGACGCCGCGCGCGCGCTCGCCGATTCGCAGGTGGCCGCCGCGCGCAGCCAGGTGGAAAACGTCTCGGCGCAGCTCAGGCGCGCCGAGGCCGATGCCACCCGCCTGCAGACGCTGGTGGGCCAGCAACTGGTCTCGCGCTCGCAGTACGACGAGGCCGTGGCGCTGCGCGATGGCCTGCGCGCGCAGCTGTTGACCGCCCAGCGCAACGTCAAGGTCGCCGGCAACAACCTGTCCATTTCCGACCTGGGCGTGGACAACACCATCGTGCGCGCGCCGTTCTCCGGCGTGGTGACGGCCAAGGCCGCGCAGCCGGGCGAGATCGTCTCGCCGCTGGCGACCGGCGGCTTCACCCGCACCGGCATCGGCACCATCGTGGACATGGAATCGCTGGAAGTGGAGGTCGAGGTGGGCGAGGCCTACATCGGCCGCGTGCAGCCGAAGATGCCGGTGGAGATCGTGCTCAACGCCTACCCGGACTGGAAGATTCCCGGCGAGGTCATCGCCATCATCCCCACCGCCGACCGCGGCAAGGCCACGGTGAAGGTACGCGTGGCGATGAAGGTGAAGGATCCGCGCATCGTGCCGGAGATGGGCGTGCGCGTGAGCTTCCTGGAGGAGGCCAAGCCGGCCCAGGCGCAGCAGCCGCAGGGCGTGCGCGTGCCGGGTGGCGCACTGGTGGAGCGCGAAGGCGCGACCGCCGCGTTCGTGGTCGGGGAGGACAACCGCGTCGCGCTGCATCCGGTGAAGACCGGCCTGGCGATGGGCGACGACCGCCAGGTGCTGTCCGGCCTGACCGCCGGCGACACCGTCGTGCTCGACCCGCCGCCGGCGCTCAAGGACGGCGACAAGGTCAAGCTCGCCGGCGCCGAAGCCGAGTAACCGCCGCCCGCCGCACCGCCGTTGCCTCAGCCGTTGCTTTAGCTGTTGCCTCAAGCAGTCGTTTTCACCGTTGCCCGAACATCGCGGTTGCGTGGGACGGGCGCGCCCTGTCGATCCGGCCACGCGCCGTTCGTCTGCTGTAAGCATCCGCCCGCTTGGTCGAATCACCTTGCATCCGCCGCATTCATAGAGGAAAGCCCATGTCCACCCTGGTAACCCTGCGCAACGTCACCAAGACCTATCAACGCGGCCCCGAGAAAGTGCAGGTGCTGCACGGCATCGACCTGGAGATCGAACGCGGCGACTTCGTCGCGCTGATGGGCCCGTCCGGCTCGGGCAAGACCACCCTGCTCAACCTGATCGGCGGGCTGGACAGCCCCACCGGCGGGGAGATCGAGATCGAGGGCGAGCGCATCGACCGCCTCAGCGGTGGCCAGCTCGCCAGCTGGCGCAGCCACCATGTCGGCTTCGTGTTCCAGTTCTACAACCTGATGCCGATGCTCAACGCGCAGAAGAACGTCGAGCTGCCGCTGCTGCTCACCCACCTGGGCGCGGCGCAGCGCAAGCGCAACGCGGAAATCGCGCTGACCCTGGTCGGCCTGGCCGACCGTGCCAACCACCGCCCGAACGAATTGTCCGGCGGCCAGCAGCAGCGCGTGGCCATTGCCCGCGCCATCGTCTCCGACCCGACCTTCCTGATCTGCGACGAGCCGACCGGCGACCTGGACCGCCACAACGCCGAGGAAATTCTCAAGCTGCTGCAGCAGCTCAACCGCGAGCACGGCAAGACCATCATCATGGTCACCCACGACCCCAAGGCGGCCGAGTACGCGACGCACACCATCCACCTGGACAAGGGCGAGCTGGCCGACGCGCCCGCCGCGCACTGACCGGGGGATGCCATGAAATATCTCTCGCTCGTGTGGGCGCAGCTGTTCCGCAGCAAGACGCGGACGCTGCTGACCCTGTTCTCGGTGATCGTGGCCTTCCTGCTGTTCGGCCTGCTCGACTCGGTGCGCGTGGCGTTCACTTCCGGCGGTTCGGTGGAAGGCGCCAATCGCCTGGTGGTGGCCTCGCGGCTGTCGATCACCCAATCCCTGCCGGTGCGGCTGGAGTCGCAGATCCGCAGCATCCCCGGGGTGCGCGATGTCACCTACGCGATGTGGTTCGGCGGCATCTATCGCGACCCGAAGGATTTCTTCCCCAACTTCTCGGTGGCGCCGAACTTCTTCGACGTCTACACCGAGTACGACGTGCCGCCGGACCAGCTCAAGGCGTTCCAGAACACGCGTACCGGCGCGGCCGTGGGCGAGGCGCTGGCCAAGAAGTTCGGCTGGAAGGTCGGCGACACGATCCCGCTGCAGGCCACGATCTTCCCGCGTGGCGGCAGCAACGACTGGCCGCTGGAGCTGAAGCTGATCTTCCGCGCCAAGGACCGCGCCAACGTGCAGGCCGAGAACCAGCTGATGATGAACTGGAAATACTTCGATGAGTCCAACGACTACATCAAGAGCCAGGTCAGCTGGTACACGGTGAAGCTGGCCAACGCCGACCAGGCCTCGCGCGTGGCGCAGGCGATCGACGCGCTGTCGGCCAACTCCGACCACGAGACCAAGACGCAGACCGAGTCGGCGTTCCAGCAGGCCTTCATCAAGCAGTTCGCCGATATCGGGCTGATCGTCACCTCGATCATGGGCGCGGTGTTCTTCACGTTGCTGCTGCTCACCGGCAACACCATGGCCCAGGCGGTGCGCGAGCGCATCCCGGAACTGGCCACGCTCAAGACGCTCGGCTTCAAGGACGGCACGGTGCTGGGCCTGGTGATGTTCGAATCGGTGCTGCTGGTGGTACTGGGCGGCCTGCTCGGCATGGCGCTGGCCTCGCTGGCGATTCCCGGGCTGGCCAAGGCCTCCGGCGGCGCGCTGCCGGTGCACTTCGTGCCGGTGCAGACGTGGGTGGTCGGGCTGGTGCTGATGGTCGGCATCGGCGTGGTGGTGGGGCTGCTGCCGGCGCTGCGCGCACAGCGGCTGAAGATCGTCGACGCGCTGGCCGGACGCTGAGGAGCCCACAGATGAAGAAGCAATGGATGTGGAACGTGTTGTCCCTCGTGCTGCTGGCGCTGGTGCTGGTGGTGTGGATCGTGCTGCCCTGGCAGGGCGTGCTCGCCGTCGTGGTGGCGCTGGCGCTGTGGTTGTTGCTGACGCGCAGCGGCCGGCTCTCGCTGGCGGCCGCGCGCATCGGCATCGCCAGCCTGCCGCAGCGCTGGGGCGCCACCTCGGTGATCGTGGTCGGCATCGCCGGCGTGGTGGGCGTGCTGGTGGCGATGCTGGCGATGGGCCAGGGTTTCCAGGCCACGCTGGACAGCACGGGCGATGACATCACCGCCATCGTGCTGCGCGGCGGTTCGCAGGCCGAGACCAACTCGGTGATCATGCGCGACCAGGTGCCGCTGATCGCCAGCCTGCCCGGCGTGGCGCGCGATGCCGCCAACCGGCCGCTGGTCTCGCCCGAGCTCTCGCAGGTGGTCAACCTGACCTCCAAGGCCGACGGCACCGACGTCAACGCGCAGTTCCGCGGTGTCGGCGAGCAGGCCTGGACGGTGCACGACAAGGTCAAGATCATCGAAGGCCGCCCGTTCAAGGCCGGCCTGCGCGAGATCGTCGTGGGCAAGGGCGCGCGGTCGCAGTTCCGCGGGCTGGACGTCGGCAAGACGCTCAACCTCGGCAATCAGGCCTGGACGGTGGTGGGCGTGTTCACCAGCGGCGACGCGCACGATTCGGAGCTGTGGACCGACACCGAGACCCTGGCCAGCACCTACAACCGGCGCGCGTACCAGTCCATCAGCGTGCGCACCACCGGTACCGACGGCTACAGCCAGTTCAAGAACGCGATGGCGGCCGACCCGCGCCTCAAGCTCGATGTTTCCACCACGCGCGAGTACTACCGCAAGCAGGGCGGTAACCTGAGCAAGGTGCTGGAGGTGTTGGGTAAGTTCATCGGCACGATCATGGCGTTCGGCGCGGTGTTCGGTGCGCTCAACACCATGTACGCGGCGGTGGCCACACGCGCGCGCGAAATCGCCACGATGCGCGCGATCGGCTTCCGCGGCCTGCCGGTGGTGGTGGCGGTGATGCTGGAGACGATGCTGCTGGCGCTGCTCGGCGGCGTGCTGGGCGGGTTGATCGCCTGGGCGATCTTCAACGGCTACAGCGTGTCCACCCTGGGCAGCAACTTCAGCCAGGTGGTGTTCCAGTTCCGCGTGTCGCCCGAACTGTTGTGGACCGGGCTGAAGTGGGCGCTGGCCATCGGCCTGGTCGGCGGCCTGTTCCCCGCGCTGCGGGCGGCACGCCTGCCGATCACCGTGGCGCTGCGCGAGGTCTGACGGCCGGCGCCGACCCCGCCTCCTTCGCCGGAGGCGGGTGAAAGCCGGCACCACGTGGCACAACCTCGGCCAACGGTCACATCGCTGTCATGGAACGAGGGTAGAAGGCGGCCCGCATCGCCGCTAGGCTGCGGGCTTCGTGGTTCCCTCCGG
Organism: Stenotrophomonas sp. HITSZ_GD; assembly: GCF_029543105.1. Classification (GTDB taxonomy): domain Bacteria; phylum Pseudomonadota; class Gammaproteobacteria; order Xanthomonadales; family Xanthomonadaceae; genus Stenotrophomonas_A. The sequence goes on from NZ_JARQXB010000001.1 coordinate 37,056, forward strand.
TAAGTCCCGCCATGTCGCGCCCGTTCTTCGCGGCCGGCCTGCTGGCCCTGCTTTGCGCGTGGCTGGCCGGCACCGGCTGCTCCTCCACCTCGCTCAGTTCACGGCTGGTCGCGCCCGGCGGCGCCTCGCCGTTGCTCGGCCTGCTGGATTCGCAGGCCCTGCTGCGGCAGATCCCCACCCGTAGCGGCACCCTGCCCGGCCGCGACGACGTGCCGATCTTCTGGCGCGCGTTCGAACCGGGCGACTATGGCTTCCGCTATCGCTTCAGCCGCAACCGCGACACCGGTGGCTTGCGCCGCGACGCTTTCAAGTTCGACTTCGACCCGGGCCTGGCTGCGCAGCCGCGCACCGCCCCGCGCGGCACGGTCATCCTGCTGCACGGCTGGATGATGGATGGCAATTCGCTGCTGCCCTGGTCGCTGACGCTGGCGCAGGCCGGCTACCGCACGATCGCGCTGGACCTGCGCAACCACGGCCAGTCCGGCGCCGGCCTGGCGGGCTACGGCACGCGCGAATCGGACGACGTGGTGCGCGTGGTGGGCGAGCTGCGCCAGCGCGGCGAAATCAGTGGGCCGCTCTACCTGTTCGGCGTGTCCTATGGCGCGGCCACCGCATTGTTCAGCGCCGACAAGCTCGGCGACCAGGTGGCCGGGGTGGTGGCGGTGGAATCGTTCGCCAACGCCGGGCGCGGCATCCGCGACATGGTGCCCCACCTGCTGGCCGAAGCCCCGCACGGCTGGCAGGCACGCGCGGTATCGGGCTACATGCGCTGGCGCTACGGCCACCAGGACCTGGACGCGGTGATCGCCGCGGCCGACCAGCAACTCGGCCTGGACCTGGACCAACTCGACGTGGCGCCCGCGGTGGTGGATGCGCGCGCCTGCGTGCTGCTGCTGCACGGCGACGCGGACCACCACATCCCGGTGGCGCATGGCCGGCGGCTCGCCAGCGCGGCGCCGCGCGCGCACTACCTGGAGTTGCACGACGAAGACCACCTCAGCCTGCCGATGCGCGTGGACGTGCTGGCGCCCATGGTGGAGGAGTGGTTCCAGGCCAATCCCTTGCCGCAGGCGCAATGCCCGGCGCCGTTGCAGTTGCCAGCGGGCGGCGAGATCCGCGCTTCGCTCAATCCGGACTATCCAACCAGCCGAGGCTGACGGCCGCCGCCAGGTCGGCGGGCGTGTCGATATCCCAGGCCAGGTCGGGCGCCACCACCTGGCCGAAGCGGCGCGCGGGATCGCGCGCCAGCGCGCGCAGCCCTTCATCGCCCCCGAAGCGCGCCGCGCGCCAGTCCTGCGCGGCCACCACGGCCGGCAAGCCGCGCACGCCGGTATAAGCGCTGAAGGCGCCCTGCGCCTCGTTCGCCTCGGCTTCGGCGAGCAGTGCAATCAAGTGCGGCAGGTCCAGCGCGGGTTGATCGCAACCGAGCACCAGCACGCGGCGGACACCGGGCTCGCCCAGCGCCGCCTGTACACCGGCCAGGCTTGCGCCCAGGCCTTGCGGCCAGTCCGCGATCTCGACCACGTCGGCCGCCATGCCGGACAGCTCCGCGCGAAAGCGCGCGGCCTGCGCGCCCAATGCGACCAGCACGCGGGCCGCGCCGCTCGCGCGCGCCAGGCGCACGCTCCGGCGCAACAAGGTCTCGCCCTCGCGGCGCAGCAGTTGCTTCGGACGGCCAAGCCGGCGGCTGCCGCCGGCGGCGAGCACCACGGCGACGAAGTCGGCGCTCACGCCATCGCGTCCTCGTCCTGGTACCAGCGCTGCAACTGCGCGGCGATGCTCAGCGCGATCGCCTGCGGCCCCTCGCCGCCCAGGTGCAGGCCGACCGGCGAACGCAGGCGCGGCAAGAGCGCCTCGCGCTGCGCCGGCGTGAGCAGCTGGAACAGGTCCTGCTGGCGACGGCGCGGGCCGAGCAGGCCGATGAAGGGCACCGGATGCGTCGCCAGCCCATCGAGCGTCTCGCGGTCCAGTTCGAAATGGTGGTGCATCGCCAGCACCGCGTCCGCTTCCAAGCCGTCGGCCAGCGCCTGCGTGGGGGTCGCCTCGATGTGGCGGTCGGCGAGCGCGCCCAGGTCGCGCCAGCGCGGCCGCTTCTCCACCAGCGTGGTCATCCAGCCGAGTTCGCGCAGCCAGGGCAGCAGCGTGGCGCTTTCCGGCCCGGCGCCGAACAGCACCACGGCCGGCGGCGGCGCGATACGCACCTGCAGCGATGCCGCGCGCGTACCGGCGAGCGTCAGCGACCATTGCCGCGATTGCGTGCCCACCTCGGCATGGCAGGCACCATCGTGTCCCAGCCGCAGCTGCAACGCGCCCTGGCGCGCGAGCCAGGCCCGCGCCAACACGTCCCAGCCCGGCAGTTGCGGCAGCGGCAGCAGCGCCAGGTGCAGGCGCCCGCGGCAACCCACCGCCGCGCCGGAGAGCAAGTCCTCATCGCCGCGCGTGTCGATCTCCATCCACGCCGCTTCGCCCGCGTGCAACGCCGCTTCCGCGGCCCGGGCGATATCGGCCTCCAGGCAGCCGCCGCTCAGCCAGCCCTGGCGCACGTCGTCCTCGCCGAACACGGCCAGCGCGCCGGGCTTCACGTAGGTCGAGCCCTCCGTGGCGAACACCACAGCCAAGGTGGCCGGCCGCCCGTGGCGGGCGGCGGCGAGGCTGGCTTCAATGCCATGTCGTGCGGCCGTCATCGGGGCGGGCACTCGCTGCGGAACGATGCGCTAGCGTAACGCGGCGCGTGCATGCGCCGCGTGGGTACCGCCTAGGCGGCCGGCGCGCGGCGGCGCGACTGCCACAGGCCTTCGCCGAGGAACAACGCCAGGCCGATCCAGATCGCGACGAAACCCACGGCGCGCTGGGGGTCGAACACCTCGTGGAAGACCCACACGCCGAGCAGCAGCTGCAGGGTCGGCGCGATGTACTGCAGGATGCCGACCAGCGAGAGCGGAATGCGCCGCACCCCGTAGGCGAAGGCGATCAGCGGCACCGCGGTGACCACGCCGCCGAAGGCCAGCAGCAGGTCGTCGCGCAGCGACCAGCCCTGCAGGAAGCCGCCGCCGTGGCCCTGCTCGCTCCACAGCACGAAGCCGAGCGCGGGCAGGAACAGGTACAGGCTTTCCACGCCCAGGCCGGCGACCGCATCCACGGCGACGATCTTGCGCAGCAGCCCGTACAGGCCGAAAGAGAGCGCCAGCCCCAGCGCGATCCACGGCGGCGCACCGGCCGCCCAGGTCAGCCAGGCCACGCCGAGCGCGGCGCAGCCCACCGCCACCCATTGCAGCCCTCGCAGGCGTTCCTTCAGCACCACCACGCCCAGCAGCACGCTGACCAGCGGGTTGATGTAGTAGCCCAGGCTGCTTTCGATGACGTGGCCCGCGTTGATGGCCCAGATGTACAGGCCCCAGTTGAAGCCGATCGACAAGCCGCTGAGCGCCAGCAGGCCGAGCGCGCGCGGTTGGGCGGCAATGCGGCGCAACCACGCCAGGCGCGTGGTGAGCAGCAGCCAGCCCACCACCAGCAGCGTGCTCCACACGATGCGGTGGGCGATGATCAGCGGCGAGGGCACCGCCTTGAGCAGGTGCCAGTAGACCGGAAACAGGCCCCAGATGACGAAGGCGCCGGCGGTGATCGCCACGCCCTGGCGGCGCTGGCGCAATGCGGTGTCGGTCATGGCGGTTTACTTGCGTGCGCGCGAAAGGGTGACCACGACCACGCCGGCGAGGATCACCGCCATCGCGCCGAAGTCGCCGGCGCCGAAGCGTTCGTGGCCGAGCCAGGCACCGAGCGCGACGGCGATCACCGGGTTGACGTAGGCGTAGCTGCCGGCCAGCGCCGGCCGCACGTTGTGCAGCAGCCACACGTAGGCGGTGAACGCGATGATCGAGCCGAACACGCACAGGTAGGCCACGGCGAGCAGGCCCTGGCGGGTCGGCAACGCGTGCGGGCGCTCGCCGATGAGCAAGCCCGCCAGCACGATCAGCACGCCGCCGCAGATCATCTGCCCGGCGGCGGTCATGAACGGCGAAGGCAGGTCGCGGCCGCGCGACCAGATCGAGCCGAACGCCCAGCCCAGCGGGGCGATCAGCAACAGCACCAGCCCGGTCGGCGTGGCGGTGAGGCTGCTGCCCGCGTTGAGCCACACCACGCCAAGGAAGCCGATCACGATGCCCAGCCACTCGCCGCGGCTGGCGTGCTGGCCGCGCAGCGCGGAGAACAGCGCCATCCACAGCGGCACCGAGGCCACCGCGGTGGCGGCCAGCCCGGAGGAGACATCGCGCTCGGCCAGCACCACCATGCCGTTGCCGAGCAGCAGCAAAGTGGCGCCCATCATCGCGATGTTGGGCCACTGCGCGCGCGTGGGCGCGGGCACGCCGCGCCAGCGCAGCACGGCGTACATCAGCGTGCCGGCGACGATGAAGCGCGCGCCGGACACCATCGTCAACGGCAGCGCGCCGCCTTCCAGCGCCAGGCGGATGCCGAGGTAGGTCGAGCCCCAGACAAGGTAGACGATCAGCAGGGCAAGGACGACAAAGCCGCGGCGCGCTCCATGCGCGCCAGCGTCGGCGGGGGAAGACATGCGAGTCCGTGGCGAGGCCGGAAAGGAGGGAAATTCTAGTCCTTTTCCCCGGCCCTACAGCGCGCGAAGTGGAACGACGCGCGACACCGATGCAACGCTGGAGCGCTCAGCGGCGCGCGGCCGCGCTGCGGTCGCGTTCGCCCTTGAACTCGCTGCCCTCGCCCCAGGCCGGCCAGCCGCGGCCGTTGGCCAGCTCCAGGCCCAGGTCATGCACCAACTGGGTGTCGGCGGCGTGGCCGCGCGCATCCCACTGCGGCGTCCAGCGGTCGCACGGCTGGTGGTAGCAATCGCGGAAATACGCATCGCGCAATGCCTTGCCGGCCGCCACGCCGCCCTCGACGCGATCCAGCCCCGGGCCAATCGTGATCGCCGGCACGCCGACGCGGGCGAAGGCGAAGTGGTCCGCGCGGTAGAAGAAGCCGGCTTCCAGGTTCGGGTCCGGGCTGTACTGGCGGCCATGGGCCTCGGCGACGCGCTTGAGGTCGCCCTCCAGCGAGACGCGGCCCAGGCCCCACGAGGCGATGTCGCGGGTCGGGCCATCGGGGCTGAACATCTCCATGTTCAACACGGCCACGGTGCGGTCCAGCGGCGCCAGCGGATGGGCGGCGTAGTAGCTGGCACCGAGCAGGCCCTTCTCCTCGGCGGTGAGCGCGATAAACAGCAGGCTGCGCTGCGGGCGCGGGCCGGCGGCGAAGGCGCGCGCCAGTTCGAGCACGCTGGCCACGCCGGTGGCGTTGTCCACCGCGCCATGGCGAATGCGGTCGCCGTCCTTGTCCGGCTCGCCGACGCCGAAGGCGTCCCAGTGCGCGGAGAAGATCACCGTCTCGTCCGCATGGGTGGTGCCCGGCAGGCGCGCGACCACGTTGTGGGTCACCACGCGCTCGCGCTTGAGCTTGAACTGCGCACTCAGGCGCGCATCGCCCAGCGCCACCGGACGGAAATCGGCCTGCATGGCCTGGCGCTTGAGCGCGTCGAAATCCAGGCCGGCGTCGCGGAAGATCGCGACCGCCTGCTCGCGCTGCAGCCAGCCGCGCAGCGGCGTATGCAGCGCGCGCGCCTGCGCATCCTCGCGCTCGATATCGAACAACGGCGACAGGCCCGAGCTGCGTACCGTGTTCCAGCCGTAGGCGGCCGGCGCGGTCTCGTGGACGATCAACACGCCGGCGGCGCCACGGCGCGCGGCTTCCTCGAACTTGTAGGTCCAGCGGCCGTAGTAGGTGACCGCCTTGCCGTCGAACGCGCCCGGCTTCGGCGCTTCGAAGTCGGCATCGTTGATCAGCACGACGGCGATCTTGCCCTTCAGGTCCACGCCCTTGTAGTCGTCCCACTGGCGCTCCGGCGCGCTGATGCCGTAGCCGACGAACACCAGCGGCGCGTCCTTGACCGCGACTTCCGCGCCGGGGCGCAGGCTCTGCAGGGTCACGTCCTCGCCGTTGCGCAGCGGGCGCACTTGCGAACCCTGGCGCAGCGAGGCCTCGACCGGACCTTCGACCGACACGCGCACCAGCGGCACCGATTGGGTCCAGCCGCCGGCATCGCCACCGGGCTGCAGGCCGGCCTGCCGGAACTGCTCGACGAGGTAGTCGATCGTGCGCTGTTCGCCGGCGCTGGCCGGGGCGCGGCCTTCGAATTCGTCCGATGCCAACACGCGCACGTGGCGCGAGAGCGCCTCGGCATCGATATGCGTGGGCGCATCGTTCGCCGCATGGGCGACGCCTCCGACGAACAGGCAGGCGGACAGCAGCAGGATGCGCATCGGATTCACGGCGGGCGGCTTCTTGGACGGGGGACGCACAGTGTAGTGCGCGCGCCGTCCCGCGCCGAGGGGATCAGCCGGCGCGGCGGGCGCGGTCCAGCCAGCTGGCCAGGCCTTGCGCGTTGAGTTCGATGTCCATCGCCAGTACGCGCGTCACCGCCGCATCGTCCAGCGGCACCGCGTGCGCATGCGCGCGTTCGAGATACAGCTCGGTCAGCGCGGCGACGAGGCAGCGATGGCGGTCGGGCCGGTCGTCGCAGCTGCGCGCCAGCGCCGCCATGGCGTCGATCTGCTCGATCAATGCGCGTCCGAGCGCGGCCGGCGGCGCCACGCGCCCGTAGTGGGTGAGGTACATCGCCGCCGGGTCGTGGGCGAGCATGCGCGCGATGGAGGCACGCATGGCCTCCGGCTCGAATTGCACCGGCGAAGAGGTGGGCAGGATGAAGGGGCCCTGCGCCGAATCCAGCTCGCGATAGGACAGGCCGAACGTATCGCCGGTGAACCATGCGCGGCTGCGCGCGTCCCAGACGCACAGGTGATGGCGGGCGTGGCCGGGGGTGTCGATCGTCAGCAAGGCGCGGCCGGCCAGCGATACGCTGCCGCCGTCCTCGGCGATCACCACGCGCGCCTCGGGCACGGCGACCACCTCGCCGTAGCTGCGGGCGATCTCCGCTTCGCCGTACACCTCGGTGGCGCCGGCGAGCAGGCGGGTCGGGTCGATCATGTGCGGCGCGCCGCGCGGGTGCACGAGCAGCTTCGCATTGGGCAGGTGGCGCAGCAGCGCGCCGGCGCCGCCGGCGTGGTCCAGGTGCACGTGGGTGAGGATGAGCCAGTCCACGTCTTCTGCGCGCAGCCCGGCGGCGGGCAGCGCGGCGAGCAGCGACGGCACGGCAAGCGCGGTGCCGCAGTCGATGAAGGCGCCGCGGCCCTGTTCGACGATCAGGTAGGCCGCGTCGAAGCACGGCCGCTGAAAGCCGGTGTCGAGGGTGTGGATGCCGTGTTCGGCCATCTGGCGTCCTGTGGGGTCGCTGGATGCATCCATTCTAGGCGCTGCGCGAGTGGATGCGGATGCGGCTTTGGTCGGAGGAACGCGCCCTGCGCAGGTCGCCGCGCGCGCGTGGACTCAGCCCGCGTCGCGCAGCGCCTGCAACGCCTCCAGCACCAGATCCGCCTGCGCCTGGAGCGTGAACAATGGCGATTCCAGCGCATCGGCCGCCGTGGCATGCTTCAGCACGGCGATGGTCTGGCCCGCTTCGCGCGGCGAGTCGAAGCCTTCGCTCTGGATCAGCAGCGTGCCTTCGTCGTCGGTCAGCTTGAAGTAGAAACGTCCGTCGGCCTCGCGATACTGCTTGAATACCGGCAGCGCGGCCTTGGCCTTCTTCTGCTTGCCCGGGCCGACATCGTGCGCCGACAAATCCCGCAGGCCCACCGCGTGGCGCAGCTCGGCCAGGAAGGGCTTGGCGAATTGCTCGCGCAGGCGCTCGCCGCCGCGGCGCAGGGTGGCCTCGATGGCGGCCGGATCGGCCATCAGCGCTTCATAGCGTTCGCGCTGCGGCGCGATCTCCGCGTCGATGCGCTCGAACAGCTGCTGCTTCGCATCGCCCCAGGAAATACCCTCGGCGAATGCCTGCGCGAAGGCCGCCGTCTCCGCCTCGCTGGCGAAGGCCTGGTACAGCTGGAACAGCGCCGAGCCCTCGGTCGTCTTCGGCTCGCCGGGCGCGCGCGAATCGGTAAGGATCGCCGAGACGCGCCGGCGCAGCTCCTCGCGCGGGGCGAACAGCGGAATGGTGTTGTCGTAGGACTTGCTCATCTTGCGCCCGTCCAGGCCGGGCAACGTGGCGACCTGCTCGTCGATCAGCGCCTCGGGCAGCACGAAATAGTCGCGGCCATAGACGTGGTTGAAACGCTGGGCGAAATCGCGCGCCATCTCGATGTGCTGCACCTGGTCGCGGCCGACCGGCACGCGGTGCGCGTTGAAGATCAGGATGTCGGCGGCCATCAGCACCGGGTACATGAACAAGCCGGCAGTGACGCCCGCATCGGCGTCCTCGCCTTCGGCCGTGTTCTTGTCCACGGCGGCCTTGTAGGCGTGGGCGCGGTTGAGGATGCCCTTGCCGGCGATGCAGGTCAGGAACCAGTTGAGTTCGGTGATCTCCGGGATGTCGCTCTGGCGGTAGAACCACACCTTGTCCGGGTCCAGGCCGCAGGCCAGCCAGGTGGCGGCGATTTCCAGGGTCGAGCGCTGGGTCCGTGCCGGGTCCTGCGCCTTGATCAGGCTGTGCAGGTCGGCGAGGAAGAAGAAGCTCTCCACGTCGGTGGCACGGCTGGCGGCGATGGCCGGGCGCACGGCGCCGACGTAGTTGCCAAGGTGCGGCGTGCCCGAGGTGGTGATGCCGGTAAGGACGCGGGTGGTCATGTGGTGCGGGGGCCTGGATCGATAACCCCGCCAGTTTACCCGTTGCCCCCGGCCGGAGCCCGAAACGGACGAGGCGGGCCGCCCCAGCGACCCGCCCCGTCCGGTCAAACCGTGGCGAACGACTTACTGGTCGCCGTATTCCTTGCGCAGCGACGCATCGAAATCCTTGACTTCCTTTTCGGCGCGGTCGCGGTCCCAGCCGTAGCGCTCCTGCAGCTTGCCCGACAGGTACTGGGCGTTGCCCTCGGCGACGTCGAAATCGTCGTCGGTGAGGTCGCCCCACTTGGCCTGCATCTTGCCCTTGAGCTGGGTCCACTTGCCGGAAATGATGTCTTTGTTCATGGTGCGCTCCATTCGTTCTTGTTGGGATGTCGGCCGACCATTGGCGGCGGCGCGGGGACAGTTTTTCGGCCCAACCGTTCGCGAGAGGTCAACCGGCGTCAAGGACGCCCTCATCGCGGTGAACGATTCAATGCGAAGATGAAACGCGCGCGAAGATCGCGGCGAACGACACGCAAAAAAAAGCGGGCCGAAGCCCGCTTTTTCTTCTCCCATCCCGGCGAATTACTTCGCCGCGTCCTGCACCTTCTCGCCAGCCTTCTGCACGTCCTTGCCAGCGCCGGCCACGGTGTTGCAGCCCGACAGCACGGCCATGGAGAACATGCCCAGGACCAGCAGGGTCATCACTTTCTTCATTGCTTCTCTCCTCGGTTGGATGGCGACGTCATCGTCGCGCTTTGCATGGGTTGGATTGGTTGGATCGGGTTACCCGGTCAGCACTTGCCGTCGCTGCACTTGTGCGCGGTGTCTTCCACCTTCTCGCCGGCCTTCTGCACGTCCTTGCCGGCACCGGCCACCGTGTTGCAGCCGCTCAGCATGCCCACGGAAAACAGCGCAAGCATGGCCAGGGTCATCAGTCGCTTCATGTCCTTCTCCGGTCGGTGCGGCCCCGCGGAAGGCAGGCGGGCCGCTTGGCGCACAATCTGACTTTCCGACCGTCGAGCGGATGTGAACGCGGTCGGCTTCGTCAAAGGGCCGGGCGGGAAGCGTTCAGTCTGGCGCTCAATCGCGCATCAGCGTGGACTTGCCGAACAGGCTTTCCACCAGGTCCACCGCCAGCTCCGCGGTGAGGTTGCGGTTGTCGATGACCGGGTTGAGCTCGACGATGTCCAGCGACCCGAGCCGGCCGGTATCGGCGATCATCTCCATCACCAGCTGGGCCTCGCGATAGTTCGGCCCGCCGGGCACGGTGGTGCCCACGCCGGGCGCGATGCTGGGATCGAGGAAGTCCACATCGAAGCTGACGTGCAGGTGGGTGTCCGCGTCCAGGCCGGCCAGCGCAGCCTCCATCGTGCGCTTCATCCCGTTCTCGTCGATGTAGCGCATGTCGTAGACATCGACGCGATGCTGCTTGATGAGGCGCTTTTCTTCCGGGTCCACCGAGCGGATGCCGATCTGGCGGATCTGCTCGGGGTGCAGTGCGGGCGCGTCGCCGCCCAAGTGGGTGAGTTCGCGCGGGCCCAGGCCGCACAGGCAGGCCACCGGCATGCCGTGCACGTTGCCCGAGGGGGTGACCTCGCTGGTGTTGAAGTCCGAATGCGCATCCAGCCACAGCACGCGCAGCTTGCGCCCCTGCGCGCGGCACCAGCGCGAGACGGCGGTGATCGACCCCATCGCCAGGCAGTGGTCGCCGCCGAGCATGATCGGCATGCGGCCCTCGACCAGCTCGGCATGCGTGGCCTCCATCAGCGCGCGGTTCCAATCCACCACCTCCTGCAGGTGGCGATAGCCGGCCACCGGCGCGGTCCATGGGTTGCGCGGGCCATCGAGGTTGCCGACGTCGCGCACCTCCACGCCGCGCGCCACCAGCGCCTCGCCCAGCCCGGCGATGCGCAGCGCCTCGGGGCCCATGCGGGCGCCGCGATGGCCGGCCCCGATGTCGGTGGGCACGCCGATCAGCGACACGGGGGGATAGCGCGTGGACATTCCTTGGCTCCGGTTATGCGGTTCGGGACAGGAAGTCTAGTCGCAGGGGCCCGAGGCGCCTGCCGCGATGCAGCAGCGCGCCGCCGTTTCCGGCCTGATTCAACGCATGGGGAGCAGTGGTGCCGCTTATCCGAATCGAACGGATGACCTACTGTTTACAAGACAGTTGCTCTACCGACTGAGCTAAAGCGGCACGTCGCCCGCGACGGGCGCCGGCATTCTAGCGCAGGGCCGCGCAGTCCAGCGATCGCTGGCCTGGCGCATGCAGCGCGCGCAGCCTGGCGTCGTCGCCGGCAACGCGGGCCTCGATCCACCAGCGCGAGCCGGTGGTGCCGCCGCTGGGCACGACCTGGGCGGCGAACCCGGCGGCCGCGAGTTCCGCCTGCCGGCGCTCGGCGCCTTCGCGGCTGCGGTACTGCCCCAGCGCGATATCGCTCTGTGCCCCGTTGCCGACGATGTAGTAGTCACTCAGGCCGGCGGCCTTGATCTTCGCCACCATGGCCTGCGCGGCGTCGCGATCGCCCACGCCGGTGAGCATGACCTTGAAGCTGCTGGCATCGGCCACCTCGCGCACGCGCGGGGTGCGCAGTGCATCGCCCGCGGCCGTGCGGGCGGCCTCCGCGGCGGCCTGGTCGGCATACGGACCCAGGCGCAAGCAGCGATCGGCGGGCGTCGGCGCCACCGGCTTCGCCGGCAGCGCGGCAGCGGGCGCGGCGGATGGCGCGGTAGCGCTGGCCGGCACCGCCGTCGCCGCCGCGGGTGTGCGTGGCGGGTCGATCTGCTGCAGCGAGGCCACGCCACCGGCCACGGCCGGCGGAGGCACGGGCGGGCTCGCGGCCGGACGCACCGCCCACCACAGGGCGACACCGGCGTTGAGGATGGCGAGCACGACGATCAGGGCGCGGACGTACATGGCGCGATTCTAACCAGCCACGGTCGCGCCGCGGCCAGCGGCTTCAGTCGGCCGCGGTCGGGTGGTGCGCGGCCCACACGGCCAGGCCATCGAGCACCAACGACGGATGGTGCTCGGCGCCCGGCAGCAGCGGTAGCAGCGGTGCCGCGCCGCCGCCGTGCAACAGCAGGCGCACCGGGCCAAGCGCCAGGCTTGCCTGTTGCAGGCTGCGCTCGATCAGCGCCACCGCCGCGCCATCGCAGCCGGAGGCCAGCGCATCGGCGGTGTCGTTGGCGAATTCGGCGTAATCGCCGCCGCTGGCGGGCAATTGCGCGGCGCGCTGGTGCAGGGCCTCGCGCATGGTGGTCGGCGAAGCGGCGATGCGGCCGCCGCGGTGCTGGCCGTCGGCATCCATCAGGTCCACGGTGAGGGCGGTGCCTACGCCGGCGACCAGTACATGCCCGCCAGCGCGCGCGCCGAGCAGGGCGAGGAAGCGGTCCACGCCGAACTTCTGCGGCTGCGCGTAACCCACGCGCACGCCGGCGCACTCGCCCAGCGTGCGGGCGATGCGCACCGCGCCAAACCGCGTGCGCAGGTGCGCGATGACATCCTCGGTGAGCGCCGGCGCGGCCACGCTGGCCACCCAGGCAGTGTCGCCGCGCGGGAGCGTGGCGGCGATGTCCCCGGACATCGCCTGCACGCCGTGCGCCCACGCCTGCACGTCGCCGGCGCGGCCGTCTTCGCGCAGGGGCGCGAACTTGAACCGGGAATTGCCGAGGTCGAACAACCAGTCGCTCATGCGGGTCTCACGCTCACTTCGCCGGCATGGAACAGGCGCTCGCCGCTTTCGCCACGCACGCGCAATGCGCCGTCCGGCGCGAGTCCCTCGGCCACGCCCTCATGGAAGCGCCCCGCTTCCTCGATGCGCACGCGACGGCCGGCGAGCAGGTCCAGCGCCGCGTAGCGCGGCAGGAACGGCGCCAGCCCCTGTTCCTCGAACAGGTCCAGCGCCGGCAACAGTTGCGCCAGCAGCGCGGCGACGATGGTGTTGCGCGACACCGGCTGGCCGGCCAGCGTGTCGAGGTCCACCCAGGGCTGGCCGATGTCCGCGGCAAAGGCCTCGGGCATGTGCACGTTCACGCCCAGCCCGATTACCGCGCGCGCCGGCCCACCCACTTCGCCGCCGCCTTCGATCAGCAGGCCGCCCAGCTTGCGTTCCCCGGCCAGCAGGTCGTTCGGCCACTTGAGGCCGACCTCGCCGAAGCCACAGGCGCGCAGCGCCTCCGCGGCGGCCACGCCCACCGCCAGGCTGAGGCCGGCGAGCTGCGCCAGGCCGCCGGCGAAGCCGCGCGCCACAGACAGATAGATATGCGCGGCAAGCGGCGAGGCCCATTGCCGGCCGCGGCGGCCGCGGCCACCGGTCTGGCGCTCGGCCAGCATCACGGCCGCGCCGCGGGCCGGCACCGGCCGGGACAGCAGCTCGGTATTGGTGGACTCCACGGTCCAGGCGATCTCCAACCGGTCCAGCGCGGCGGCCGCTTCGGCCGGCAGCGCGGCAAGGATGCGCTCGCGGTCGAGCAGCTCGACGGGGTAACCCAGCCCGTAACCCTCGCCGGCGCGGCCCTGGATATCGATGCCGGCGGCGCGCAGGTTCTGAATGCGCTTCCAGACCGCCGCGCGGGTCAGCCCGAAATCGCGCGCCAGGGCATCCCCGGAAAGCCGGCCCAGGGCAAGCCTGGCCAGTAAAGCGCGATCATCCACGGGCCCCTCCGCACACTCCGCCCGCTGGGCAATCGGCGCGATTATGGAGCAAGCGCCCGGAGCCGCCCAGCGCCCGCTTGCCAGCCGCCGTGAAAAGCGCGTTAGAATCGGGCGCTTGGTGCCCCCTGTCCGGGAAGTCAAACGATGCGCCGATCCGCCTGCTTGCTTCTCCTGCTGACCCCGGCCGTGGCTTGGGCCTCCAGCGGCATGGCCGAAGCGGACCATGGCACCTGCGTCACGCCGACCTCCGCAGCGCACGGCCCGGCCCCCGAAGTGACGGTGCCGCCGTCGCATTCGCCGGGCCGCCGTTCGAGCACCCTGGCGCCCAGCGGTGGCGGCGACGACGGCGACCTGCTGCCGCCGCGCAACCGCATGCCGAAATGGCACAGCTTCCTGCCGGGCATGTTCCGCTGATCCAGCGTTTGCTGGGCTGGCTGCGGCGCCCGCCTCCGACCATCGACGATGCCCCGTGGGCCCAGGCCCGCGCGCAATGCCCGTGGATCGCCGCGCTGGATGGCGAGCGCGAGGCCCGGTTGCGCGAACTGGCCGCGCGCTTCCTGCACGAGAAGACCATCTCGCCCGTGGACGGGCTCACGCTGTCGCCGGCGCAGGTGGTGCTGCTGGCGGCGATGTGCTGCCTGCCGCTGCTGGAGATCGGCCCGGGCGGCTGGCGCGGATGGTCGCAGCTGATCGTGTACCCGGAGGCGTTCCGCGTACACCGCAGCCATGTCGACGCTGCCGGCGTGCTGCACGAGTGGGACGACGAGCTGATCGGCGAAGCGTGGGACCAGGGCCCGTTGATCCTGTCGTGGGCCGACGTGCAGGCCGACCTGGAGGATCCGCACGCGGGCTACCACGTCGCCGTGCACGAGATGGCGCACAAGATCGACGTGCTCGATGGCGCACTGGATGGCACGCCCCCCTTGCCGCGCGAGTGGCAGCGCGAGTGGGCGGCGGACTTCCAGCAGGCCTATGACGCTTTCTGCCAGCGCGTGGACGCGGGCAAGCGCACGCGCATCGATGCCTACGCGGCGGAGGCGCCGGAGGAATTCTTCGCGGTGGTCAGCGAGTACCACTTCTCGGCCCCTGGCGTGCTGGCCGAGGCAATGCCCAAGGTGGCCGCACACCTGCGTCGGTACTACGGACCATCACCGTTCGAGGGGCGCGGCTGAGGCACGCGTGATCGAGGGGCCGCGGCACCAGGTGCCGCGCTGGCTTCAGATGCCCGGCGGCAGCGTGACTTCGAAGCGTGCGCCTTGCAGCTCCAGCGAGCGCATCACGTGCAGCTCGCCGCGGTACCCGCGCACCAGGTCCTGCACGATCGACAAGCCGATGCCGTGGCCTTGCACGCGCTCGTCGCCGCGCACGCCGCGCTGCAGGATCTTGGCCACGTCCTCCGGCGCGATGCCGGGGCCGTCGTCGTCCACCGCCAACAACAAACCTGCGCGCTTGCTGGTGCCGGCACCGGCGGTGGGCTTGGCGGTGAGCAGCACGCGGCTGCGCGCCCACTTGAAGGCGTTTTCCAGCAGGTTGCCCAGCAGCTCCTGCAGGTCGCCCGGCTCGCCATAGAAGCGCGCGTTCGGGTCGATTTCGAACTCGCACAACACGCCCTTGCTGGCGTAGACCTTCTCCAAGCCACGCACGATTTCCTCGGCGTTCGACTCGATCGGCACCGGCGCGGCGAACAGCTTGTGGCCACTGGAGGCCGCACGCGCCAGCTGGTAGGAGACCAGGTTGTTCATGCGCCGCAGCTGCACGTCGAACTCCTCGCGCAGGTCGGCATCGCCGGCACCGCTGTCCAGCTGCGTGCGCAGCACCGCCAGCGGCGTCTTGAGGCTATGCGCCAGGTCGGCGAGCGTGTTGCGCTGGCGGTCGAGGTTCTCGCGCTCGCTCTCGATGAAGGCGTTGATGCTTTCGGTCAATGGCTCCAGTTCGCGCGGATGATGCTCGCTCATGCGCTGCGCCTCGCCGCGCTGGACCTTGCTCAGCTCGTTCACCACGCGTCGCAGCGGGCGCAGGCTCCACTGCAGGATGAAGGTCTGCAGCAGCAGCAGGAAGATGCCGGTGACGCCGAGATAGAACCACACCGCGCTGCGGAACACGCGCAGCTGCGCGCCGAGCGAACGCGCGTCTTCCATCACGTAGATGGTGTAGGGAATTTCATGGCCGGGTTCGGGCTCGTAGATCACGCCCTGCCCGTAGCGGTAGACCTGGCCCTTGCTGCCGTCGATCTGCACCATGTCCAGCGGACCGGTGAACTCTTCCTGGCGCGGCCCCAGCATCGGTCCGGACACCGGCAGCACCGGCCCTTCGGCGGACATGGACGACCAGCGTTCGTCCGGGCGGATCACTTCCGCGTAGAGCCCGCCGCCGGGCACGTCGAAGCGTGCATCCGGCGATTGCTCGCGGATGTACAGCGAGCCATCGCGCAGGAAGTCGATGCTGCCGTTGTAGGCCGTGGCGTAGTTCTTCAGGCGGCTACGCAGGTTGTCCATCGCGGTGTCGGCGAAGGCGGCATCCAGCGCGTAGCCGGCCAGCGCGAGGAAGGCCACCAGACTGATACTGGCGGCCAGCAGCTGACGTGCCTGCAACGAGCGCGGCCGCCAGCGCCTGAACCACCGAAGACGGACGCCCACGCTGCTGTCTGTTCCTGGAAGCGAGGGATCAGCCCTCGGTACGCGGGATCGCGAAGCGGTAGCCGCGGCCGCGGACGGTCTCGATCGGCTTCAGTTCGCCGTCCGGATCGAGCTTCTTGCGCAGGCGGCCGATGAAGACCTCCAGCACATTCGAATCGCGGTCGAAGTCCTGCTGGTAGATGTGCTCGGTGAGGTCGGCCTTGGAGACCAGTTCACCGGCATGCATCATCAGGTACTCCAGCACCTTGTACTCGTAGCTGGTGAGATCGACGTTGCTGCCATTGACGCTGACCGTCTGCGCGGCCAGATCCAGCGCGACCGGCCCGCATTCCAGCGTGGGCTTGCTCCAGCCGGCGGCACGGCGCAGCAGCGCGTTGACGCGCGCGAGCAGCTCTTCGACATGGAACGGCTTGACGAGGTAATCGTCGGCGCCCTGCTTGAGGCCCTCGACCTTGTCCTGCCAGCTGGAGCGCGCGGTGAGGATGAGCACCGGGAACTTCTTGCCCTCGTCGCGCAGCGCCTTGATCAGCTCCATGCCCGACATCTTCGGCAGGCCGAGGTCGATGATGCCGACATCGAACGGCACCTCGCGCCCCATGTACAGGCCCTCCTCGCCATCCTGCGCCGCATCGACCGCGAAGCCTTCGCGCTTCAGGCGCGCGGCAAGGGTCTCGCGCAGGGGGGCTTCGTCTTCGACCAGAAGGATACGCATGAACTCTCCCTAGTTACGTGTTGGCTGGCCGGCGGCCAGGGGAAACTGAAGTGGTTAAGCCACTATCGCCAGTCACGGGTTATCGCCGCGTGGTGGCGCCGCCGGTTCGACCGGGCGCGGGGCCCGCGGCGGAGCGCGGTCCGGCACCGGGTCGTCCATGTAGCGGACGCGCCCGCGGTCGTCCATGTATTTCACACGGTTGATGTTGCGTCCGTCGAAGGGCACCTGTTCGGCGCCCAGAATCTGGCCCCCGGTGGTGCGCTGCACCCGGCGGATGGCGTCGGACAGCGAGCGGCCATCGGCGTTGCCGGCCCGGCCGCCGCTGCGCGGGAACGCGTCGCGGGCCTCCGGCGGGCCGCGATCCTGCGCCGCCACGGCCGGCAGGGCGGCCAGCGCCAGCGCGGCGGCCACTGCGAGACTCGACAGGCGGAGGGAAGCAAGCGTCACGGCCAGAATCCTAGCGGGGGCGGGGGAAACGTTCAAAAATCGTGAAAACCAAGAGGCGCGATGCGGCTCGCAGAGCCTCTAAAACGAGGCAAATTCTTGATTTTTCGGGGTGAATCCGGTCTGAACTTTTCTGACCCGGACGTTGCGGCGTTCAGGCAAATGAACGCCGAAGTCTAGCGATTCTGTGATGTGTTGCAACGCCTCGAGCCCAACGGCGACGGCTCAGGCTGCGACGCGACGGGCTCGCGCCTCGGTCACGGCGAGGGCTTCCTCCACCAGGGACCAGTCGGCGCCCGGCCGATGTGCGCCCTCGCTGAGGACCTGCCGGAACGCGCGCCCGCCGGGCTGCCCCACGAACAGGCCGAGAAGGTGCCGAGTGATGTGCTTGAGCGCCAGTCCCCCCGCCAGCTGGGCCTCGACGTAAGGCCGCAGCGCGCGTAGCAGCTCCGCTCGTGGGCGCGGGGTCGCGCCGGTCAGTGCGGCGTCGAGACGGTGCAGGACATAGGGATCGTGATACGCCGCGCGACCGAGCATCACGCCATCCACCTGTTCCAGATGCGCGAGCGCGGCGTCGACCTCGGCGATGCCGCCGTTGAGCACCACCGGCAACGCTGGCCGTTCGCGCTTGAGGCGGTAGGCCCAGTCGTAGCGCAGGGGTGGGATTTCGCGGTTCTCCTTCGGCGACAGGCCTTTGAGCCACGCGTTGCGTGCATGCACGACGACCATGGCGCTGCCCGCGGCCACGACCTGGTCGACGAACGACGCGAACAGGTCGTAGTCGTTGTCTTCGTCCACGCCGAGGCGGCACTTCACCGTGACCGGAACCGACGTGGCCTCGCGCATTGCCGCGACGCACTCGGCCACCAGCGTTGGTTCGCGCATCAGGCAGGCGCCGAAGCGCCCGGCCTGGACGCGGTCGGAGGGGCAGCCGCAGTTGAGGTTGACCTCCGCGTAGCCCCATTCGCCGGCGATGTGCGCGGCTTGTGCGAGCAACGCGGGCTCGCTGCCGCCGAGCTGCAGCGCGAGCGGTTGTTCGCTGGGATCGAAGCCGAGCAGGCGCTCGCGATCGCCGTGGATCACCGCGTTGGCGTGGACCATCTCGGTGTACAGGCGCGCCGAAGGCGCCAGCAGCCGGTGGAAGACGCGGCAGTGGCGGTCGGTCCAGTCCATCATGGGGGCGACGGAGAGGCGGATGGCGCTTTCTTCTAGATAAGTCATACAGTTAGCTCTGTTCGCTCACAACCACGCTACCAAGTGCACCCCGAAAATCCGCTGTCTCCCGCCGATGTGTGCCACCGGTGTACCTCAGTTGCCTTGGTACGCCGGGACCATAAATGGCGGCCCTTCAATCCCGCGGCGTAGGTGGCGCGCTATTGTGCGCCGGAAAGGCATGCGACCCAAGCAAGGCGTTCACGACCAATACCGCGGCCAAAACGTGGGCTGAGCGAATCGAGCTCGAGCTTGCGGACTTCGAGACTCGAGCAGGCGAGCCGGGCGGAGACGTTGCTGTGGAGCAACTTATCAAGTGGCGGGCCGAAGGGCTGGACCATGTTAAGGGGCTTCCTCAAACACAAGCCGGCAACATGTCCATGCGTCGCGAAGGGCTGGGTACGCTCGTTGCCAGAAGGCGACCCCTCGCCGCCGCTCACCCGGCACTTCGTCTTCTAAAGCTAGTCGCGAAGTCAAAGCGTATTCAAAGGCAGCCGTGAAGCGAGTGCGAAGATCGGATCTAGTTGACGATCAGGCGCCGCGAGCGAGATCGACTACCGCCCCTCAATGAACGCCAGGTCTCGTAGACCTACACTTGCTAAGAAGCTGCTGCCCGAGGGCACTATCTGCCTCGATCGGCGCCCCGCCCGAGTATGCTTTTAGCTCGTCGCGAACCTTTTCGGCAGCGGAAGATGAAGACACCACGTTCGGATCAACCGAGGCGAGTGAGAAGCCAGGCATCGACCACGGCATGATATCGCCGACCGCGACTAGTTGCCCGCAAAGTCCAAAGTGGTAGGCGACATACTCGTCTGTCCCCAGCGCTATGTCTCCAGCCGCAATCATCACCACATGGAAAACCTCGTGCGCAACCAGGTCCGCCACGTTCGCCAAGGTGGCATTGAGCTCAGTAAGTTCAGGGACGATCAGAACTAGCTTCGGGTAGCGACCAACACGCCATGACGTCTCTCTGTAGAAGACTCGCGGCGGCACAACGCGAATTTCGACTGAAGCACGCTGCCCCTCCGATTGGTTGACGGAGAACGTGAGCGCTTTGCTTGCTGTTGCGCAAATGACTTCAGCGTTCGCTTTGTCGAATCCCTTGGTTACCAGTAGGCGAACCCTGCTGTCTTCGCACGCGATTCTCAGACTGAGCCGCACTTTTTCTGCCCGCCCTTCTGTCAGCACTTCGGAACGTGTGAGATAAAAACCGCCGACCTTAGTAAGGGTGTTCTTGTTCATCCCCTCTACCGAAAGCCCAGGGACAGCACTCGCCGGGAAACATGCAGAAAGAACGACCGAGATCAACGCAAGGGAAGCGAAAAATCTCTTACTCCGAGCAACGAGCGCTATTGGCATGATATGGATGGGTTGGGCGGACAAAGCTGGCCCCACATGCGGCACAAAGAAGAGCGAGAGGGATCGCCTCTCGCCCCCAGAATCACTCAGGCTGGCACTGATACGGCGATGGGTACGTAGTGCAGCGCGGATTTCCGTACACCGTAGCAGAGAACGATGCCTGTTGTTCGCTGGCGTACTTTGCCGCGATGCTCGTCGTCTTCTCGCCCTGGAACATCGAAACGAAGGGCGCCGTTTCGTACTTGATGCTGTCGGCATCCCCGGCGTTAGCGTATGCCCAGTTATTCACTGCGTCGGGATCTGCCAAGCGAACGATGGTTCCCGATTTAACATAGGAGAAGGTCTGTGCGGCGACCACGACGTTATCAGCGGATCTCATGAGCATGACGCTCACGGTGCCGGTTGCCGGATAAGGGATCTGGGACCCCGCAGTATCCATCTCCCATAGCGCTGCGTCCGGTGTCGCATCCAACGCATAGGCGGCGAAATCTGCAATCCTGAGCGGATTCTTACCGCCGCCGTCTCCCTTCTCCCACTTCATTTCGACCCCAACTTTGCACTCGCCGCCGCCGGTCTTACCGGTGCATTCGCCGTACGCGCGAGTAAGAACAGCGGACCAGTTGCCACCACCCAGAGAATTGAGCTGACAATTGCTCCAGTCCAGCTTACTGAGCCGTCTTGTCGGAAGATTCCGCGAAGCTGGACGCCATAAAGCATTGAGAACCCCCAGCCGCCTCCGAACAGAAAGCTCAGAAGAAAATTCTGCCCGCAACCTCTCCAAGCAAAGGCGGCTAACGCTACAGAAGCGCCCAATCCCGTTACCGCGCGGAGATTAACGGACACGAATGCTGCAACTTTGCTCCACAAAGGAACTGGCAAGCGAGCGCCACTACGATGCTGCATTTGACCCCCATGTCCTAATGACCGCGGCAAGGATGGCCCCTCAAACTAGTCGAAAATTTTTCTAAATCCCGTGCTGGCGCTCTCAGAAACATCTTTGGAGATGCCGTTTCAGCAGAGGAAGCACGTTCGGTTCGCGTAGATCAGCAACACGCTTGGGCCGATTGGGAACCGACTTAGAAGTCAGATGTTCTCAACTTATGAATCAGGCCTTGGGCGCATTGACTTTAAGGACGGCGATCGCTCAAGCCTTTGATCTTCCGCGAACACTCTGCGCCGTTCCGGGGAGCCACGACGGCGCTAGCTAAGACCTCGCACACCAAGAATGCGCCGTGGGTGAAAAACCAGTTCTCTGGCGCACCTTCGGGCATTGCGCCGCGTGGCTCGGTGGCGATGTGCGCGGCATGGTAACCGTTGCGGCCTAGGATGCGCAGCGGACCGACCACGATCTTGCCGGAGACCGACGTATTCACCAGCACCACCGTGTCGCCGTGTCGCAGGCGCACCGGCTCGTCCGCTATCTGGCCGTTGAGCAGAATCGGGGGCACGTCGTCCTCTGTCATCTGTGGATCGCCATGCGCTCGGGTCTGGCCGCGCCCCGAACGGCCAAGCGCAAGAAGACGCGCGCCGCGCGCCTGGATGCCGCCAGCAAGCGCGGCAAAGCCTCCTCCCGTGACTCTGCGCGGGAGACGCGATCTTCAACGCCCTGCCAGCCTCCGAATCCTTCACCAACGGCATCCGCGGCGAAACCTCTACCCTGATCGTCTGCCGCTACTCCGTATGGGCGCTCGCGCATCTGGAACAGATGGATGGCGTGATGCTGGGGCGCCGCCTCGCACGCGACTGTCCCACGACTACCTCATGGCCGCCCAATCCCGCCCAGGAACAGATCGATACGGCGATCAGCGCGCTGCGCCGAGTCCGGGTCCTGCTCGATCGCCAGCGCGACGGCGATGATGATGCACACCAGGTCGCTGATGGCGACATCCTCGCGCAAGACGCCGGCCTGTCGCGCCCGCGCCAGCAGACGCTCGCCTTCGACCTGGCTGGCCTGGCATCCCGCCGTGCCCGTCTGCAGCACGGCCCCCAGCGATGCCGCCAGACCGCGGAAATGCGTGGTGTGCACGACCAGGGCGTGCACGTAGTCGCGGATGGCCTCCATGGGCGACCGGGTGTTCGAGCACTCCTCGCTCTGCCGGACGACGGCCAGCAGCCGCTCGTCGCACATGGCGGCGAGCAGGTCTTCACGCGTGGGAAACCGCCGGTACAAGGTGCCGATGCCCACACCGGCCCGCTTGGCGACTTCATCGAGCGACGCGTCGGCACCGCGTTCGATGAACACCGCCTCCGCCGCATCCAGGATGCGCTCGCGGTTGCGGGCGGCATCGGCACGCAGCGGGGTATCGGGGGCGGGGATGCGTTCGGCCATCAGAAGTCTCGGTTGATAAGCGGATGATTCCTCCATATAGTAAATGGAGCAACACTCCACTTACTCAAGGCGGATGTATGAATACACGATTCGAGAACATGGTCATCGCTATCACCGGCGGAAGCGAGGGCATTGGGCTGGCCACGGCCAAGCGTTTCGCGGCGGAAGGCGCGCACGTATACGTCACGGGACGACGCGCGGACCGCCTCGAGCAGGCGGTGCAGGAGATTGGCCACGGCGCGGTCGGCGTGCAGGGCGATGCCTCCCAGGCCGAGGACTTGGAGCGGCTTTACGCGCGCATCGGCCAGGACCACGGCCGGTTGGACGTCGTGTTCGCGAATGCCGGCGTCGCCGAGTCGGTAACGCGGCCGCTGGAAGCGATCGATGCCGCGAGCTACGACCATGTGTTCGGTATCAATGTGCGCGGCGTGATCCTGACCGTGCAGAAAGCCCTGCCCCTGCTCGGGCCGGGGTCTTCCGTGATCCTCAACGGTTCGGTGGCCGGCAGCAAGGGCTTCGCCGGCCAGTCGCTGTACAACGCCAGCAAGGCCGTCGTGCGCTCCTTCGCGCGCAGTTGGACCGCCGACCTGAAGGACCGCGGCATCCGCGTGAACGTGGTGGCGCCGAGTGGCACCGAAACCCGGATGATGCGCAGCTACCTCGACGATCGACCCGGCGTGGAGAGCGCGTTCAACCAGATGATCCCGCTCGGCCGGTTGGCGCAGCCCGATGAAATCGCCGATGCGGTGCTGTTCCTGGCGTCCGACCAGGCGCGCTACATCGCCGGCATCGAACTGGTGGTGGACGGCGGCTTTACCGCCATCTAGCGCGTGACCCGCGGGAAATGAGGACACGTCGCCCCGGTTCGCCGGGCGACGATGTCACCCCTCCGCCGCGTCATACGCCACGCGCGCCTGGCGGATATGCGGATGCGCCTGCTTGGCCCAATCGATCAGCGCCCCCAGCGGCACCAGCATCGACTGTCCCAGCGGCGACAACTGGTACTCCACGCTCGGCGGCTTGGTCGGGTGCACGTGGCGGGTCAGCAGGCCATCGCGTTCGAGATCGCGCAGGCCCTGGGTCAGCATGCGCTTGGAGATATCCGGCAGCGCGCGGTGCAGCTCGCCGAAGCGCAGCGGGCCATCGCCCAGGGCGGTCAGGATGAGCGTGGTCCACTTGGCGGCAACATGGTCCAGGACATCGCGCACGGGGCAGTCGTGCACGTCCATGTCGGCGAACATCGGGCGGGTGCGAAGCGAGGAGACGGCCAAGGGAGGTTCCTTCGGAGTAACCAGGGGCGGGAAAACTGCCTCCTTGCGCGATCGGAGGCGGTCTCTATTCTAGACCAGGCGACGTTCCCACACCTTCCCGGAGACTCCCATGTCCAACCCCCGCTATCTCGTCACCGCCGCCACCGGCCAACTCGGCCGCCTGGTCATCGCCGAACTGCTGAAGCGCGTGCCCGCGGCCGACCTCGCCGTGGCCGTCCGCGATCCCGCCAAGGCCGCCGACTTCGCCGCCCAAGGCATCAGCGTGCGCCAGGCCGACTACACCGACCCGGCCTCGCTGGGGGCGGCCTTCGCCGGCATCGAGCGCGTGCTGCTGATCTCTTCCAATGCCGTCGGCCAGCGCCGCGCGCAGCACCGGCAGGCGATCGACGCGGCCAAGCGCGCCGGCGTCGCCTACGTGGCCTACACCAGCCTGCTGCACGCCGACACGAGCCCGCTCGGCCTGGGCGAGGAGCATCGCGACACCGAGGCCGCGCTGCGCGACGCCGGGCTGGCGTATTCGCTGCTGCGCAATGGCTGGTACACGGAAAACCTGACCGGCAGCGCGAAGCACGAAGTCGAAAGCGGCGTGCGCGCGGGCAGCGCCGGCCAGGGTCGCTTCAGCACCGCCTCGCGCGCGGATTACGCGGCCGCTGCAGCCATCGTGCTCACTCACGCGCAACCGGCGCAGGTCTACGAACTGGCGGGCGATGCGAGCTTCACGCTGGAGGAATACGCGGCGACGTTGTCGCGGCTCTCCGGCAAGCCGGTGCGTTATCAGGACATGCCGGAGGCGGCCTATCGCCAGCTGCTCGAACAGGTCGGGCTGCCGCCGCCGGTGGCCGCGCTGCTGGCCGATTCGGATGCCGGCGCCGCGAAGGGCGGGTTGTTCGATGACAGCGGCACGCTGGGGCGGTTGATCGGGCGGCCGACCACGTCGTTGGAGACGACGTTGCGAGAGGCGTTAGGCTGAGGGCCGTGGGCCTGCGCTGCGCAGGGCTTTCGCGGGCGCGTCGGTTCCGCGGTCGCGGCTGAAGCCACTCTTGCAACAGGCGGGCGCGGCGGCAGGTTTCTGGGCGCCTGACGCCCACGTCCTGCCGCCGGGATGCCGCGTCAGCCGATGACGCGGCGGAACGGCGGCAACGCGTCGATGATCCGCCGGCCATAGCGGCGCGTCAGCAAGCGCGAGTCGAGGATGATCACCCGGCCATGGTCACTGGAGGTCCGGATCAGGCGGCCGGCGAACTGGGTGAGCGTGCGCAGCGCGTGCGGGATCGCGATCAGGTTGAAGGCATTCTGGCCGCGGCTTTCCAGCCATTCGCCCAGCGTCGCGGTTTGCGGATCGGTCGGCACCGCGAACGGCACCTGGGTGATCACCACCGTCGTGCAGGCCTCGCCCGGCAGGTCCAGGCCTTCGCCGAACGAATTGAGCCCGAACAGCACCGAGCCCTCGCCCGCCG
This sequence comes from Stenotrophomonas sp. HITSZ_GD, assembly GCF_029543105.1. Lineage (GTDB taxonomy): Bacteria > Pseudomonadota > Gammaproteobacteria > Xanthomonadales > Xanthomonadaceae > Stenotrophomonas_A. Next base: position 61,857 of record NZ_JARQXB010000001.1, read on the forward strand.
CGATGCGCCGCAAGTGCTCGGCGATCACCTGCGACTTGTTGCCCTCGCCCTGCACCAGCACGCGATTGCGCTGGGTGATCGGCAACAGGTCGGCTACCTTCTCCATCTTCCAGCGCGAGGTGAACAGCACCATGCTGCCCTTGCCCCAGTCCAGCTCGCGTACCAGGTAGCGCGCCACTTCCTTCGGGTGCCCCTCGCGGTCGTCCGGCGTCACCGGGAAATTCGGCACCACCAGCTCGGCCTGGTTGAACAGGTCGAACGGCGAATCCAGCGACACCTTCTCGGCGTGCTCCGGCAGGCCGGTGTCGATGGCGAAGGACTGGAAATCGCCGCCACCGGTCAGCGTGGCGGAAGTCATCACCACCGAATCGACCTCGTTCCACAGCAGCGAGCGCAGCACGTGCGCGGCCGATACCGGCGAGCAATGGCAGATCAGGTCGCCCTCGCGCGAAAGCGTGACCCAGCGCGCCATCGGTGGCTGGCCTTCCTTGTCTTCCCGGCGCCAACCGGTCCACAACGCGTGCTGCTGCTCCATCATCTCCAGCGCCAGGCCGAAGCTGCGCTGCAGGCGCTCGCGCGCGGCGTCCTCCGGCTTGCCCTTGGCGATCAGGCCATGCGCGGCATGCACCCAGTTGAACAGCGCGCGGGTCTGCTCGCCGAGTTCCTCGATCGCCGGGCCCCAGGCCCGCGGCAGCTGGCCGTTGGGCGCGCGCCACATCGGCTCGCGCTCGGAGGGGTCCGGCGTCCAGGTGCGGCTCACCTCGCCGTGGAAGGCCTTCAGCCGCTTGGCGACATCGGCCGCCAGCTCCACCGCCTCGTTCGGCACCAAGTTGCCGATGCGCTCCTTGTCGATCGCGCGGTAGGCGGCGGCGATCAGGATCTGCAAGCGGCCGGTGCGCTTGGCCATGTCGTCCAGCGGCAGGTTCGCGGCGCCCTGGTCGATCGCCACGCCGGCCACGTGGTGGCCTTCGTCCAGCACCAGCAGCATGTCCGCGGGCGCGGCGATCAGCGGCTGGCCGTTCTCCGCATCGCCCAGTTGCAAGGTGGACAGCAGCAGCGCGTGGTTGGTCACCACGATCTGCGCCTCGCGCACGTCGGTGCGGGCGCGCAGCACCGGGCATTGCGCGGCATAGCTGCAGCGGCGGCCGGCGCAACCGGACGCCGGCGTGGTGATGCGCAGGCGCAACGGCACCGATACCGGCTCGGGCGCCTGGTCCAGGTCGCCATTCCAGGCCTGCTGCGCATAGGCGTTGGCCAGCCGGCGCGCCACCTCGGTGTCGGCCGGGCTCAGCGGCCGGTCGTAGACCGCGTGGGCATCCTCGAACAAGGCATCCTGGCTGGTCTCGCCCTGCAGCTCGGCGGCGTTGCGCGTGCACAGGTAGCGGGTGCGGCCCTTGGCCAGCGCCACCGTCGCCTGCAGGCCGGTCGCCTTGAGGAACGCGGGGATGTCGCGCTCCACCAACTGGGATTGCAGCGCCACGGTGCCGGTGCTGATCACCAGCGTCTTCTTCGCCGCCAGCGCGATCGGCACGCCGGCGGTCAGGTAGCCCAGGCTCTTGCCCACGCCGGTGGGCGCCTCGGCCACGGCCACGCCGCCGGAGGTGGCCAGCGCACGCGACACCACGCCGATCATCCGGCTCTGCGCGCGGCGCGTGGTGAAGCCGGGGGTGTTCGCCTGCAAGCGGGCGTAGGCGTCGCGGATGCTTGCCTTGAGGGATTCGTCGAGCTGGCGGTGGCCGGCGGCCTTGGCCGCGGCGTCCGCCGGCGGTGCGGCCACTTCGTCATTCATGCGGGCATTTTCTCATGCCCGCGTCGCAGTGCGCGGGACGGGCGGTTCAGTCGAGCGTGGGCGCGGCCGGCGGGGTGCGGGCCAGGGCCCAGCACAGCACCAGCACCCCGGCGGCCAGCAACAGGTGCACTACCACGCCGGCGCCGCGCATGATCGGCCCCAGCTGCACCAGCGAAGTTGCCGCGCCCTGGCTCAGCAAGGCCATGGGCAACATGCCCAGCAGCGCATCGACCAGCACGCTGGCCAGGCACAGCGCCAAGCCCAGCAAGCCCATGCGCCGGGAGGGCGTGCCGCGCGCGCGCAGCAGCAGCGACATGCCCACCGCGATGGCGATGAACATCGGCAGGCGCCACAGCAGCGCGTCGAGCAAGGCCAGCAGGGCCGCCATCGCCATGGCTCAGTCCTCCCCCACCAGCACGCGGTCGCGCGAGCGCAGCTCGGCGTAGATGTCGTCCGTTCGCGGGCGCGCGCCATGCCACAGCTCGAAAGCCTCGGCAGCCTGCTCCACCAGCATGCCGAGCCCGTCCACCACGTCGCGGCACTGCGCCGCGCGCGCCCAGGCCAGGAAGTCGATCGCCGCCTCGCCGTAGTTGAGGTCCACCGCCGCGGTGAGGCTATCCACCAGCGAGAGCGGCAGCGTGAAGCCGGCCGGGTCGCCGCGCCCGGCCGCGGTGGCGTTGACGATCAGCTCGAAATCGCCGAGTTCGTGCAGGTCGTCCCAGTAGCGGGTGTAGGCCCGCGCGGGCTCGCCGAGCGCGTCGGCGAGCGCATCCGCGCGCGTTGGGCTGCGGTTGACGATGACCATCTCGCGCACGCCCGCATCGAGCAGCGCGGGCGCCACGCCACGCGCCGCGCCGCCCGCGCCGAGCAGCAACGCGCGGCGGCCGCGCAGGTCCAGGCCGTGGCGATCGGTGAGGTCGCGTACCAGCCCGGCGCCATCGGTGTTGTCGCCGTGCCAGCCGTCCTCGCGACGCACCAGCGTGTTCACCGCGCCAGCGCGCACCGCGCGCTCGCTGCGGGTGGCCGCCAGGGCGTAGGCGTCTTCCTTCAGCGGCAGGGTGACGTTGGCCCCCTGCCCGCCGCGCGCGGCGAACTGCGCCAGTGCCTGCGCGAACTGCGCAGGCGCGGCATCCAGCGCCACGTATTCCAGCGCGATGCCGAGCTGGCGCCCGAACGCGGCGTGGATGCGCGGCGACAGCGAGTGGGCGACGGGGTGGCCGAACACGGCGAAGCGGGAAGGGGACATGGAGCCTCTCGGGTTGGCTAGACTGGGCCGCTTCGCCTTCGGGAAACGGACATGCGCTTCCGCCTGCCAGGGCTCGCGCTCGCCGCGAGTCTACTCTGTGCGCCCTCGGCCTCGGGCCTGTCGGAGTTCGGGATCGAGGGCATGGGCGTGGTCTCCACGCCGGCCAACGAAGTTCGCGGCACCGTGGCACCGGACGGCCAGCGCATCGTCTGGGGCAGTACGGATCGCGCCGGCGGCGTCGGCGGCTGGGACCTGTGGCAGGCGAGCCTGCGCGATGGCCGCTGGCAAGACCCGCGCCCCGTGCCGGTCAATTCGCCGGCGAACGATTTCGATCCGTTCTTCAGCCCCGACGGCCACTGGCTGTACTTCTTCTCCAACCGCAAGGGCGGCCAGGGCGGCGATGACCTGTACCGCGCGGCGGTGCTGGCCGATGGCGGCTTCGGCCCGGCGCAAAACCTGGGCCCCGGCGTGAACACGCGGGGCGACGAATGGGCGCCGACGGTTTCGGCCGATGGACAGCGGCTGCTGTTTGCCAGCGACGGCCATGGCGGCGCGGGGCGGCACGACCTGTTCGTCGCGCGCTGGGACGGGCAGGCCTTCGTGGACCCGCGGCCGGTGCCGGGGCTGGCCAGCGCCCAGGACGAGTTCGATGCCGCGTGGCTGGGCGATGGCCGCGCGATCGTGTTCGCGCGCTCGGAAGATCCGGCCACGAAGCCAGTGCGGCTGTGGATCGCGCAGTGCCGGCAGGGTCGCTATGTCGACCCGCAGCCGCTGCCGCTGTCCTTCAACGACGAACAGGGCACCACGCTGGGACCCGTGGTGGATGCGAGCAAGCCCAGCGAGCTGCTGGTGAGCGGAAGCGCGAAGGCGCCACGTGCCGGCAAGCTCGACCTCTACCGGATGAAGGCACCGGCGGTGACGGGAGACGAGCGCTGCATGGCGCGCTGAGCCATCCAGCCACGGCTCCGCCTCAGGCCGCGCGTACGGTGAACACCTTAAACCCCCGAGCCAGCCTCGCGAGATCGACTTCCTCTCGCAGCGGCGGCGTCCACACCGCGCCCGGTATGCGCCGCTGCTGCAACGCCCAGTGGGTCACGCCCCGCGCGGCGAGGTCTTCGGCCAGCGCGTACAGCGCCTGGCGCGGGAACAACCCGGGCGACCAGGTGGTGCGGCACTCGTAGGCGACACCCCTATCGAGCACCTGCTGCAGCGAAACCTCCACCGCACGGCCACTGCCGCGTCGGCCGGTCACCGCGTCGTAGTCGCCACGCAACGCCTTGATGTCCAGGCCTATCCAGTCCACCAGCGGCAGCACCTGGCGCAGGCGCGCCGGGTACATGCCGCCTGTGTGCAGGCCTACCTCGAACCCCATGGCCTTGACGCTGCCGATCGCTGCCGGCAGGCCGGCCTGCGCGGTCGGCTCGCCGCCGGAAAACACCCACATCCGCGTAGTTCAGCGTGCGGCCACCGGCGAAGGCCAAGCGCAGGTCTTGCCGGCAGCCCTGGCGCTGCGGCCGCTGGAGACCGCGATCCGTCACGGCATCGGCCGGCATGCCGGTGGGGACCGCGTGGAGATCGAGGTAACGCGCGAGCAGGACATGCAGCGCATCGAGGCGCGCCACCGCACAGCGTGCTGGACGCACAGGCGCCGCATGCGGAACACGAGGTCAACGGTATCGGCGTGGCCAACACCCGGCTTCGCCTGCGCGAGCTCTGCGGCGATGCGGCCGAGTCGCGCCTGGACATGACCTTCCCGCGCGGCGTGGCGTGGCGGCTGCGCCTGCCGGCGCGGCAGGCCGAGGAATTCGGTCTGCGCTCGCCGCGCCGCTGGACCCGCGCCGCTCGCGCGGGTGCACCGCTCGGCCATCGTCAACGTGCGCCGCGTACGCGAAATCTATTCATGGTTCAACGGGCACCACGTGCTCACGCTGGATACCGGCCAGCAGCTGCGCATGAGCCGGTATCCGCACGCGCTGTTCATGCGCCTGGTCACCACCGGGCGCGGCGAATAGCGCTCAGGCGTGCGCGGTGGCGGCCGAACGCTCGGCCCAGGCGGCGATGTCGCCCTGCACGCGCGCCAGCTCCTGCCCGATGATCTCCATCGCATCGGCGCCCACGACGGCGTGCACGGTCGGCCGCGGGTCGGCCGCCACCGCCAGCAGCAGCGCGGCCAGCTTGTCCGGGTCGCCGGCCTGCTGGTGGCTATAGCCGTCGTATTGCGCGCGCAGCGCCGAGGAGGCATCGGCGTAGTCCGACACGGCGTGTTCGCCATAGCGCACCGAGCGGTTGTCCAGGAAATCGGTACGGAAGAAGCCCGGCGAGACGCTGGTGACGCGGATGCCGAACGGCGCGACCTCCGGTGCCAGCGAGGCCGAGAAGCCCTGCACGGCGAACTTGCTCGCGCAGTACACCGACGCACCGGCGAAACCGGCCAGCCCGCCGACCGAGGACATGTTGAAGATGTGGCCCGCGCGCTGCGCGCGCATCGTCGGCAACACCGCGCGGGTGACCTCCATCAGGCCGAAGACATTGGTGTCGAACTGCGCGCGGATGGCCGCGCCGTCGATTTCCTCGAAGGGGCCGAGCTGCCCGTAGCCGGCGTTGTTCACCAGCACGTCGATGCGGCCAAAGCGCGCCAGCGCCTCGTCTACCGCCTGGCGTGCCTGCTCGGGCGAGGTCACGTCCAGCGCGACGGCATGCAGGCGCTCGCCATGTTCGTTCGCCAGGGCCGCCAGCGAATCGGGATGGCGCGCGGCGGCGACGACGTTGAAGCCCGCCTGCAACGCCGCGCGGGCGATGGCCGCGCCCAGGCCGCGATTGGCGCCGGTGACGAACCAGGTGGGCGTGGAGGTATCTTGGAGGTGGGTGGACATGGGCTTGCTCCAGGTGGGAAACGGTGAGGCCATGTTGGGCGCGCATCGGCGCGGCGCGGTAGACCGATTCCGGAAGGTTCTTGCACAATCCTGCCAAGCCCTCACCGACTCCGATGCCGTGGATGCACGCACCGCGCTCGCCCTCGACGAGCTGTCCGACCTGATCCGACGCCACGCTCGCCATGGCGATTTCGCCGCGTTCCCGGGTGCGATGCTGGTGCGCGCGGACCAGCCAAGCGCGGCGGTCTCGGTGGTCGCCGAGCCGATGTTCTGCCTGGTCGGCCAGGGCGTGAAACGCATCGTGATGGGCGAGCGCGTGCTGCAATTCGGTCGCGGCGATTCATTGGCCGTGACGATGAGCGCGCCGGTCGCCAGCGAGATCGTGCGGGCGAGCCCGCGCTCGCCTTACCTGGCGGTTGGCTTCGCGCTCGATACGTCGCTGCTGGCCGAGCTGGTGTTGACGCTGCCCGAGCTGGCGCCCCCCGCTTCGTCTTCGGGCATGGTGGACCTGCAGCCGGTGGCGCACGATCTGCTCGATGCGGCGGTACGCGCCATGCGGCTGCTCGACGACACCGCATCGGCGCCGGTGCTCGCGCCGCTCATCGCGCGCGAACTTCACTACCGCCTGCTCACCGGGCCGCACGGCGCGGTGGTGCGCGCGCTGGTGCGCGGCCGTGGCATCAATGCGCAGATCGCGCGGGCGGCGGCGTGGATACGCCGGCACTACCACGAGCCACTGCGTATCGCCGAACTGGCCAGGCTGGCCGCGCTGAGCGAGTCTTCCCTGCACCGCGGCTTCAAGGCAGTCACCGGCATGACGCCGCTCGAATACCAGAAGCGCATCCGCCTGCAGGAAGCACGCTCTCGCCTGTTGATGGAAGGCAGCGACGCGGCGAGCGTGGGCTTCTCGGTGGGCTACAACAGCCCTTCCCAGTTCAGCCGGGAATACGCGCGCCAGTTCGGCTTGCCGCCGGCACGCGACGTGGCACAGCTGCGTGCCGAGTCGGGCGCGTTGGCTTATCCGGCGTGGTAGCGGCGCTCAGGCGTCTGGAGGTTCGCCGACGAGTTCGGCCCGCGCGTCGTCGTAGTCGCGATTGAAGCGTTGCGCCAGCAGGCGCAGCGTTTGCCAGCTCGCCAGATCCCCGTCATGCCGCCCGGGCACCTCGCGCAGGAGGCTGCTCGCCTTGGCCTCGAAACGGCTGGCATAACCGCGCAGTTCGTCGGACAACGCCAGCGAGCCGCCCGAGCGCAGCAGCGCGCGCACTTCCGCCAGGTGGGATTGCAACGTCGCGCAGGCCAGCAGGGCCAGCCGGCGTTCGGCGCGCAGCGCCAGCGCCTTGCGGCGGCTCCATTGACCCAGGAAGGCGCGTGTCGCGTTCAAGGACAGGGCATGCATGGCCGGTGACCGTCGCCGAGGAAGTGGCAGCTGGGTGATCAGGACACCAGACACGGGCACGGCGCGGAAATGGCCTGTGGCGATCAGCTTATGCAGGGGTGACCGATCCGGCGCGCCCCCCTGTCAACTCCAAACCACTGGGTACGGTTGACAGCCCTGAGCCGGCCCACCAGACTGCGCCGCTTCCCGCCGCCGACCGCAGGTAAGCCGATGTCCGCCGAACTCCGCCACGACTGGCGCGCCGAGGAGCTGCACGCGCTGTTCTCGCTGCCGTTCCCCGAGCTGCTGCACCGCGCCTCGAGCGTGCACCGCGAACATTTCGACCCGGCCGAGGTGCAGGTCTCCACGCTGCTCTCGGTGAAGACCGGCGGCTGCCCGGAAGACTGTGCCTACTGCCCGCAGGCCCAGCGCTACGACACCGGCGTGTCGGCGCAGAAGCTGATGGAGACCGAGGCCGTCGTTGCGCGCGCCCGCCAGGCCAAGGCCGCCGGTGCCTCGCGCTTCTGCATGGGCGCGGCCTGGCGCTCGCCCAAGGACCGCGACATCCCGAAGGTGGCGGCGATGATCGCCGAGGTGAAGGCGCTCGGCCTGGAGACCTGCGCCACGCTGGGCATGCTCGATGCCTCGCAGGCGCGCGCGCTCAAGGACGCTGGCCTGGACTACTACAACCACAACCTCGACACCTCGCCGGACTTCTACGACTCGATCATCCACACCCGCCAGTACCAGGACCGCCTGGATACGCTGGGCCATGTGCGCGATGCCGGGCTGAAGACCTGCTGCGGCGGCATCGTGGGCATGGGCGAAACGCGCGAGCACCGCGTGGGCCTGCTGCTGGCGCTGGCCACGCTGCCGGCGCACCCGGATTCGGTGCCGATCAACCGCCTGGTGCAGGTCGCCGGCACGCCGCTGCACGGCACCGCGCAGCTGGACCCGTTCGAGTTCGTGCGCATGATCGCCGTGGCCCGCATCACCATGCCGCGCTCTATGGTGCGCCTGTCGGCCGGCCGCGAGACGATGAGCGACGAACTGCAGGCGCTGTGCTTCATGGCCGGCGCGAACTCCATCTTCTACGGCGAAAAGCTGCTGACCACCGGCAACCCGGATACCGAGCGCGACCTGGCGCTGTTCGAGCGCCTGGGCCTGCGCCCGATGGCCATCGAGGTGGATGCGGCCGACCACGACCACGCTGGCACCGTGCACGCCGACATCACCTGCCCTGGCCGCTGCGAACAGGCCGCCTGATCCTCCGCGCTGCCGCCCGGGCGCCCGGGCGGCCCGGTCGTCGGACCATGTCACCCCGCCGGACCCGGGCTGCGGTTAACCTAGCCGGCCCGGACCCGGACAGCCAGAAGGGAAGATCATGGCCCGACCCGACCTGCACGAACGCATCCAGGCGCTGCGCAAGCTGCGCTCCGCCCAGGGCCGCATCCGCGTCCGCCGCACCGTCGCGCGCCGGGATGGCGTGCGGGTGGAGGTCGACGGCCGCTGGCTGACCGGCTTCTGCAGCAATGACTACCTGGGCCTGTCGCAGCAGTTCGAGGTCGTCGCCGCGCTGCAGGACGCCGCCTCGCGCGAAGGCGCCGGTGCCGGCGCCTCGCACTTGATCTCCGGCCACCACGCCCTGCACGAAGCGCTCGAGCGCGAAGTCGCCGACTGGCTCGGTTATCCGCGCGGCCTGCTGTTCGGCAGCGGCTTCATCGCCAACCTCGCCGTGCAGCAGGCGCTGCTGAGCGAGGAGGAAGACCTCTGCGTGCAGGACCGGCTCAACCACGCCAGCCTGCTGGATGCCAGCCGCCTGGCCGGCTGCCGCCTGCGCCGCTATCCGCACCTGGATGCCGAAGGGGCGATGCGCCAGTTCAAGAGCGCGCCGGAAGGCGCGGCGATGCTGGTCACCGACGGCGTCTTCAGCATGGATGGCGACATCGCCCCGCTGCGCTCGCTGAGCCTGGTGGCGCGCATGCAGGAAGCGGTGCTCTACGTGGACGACGCGCACGGCGTGGGCGTGGTGGGCCCGCAAGGCCGCGGCTGCGCGGCCGATGCCGGGCTGGGCGTGAGCGAAGTGCCGCTGCAGCTGGTCACGCTGGGCAAGGCGCTCGGCGGCCATGGCGCGGTGGTGGTGGGCGAGGAAACGCTCATCCAGCACCTGGCCGAGACCGCGCGCCCCTACATCTACACCACCGCGATGCCGCCGGCGCAGGCGGCCGCCGCGCTGGCCGCCGTCAAACTGGCGCGACGCGACGACTGGCGCCGCGAGAAGCTCACCGCGCTCATCGGCCAGTTCCGCGACAGCGCGCGCCGGCATGGCCTGGAGCTGATGGCCTCCGATACCCCGATCCAGCCGCTGCTGTGCGGCGACGAATCCACGGTGATGGCGATGTCGGCCTCGCTGGAGAACGCCGGCTTCCTGGTCAGCGCGATCCGCCCGCCCACGGTGCCCGAAGGCAAGGCGCGCCTGCGCGTCACGCTCTCGGCACTGCACACGCCGCAGCAGGTGATGGAACTGGTCGATGCCACCGCCCGCGCGCGCGACATCGTGCAGCGCCAGCAGCACGTGGCGGCCCTGCGCGCCTGATCCACCGGAACGCCGCATGCACATCGATACCGTCGGCCAGGGGCCGGACCTCGTCCTGATCCACGGCTGGGCGCTGCATGGCGGCGTGTTCGCGCCGCTGGTGGCGCGGCTGGCGCCGCGCTTCCGCCTGCACCTGGTCGACCTGCCGGGCCACGGCCACAGCCGCGAGGACGACACGCCGCTGGCGCTGCCGCACGTGGTCAGCGCGATCGCCGCGGCCACGCCGCCGGCGGTGTGGCTGGGCTGGTCGCTCGGCGGCCTGTTCGCGCTGCACGCCGCAGCCACCCAGCCGCAGGTGCGCGCGCTGGCGATGATCGCCGCCACGCCACGCTTCGTGCATGGCCCCGACTGGCCGCACGCGGTTGATACCGAGGTGTTCGCGCAGTTCGGCCGCGACCTGGCCGGCGACTACCGCGGCACGCTCGACCGCTTCCTGGCCCTGGACACGCTGGGCTCGGAACACGCCCGCAGCGAATTGCGCACGCTCAAGCAGGCGCTGGTGGAACGCGGCGAGCCCGCGCCGCGCGCACTGCAGGAAGGATTGGCGCTGCTGCGGCGTACCGACCTGCGCCGCGCACTGGCCACGCTCGCCCAGCCGAGCCTGTGGCTGGCTGGCCAGCGCGACCGGCTGGTGCCGGCCGCCGGCATGCACGCCGCCGCCGCGCTGTCGGCCGGCGCCCAGGCCCACACCTTCCCGGGCGGCGGGCACGCGCCTTTCCTCGGCCTTGCCGACGAGGTCGCCGAGCGGCTGGAACGCTTCGTATCCGCGCTGGACTAACGCCCGGCAGCGCCGCTGGCCGATGATGTCGGCCTGTTCGCACGGGACACACGACATGGATCTGGGCATCGCGGGGCGCTGGGCGCTGGTATGCGGCGCGAGCAAGGGGCTGGGCCATGGCTGCGCGCAGGCGCTGGCCCGCGAAGGCGTCAACGTGGTGATCGTGGCGCGTGGCGCCGAGGCGCTCGAAACGGCCGCCGCCCGCTTGCGTGCGCTGCCGGGCGCCGGCGAAGTCCGCGCCGTGGCCGCCGACATCACCACGCCCGCGGGCCGGCAGGCCGCGCTGGCGCAGTGCCCGCAGGTCGATATCCTCGTCAACAACGCCGGCGGCCCGCCGCCCGGCGACTTCCGCGACTGGACCCGCGAGGACTGGATCGCCGCGCTCGACGCCAACATGCTCACGCCCATCGAGCTGATCCGCGCCACGGTGGATGGCATGCGGGCGCGCCGCTTCGGCCGCATCGTCAACATCACCTCCAGCGCGGTGAAGGCGCCGATCGACGTGCTCGGCCTGTCCAACGGCGCGCGCTCGGGCCTGACCGGGTTTGTCGCCGGGCTCGCGCGCAAGACCGTGGCGGACAACGTGACGATCAACAACCTGCTGCCCGGCGCGTTCGATACCGACCGCCTGCGCGGCAACTTCGCCCTGGCCGCGCAGGCGCAGGGCCGCAGCGTCGAGGACATCGCCGATGCCCGCCGCCGCGCGCAGCCGTCCGGGCGCTTCGGCACCGCGGAGGAATTCGGCATCGCCTGCGCCTTCCTGTGCGGCGCGCAGGCCGGCTACATCACGGGGCAGAACCTGCTGATCGACGGCGGGGCCTATCCCGGCACGTTCTAACGGCTGAACGCGGCGGGTTTCCCCACCGCGCCCGGCGCGGCGACAATACGCAGTCCATGAATTCCTCCTTCGACCCCCGACACGTCCGCCGCGCCTTCTCGCGCGCCGCCGGCAGCTACGACGCCGCCTCGCCCCTGCAGCTGGAGGTCGGCCGGCGCCTGCTCGAATCGCTGGATTACCTCGACGACCGCCAGCCGCAGGTCGTGCTCGACGTGGGCGCGGGCACCGGGCACGCCAGCGCGGCGATGAAGAAGCGCTGGCCCAAGGCGCAGGTCATCGCACTGGACCAGGCCGTGCCGATGCTGCTGGAAGCGAAGAAGCAGGCCGGCTGGTGGCGCCCGTTCCAGCGCCTGGCCGGCGACGCACACGCGTTGCCGCTGGCCGACGGCAGCGTGGACGTGATCTTCAGCAACCTGTGCCTGCAGTGGGTGGAAGACCTGCCGGCGGTGTTCGCCGGTTTCCGCCGCGCGCTCAAGCCGGGCGGCCTGCTGCTGTGCTCCACCTTCGGCCCGGACACGCTCATCGAGCTGCGCGAAGCCTTCGCCCAGGCCGACGGCGCGGTGCCGCACGTCAGCCGCTTCCCGCCCATCGCGCAGTTCGGCGATGCGCTGATGATGGCCGGCTTCCGCGACCCGGTACTGGACCGCGACCCCTTCACGCTGACCTACCCGGACCTGCCGGCGCTGATGCGCGAACTGCGCGCGATGGGTGCGACCAACGCCCTCAGCGCGCGCCGCCACACGCTCACCGGCAAGCAGCGTTTTGCCGCCGCCGCCGCGGCCTACGAGCCGATGCGCCGCCCGGACGGCAAGCTGCCCAGCACCTGGGAAGTCATCTACGCCCATGCCTGGGCACCGGACCCGGGTGCGCCGATCCGCGAGCGCGGACACGACATCGCCGCCGTGCCGGTGGCGCAGATCCCGATCCGCCGGCGGCCGCGCGAACCGCAGTAGCCCATGGGATGAACAATCCCGGCCCGCCCGGCGCGGGGGCCGGGAGTAGAATTGCGCCCGCACCGTCCTCCCCCAAGGCCCCCATGCTGAAGTGGTTCCTCATCGCGCTGTTCGTCGCGTCGGCGCTCTATATCCATTACCGCGGCCGGGTACGCCATCGCCTCAGCCGGCAGTTGCTCGACCACTCGACCTTCATGGCGCCGATCAACGCGCTGATGTACCTGTGCTCGCGCGTGCCCACCACGCCCTTCATCGACCCGGGCAAGGAATTTCCGGAGCTGGCGCCGCTGCGCGCGCAGTGGCCGGCGATCCGCGACGAGGCCGTGGCCCTGGCGCAGATGCAGAAGATCCGCGCCGCCGATGGCTACACGGACATCGGCTTCAACTCGTTCTTCCGCCGCGGCTGGAAGCGCTTCTACTTGAAGTGGTACGGCACCGCGCATCCCTCGGCCGCCGAGCTGTGCCCGCAGACCACCGCGCTGCTGGCCTCCATCCCGACGGTGAAGGCGGCGATGTTCGCCGAGCTGCCGCCGGGCAGCGAACTGCGTCCGCACCGCGACCCGTTCGCCGGCTCCATGCGCCTGCACCTGGGCCTGGCCACGCCGAACGACGACCGTTGCTTCATCGAGGTCGATGGCCAGCGCCACAGCTGGCGCGATGGCGAGTGGACGATGTTCGACGAGACCTACATCCACCACGCCCGCAACGATACCGACCAGGACCGCATCATCCTGTTCTGCGACATCGAGCGGCCGATGCGCTGGCGCTGGGCGCAGGCGGTGAACCGGATGGTCGGCAAGACGCTGCTGGCGGCGGGTGCCTCGCCCAACCAGGACGGCGACAAGACCGGCGGCATCAACCGCCTGTTCCGCTACTTCTACGTCCTGCGCCTGAAGGCCAAGGCACTGAAGGAACGCAACAACCCGCTGTACCAGGCGCTGAAGTGGGGCATCTTCGCGGCGGTGGTGGTGGCGGTCATCCTGATCTGAGGGCGGCGCGTTCGCGGCGGGGCGCCGAACGCACACCGTGCGCCCGCGGGCCCGCCGGACTCAGCCACTCACCTGCGCGATCCAGTCCTGCAGGTTGTAGTAGTTGCTCACCCGCGCGATCCGGCCATGCGCGATCTCGAAGAACGCGCCACCCGGCAGTACGTAGCGCTGGCCGTGGGCCTTCGGCAATCCCTCGTCGTCATGGTGGTACTGGCCATGCACGACATACTCGGCCGCCGCGCGTGCGCCATCGGCGGACGCCATCAGCACCACATCGCGCAGCTGCTCGTGGTAGCTGGCTTCCATCCGGGCGAGAAACGCCGCGAACGCGGCGCGCCCCGTCTCGCGCGCGCCCTGGTTGAGATCGTGCGCCACCTCATCGGTCAGGCAGTCGAGCATCCCGTTCCAGTCGCCGCGGTTGAAGGCGTCGTAATAGCGCTGCACGAGTTCGAGGGCGGCCTGCTGGCTCATGGTCCAATCCGGTAGGTGGGGCGGCCATGATACGGCCGGCAGGCACGCCGCTAGGCCGCGCTCAGGAACAGGTCGCGATGGAAGAAATACAGTTCCTGCAACAGGAACCGCCACCGCGTATGGAAGCTGCGGAACCGCGTGCTCGGCGTGGAGGAGGCCAGTGCATCGATCCCCAGTTCCCGGCACAGCCGCAGGGCGCGCGCCATGTGCAGCGGGTCGCTGACGATAATGGCGGTATGCATGCCCTCGCGCTGCATCAACGTGCGCGCCTCCACCAGGTTCTGCCGGGTGGTGCGCGAGACGGTCTCGATCAACATGTCCTTCTCCGGCACGCCGTGGCGCAGCGCATAGCGCCGTGCCACCTGCGATTCGGAAAAGCGCGCGCCCGTGCCGCCGAAACCGCCGGTGAAGATCAGCTTGGGCGCATAGCCGGCGCGGTACAGCGACAGCCCGTGGCGGATGCGCTCTTCGAATACCGGCGAGGGCTTGGCGTCGTAGGCGGCCGCACCCAGCACGATGATCACGTCCGCCGGTGCCGCCTGGTCGCGGTCGCCCACCCAGATGATCCAGGCCGATACCCCGAGCAGCCACGTCAGCACCACGCACAGCAGGCGCCACGTCCAGCCCCAGCCGCCGAGCCCGTGCCGCTTCACCGCCACGGCAGGGCCTCCAGGTCCACGTTGCCGCCGGAGATCACCAAGCCCACGCGGCGGCCGGCAAACCGTGCCGGCTGCTGCAGGACCGCCGCCAGCACCGTGGCCGAAGACGGCTCGATCACCTGCTTGAGGATCTCCCAGGCCAGGCGCATGGCCGCCACGACCTCGCGGTCCGCCACGGTGACGACCTCGGCGCCGGCCTGCCGCAACAGCTCGAAATTCGGCACGCCGATGCCGGCGCGCAGGCCGTCGCAGATCGTATCCGGCACGAAATCGACATCGCGCCGCCCCGCGGCCAGCGAGCGCGCCGCGTCGGCCGCGCCGGCCGGTTCGGCCAGCACCAGCGCGCAGTCTGGCGCCTGGCCGGCCAAGGCCAGCGCCGTACCCGAGGCCAGCCCGCCACCACCGACCGGTACCACCAGCATGTCCAGGGGCCCGGCGCTACGCAGCAGTTCCAGCGTGGCGGTGCCCTGGCCGGCGATCACGGCCGCATCGGTATAGGGATGCACCAACGTGGCGCCGGTCGAGGCCTGCACTTCGGCGCACATGGCCTCGCGCGCGGCGGTGGTCGGCGCGCAGCGCCAGAGCGTGGCGCCGTGGCGGGCGATGTTGGCCAGCTTGGCCGCCACCGCGCCTTCGGGCACCACCACGTGGCAGGCGATGCCGCGGGTACGCGCGGCCAGCGCCAACGCCGCGCCATGGTTGCCGGAGGAATGCGTCACCACGCCGCGCGCGGCCGCGGCGTCTTCCAGCGCCCACACCGCGTTGCAGGCGCCGCGGAACTTGAAGGCTCCGCCGCGCTGCAGGTGTTCGGCCTTGAAGTAAAGCTGCGCGCCGGCCAGCGCATCCAGCGTGCGCGAGCGCAGGACCGGCGTGACCTCGGCGAAAGGGGCGATGCGGACCGCAGCATGGAGAACAGCGTTGTAATCGACCAGGCGGTGAGCGCTCATGCCGCAAGGTTAACTGATCCACCCCGAACGGCGATCGCACCGCATCGTTGCGCCGCTGCGACAAAGCGCAACGGCAGCCGTCGCGCGACGCCCGCGGCGGTTGGAATTAAGGACGGATTCAATCCGCCCCAAGGAGAGTAGTCTCGTACACCTATGACGAGAACGAAGATGAAACTCCGCCTGTTGTTCGCCGCCGTGGCGCTGGCGGGTCTGGCCGGCTGTGCCACTTACGATTACACCGGCGGCAACGCTGGTTACTACCGGGGCACGCCCAGCGTCCAGTACCGCTATCCGGCGGGCTACTACAACTACGGCTATCCGTACTACGGCACCGGTGTGGGTGTGTACGGCTACGGCTATCCCTATTACTACGGTGGCGGCTACTACGGGGGTGGCGGTTACTACCGCCCCGTCCGGCCGCCGCCGCGCCCGGGCCACCGGCCGCCGGATGGCCGCCCGCCGGATCACCGTCCGCCCGATGGCCGTCCGCCGAACCACGGTCGGCCGCCGACCCGTCCACCGGATGGCCGCCCGGATCGGCCGCCGCGCCCGGATATGCCGCCGCCGCGTCCATCGGGTCCGCGCCCGAGCGCGCCGCGTCCGTCCATCCGCCAGGCGCAGCCGAAGCAGACCGCACCGCATGTGCAGCAGGTTGAACCCTGAGGGATTCAGGGCCTCATCGGTTCAATGCGACGAACGGCACAATTGCACTGACCGGGGGCTTGCGCAGCGTTCGCGCAGGCCCCAAGCTACGGCCACGGGTGACCTAACGCGTCGTTTTCTGACCCAGCCTTCGGCACCTGCCCGTTTCAATGTCGATGTCCGACAGGGAAATCTGGATCCCCCCTGTTCCGGCCCTGTCGGACGTCGGCGCCAAACACAGCGAAGCCCTGGCCCCCGCCGGGGCTTCGTTTTTTGGTGCTCGGAAGGGCGCGTGCCTGTGCCGGTGCGGCTTTCAGGCGATACGCGAGACAAAAAAAGGGCCGGCAGTCCCCCGACTACCGGCCCCGCGCTTCCCCAATGTGCGCCTGGCTGGCCCCTGTTCCAATTCCAGCCCTACGCCCCTGTGTCGCATTGCCACGATTGGGTGCTATCGGGTTATCCGCAGGAAGCGTGCCAACTTGAGGGCGGCTTTCGTAAAATGTGACCTCGCCGACAGAATCGGCCCTCTTCCCGACGCGCCCCCACCCTCGGCGCGTCCATACTGCCGGCCCCCAGGGGGCCCACCGCGATGACTGACTCCTTCTACCGCTACGACGTGATCGTGATCGGCGGCGGCCACGCCGGCACCGAAGCCGCGCTGGCCTCGGCCCGCACCGGCGCGCGCACCCTGCTGCTGACCCACAACATCGAGACCGTGGGCGCGATGAGCTGCAACCCGGCCATCGGCGGCATCGGCAAGGGCCACCTGGTCAAGGAGATCGACGCCCTCGGCGGGGCGATGGCGCACGCCGCCGACCTGGCCGGCATTCAGTGGCGCACGCTCAACGCCTCCAAGGGACCGGCCGTGCGCGCCACGCGCTGCCAGGCCGACCGCGCGCTGTACCGCAGCGCGATCCGCCGCATCGTCGAGGCGCAGGACCAGCTGACCGTCTTCCAGGCCGCGGTGGACGACCTCGTCATCGAGGGCGACACCGTGCGCGGCGTGATTACCCAGACCGGCCTGCGCTTCGACGCCGAAGCGGTGGTGCTGACCGCCGGCACCTTCCTGGCGGGCAAGATCCACGTCGGCCCGACCCAGTACGCGGCCGGCCGCATGGGCGACCCGCCCGCGACCACGCTGGCCGCGCGCCTGCGCGAACGGCCGTTCGGCGTGGACCGGCTGAAGACCGGCACCCCGCCGCGCATCGACGGCCGCACGCTGGATTACGCGGCGATGGAGGAACAGCCCGGCGACGACCCGCGCCCGGTGATGTCCTTCCTCGGCACGGTGGACGAACATCCGCGCCAGGTGAGCTGCTGGATCACCCACACCACCGAGCAGACGCACGAGATCATCCGCGGCGCGCTGCACCGCTCGCCGCTGTACAGCGGGCAGATCGAGGGCATCGGCCCGCGCTACTGCCCCTCCATCGAAGACAAGGTGGTGCGCTTCGCCGAGAAGGACAGCCACCAGATCTTCGTGGAGCCGGAAGGGCTGGAGGTCGCGGAGATCTATCCCAACGGCATTTCCACCTCGTTGCCGTTCGACGTGCAGCTGGCGCTGGTGCGCTCGATCCGCGGCTTCGCGCACGCGCACATCACCCGGCCCGGCTACGCCATCGAATATGACTTCTTCGACCCGCGCGGGCTGAAGCCCTCGCTGGAGACCAAGCTGGTCGAAGGCCTGTTCTTCGCCGGCCAGATCAACGGCACCACCGGCTACGAGGAAGCGGCGGCCCAGGGCCTGCTGGCCGGCGTCAATGCCGCGCGTCGCGTGCGCCAGCTGCCGGCATGGACGCCGCGACGCGATGAGGCCTACCTCGGCGTGCTGGTCGACGATCTCATCACCCACGGCACCACCGAGCCGTACCGCATGTTCACCAGCCGCGCCGAATACCGCCTGCAACTGCGCGAGGACAACGCCGATGTGCGCCTCACGCCGGTGGGCCGCGAGCTCGGGCTGGTCGGCGAGGCGCGCTGGGCGCGCTTCGGCGCCAAGCAGGAAGCGGTGGAACGCGAGCGCCAGCGCCTGCAGGCGCTGTGGGCGACGCCGGGCAATGCGCTGGGCCGCGAGGTCGAGCAGGCGTTGGGCGTGGCGGTGAGCCGCGAAACCAACGTGCTGGACCTGATCAAGCGGCCCGAGCTGGACTACGCCACGCTGATGCGCGTGCCCTCGCTGGGCCCGGGCGTGGACGACGCGCAGGTGGCCGAGCAGGTGGAGATCGGCGTGAAGTACGCCGGATACCTCGACCGCCAGCGCAGCGAGATCGAGCGCCAGCAGCGGCACGAGAACACCGCCATTCCGGAAGACTTCGATTACGCCGGCGTGCGCGGGCTCTCGGCCGAGGTGACGCAGAAGCTGGCGCGCGTGCGCCCGGCGACGATCGGCCAGGCGCAGCGCATCCCCGGCATGACGCCGGCGGCGATCTCGCTGCTGCTGGTGCACCTGGAGCGCGCGCGGCGCGCGAGCGCGGCATGAGCGGCACGCCGCTGCGCTCCTTCGAGGGCAAGCTGCCGGTGCTCGGCGAGCGCGTCTACGTCGATCCCGCCAGCACGGTGATCGGCGACGTGGTGCTGGGCGACGATGTCTCGATCTGGCCGGGCACGGTGATCCGTGGCGACGTGAACTACGTGCGCATCGGCGCGCGCAGCAACATCCAGGACGGCACCATCATCCACGTCAGCCACCACAGCCCGTTCAACAAGGGCGGCTACCCGACGCTGATCGGCGAAGGCGTCACCGTCGGACACGGCACCATCATCCACGCCTGCACCATCGGCGATTACAGCCTGATCGGCATGGGCGCGTGCATCCTCGATGGCGCCAGCGTCGGCCAGTACGGTTTCGTCGGCGCGGGCGCGGTGGTCGGGCCGGGCAAGCAGGTCGGCGAGGCGGAACTGTGGCTGGGCAATCCGGCGCGGTTCGCGCGCAAGCTCAGCGACAAGGAGATCGAGAGCCTGCGCTACTCGGCCGATCACTACGTGCGCCTGAAGGACAAGTACCTGGCCGGATGACGCCGGCGCGGGCCCCGCGTTCAGGGCCGCGTGGCGCGCTCCAGCGCCGCCAGCAGCGACATCGCCTCCGCGCGCGAACCGCCGCACATGTCCGCGGCCGGGCGCAGGCTGCCGCAGAAGCCCGGGCGCTCGGGCCGGCCGAATACCCGGCAGCGCATGTCCGCATCCAGCTGTGCGCACGGCACGCCGGCCGGCTTGCCGTGCGGCATCCCGGGCAGGGCGGACGTGATGGACGGCGCGATGCAGCAGGCGCCGCAGCCATCGCGGCAGGAGAGGCAGTCGCGCATGCGGGAATTCTACCGCTTGCCGCCATCTCGCCCGTGCCCACGGTTTCAGTGGCAACCAAGCGAATCCCGTATAAGGGAATGGCATTCCGCACCACGCCAGCCTTCCCCGCCCGCATGCCCGAATATCGCTCCCGCACTTCCACCGCCGGCCGCAACATGGCCGGCGCCCGCGCGCTGTGGCGCGCCACCGGCATGAAGGACGACGACTTCCACAAGCCGATCGTCGCCATCGCCAATTCGTTCACCCAGTTCGTGCCCGGCCACGTCCACCTCAAGGATCTCGGCCAGCTCGTGGCCCGCGAGATCGAGC
The DNA here is from genome assembly GCF_029543105.1 of Stenotrophomonas sp. HITSZ_GD. Taxonomy (GTDB): domain Bacteria; phylum Pseudomonadota; class Gammaproteobacteria; order Xanthomonadales; family Xanthomonadaceae; genus Stenotrophomonas_A. The sequence continues at coordinate 81,625 of NZ_JARQXB010000001.1, forward strand.
AGGTCGGCGGCGTGGCCAAGGAATTCAACACCATCGCCGTGGACGACGGCATCGCGATGGGCCACGACGGCATGCTGTATTCGCTGCCCAGCCGCGAGATCATCGCCGACGCGGTCGAGTACATGGTCAATGCCCACTGCGCCGACGCGCTGGTGTGCATCTCCAACTGCGACAAGATCACCCCGGGCATGCTGATGGCCGCGCTGCGCCTGAACATTCCCACCGTGTTCGTTTCCGGCGGCCCGATGGAAGCCGGCAAGACCAAGCTGGCGCCGCACGGGCTGGACCTGGTCGATGCGATGGTGATCGCCGCCGACGCCAGCGCGTCGGACGAGAAGGTCGCCGAGTACGAGCGCAGCGCATGCCCGACCTGCGGTTCGTGCTCGGGCATGTTCACCGCCAACTCGATGAACTGCCTCACCGAAGCGCTGGGCCTGTCGCTGCCGGGCAACGGCACCACACTGGCCACGCATGCCGACCGCGAGCAGCTGTTCAAGCGCGCCGGCCGCCTGGCGGTGGAACTGTGCCACCGCTGGTATGGCGACGAAGACGAAGGCGCACTGCCGCGTGGCATCGCCACGTTCGAGGCGTTCGAAAACGCGATGACGCTGGATATCGCGATGGGCGGCTCGACCAACACCATCCTGCACCTGCTCGCCGCCGCGCAGGAGGCCGAGGTGCCGTTCACGCTGCGCGACATCGACCGCCTTTCGCGGCGCGTGCCACAGCTGTGCAAGGTCGCGCCGAACGTGCAGAAGTACCACATCGAGGACGTGCACCGCGCCGGCGGCATCATGGCGATCCTGGCCGAGCTGGCGCGCGGCGGCCTGCTGCATACCGATGTCTCCACCGTGCACGCCAAGCGCCTGGGCGAGGCCATCGCGCAGTGGAGCGTGTCCGACCGCGACGACGAAGCGCTGCACACCTTCTACCGCGCCGGGCCGGCGGGCATTCCCACCCAGGCGGCCTTCAGCCAGGCCACGCGCTGGCCGTCGCTGGACCTGGATCGCAGCGAAGGCTGCATCCGCGATGTTCCCCACGCTTACTCGCAGGAGGGCGGGCTGGCCGTGCTGTACGGCAACCTCGCCGTCGATGGCTGCGTGGTGAAGACCGCCGGCGTGGACGAATCCATCCATGTGTTCGAGGGCAGCGCGCGCGTCTACGAGAGCCAGGACGCCGCGGTGAAGGGCATCCTCGCCGACGAGGTGGTGGCCGGCGACGTGGTGGTCATCCGCTACGAAGGCCCGAAGGGTGGCCCGGGCATGCAGGAAATGCTCTACCCCACCAGCTACCTGAAGTCGAAAGGCCTGGGCAAGCAATGCGCCCTGCTCACCGACGGGCGCTTTTCCGGCGGCACCTCGGGCCTGTCGATCGGCCACGCCTCGCCGGAGGCGGCCGCCGGCGGCGCGATCGGGCTGGTGCGCGACGGCGACCGCATCCTCATCGACATCCCGAACCGCACCATCAACCTGCTCGTGGACGACGCCACGCTGGCCGCGCGCCGCCTGGAGCAGGACGCGCAAGGCTGGAAGCCCGCCGCGCCGCGCGCGCGCAAGGTCACCACGGCGCTGAAGGCCTATGCGCTGCTGGCCACCAGCGCCGACAAGGGGGCGGTGCGCGACCGCGCCCTGCTGGACGGATGAGCCCGGCCGCGCCCGATCCGGACGACGGCCAGGCCTTGCTGGCCCCGCTGTTGCGCAAGCTCAACCTGCGCGCCGGCACGCCGGCGCTGTGGCTCGGCGTGCCGGACGACGTGCGCGACCTGTTCTCGCCCTGGCCCGCGCCGGCCCCGCGCGAACGCGCGCAGGGCCAGGCGGGTTTCGGCCTGGCGTTTGCCATCACCCAGGCCGAACTCGATGAGCGCCTGCAAGCCCTGGCCGACCACTGCCCGGGCGATGCGGTGTTGTGGATCGCGTATCCGAAGCAGACCTCGCGCCGGTATCGCGGTGAGTTCAACCGCGACAGCGGCTGGGACCGCGCGGGCCAGCTCGGCCTGGAGCCGGTGCGAATGGTGGCGATCGACGCGGACTGGTCGGCGCTGCGGTTGCGGCGCGTGCAATACATCCGCCAGCGCCAGCGCAATCGGGCACAGCGCCCGAGCGCCTAGCCGCAGGCAGACACCTCCCTCACCCCCGCTGCACGCGCCGCTAGCGCGCCGGCGGCCATGCTGCATGCTCATTCCCCAGCGAGCACGGCCATGAACACGGACCGCAAACCCGAAGGCCCGGCCAGCGACCAGGAAAAGGCGCACACCCCCGACCAGCACCGCACCGACACCGCGCGCTGGAAAGACCACGACATGCCCGACGAGCCGCGCGACCGCGACCACGCTCATCCGGACGACTACGAAACGCCGCCTCCCGGCTGAATGTCCGGGCGGCAGCGTTGACACCGTTTCGATCCGCCAGCGGCCACATTGAAGTGGCCGCGCGTCGCCGGCCTACGTGAAATCGCCATGAGCATTCGCAAACTTTTCAATTCGCTCGCCAAGAAGGCGTCTACCGCAGCAGGCTCGCCCTGGGTGTTCGCCGGGGCGCTGGGCATCGTGGTCGTCTGGGGCATCAGCGGGCCTGTCTTCGGTTTCAACGACACCTGGCAGCTGGTGATCAATACCGGCACCACGATCATCACTTTCCTGATGGTGTTCCTGATCCAGCACACGCAAAACGCCGATACCGCGGCGCTGCACCTGAAGCTGGACGAATTGATCCGCGCCACGCATGCCGCGGACAACCTCCTGTTGAATATGGAGGAACTGGACGAGAAGCAGCTGGAGCGCATCCGCCATCGCTACGAGCAGCTCGCGGCCAAGGCGCGCGAACGCGACGGACGCGGCCGCAGCATTGCCTCGCCCTGCCGCGACGAGGAATTGCAGCGTGACGAGCCGCCCCCGGGAGGCTGACGAAGAGGGCGCCGCCCCTGCGGCGGATGGACGCGTGCGCCGCGCGATGCCCCTGCCGTGGCGCCAAGCGGGGTAGGCTTGCCACGTGCCTGCCCCGTGAACCTCATGTCCCACTTCCCCGCCGATACCGCCCTGCTCGTGATCGACCTGCAGCCCGACTTCATGCCCGGTGGCGCGTTGCCGTGCGCGGAAGGCGAGGCGATCGTCGCGCCGATTGCCGCCCTGCTGCAGGCGCGCCGCTATGCCACCGTGGTGGCCACGCAGGACTGGCATCCCCCCACGCATGTCTCGTTCGCCAGCCAGTATCCGGGACGCGCGGCGTTCGAGCAGATATCGCTGCACGGCCACCCGCAGACGCTGTGGCCGGACCACTGCGTGCAAGGCACGCCCGGCGCGGCGCTTCACCCGGGCGTGGACTGGAGCCGCGCCGACCTGATCCTGCGCAAGGGCACGCGCGCGGCGGTGGATTCCTACAGCGCGTTCCGCGAGAACCACGGCCCGGGCGGCGAGCGCCCCGCGACCGGCCTGGCCGGCTGGCTGCGCGAGCGCGGCGTGGCCGAAGTGCACGTCTGCGGCCTGGCACGCGACTACTGCGTGCTGTGGAGCGCGCAGGACGCGGCGGCCGCCGGCCTGCGCGTGCGCTTCCTGTGGGATCTCACCCGCCCCGTGGATGCGGGCAACGACACGGCCACGCGCACCGCGCTGGCGCGAGCCGGCATCCGCATCGACTGATCAGCGGAACACCACCGTGCGGTGCCCGTTGAGCACGATGCGATGCTCGACATGGCGACGCACCGCGCGCGCCAGTACCAACGATTCGACATCGCTGCCCAGCCGGACCAGTTCGGGCGGGCGCATCGCGTGGTCCACGCGCGCGACGTCCTGCTCGATGATCGGGCCTTCGTCCAGGTCCGGCGTCACGTAGTGGGCAGTGGCGCCGATGATCTTGACCCCGCGTGCGTGCGCCTGGTGATACGGCTGCGCGCCCTTGAAGCTGGGCAGGAAGCTGTGGTGGATGTTGATCGCGCGGCCCGCCCAGGCCAGGCACAGGGCAGGCGAGAGGATCTGCATGTAGCGCGCCAGCACCACCAGGTCCACGCGCTCGGCGGCGGCCAGCGCCTGCAGCTGCGTTTCCTGCGCGGCGCGGTTGCCCGCGTTGACCGGCAGGTGGTGGAACGGCACCCCGTAGGACGCGGCCAGTGGCGCGAAGTCTTCGTGGTTGGAGGCGACCGCGGCGATGTCCACCGGCAGCTGCCGGCTGTGCGCGCGGAACAGCAGGTCGTTGAGGCAATGGCCCTGGCGGCTCACCAGCACCAGCAGGCGCGCGCGCCGGCGCGCATCGTGCAGCTGCCAATCCATCGAGAAATCGGTGGCGAGCACGCCGATCGCCGCGTGCAGGCGGTCCTGCGCCAGCGCCGCATCGCTGTCGAAGTGCACGCGCAGGAAGAAGCGCCCGCTGTCCTCGTCGCCGAACTGCTGCGCATCGCGGATGTTGCAGCCCAGCTCGAACAGCAGGCCGGTCACGCGGTAGACGATGCCGGTGCGGTCCGGGCAGGACAGGGTGAGGATGTAGTCGTGGCGCATCGGCCGATCATAGCCAGCGCGCTCAGCGCGCCGCGACACTTGCAGGCGCAACCGTGCGCCGGCGGCTCAGCCCTGGCCAGCGCGGCGCGCGGCAACCTCCGCCAGCACCGCCCAGTCGCAATCGCCCTGGCCGCCGGCGATGGCGTCGTCCAGTTCGGCGCGCAGCACTTCGGCCAAGGGCACGGGCACGCGCTGCGCCTGCGCGGCCTGTATCGCCAGGTCCACGTCCTTGCGGCCGAGCACGCTGGTGAACCCGGCCGGTTGGTAGCGCCGCTCGGCCATCAGGCGGCCGTAGCCCTGGTAGACGGGTGCGGCAAACAAGGTGCTCCACAGCAATTCCAGCCACTGCGCCGGCTCCACGCCGTGGCCACGGACCAACGCCGCACCCTCGGCCATCGTGCCGATCGCGCTGGCGATGCACAGGTTGGCGGCCAGCTTGGCCGCGTTGGCCTGCGCCGGCTCGCTGCCGAACGTCCAGGTGCGCTGGCCGAGCAGGTCCAGCAGCGGCTGTACGCGCGCCAGGGCCAGCGCGTCGCCGGCGGCAAGCAGGTTCAACTGGCCGCGGGCGGCCACGTCCGGCCGCCCGAGCACCGGCACGGCCAGGTAGGCCACGCCGCGCTCGGCATGCAGCACGGTGAGTTCGCGCGCCAGCGCCACGGAGATCGTCGCCATGTTCACGTGCACGCTGCCGGCCGGCAGCGCGTCGATCACGCCGCCCTCGATCAACACCTGGCGTGCCGCGTTGTCGTCGGCCAGCATCGAGAACAGCACCTGCCCGTGCGCGGCCTGCGCCGCGCGGGCGACCGGCGTGGCCTGCGCATGCGCGCGTGCCAGCGCATCGGCCTTGGCGGCATCGCGGTTCCATACGCGCAACGGGTGGCCGCCGCGCAACAGGTTGGCCGCCATGGCGGCTCCCATTGAACCCAGGCCCAGAAATCCAATCGCCATCTTTCCCCCTGTCCTTGTGGTTGACGACTACGCGGGGCGCGCCGCGAACAGGCCACGTGCCTGGCGCGGCTCGCAGCGCAGGTATTGCGGCGCAGGTGCCAGCTGCGCGCCGAGTGCGGCGGCGGCGTGCCACGGCCAGCGGGGGTCGTAGAGGATGCCGCGCGCCAGCGCGATGGCATCGGCACGGCCTTCGGCCAGGATCGCCTCGGCCTGCGCCGGCTCGGTGATCATGCCCACGGCGATGACCGGGATCTCCACTTCGGCGCGAATCGCCTCGGCCATCGGCACCTGGTAGCCCGGGCCGACCGCGATCTGCTGCCGCGGGTCGAGGCCGCCGCTGGACACGTGCACATACGAAGCGCCATGTGCCTGCAGCGCGCGGGAAAGCACGATGCTCTGCGCCACGTCCCAGCCGCCCTCCACCCAGTCGGTGGCGGAAATGCGCACGCCCACGGCCACCGCCGGCGACACCGCCGCGCGCACCGCGTCGAGTACGCGCAGGGTCAGGCGCATGCGGTTCTCCAGCGTGCCGCCGTAGGCGTCGGTGCGCTGGTTGGACAGCGGCGAGAGGAACTGGTGCAGCAGGTAGCCATGCGCGGCGTGGAGCTCGATCAGCTCGAGGCCGATGCGCTCGGCGCGGCGCGCGGCGTTGGCGAATGCTTCGACGATGGCGTCGATGCCCGCCTCGTCCAGTGCCTGCGGCGTTGAATAGCCCGCATCGAACGGCTGCGCCGAGGCCGAGACGATGGGCCAGCCGTTCGGCGCGTCGGCCGCGATCGGCCCGCCGCCGTCCCAGGGCTTTTCCGTGGAGGCCTTGCGACCGGCATGCGCAAGCTGGATGCCCAGTGGCATCGGCGACCAGCGCCGCACCGAGGCGAGTACGTCAGCCAGCGCCGCTTCGCAGGCATCGTCATACAGGCCCAGGTCGGCGTAGCTGATGCGGCCGCGCGCTTCCACCGCCGCCGCTTCGAGAATCAGCAGGCCGGCGCCGGATTGCGAGAGCGTGCCGAGATGGATGCGGTGCCAGTCGTTGGCGCGCCCATCCTGCGCCGAGTACTGGCACATGGGCGCGATGACGATGCGGTTGGCGAGCGTGAGCGAACCCAGTGCCAGCGGAGAGAAAAGCGTGCTCAAGTGGATATCCCGATGCAGGCCGCCGTGGGGGAGGCGGGCAATGCACCATTGCACGCCGACGCCGGCATGCGATCAACCGCGCCGCTGGATCACTGCGTCGCGTGCCGGGTCGCGGGCTGCAGGAAGCGCAGGGCGTCCGCGCAATCGTGTTCGACCTTGAGCGTGAGCAACGCGTCGGCGCGCGTGCGGCCGCGGTTGAGCGCGGCGACCGGCAGGCCCTGGCGTGCGGCGGCCTGCACGAAGCGGAAGCCGGAATAGACCATCAGCGAGGAGCCCACCACGAGCACCGCATCGGCCTGCTCCAGCGCCGCCTGCGCCTGCGCCACGCGTGGGCGCGGCACGTTCTCGCCGAAGAACACCACGTCCGGCTTGAGCACGCCGCCGCAGTGCGGGCAGGCAGGCACGACGAAGTCGTCGAAGGAGGCCTGCTCCAGGTCGGCGTCGCCATCGGGCGCCTGGCCGGCGTCCAGCGCGGCCCAATCCGGGTTCGCCGCTTCCAGCGCGTGCTGGAACTCGCCGCGTGGCAGGCGCGCCTCGCAGCCCATGCAGCGCACTTGGTCGAGGCGGCCGTGCAGGTCGATCACCTGCTGGCTGCCGGCGGCCTGGTGCAGGCCATCGACGTTCTGGGTGAGCAGCAATCCCAGGCGCCCCTGCGCTTCCAGCGCGGCGAGCGCGTGGTGGGTGCCGTTCGGTTTCGCCTGCCCGAAGTGGCGCCAGCCGACCAGGCTGCGCGCCCAATAGCGGCGGCGCGTGGCGGCCTCGCCCATGAAAGCCTGGTAGGTCACCGGCTGCGCACGCTTCCAGCCGCCGTCGGCGTCGCGGTAATCGGGAATGCCCGAGGCCGTGCTGCAGCCTGCGCCGGTGAGGACGAACAGGCGCTCGTGGCGCTCGATGAAGGCACGCAGGGCGTCGGGAGGGCTCATGCCCCCCAGATGTGGCCGGCGGGCGCCGCGCACAAGCGCCGCTCAAACGTAGTTGCTGACTTCGATCAGGTTGCCGTCGGGGTCGCGGAAGTAGATCGACAGGATCTGCCCGCGCGCGCCGGTACGTGGCACCGGGCCTTGCTCGATGCGCACGCCGCAGGCCTCGATCTCCGCCTGCGCCTGCGCCAGCGGCATGCCGGTCACCAGGCACAGGTCGGCCGACCCCGGCGTGGGGTGCCGCGCCTTGGGTTCGAATTCATGGCCGGCCGCGTGCAGGTTGATCTTCTGCCAGCCGAACGCGAGCGCCTTGCGGCCCTCGCCGAAGGTGACCACTTCCATGCCCAGCACGCGCCGGTAGAACGCGCAGGTGGCCTCGATATCGGCCACCGTGAGCACGAGATGGTCCAGGCGGTCGATGCGCATGCTCAGGCGCCTCGCGAGGCCGTGGGCTGCGCGCGGGCAGGCACCTGCGCGGGTCGTTCGTCGCGCGCGCCGCGCCGCAGCACATGCGCGGCGAACCAGGCCACCAGCAGCAGCGCCAGGCAGAAGGCGATCAGCGCGTTCCAGCCGCCGACCTGCCAGAAGCTGCCGCTCACCGAGCCGATCACGCTGGCGCCCATGTAGTACGCCAGCAGGTAGAGCGAGGCGGCATGGCTGCGATGCTCGCCGCCCAGGCGGCCGACCCAGGCGCTGGCTGCCGAGTGCGCGACGAAGAACCCGATGGTCAGCAGCACCACGCCCAGGATCACCAGCGGCAGCAGGTGCGCCAGCGTGAGCAGCACGCCGGCGATGGCGCACACCACGCCCGCCTGCACCACCGGGCCGCGGCCGAAGCGGTCCGAGGCTGCGCCGGCCACCGAGGAACTCACGATGCCGAACACGTAGGCGCCGAAGATCAGCCCGATCTGGCTCTGGCTCAAGCCGAATTCCGGCCCGCCGAGGCGGAAGCCGGCGTAGTTGTAGACGCTCACGAAGCAGCCCATCAGCAGGAACGGCAGCGAGAACAGCCACGGCAAATGCCGGTCGCGCAGGTGGCCGCCCCACGCGCGCAGGTGGAAGCGCAGGTTGATGCCGTGGCGGCGCACGAAATGCCGCGAGGGCGGCAGCAGCAATACGAAGCCGAAGGCGCACAGCAGGTCGACCACGCTCAACGCGCTCAGCGCGGCGCGCCAGCCGAAGTGGTCGGTGAGCACGCTCATCGCGATGCGACCGCTCATGCCGCCGAACGCATTGCCGGCCACGTACAACCCGGTGGCCGCGCCCAGGCGCGTGGCTGGCACTTCCTCGGCCAGGTAGACCATCGCCACCGCCGGCACGCCGCCCAGCGCCAGGCCCGACAGCGTGCGCACCACCACCAGCGAGCCCCAGTGCGGCAGCCAGGCGGCCACGGCATTGAGCACGGCGGCCAGCGCGATGGAGCAGAACATCAGCCCGCGCCGGCCCAGGTTTTCCGACACCGCGCCGGCGCAGAAGATGGCGAGGGCCAGCGCACCGGTGGCCAGCGACAGCGGCAACGAACTGGCCGCCGCGCCGACCTGGAACGTGCGCGCGAACTCGGGCAACAGCGGCTGCACGCTGTAGAGCAGCGAGAAGGTGGCAAAGCCGGCCAGGAACAGCGCGATGCGGATGCGCAGCAAGGTGGCGGCTGGCGGGTCGCCGGGGCGCGCCACGGCGGGGATGGGGGTCGTCACGACGGGAGGTGGGTGTGGGGTAGCGCCATTGTTCGCCCCCGCGGACCCCCTGTCCAATATATGATCCAGGCAGTCTCCATATTTCTTGCATATGATGGAACTGCGCCATCTCCGCTACTTCCTGGCCGTGGCCGAGGAAGCCAACTTCACCCGCGCGGCGGCGCGGTTGGGCATCGGCCAGCCACCGCTGAGCCAGCAGATCCAGGCGCTGGAGCGCGAACTCGGTACCCCGCTGTTTCGCCGCACCCACGCCGGTGCCGAGTTGACCGAGGCCGGCGAGGCCTTCCTGGTCGAAGTGAAGCGCGTGCTGGCCGATGTGGAGCGCGCCGCCGACACCGCGCGCCGGATCGCCCGCGGCGAGGCCGGCCGGCTGCGCTTGGGCTTCACCGCCTCGGCGGCGTTCAACCCGCGCGTGCCGCGGTTGATCCGCGATTTCCGCCGGCAATGGCCGCGCGTGCAGCTGGTGCTGGAGGAAACCAATACCGCCGGCCTGCTGGAGGCGCTGCGCAACGGCCGGCTCGATGCGGCCTTCATCCGCTACACGCCCTCCGCGCTGCCGGCCGGCCTGGACCTGATGCGCTTTCCCGACGAGCCGATGCTGATCGCCGTGCCCGCCGCCCATCCGCTCGCCCAGCGCGCACGCGCGCCCCTGGTGGCGCTGGCCGGCGAGCCGTTCATCCTCTTCCCGCGCAGCTTCGGCAGCAGCCTGTACGACGAAATCCTCTCGGTGTGCCGCGAATCCGGCTTCAGCCTGCAGATCACCCAGGAGGCGCCGCAGATGTCCTCCATCGTGAACCTGGTGGCGGCCGAACTGGGCGTATCGGTGGTGCCGGCATCGACCGCGCAGATGCAGCTGCCCGGCGTGCGCTACCTGCAGATCGAAGGCCGCGTGCCGCTGGCACGCCTGGCGCTGGCCACGCACCCGGTGACGCGCGCGAACACGCCGGTGGTGCGGCACCTATGGGAACTGGCACACGCCGCGCCGCAGGACGCTTGACCTGAAGTTCGGTTGAGGTCGTCCAATGGCGCTTCCTTTTTTCCGGAAGCGCCCCATGCGCCTGCTGCACCTGCTGTTGCCCAGCCTGGATCCGGCGGCCAGCGCCGCGTTCTACCGCGACGTGCTGGAGTTGCCGGTGGACGGCCAGCGCGTGCGCGCCGGCTGGAGCACCATCGACCTGGTGCCGGCCAACGGTGCGGTGGGCTGCCTGCACCTGGCCTTCAACGTGCCGCCGCCGCGTTTCGCCGCGGCGGCGGAGTGGCTGGCCGCGCGCGTGCCGCTGCTGCGCGATCCACTCGGACAGGCGCGCTTCCGCCTGGAGGGCGCGTGGCAATCCGAATCGGTGTACTTCGCCGGGCCCGACGGCGCGGTGCTGGAGCTGATCGCACGCCGCGCACTGGGCGAAGGTGCGCGGCGCGACGGGCCTTTCAACGGCGCGGAGATCCAGTGCCTGAGCGAGGTGGGCTTGCCGAGCGCCGACGTGGCGGCGGTCACCCGCAGCCTGGGCAACCATTTCGATGCCCGTCCGCTGGGGGGCGAGGCATCCGACGAATTCGCCCCGCTCGGCGACCACCTGGGCATGCTCATCGTGGTCGAACGACGCCGCCGCTGGTTTCCCGAACGCCGCCAACTGCCATGGGCGCAGGGCCTGCGGCTGACGGTCAGCGGCCGCCAGCCCGGCTTGCGGCTGCGCGATGCGGAAGGCTGGGAGCTGGTCGCCGCCTGAGTGCGTCAGCCTGGCAGGCGGAAGAAGGCGCGTGCCGTGGCCGTGGTGGCCGCCGCGCTCGTGTCCACGTCCTCGCCGCGATCGCGCGCCAGTTCCTCGACGATGTGCGCCAGGAACATCGGCTCGTTGCGGCGGTCCTTCGGCGTGGGCTTGAGCGTGCGCGGCAGCAGGTAGGGCGCGTCGGTCTCGATCATCAGCCGCTCGGCCGGGATGTGCTTGACCAGCTCGCGCAGGTGCGCGCCGCGCCGCTCGTCGCACAGCCAACCGGTGATGCCGATGTACCAGTCGCGGTCGAGGTAATCGAACATCTCCTCGCGCGTGCCGGTGAAACAATGCACCACCGCCGCGCCGGTGCGCCCCTCGAATTCCTTCATCACGGCGAGGAAGTCGGCATGCGCGTCGCGCTGGTGCAGAAACAGTGGCTTCGGATTGCCGGCATCGGCCAGGTCGGCGGCAATACGCAGCTGGCGCTCGAAGGCGCGGCGCTGCGCGGGGCGCGGGGAGAAATCGCGGAAATAATCCAGCCCGCACTCGCCCACCGCCACGACCTGCTCGTCCGCCAGCAGCGCGCGCATCTGCGCATCGCACTCTTCGGTGTACTCCACCGCGTGGTGCGGATGCACGCCGGCCGTGGCGTAAAGGAAGCCCGGGTACTGGCGCGCCAGGTCCAGGGCCAGCGGCGAATGCTCGCGGCTGGCGCCGGTCACCACCATCGCGGCCACGCCGGCCTGCCGGGCGCGCTGCAGTACCGCGTCGCGATCGCGGTCGAACGATTCGTGGGTGAGGTTGGCGCCGATGTCGATCAGTTGCATGGCCAGGCCGGAATCGGAAAGCGCGGCATTGTAGCGGGCGCGGGCCTTATCCTTGTCACGATGGCGACCCCCGATTTCCCGATCTCCCCGCTGCTGGCGCCGATCCGCGACAGCCTGCTGCATCACCCGCGCCTGGTACTGGAGGCCCCGCCCGGCGCCGGCAAGACCACGCAGGTGCCGCTGGCGCTGCTCGATGCGCCGTGGCTGGCCGGCCGCCGCATCGTGATGCTGGAGCCGCGCCGCGTGGCCGCGCGCAGCGCCGCCACGTTCATGGCGCGCCAGCTCGGCGAGGCGGTGGGCGAGACGGTCGGCTACCGCATCCGTTTCGAGAACCGCACCAGCGCGCGCACGCGCATCGAGGTCGTCACAGAGGGCATCCTCACCCGGATGATCCAGGACGACCCGCTGCTGGACGGCGTCGGCGCGATCCTGTTCGACGAATTCCACGAGCGCCACCTGGCCGGCGACCTCGGCCTGGCGCTGGCGCTGGACGTGCAATCCCAGCTGCGCGAGGACCTGCGCATCGTGGTGATGTCGGCGACGCTGGACGGCGAGCGGCTGTCGCGCTTCCTCGATGCGCCGCGCCTGTCCAGCGAAGGGCGCGGGTATCCGGTCGAGATCGCGCATTTCCCGCCGCGCCGCGACGAGGCGCTGGAGCCGCAGGCGCGGCGCGCGGTGGAGCACGCCCTGGCGGCGCACCCGGGCGACGTGCTGGTGTTCCTGCCCGGCCAGCGCGAGATCTCGCGCGTGCAGATGGCGCTGGAGAGCGTGCTCGATCCGGCGGTGCGGATCCTGCCGCTGCACGGCGAGCTGCCGGTGGAACAACAAACGCGCGTGCTGCAGACCGATCCGGACGGCCATCGCCGCGTGGTGCTGGCGACCAACGTCGCCGAGTCGTCGGTGACGTTGCCGGGCGTGCGCGTGGTGGTCGATGCGGGCCTGGCGCGCGAACCGGCCTACGATCCGAACAGCGGCTTCTCGCGGCTGGAGACCGCCGCGATTTCGCAGGCCTCCGCCGACCAGCGTGCTGGCCGTGCCGGGCGCGTCGCCGCCGGTTGGGCGTACCGGCTGTGGCCGCCATCGCAACGGCTGGAGGCGCAGCGGCGCGCGGAGATCGGCCAGGTCGAACTGGCCTCGCTCGCGCTGGAGCTGGCGGCGTGGGGCTCGGATGCGCTGCGTTTCGTCGATGCGCCACCGCCCGGCGCGCTGGCCGCGGCACGCGAACTGTTGCAGCGCCTGGGCGCGCTCGGCGCTGGCGGCACCCTCACCGGCCTGGGACGGCGCATGCTGGCGCTGGGCACACACCCGCGGCTGGCGGCGATGCTGCTGCAAGCGCAAGGCGATCGCGCGCAGGCACTGGCCTGCGATCTGGCCGCGCTGGTGGAGGCGCGCGATCCGCTGCGGCAGGGCGGCGACGCGCTCGCCGCCCGCTGGCGCGCGCTGGCGGCCTTCAGGCGCGGCCGCCCACCGGCCGAGGCGAACCGCGGCGGGCTGGCCGCGATCGACGCCGCCGCCAAGCAGTGGCGCCGTCGCCTGCGCTGCGAGGCCACGCCGCCGGAAGAGATCGAGGCGCACGCGCTCGGCGACCTGCTCGCGCACGCCTTCCCGGACCGCATTGCCGCACGCCATCCCACCGATCCACTGCGTTACCTGCTGGCCAACGGACGCAGCGCGCGCTTGTTCGACCCCAGCGACCTGCGCGGCGAGCCGTGGCTGGTGGCCACCGAATTGCGTTTCGAACCGCGCGACGCCCTGCTGCTGCGCGCCGCGCCGGTCGACGAAGGCTGGCTGCGCCACGCCTTCCCCGCGCGCTTCGTGCAGGAGGACGTGGTGCGCTGGGATGCCGAGCGGCGGGCGCTGGTGGCCCTGCGCGAGACGCGGTTTGACCGCATCGTGCTCGACAGCCGCTCGGCCGGCAGCGTGGACCCGGCGCTGGCCGCCCACGCGCTCACCCAGGCCGTGGGCGAACTCGGCCTGTCGGCGCTGCCGTGGACGGAGGGCCTGCGCCAATGGCAGGCGCGCGCGCAATCGCTGCACCACTGGATGCCGGAGCTGGCATTGCCCGATTACGGCGACGTGGCGCTGCTCGCCACGCTGGACGACTGGCTCACACCGGCGTTCGCCGGCAAGCGCCGCCTGGATGCGCTCTCCGAGGAAGAACTGGGCGAGGCGTTGAAATCGCCCCTGCCGTGGGCGCAGCGGCAACTCATCGACCGCCACGCGCCCACGCGCATCACCGTGCCCTCCGGCATGGAGCGGCGGATCGATTACGCGCTCGACCACGAGGACGCCCCGTTACCGCCGGTACTGGCGGTGAAGCTGCAGGAACTGTTCGGCCTGGCCGATACGCCGCGCGTGGCCGATGGCCGCGTACCGCTGACCCTGCACCTGCTCTCGCCGGGCGGACGCCCGTTGCAGGTGACCCAGGACCTGCGCAGCTTCTGGAGCAACACCTACCCGGAAGTGCGCAAGGAAATGAAGGGCCGCTACCCCAAGCACCCCTGGCCGGACGACCCCTGGAGCGCCACGGCCACGCACCGGGCCAAGCCGCGCGGCACCTGAGTCCGGTTCAGCGGGCGGATAGGGCCGGAGCGCCGCACTGACATCATCTATACGGCCTGCCCTCGACACTGGCCTTCCATCGCCGTTGAACCGAGGAATTCCCCGCCATGAGCAGACTGACCGTGATCACCGACCGGGCGCTGGAACGCGCCATGGACCTGGCCTCCAGCGCCGGAGACGGCCTGCGCCATGCCGGTAGCAACCTGCGCGACCACGTCGCCCCGCAGGCGATGGACTGGATCAAGACCGGCGCGGCGCTCGGCGCGGTGAAGTCCGGCGGCAAGGTGGCCACGCGCCTGGCCCGCCGCAACCCGGCGGTGACCATCGCGGCGGCGGCGGCCGGTGTCGGCCTGATCGCCTATGCGATCTACCGCAAGAAGAAGCAGCGCGACAACGCGGCGATCGACGGCACCGCGCAGCGCGTGGAGCAGCAGGGCAACGCGAATGCCCGCCGTGCTGCCCGCCAGCACTACCGTGGCCGCGTGGTCGATCCGACCGACGAAGCCGGCGCCTGACCGCCGCCTCCCGTGGATGGAAGATCGCCGCGCACGTCGCGGCGATCTTCGTTCAAGGGGTGACGACGAACAGCCCGCCCGAGCCGGGAAAGGCCGCCAGCGCTTCCGGGGCGAGCCGCGCCCGCGCGGTGGTGACGTACAGCCGCCCCGCCGGTCCAAAGCACAATGCGCCCACGTGCGGCGCGGGAATGGCGATCGAACGCAGCACCGCGCCGTTCTCGGCCAATTCCACCACCGCCTGCCCGCCCCACATCGCCACCCACAGCCGGCCCTGCCGCGACATCGCCAAGCCATCGGGCTTGCCGGGCACGCCGAGGAAATCGGTCACCACCCTCGGTTCGCCGAGCGTGCCGGCGGCGATATCGGCCGGATAGGCCAGCAGCGTGCGCGCCAGCGTATCGACGACAAACAGCGTGCGCCCATCGGCCGAGAACACCATGCCGTTGGCGACGCCCAGGCCCTCGGCGACACGACGTGCCGGCTGCGCCGGATCGGGCGTGTAGAACAGCGCACCCTTGCCCGCGAGCAGGCCCCTGTGCATCGAGCCGGCCCACAGGCCGCCGCGCGCATCTACGGTCATGTCGTTGAGGCGGCAGCCTGCGCCGACGTCGAGCTCCGGCCCGGGCGTGATCCGGCCCTCTTCCGTCATGGACAGCAAATGCGTTTCGCCATTGCCGACCAGGCGGCCGGCGTGCGGCGACAGCGACCACACCGGTTCGGACAGCGGCGTGCGTGTGCACGTCTCGCCATTCCAGCGCAGCAGCGCGGGCGCGGTGGGGTCCAGCCAGATCACTTCGTCGCCGAGCATCCGGGGCGACTCGCCCACCAGCGCCTGCGGGTTGCACACCCGTTCGGCCCGCGCGGGGCGTTCGCGCAGCACCTGGAGCCAGGTGCGCGCACGCGCGCCGACGTCTTCGGCCGTGCGGCCCGGCTTGTAGAGGTCCGAGCCGACCCCGACCGCGGTCACGCCCGCCGCCCGCAGGCCCTCCAGATCGTCGGCCGCCACGCCGCCCACCGCCACCAGCTGCACGCCCTTGGGCAATACCGCGGACAAGGCCGACAATCGCGGCGCGGCGCCGTGCGCGGGGAACGCCTTGAGGTGCCGCGCGCCGGCGGCAATCGCCGCGAAGGCTTCCGACGGCGTGGAGAAACCGGGCATCGGCACCATGCCGTGCGCGACCGTCGCGCGGATCACCGCCACATCCGTGTTGGGCGATACGCAGAAGGCGCAGCCCAGGGCCGCCAGTCGTTCGACCTCTTCCACCTCGAGCACGGTGCCCGCGCCGATCTGCATGCGTCCGTCGAAATGACGCACGAGTGCGGCCAGCGTGGTGAACGGATCGGGCGAATTGAGCGGCACCTCGGCCACGCGCACGCCGGCCGCGTACAACGCCTCCACCACCGGGATGGCGTCTTCGTGCAGGCCGCGCAGGATCGCCACCAGCGGCGCCTGCGCGAGGATCTCGTCGAACGTGCTCACGCGGCCACCGCGTGTGCGTGCAGCGCGGCAAAGCCGCGGGTCACCGCGTCGTGCGAGTGGATCTGCGCGGCATGCCCGCCCAGCGCCGCCACCGCGGCGCCATAGAGCGCGCAGACCGGTGCCGCGCCCACCAGCGGCACGTTGCCTTCGAGCGCTTCGGGCCATAGCCGCCGCACATCGGCCAGTTCGGCGCCGATCAGCAGGCCGCGCAGGTACGAAGCGCCGTCCTGCCTGGGCAGGTCCTGGCGGATGACCCGCGCGCGTGCCCCGAACAGCAAGGTCCCCAGGCCCAGGCCGCTGTCGTGCCCCGCCTTCAGGCCGGCGTGGAAGGCCGAGCCCTCGACCGCCGGGCCATCGACCACGGAGGCCAGCAGGCCCGCGGCGGTCAACCGGTCGAAGATTTCCCCGGACATCGCCGTCATGAACTCGACCACCGCCCCCTCGCGCAGCCGCACCCATTTGCTGTGCGTGCCCGGAAGCGCGACCAGGCCGCTCGCCGGCACCCGCCCGCTGGCGATCAGGCCGAGCAGTTCGGTCTCCTCGCCGCGCATGATGTCCGGTGCGTCGTCCACCGCGCGGCGGCAGGCCAGCCCCGGCACGATCGCCACCGGCACATCGCCCAGGCGCACGGCATGCAGGTGCGCGGCCAGCTGCGCCAGCGTGGTGGGGCAATCCACATACCCCGCATCGCTCCAGCCGATGTTCGAGCCGATCATGCCGCTGGCGTAGGCGCGCGCCGCGTGTGGCCAGCGTGCGGCGAGCTCGGCGACCATCGCCTGCATCTGCGCGCGTTCCAGGCCGGCGATGCCGCGCGGCTGTTCCACCGAATCGCGCACCGCGCCGTCGGCGCCGATCAGGAAAGCACGGAAGTTGGAGCTGCCCCAGTTGATGCCGACGATGTCCCCGCCGTCCTTGTCCCACGTCATCGTCGCGTTACTCCCGCCCCGCCATCCAAAGGAAAGATGCCGCCTGTGATCCAGCCACTGCACGGCGATACCAGAAACAGCGCCAGTTCCGCGGCGTCCTCGGGCGTGCCCAGGCGGCCCAGCGGGTGGCGCTGCACGTTGCGTGCCCGCGCGGCGGCCGGATCGTCGGCCCGGGCGAAGGACGCCTGCAGCATCGGCGTATCCACCGAGGCCGGGGCGATCACGTTGACGCGCACGCCCTCGGGCGCGAATTCCAGCGCGGCGGTACGCGCCAGTTCTTCCAGCGCGGCCTTGGAGGCGGCGTAGGCCGCCAGGCTGGGCGTGGCGAAGCGCGCGTTGATCGATGACACCAGCACGACCGCGCCGCTGCCGCGTGCGCGCATGCCCGGCACCACCGCGCGCATCAGCCGCAGCGCGCCGAGCACGTTCACCGAGTAGGTGTCCAGCCAGAGCGCGTCGTCGTCGTCCAGCGTGCCGCCGGCCGGGCACACGCCGGCACAGTGCACCAGCGCGGTGATCGGGCCCAGCGCCGATGCCAGCTGCCCCACCGCCTGCGTCACGGCCTCGGCCGAGCGCAGGTCGGCCTGGGCGCTGGCATCGGCATCGGGCACCGGCTGCCGGTCGAGGGCGGCCACCCGCGCGCCCTCCTCCCGCAGCCGGCGTACCACCGCCGCGCCGATGCCGCTGGCCGCACCGCTGACCAGCACCACCTGTTGCCGCATCACGCCTTCGGTCATCGTCGCCCATGGCCTCCGTCAGTCGTCAGAACCGGTAGGTCAGGCTGGCCTTGTAGGACCGGCCGAACACCACGTTGGTGCGCAGGCCTTCGTCGTAGCCGTCGAAGGTGCGCTGTTCGCTGTCGAGCAGGTTGTTGCCTTCCAGCTTGAACGACAGGCGGTCGCTGAAATCGTAGCTCAGCGTGGCCGACAGGTCCTTGTAGGTGTCGTTGTAGATGCCGGTGGCCGCGCTGGACAGGCCGACCAGGTACTTGTCGCGCCAGTTGTAGGCCACGCGCACGCCGAACGGGCCGCGCTCGAAGTAGCCGATCAGGTTGACGTTGTTCTTCGACAGGCCCGGGAAGGTCATCGCATTGCCGGTGATGTCGGTGATCGGGGTTTCCGAATCGATGTAGGTGTAGGTGGTCACCACGCCGAAGCCGTCCAGCAGGCCGGTGAACGGCACCTGCGCCAGCAGCTCCACGCCCTTCACCTTGGCCTTGTCGCCGTTGATCTTGCGCAGCACCAGGTAGTTGACGTTGTTGTAGACCTCGGCGTTCTGCTGCTGGACGATGAAGGTGGACACGTCCTTGTAGAACAGGCCGGCCGACAGCATGCCCTGGCCGCCGTAGTACCACTCCAGCGAGAGGTCGAACTGGTTGGCCTTGAACGGGTCCAGATCCGGCGCGCCGCCGGTGCCGGTGCCGAGCGAGGTCTGCACGCCGTTGGCGTCGAACACCGCGTTGTTGTTCAAGGTGACGCCGTTGTTGAGGTCTTCGGTATTGGGGAAGGCCACCACCTTGGCGGCGCCGCCGCGCAGCACCAGCGTATCGGTGAGCTGCAGCTTGGCCACCGCCGAGGGCAGCGCCTCGTCGTCGCGGCGGTGGAAGGTGGACGGCGTGACGCTGTTGTCGGCACCGAGCACGTTGCCGCGCGAGTCGAGGTCGCGCCGCACGAAGCGCACGCCGACGTTGCCGGTCAGGCCCATCTCGCCGATCTCGGTATCCCAGTTGAGCTTGGCGTAGGCCTCCAGGAAATCCTCGTCCACGCTGAAGGTCGAGCCGTAGGACAGCGCACTGCTGCCAGGGTTCAGGCACTGCGTGTTCTGCGAGATCGCCGGCAGGTCGGTGAAGCTGTCGCAGCCGCCGAACGCGCCGCGGTACGCACCCAGGTATTCGCGCGGCAGGCCGGCGAATTCGCCCGGCATGAAGTCGTAGTTGCGGTACAGGCGGATGTAGTTGCCCATCTGCGAGACGGGGATGCCGCCGGCCGGGCGGATGTCCGCGCGCAGCGGGTCCTGCAGGCTTTCCAGGCGGTTGAAGCGCGCGCCGAAGTCCAGCGAGCGCAGTGGGCCGTCGTTGAACGCCCAGCTCCAGTCGGTGCGCAGGGCCTTGGTGTCGGTCTCGGCGCGCCAGTCGTTGTCGAACAGGATGGTCATGCGCCACTGCGCCGGGTCGGTGACGTCCACGCCACTGACGTTGAAGCTGCCGAAGTTGCCGCTGCGCAGGTCGAAATCGGTGACCGAGGTCAGCCCTGCCCGCGGGGCCAGGCGCATGTAGTGCTGGTCGTAGCGCGCGGTGGATTTGCCGTAGTCGGCCTCGACCGAGCCGTCGAGCTGCTCGCCCACGCGGAACTTGGCCGTCAGCGCGGTGGAGAAGATGTCCGAGTCGATATCGGCCACTTCACTGTTGAGCAGCACGGTGCCGGTGGAGCGGCCGGCCAGCAGGATGTCGTGGTCCGAATAGACGGCGTTGGTCAGGCCGGCAGACGGGTTGAAGGCGATCCAGTAGCGGTCGCGCTTGGCTTCCTGGCGCGAATAGAACGTGTCGGAGGTAATTTCCACGCCGTCCACCGGACGCCACTGCAGCACCAGGCTGGCGCCGAGCTTGTCGCGGTCGTCGTCGATGTTCTGCGCGCGCATGTCGGTGCTGCCGAAACGCACCTGGCCCGGGTTGGCCGGATCGTTGAAACGCGAGTAGCCGGAGAAGGTGTCCAGGCCCTGCTGCACCACTTCGCGCTTGCTGTAGGTGGCCGAGACCAGCGCGCCGAAGCGGCGGTCCTCGCTGCGCGTGGACAGCAGCGCGAAGGCGTTCTGGCCGTAGGAATCGGACAGTTCGTCGTAGGTGCCGGCCAGGCTGACGACGTTCTGCTCGCCATCGCCATACAGCGGCTGGCGGGTCTGGATATCCACGATGCCGCCTAGGCCGCCGGCGATCTGGTCCGAACCGGCCAGCTTGGTGACGGTCAAGCGCGAGATCAGCTCGGACGGCACCAGCGAGAGCAGGCCGTAGGTGGAAGTCGCCAGCTGGTCCAGGCCATTGCCGCCGCGGCCGGTGGCATCGACGATCTGGCGGCCGTTGTAGAGCAGCACGTTTTCCTTGAAGCCGCGCACGAGGATGTCGCTGCCTTCGCCCATGCCGCGTTCGAGCTGCACGCCGGCCACGCGCGAGAGCGATTCGGCCACGTTGCTGTCCGGCAGCTTGCCGATGTCGTCGGCGACGATGGCATCGACGATCTGCGGTGAATCGCGCTTGATGTCGCGCGAGGCTTCCAGGCTGCCGCGGATGCCGGTGACGGTGACCGCGTCGAGCGTGGTGGCCTGCGAATCGGCGGCCGGCGCGGCCGGTGCCTCGGCCGATTGCGCCAGTGCCACGCAGGGCGTCAGCAGACAGGCGCCCAGGGCGGTGAACAGGGTGGAACGTCGAAAGCTACGCATGTGTTGGGCCCTCCCCCAATGTAGGAACCGAAGCGCCGCCGCCGGGGGTGGCGAAGGCGCATGACGCGCGCCCTCCCCCCTCTTCCACCCGGTGATACCGCCCTTCGATCCAGCGTGATTCGTCGATGACTGCTGCACTGCGACTTGGCAGTGTTGTAGCTAATATAGCAATATGTTTTGGTCGCGCACGCTGCAGCGCAACGTAGAAAGTGAAACAGGCTCGCGAGGAGCCCGTTTCCACCCTTCAACTTGTTGCTTATAACGGCACACTTACCGCAAGGACCCGGCCATGGCCGAACTGCAAGGCGTCTTCCCCATCCTCCCGACGATCTTCCACGCCGACGGCTCCGTCGATGAGGCGGGGATGGCCAATGTGTTCGAGTACATCCTGGGCGCCGGTGCGGCCGGCGTGGTGTTTCCCGGGCTGGCGAGCGAGTACGACATGCTCACCGCCGAAGAGCGCCTGCACCTCACCGCGCGACTGGGCGAATGGAACCGCGGCCGCGTCCCGCTGATCGTCGGCGCCAGCGCCAAGACGGTGGAGGAAGCCATTGCCTTCGCGCGTGCCGGCGGCGAGGCCGGCGCGCAGGCGGCAATGGTGCTGACGCCGCATCGCCACGCCGGCGATGCCGAGGCGATGGCGGCGTTCTTCGAACGGCTGCATGCCGAATCTGGCGTGGCGGTGATGTTGCAGAACGCGCCGGCGCCGATGGGCGTGGGCCTGGGCGTGGACGAGGTGGTGGCACTGGCCGCGCGCGTGCCGGGCATCGAGTACGTCAAGGAAGAGACGATGCCGTCGGGCCATCGCATCACCGCGCTGTCCGAGCAGGCCGGCCGCAGCCAGGTGCGCGCGGTGTTCGGCGGTGCCGGCGCGCGCTACGTGCTCGATGAGCTCGGCCGCGGCGCGGTGGGCACCATGCCGGCGTGCGAGATCACCGAGGTGCATGTGGCGATGCTGGCGGCGTGGGCGGCCGGCGACCACGCACGCGCACGCGAGCTGTTCGAGCGCACGCTGCCGCTGCTCAGCATGCAGGCGGTGTTCCGCTGGCGGCTCACCAAGGCCGTGCTGCTGCGCCGTGGGCTGATCGCCAGCGACAAGGTGCGTGCGCCGGGTCCGGCGCTCGATGCCTTCGACCAGCGCGAACTGGATATCCTGCTCGACCGCATCGCCGACCTGCTGCCGCTGGATCGCGTGCCGGGGCAGGCACAGAGGATCCGTTGATGAGCCACGTCGTCCAGGTCGAAACCTTCATCCTCACCATTCCCCGCACCACGCCCTACCTCGGGCCGCTGGGGCCGGGCGAGCGCGTGAACAGCCGCGGCTACCTCGTGCGCAAGGGCAACGGCACCATCTACCCGACCGTGGACCGCTCGGTGGTGGTGCGCGTCACCACCGCCGACGGCGCGGCGGGCTGGGGCGAAACCTATGGCATCTGCGCGCCACGCGCGGTGTGCGAGATCATCAATGACCTGCTCGCGCCGGAACTGATCGGCCGCGAGCCGGAAGACGTGGAGCAGATCTGGGACGACCTCTACGGCCTGATGCGCGTGCGCGGCTGCTTCGGGGGTTTCCACGTGGACACCATCGCCGCGCTCGACATCGCGCTATGGGACCTGCGCGCGCGTGCGCGCGGCGTGCCGCTGTGGTCGCTGCTCGGCGCGCGGCAACGCGAGACGATTCCCGGCTACTTGTCCGGCCTGCCGGCCAGCACGTTGGAGGCCAAGCTGGACATGGCGCAGGCATTCGCGGCCGAAGGGCACGACGCGTTCAAGATCCATGCGGTGGTGAGCCACGAAGGCATCGTGGAGGAGATCGCCGGATTGCGCCGGGTGCTCGGCCCCGGCCCGGAGCTGATGGTGGACCTGCACTGGAAGTTCGACCTCGCGCAGGCGCTGGACATGGCGCGCCAACTCGAACCCTACCGGGTGAAGTTCATCGAGGCGCCGCTCAAGCCGGAAGATGTGGAAGGCCTCATCCGCCTGGGCAAGGAAAGCCCCGTGCCCATCGCCGCCGGCGAAGAATGGCACACGGAGTACGAAGCGCGCCTGCGCCTGGCGGGCGGCTCGCTGTCGTACATCCAGCCGGAGATGGGCCACACCGGCATCACCCAGTTCCTGCGCATCGCGCGCCTTGCCGAAGCGCAGGGCGTGCCGATCGCGCCGCACGCCACCATCGGCGGCGGCCTGTTCATGGCCGCCAGCCTGCACGTGGCGAGCGTGTTGCCGGGGCTGTGGCGGCACGAGTGGCAGCACTCGATCTTCTCGCGCTCGCTGCAGATGCTCGACACCGATATGGCCTATCGCGACGGGCATTACCGCCTGCCCACCGGGGCCGGCCTGGGCGCCGTGCCCGGCGCCCGCTTCTGGGATCACGCCGAAGCAGTGGCCTGATCGCCGCCGTCGCTGCCGTCGGACGACAGCAGCGACATCGGCGAGCGGCGCGCCAGCTTCAACGCCAGCCACGCCAGGCCCACCGCGACGGGATGCAGGAACGCCATCAGCACGAAGGTGCGGTCGAACGAGCCACCCGCCACCAGCATGCCCACCACCTGCGCCGACAACATGCCGCCCAGCGCGCTGCCGCAGCCGATCAGGCCGGCCACCGAGGCGATGTAGCGCGACGGGAAGATGTCCACCACCATCGTGGTGAGGTTGATCTGGTAGACCAGGTGCGCGAACGTCACCACGCACGCCAGCGTCAGCAGCAGCGGCAAGCCCGGGTGCAGGGTGATAAAGATGCCGACGGGTGCGAGCATCGCCGCGCCGGTCATGGTCAGCAGGCGGCTGCGTACCGGCGTGATGCCCCGGCGCACGAGCTGGCCGGAGATCACGCCGCCGCCCACGCTGCCGATGTCGGCGGCGACGTAGACCACCCACGCCAGCGAGGCCACCGCGGCCAGGCTCATGCCGCGCGCATCGCCCAGGTACTTCGGGAACCAGAACAGGTAGAAGTACCAAACCGGGTCGGCCACCATGCGCGAGCCCACCAGCGCCCACACCGCGCGGTCGCGCGCGAGCTTGCCCCATACGCCTTTCATCGACGGCGGCGGCGCCGTGGCCGCTGCATCGCCGGCGGCCTGCGACTTCTCGCGTGGGTAGGCCCACCACCAGCCGATGATCCACAGCAGGCCGGCGATGCCGGTGACCCAGAACGCGCTGCGCCAGCCATAGGTGAGCGCGAGGCCGCCGATCAGCGGCGGCGCGATGGTCGCGCCGATCATCGCGCCGGCGGTGTACAGGCCCAGCGCCAAGCCGCGCTGGCGCGGCGGGAATTGCTCGGACACGACCTTGGTGCCGACCGTGTAGTTGCCCGGCTCGCCGAGGCCCAGCGCGAACCGGGCCGCGCCGAGTTGCAGCGGCGTGCGCACGAAACCGGTGGCGATGTTGGCGAGCGACCACCAGCCCACGAACAGGATCAGCGCCACCCGCGCGCCCAGCCAGTCGGTGATGCGGCCGGCCATCACGTAGGCGGCGGCATAGGCGAACAGGAACACCTGCACGACGCGCGCGTACTCGATGTCGCTCATGCGCAGGTCGGCCTGGATCGTCGTGGCGAGGATCGAGAGCGCCTGGCGGTCCAGGTAGTTGATGACCGTCGAACAGAACAGCAGCCCCAGCAGCACCCACTTCGTGCGCCCGGCCCCGCTCACTCGTCCACCCGCTTGGCCATCGTCACTGCCTCCCCAAGGAAGGCCGCAACGTATTGCTATTGTAGCAACAGGTCAAGCCGCATCGCGGCAAAGCCTCAGCCGATCTCCGTGGCGGCTTCGCGCAACGCCTTCACCAGTTCGGCGGTGGCGGTCTCCGGAATCCAGCCGGACATCGCGATGCCGGCGTGGACGGGGTCGCCCATCGCGATGGCCACGACGTGGTGGTCGCGTTCGTCGGCGACATGGACGCGCGCATAGCCCTGCGCGCGCGTCTGTGCCAGCGCGCGCAGCAACTGCTCGATGCCTTCGGGGAACATCGGGATCGGCTTGTCGCGGTAAAGCTCGCGCACGTCCTCGTCGGTCAGCTGGGAGAGCAGCACGATGCCGATGCCGCTGGTGGTCGCCGGCAGCAGGCCGATGCGGCCCAGGCCGCGCGCCGCCTCGATCCCCGGCGGCGCATGGAACAGGTAGCTCACGCTGTCGTTCCACAACACGCCCATTGCCACGGTGTGGCCGAAGCGGCGCAGGCTTTCCAGCACCGGCATCGCGCGGCGGATCAGCCCGGAGGCGAACAGGCTTTGCGCGGCCAGCACGTGCATGCCCGGGCCGGGCGTGTACTTGCGGTCGGCGGTCTGGCGGGCGATGCCCAGGTAAGCCAGCGTCTTGAGCAGCCGGTTGACCCGCGTCGGGTTGGCGCCGAGCTGGCGGGCGAGCTCGCGGCAGCCCACCGGCTCGGGCGAAGAGGCCAGGGCCTGCAGGGTGGCGATGCCGTCGATCAGGCTCTGGTTGGGCTGGGCGTTGGGCTTGGTTCGCATCCGGCCAAGCGTAATCGGGCGCCGGCCGGGATTCCACCAATAGCAACACTTCAGCGCGGCTGGCGACGCCTGGAGGGTGTTGTCGGGGCTGCCGGCGCGTCGTCGAGCGTCCGCCACTGGCCCGGCGCCAAGCCCTCCAGCGACCAGCGCCCGATGCGCGCGCGCACCAGCCGCAGCGTCGGCAGGCCGACGGCGGCGGTCATGCGCCGTACCTGCCGGTTGCGGCCTTCGCGCAGGGTGATCGCCAGCCAGGCGTCGGGCACCGTTTTGCGAAAGCGCACCGGCGGATCGCGTGGCCACAGTGACGGCGCGGGGTCCAGGAGCGCGGCGCCCGCCGGCAGCGTGGGGCCGTCGTTGAGCAACACGCCTTCGCGCAGCGCGCGCAGTTGGTCCTCGGTCGGCGCGCCCTCGACCTGCACCCAGTAGGTCTTGGTTTCCTTGTGCTTGGGATCGGTCAGGCGATGGGCGAGCGCGCCATCGTCCGTCAGCAGCAGCAAGCCTTCGCTGTCCATGTCCAGGCGGCCGGCCGGGTAGATGTCCGGCGGCAGGCCGAACGCGGCGAGCGTGCGCCGGCCGGTCGCGCCACGGTCGCTGAACTGGGTGAGCACGCCGTACGGCTTGTTGAACAGGACGAGCATGCGGCACCTGCGTGGAGAGCGCGCGATTGTAGCAACGGCCCTTCGCCGCCCTTCCCGCGGGCTATGCTGCCGGTCCGCGACCTCGCCGACCAGGGAAGGCCATGCCGTTCGTTCGCCTCGCGCTGCTGCTGTTTGTCGCCTTCCCCGCCGTTGCGCAGATCCAGACCGAAGCCGGCAGCGCGACGGCCGATGATGGTTCCGCGATGCCCTATGAAATCGGCACGCTGCAGGTGCCGGAAAACCGTGCGCACGCGAAGAGCCGGCGGATCGGCGTTGGCTTCGCGCGGGTCCGGGCGGCGCATCCCACCGGCGCGCCGCCGATCTTCCTGCTCGCGGGTGGGCCGGGCGTGACCATGCTCGACATCGTGCTCGACCACGATGCGGCGGCGCGGCGCCGGGTCAAGGTGTGGCAGCGCTATGCGGAGGTCGCCGATCTGGTGGTGATCGAACAGCGTGGCTATACGCTGCGCGGCGACATGATGGTGCTGCGGACACCGGCGCTGCCGCTGGACCGACCCGGCACGGTAGCGGACGACGTCGCCCTGGTGCGCGACATGGCGCGCCGCGCGGCGCCGGCCTACCCACAGGCCGACCTCGCCGGCTACACCATCGGCGCCATGGCCGACGACGTGGCCGACCTGGCCCATGCGCTGGGCTACACGAAGATCAGCCTGCTGGCGGCAAGCTTCGGCTCGCAATGGGGCCTGGCGGTGATGAAGTCACATCCGGGGCTGGTGGCGCGCGCGGTCATGTCCTCGACCGAGCCGCTGGACCGCGGCTACGACATGCCTTCGGAGGTCTACGCCGTCTACCAGCGCATCGCCTGGGAAGCCGACCGCGATCCTGCGCTGCATCCTTGGATGCCCCCCGGCGGGCTGCTCGCGGCGATCGACGCCACGCGCACCCGGTTACAGAACGCACCGGTCAGCGTGGTGATCGACGCAGAGGGCGGCGGCCGGCAGACCATCATGCTGGGCGTGGAGGACTACCAGGCCGCGCTGCTGTCCGCGGTGCAGCCTGCCGAAGGTTTTCCGCGCTTCGTGCTCGATGTGTACCACCAGCACTACGCCGAATGGGCGCGCGAGGCGGCGAGGGAGCGCGCCGCCGGCGAACGCAGCCTGCTCAACCCGCTGGTCAACATCGGCCTGGACATGAGCGCCGAGCGCAAGGCCCTGTTGCGGCACGATCCGGCGCTGCCGGTGATAGGCGAATGGAACTTCGCCTCGTACCTGCAGACCCGGGACGAATGGCCCACACCCGATGCCGGCGATGCGTTCCGGCAGCCCGTGCAGGACTTCACGCCCATCCTGTTCGTGCAGGGCGACTGGGATGCCTCGACACCGATGGAGAACACGCTGGCGATGCTGCCGTGGTTTCCCCGCGCTCGGATACTCGTGCTGCACCGCGCGCAGCACGGCGGCACCTTCCAGTGGCTGCGTGGGCAACCGGCGCTGGCCGAACTGGCTTACGCCTTCCTGCGCACCGGAAGCCTGGAAGGCTTGCCGAGCCATGCGTCGCTGGACCCGGTCGTCTTCCTGCCGCCTACGGCGACACCGAAATAGCGCGCCTTGCGCTCACGCTATGGGTTCGTGGATCGGGCAGCGGTTGAAGTCCGCGCGAAAGGCGCGCGAGGCGGCCATCACCACGCGGCGGGCGCGGTTGATCGCACCCAACGGACGATGCGCCGCCAGCGCATGCCACGGCGCGAACGCCAGCGCGTCCTCGCGCAGGGACGCATCGTCCCGCCAGGCTGGCTGCGGGCGCACGCGCAGGCGCGCAACGGTGATGTGCGGGCTCTCGGCCTCCGGCCATTCGACGGACGCATCCTCGATGGGCATGCGCGTCGTATCGCGGCATAGCTGAGCGCGCAGCGCCCACTCGACAGGTTCGGCCAGGCCATCGAAGACGGCGGCGATCGCCTCGCGCTGGGCATCGGCATCGCCATCGAGCGTGCGATCGTGCAGGGCCAGCAGGCTTGGGGAAATCGGCGCCAGCGAGAACTTGGCGATGTACGGGCCGTACAGGAACGGCACTTGGGTGAAGTAGGTTTCGCCCAGCGGATGCACCTGCGGCTGCCCGCCGAGTCCCTTGAGCTTGGCGCTCTCGCCGCCCGCCGCTTCCACTGCGCGCTCCATCCCGCGCAACGTGGCCGAGATGACCTGCTTGGTGAGCGGCATGCGCTCGGTGGTCGCCGCGAGCAGCTTGGCCGAGCGCAGGAAACCCTTCACGCCCGGGCTGGTGAAGGCCGGGCCGTTCACCATGAGGAAGTCCTGCGTGTGCGCCTCTTCGGCGCCCATCGCACGAGGACCCTCCACGCCCAGTACCTTGATCGCGATCGCGCGCGGCGTGGACACGCTGTCGGGCAGCTGTTCGGCCGGCGGCGAGGAAAAGCGCACGATGGCCTGGTATTGGCCGGACCGGGCGAACAGGCCCTGCGCGAGTTCCGGCGGCAGGCCATCCTCGACCTGGAGCTCGGCTTCGAGCAACGCGTGGCCCTTGGCGTGCACCGCGCGATGCGCGCGGCCCTCGCGTTCGGCCACGGTGTGCGCCATCCGCACGAAGACCGATTCGAGCTCGGCGATCTGCGCGGCCTCTTCCGGCTCCAGCTGTTCCAGGTCGGGGCGGTACGGAATGGGCGGGGCGTAGGCGTTCATCGGGCGAACTCGCGAGGGGTGCGCCCACCCTCGGGCATCGCCCATCAGGATGACGTGCACGCCGCATCAGCGCGGCGTGCAGCCCCTGCCGGGCAGGCCGCCCCGGCGAGCCGGGACGGCGTCGTCGGCCGCCGATTACTCCTTCACGAAGCGCAGCGTCATGCGGTCGCTTTCGCCGATGGCCTGGTACTTCGCATCGTCGGCGGCATCGTGCTGGTTGGTCGGCGGCAGGGTCCACACGCCACCCGGGTAATCCTTGGTGTCGCGCGGATTGGCGTTGAGGTCGCTCTTGGCGGCGAGCTTGAAGCCCGCCGCTTCGGCCATCGCGATCACCTGCTGCTGGCCCACGTAGCCGCTCTTGTCATCGGCCGGCACGTCGGCCTTGGCGCGATGCTCCACGACGCCCAGCACCCCGCCCGGCTTGAGCACCGCGTGGAACGCCTTGAACATGTTCTCGGCCTGGCCGGCGCTGCGCCAGTTGTGCACGTTGCGGAACGTCACCACCAGGTCGGCCGAGTTGGCCGGGCCGAGCACGGGGGCGGTCGGGTCGTAGCCGACGATGCTGGCCTTGGCGTAATGCGCCGGGTCGGCATCGAACTTCTTCTGCAAGCCATCGCGCTGGCGCTGCTGGTAATCACGGCCACGGCCTTCGGCGACCTTCATCGGGTCCACGACCGCGGCGATGTAGTGCCCCTTGGCCTGCAGGTACGGCGCCAGGATTTCCGAGTACCAGCCGCTGCCGGGGGTGATCTCGATCACCGTCTGGTCGGGGCGGATGCCGAAGAAGGCCAAGGTCTGGCCGGGATGGCGATAGACATCCCGCTTGACGTTGGCCGCGTCGCGCCAACTGCCGTTGATCGCGGCCTGCAGGCCGGCATCCGGCGCGGGCAGGGTGGCGGTGTCGGCCGGCTTGAAGGCCTGCGCGGCGGGCAGCGCGAAGGCGAGCGACAGCGCGAGCGTACCGACGGCCATGTACTTATGAGCAGACATGCGATTGACCTCCCAGGGCAAAGTGCGCCGAGCCTAGCACGCGCCCGCGACACGCCGCCGCACCGCTTTGCGTTTCCGAAACACTGCATGCATGCGCATGTCACACCCCGGCTGGGCGGGGGCGTCTATGCTGTGGCGCCAGATCCCGCGGAGCCATTGCCATGATCTCCCCACGTCCCCTCGGCCGCTCCGGCCTGCAGGCCCAGCCGATCGCATTCGGCGGCAACGTGTTCGGCTGGAGCGCCGACGAGCGCGCCTCGTTCGCGCTGCTCGATGCCTTCGTCGAAGCCGGCTTCAACCTGATCGATACCGCCGATGCGTACTCGGCCTGGGTGCCGGGCAACCACGGCGGCGAATCGGAAACCATCATCGGCCGCTGGCTCAAGCACAGCAGCAAGCGCGACAAGGTGTTGATCGCCACCAAGGTCGCCAAGTGGAAGGAGCGCCCGGGCCTGTCGCCGGAGAACATCGCCGCGGCCGTGGAAGATTCGCTGCGTCGTCTGCAGACGGATGTGATCGACCTGTACCAGGCGCACGAGGACGACGAGTCCACGCCGCTGGAAGCCACGCTGGCGGCGTTCGGCCGGTTGATCGAGCAGGGCAAGGTGCGCGCGATCGGCGCGTCGAACTACAGCGCCGCGCGCCTGCGCGACGCGCTGGGCGTGTCGCAGCAGTACCACCTGCCGCGTTACGAGACGCTGCAGCCGGAATATAACCTCTACGACCGCGCCGGCTACGAACGCGAGCTGGCGCCGGTCGTGGCCGAGCATGGGTTGGGCGTGATCAGCTATTACTCGCTGGCCAGCGGCTTCCTGACCGGCAAGTACCGCACCGCGGCGGACGCGGACAAGAGCAGCGCGCGCGGGCAAGCGGTGGTGAAGCAGTACCTCAACGCGCGCGGCCTGCGCATTCTCGCCACGCTGGACGACATCGCCGCCAAGCATTCGGCCACGCCCACGCAGGTATCGCTGGCCTGGCTCATCGCCCAGCCGGGCATCGCCGCACCGATCGCCAGCGCGACCTCCGTGGAGCAGCTCAAGGATCTGCTGGCGGCGGCGCGGTTGTCGTTGTCGGCCGAGGAACTGGCGCAGCTGGACAAGGCGAGCGCGGAGGACGCGGGCTGAGCCCCGCGCCGCTCACGCCTCGAAAGGCGTCTCCCCGAGCGACTGCGCCAGGTAATCCAGGAACGAGGTGATGCGCGCCGACACCGCCGTGTTGCGGTAGTACACGGCGTTGATCGGCTGGCGCATGTCCAGCGTCTGCTCGGCCAGCACCTGCACCAGCTGGCCGCTCGCGCGATCGCTGGCGGTCATGAAATCCGACAGGCAGGTGATGCCGGTGCCAGCGCGCGCCAGATGCAGCAGCGTCTCGCCACTGGCGGCGGCGACATGCGGCTCGACGGTGACTGGCTCGCCGCCCGCGTCGGCCAGCGGCCAACGCTTCAGCGACTCCGGTTGGCGGAAGCCGATCAGCGTGTGCTCGCGCAGCAGCGCGTCCACGTTCCCCGGCGTGCCGTGCCGGGCGAGATAGTCCGGGCTGGCCAGTACGCGCAGGCGGCTGCGGCCCACCGGCCGCGCGTGCAGTGAGGAATCGCCGAGCGGACCGATGCGGAAGGCCAGGTCGGTGCGCCGCTCCACCAGGTCGATGTTGCGCTCGTTGCCGTTGAGCTCCAGCTGCACGTCGGGATAGAGCGCCCGATAGCCGGGCACGCGCGGCACGATCACGTGCAGCAGGAACGAGGTGGCTGCGTCCACGCGCAACCGCCCCGCCGGGCGTTCGCGCCGCGCGGCCATCTGCTCCTCGGCCGCCTCCACCGCCGATACGATCGCCCGCGCCTGCGCCAGGAACGCCTCGCCCTCCTCGGTGAGGCGCAACCGGCGCGTGGTGCGGGTCAGCAACGTGACACCGAGCTTTTCCTCCAGCCGCCCCAGCGCACGGCTCACCGCCGACACCGTCTGCTGGAGCGCCTCGGCGGCCGCCGTAATCGAGCCGGTGTCGATCACCGCCAGGAAGGCCTGCATCTCGTCCAGGGTCGTCTTCATGAGCCGATTATTGCGCGAAGGGAAAGAGTATTTCGTCCATCAGCGGCTTTTTGCGCAAGAGTCGGGCGCGCAGACTGCCCGCCTTTCCTCCCACGGAGTGGCCTTCCATGTCACGCGGCATTCCCCTCGCCTTGCTGGCGCTCACCTTGGGCGCGTTCGCCATCGGCACGACCGAGTTCGTGATCGTCGGCCTCATCCCCACCATCGCCACCGACCTGGGGGTCAGCCTGCCCTCGGCCGGCCTGCTGGTCAGCCTCTATGCCCTGGGCGTGGCGGTCGGCGCGCCGGTGCTGACGGCGCTCACCGGCCGCGTGCCGCGCAAGGCCCTGCTGGTGGGCCTGATGGTGTTGTTCACGCTCGGCAACCTGGTGGCCTGGATGGCGCCGGGCTATGGGTCGCTGATCGTGGCGCGCGTGCTCACCGGCCTGGCGCACGGCGTGTTCTTCTCCATCGGCTCGATCATCGCCACCTCGGTGGTGCCCAAGGAGAAGGCTGCCAGTGCGATCGCGATCATGTTCACCGGCCTGACCGTGGCGCTGGTGACCGGCGTGCCGCTGGGCACGTTCATCGGCCAGCACCTGGGTTGGCGCGCGACCTTCCTGGCGGTGGCCGGCCTGGGCGTGGTGGCCCTGCTCGGCAGCCTGCTGTTCGTGCCGCGCGACGTCCACCACAGCGAGCCGGCGACCTTCCGCCAGCAGCTGGGCGTGTTGGCGCAGCCGCGCTTGCTGCTGGTCTACGCGATGACCGCGCTGGGGTACGGCGGCACCTTTCTCGCCTTCACCTTCCTGGCGCCGATCCTGCAGGAGGTCAGCGGATGGTCGGCCGATGCGGTAAGCGCGGTGCTGCTGCTCTACGGCGTGTCGGTGGCGATCGGCAACCTGTGGGGCGGCCGGCTGGCCGACCGCCGCGGCCCGGTGCCGGCGTTGAAGATCGTCTTCGCCCTGCTCGCCCTCGTGCTGCTGGTGCTGGCCTTCACCGTGCAGCATCACTGGCTGGTGCTGGTGACGGTGATGGCCTGGGGCGCGCTGGCCTTCGGCAACGTGCCCGGGCTGCAGGTCTACGTGGTCAAGCAGGCGCAGCGCTTCGCGCCCCGCGCCACCGATGTGGCCTCGGGCCTGAACATCGCGGCGTTCAACCTGGGCATCGCGCTGGGCGCTTCGGTGGGCGGGCTGGTGGTCGAACACCTGGGCCTGCGCCATACGCCGTGGATCGGCGCGCTGGTGGTGCTCGGCGCGCTCGGCCTGACAGTACTGAGCGGGCGGCTGGACCGCCGCGACGGTGTCGCCGAGCGCACCGAGGGCATCGTCGCCCCCGCCCATTGAGCCCATCGCAACAAAGCATCCCGCGCGCGCCCGGGCCACCCGCGCCCGTGCGCCCTTAACCTCTCCCTTTCCCCGCAAGGAGCTCTCCATGACCGTCCCCGCACTCGGCCTGGGCACTTTCCGCCTCAAGGGCCAGACCGTCATCGACTCGGTGCGCGACGCGCTCGATGTCGGCTACCGCGCCATCGATACCGCGCAGATCTACGACAACGAGGCCGAGATCGGCCAGGCGATCGCGCAGTCCGGCGTGGCCCGCGACGACCTCTACCTGACCACCAAGATCTGGATCAGCCAGTTCAAGCGCGACGCGCTGGTGCCGAGCCTGCGCGAGAGCCTGCGCAAACTGCGCACCGACCGCGTCGACCTCACGCTGATCCACTGGCCCTCGCCGAACGACGAAGTGCCGATGGCCGAGTATCTCGGCGCGCTGGCCGAGGCCAAGGCGCAGGGCCTGACCCGCGAGATCGGCATTTCCAACTTCACCATCGACCTCACCCGCCAGGCCATCGAGGTGCTCGGCGCCGGCGCGATCGCCACCAACCAGGTCGAGATCAGCCCCTACCTGCAGAACCGCAAGCTCGCCGATTACCTGCGCGGCCAGGGCATCCACGCCACCTCGTACATGACGCTGGCCTATGGCGAGGTGCTGAAGGACCCGGTGCTGCTGGCCATCGCGCAGCGCCACGGCGCCACGCCAGCCCAGGTGGCGTTGGCCTGGGCATTGAAGCTGGGCTATTCGGTGATTCCCTCCTCGACCCGCCGCGCGAACCTGGAAAGCAACCTCGGCGCGCTCACGCTGCAGCTCGACGAGGCCGACCTGGCGCAGATCGCCACGCTCGACCGCGGCCACCGCCTGGCCAACCCGCAGGGCATCGCGCCGCACTGGGACTGAATGCGCAAACGCGGGCATCAGCACTGGCGGCCCACGGACCGGGCTGCTAGGGTGGATTGCAAGGGGGGTGGTTCTCGCAACGGAGTCCTGCCCATGCAACGCACCACGCTGCAGACCTCATCGCGGGCGCTCGAACCGGGCGCCATCGCCTGTGCCTTCATCGACGTCGAAGGCGAGCTGGCGTACTGGCGGCAATGCCATGCGCTGGGCCACCTCGGCCCGCACGCCTTCGACGCCTATGCCGCGCTGCTCAAGCTCGGCTACGACATCTACCTTGGCCATCCGCGGGCACGCGAGGCGCATCTGTACGAGGTGCTGCACGATGCCTACCAGCGCCAGGTGGACCCGCCGCCGCTGACCTGGGACGAAACCCGCTGGCTGGTGCGCCGCGCGTGGCAGCGGATGAGCTACAGCAGCTGAGGGCGCTTCATTCGCCCGGCGATTTCACCGCCAGCCGATGCTTGCCCGCCAGGGCGAGCATGCCCTGCAGCGTGGCACCGATCAGCGCGGCATAGCGCAGCCGCCAGAACTGCGCGCGGGTAGCCACGTCGCCCGCGCCATCCAGGGCATCGAGCACTTCCGGCAGGCGGCGGTCGGCGAAGGCGGCGCGATCCATGTAGGGATTGGACGGTTCGATCACGTCCACCGGCGCGCGCCACGCATCGGCAACCGACTCGGCGATGCCGGCCACGCAGGACAGCTGGTGCATCCCGGCCTGCGTCTCATGCAGCATCTCGCGGCAAGCCCAGTCCCATAGCGCGGCCTTGTCGGCCTCGGCGAGGGTGTCGAGGGCCTCTTCCACCTGTTGTACGCGGGCGTCGAACATCGGCCTGTTCCTGCATGCTGCTTTGCAGCATAGTGCGCCGTGAGAAGTGAGCGCCAGGTGACGTCTCGGCGCAGTGGGGTGAACGCGGTCATGCTGACTTCCCTCACATGCGCCCGCGCCGGGCCGGGAGGAAGCTGCGGCCTGACCTACCCCGAGACTGCCGACATGAAGCGTCAGCGCCTGCCATGGATCGCCCTGCTCGCCCTGTGCATGACCGGCATCGCCGTCGCCGAACCGGCCCGTCCCCGTCTGTCTTCGCAGCAGTGCGAGTTCACCACCCCTTACGACCTGCGCGTGGCCGACGACGGCGTGTGGCTGGCCCGCGAGACCGGGCTGCCGCGCGAGGTGCATATCCACGACGGCGCGATCGCCATCGACCAGCGCACCCAGGTCGTCAGCGACGAGGACGCGCGGCGGCTGCGGCGCATCGAGGCGATGACGCGCGAGCTGGTGCCGGCGGTGGCCGATATCGCCCGCGAGGCCGTGAACATCGCCTTCGATGCGCTGGGCGGCGTGGTGGAGATCATGAGCGGCGACAAGGCCAAGGCGCGCGACGTGGAGCGCGTGCGTCGGCAGGCACTGGCGCAGGTGGACGAGTCGCTCGGCAAGGGCCGCTGGGACCAGCGCGCGTTCGACGAGAAGTTCGAGGCCAACGTCGAGCGGGCCGCCGAGGACATGGCCGGCACCTTGACCCGCAGCGTGCTGTGGGCGGCGTTCACCGGGCGCGCCAGCGAGATCGACCGGCGCGCCGAGGCGATGGAAAAGGACCTCGACGCGCGCATGGACGCCCGCGGCAAGCGGCTCGAAGCGCGAGCGCAAGCGCTGTGCGACCAGATCACCGCGCTGCATGGCGTGCAGCAGCAACTTGACCTGCGCTACCGAGGCCAGCCGCTCCAGCTGCTGGTGCCCAAGACGGCCGACGACCACGACGCGCAGGTCGCCGCCGCCACCCAGTAGAAGCGGCTAGCCCGCCAGCCAGCGCCGCAGCGCGTCGGTCACCGCCTGCGGCTGCTCCAGCGGGGAAAGGTGGCCGCACTCGGGCACCTCCACCCGTTCGGCCTGCGGCATCAACGCGGCCATTTCGTGGTGCAGCGCGGGTGGGGTGATGGCGTCCTCGGCCCCCCACAACACCAGGGCCGGCCCGTGCCAGGCACGCAGCACCTCACTGCCATCCGGCCGGGCGAGCAGGCTCTGGCGCGCAAAGACCTGCGCGCCCAGCCGCGCGGTCATCGCGCGAATGTATTCCAGCAGCGCGTGGTCATGCAGGTGCGCCGGCGCGACGTAGCTTCGCATCAGCTTCTCGCCAAAACCATGGAAGGTACCGGGCACCGCCGCGCCGCGCGCGAGGGCTTGGCGTTGCGCGCTGCGGGCGGGTGTATCGGCGCGCGTGGACGTATCGAGCAAGGCCAGGCGTTCCACGCGCTCCGGCGCCACGCGCAGGATCTGCTGGGCGACATAGCCGCCGAGCGAGAACCCGGCCAGGGCGAAGCGCGGGGGCGCAGCGTCGAGTACGGCATCGGCCACGGCCGCCAGCGTCTGGCCGGTGGTGAGGTCGCCCACGTGGCAGCGCACGGTCGGTGAGAGGGCGTAGATCTGCGCGGCCCACAACGCCTCATCGTTGAGCAGGCCGGGCAGCAGCAGCAGGTCGGTGGAGGCGGCGCTCATGCACCGCGCCGCCAGGAACGGCTTTCAGGCGGGGGAGGAAGATGCGACATGCCCGCGATTGTCACGGGGCCGGCGCGCAGCGTCCATGCTCAATCCTGGTCGGGTTCCCGCAACGCCTCATGGGCGGTTTCGGATTCCAGCAGCGCGCGGATCTGTAGCAAGGACAAACCCAGCCGCCGCGCGCGGCGCACCTGCAGCAGGCGCGCCAGGTCCTCCTGGCCATAGCGGCGGTGTCCCGTGGGGGTGCGCTGCGAAGGCGGGAGCAGGCCGAGGGATTCGTAATGGCGGATGCTCTGTGCGTGGCATCCCACGGCACGGGCCAGCTGACCAATCTTCATGGCATCTCCGGTTCCGGAGATGCCATGGTGAAAACGCGTTTGTCGGAAACCCGTCGGACGCGGCGCGCCGACGGGTCCGGCGGATCAGGCCAGCGTCAGGGTGACGTCGATGTTGCCGCGGGTCGCATTGGAGTACGGGCAGACCTGGTGGGCGGCGTCGACCAGCGCCTGCAGCTCCTCGCGCGCCATGCCCGGGACCGAGATCTTCAGCTCCACCGCGAGGCCGAAGCCGCCCGGGATCTGGCCGATACCCACGCTGCCTTCGATGGTCGGCTCGGCCGGCAACTTGATCTTCTCGCGCGCCGAGACCGCCTTCATCGCGCCGATGAAGCAGGCCGAGTAGCCGGCGGCGAACAACTGTTCCGGGTTGGTGCCGTCGCCGCCCGCACCGCCGAGTTCGCGCGGGGTGGAAAGCTTGACGTCCAGCGCGTTGTCGGACGAAACGGCGCGGCCCTCGCGGCCACCCGTGGCGGTAGCGTGGGCGGTGTAGAGGACGGTGGTGGGCGATGCCATGGGACTTCTCCTGGGATGAAGGCGGACGATGCCGCCGATAGTGGACGATTTAATCGTGTACTACTTCATGATTCGGGAAAATCAGCCCGACGCGCGGGCGAGGTTTTCCCTCAACTGGTTGAGGCGGGCGTGCAGCGCCTTGGCCTCGTCGAGACTGCAGGCAACCGCGCAGCCGATCTGCTGCGGAACCTCGGCGGCCTGGGTGCGCAGCGCGCGGCCGGCGTCGGTCAGGCCGATCACCACCTGGCGCTCGTCGGCCGTGTCGCGGCGGCGCGATACCAGGCCGGCCGCCTCCAGGCGCTTGAGCAGCGGGGTGAGCGTGGCCGAATCCAGGAACAGGCGCTCGCCAATCTCCGAGACGGTGCGCTGGTCCTGCTCCCAGAGCACGAGCATCACCAGGTACTGCGGATAGGTGAGTTCAAGCTTCTTGAGCAGGCCGCGGTAGAGCTTGTTCATCGCCAGCTGCGTCGAATACAGGGCGAAGCACAGCTGGTTGTCCAGCTTGAGGCTTTCGGCGGCATCGAAGGGGAGCGGCTTGTCCATGGCCGCTAATTTACATAGCGCGCTATTTAATAGCAAGCGAAATCAGACGATAGACAGCCCTCGTTTATTTTCGAGGGTCAGGCCCGATGGCCCGTCGACAGGTACTCGGCGCTTTGCATCTCGATCAGGCGCGAGGCCGTGCGTTCGAACGCGCCGGCCAGCCGTTGGCCGCTGTAGAGCGAGGGCGGCGCATCGACGGCAGTGCAGACCAGGTTGACGTGGCGGTCGTACAACTCGTCGATCAGGTTGACGAAGCGGCGCGCGGCGTCTTCGTTCATCCGATCGAAATGCGGAATGCCGCCCACCAGCACGGTGTTGAATTCGCGCGCGATCTCGATGTAATCGGCCGTGCCGCGCGGGCCTTCGCACAAGGCCGCGAAATCGAACCACGCGATGCTCTTGCCACGCCCGCGTACCGGAATCTTGCGGCCTTCGATCTGGATGTTGCCGGCCTGCGCGGCATTGCCACCGCTCAGTTCGCTCCAACGCTGCGCCAACCAGGCGTCGGATTGCGCATCGAGCGGCGCGCGATACACCGGCGAGCGGGTCAGCGCGCGCATGCGGTAATCCTCGGTGCCCTCGGCATAGAGCTCGACGCAGAACTTCTGCAGCAACGCGATCGCCGGCAGGAAGCTCTCGCGTTGCAAGCCGTTGGCGTAGAGGTTTTCCGGTGCGGTATTGGAGGTCGTCACCAGGGTGACGCCTTCCGCGAACAGGCGCTCCAGCAGCCGCGCCAGCAGCATCGCATCGCCGATGTCGGTCACGAAGAATTCGTCCAGCACCAGCACGCGCAGGTTCTCGCGCCACTCCTGGGCGATCTTCGCCAGCGGGTCGCTCTGGCCGGCATGCTCGCGCAGGCGCTCGTGCACGCCACGCATGAAGCGGTGGAAGTGCGTGCGGTACTTCTGCTTGATCGGCAGCCCGTCGTAGAACAGGTCGACCAGGAAGGTCTTGCCGCGACCCACGCCGCCCCAGAAGTACAGGCCACGGACCGGCTCGGGCTTCTTCCAGAACGCGGAGAGGCGGTCCAGCCAGCCGTCCTGCGCGCTGTCCAGCAAGGCCTCGTGGATGCGATCCAGTTCGGCCAATGCCGCGTGCTGGGCGGGGTCGTCGTTCCAGTCGCCGCGCGCCACGCCCTCGGCGTAGCGCTGCGACGGGGTCGGTGCCGTCATGTCGCCGCCACCCGCCTCACGCGCCCGCGCCCGGCAGCCAGCGCCGCACGCCGTGCTGGATCGCCCCGCGCAGGTCGATCAGCTTGCGATGGAAAAAGTGGCTCGTGTCCGGCATGCGCACCAGTTCGTGCGGCGCGGACAGTCCGTCGAGCCAGCGATACACCGCCTGCGCGTCGACGATTTCGTCGGCATCGCCCTGGATCACCAGCCACTGCGCCGGCGGCTGCACCCCGTCGAAATCCCAGCCGCGATCAACCGGCGGCGCGATCGACACCAGCACGTGCGGCTGCAGCTCGCCCGCCACGCGCAGCGACACGAAGGCGCCAAAGCTGAAGCCGGCCAACCACAACGCCGCCTGCGGCCGTTGCGCACGCACCCAGGCGGCGACGGCGCGCAGATCTTCCTGCTCGCCCTGGCCATGGTCGAACGTACCGGCGGACCCGCCCACGCCGCGGAAATTGAAGCGCACCACCGTGACGCCCAGTTCGCGCAGCGCGCGCGCGCACATCGTCACGACCTTGTTGTGCATGCTGCCGCCCTCGGTGGAGAGCGGATGGCAGACGATGGCGACGACCGGTAACGGTGCGACATCGCCCTCGGGCAGGTCGAGCGCCACTTCGAGCGGGCCGACGGGGCCGTCCAGCACCACGGTGCCGGATTCGGTGGGGAAGAGGACTTCGGACATGCCCTCATAATAACCGCCCCGCCCGGCTGCCCGACGCATGCCGGCACACCGCATCGTCCCGCCCATGTCCTTTCTCTTGCTCAGCGTGCTCTGCAGCGTCCTGGTATCCGTGCTGCTCAAGCTCGCGCCCCGGCAACGCATCGATGTCGCCCAGGCGATCACCTGGAACTACGCCGTGGCCGGCGCGCTGGCGCTGTGGCTGCTCGATCCTTCGCTCACCGCGCTGCGCGCGCCGCAGACGCCCTGGATCGAATTGCTGTTGCTGGCTATTGCCTTGCCCTCGATCTTTCTCGTGCTGGCGCGCTCGGTGCGCCTGGCCGGCATCGTGCGCAGCGATGTGGCGCAACGGCTGTCGCTGCTGCTCTCGCTGGCTGCGGCGTTCCTGTGGTTCGGCGAAAGCGCCCACCCCGTCAAACTCGCGGGCCTGGCATTGGGCCTGCTGGCCATCGTCGGCATCCTGCACCGGCCCGGCACAGAAGCGACCCAGGCGCGCGGCTGGCCGTGGTTGCTCGCGGTATGGGCCGGCTTCGCGCTGATCGACGTGCTGCTCAAGCGCATCGCCTTGTCGGGCGTCTCGTCACTGAGCTCGCTGACCTTGTGTTTCCTGATCGCCTTCGCGCTGATGCTGCTCGTGCAATGCGTGCGCCGGCTGCGCGGCGACATGCGCTTCGAAGGACGCAGCCTCTCCGCCGGGCTACTGCTGGGCGTGCTGAACTTCGCCAACATCCTGTTCTATGTGCGCGCACACCAGGCATTGCCGGACAGCCCCGCGGTGGTGTTTGCCACCATGAACATCGGCGTGGTCACGTTGGGCGCGCTGGTGGGCATCCTCGCTTTCGGCGAACCGACCAGCCGCTGGAACCGCGCCGGCCTGGCGTTGGCCGTGGTGGCCATCGCGATCATCGCTTTCGCCGCGAAGGGCTGAGCCCCCGTTTCACCCCGCGGCACGAAGGGCTTGACAGGCTTGTTACTCTATAACATTCCTGTCGGGAGTATTCCCTTGAAGCCTGCCGCCCCCCACATGTCTGCCTGGGCTGACCTGTCTGCTGCCGCGCTGTCCGGCCTGTGCCTGCTGCACTGCTTGGCCCTCCCCTTGCTGGCATCGTTGCTGCCCGTGCTGGGGGCCTGGAGCCGGGCCGAGTGGGTGCACGGCGTGTTCGTGCTCCTGGCCGTGCCGCTCAGCCTGCTTGCGCTGGGCCGTACGCACGCGCGCCGCGCCCTGCCACCGAGGATGTGGGCCTTGGCCACCCTCGGCTTGGCCGCCTTGACCGCCGGCGCGCTCGGCTGGCCCGACGCGCGATGGGAAACGCCCATCACCGTGGCGGGCAGCCTTCTGCTCGTCGCCACGCACGCATGGAACCTGCGCCGCGGCCACGCGCACTAGTTCAAGGATCGAAGCCCAGCAGCAGGGGGTCGTGGTCCGAACTGCGCCACGGGCCCTCCACATTGCGTTCGCGGTAGCCGAGCGAATCCTGCTCGTCGGCGTTGATGTGCCACTCCACCGCGCCGCGCAAGGCCGGCACGAAGGCCGGGCTCAGCAATGCATGGTCCAGGCGCCCGGTCTGGCCGTTGTAGACGTAGCTGTAAGGCTGCGGCACGCCGGCTACGGCAAACGCATCCTGCCAACCGCGTGCGTACAGCTCGCGCAGCGGCGCTTCCTGCGCATAGGCGTTGAAGTCCCCCAGCAGCACGGCGCGCTGGGTGCCGCTGCCAGTGGGGTCGGTGCGCAGCCATTCGTCGGTGCGGCGCGCGGTCTCCACGCGCGTCGCGTTCCAGCAGGCCTGGCCGTCGCGCTGGTCGGCGTCGGCACCGGTCGCCTCGCTGCAACCCTTGGACTTGAAGTGATTGGCCACCACGACGAACGGCTTCCCACCGGCCACGCTGCTGAAGGCCTGGGCCAACGGCACGCGGCTATGGTCGACGAACGGGCCACCTTCCAGCGTCACCGGTTTGCCGAGCGGCTTCACCTTGGAGGCGCGGTAGATCAGGCCGACACGAATCGGGTTCGTCCCCGGGCCTTTGCCCGCGTCGACATAGCGCCAGTCGCCGGCCGCGCCCTGGCCGTCATTGAGCGCGTTGACCAGCGTCGCGATGGCCGACTCCGGACCATAGCCGTCGTTCTCCAGCTCCATCAGCGCGGCGACATCGGCACGCAGTGGGCGAATGGTGGCGACCAGCTTGGCCAGCTGCGCCTGGAATTCGCTCGCGGTGCGTGCGCCGCGCAAGGTCGGGAAGCCGCCGCCCTTGCCGTCGCCATTGAAGAAGTTCTCCAGGTTGAACGACGCCACGCGCAGCGCGCCGGGCACCTGCGGCGGCGCCGGGTGCTGCACGGCGGGCGGCGTGAGCGGCGCGGTGACCTGCAGGCGCCAGTTGCCGTCGTCACGACGGTCCACGATGCCTTCCACTGCACTGAACGTGGTGCCGGTACGCAGCGTCGCGTCGGCCGGCAGATAGGCGACCTGGCCGGGATTGCGCTGGCTGCTGCCGTCGTCGAGCACCAGGCGGCGGCGCGCGTTGTCGCGCTCGACTTCGGCGTATCGCGCGCTACCTGGCGCGGCGACTTCGCTCGGTTGCCAGAGGCGCCCCTCGAAGGCGACGACGAGTTCGCCGTTGCGCTCCAGGCCATCGGTGCCGGAGAGCGTCAACGGCGCCACGATGCGCACGTGCTCGCCTTCGAGCGCGCGCCAATCCGCCGGGGCGGCGGCGAGCTCGCGCACCGGCAGCGGCTGCCCGTGCTTCAGCACCTCGATGCGTTCGGCCTTGAGTGTGGTGAGCGCCGCCTGCGCGCCGGCGGGGGTTTCAGCCACCTGTCCTCGCACGCGCACGCGATCGCCGGCGGCCACGCGCGCGTCCACGCCCGGTTGCACGAAAAGTGCGTCGGACGTGGCGTCGTTGCCGTCGCCGCTGTCCTGAAGGAAGAAGCCGCCCAGCGTGGCCCGCCAGTCCGCGGTCACCACGCCTTCCACCATGACGGTCCGCCCTTCGTAGGCACTGCGCGCCTCGCTGCCCTGTACGTTGCCGATCGGCAAGGTCCGAGGCGCGGCCGCGGTCGCCGGCAGCACGGCGCACAGCGCCAGGGTCAGAACGGCCCGCCGCAGTGGCGGCAAGCGGGAAGCCAGGGAAGGCGACATGCGGAAACTCCGTGGAGTGCGACCAAACAAAACGCCGCCCGGGGAGGCGGCGCGGGGGCGTGCACGATACACCGGCCCTATTTCAGATTGCCGACCATCCAGTCGACGGTGGCCTTGACCTGCTCCTCGGTCAGGGCGGGGTTGCCGCCCTTCGGCGGCATGATCCCGCCATCGGGGCCGGTAAAGCCCTCGATCGCGTGCTTGTAGAGCGTGTCCTTGCCCTGCGCGATGCGCTTGTCCCAGTGCGAATGGTCCAGCGTCGGCGCGTTGCCCACGCCGTTGGTGTGACACGCGGTGCACAGATTGTCGAAGATCACCTTGCCATCGGTGGTGCCACCGTAGGCCACCTGCGAGGCGGCCTTGGCCATGGCGGCGGCATGGGCGGCCGCCTGCGCTGCCGCACCGGTACTGCCCGCATACACCGCACCGGCCGGCGCAATGCGCTGCTCGGTGCGTTTGGCCGCGGTCGGGGAGATCTCGTCGGGAATGGCGCGCTGCAGATGGGCGGCAAACAGGATCAGCCCCAGGGTAATCAGCATCAGCAAGCCGATCACCATGGAAAACTTCTTCAGGAACTCGAGATCGTAATTCCGCACGCGCTCACTCCTGGCTGTGGTTCGGGGACCTTCGCTACGCGCCGGAGTATAGGGCCAGTCCGTATTCACTGAAGCCCCCCGGGCCGCGGGCCTTCCTTCGGAGGCGGCCGAGACGAAAAAACGCGGGCGTTTTGCTCTTGCGGGCCAACCGGCGCCAGACTTTTTGCGGCACCGCGGCACGGCGAGTGCGTCGCGGCGCGTTCAGAAAATGAGTATCATTCCCAACTTCCCGCTTCCCGGAATGCCCCTGATGAAGAAGCTGCTGCTGGCCTGCATGGCCTGGTCGTGCCTGTCCCTGTCGGCCCAGGCCCACGAAATCTGGATCGAGCGCGACGGCCAGAGCGGCCCGGTGCGCGTGTACTTCGGCGAGCCGGCCGAAGCCCCCGCCGCGGATACCGAGGACGAACTGGGCCGGCTGAAGCATTTCAAGGTGTTCGGCACCCAGGGCAAGGCAGGCCAGGCCAGCCGCGCGGGCGACCACCTCCTCGCGCCGCTGGCCGCCGCCGGCGACGCGTGGCTGTTCGACGACCAGGTCTTCGAGCCGTGGCAGGGCGAGGACAAGCGCTACGAGGCGGTGAGTTACTACGCGCGCGCGGGCCGGAGCAGCCCGTCGTCTCGTCTGGCATTCGAGCTGGTGCCCACCTCGGCGCACGCCGACAGCTTCACGCTGAAGTTCAACAACAAGCCGCTGGCCAATACCGAGATTACGGTGATCGACCAAGCCCGCGCGCAGACGACCCTGAAGAGCGATGCGCAGGGCCGCGTGGTACTGCCCTCGCTGGCCAAGGGCCGCTACATCGTGGTGGCCGCGCACAAGGAGCCGGTGCAGAAGCAGATCGCCGGCCAGCAGGTCGCGACGATGCACCACATCAGCACGCTGACCTTCGCGGTCGAGTAAAAGCGCCACCGTGCCTCGCAACAGCGTCCCCCTCCGCTGGTACCAACGCCCCTGGCTGGGCGTGCTTTCGCGCACCGGCGCGGCGATCTTCGGCGGCTACGCGCTGGCCAGTGCCAGCGCCGTGCTGTTGGCACGCCTGCTGCCAACGCCGAGCCAGGCCGTGCTGACCGGCTTGATGGTCGGCATCCTGGTGTGCGCCTGCGCGGCGCTATGGGCGTTCGCCGCCGCCAGCGCGTGGCGCGCATGGGCGGGCATCGTGATCCCGGCCGCCGTGTTGTTCGGCGGGGC
Organism: Stenotrophomonas sp. HITSZ_GD; assembly: GCF_029543105.1. Lineage (GTDB taxonomy): Bacteria > Pseudomonadota > Gammaproteobacteria > Xanthomonadales > Xanthomonadaceae > Stenotrophomonas_A. The sequence continues at coordinate 125,916 of NZ_JARQXB010000001.1, forward strand.
GTTCCTGCTTGGACCGGGGGCGGCATGAAACAGGGCTTTCGCCAGTCGATGGCCTGGCTGCATACCTGGACGGGCCTGTTGGTAGGCTGGCTGTTGCTGCTCATCTTCATGGGCGGCACCAGCAGCTACTACAAGCAGGAAATCAGCCGCTGGATGCGCCCGGAGTTGCCCACTACGCACGTGGACAGTGCGACCGCGCTGGCCAGCGCCGAGCGCTTCCTGCGCCACCACGCGGCTGACGCCGTGAGCTGGAACATCACCCTGCCGGATGCGCGCACCCAGGCCATCGAGATGTACTGGATGAACCCGCCTGCGCCGGAGGGCGCGCCGGCGCGGCGGCCCTACGGCCAGGCCACGGTGGATCCGCGCAGCGGCGAAACCGTGGCCGCGCGCGAGACCCGCGGCGGCGAGTTCCTGTATCGCCTGCATTTCGACCTGCACTACATCCCGGTGGTGTGGGCGCGCTACATCGTGGGCTTCTGCGCGATGTTCATGCTGGTGGCGATCATCACCGGCGTGATCACCCACAAGAAGATATTCAAGGATTTCTTCACCTTCCGCCCGGGCAAGGGGCAGCGCTCGTGGTTGGATTTCCATAACGTCAGCGCGGTGCTGGCGCTGCCGTACCACGCGATGATCACCTACACCGGCATCGTGACACTGGTCTTCATGTACCTGCCGTGGGCGATCAGTGCGCGCTATCCCGGCAACGAGATGCAGTACTACGCCGAAGCGGCCAACCGCATCCAGGACGCCGGCCCGGCCGCGGGCACGCCGGCCACGATGCTGCCGTTGAAGGAATTGCTGGCGCGCGCGGCGACCGAATGGCCCGGCGTGGACATCGGCACCGTCTCTGTCGCCAACCCGGGCGATGCACACGCCACCGTGGATTTCGGCGCCCGTCCGGATGCGCTCTCCAGCATCGCACCTTCCCTGCGCTACGACGCGGTGAGCGGGCGGCTGCTGGAACGCAGCGCACCGCCGGGCGCGGCGACGCAGACCTTCGGCACGCTGTACGGCCTGCACATGGCGCGTTTCGCCGACCCCGCGCTGCGCCTGCTGTTCTTCGGCTGCGGCCTGCTCGGCTGCCTGATGGTCGCCAGCGGCGCGGTGCTGTGGGCGCAGAAAGAGCGGCCCAAGCATCTCAAGGCCGGACGCATCGGCTTCGGCTTGCGCCTGGTGGATTCGCTCAACATCGGCGCGGTGGCCGGCCTGCCGATCGCCTTCGCGGCGTATTTCTGGGGCAACCGCTTGCTGCCCGTGGGCATCGACGGTCGCGCCGAGCTGGAACAGAACGTGTTCTTCTGGGCGTGGGCCGCCGCGCTGCTGGCCGCGTTCGTATGGCCCAGGCGCGTGATGTGGGCGTGGCAGCTTTACGTGGGCGCGGCGATGTTCGTCGGCACTCCCGTGGTCAACGCGCTCACGACGGGCATCCACCTGGGCGTGACGATTCCTGCCGGGTTGTGGTCATTGGCCGGCGTGGACCTGGTCTGCCTGGGCCTGGGCCTTTGCCTGGCCGTGGCGGCGCGGCGCGTGCAGCGCTGGCAGCCGCCGCTGCCGGCCTCGCAACGCAAGGCGCGGCCGCAACCGGCGGCGGCGAAGGACGTGCCTCGCGTGGAAGAAAGCGCGTGAGCGTCTGGCTGGCCATCGCGCTCGCTTTCTCGGGGTTCGTCGCGCTATGGCGCGGCATGGAACATCCTGCGCACGTGCCGCCGGGACAGGCCGGGGTCTCGCCGCGTCAGCGGAGCCAGTTGCGCATGGCCGGCTGGGTGCTGCTCATCCTGTCGTTCGCGCTGTGCGTGACCGTGCGCGGCGGCGCGATCGGCCCGGTGCTTTGGCTGGGCAGCCTGACCGCCTCGGCGGTGCTGCTCGTGTTCGGCCTGCTGCCGTATCGTCCGCGCGCGATCAAGCCGCTGGCCTGGGGCGCACCCGTGCTCGCCCTGCTGCTCTGGGGCGTGCTGGGCTGAGCCCTGCTCAAACCGCCTGCGCGCCGACCGCGCGCAGGCAGAACGTACAGATCGCCTCGACCAAGCGTTCGCCGTCGCGCGGACTGCCACGGCTGGGCGCGATGGGACCCACCAGCGCCTCCGTATAGGCACCGACCAGGCAAGCGGCGGAAGCGTCCAGGTCCTGCGTCGGCAGTTCGCCGCTGGCGATGCCCTGAGCGAGCAGGTCGCGGAACACCTCGCCCAGCAGACGGCGGGCACGGATGCGCTCGGCATCGACCTCGGCTTCAACCGGCTCGGCGATGAAGGCCCAAGCCAGTCCCGGGCCGGCCAGCGCGCGGCGCACGAACGTCTCCACCGCCCGGTGCAGGCGGCGGCAGACCGGGACAGGTTCGGCCGCGATGGCTCGCAGGATGGCGATCTCGTTCTCTACCGCAGCGCTGAGAACTTCCACGAACAGGTCGGCTTTGGAAGGGAAGTGCCGATAGATCTGACCGGTGGACACCCCCGCCGCCGCGGCTACGGCGGTGATCGGCGCGTTGCGGTAGCCGCCCTCGGCGACCAGCCGGCGAGCGGCCTGCAGGATGCGCTGGCGGTTGCCGGCCAGGCGTTCTTCCATGAGGGCGGAGCGTTTGTAGACCATCGGGCGTGTTCTGGCTCAAAAATTGAATTTCGATTCACTTCTTTGTCGGGACGGGCTAGTCTGGCGCCGCACCTACCCGCCGGTGGGTGTCTCCCCTCTCGCCAGGAGCTTCACCATGCACGTGCCGTCGCTGAATTTCGACCTGGGCGAGGACATCGACCTCCTGCGCGAAAGCGTCGCCGCCTTTGCCGCACGCGAGATCGCGCCCATCGCGGCATCGGTCGACCACGACAACGCCTATCCGGCCCCGCTCTGGCGCCGGCTGGGCGAGCAGGGGCTGCTCGGCCTTACCGTCGAGGAAGAGTATGGCGGCAGCGGCATGGGATATCTCGCCCATGTGGTGGCCATGGAGGAAATCTCCCGCGCGTCCGGCGCCATCGGGCTGTCCTACGGGGCCCACTCCAACCTGTGCGTCAACCAGTTGCGCAAGAACGGTACGCCCGCGCAGAAGAAAAAGTACCTGCCAAAGCTGTGCAGCGGCGAGCATGTCGGCGCGCTGGCCATGAGCGAGCCCGGAGCCGGCTCGGACGTCGTGTCGATGAAGCTACGCGCCGAACGGCGGGGCGATCGCTTCGTGCTCAACGGCAACAAGATGTGGATCACCAACGGGCCGGACGCCGACGTGCTGGTGGTATACGCCAAGACCGACCCGGAAGCCGGCGCGCGCGGCATCACGGCCTTCCTGATCGAGAAGGGCATGCCAGGGTTCTCCACGGCGCAGAAGCTCGACAAGCTCGGCATGCGCGGCTCCAACACCTGCGAGCTGGTGTTCGCCGATTGCGAGGTGCCGGCGGAGAACGTGCTGGGCGAAGTCGGCGGCGGCGTGCGGGTGCTGATGTCCGGCCTGGATTACGAGCGCGTGGTGCTCTCCGGCGGGCCGCTGGGCCTGATGTCGGCGGCGATGGACGTGGTATTGCCATACGTGCACGAGCGCCGCCAGTTCGGCGAGCCGATCGGCACGTTCCAGCTCATCCAGGCCAAGATCGCGGACATGTACGTGGGGCTCAATGCGTGCCGCGCCTACGTGTACGCGGTGGCCCGCGCCTGCGACCAGGGCCGCACCACGCGGCAGGATGCGGCCGGTGCGATCCTCTATGCGGCCGAGAAGGCGACCTGGCTGACCGGGCAAGCCATCCAGGTTCTCGGCGGCAACGGCTACGTCAACGAATATCCAACCGGCCGGCTGTGGCGTGATGCGAAGCTGTACGAGATTGGCGCGGGCACCTCGGAGATCCGGCGGATGCTGATCGGGCGCGAGCTGTTCGAGAAGACGCGATAGGCACGCCGGTCATCGCGGCGCAAGCCACTCCTGCAGGCAGGCGGACTTACATAACAAGGCGCAAGATGACGGTCATCCACACTCAGCTGCAACCGGGCAGCGAATCATTCCAGGCGAACGCGTCGGCACTGCGCGCACAGGTGGACGACCTGCGCGCGACGCTCGCCCGCACCGCGCTCGGCGGCAGCGAGGCGGCGCGCGCGAAACACGTGGCGCGCGGCAAGCTGCTGGTACGCGAACGCATCGATGCCTTGCTCGACCCCGGCAGCCCGTTCCTGGAGATCGCACCCCTCGCGGCCCATGGCATGTATGGCGACGAGGTGCCTTGCGCGGGCGTCGTGGCCGGCATTGGCCGGGTCAGCGGCGTGGAGTGCGTAATCGTGGCCAACGACGCCACGGTCAAGGGCGGTACCTACTACCCGATCACGGTAAAGAAGCACCTGCGCGCGCAGGAAATCGCGCAGCAGAACCGCTTGCCATGCATCTACCTGGTCGACTCGGGTGGCGCCTTCCTGCCGATGCAGGACGAGGTGTTCCCGGATCGCGACCACTTCGGCCGGATCTTCTTCAACCAGGCCAATCTCTCGGCGCAGGGCATCGCGCAGATCGCCTGCGTCATGGGTTCGTGCACTGCCGGTGGCGCTTATGTGCCGGCCATGAGCGATGAAACGGTGATCGTGCGCGAGCAGGGCACGATCTTCCTGGGCGGCCCGCCGCTGGTGAAGGCGGCGACCGGCGAAGTCGTGAGCGCCGAGGAACTCGGCGGCGCCGATGTGCACACGCGCATCTCCGGCGTGGCGGACCACTTCGCCGACAACGACCTGCAGGCGCTGGCCCGGGTGCGCGCCATCGTGGCCCAGCTCAACTGGCGCAAGCCCGAGCCGGCCCTGCGGCTCCAGCTGCCCGAGGAACCGCTGTACGCACCGGACGAACTCTACGGCGTCATTCCCGCCGACACCCGCAAGCCTTACGACGTGCGCGAGGTCATCGCCCGCATCGTCGACGGCTCGCGCTTCGATGAATTCAAGCCGCGCTACGGCAACACGCTGGTGACCGGCTTCGCCCACCTGCACGGCTACCCGGTCGGCATCATCGCCAATAACGGCATCCTGTTCTCCGAGTCCGCGCTCAAGGGCGCGCACTTCATCGAGCTGTGCTGCCAGCGCAATATTCCGCTGGTGTTCCTGCAGAACATCACCGGCTTCATGGTCGGCCGCAAGTACGAGCACGGCGGCATCGCCAAGGACGGCGCCAAGCTGGTGATGGCGGTGGCCTGTGCCAAGGTGCCCAAGTTCACCGTGGTGATTGGGGGTTCGTTCGGAGCTGGCAACTACGGCATGTGTGGCCGCGCGTATTCGCCTAACTTCCTGTGGATGTGGCCCAATGCACGCATCGGCGTGATGGGCGGCGAGCAGGCCGCAAGCGTGCTGGCCACCGTGCGCCGTGATGGCATCGAGGCCAAGGGCGGCCAGTGGTCCGCCGACGAGGAAGAAGCGCTCAAGGCACCGATCCGCGCGCAGTTCGAGCAGCAGGGGCATCCGTACTATGCCAGCTCCCGCCTCTGGGACGATGGCGTGATCGACCCGGCCGACACCCGCCGCGTGCTGGGCCTGGCGCTGTCGGCCTCGCTCAACGCCCCTGCCGAAGCCAGCCGCTTCGGCGTGTTCCGCATGTAAGCGGCGAGGAGCCTGCCCATGTTCGACAAGATCCTGATTGCCAACCGAGGCGAGATCGCCTGCCGCGTGATCGCCACCTGCCGCCGGCTGGGCATCGCCACCGTGGCGGTGTACTCGGATGCGGACCGCGACGCGCGCCACGTGCGCCTGGCCGATGAAGCTTTCCACATTGGCCCCGCGCCCGCCGCGGAGAGCTACCTACGGGGCGAGGTGTTGCTCGCGGTGGCGCAGCGCTGCGGCGCGCAGGCCATCCATCCTGGCTACGGCTTTCTCTCCGAGAACGCCGCCTTTGCCGAGGCATGCACCGCAGCAGGCGTGGTCTTCATCGGGCCGCCCGCATCGGCCATCCGCGCGATGGGCGACAAAAGCGCGGCCAAGGCACTGATGCACGCGGCCGGCGTGCCGCTGACGCCGGGCTATCACGGCGAACGGCAGGAGCCGGAATTCCTGCGCGCGCAGGCCGATGCCATCGGCTATCCCGTGCTGATCAAGGCCAGCGCCGGCGGGGGCGGCAAGGGCATGCGCCGGGTGGATCGAAGCGAGGACTTCATCGCGGCGCTCGCCAGCTGCCAGCGCGAGGCGCAATCCGCCTTCGGCAACGCGCATGTGCTGGTCGAAAAGTATGTGGAGCGCCCCCGGCATATCGAGATCCAGGTCTTCGCGGATACGCAGGGCAATGTCGTGCATCTGTTCGAGCGCGACTGCTCCGTGCAGCGGCGGCACCAGAAGGTGCTGGAGGAAGCGCCGGCGCCGGGCATGACCGAGGAACGCCGCGCGGCGATGGGGCTGGCTGCCGTGGAAGCGGCGCGTGCCGTCGGCTATGTCGGCGCGGGCACGGTGGAGTTCATCGCCGGGCCGCAAGGCGATTTCTATTTCATGGAAATGAACACCCGGCTGCAGGTGGAGCATCCGGTGACCGAATGCATCACCGGGACCGACCTGGTGGAGTGGCAGCTGCGCGTGGCCAGCGGCGAGCCGCTGCCGAAACAACAGGCGGACCTGCGGATCCACGGGCACGCCATCGAAGCGCGGCTGTACGCGGAAGATGCGGATCGTGGTTTCCTGCCCTCGACCGGCACCTTGCGCCATCTGCGGCTGCCGGGCGGCGACGGATACGTGCGCGTGGATGCGGGCGTCGAGGAGGGAGACGCGATCACGCCGTACTACGACCCCATGATCGCCAAGCTGATCGTATGGGATGTCGACCGCGAGGCAGCGCTGCGGCGAATGCGCACGGCGCTGGCGGATTGCGAGATCGCCGGGGTCACGACCAATGTCGACTTTCTCGCTCGATTGATCGCTACGCCGTCATTTTCTGGCGCGAAGCTGGACACCGCCCTCATCGAGCGTGAGCAGGCCGCGCTGCGGGCACCCGACAACGCAGGCGATGAAGGCTGGATGCTTGCAGCGTTGGCGTCCCAGCGAGGCACCCAGGCAGGACTTCCGGATACGTGCGACCCCCATTCCCCTTGGACGCAGGCGGACGGGTGGCGGCTGGGTGAGCGTGCATGGATCTGGCGCGAGTTGGAACACCGCGGCCGGCGCCGGCGCGTCGGGCTGCGGCGACACGGGCAAGCGTGGGAAATCGCGTTGGACGACCACCGGGCACACGCGCAAGTGGCCTCCTCCGCGACGGGGCTGCGAGTGGAGCTGGGCGGACGGCAGTGGCCGCTGCGCGCATGGAACGACGGCGGACGGCTACACCTGTTTGGCCTTGATGGCGGGCAGCCGTGGCAGATTCACGACGCGATCGCGGAGGCAGATCAGCCGCCAACGGAAGCTGGAGGCCTCGTCGCGCCGATGCCGGGGCGGGTGATCGCCTTGCCGGCGTCACCGGGAAGCCGCGTACAGCGGGGCCAGCCGCTGGTGGTGTTGGAGGCGATGAAGATGGAGCACAGCCTCAATGCACCGGCGGACGGCACGCTGAAGGCCTATCGCGTGCGCGAGGGTGAACTGGTGGCCGAAGGGGCCGCGTTGGTGGAGTTCGAGCCGGATTGAGTTCTGCCGCGTAATCGCGGCGCTCAGGCCCATATCTTCGAGCCGGGATCGAGCTCCGCGGTGACCATTACTTTGTCGCGCCACCCAAAGCCGCAGATCGCCAGTGCGCCCTGGGTCGTCGGATCCAATCCCAAGGCGCGCTCAAGGTGCTGTTCGTTGATCGCACCCGTGATGAACGCGCCCAAGCCCAGGTCGGTAGCCGACAGGTACAGCGTCTGCGAGATATGGCCTGCTTCCAGCGCGACGACACGGTAACCCTTCGCATGCTGCCGGTATTTCCAGAACGTGCGGTCGAAGCGAGGTGCCAGCACGATCAGCACGTGGGCGTCTCGGAACCAATGTTGCTGCGCGACCGCTTCCATCACGAAGTCGCTTAGCGCGCCGGGCGGCGATGGCAGTGATTCCAACGCGTGTGCATCGGCCCGGTAGTGGTACAGGCCCGGTGCCAGGCCCTCGACGTTCTGCACGATCAAGTACGCCTCCATCGGATGCAGGCCGCCGCCGGAAGGCACGTTCTTCTTCAGGAAAACCATGTCATCGGTTACCGCCACACGACTTTGCGCCGCCAGCGCGCGCTCGATGATCTTGGAGAAGGTCGCGAGCGGTACCGGGCGGGCGGCGTCGAAGTTGCGGCAGGTGACGCGACGATGCATGAGTTCGTCGAAATCGTTGTGCGGCACTTCCGGTAGGCGGATAAGCGCCTCATCTTCCGCTGCGATGCGCCGCGCCTCGGTCGGCGGTGCGCCGAGCACTTGACGCATTTCAAGTGCGGTTTCCGTGCCGGACTCCTTCATGTTCTTGACGGCGTCCACTTCGTCCCAGCGAGTGAAGGCATGCAAGACCGCGCCAAGCGGATGCCAGTAGGCAGAGCGCATGCGCTCGTCACGCAGGCGGTGCGCGTCGTGCAGGCCGGGCTCCTTGGTCACCAGCAGACCCAAAGAGAGCAGCTGTTCGACGACAGGGATGTCTGCTTCCAGATCCTGGAGTTGAATCCAGCGCGATGGACTGATTCGACCCAGAAGTTCTCGTTGAGCCGCGTCTACTTCCACAGGCTGGCCAAGATGGGGAGCCAACGCGAGCCACTTCAGGGTACGGCGCAAACCGTCGCCGCCCGTCAGCAGCGTTGCAAAGTCGAACTCGATCGACTCGTTGGGCTCGATGAGCAGCACTTCGCATCGGCGAAAGTGGAGATGGGGAAGCAGGCTATTCAAGGACGGCTGCATTGCGTGGGAATTGAAATGTGACTGTGGCTTGGTAACCCGATGCTGGACCGCTGGTCAGACCGCTTCGAGCGATGCGTTTACGGTACGGCCTGCATCCAGTGCGGGCGCAATCTGGCTGATGCCGCTTGTCAGCATCCGATCTATCTCAGTGCCTGCTTGCTCGATCGCTTCCTTCGAAGCCAACCTGTCCACCAGCAGGCACCGACCATTCAATCGCATTGATTCGTAGCCTTCTACTGGGCTGAGCCCCTGGCGTTGAAGCGCAGTAACCGGGTCGACCGAGAACGCCAGGCGAAACTCGTCATCCGTCGCAAGTAAACGAACCAGGCTGCGTGCGACATTCTCTTCAAACCGGATCGTGGACACGGACCGGCGTCTCCTTGGTGACTATCAGCATCCAGTTCATTACAGGCCACATGCGTAAACATAGCGGGGCACTCCACCTTGAGCTTAGCCTAAAGCAGATCGCAGGACGTAAGCATCGAGAATGACTTCGCTATATTCTTCCGGGATACATGTCCTCAAGTAATTGACTCGACGGCCGATAAAAATCCAACGACCACCCAAGGCAGACACCTTTCATGGCCACACTGAAACTGGATTCATCCATCGCCAACAAGCTGATCGATCTTCTCTCAAGCGACGATGCATTTCGCCAGCTTTTCTCGACGGATACGCTGGCCGCGCTTGCGCAGCTCGGCGTCGTGATCAACGATGAAATCGAAGCATTCGTCAAAGACTGCTGCACCAAGGTCCAGCTTGCCGAGAAAGGGAATATCGCAGCGGCCCAGGGACATATTCGCGACATGCTGACCAGCGGCGCCAGTCAGTCCGTTCCGATGCTGGACGCGAACCAGGCCGGCGGACGCAGCCTGAAGTAATCAAAACGCCCTGCCGAAGCTATCAGGGCAGGGCTACCCCGGACACAACGCGGGGCTGCGAGCGACGGTGCGCGAGTATCGCATTGCTGTCCGTAACATTGATGAGCTGCAGGCAATAGCCGCACTCGAACTCGGCGTACGCCAGTCCTCGCCTGCCATCGAGCCACGTCTCCTGCTGCTGGATGCCCTTTGCGTCGCCCAGGCGCCGCGCCGCTTCCAGTGCGACCACACGACTCTGATATCGCGAGAGGTCATCGAGGTAGGGCTGCACCAGGCGTTGTGCCTTTGGCGCGTCGTTCTTCGAGAGCGCCACCCAGGCGTCCGCGACGGCCATCAGTTCATCCACGACGCGCATCTTTCTTACGACTCCCAGACTGCGGAGTTCCCCGAGGATACGACTCGCCAGCTCCGGCTCGCCGTTGCGCGCGGAGAAAATGGCCACGGACAGCAGCAGATTCGTATCGTCCAACCAATCGGCGGTCTCGCCTGAACGCAAGGCGGCAAGCCCGAGCTTGGTCACTTCGCGAAGCTTGTCGCCTGGGTTCATCGACGCCTTGGCTTCGGCCACCGCCACGACGAACGTCGCCCGTCGATAGTCGAAGCCGTGCACGTCATCGGTGACGTCCAACCCCGCCTGGGCGTACCGCAATGCTTCGCGCCAGTTGCCCTGGTCGGCTGCGATGGAGGCACGTTCGATACTGGCATGCGGATCAGGGCCCTGGGCGTCGGAAAGTGCCCGCTCTGCCCGTGCGAAGTCCCGTTTGGCGGCGGCCGCCATGGCCACCCGGCGCGCCGCTGCACGATAGCCGTCCGCCTTTGCCTGCTGCGATGCGGTCAACGCGCCTTCGTAGTCCCCCAGGGCCAGCTTCACGCGAGCCATCTGGTCCAAGGCCACGTTGGGCAGGTCATTCGGCACGTTGACCACGCGCTCGGAGTAAGCCAACGCCTCCTTGAAGCGATTTTCAACCATGAGGCGGATCGAAGCGTTGTGCTGCGCGGGCGCATAGTCGGGATAGATCGCGGCCATTTGCTCCCAGGCCACGAGCGCCTTGTCCTGCGCCAACAGCTCCTTGCTCCAGCCATCGAGATACATCGCCTCTCTCGGCGGCAGCCTGGAACCCAGCGACAGCGCCTGCTGCAACGCGACGAGACCGTTCTTGGTGTCGACCATGGCGAAATAGCACCGAACCTGGCCTAGCGCGGCCAAGGCGAACTGCGGATCCAGCTCCGCGGCCTTCTGGTAGAAACCCAGCGCCCCGTTGTAGTCGCTGACGTTGAAGCGTTTCTGAGCCAGTGCGTAGGCGCGCAAGGCCTCCAGGCTGGAAGTGGTGACTTCCGGTAGCGGAACGGAATTCTTCTTGGCGACCGCGGCTTCTTCGCCGAGGCGTTCGCGCAGGTCCGTTGCCACGGCATCCACTGCGCCTAGCGTGGCGTCATGCCCGCGCCCTTCCGCCGAAGCGACGAAGACCGTTTCCTGCGTTTCGGGCCGCACGACCTCCACGCTTACCCGCGTACGTCCACCCACGTCGGCCACTGTGGGCAGCAGGACCACGGCGGCGCCCGTTCGCAGGGCAATTTCCGAGGCGTTCTCCCGATCGATACGCGTGGTTCCCGGGTCACGGCGCATCATCTGAAGCGCTTGCCGGGATTTCCTGTCACTGATGACGTTGATGTACTTGGATTGCTCCAGGCTGATCCTGAGTGCCTGCTCGAGCGAATCATCGAGCAGGACGTCGCCCGTCAGATTACGCATATCCCCCACAACCACCCAGTCCCGCTCGGCAAACGCAATCGCCGGCTCGGGCCGCGTAAACAACCATCCCCCCACCGCGATCATCGCCACCACCGCCACCTCGGCCACCAGCGCCGCCGGGCGCCGCCACAGCGGGATGTCGCGCCACGCTTTCTGCGTGCTCTTGGGCGCGCGCAGCGGGGTCAGGCCGATCTCGCCGACCTCGTACACCTCCATGCGCGTGGGCATGCCCTTGAAACGCCAGTAGCCATGCGATTTCCACAGCAAGCGTTCGCCACGCTCGCCCAGTTCCCGCGCGGCGCGCTGCGTCAGCGATTCGGCCACCGCCGACAGCAGGGTCTGCCCCGGCCGCGCCAGCGCCATCAAACGCGCGGCGACCGGCTTGGCCAAGCCTTCCACTTCCAGCGGCTTGGCACCGATCTGCACGGCCTCGGCGCTGTTACGCCACGTCAGCACTTCACCCACGTGCAGGCCGGCGCGGGCAAGCAGGCGCAGGCCGCGCGCATGGCCCAGGTCGCGCAGGCCCTGCTGGTAATCCAGGGCGAAACCCAAGCCGTCGATGGGACGCTCGAACAGCAGCAGCAGGCCATCGGAACGGTCGATCAACCGGCCGCGCCACTGCTGTTGCAGGCGCAGCACGAGGATGTCGTGCTCGCGGAAAAGCTCGGCGGCGGCAGCGTCGCCCAGGCGCTCCACCAGCTCGGTCGAGTCGCACAGATCGGTCAGCAGCAGCGTGCGCAGCTGCGGAGATTCGGTCAGAGGCTGCGGGACCACATCCATCACGCGATCTCCTGTTCGCTTGACGCTCAGACCAACGTCGTCGCCGACTCCAAGCCGTGCAGGCGGTTGCCACCCAGGCGCTTGGCTTCGTACAGCGCGCTGTCGGCGCGCGCGTACCAGTCGTTCCAGCTGCCGCCATTGGCTTCCAGCGGCGTGATGCCGATGCTCACCGGGCAGATCTGCGGCGCGCCGTCGATCGTCAGCTGAGCCTGCACGTTGCGCAGGATGCGCTCGGCGAGCGGGCGCAGTCCCTCGGCGTCGGTGCTGGCCACGAACACGCAGAACTCGTCGCCCCCCAGGCGGCAGGCCAGGTCGTCACCCACCAGCACCGAGCGCAGGATGTGCGCGACGTTCTGCAGCACGCGGTCGCCGGTGAGATGGCCGTGCTCGTCGTTGACGCGCTTGAAGCGGTCGCAGTCGATCAGCAACAGGCCATTGCCCGGGCGGCGGCCCGCGCGGCGGCATTCCTGCAGGTGCAGCGTGAGGCCGCGGCGGTTGTACAGGCCGGTGAGCTCGTCCGTGCGGATGAGCTCCTCGGTCTGGTTGAGCTGGTGCGAGGTGGCGTAGAGGTTGTCCAGCGCCTCTTCCAGGTCATGGTTGCGGCGGCGCAGCTGGCGGATCAGCAGCTGTTCGTTGTTCACCACCCGCACGATGGAGCGGCGCAGGAAGTGCGCGGTCAGCGCCGAGTCGTGGTCGACCAGCTTCTGGAAATCGTTATGGTCCAGCTCGATCAACTCGCAATCGCTGGCGGCGGTGGCATCGGCGCTGCGCGGGTGGTCGCCGATCAGCAAGCCCAGCTCGCCGAAAAACTCGCCCGCGCCCATGTGCTTGATGACGAGGTCCTCGCCGAAATCCAGGTCCACGGTGCCGCTGACGACGATGTACATCTGCGTGCCGATGTCGCCGCGACGGAAGAGATGGTGGCCTGCGGGAATCGTGCGTGTCCGTCCGAACCGTGCGAACAGCGCGGTTTCGGCAGGCTCGAGTACCGCATGCGCGGCATCTGGCTGGGTCGCACGTACGTTGAGGTCGGCCGCTCCGGGCCCCGCGCTGGCGCAGTTCATCCCCGCATCCCTTGGCCGGCGCACGCCGCCGGTCGATCTTGAATATTAGCACCTTAAGAAAGCGTTCATCGTAACGTCACACGCAGTCTCATAGATTGTGAGAATTAATGTGCGCTTTGCCCTTCGGCCTTCACTAGGCACCTTCGCTCGCGGTTCCTGAAAAAAGAAGGCCCGGTTTCCCGGGCCCCGGCCCCTCCCGAGGCCGTTCAATGGTCGCCTGGCTGCAGTCAGGCGGCCTTTTCGCCATGGAACTGTTCTTCCTCGGTCGAACCCGTCAGGGCGGTGGTCGAGGATTGGCCCTGCTGGATGGCCTGCGTGACGGCGTCGAAGTAACCGGTGCCGACCTCGCGCTGGTGCTTCACCGCGGTGAAGCCCTTCTCGGCCGCGGCGAACTCGGCCTCCTGCAATTCCACGAAGGCGCTCATCTGGCGGCGCGCGTAGCCGTGGGCCAGGTTGAACATCGAGTAGTTCAGCGAGTGGAAGCCGGCCAGCGTGATGAACTGGAACCGGTACCCGTAGCGGGCAATCTCCTTCTGGAACTGCGCGATGGTCGCGTCGTCCAGGTTCTTTTTCCAGTTGAAGCTCGGCGAGCAGTTGTAGGCCAGCAGCTTGCCCGGGAATTTCGCGTGGATCGCCTCGGCGAACTTGCGGGCGAACTCCAGGTCCGGCTTGCCGGTTTCGCACCAGATCAGGTCTGCGTAAGGCGCGTAGGCCAGGCCGCGGCTGATGGCCTGGTCCAGCCCCTTGCGGGTCTTGTAGAACCCTTCGACGGTGCGCTCGCCGGTGGTGAACGGCTGGTCGGTCGGATCGATGTCGCTGGTCAGCAGGTCAGCGGCTTCCGCATCGGTACGCGCCACCAGCAACGTCGGCACTCCCATCACGTCGCTCGCCAGGCGCGCGGCGTTGAGCTTCTCGATCGCCTCGCGGCTGGGCACCAGCACCTTGCCGCCCATGTGGCCGCACTTCTTCACCGAAGCCAGCTGGTCCTCGAAATGCACGCCCGCCGCGCCCGCCTCGATCATGGCCTTCATCAGCTCGAAGGCGTTGAGCACGCCGCCGAAGCCGGCTTCGGCATCGGCCACGATCGGCTGCAGGAAGTCGATGTCGTCCTTGCCCTCGGCATGGTGCAGTTGGTCGGCGCGCAGCAGCGTGTTGTTGATGCGGCGGACCACCGCGGGCACCGAGTCGGCCGGGTACAGCGACTGGTCCGGATACATCTGCCCGGCCAGGTTGGCATCGGCCGCCACCTGCCAGCCCGACAGGTAGATGGCGTTGAGGCCCGCCTTGACCTGCTGCATGGCCTGGTTGCCGGTCAGCGCGCCCAGCGCGTTGACGAAGTCCTTCTCGTGCAGGTAGCGCCACAGCTTCTCGGCGCCGAGCCGCGCCAGCGAGTGCTCCACGCGCACGGTGCCGCGCAGGCGCACGACGTCCTCGGCGCTGTAGTGGCGGGTGATGCCTTCCCAGCGCGGGTTGGTGTCCCAGTCGTGCTGGATCTGTTCGGCGGTCGGCAGCTTGCTCATCGCGGTACTCCAGGGGTGGGGTGGAACGTGGAAACGGAAGGTGTCGGGGAAGCGCTCAGTCGATGCGCTGGTAGGCGGGCAGGGTCAGGAAGTCGGCCAGGGTGTCGCTGCGGCTCAAGGTGTCCAGCAGCGCGATCGCCTCTTCGATGCGCGCCCCGCCCGGCAGATGGCCGGTGTCGCCCAGGCGCGCCGGCAGCGTTCGCAGCGTGCTTTCCAGCAGCGCGATGTCGATCGCGGTGCCGTCGTCCAGGTGCTGTCCGGCGTGGTGAATCCACTGCCAGATCTGCGCGCGGCTGATCTCCGCCGTGGCGGCGTCTTCCATCAGGTGATGGATCGGCACGCAGCCATTGCCGTCCAGCCACGCGGCCAGGTAACGCACGCACACCTCGACGTTGCCCTCGAATCCGGCACGCGTGATCGTGCCGGGCGAAGGCGCGATCAGCGCGTCGCGGTCGGCCTGCACGTCCTGGCGCAGCACGCCGTGCTGGTTCGGGCCGGGCATGTGTTCGTCGAAGATCGCGCGCGCCACCGGCACTAGCGCCGGGTGCGCGACCCAGGTGCCGTCATGGCCGGCGGTGACTTCGCGCAGCTTGTCGGCGCGCACGCGGGCCATCGCCTGTTCGTTGGCGGCTTCGTCGTGGTTGATCGGAATCTGCGCGGCCATGCCGCCCATCGCATGCGCGCCGCGCCGATGGCAGGTCTTGATCAGCAGTTCCGAATAGGCCTTCAGGAACGGCTGGGTCATGGTGACCTGGCCGCGCTCGGGCAGGATGCGGTCGGCGTGGCGGCGGAAGGTCTTCAGGTACGAGAAGATGTAATCCCAGCGCCCGCAGTTCAGGCCGACGATGCGCTCGCGCAACGCGTGCAGGATCTCGTCCATCTCGAACACGGCCGGCAGCGTCTCGATCAGCACCGTGACCTTGATCTGCCCCTGCGGCAGGCCGAGCATCGCCTCGATGTGGGCCAGCGCGGTCTCCCACAGCGCCGCCTCTTCCATCGACTGCAGCTTGGGCAGGTACAGGTACGGGCCGCGATCGCGCTGGATCAGCGTGCGTGCGTTGTGGAAGGCAAACAGTGCCGCGTCGAACAGGCCACCGGCGATCGGTTGGCCGTCGATCAACACATGCTTCTCGTCCAGGTGCCAGCCGCGCGGGCGCACGATCAACACGGCCTGCTGCTCCAGCGGCTTCAGCGCGTAGTGCTTGGCGGGCGTGTCGAAGGTGAGGTCGCCACGCACCGCCGCCGCCAGCGCGCGCTGGCCGGTGAGCAGGTTGCGCCAGGTGGGCGAGGTCGAGTCCTCGAAGTCGGCCATGAACACCTTGGCGCCGGAGTTCAGCGCGTTGATGACCATCTTCGGGTCGGTGGGCCCGGTGATCTCCACGCGGCGGTCCTGCAACGCGGCCGGGATCGGCGCCACCTTCCAGTCGCCATCGCGGAGCGCGGCGGTGTCGGCGCGGAAGTCCGGCAGTTCGCCCTGGTCGAAGCGGGCCTGGCGCTCGCGGCGGGCAGCCAGGCGCTGCTGGCGGCCGGGCTCGATCGCACGGTGCAGCGAGACCAGCAACGCCAGCACCGGCGGCGGCAGCAGCTCGGATTGGCCGGCCACGTTGGCACTCAGCGCGATACCCGGGGTCGGGCGGTCGGCGGTCGGTTCCGCGCGGGGCGTGAAGGCGGCGGTAGTGGCGGACATGGCGGCTTCCTGTGGTGCGGGCAGGGCTCCAAGGTGCCGCGCAAGCGTAGTATTTGACAAAGCAGTTTTTGCAATGCCTTAAATAAGTCTGCCTTATAGTTGTCACGCCATGCCGACCCGAGCCCCTGCAAGTCCTCGTTTTTCTTACAAATCCGATCGCCTGAAGCCGCTGCGCGCGTTCTGCCAGACGGTGCGGCTGGGATCGGTCTCACGCGCGGCCGATGCGCTCTTCGTCAGTCAGCCCGCCGTGACCCAGCAATTGCAGGCGCTGGAGCGCGAGCTTGGCGTGGTGCTGTTCGAGCGCAGCGGGCGGCGCCTGTCACCCAGCCGCGAGGGCCAGTTGCTGTACGAGATGGCCCAGCCGCTGGTGGAGAACCTGGACGGCCTGGAAGCCAGCTTCCGCGACAAGGTCCGCGGGCTGGATGCCGGCGAGCTGCACGTGGCCGCGAACAGTTCGACCATCCTCTACCTGCTGCCGAAGATCGTGGAAGCGTTCCGCACCCGGCATCCGGCGGTCCGCCTGACGCTGCACAACGCCATCAGCGCGGACGGCACCGACCTGCTGCGCGAGGATGCCGTGGACCTGGCCGTCGGCTCGATGCTCGACGTGCCCGCCGACCTCAGCTACGCGCCGGTCTACCGCTTCGAACAACGGCTGATCACCCCGCGCGACCATCCCCTCGCCAGCAAGCCCCGCCTCACGCTCGAAGACCTCTCTCCCTATCCGCTGATCCTGCCGCCTCGCCGGCAGGTCACCTACCGGTTGGTCGACCTGGTGTTCCAGCAGGCGCGCGTGCCCTACACGGTGGCGCTGGAGGTCGGCGGCTGGGAGGTCATCAAGCAGTATGTGGCGATGGGCATGGGCATTTCGATCGTCACCTCGATCTGCCTCACCGATGCCGACCACGACAAGCTCGCCACGCGCTCGCTGAAGGAATGGTTCCCCACCCGCAGCTATGGCGTGGTGGTGCGCAAGGGCAAGTACCTCTCGCCGCAGGCGCGGGCTTTCATCGAGCTGATTCAGCCGGACCTGTTCGCGCCGCGCGCCTATGAGGACAGCGGCCCGTCCGAACGTTGATGTGCAAACCGCGCTGCCCGCGCAGGCCGCCGCCGGTGCGTTATTGGAATTCTCGTACGAACCTGCGGATTCTCTCGTCCGGCCATTGATGATGCGGCACCACGTCGTGATCCTCAGGCTGCCGATGCGGAGGAATCCATGGTCACATCAGCAACCAGATGGACCGTGATGATGGTGCTGGCCTCCCTGGCCAGCGCTTGCACCAACCAGACCGGTCCGGCCGTATCCATTCCGGCCGCAAGGGCGCCCGAACAGATCGCTGCCGCGCGCCCGGCGGCGAGCCAGGGCCACCTGCCGACGGGCATGACAGTACGAAGCGTCGGCGCCAAGGCCTACGTCGTCGAGACATTCAGCGCGTCGCCCCCAGGCAGCGCCTTGCACGTCGTCACGTCCCTGGCTGGAAAGGCAAAAGCGGGCGATGCGGAAGCGGCCTATGCCATCTACCTCAAAATTCGTGACTGCAGCGAGCAAGCGCTGATGCGACCCGCCGCCGCGCCCGATTCCAACTGCGAGGGCCTCGACGTCGACGATGGCGCGGCGGCATATCAATGGCTGGAACTAGCTGCTCACCGGGGGAGCCTGCAAGCGCGCCTGTTATATGCGAGCGATCCCGAGATCGTGCTTGGCGATGCCGCCGACATGCTGCGCGACCCGGAGCGAATCCTTCAGTACAAGACTCAGGCGATGCGGTATTTGAACGAGGCCGCCCAGGGCGGCAGCGTCGATGCCCTGCTGGCGCTGGCGGACCTCTATCGCGGAGGCACCGTGGTGAACCGCGACCTGCCCATGAGCTACGCCTATTTGCAGGCCGCCGCGCGCGCAGATCCGGCTTTGGTTCCGCAAGTGAGGATGGATGAACTGGCGCTGGAGATTGGCCCGCAAGAGCGCGCCCGCGCGCTTCAAGCCAGCGGGAGAATCTATGAACAGTGCTGTGTCGATTGATATTCCGGCGGCGAGAGGGAAGCTTCGCCTGTGGCCTCCATTCCCCGGCGGCCGCCGCTTCCACTTCCGCGACCCCGATGGCTACGAGTGGGCGGCATGGACCACGGCATGAAAAAAGCGGGGTGGCCTGCGCCACCCCGCCCGATATCACGCTCGCAGCCGCGGCTTACTTCAGCCCGCGGTTTTCCAGCAGCGGTTCGACGCTCGGGTCCTTGCCGCGGAAATCGCGGTATAGGGTGGCCAGGTCGACGGTGTTGCCGCGCGAGAGGATCTTGTCGCGGAAGGTATCGCCGTTGGCACGGGTCAGGCCGCCGTTCTCCTTGAACCACTCGAACGCGTCGTCGTCCAGCACCTCAGACCAGAAGTAGGCGTAGTAGCCGGCCGAGTAGCCGCCGCCCCAGATGTGGTCGAAGTAGCTGGTGCGGTAACGCGGCGGCACTTCGGCCAGGTCGACCTTGAACTTCTTCAGCGCGTCGGCCTCGAACTTGTCCACGTCCTGCAGCGGCGCGTCGGCCGGCTGGGTGTGCCAGGCCAGGTCAAGCAGCGCGGCGGCCAGGTATTCGGTGGTCGCGTAGCCCTGGTTGAAGGTCTTGGCCTTCTGGATCTTGTCCACCAGCGCCTGCGGCATCGCCTCGCCGGTCTGGTAGTGCTTGGCGTAGTTGGCGAAGACCTTCGGGTCGGTCGCCCAGTGCTCGTTGAACTGCGACGGGAACTCCACGAAGTCGCGCGAGGTGCTGGTACCGCCGATCGACGGGTACTTGCTGTTGGAGAACATGCCATGCAGCGCGTGGCCGAACTCATGGAACATCGTGGTGACGTCATCGAAGCTCAGCAGCGCCGGCTGGCCGGCGGCAGGCTTGGTGAAGTTGGCCACGTTGTAGACCACCGGCTTGGTGCCGCTCAGGCCGTCCTGGTCGACGAAGTTGCCCATCCAGGCGCCGCCGGACTTGCTGTCACGCTTGTAGTAGTCGGTATAGAACAGGGCCAGCGAGCTGCCGTCCTTGTCGAACACCTCGAACACGCGCACGTCCGGGTGGTACACCGGGATGTCCTTGCGCTCCTTGAAGGTCAGCCCGTACAGCTGGTTGGCGGCAAAGAACACGCCGTTCTGCAGCACGTTGTCCAGCTCGAAGTACGGCTTGATCTGCGATTCGTC
This sequence comes from Stenotrophomonas sp. HITSZ_GD, assembly GCF_029543105.1. GTDB lineage: Bacteria > Pseudomonadota > Gammaproteobacteria > Xanthomonadales > Xanthomonadaceae > Stenotrophomonas_A. The sequence continues at coordinate 145,542 of NZ_JARQXB010000001.1, forward strand.
CAGGTCGTACTTGGCCTTGCGCACCTGCTCGGCGTAGAAGTCCCAGTCCGAGGCGGCGAGCTTGAAGCCGCCGTTCTGCGCGTCGATCACCTTCTGCATCTCGGCCACTTCGCCGCGGGCCTTGGCGGTTGCCGCGGGCACGGTGTCGGTCAGCAGCTTGAGCGCCGCGTCGGGGGTACGCGCCATCTGGTCGCCCAGGCTGTAGGCGGCGTAGCTGTCGAAGCCGAGCAGCTTGGCCTTCTGCGCACGCAGCTGGGCCAGGCGCTGCACGGTCTGGCGGGTGTCGTTGCCGTCGCCCTTCTCGGTACGGGTTTCCGAGGCCTTCAGCACTTCGGCGCGCAGGTCGCGGTTCTTCAGCGAGGCCAGCACCGGCTGCTGCGTGGTGTTCTGCAGCGCCAGCACGTACTTGCCATCGAGCTTCTTGCCCTTGGCGGCTTCGCCGGCGGCAGCGATGTCGCTGTCGGACAGGCCATCCAGGCGCGCCTTGTCATCCACCACCACGGCGCCGGCGGCGGTGGCCGCGACCAGCTTGGTGTGGAACTGCGTGGAGAGCGTGGTCTCCTCCACATTGAGCTTGCGCAGCGTTGCCTTGTCGGCATCGGACAGCTGCGCGCCGGCACGCACGAACTGGTCGTAGGTGCGCTCGACCAGGCGCTTCTGCTCGGCATCGAAGTTCAGCGTGTCGCGGGCGTCGTAGAGGGTCTTGATGCGCGCGAACAGCTTCGGGTCGAGATTGATCTCGTCCTGGTGCGCGGCCAGCTTCGGCGCCACTTCTTCCTGGATCTTCTGGCGCGCGTCGTTGGTATCGGCCTGCACCACGCCGAAGAACGTCAGCGCGACGCGCTTGAGCGTCTCGCCGCTCTTCTCCAGCGGAACAAAGGTGTTGTCGAAGGTCGGCGCCTCGGTGTTGTCGGCGATCTTGCGCACTTCGGCCAGGTGCTGCTTCATGCCTTCGTCGAACGCGGGCACGAAATCGCTGTCCTGGATCTTGTCGAACTGCGGCGCCTGGAACGCCAGCGGGCTCGCGCTCAGCAGCACGTTGGTGGTGGCGGGCGCGGGGGCGGCGGCGGGCGTGGCGGTCTCGGACACGGGGGTGGACTCTTTACCGGAACAGGCGGCCAGCGCCAGGCTGATGGCGGCGGCCAGTACGACAGTGCGCGTCATGGAAAGGAACTCCTGGGAGTACGGGGTGGGACGACGAGTGCGCGCACCCTAGCGCGTTCGGGCCGGGCCCGCCATGTGCCATTGGGTGGCCGCCGCGGCTTCAGCGAACCGGGAACGGCTCGTCGGTGAAGATCGCCACATGCGGCACACCGTCGGCGCCGATCCAGCCGCGGTACATGCCCTGGGTATTGAACGGAAACGCCATGTGGCCCTGGGCGTCCAGGGCGATGGCGCCGCCGTTGCCGCCCGCCGCCGGGATTTGCTGGTCGATCACCGCCTCGGCGGCCTGGGCCAGGGACTGCCCGGCGTACTTCATGCGGGCGCAGATGTCGTAGGCGGCCACCGCGCGCAGGTAGTACTCGCCCCACCCGGTGCCGGACACCGCGCACTGGGCATTGGCATAGGTGCCGGCCCCGATGATGGGCGAGTCGCCGATCCGGCCATAGCGCTTGTTGGTCATGCCACCGGTGGACGTGCCGGCAGCCAGGCGGCCCTGCGTGTCCAGCGCCAGCGCGCCGACGGTGCCGAAATGCCGGGCGGTCTCCAGGTCCGCATGGGCCTGGCCGGCCGCTTCTTCCTTCAATGCCTTCTGCAGCTGCTGCCAACGCTTCTCGGTGCGGAAGTAGGACGGGTCGACCAGGGGGATGCCCTGGTCCCGGGCGAAGACCTCGGCACCATCGCCGGTCAGCATCACATGCTGCGAGTGTTCCATCACCGCGCGGGCCAGCTGGATCGGATTGCGTACCCGATGCACGCCGGCAATCGCGCCGGCCTGGCCGCTCGCGCCATCCATGATCGCCGCGTCCAGCTCGTTGCGGCCATCGTGGGTGAACACCGCGCCCCGCCCGGCGTTGAACTGCGGGGCGTCCTCCATCACCGTGATCGTCGCGGCGACCGCGTCCACCGCGCTGCCACCGTGTTGCAGCACGTCGTGGCCGGCGCGCAGCGCGCGCGCCATCGCCTCGCGCGCGGCCGCCTGCTCCTCGGCCGACAGGCTGCCTTTTTCCACGCCGGCGCCGCCATGTATCACCAGCACGGGCGTGGCGGACAGCGCCGGCATGGCGCAGGCGGTCAAAGACAAGGCCAGCAGGCGGGCACGCAGGCGCTGGGTCATCGCGGTTCCTCCAGGCGGCTTACAGGGTGTCGCGGGTCTTGCCGCGCCAGGGCCGGTACCAGGCGCGGATCGCCGCCATGTCGGCCTGCAGGTCCTCGGTGGGCCAGAACAGCTCGCCGACGCCGATGGTCTTGCTGGGGTAATCGAAATACGCCGGGATGATCGGCACGCCGGCATCGCGGGCGATCTTCCAGAAGCCGCTCTTCCAGTGCTCCACCCGCTTGCGCGTGCCCTCGGGCGTGATCACGTACCACATGCGCTCGGACTGCCGGATCAGCCGCACCGCCTGGCCGATGGTGCCCTGCGGCGAGCTGCGGTCCAGCGGGATGGCGCCGAGCTTCTTGAGCAACGGGCCGAGCGGCCACCAGAACAATTGCGCCTTGCCGAGCACGCGCACTTCGAAGTTGAGCGCGATCTTGGCCGCGAAGCCCCAGAAGCCGTCCCAGTTCGAGGAGTGCGGGGCGACGATCATCACCGCCTTGGGCACGTTGGGCAGCGTTCCGACCACTTTCCATCCCGTCCCGCGCAGGACGCGGCGGGCCAGCCCCCGGAGGAACGCGGAGTGGCCGCCGGGCGGCATTTCAGGCGGCGGAGGCTGGGACAGCAGATCGGCGTGACTCAAGGGTTACTCCCAATGGGAAGACGAGCGCCCGCGCTTGACCTGGCTGCGCTCGCGCTTGGTATCGAGGCGGCGCAACTGCGAACCGCGGGTGGGTTTGGTCGCGATCCTTCGCTTGGGCGCCGACAGGCCGCCGGCGATGAAATCGGCCAGTCGCGCGCGCGCATCCTCGCGGTTGCGGTCCTGGGTACGGAAGCGCTGGGCGTCGATGACCAGCACGCCTTCGCCGGTCATGCGCCGATCGCGCTTGGCCAACAGGCGCTCGCGCACCGGCTCGGGCAGCGAGGGCGAGCCGGCCACGTCGAAGCGCAGCTCCACCGCGGTGGAAACCTTGTTGACGTTCTGCCCGCCGGCGCCACTGGCACGCACGAAACGCTCGACGATCTCGCCGGGCGGGATCGCCAGGTGCGGAGTGATCTGGAGCGGTTCTGCGGGCATGCGCCGGATTGTAATCAAGGCCGGCGACACTGCGCCGCCTTTTCCATGAAATCGGGTCGATCGGGGTATGCTGGCCGCCGATCCCCAGCAGGATGCACGACGATGATCGCAATGTCCGTCCGCAGGCGCGGCCTGCCGATGCGCGGTGTGCTGATGTGCTTGCTCGCCGCCCTGGCCTGGACCGCGCACGCCGCCCCACCCACCGATGCCGACGTCAACCGGCTGCTCGCCGCCTCGCGCGCGCAGAACATGCTCGACAGCATGCTGCCGCAGCTGGAGCAGATGCAGCGCGAGCAGTTCGCCCGCATCGCCACCGATCGCCCGCTCACCGCCACCCAGCAGGCGCAGCTGCGGCAGGTGCAGGACCGCACCCGGCAAACGCTGAGCCAGGCGCTGTCGTGGTCGCAGATGCGGCCGATGTACGTGGACCTGTACAAGCGCACGTTCTCGCGCGAGGACGTGATCGCGATGGCCGAGTTCTACGAGAGCCCGGCCGGCCAGAGCCTGCTGGACAAGACGCCGCTGCTGATGCGCAACGTGATGGACGCCATCCAGCAGAAGATGACGCCGATGATGGCGGACCTGCAGAAGGACCTGAACCAGATCCTCGCCGAGCCAGCCCCTTCGCCCGCGCCCGCGGCGAAGCCGGTAAAACCCTGATTCCTGCCGGCCGCGCCTACAGGCGCCACCCGAACCATCCCATCGCCTTGGTGAACTCGCCTTCCGGCGCGGCGAACACCTCCATCGGCCGCCCGTCCAGCGGGTGGGGGAAGCGCAGCCGCTCGGCATGCAACAGCATGCGATGCACGCCCAGCATGCGGAAGGTGCGGTTGTGCCGGCCGTCGCCATGGCTGGTATCGCCGATGAGATGGTGCGACAGGTGCTTGAGGTGCCGGCGGATCTGCCGGAAGCGCCCGGTCAGCGGCCGGGCGCGCAGCAGCGCGTAGCGCGAGGTGGGAAAGCCGGTGGACGGCACCTCCAGCTCGCCGCACAGCAGCCGCTCGAACTCGGTCACCGCCTCCTTCTTCTGTGGCTTGCCCGGCCCGCCGTCCAGCGCGTGGTCCACGGTGAAGCGCTCTTCCGCCGGCCAGCCGCGGCAGATGGCCAGGTAGTCCTTTTCCACCTCGCCGGCCATCAGCGCCTTGCCGAGCGCGCTGGCGCTGTCGCGGTCGAAGGCCAGCAGCAGGCAGCCGCTGGTCGCCCGGTCCAGCCGGTGCACCAGGAATACCTGGCGGCCGAACTGCGCGCGCAGCCGATCGGCGAGGAAGTCGTCCTCGCCACGCGCCAGCTTGCTGTCGTGGACCATCAGGCCGGCCGGCTTGTCGACCACGGCGAGATAGGGGTCCTGGTACAGGACCGGCACCGGGGCGGGCGCCGGTTCGGGGGGGAAGGCGCCGGGCAGGGCGTCGGTATCGGGGATCGCGTTCACCCGCCCATTATCCGGGCGCGCCCTTTGCCCGTCATGGCAGCCGCTTAAGAAACGCTTAAACCTTTGGCTCTACCATCCCGGCTTTCCCTCGTCCCCGGTCCCAGGCCCTTGTCCCAGCTGCTGCTCGTGGAAGACGACGCCATGCTCGGCGATGCGCTCGCCGCCGCGCTGGCCGGCGACGGCTGGCAGGTCGATCGCGCGCGCGACGCCGGACAGGCGCGGCTGGCGCTGGTCGAGCACGGCTACTCGGCGGTGCTGCTCGACCTGGGCCTGCCGCAGGGCTCGGGCCTGGACGTGCTGCGTGCCCTGCGCCAGCGCTACGACCCCACGCCGGTGCTGATCATCACCGCGCGCGACCAGCTCAGCGACCGCATCACCGGCCTGGACGCGGGTGCCGACGACTATCTCGTCAAGCCATTCCAGAGCGATGAACTGTGCGCGCGCCTGCGCGCGGTGGTGCGGCGCAGCCAGGGCCGGGTCACGCCGGCGCTGGAGTGGCAGGGCGTGCGGGTGGACCCGGCCTCGCGCAATGTCGAGCGCGATGGCACGCCGGTGCGGCTGGGGGCGCATGAGTACCGCACGCTGGTGGCGCTGCTGGAACGGCGCGGCCGCGCGGTGTCGCGCGAGACGCTGGAAACCCAGGTCTACGGCGGCGGCGGCACGCTGGAAAGCAACACCATCGCGGTGTACGTGCACCAGTTGCGGCGCAAGCTCGGCGAGGATTTCATCGTCACCGTGCACGGCATCGGCTACCGGATCGGCTGATGCGCCATCCTTCGCTGAAACTGAAGCTGCTCAAGACGCTGATGGCGGTGATCCTCGGCGGCTGGCTGATCTGGCTGGCGTGCCAGCACCAGCAGGTGAGCCGGCAGCAAAGCCGCCAGGGCGACCTGCTGCTGCGCCAGGTGGCCGAGCAGGTGCTGATGTCGATGCCGCGCAACATCGCCGGGGTCGGCAGCGCCGGCTACCTGGAACTGCCGCCGACGATCGAGGCCGCCCCCTCGCGCGAGTTCGACAAGCTGCGCTTCCAGGTATGGAGCCTGGGCACCGGCGAGCGCGTGGTGTCCTCGCGCAAGGCGCCGACCACCCCGTTGAAGCCGGATTTCCGGCCGGGCTTCGGCAATGTCACCACCGCCGGCGACCGCTGGCGCGTCTACGCGGTGACCGACTCGGAAGGCCGCGTGCAGGTGCAGGTGGGCCTGGCGCAATCGCAGGTGGAGGCCGAACTGGCGCACTGGATCCGGGTCAGCCTGGTCTCCGCGGTCGGCGTGCTGCTGGCGTTCGCGCTGGCGATCTGGCTGGCGGTGAGCTGGAGCCTGCGCTCGACCAACCGCCTGCGCGACGGCATGGCCGCGCGCGAGCCGCTCGACCTCACCCCGCTGCCGACGGCCGGCATCGCCCGCGAAATCCTGCCGCTGGTGCGCTCGTTCAACGAGTTGCTCGGCCGGCTCGGCGTGGCGATGCAGCGCGAGCGCCAGTTCCTGGCCGAGGCGGCGCACGAAATCCGCACGCCGCTGGCCGCGCTGCAGACGCAGACCGAGCTGGCGATGCGCGCCACCGACCCGGCGCAGACGCGCGAAGCCTTGCAGCGCCTGCACGGCGGCATCGAGCGCATCACCCGCCTGGCCCAGCAGCTGCTCGATTCGGCGCGGCTGGAAGCTTCGCGCCACGAGGGCCGCGAGGCGATCGTCGAACTCTCCGACGTCGCCACAATGGTGGCGCGCGAGTTCGAGGCGATGGCGATGCGGCGTGGGCAGACGCTGGCGTTGACCATCGAGGAGGCGCGCGTCTGCGCCGATATCGACGACCTCGGCATCCTGCTGCGCAACCTGGTCGACAACGCCGTGCGCTACTGCGGCGAAGGCGGGCGCATCGAGATCTGCTGCCATGCCGACCGTGCCGCCGGCGAGGCGGTGCTGCGCGTGCGTGACGACGGACCCGGCGTACCGGAACACGAACGCGCGCGCATCTTCGACCGCTTCTTCCGCGGCAGCACCGGCAACGGCGAGCGCGGCAGCGGCGTGGGGTTGTCGCTGGTCGCGCGCATCGCGCGCCACTACGGGGCGCGCATCGACACCGGGCCGGGCCTGCAAGGCCGCGGCCTGTGCATCGCGGTGCGCTTCGCCTTACAGGACGAAGGCACCGCGGCCTGAATCACTCCGCCGCCAGCTCGCGGCCGGAAGCGCCGCGCCACCACGTCCGCAGCGGCGGCGGCTGGTGCGGGTCGATCCCCTGCCCCAGCAGCGGCATCGCGATGGCGACCTGGCGCTGGCGCGCGGCGGCGAGCACTTGTTCCATCGGCGCGTACCAGTCGTGGAAGGCCAGGTCGAAGGTGCTGTTGTGGATCGGCACCAGCCAGCGGCCGCGCAGGTCGATGTGTGCCTGCACGGTCTGCTCGGGCAGCATGTGCACGCCGGACCACAGCGGGTCGTAGGCGCCGCACTCCACCAGCGTCAGGTCGAACGGCCCGAGGCGGCGGCCGATCTCGGCGAAGCCGTCGAAGTAGCCGCTGTCGCCGCTGAAGAACAGGTTGAGCGACGGCGTGCGGATCGCCCACGAGGCCCACAGGCGGCGGTCGCGATCAAACAGCCCGCGGCCGGAGAAGTGCTGGGCCGGCGTGGCCGTGAAGGTGATCTGCCCGGCCTGGTAGGACTGCCACCAGTCGAGCTGGTGGATACGGTCGGCCGGCACGCCCCAGCGCTGGATCAGGTCGCCCACGCCCAGCGGGGTGATGAACGTTTCCGCGCGCCGGGCCAGGGCGATGATCGTCGCCTTGTCCAGGTGGTCGTAGTGGTCGTGCGAGATCAGCACGCCCTTGAGCGGCGGCAGATCCTCCAGCGCCAGCATCGCCGGCTGGAAGCGCTTGGGGCCGGCCCAGCTGACCGGCGAGGCGCGCTCGGAGAACACCGGATCGGTGATCCACCAGCCGCCGTCCAGGCGCATCAGCACCGTGGAGTGGCCGAGCCGGAACAGCTCGCCCTCCTGGGCGGCGGCGAGCGCCTCGGCGGTGATCGGGCTGACCGGAATCGGCGCCGAAGGGCGGGTGCCCGGCTGCTTGCCGGTGAGGAACTTCCACCATAGCGAGGCGCTCTCGCGGCCTTCCGGCACGCGCGGCTTGGTCGCATTGCGGAAGCGGCCCTCCTTGAACTGGGGTGACAACGGATATTCGACAGCGGAACCGGAAACCGACATGCCAGTGATTCCTGTGGCAACAACGAGGGAGAGGGAAATCCAGAGCCAGCGGCGCTTCATGGCATGCCCGGCCAGTGGATGCGCGCGCAGCCCATGTCATCGGCGATGCGCCGCGCGTGCGCGCGCAGGCCGTCGCCGATACCGCAGCCGCGCCACGCGGGTTTGACGTAGAGGCCGTCCACGCGCAGGCAGTAGCCGCCGCCGGGCAGGTCGAGGCCGACGCTGGCCACCAGCACGCCGACATCGCGCTCCGCGCTGCGCGCCAGCCACGCCCAGGCGCGGTAGGGCGCGTCGAGCAGCGCCTCGCGCAAGGGCAGCGGGACCTGCGCCGGCAGCTCGGATTCGGCAGCGTCGCGGCACAGCGCCCATACGCGTGGCAGCGCATCGGCATCGACCCGTTCGAGCTGCCAGCGCGGCGCCGCGCGGCGGGCGTTGGGGGCCTGCATGACGAGCGCGATCATTCGGGCCGCCTCTTGCGCGCAGGCGGGCGAACGAGGGCGCCAGGGCGCACGGAACGAGGTAACGGTGTCATCTGATGTCTCCACGGGCACGCCGGTGCCCCGGGATGACAGGGTGCGCGGCGCGCTTTAAGAACCCTTTAAGACCGCGCCGCCGGGCTTAACCGCGAGCAACTCGCCCTTGCCCACCGGCACGAGCGAAACGGTATAGCCGGGCGTGGCATCGATCCGCGCGCGCAGCCCGGCCACTTCTTCGGCATGCGATACCGCGTTGTCCACCACCAGCAGGCCACCGGGCCGCAACAGGCGGTCGAGCCCGGGCCACCAGTCCACGTAGGCCGCGCGCTGCGCGTCCAGGAACACCAGGTCGATGGACGCGGCCGGCGCGGCGGCGAGCCAATCGCCGGCATCGCCCTGCCACGCAGTGATCGCCGCGCTCAGGCCGCCGCGCGCGAAGTTCTCGCGCGCCATGGCCAGCTTGGCCGGATCGCGTTCCAGCGTGGTGACATGCCCGCCCTGCGGTTGCGCCGCCTCGGCCAGCCACAGGGTGGAATAGCCGTTCGAAGTGCCGATCTCCACGATGCGCCGCGCCTGCGTGGCCCGCACCAGCACGGCGAGGAATTCGCCGGTGTCCGGGGTGATGTTGAGCAGGCGCTGGCCGTGCGAAGGCGCCTGGGCGTCATGGGCCGCGCCGAATGCCGCCAGTTCCTCCTTCAACCGGGCGAGCAGGCTGGCGGTCATCGGCTCAGCGCTTGAACCACGCCGCGACCAGCGAGGCCACGCCGCCCAGGCCACTGGCCCAGATCCACCACGCCGCGCCTTGCCGGGCCTCGTCGTGCATGCCGTGCAGCAGCGCCGCGCACACCAGCAGGCCGACGCCGGTGATCGCCATCACCGCGCGCCGCTGCAGCTGGCGCACGCTGCGGTCCAGCGCGCGCAGCTCCTGCGAGCGCACGTCGATGCGGTGCTGGCCTTCGACCTGCTGGCGCAGCCAGGCATGCACCAGGCGCGGCATGTCCGGCGCATGGGTCATCAGCTCGGGCAGGCGCTTGCGCAGTTCCTTCAGCGCGCGGCGCGGGCTGTAGCGCTCGATCAGGATGCGTTCGAGCACCGGTCGCGCCACTGCCCAGATGTCCAGCTGCGGATCGAGCTGGCGGCCCACGCCCTCGATATTGAGCAACGTCTTCTGCAGCAGGATCAGCTGGGGCTGCAAGGTGAGCTGGTAGCGCTGGGCGACGCGGAACAGCTTGAGCAGCACCTCGGCCAGCGAGATCTGCGACAGCGGGCGGGTGAAGTAAGGCTCGCAGACCGAGCGCGCCGCCGCTTCCAGTTCGTCGATGCGCACGTTGGACGGCATCCAGCCCGCCTCCACGTGCAGCTCGGCGATGCGCCGGTAGTCGCGGTTGAAGATGGCCATGAAGTTCTCGGCGAGGTAGTACTGATCCTCCTGCGAGAGCTGGCCCATGATGCCGAAGTCCAGCGCGATGAAGCGCGGGTTGAGGCGGCGTTCCGGGTGGCTGTCCACCCAGATGTTGCCGGCGTGCGCGTCGGCGTGGAAGAAGTTGTCGCGGAATACCTGCGTATAGAACACCCGCACGCCCTTGGCGGCGAGGATCTTGCGGTCGATGCCGGCGGCGTCGAGCGCGGCGATGTCGTCGGAGGGAATGCCGTACACACGCTCCAGCGTGAGCGCGCGTTCGCCGGTGTGCGTCCAGATCACTTCCGGCACGTAGAGGTCGTCCGAACCCAGCCAGAAGCGCCGCAGCACGCTGGCGTTGGCGCCCTCGCGTTGCAGGTCCAGCTCGGCGGCCAGCGTGTTCTCGATTTCGGCAACGACTTCGCGGGGCCGGATCTTCTCCGCGCGCGGGTGCGTGCGATCGACCAGCGCGGCCAGCGACTTGAGCAGCGCGATGTCCGCATCGATCTGCTGCTCGATGGTCGGGCGCAATACCTTCACCACCACCTGCCGCCCATCGTGCAGCGTGGCCGCATGGACCTGCGCGATGGAGGCCGACGCCAGCGGCGTGGTATCGAAGCTGGCGAAGGCCACCTCCACCGGCTGCCCCAGCGCCTGCTCGACGATGGCGCGCGCGGTCTGGCCATCGAAGGGCTGCACGCGATCCTGCAGCAGGGTCAGCTCGTCGGCGACGTCCGGCGGCACCAGGTCGCGGCGGGTGGAGAGGATCTGCCCGAACTTGACGAAGATCGGGCCCAGTTCCTGCAGCGCCAGGCGCAGGCGCGCGCCGCGCGATTGGGCGGCGATCGCCGCCGGCGCGCGCGGTACGAAGGGCTTGGCCAGGCGCAGCCAGCGCTCGGCCGGCGTGCCTTCGAGCAGGTCGTCGAGCCGATAGCGCAACACCACCCGGCCGATACGGCTCGCGCGGAAGAAGGCCTTCATGCGGCACCCCCGGCGCGCAGGCGGCCCACGCGGGCAGCGAGGCGCTCCACGTCGTCGCGCAAGTGGTCCACGTCGTCATGGAAGGCATCGAGTTCGCCACGCGGCACCACGTCGCGCGATTCCTCGGTGACGTACTCGGCGGCATCGCGGGCCAGCCCGGTGGCCAGCACGCGGGCCTGGCGCAGCGCGCCGCGCGCGGCCTGCGCGATCTGCACGCCGATCACCTCGCCGAACACGCGCACGAACGGCAGCTGCCAGTCCGGATCGAAACGGCTGGCGAGCTGCTGCAGGCGGCGCGCCAGCTCGGCATCGCCGGACACGCGCATGCGCCCGCCCGGCGTGGCGCCGCGCGCGGACTGCGCCAGCAGCGGCAACTGGGAGAGCAAGCCGCCCAGCGTGCTGCGCACCGCTAGGTCCGGCTCGCGGCTGCGGTCCACCGGCCCCACGCGCAGGTGGTCACCCTCGACGCGGATCTGCAACGCCAGGGCCGGCGCCTCCAGCGTCATCTCGATGCGCTGGCCGTCCAGGGCCTGCACGGCGGTGCGGGTATCCGGGTCCAGCGCCAGTGCGCGGTTGAGCGCCGCTTCCAGCGCGCGGCCGGCCAGCGGTTTGAGGTTGGGCAAGGGGAAAGCAGGCATGGGGCCATTCTAGCGGCTGTGCCGGCTTCCACGCCGTGCACGCGGCGCTTCGGCACGCCCGCGCGATGGCGCATGCTATGCACCTTGGTTTTTCGCGCAAAGGGTGGCGGTGGCATGGGCAAGATCCGGGTAGGCCTCATTTTCGGCGGCAAGTCGGCCGAGCACGAAGTCTCGTTGCAGTCGGCCAGGAACATCGTCGATGCGCTCGACCCGGACCGCTTCGAGGTCACCCTGATCGGCATCGACAAGCAGGGCCAATGGCACATCAACGACCTGGGCGACTACCTGCTCGATGCCGAGGACCCGGCCCGCATCGCCCTGCGCCGCTCCGGCCAGGGCGTGGCCCTGGTGCCCGGCCGCGAGGCCCAGCAGTTGCAGGCGCTGCAGCCGGCCTCGGCGCTGGCGCAGATCGACGTGGTGTTCCCCATCGTGCACGGCACCCTGGGCGAGGACGGTTCGCTGCAGGGCCTGCTGCGGATGGCGAACCTGCCGTTCGTCGGGTCGGGCGTGCTCGGCTCGGCGGTGTCGATGGACAAGGACGTGGCCAAGCGCCTGCTGCGCGATGCCGGCCTGGACGTGGCGCCCTTCGTGACCCTGCGCCGGCGCGATCTGCCGGGCGTGGATTTCGCCGCGATCAGTGCGCAGCTGGGCCTGCCGTTGTTCGTGAAGCCGGCCAACCAGGGCTCGTCGGTCGGCGTGAGCAAGGTGCACGACGCGGCGGCGTTCGCCCAGGCGCTGGCGCTGGCGTTCTCCTTCGACCACAAGGTGCTGGTGGAATCGGCCATCGTGGGCCGCGAGATCGAATGCGCCGTGCTCGGCAACGAGGCGCCGGAGGCGAGCGTGTGCGGGGAGGTGGTGGTGCACGACGAGTTCTACTCGTACGACACCAAGTACATCAGCGAAACCGGCGCGGAAGTGGTGGTGCCGGCGGCCATCGACGCGGACACGCAGGCGCGCATCCGCCAGATCGCGTTGCGGGCTTACGAAGCGTTGGATTGCGCCGGGCTGGCGCGCGTGGACGTGTTCCTCACCCCGGAGGGACGCGTGGTCATCAACGAGATCAATACCCTGCCAGGCTTCACCCGCATCAGCATGTACCCGAAGCTGTGGGGGGCCAGTGGCCTGTCTTACCGCGCCTTAGTCACGCGGCTGGTGGAACTGGCGATCGAGCGACATCGCGCCGATGCCCAACTGCGCAGCACGGTCGGCTGACCGCGTTGCGCGGCCGGCGCACCCGAAGATGCGCCGGCCGGCCTGCAACCGCTTCGACTAGACGCGGCCGCGGCGGAACAGCGAGATCACGGCCAGGATCAGGAAGACGACGAACAGGATCCAGGCGATGTTGGTGGCGGCGCCGGCGATGCCGCTGAAACCCAGCACGGCAGCGATGATGGCGATGACGAAAAAGACAATGGCGTAATGCAGCATGGCGTTCCCGAAGTGGTGGACGTGCCGGATCGGCGCGTGCACATCATCGGGGCGCCCCGGTCTTCAATCGGTGATGGCGGCGTGGGCGGCAAATGAGGACTTCAGCCTTGTGATGCCTTCGTCAATGCTCACCCGCGGCACGTAGCCAAAGTCGCGTTTGGCCGGCCCCATGTCGTACCAATGCGCGGTGCACAGCTGCTCGGCGAGGAAGCGCGTCATCGGCGGTTCGCCCTTCAGCCGCAGCAGCGGCCACAGGATTTCGCACGCGCGCCCGATGCGATAGGCGGTCTTGAAGGAGATCGAGCGGGTGACTGGCGGCGCGCCGGCGGCATCGAGCAGGCGGTTAATCAGCTCGCGCATCGGCAGCGGTTCGCCGTTGGAGATGAAGTACGCCTTGCCCGCGCACGCGGCGCCGACGGCGAGGTGCTCGAACGCATCGAAATGCGCCTGCGCGGCGTTGTCGATGTAAGTGGTGTCCACGCGGTTCTCGCCGGTGCCGACCAGGCGCAGGCGGCCGGCGCGCGCGCGTTCGGCCAGGCGCGGGACGATCTGGTTGTCGCCCGGGCCCCAGATCAGGCGCGGGCGCAGCGCCACCGTCGCCAGCGTGGCGTCGTTGGCGGCCAGCACGGCGCGCTCGGCGATGGCCTTGGTCGCCGCGTAGGGCGCCTGGAAATCTTCGCCATAGGGCACCTGGCTGGCATCGAGCCCTTCGACCGGATGCGTGGCGCGGTGGGTCACGCTGGGCGTGGAGGTGTAGACCAGCTTGCCCACGCCGGCGGCGCGGCAGGCGGCCAGCACGTTCTCGGTGCCGACCACGTTGGCGAGGTGGTAGCTCTCGTAGCTGCCCCACGCGCCGGCCTTGGCCGCGTTGTGGAAGACGGCGTCCACGCCGGCGACGGCGTGGTGCACGGCCTGGGCATCGGCCAGGTCGCCCTGGATCTGGCCCACGCCCAGCGCGTGCAGCGCCGGGTAGTGGCCGCGGTTGAAGCTCAGCACCTGGTGTCCGCGGGCCACCAGCCCGCGGCACAACGCCTGGCCGAGAAAGCCGCCGCCGCCGGTGACCAGGATCTTCATGCGTTGCGCTCCAGTTGTTCGGTGGCCCAGCGCGCGAGCTGCTCGCGGCCGATCTTGGCGTTGTGGCGGATATCCACCGGGAAGGCCGGGTGGAGGAGGAAGCGGGTCAGGGCCCGGGTATGCGCGAACGCCTCGGCACGCTCGCGCAGGCGCTGCGCCATCCCCTGGCCGTCGGCGCCGGGCAGCAATTCGTAGCACAGCACCGGCAGCTGCGTGCCGGGCGCACCCACCCCGACCAGCGCGGTGCGCCGAATGCCCGGCACGGTGTTGAACACCGGCTCGACCTGCTCGGTGTACATCGGCCCGGTGGCGGTCTCCACGCGCTGGGTCTTGCGGCCGCAGAACCACAGGCGGCCTTCGGCGTCGAAGTAGCCGACATCGCCCATGCGGTGCACGACGCGCTCGCCGCCCCCCGGCAGCGGCTCGCGGATCTTCGCGATGGTGGTGGCCGCGTCGCGGTTGTAGTAGCTGTCGGTCGCCGTGGGCCCGGCCACGGTGATCTCGCCGACCACGCCGGCGGGCAGCTCGCGCACGCCGTCCCAATGCGGTATCGCCGCATCGTCGATGGTGATGATGCGCACCTCGTTGGGCGGGACCACGCGGCCCACGCAGGTGCCGGCGCCCGCTTCGGTCGCTTCGCGGGTCTGCTCCAGTTCGCGGCCTTCGATCACCGCCACCGGCAGGCATTCGGTCGCGCCGTAGGGCGTCCAGAACTGCGCCTCCTCCGGCAGCAGCGTGCGCATCTTCGCCACCACATCCGGCGGCACCGGCGCACCGGCCGAGGTCACCCGCGTCACCGTGGGCAGCGGCTGGCCGTAGTCGGCCAGCACGCGCATCAAGGCGGGCGAGCCGAACAGCTGGGTGATGCCGAAACGGGTGATCGCATCGTGCAGGCGGCGCGGGTCGGCCTGCGCCGGCCGCGTGGGGTCCATGTCCGGGATCACCGAGGTCAGGCCCAGCGCGGGGTCGAACAGCGCGAACGGCGGGAAGGTCGGCAGGTCCACGCCGCCCGGCAGCATGCCGAAGGCATTGCGCAGCAGCTCGATCTGGCCCACGAAATGCCGGTGGCGATACACCACGCCCTTGGGCACGCCGGTCGAGCCGCTGGTGAACAGAATGGCGGCCACGTCATCCGGCGCGGTGTCGGCCAGCTGGCCACCCGCACCGGCGCCCTCGCGCTCCACCTTCGCCAGCGTGGTGCCGCCCCACGCCCAGCGCCGGCCAACGGTGACGATGTGCTCGGCCGAGCGTGCCCAGCCCAGCACCCGCCGCGCCAGTTGCGCCAGTGGAATGCCGATGAAAGCCTGCGGCTGCGCCTCGTCCAGGCACTGCCGCAGCGCGCGGCGATCGATGCCGGGGTCGACCAGCACCGGCACCGCGCCAGCCTTGAACAGCGCGAACATCAGCAGGAAGAACTCGCGCGAGGGCCGCACCATCACCACCGTGCGGGTGCCGCGGCCGATGCCTTGGCGGGCCAGGCCGGCGGCGATGGCATCGCTGCGGCCGTCCAGTTCGGCGTAGGTCAAGGTGAGGTCGTAGCGCGCCATGCCATCGGCGCCGCGGCGGCCGGGGCAACGGATGGCGATCTGCTGCGGGCGGGTGCGCGCCAGTTCCGGCAGCGTGGCCGCGATGTTGCACGGTGGGGTCATCGGGGAATTATCGCCGCCCGCCCGCACTCGTGTCGTCTCCGCCGCGCGGGCGCGGCCACTGAACGCCGGCGACTTGCGCCCGGCCCGGGTTCCGGCAGAATGCCGCCGCCGCTCCCACACCCTGCACGCCCATGGCACATCCCTGCCTCTCCTGCGGTGCCTGCTGTGCCCACTTCCGGGTCAGCCTCCACTGGAGCGAGGCCGAGCCGAGCCTGGGCGGACGGGTGCCGATCGAACTGACCGACGCGCTGCGCGCGCACGAGCGCGTCATGCGCGGCACCTCGCAGGCCCGGCCGCGCTGCATCGCGCTCGAGGCCGACATCGGCCGTTACAGCCGCTGCACCATCCATGCGCGCCGCCCGGCGGTATGCGCGCAGGTGCCCGCCTCGCTGGAGTTCGGCGAACGCAGCCGGCAGTGCGACGAGTCGCGCGCGGCGCATGGCCTGCCGCCGCTCACCGCGGCGGATTGGATCGGCGTGGACGACGCCGAGCGCAATCCCCTGCCGGCGTATTGATCGGCGGCTCAGAGGGGGTGGCGGTCGAGGAACTCGCGGATCGCCGGCACCAGCACCTTGGCCTTGTCTTCCAGCACGTAGTGGCCCGCATCGTCGAAGGCTTGGACTTCGGCGTTGGGAAGCGCGGCGCGGAAGCCATCGAGGAAGTGGCGGTCGAAGACGAAATCCTTCAGGCCCCAGCCGATGAACGCGGGGCGGTCGGCGAAGCCGGGCAGCGCCTTGCCGGCCGCCTCCAGCAGCGGCCAGGCGCGGTCGGCCGGCGAGAGCGGGATGTCCTGCATGAAGCGGATGGTGGAGATGCGGTGGGCCCAGTTGTCGTAGGGCGCCACGTAGGCGCGCCGCACGTCGGCCGGCATGCGGTGCTCCACGCCGATCCACGAGGCACCGGCGGAAAACGCGTTGAAGCCGCGGATGATCCACTCGCCGATCTTCCAGTCCCGGCCCAGCGCGATCTGCCACGGCATGCGCTTGGCCGCCGGCATCGGGAAGGCGGCGGTATTGGTGATGACCAGGCGCTTGACCTGGGCGGCGTGCGAGAGCGCCCAGCCGAAGCCGATCATGCCGCCCCAGTCGTGCACGGCCAAAGTGATCGGGCCGGTGATGCCGAGGTGGTCGAGCAGCGCGGCCACGTCGTCCACGCGCGACTGCAGCGTGTACGCGTAGCGGCTGTCGTCCGGTTTGTCGGACAGGCCCATGCCGATGTGGTCCGGCACGATGCAGCGGTAGCGGTCGGCGAGCCCGGCGACCAGATTGCGCCACAGGTAGCTCCACGAGGGGTTGCCGTGCAGCATCACCACCACCTCGCCATCGCGCGGGCCTTCGTCCAGGTAGGACATCGACAGGCCAGGGCGGACCTCGAAACGCTGCGGGTGCGCCGGATAGCCCGGCAGGGGGACGGAGACGGTCATCGGATTCCTCTTGCGGACAATCAAACGCCCGCGGCTTGCGGCGCGGGCGTTCGTCGTACGGTGTCGCCAGGCAGTCGCGCGCCGGCCAGCGGCGCGCGGCGGCTTACCACACCACTTCGGCCATCGAGCAGTTCAGGCCCGAGCCGATGCCGAGCAGGGCGATGCGGTCGCCCTTCTTCAGCCGGCCCAGCTCCTTGAGCTTGCTCAGCACGATCGGCACCGACGCCGGGCCGATGTTGCCGTGCTCGCCGAAGATGGTCATGACCTTGGCCGGGTCGATGCCGAAGGACTTCACGAACGCGGCGGTGTGCGGCCGGCTGACCTGGTGGATGACGAACTGGTCCAGCTCGTCCACCGCCCAGCCCAGCGCCTGCTTGGCGGCGATGAACGTCTTCTGCGCCAGCTTGATACCTTCGATCAGCAGCATGCGGGTGTCGGTGACCATGCGGTCCAGGTTGCCGCGGCACAGCTTGTTGAACTCGGTGGCCGAGCGCGTCACGCCACCGCGGTACTGCGGGGCGTCCGGCACCAGCTCCTTGCGCGCCATCACCATGGCGGCGGCCCCGCAACCCAGCGTGAGCGCGGCGAGTTCGTCGCGGAACTCCTGCTCGGTGACGTTGGGCGACATCATGCGTTCCAGGGTCTTTTCGTAGACCAGGTTCGCGGTTTCGCCGTCCACGACCAGCGCGTAGTCGATCTCGCCGCGCTCCAGCATGCGCGCGGCGATGTCCATGCCGTTGATGAAGGCCAGGCAGGCATTGGCGACGTCGAAGGTCATGCAGTGGTCGCCGACGCCGAGGTTGCCGGAGACGATGCTCGCGGTCGACGGCTCCAGGTAATCACGGCTGACGGAGGTGTTGACCAGCAGGCCGATCTGGTCGGCGGTGATGCCGGCATCGGCCATCGCCTTGCGGGCGGCGGCGGTGGCGGCGTCGGAGGCCTGCACGTCCGCGTCCCACAGACGGCGGGCGTGGATGCCGGCGATGTCGCCCAGCACGTCGGTCTTGATCCCGAGCCGGTCGTAGGTCGGCTGCAGGCGCGCATTGATTTCCTGGGACGTCAGCGTGTGCGGCGCATCAACATGCGCCAGTCCCGCGATGGAGACGTTCTTGAAGAGCATCGAAGTAGCGCCATGGCTTCAGGCGAGGGGGCGCCATTCTAGCCCCTGCCAGCCTTCACCGCATCTTTACAAGGCCCGGGGTCGGCCGCCGGGACAACGGTTCAGCGGCCGCTACACAGATAAGCGTTGAAGCGCTGGCTGCCATCGGCCGGCTGGCCCTCGGCCTGGACGGCGTTGGCGCCGGCGCTCGGCGCCTCGTTGCGGGCCAGCGTTTCCAGCTCTTCCTGCACGCGCAGCGGGTTGCGGTTGTAGAAGCCGACCTTGTTCTTGACCGACACCACCACCTCGCCCTTCTGCTGGCAGCTGGCGGGCACCGCGCCCGGCGGAATCACCCGCACCGTCTTGCCGGCCGGTTCGATCGGCACCCAGGTGCACGCGGCGGCGGTCAGGGAAATCAGGGAAGCGGCGATCAGGACGCGCATGGGGGCCGGTGGAATCAGAAAGGTGAACAGGATTGTGCCCCAGCGGGTCGATTTGGCAAGGCGAAACCCGTGTCGACGCGGGTTGGCGGTCAGCTCCGGGGCGGTCCGGGCGTGGCGGCATCGGTGAATCGCAGGAGGTCGTACACCTCGGCGGGCTGTCCGGACAGGCTCGGCGCGCTCCGGGTGTCCGGACAGCGGACACTCCACTTCGAAAAAATCCCTTTCTTATCAATTACCTGAAGTTGGCACGCGGTCTGCTTTGGTCTAGGTGCGGGAAGAACGGACTCAATCGAACCTGACCAAACGCTGAACAAAATCGGGAAAACTGAAATTCCGCTTGACCCTCCTGATTAGGTGTACTACCTTACTACCACACCACCGCTCACCCACACCACAACAGGTACCGTCATGAACACCAAGTCTCTGAGCGTCGCCATCGCCCTTGCCGCCGGTTCGGTTTTCGGTTCGATGAGCGCCCACGCCGCCACGATCAACACCCTGGACACCGTGCAGGTCCGCCCCTCCGCCGAGCAGATCGCCCAGCGCGAGCATGAGCTCAACAGCGACATCCCCACCCTGTCCGCCGTGCAGGTCCGCCCGACCGTCGGCCAGATCCTGGAGCAGCAGGCCGAGCAGGCCGCCGCCCAGCGCGTGGTGACCCTGGCGTCGGTCGAAGTGCGTCCTTCCGAAGCGCAGCGCGCCGAACTGGACCGCAGCGCCACCCCGGTCGCCAGCGCCGACAGCACCAGCGAATCGATCGCCGCCCTGCTGGGCCAGGTCATCGTCAGCCTGCCGGTCCCGCACCTGCAGCCCTCGCCGAGCCAGCTGGAAGCCCTGCTGGGTGAAGTGGTCCGCGTCCAGGCGCAGTTCTGAGCCCTGCCGGTCGGCCGCCTGGCCGGCCGGTGGCGGCTAGAATTCGCCGATGAGCGAGCCGCCCTTCTTCGATGTACTGCTGTACCAGCCGGAAATTCCGCCCAACACGGGCAACGTGATCCGCCTCTGTGCCAACACCGGCGCGCGGCTGCACCTGATCGAACCGCTCGGTTTCGACCTGAGCGACCGCCAGCTCAAGCGCGCCGGCCTGGACTACCACGAATACGCTTCGCTGCAGGTCCATCCCGACCTGGAGACCGCGCTGGCCCGGATCGCCCCGCAGCGCCTGTTCGCCCTCAGCACGCGTGGCCAGGTGCGCTACGACACCCCCGCCTTCGCGCCCGGCGATGCCTTCCTCTTCGGGGCCGAGACCCGCGGCCTGCCGTCCGATGTACTCGCCTCGATTCCCGAGCCTCATCGCCTGCGCCTGCCGATGCGTCCGGACAACCGCAGCCTCAACCTTTCCAACAGCGTGGCCGTGGTGGTGTTCGAAGCCTGGCGCCAGCGGGGATTCGCCGGCGGCCAATAGCGGCGGGGTGTCCTGCCGCGGGCATAATCACTGCTCCCGGCACGAGTCTTCCCGATGGTCCGTCTCCTTGGCGTCTCTGGCAGCCTGCGCGCAGGTTCGTTCAACACGGCGCTGCTGCGCGCCGCCGTGGAAGTCGCGGGCGAAGGCATTGCGTTGGAAGCGGCCACCCTGCACGGCATCCCGCTCTACGACGGCGATGCGGAGCAGCGCGATGGCCTGCCGCCCGCGGTGGTCGCACTGAAGGACAAGATCCTCGCCAGCGACGGCGTATTGCTGGTGACGCCGGAGTACAACAACGGCGTGCCCGGCGTGTTCAAGAACGCCATCGACTGGCTCTCGCGCCCGTCCAGCGACATCGCGCGCGTGTTCGGCGACCGCCCGTTCGCGGTGATCGGCGCTTCGCCCGGCGGCTTCGGCACGCAGCTCTCGCAGGCGGCGTGGTTGCCGATCCTGCGCACGCTCGGCACGCGGCAGTGGGCCGGTGGCCGCCTGATGGTTTCGCACGCCGCGCAGCTGATCGACGCGCAAGGCCAACTCGCCGACGCGGTCACCCGCCAACGCCTCGCTGATTTCCTGCAGGGCTTCGCACGTTTCGCCAGCGCGCCGCGCTGATGCCGCATCGAAGGGCGTGCGCTCGCACGCGCTTCTCGCTCGCCTAAGAATTTTCGAATTGCTTGATCGCAACGCGATCTGCAACGCGCCCGCGTGCGCCTTCGCTTCGAAATAAACAAGGATCGCGCGCTGAACAGCACGCGCGATTAATGCTGCACTCATGCAGAAATTCAGTGGCGATTTGGCCGCATAACAGAGAATTTACATGTCGGCAGCGAACGGCATCCGCCTCAGCGCCGACCACCAAACAATAAGACAGGTAATACCCCATGAAGACTTCGTTGCTTGCCCTGGGCCTGCTGGCCGCCCTCCCGTTCGCCGCTTCCGCCGCCGACAACATCTCCTACAACTATGTTGAAGGCGACTACGTCAAGACCAACATCGACGGCCCGGACGCCGATGGCTGGGGCATCAAGGGTTCCTACGCGTTCCACCCCAACTTCCACGTCTTCGGCGGCTACACCAAGCAGAAGTTCGATGGCGCCGGCGATCTGGACCTGAACCAGTGGAATGTCGGCGTGGGCTACAACTACGCGATCAGCAACAGCACCGACCTGCTGGCGCGCGTGTCCTACCAGAACCTGGACCCGGAACACTACCGCAAGGACTTCAACGGCTGGGCCACCGAGGTGGGCATCAACAACTCGTTCGGCCCGCGCTTCTCGGCCTACCTGCTGGCTGGCTATGAAGACTACGCCAAGCGCGACAACTTCAACCCGGATGGCGAGTTCTACGGCCGCCTGGGTGGCCAGTTCAACGTCAACAAGAACTGGGCGGTGAGCGGCGACGTCAAGATGTACACCGACAATGGCGACGTCCAGTGGTCGGTGGGCCCGCGTTTCAGCTGGTAAGCATCACGCAAGGCGCGACACGCCTCTCTCCCGTGTCGCAACCCGAAGCCCGGCCATGCCGGGCTTCTTTTTTTGCGCGGCATCCGGCGGGTGATGTCCCATTGGACGCAGCGGTGGATTGGCCTGTCCCCCGGGACGCCACGCGATAGCCCAGACCGTGCAAGCGGGGAAAACGAGAAGCCCGGCCGAAGCCGGGCTCATCCATGCCGCGATTGCAAGGACGCTCACTGGAACAACGTCGCCGGGTACTCCGGCTTCTGCTCCCGCGCCAACAAGCCACGCAAGCCGGCCTCCGGGGTCAGCTCGCCGTGCAGCACCGCGCGCACCGCGTTGGAAATCGGCAGCTCGATGCCATGCGCCTCGGCCTGCCGCATCACCTCGTCGGCCGTCTGCACGGATTCCACCACCTGGCCGATCTCCCGTACCGCGTCCGGCAGGCTCTGCCCACGGCCGAGCGCCAGGCCCAGGCGACGATTGCGCGAAAGATCGCCCGTGCAGGTGAGCACCAGATCGCCCAACCCCGCCAGGCCCATCAGCGTCTCCGGCCGCGCACCGATCACCGCGGCCAGCCGCAGCATCTCGTTGAGCCCGCGCGTGATCAGGCCCGCGCGCGCATTGAGGCCCAGCTGCATGCCATCGGCCACGCCGGTGGCCACGGCCAGCACGTTCTTCATCGCCCCGCCCAGCTCCGCACCGACCATGTCATCGCCCGTGTAGGCGCGGAACGTGGGGCCATGCATCGCCTCGGCCACCTGCTGCGCGAATGCCGCATCCTCGCCGTGCACGGTGATTGCCGTCGGCAGGCCCAGGGTCACTTCCTTGGCGAAGGAAGGCCCGGTCACCACCGCCAGCGGCACCGCATCGCCGAGAATCTCGCCGGCCACCTCGTGCAGGAAACGGCCCGAACCCGGCTCGAAGCCCTTCGTCGCCCACGCCACGCCCGCGCCTTGCGGCAGCAGCGGCGCCAGCGTGCGCACCGTCTCGGTGAACGCATGCGACGGCACCACGACCAGGATCCACCCCGCGTCGGCCACGGCCTGTGCCAGGTCGGTGGTCGCGCGCAGCGCGTCGGGCAGCGCGATACCCGGCAGGTAGCGCGGGTTTTCGTGCCGGCGGTCGATCGCCTCGATCACCGCCGCGTCGCGGCCCCACAGCACGGTCGGATGACCATGCCGGGACACCAGCGCGGCCAGCGCAGTGCCCCAGGAGCCGGCGCCGAGGACGGCGATTTTCTGCTTTTGATCGCTCATCCGAGGATCAGCCGTGCAACGCTCAGGCGTTGCCGGCCGGCTCCGAATCAGCCAGCGAGGTCTCGCCGCCCTGCGCACGCTGGCGCAGCGTCTCGGCGTACAGCGCCTCGAAGTTGATCGGCTGCAGGTAGAACGGCGGGAAGCCGCCGGCCTGGATCAGCTCGCTCACCAGGCTGCGCACGTACGGGAACAGGATGTTCGGGCACTGGGTGCCAAGCAGCACGTCGATCGCCTGCGGCTCCAGGCCGACCAGGCCGAACACGCCCGCCTGCTGCACTTCGGCCACGTACGCGGTACGGCCGCCGGCGCTGCAGGTCAGGGTGATCGCCAGCACCACCTCGAACGCATTCTCGTTCAGGCGCTGCACGCGCTGGTTGAGGTTGAGCTGCAGCTCCGGCTGCACCGCTTCGTTGAACACGGCCGGCGCGTTGGGCGACTCGAAAGAAACGTCCTTGACGTAGATCTTTTCGATGGTGAACGCGGGGCCGGCGGCGGCTTCGGCCGGCGCCACGGCGCCGTTGTTGGTTTCGTCGGACATTTCTTACTCCAGTAGAGCGGATTTCGTTGATGAATCGGGATTATCACATGCCTGTCGCGGGGGGCGCCGGCACGCGGCGCTCAGGCAGCAATGGGGTCAGGCGCGGCCCTTCACCAGGGGTAGTTCGGCCTGCTGCCAGGCGGGAATGCCGCCTTCGAGCACGTACACCTTCTCAAAGCCCGCCTTCTTGAGCTGCTTGGCCGCGGCGGTGGAGGCGTTGCCCGTGCGGCATACCAGCACGACCGGCTTCTGCTTGGCGCCGGCCACCAGCTTGTGTTCGGGGCCGAACTGCGAGGGCTGCGCGTTGCGGCTGCCGGCGATGTGGCCCTTCTCGAAGTCGGCCGCCGGCGAGAGATCCACCACCACGGCCCCGTCGCCATTCATCAGGCGGGTCAGCTCGGCGGGCTTGATGCCGGCGAAGCCGCGAAACAGGCGGGCGATCTCGGTGTAAATGATGGCGATCGTCAGGCCGACGAAAACGATCGACAGGAACGGATTGCGCCCGGCAAAGGCCAGCAGTTCTTCGAAATTCACGGCTTCAGGGGGTCTGGATGAGCGGGCGGCGATTGTCGCACAGCCCGGAGACGGGGACGGGGCGGCCCCGTGGCGGTCCTATTCGCCCCGCCACAGGTCCGGCAGGCCCGAGGCCAGCCACCATTGCTTGGCCTGCGGGTCCCAGCGCCAGGTCTCGTGGACCCGCACGGTGCGCTCGGCCTGGGTATTGCGGTTGATCACCCGCAGCTCGACATCGCGGACGACCTCGTTGTCGTTGGCGCCGTTGCCGGCGCGCAGCTCCCGGTAGCCGGAGATCTGCACCTGCTCGTAGCGCGCGCGCTCCAGGTCCGAGGTGGGGTGTTCCTTGCGGTACTGCGGGTCGATGATTTCCTGCGCGGTATCGAAATCGTTCCAGCGCACCGCGGCCGCGTAGGCGGCCTGCACGTCCTCCAGGCTGCGCCGCTGCGAACGGCTGGCCGCCACGGCCGAGACGGCCAGCAGCATCAGCACCGTCGCCAGCGCGATCCGGATCCCCTGTCGCATGTTGCTTCTTCCCCTGGTCACGAGGCGCCATCCTACCCTTTGGCGATGGCCACGAAACGCCCGGCGAACGTCGCGGCGACCTCGCCCGACGCCAGCCGCACCTGCCCGGCCATGCCCAGCCGGGCCTTGCCGCGCTGGCGCAGCGTGGCGAGGAAAGCGTCGCGCTCCTCCACCAAGGCCGGCGCGGCGTCGGCGCGCAGCGTCTCGTAGACCGGCTTGAGGTAGCGCAGCTGGCTGTCGGCGACGTACACATCGGCCGCCAGGCCGGCCAACCGCAGCTGCAGGCTCACCCAGCCCCAGCCGGCCAGGGTGAGCAACGAGGCCAGGCTGCCGCCGAACGCGTTGTCCTTGTCGTTGACGTTCGCCGCCAGCGGCGCTTGCAGGAACAGCGCGCCGTCCTCGTAGCGCTCCACGCGGATGCCCATCGCCGCGACGGGCGGCATGGCGGACAAATAGGCCTGCAAGTGGCGCAGGTCATCGGCGGAAGGCGCGGGCAACGGCATCGGAAACGGCACCTGCGGGCGAAGGGCTCGCATAATGCCCGCAATGCCTGCTTCCGCACACGTGCCTACCACGCTGATCTCGCTGCGCCCGGCCGGGCAGCACGGCGCCTTGCGCCATGCCGCCGCGCGCCACGGGCTGGCGGTGCTGGGCGTATCGCCCTGGCGGCTGCAACCGCGCGAGGACGCCGCCACGCGCGGCGCGCTCGGCCAGGCGCTGGCGGCCCCGGTGGTGGTGTTCACCAGCCCGGCGGCGGTGCGCGCGGCCGGCCGGCTGGCACCGCTGCGCCCGCCGGCGGCGGCGCGTTGGCTGGCGGTGGGCGAAGGCAGCGCGGGCGCGCTGCGCCGCGCAGGCGTGGCCGAAGTCATCCAGCCCGCGCGCATGGACAGCGAAGGCCTGTTGGCGCTGCCCGCGCTCGCCGGGGCCGCGCGCGTGGGCCTGGTCACCGCGCCCGGCGGACGCGGCCTGCTGGCCAGTACGCTCGCGGGCAGGGGCGTGGAGGTCGTGCGCGCCGATGTCTACGAGCGCGTCCCGCTGGCGCTCACCGCCACCACCTTGCGTCGCCTGCATGCGCTCACCGGTCCCTCGGTCCTGGCCTTGAGCAGCGGCGAGGCGCTGGAGCGGGTGCTGGACCAGCTTCCCGCCGAACTGCTCGCACGATGGCAGGCGCAGCCGGTCGTGGCGGCCAGCCAACGGCTCGCGGCGCAGGCGGCCGCGCGGGGCTTCCAGCGGATCGTGCAGGCCGAAGGCCCCCGTCCGGCGCAACTGCTGGCCGCCGCCCTCGCGGCGGACTGAATCCAGGCCGCCGCGCTCTTGCCCGGCGCGCGCGCGCCACGCCATGCTGTGCCGCGCCGCCCCTGTCCCCCGCGCGGCCCCTGCTTTCGAGGAAGTGTGCCGATGAACGACCCCGTGCCCCCGCGCCGCCGACCGCTGCTGTGGCTGTCCCTGCTCGTGCTGGTGGTGCTTGCGGTCGCCGCCGGATTCGCGTGGCGCGAATGGCAGAGCCAGCTCGCCGCGCGGCAGCAGAACGAGGACGCACGTGCGCAACGCTGGACCGCACTGGAGCAGAACCTGGACGCGCTGCGCCGCGACCAGCGCGCGACCAACCAGCGCCTGCAGGATGCCGCGGCGACCAACCGCATCCTGCGCGACGAGATGCTCGGCCTGAGCCAGCGCGGCGCGCTGCTGGAGGAAACCGTCGAGCGGCTGGCCGACACCGAACGCCATGGCGCGCAGGCCTTGCGCCTGGACGAAGTGGAACTGTTGCTCAACCAGGGCGAACAACGCCTGGCGATCGCCGGCGACCTGGAAGGCGCGCGCCGCGCCTACGCGCTGGCCGCCGGCGCACTGCAGGGCATCGACGATCCGGCCTACCTCAACCTGCGCCAGGCGCTGGTGCAGGAACGCAACGCGCTCGACGCGCTCGGTCCCGGCCCGCGGCAACGCGTCGCGCGCGAGCTCGACGTCTTCATCTCGCGCCTGCATACCTTGCCGCACCATGTGGACAACGAAGGCGATGCCGCATCGCCGTGGTGGCAGCGCGCGCTGTCGCCGCTGGTGCGCATCCAGCCTTCGAACGGAACGCTGATCGCCGGGTCCGAGCGCCGTGCCGCCGAGGATGCGCTGCAAATCGAGGCGAGCCTGGCCCGCGCGGCGCTGGAACGCGGCGATGCACAGGGCCTGGGCCAGGCGCTGCGGCGGCTGGATACCTGGCTGGTGCGGCTGTGGCCCGATTCGCCCGCGTTGCGCGCGCAGCGGCGGGCGCTGGCCGAGCTTGGCAAGGCGCCACTGCGACCGGACATGCCCGAACTGGGCTCCACCCTGCGTCAACTGCAGGCCATGCGTGAAGGAAGGCAAGCCCCATGAAGCCACTGCGAAGTCTGCTCATCCTGTTGGTCGCCGTCGCGCTCGGCGTGGTCGCCGCGCAATGGCTCTCGCAACAGCAGCGCTACGACCTGGGCGAAGTGGTGGTGCGCGCCGGTGGCAACGACTACATCGCACCGATGCCGCAGGCCGTGCTGGCGTTGATCGTGCTGCTGCTGGCGCTGTGGCTGCTGTGGATCCTGCTGAGCCTGCCGTTCCGCGCCTGGGGCCGCTATCGCCGCCAGCGCGGCCGCGCGCGTCTGATCGAAGGCCTGCGCGCATACGAGCTCGGGCAGTGGAACAAGGCCGGCAAGGCGCTGGTCGCGGCGGCCGAGGACGAGGAGGTCGCGCCGGTGGCGTTGCCGCCGGCCATCCGCGTGGCCGATGCGCGCGGCGACACGAACGGCGCCCAGGTGCTGGCGCAGGACCTGGCCACGCGCGATCCCGTTGCCCATGCCCTGCTGCAGGCCGAACGCCTGCTGGCTGCGGCGCGCCCGGTCGATGCGATCAACGCACTCGACGCCCCGGCCGCGCAGCCGCTGCCGCCGCGCGGCCTGTTCCTGCGCACCGAGGCGCTGGCGCTGATCGGCCGCGCCGGCGAGGCTTACGGCCAGCTGGGCGCATTGCGCCAACAGCAGGCGCTCGCGCCGGACGCACTGGCCGCGCTGGAACTGCGCCTGGCCGCGCTGTCGCTCGAACAGGCCGGCGACGCCAACCTGCTGGCCGAACGCTGGGAGGCACTGCCCAAGGCGTTGCGCGCCGAGCCGCCGGTGGTGGGCGCCTATGCGCGCCGCGCCGCCGCGCTGCACTGGGACGATGCCGCGCTGCGCAGCCTGGAACAGGCGCTGGACGCGCGCTGGGACGAAGAACTGGTGGTGCTCTACGGCGAACTGCCGCTGGAGAAGTACGACTCGCGCCGTGCCAGCGCCCAGCGTTGGTTGGCGACGCACCCGGCCAGCCCCGGCCTGTTGCTGACGCTGGCCCGCCTGGCACGCCACCAGCAGCAGTGGACGCAGGCGGAGGAATTCCTGCATCGCGCCATCGCGCAGGGCGCCGGTGCGCCGGCATGGGAAGCGCTGGGCGAAGGTTTCGCGGCGGCGGGCGAACCGGCGCTGGCCGCGCAGTGCTACCGCAACGCGCTGCACGCGCCGCGTGGCGGCCCGGTCACCGAATTGGCCGGACATCGCGACCTGCGCGCGCAGATCCATGACCAGGCCGTGGCCGAGGATCGCGACGAACATGGGGTGCCGCGACTGCGCGGCTGAGCGGCACGGGATCTCCCTGCAGGAGCGGCTGCAGCCGCGACCGGAAACGCCATGGTCGCGGCTGAAGCCGCTCCTACAAACAAAGCAGTGCGCCGACGGCGCCCGCTTCAGCGCTCGATGATCGCCACCACGCCCATGCCGCCGGCGGTGCAGATCGACACCAGCGCGCGGCCACCGCCGCGTTCCTTCAGTTCCTTCGCCACGGTGGCGACGATGCGCGCACCGGTGGCGGCGAAGGGATGGCCGGTCGCCAGCGAGGAGCCCAGCGGGTTGATCTTGGCCGGATCGATGCGACCCATCGGCGCATCCAGGCCCAGGCGGTTGCGGCAGTAGTCCTCGCTCTCCCAGGCGCGCAGCGTGCACAGCACCTGCGCGGCGAAGGCTTCGTGGATCTCGTAGATGTCGAAGTCCTGCAAGGTGAGGCCGTGGCGCTTGAGCATCTCCGGCACGGCGACCGTCGGGGCCATCAGCAGGCCTTCGCCGTGCACGAAGTCCACCGCGGCGACCTGCGCATCGCGCAGGTAGGCCAGCGGCTCATGCCCGTGCGCGCGCGCCCACTCGTCGCTGGCCAGCAGCACCGCGGCGGCGCCGTCGGTGAGCGGGGTCGAATTGGCGGCGGTCAGCGTGCCGCGGCCGGAAATCTTGTCGAACGCCGGCTTCAGCGTGGCCAGCTTCTCCAGCGAGGTGTCCGGGCGCAGGATGTTGTCGCGGCTCACGCCACGGAACGGGGCGATCAGGTCGTCGAAGAAACCGCGCTCATAGGCGGCGGCCAGCTTCTTGTGCGAGGACACCGCCCACTCGTCCTGCGAGTCGCGCGAGATGTTCCACTCCTTGGCCATGTCCTCGCAGTGGTCGCCCATGCTCTTGCCGGTGCGCGGCTCGGCCACGCCGGGAAACTCCGGCTTGAGCTCGCCCAGGCGGAAACCGCTGACGAGCGCTTTGAGCTTGTCGCCGGTGGTCTTGGCGCGGTTGGCGGCCAGCAGGCGCGCGCGCAGCTTCTTGCCGTAGACGATCGGCACATCGGAGGTGGTGTCCGAGCCGCCGCCGATGCCCGAGTCGATCTGCCCCAGCGCGATCTTGTTGCCGATGTGCACGATGGTGTCGAGCGAGGTGCCGCAGGCGCGCTGCAGCGTGATGCCCGGCGTCAGCGGCGACAGGCCCGAGGACAGCGCCGCTTCGCGCGCCAGGTTCCAGTCGCTGGAATGCTTGATCACCGCACCCATCGCCACTTCGCCCAGCTGCTGCCCGTGCAGGCCGAAACGCTCGACCAGCGCACCGAGCGTGCGCACCGACATGCCCAGGTTGCCGACATCCGAATAGGCGGTGTTCTGGCGACAGAACGGAATGCGGACACCACCGAGGATGGCGACGGGACGGGCGACGGACATGGGTTGGCCTGGGCTGTGAGGGGGTTGGGGACATCGCCTGCACAAGGCAGGCAGGCATAATGTGCGCAGTGTAGCTGCCGCCCCGTGACGGGCCAACCGCGATCCCATGAGCAATTCCGAACACGGCGTGACCGCCATCGGCGTCCTGGCACTGGAACTGGCGGGCGGCACCGTGCCGGCACGCGCAGCGCTGTCCTCCGAGCAGGCCGGCGCACTGGCCGAGCGGGTCGGCCGCGATCTGGCGCAATGGGTGCCGCGCGTACGCGAACTGGAGTTGAGCCTGGCCGGCGCGCATTTCGATCCGGCCGAGGCGTTGCGCCCAGGGTGGCCCCTGCATCGCCGTCTGGATGAACTGCGGGCCCGTGCGCCGGGCCGCGACGAAGGCCCGCGCCTGCTCGCCTTCGGCGCCGACGCGCAGGGCGAGGTGCCGCTGCCGTTCCAGGCCGATCCGGCGCTGGCGGGCGGCAACCTGCGCGTATTGCCGTTCCTGTTGGCCGGCGACGCGGACACGGTCCAGGAAGTCGCCGCCGCACTGGAAGAGGTGTTGCTGGCCCAGGGCATGGCCCAGGCCGATACCGCATTGCTGGCGCAGGAGGCCTTCGGTGCGCAGATCGAGCATGCGCGCTACCTGACCGTGCACGACCTCGCCGCCATGATGTCGATGCAGTACGACAACCAGGGCCTGGCCGCGCTGTGGCCGGTGCTGGAAACCGCGTTGCTGGCGCCGCAGTCCAGCGAATGGCTGGCCGACGCGCCGGAGCCGCTGCTGCGCTACGTCGAGGGCGAGGCGCGCATGGCGCTGTTCGATCCCGCCGGCTGGTGCGCGTACTACCAGCACGACCGCGCCGACTGCGAGCGCCTCAAGCGGGTGTACGAGCAATACCTGGCGCGCCAGCGGCAGATGGCCGCCGTGCTGGAAGCGCACGGCGTGCCGGTGCTCTACGTACACATCGAGCCGGGCCAGGATGCCCGCGCCGCACTGGACGCCTGAGCTTTTCGGCACGCCGCACGCGCGGCAGGTGCCTCACGCGTGACTGTTGTCGGCGAACCCTTGGGGGGACGCGCCGTGAATCCCGCCATGAAGGTGCGTAGGCGACTTCCATGTCGCCTGCGGTCCCTACGGGCTTGCCCACCGCGCGCCCGAGGCATCACGACGCTCACGCCGAAGCCCTGCAACAGTCCGCCGTGCCTGCCGCCGGCGCCGCTGCAGGAGCGGCTTCAGCCGCGACGCGACCTCCACCGCCCTGCGGACTACCGCGCGATCAGTTCGCCGCCGGCGCCGTGGTGATCACGCCGCACGCCAGGCGCCCGCCCGCGTTGCCGGTCGGCTGCGTCTTGTAGTCGTCCGCATCGGCGTGAACGATCACCGCGTGCCCGGTGATGTCGAAATCGTCGCCCTTGCCGATGTTGACGTTGCTCGACACCGGGCCATCGATGGTGGCGTTGCCCTGCGCATCGGCGGTGATGTTGGGCATGTCGCCGCCATGGTGCGGGTCGGCGGTCACGTTGCCGTGCTGGCTCTGCGCGGGATTGAAGTGGCCGCCGGCGCTGCTGCCGTCCGGCGCGCTGCAATCGCCCTTTTCGTGGATATGGAAGCCATGCTCGCTGTTCGGCTTCAGGCCGCTGAGCTGGCCGCTGACGCGCAGCGCGCCGTCCACCACCTTGAACGTCACGCTGCCCTTCACGTCGTTGCCTTGGGTCGGCTTGATCTCGGCGGTGGCACTGGGGGCCGGTGCATTCGGTGCTTCAGGCGCGGTCGGTGCCGCGGGCGCCTGCGGTGCGGCCGCGTCGTGGCCGGCGTGGTCGGCCGGTGCTTCGGTGGTGGCGTCCGTCGCCGGTGCCTCGCGCTTGCAGGCGCCCAGCGCCAGCGTGGTGGCAATGAACAACGCGGTCGGGATGATGCGCATGGTGTTTCCTCCTCTCGCCCATCGGGCAATGTGGTGCCGGCCGTGGCCGGCAAGGGTCAACGGCTGGCGCGGATGACGCCGCACGCGAGGCGCGCGCCGGCATTTCCGCTGGGCTGGCTGCGGTAATCGTCGGGATCGGCATGCACGATGAGCGCCTTGCCGAGGATGTCGTTGCCCGCGCCGGTACCCAGCGCGACGCCGCCGAGCACGAAGTCCAGGTGGACGACGCCCTCGGCGTCGGCGACGAGGTTGTCCATGTCGCCGAGATGATGCGGGCCGCCGCCGTGGCGCCCGTGCGCGCTGGCGGTGGGATTGAAGTGGGCACCGGCGCTGCTGGCATCGACCGCGCTGCAGTCACCGCGTTCGTGCACGTGGAAGCCGAAACTGCCGCCCGCCCGCAGCCCGCCCACCGTGCCGGTCAGGCGCACGCCCTGCGGCATCGGCAGCAGAACGATGCGGCCGCTCACCAGGCTGCCGGAGGCCGAGGCCAGTGCCGCTTCGGCCTGGCGCACGCTGCTCACCGGCGCCGGGGGCAGCGGCGGTGGCGGCTTGGAAGGCGGCGCGCTGCTGCAGGCGGTCAGCGCCAGCAGCGCAAGGACGGACAGGACACGGCAATTCACGGGCACGGGTTTCCTCCGGACATGGGGCACGCTAGTGGGGCCGGCGTGCAGGGGCCATGAATGGTCCCCGCGCCGCTCAGCGGCGCCGGCGTCCGGGGCCCAGTTTACGGGTCACGGTATTTCGCCCCACGCCCAGCCGCGCGGCGGCCTCGGCGCGCCGCCCTTGGGTGAACTGCAGCGCGACCTCCAGCAGCGCCTTGTCGAAGCGCTCGCGCGCCTCGGCGTGCAGGCCTTCCGCACCCGCCCCGAGGCGCTGGCGCGCCCACTCGGAAAGATGCGCATCCCAGTCGGCGCCCTCGCCGATACCCGCGCCCGCGGAGCGGCGCGTGCCACGCGAGAGCGCCGCTTCGACATCGTCGGCGGAGATCAGGTCGGTGACCGTGAGCGCGGCCAGCCGCCAGCACACGTTCTCCAGTTCGCGCACGTTGCCCGGCCAGTCGTAGGCGCGCAGCACTTCGAGCGCCTTGGCCGACAGCCGCTTGGGCGGGGTATCGAGCTTGCGCGCGGCCATGGCAAGGAAGTTGTCGGCCAGTTGCGCCACGTCGGCACGGCGGTCGCGCAGGGGCGGCAGGTGCAGGCGCACCACGTCCAGCCGATGCAGCAGGTCGGCGCGGAAGCGGCCCTGTTCCACCAGCGCCTCCAGGTCCTGGTGGGTGGCGGCCACCACGCGCACGTCGACGCGGATCAGCTCGCGCCCGCCCACCCGGAAGAACTCGTTCTCCGCCAGCACACGCAGCAGGCGCGTTTGCAGCGGCAGCGGCATGTCGCCGATTTCGTCCAGGAACAGCGTGCCGCCGTTGGCCTGCTCGAATCGTCCGATGTGGCGCTTGGCCGCACCGGTGAACGCGCCGGCTTCGTGGCCGAACAACTCGCTTTCGAGCAGTTCGGCCGGAATGGCGGCCGTGTTCAGTGCGACGAACGGCGCGCGGGCCCGCGGCGATTCCTGGTGCAGCGCGCGCGCCACCAGTTCCTTGCCGGTGCCTGTTTCGCCGTTGACCAGCACCGACAACGGCGCCTGCGCGAGGCGGCCAATCGCGCGGAACAGCGCGCGCATCGCCGGCGTATCGCCAATCAGCTGCGGGGTGCCGGGCACGCTGGCCGGGGTGGGCGTGCTGGCGCCTTCGTCGGGCAGCGCGCGCGCGGCCAGGGCCACCGCGTCGTCCAGGTCGAACGGTTTGGAGAGGAATTCATGCGCGCCGCCGCGGAATGCGCCCGCCGTGCTGGCCACGTCGGTATAGGCCGACATGACGATGACCGGCAGTTGCGGGTGCGCGGCCTTGAGCTTGTCCAGCAGCACGAGCCCGTCTTCGCCGGGCATGCGCACGTCGGTGAACAGCAGGTCCGGCGCGGGGCGGTCGCGCAGCGCGGTCAGCGCGGCGCCGGCGCTGTCGAAGCCGTCCACCTGGTAGCCGGCATCGCGCAGCGCGGTGGACAGCACGAAACGCACCGATCGGTCGTCGTCGACCACCCAGATGCGTTGCGAGGCGGGATCAGACATGCCCAGGCTCCTTGCCGGTGTCCAGCACCGGCTGCGGCAACAACAAGGTGAAAACCGTATGCCCCGGCCGCGAGCGGTAGGTCAGCGAGCCGTGGTGCTCGCGCGCGACCTGCTGCGCCAGCGCCAGCCCCAGCCCACTGCCGTCGGCGCGCCCGCTGACCAGCGGCAGGAACAGGTGCTCGGCCAGTTCCTCCGGCACGCCGCTGCCGTCGTCGACGATCTCCAGGCGCAGCGCCATCGCGTGCACGTGGTCGCGGATGCGCTGCCCATGCTCCACGCGCGTGCGCAGGCTCACGGTACTGGCGCCGGCCTGGATCGCGTTGCGCACCAGGTTCCAGACCGCCTGGGTGAGGCGGTCGGCATCGCCGAGGATTTCCGGAATGCTCGGGTCGTAGTCGCGCTGCAGGCGAACCGACCAGCCGGCCTCGCTTTCGGCCAGCCGCAGCACGCGTTCGAGCACGGCATGGATGTTGAGCCGGTCGTGCGGCCCGGCCGGTGCCGGCGACAACAGGCGCTCGAGCAGCGTGTTGAGGCGCTCGATCTCCGCGCCGATCAACTCGATCAGTTCGCGCTCGTCCTGGTCGCGGTTGACCGCGCGCCGGGCCAGCAGCTGCGCCGCACCCTTCAGCCCGGCCAGCGGATTGCGCAGCTCGTGCGCCAGCCCCTTCAGCGCGGCGCTGAGCGCGCTGGGCAGGGCATGCGTCGGGTCGGGCGAGGGAAATTCGTCGACCGGGTGCGCTTCCAGCAGCCACCCGCCGTCGTCCAGGCGCGACAACCAGCCCTCGGCGAAATGCGGCGCCTCGCCCGGCAGGCCGATGGCCACCCGGTGCAGGCGCAGCATGTCCGGCTCACCGTGGTCGATGAAGCGGGCCAGCGCGTCGCCCTCGATCTCCAGCGCGGCCAGCGGCTGGTCGATGAAGCGGCGGGCGCTGATCCCCAGCCAGCGGGCGAAGGCGGCGTTGACGCCCAGCACCCGCCCTTCCGGGCCGGCCCAGGCAACGGGCGTGGCCAGGCTTTCCAGCAGCGGCGCGGAGGGGGTCATCGGCATTGCACCAATGTAGTGCAAAGCCATGGCCGCCGGGGTGAACCGGGACCCGCGCCGCGCGCAGGGGTGCGCTCAGGGCTGGCGGCGTTGGCGCAGCAGGGAATGGAGGATGCGGGCGTCCTCGGCGTCGAGGGCATCGCCCAGGTCGTCGCGGCCGCGGAAATGCCGGTGGAAGGCGCGCGCCGCATCGGCCGGGCTGTCCAGCGGATAGCCCAGGGCCTGCAGCCCGAGCCAGGGATCGAAGCCGGGTGGCGCGGCGGTGTCGGCCGGGTCGGGCCATTCGCCGTAGCCGGCCGCGGCGAGCTGGTCCCACGGGAACCAGCGGCTGGGATCGACCTTGCGCGACGGCGCGAGATCGGCATGGCCGATGACTTGGCTGCGCGGGATGCGCCACCGGGTGCACACGTCGTCGAGCAAGCGCAGCAGCGTGGCGATCTGCTCGGGCGGGAATGGCGAATGCCCGTCATTGTCCAGCTCGATGCCGATGGACGCGGAGTTGACGTCGCTGATCGTGCCCCAGCGCCCGGCGCCGGCGTGCCAGGCGCGGTCGGCCTCGGAGACCAGCTGGAACAGCGAACCGTCCTTGCCCACCAGGTAGTGCGCGCTGACCTGCCCGCCGCTGTTGCGCGTACGCAGGGTGTCCAGGCTCTGCTGCACCGAGTCCTGCTCGGTGTGGTGGATCACGATCAACACCGGCTGGCGCGCGTTGAAATTCGGCGAGGCCACCCATTGCGCCATCGGGTTGCGCGGTGCGTGCGCGCAGGCGGCCAGCAGCAGGGCCAGGCACGGGATCAGCAGCAAGCGCAGGGCGCGGGTCATGCCCCATTGCAACGGCAGCGGTCCGGCAATGCAAGCCATGTGGTGCGCGTGGCGGGAAGGGCGTGCAGGGGCGGTGGCGCATATCGACCTCGACATCGTGTGATGCGGGATGGCCCTGCCCCCGGGAGCGCATCCGTTTTCGAACGCCGCCGGGCCAGCCGGCCCGGCGGATACCTCCGGCCCGCGCACCAGGCGCGGGCCGGTCACGCGGATCAGGACTCGTAGGCCGATTCGCCGTGCGAGGTGATGTCCAGGCCCTCGCGCTCGGACTCTTCGCTCACGCGCAGGCCGAACACCAGCTTGGCGATCAGGAAGGACACCACCGACACCACGCCGACCCAGCCCAGGGTGATCAGCACGCCCTCGGTCTGGATCCACACCTGGCCGAGCATGTCGTAGTCATCGCCCTTCTGGCCGCCCAGCGAGGCGGCGCTGAACACGCCGGTGAGGATGGCGCCGATGATGCCGCCCAGGCCATGCACGCCGAACACGTCCAGGCTGTCGTCGGCCTTGAGCAGGCGCTTGAGGCCGGTGACGCCCCACACGCACAGCACGCCGGCGATGAAGCCGATGGCGATCGCGCCGAACGGGCCGACGGTGCCGCACGCCGGGGTGATGCCGACCAGGCCGGCCACCATGCCCGACGCCACGCCCAGCGCGGAGGACTTGCCCTTGATGATCTTCTCGGTGAGCGACCAGCCCAGCACCGCGGCGGCGGTGGCCAGCAGCGTGTTGAGGAAGGCCAGGGCCGCGCCGGCGTTGGCTTCCAGGTTGGAGCCGGCGTTGAAGCCGAACCAGCCCACCCACAGCAGCGAGGCGCCCACGAAGGTCAGGGTGACGTTGTGCGGCTTGATCGCCTCGCGGCCGAAGCCGGTGCGCTTGCCCACGAAGTACGCGCCCACCAGGCCGGCGATACCGGCATTGATGTGCACCACGGTGCCGCCGGCGAAATCCAGCGCGCCCTTCTCGAACAGGAAGCCACCGGTCGCCCACACCATGTGCGCCATCGGCAGGTAGGCGAAGGTGAACCACAGCACCGAGAACAGCAGCACCGCGGCGAAGCGCGCGCGCTCGGCGAACGCGCCGACGATCAGCGCGCCGGTGATGCCGGCGAAGGTGCACTGGAACGCCACGAACACGAACTCCGGCAGCGCCACGCCCTTGGTGAAGGTCGCCGCCAGCGTGGTGACGTCCACGCCCTTGAGCAGTGCCTTGTCGAGGTTGCCGATCCACGGGCCTTCGCCCGAGAACGCCAGGCTGTAGCCGTATACGACCCACAGCACGCTGATCAGCGAGAACACGACCGCGACCTGGATCAGCACCGACAGCACGTTCTTGGCGCGCACCATGCCGCCGTAGAACAGCGCCAGGCCGGGCACGACCATCAACAACACGAGCAGAGTGGAGGTGAGCATCCAGGCCACGTCGCCCTTGTCGACGGTCGGCGCCGGTTCGGCGGCGGCCGGGGCTTCGGTGGCCGGTGCGGTCGCGGCGGCGGCGGCGTCGAGCGGTTCGCTCGTCACCTCCGGCGTCGGGGCCGGCGTGGTCTCGGTGGTGGGTGCCGGCGGCGCGGCGGTGTCCTGCGCATGCGCCGAGAACGCGGTGACCGCGAAGGCGCTGAGCAGCATCATCAGGGAAACAGCGTAGAACCGGGTCTTCCACCCGGCTGCGAGCACGTTCTTCATGTGGGCCTCCGGAAGGGTTAGAGCGCGTCCGCGCCGATTTCGCCGGTGCGGATGCGCACCACCTGTTCGACCGGGGTGACGAAGATCTTGCCGTCGCCGATCTTGCCGGTGCCGGCGGCGGACTGGATGGCCTCGACCACGGCGTCCAGGCGCTCGTCGGTCACGACAGTCTCGATCTTGATCTTCGGCAGGAAATCGACGACGTACTCGGCGCCGCGGTACAGCTCGGTGTGGCCCTTCTGGCGACCGAAGCCTTTGACTTCGGTCACGGTGATGCCCGACACGCCCGCCTGCGAGAGTGCTTCGCGCACCTCGTCAAGCTTGAACGGCCGGATGATGGCGGTGATCAGTTTCATGCGCATACCCCGATGGTGGATGGAACCGGCCTGCGCGACGACGGCCGGCAACGACGTTCACCCGGATGCCATGACGGCATCCCTTCAGCGCGGAGCGGCAGCGGGCCCCCGGCGAACACCATCCGCGTGCGGACGACATCCACCATCGTGGGAGAGGGCGAAGGCCCGCGACCGGCATCCGGTCTCTCTTGCCCCTGGAAAAACGGTTCTCTCCCGGTACAGCGCGATACGGCGGTGGAACACCCTGCCCCCACGGCTCCCCAGCCGTGGAAGAGGGCGGCGACGACGAAGGTGGGAGGGGGAGCCTTCGTCGTCGCCAGTTGCTCGGTGCGTCAGATCGAGTAGTACAGCTGGTACTCGAGCGGATGGGTCGCGGCGCGGAACTTGGTGACTTCCTGCATCTTCAGCGCGATGTAGCCGTCGATGAAGTCGTCGCTCATCACGCCGCCGGCCTTCAGGAACTCGCGGTCCTTGTCCAGCGCTTCCAGGGCCTGGTCCAGCGAGGAGCAGACCTGCGGGATCAGCTTCTCTTCTTCCGGCGGCAGGTCGTACAGGTCCTTGTCGCTCGGCGCGCCCGGGTCGATCTGGTTCTTGATGCCGTCCAGGCCGGCCATCATCAGCGCGGTGAAGGTGAGGTAGCCGGACTGGATCGGGTCGGGGAAGCGCATCTCGATGCGGCGCGCCTTCGGGTTGGACACCCACGGGATGCGGCACGAAGCGGAGCGGTTGCGCGCCGAGTAGGCCAGCATCACCGGCGCTTCGAAGCCCGGCACCAGGCGCTTGTAGCTGTTGGTGCCCGAGTTGGCGAACGCGTTGATCGCCTTGGCGTGCTTGAAGATGCCGCCGATGTACCACAGCGCCAGCTGCGACAGGCCGCCGTAGCCGTCACCGGTGAACAGGTTGGTGCCGCCCTTGGCCAGCGACTGGTGCACGTGCATGCCCGAGCCGTTGTCGCCGACGATCGGCTTGGGCATGAAGGTCGCGGTCTTGCCGTTGCGGAAGGCCACGTTCTTGATGATGTACTTCATGGTCAGCAGCTCGTCGGCCTTCTTGACCAGCGAGCTGAACTTGGTGCCGATCTCGCACTGGCCGGCGGTCGCCACTTCGTGGTGGTGCACTTCGGTCTCGATGCCGACCTGCTCCAGCGTCTTGACCATTTCCGCGCGCAGGTCGTGCAGGGTGTCGGTCGGCGGGACCGGGAAGTAACCGCCCTTCACCGCCGGACGGTAACCGCTGTTGCCGCCCTCGATCTTGGCGCCGGTGTTCCAGGCCGCTTCTTCAGAATCGATCTTGAAGAAGGTGTTGCCCATGTCGTTGCCGAAACGGACCGAGTCGAAGATGAAGAATTCCGGCTCCGGGCCGAAGAACGCCTGCTCGGCGATGCCGGAGGACTTCAGGTACGCCTCGGCGCGCTTGGCGATGCCGCGCGGGTCGCGCGCATAGCTCTGCATGGTGGCCGGGTCGAGGATGTCGCAGGTCAGCACCACGGTCGGATCGGCGTAGAACGGATCCAGGTAGGCGGTGTCCGGGTCCGGCAGCAGGACCATGTCCGACTCGTTGATGCCCTTCCAGCCCGAGATCGAGCTGCCGTCGAACATCTTGCCTTCCTCGAACAGGGAGGCCTCCACGATGCTGGCGGGGAACGTGACATGCTGCTGCACGCCGCGCATGTCGACGAAACGCAGGTCGACGAACTCGACCTTGTTGTCCTTGATCAGCTTTTCAACGTTTTGCAGGGACATCGGATGCAACCTCGAGGGCTTGGTGACAGTGATGGCCAAGTGAAAGCAATCGCCGTGCCAAGTGCGCCGCGCATCCAAGCCATTGATTCCAAAGGCGCGCAGGTCTACTGAGTCAGCCGGCATCGCACCATTTAAGTGCATTAGACCATCAACGCACCAAATTGGGACGACGGCGAATGCTCTATGCTGGAGCGCCCCTTCCAAACCCCCTGCGCGCCGATGTCCGACCTGCTTTCCGCCCTGCTGCTGGGCATCCTCGAAGGCCTCACCGAATTCCTGCCGGTCTCCAGCACCGGCCACCTGCTGATCGCCGAGCACTGGCTCGGCCGCCGTTCGGACTTCTTCAACATCGTCATCCAGGCCGGCGCGATCCTCGCCACCACCCTGGTGCTGCGCAAGCGCCTGTGGTTCATGGCCACCCACCTGCACGAGCGCGACAACCGCGACTACGTGGCCAAGCTGGCAGTGGCCTTCCTGGTTACCGCGCTGGTCGGCCTGCCCGTGCGCATGGCCGGCTGGGAGCTGCCGGAGACCCTCGTGCCGGTGGCGTGGGCGCTGGTGATCGGCGGCGTGTGGATGATCCTGGCCGAAAGCTGGGCCTCGCACCTGCCGCCGCGCGACGAGGTGACCTGGAAGGTCGCCATCGCCGTGGGCCTGGCGCAGGTGGTGGCCGGCGTGTTCCCCGGCACCTCGCGCTCGGCCTCCGCGATCTTCATTGCCATGCTGCTGGGCCTGAGCCGGCGCTCTGCCGCGGCCGAATTCGTGTTCCTGGTGGGCATTCCCACCATGTTCGCGGCCAGCGGCTACGCCTTCCTGGAACTGGTGCGCCACGGCGGCATCGGCCACGAGAACTGGCTGGACGTGGGCGTGGCGTTCGCCGCGGCGGTGGTCACCGGTTTCGCGGTGGTGAAGTGGTTGCTGGGCTACATCAAGACCCACCGCTTCACGGCGTTCGCGATCTACCGCATCGTGCTCGGCGTGGCCTTGCTGCTCTGGCTGCCGGCGGCCTGAGCCCCATCGTCATCGCCGCTGAACCTGCTGCCGGTTATTCCATCGCCCGTCCCGACAGGAGTCCTGGCCCATGAAGACCTTTCCCTGGCTGCTGTGCGTGCTGGCGTTGACCGCCTGCCACGGCCCGGCCCAGCCCCCGGCCGAACCGGTGGCGCCCTCGCCGCCCGCGCCCGAGGCCACCGCGCCGGTACCGCCGGCCACCCCGGCCGAGTCGTCGCCGGCGACGACGCCCGCCGCCGGCGATCTGTCCGGCGTGCTGGCGCGTTTCCACTGGCGCCTGGCCGAGGCCACCGATGGCCGCGGCCAGAAGCTGGCGGCGCTGTTCGCCGGCGATCCGCCCCTCCAGCTCGACTTCGCCAACGGCCGGGTCTCGGTGGACCACCTGTGCAACCGCATGTCCGGCAGCTACACGTTGGCAGGCGACAAGCTCGCCCTCGGACGCATGGCCTCGACCCTGATGGCGTGCACCGACGCGGCGAAAAATGCCCAGGAGCAGGCGGCCAGCGAATTGCTCGCCGGGGAATTCGCGTTGTCGTTGGACGCCGCCGCGCCCTCGCTGCTGCTCACGCGGCGAGACGGCACCACGCTGCGCTTCGCCGGCGAGGAAACGGCGCAAAGCCGCTATGGCGCGGCCGAAACGGTATTCCTGGAAGTCGCGCCGCAGACCAAGCCCTGCCCGCATCCGCTGGTGAAGGACAAGCAATGCCTGCAGGTGCGCGAAGTGCGTTATGACGCGCAAGGCCTGCGCCAGGGCACGCCGGGGGAATGGCAGCCCTTCTACGAAGACATCGAGGGCTATACGCACCAGGACGGCGTGCGCAACGTGCTGCGGGTCAAGCGCTACACCCGGCCGAATCCGCCGGCCGATGCGTCCGCCCACGTGTACGTGCTCGATCTCGTGGTGGAGACCGAGCAGGTTCGTTGACGACAGCGCGCGTCGCGGCGAGCGCCGCGACGCGCGGACTCACCCCGCCAACTTCGCGTTGAGCGTGTAGGTTCCCCACACCGAGGCTTCGGCCAACACGTGGCCCTGCGCGGCGCGCAGCACGTCGGCGGCCGAGAAGCGCGCCGGTACGTCGAGCTGGGCCACGTCCAGCGCGAACAGGCGGAAGAAATAACGGTGCACGCGCTGGTCGTTGAACGGCGGGTACGGGCCGTCGTAGCCCAGGTAGTCGCCGCCCATCTGCGCGTCGCCGGCAAACCACTGCGTGTAGCTGTTCAAGCCCTGGCGCGCGCCGGCCGGGCCGGTGGGCGCGGTCTTGCCCTTGGCGGTGACGCCATCGCTGGCGCTGCCCGCGGCGATCTCGCGCACGTCCGCGCCGATGTCCACCATCGCCCAGTGCACGAACTCCGTGCGCGGCTGGTCCAGCGGGATCTCCACGTCCTGGCGGCCCACCAGTTCCGGCACGGTCGGCACGTCGGGATCGATGCACAGCAGGGCGAACGAGCGCGTGCCGGCCGGCACCTCGTCCCAGGCCAGCTGCGGATTTCGGTTGCCGCCAAAGCCGGTCGGCACGCCCATGGCGAACTCGCCGGGAATCGGCTGGCCGGGCGGGAAACTGGTGGTGGTCAGGCGCATGCGGAAGTCTCCAGCGGGGGAAATGGCATCAGTCGACGGTATAGCCCAGGCGCACGGCGACCGGGGTCAGCAGGTCGATTTCGTCGGCCAGCAGCGCGCGGTAATCGCGCCAGCGGCCACTGGCCATGCGCGGCGCGCCCAGCGACGGCAGCACCGGGAAGGCAATGCCGAAGGCCTGCTGCAACAGCGCCGCCACGGCCTGCGGGTCGTTCTCGATTCCGTCCAGGCGCAGCAACTTGTGCGGATACAGATCCTGCTCGTGCAGCGTGGCCACCTGCGCGAGGCTGTCCGCCAACCAGCGCGCGGCGTCGGCGGCCGAGTCCACGGCCAGCGGCAGCGGGGCGCCGAACGCCAGCCAATCCAGCAGCATGTCGCGCGGGTCGCGCAGCACGATGGCCAGGCGGCCTTCCGGCAGGTAGGGCCGCAACGCCAGCAGCAGGCTGTTGTCCCACCAAAGCAACCAGTCGATCAGGTTGCCGTCCTGGATGCCGCGCGCGGGCAGCGCGGCCTTGAAGCTGTTCACGACCTCGGCCGCACCCACCTTGCCCTGGGCCAGGTTCTGCACGGTGCGGTAGCTCTGCAGCGCGTCGGCCGGCGCGGGCTGGCCGTAGCGATCGCGCCGCATCACCGGGCTGGCCGCGGCCATCACCTGGGCCACGCGCTCGACGTGCGAGCCCGGCGCGCCCCACAGGAACAACGGGCGGGAGGCGACCTCCGCGGGCACCTCGGCCAGCGCCGGCCAGGTCTTGGGCAGGCTGGCCGCGTGCGGCGGCAGCGGCA
Source organism: Stenotrophomonas sp. HITSZ_GD (assembly GCF_029543105.1). Classification (GTDB taxonomy): domain Bacteria; phylum Pseudomonadota; class Gammaproteobacteria; order Xanthomonadales; family Xanthomonadaceae; genus Stenotrophomonas_A. The sequence goes on from NZ_JARQXB010000001.1 coordinate 187,858, forward strand.
GGCGGTACTGCGCCTGTTCGGCATGGAACGCGAGCCAGGTGGCGAGCGCGGCGGCGCGGTCGCCCGCACGATCCTGCACCTGCGCCAGCCAGGGGCGCATCACGGTGCGGTCGCGCTCGTGCATGCCTTCGATCAGCTGCTCCACGCACGCGATGGCCGCCGACGGGTCGCGCTCCAGCAATGCCTCGACGATGCGCTGCTCGCCACTGAGCCGGCCCGGTTCGATCGCCACGATCTGCCGCGCCACCATCTCTGCCTCGTCCGCGTGGCCTTGCAGGTCGTGCACGCGCATCAGCGCCTCCAGCGCAGGCACGAACTCGGGCATCGCCTCGACCCAGCGCTCGGCCACTTCCAGCGACTCGTCGCTTTCGGCCGCCGCCAGGGCCAGGCGCGCGGCCCATGCGTCATGCGCGCGCGGCTGCTGCGTCAGCAGCGCATCGAGCACGTCGCGTGCCTCGTCGGCGGTGCCGAGCTGCTGCCAGGCCACGAGCAGCGGCTGCAACACGGCGCGATCCGGCACGCCGGTTTCCAGCGCGCGGCGCAGGTGGGCCACGGCTTCGGCCGGCTGGCCGGCGCGCAGGTGATATTCGCCGGCGAGGCGGCGCATCACCGGGGTATCGCCGCCGGGCAGGGCCATCACGCCGTGGATCGCCTCGATCGCCTCGGCCACATGGCCCTGGCGGAAAGCCAGCTGTGCCATGAAGGCCCGCAGCTGCGTCCCCGGCGGCTGCATCTCGATCACGCGGGCGAACGCGCGTTCGGCGAAGGCGTAGTGCTCCTTGGCCAGGTAAGCGAAACCCAGCGCGAACAACACCTGCGGGTTGTCGGGCATCTGCTCGGCGGCGCGGCTGAGCAACGGCAGCGCGCGATCGGCATCGCCACGGCGCAGCGCCACGATGCCATCGAGCGTGAGCACCTGCGGATGCTCGGGCTTGACGCGCGCGGCCAGGCGGCGGAGGCGATCGGCTTCATCGATGTCGGCGCGGGCGACGGCCAGGTGCGCCTGCATCACGTAGGCCTCGAACTGGTTCGGGTCCAGCGCGGTGGTGCGGCTCAGCGCCGCGCCGGCCGCGTTGGTTTCGCGCAGTGCCAGCAGCAAGCCGGCCTGCAGCAGGTGCAGGTCCGCATCCTCCGGCGCCAGCGCAATGGCCTGGCGCAGCGCGGACAGCGCCGCCTCGGCCTGCCCCTGCTGCTGCAGCGACAACGCCAGCCAGCGCAGCGTGCGTGCGCTCTCCCCTTCGGCGGCAATCCACTCGCGGGCCAGGGCCACGGCGTCGTCGGCCGCGTTGCGGCGCAGGGCTTGGATGATCTGGTCTTGCATGGGGCGTCCGGCTGGAGGGCAAACCCCTATTGTAGCGGCGCTGGCGCGCGGGCCCGGCTCAGCGGTCCGCGCCCAGGCGGTCGGCCACCCAGCGCTCGGCGAACCCGTCGCCGCGGGCGTTTTCCAGAAAGCCGCAGTGGCCGCCCCAATGCGCGATCTCCAGGTGCGCGCTGGCCGGCAGGTGCCAATGCTGGAAATCGCCGAAGGGGATCACCGGGTCGTCCTCGGCCATCAGGATGTCCGAGGGCACCTGCAGCGGGGCGAGGCGGTCGCCGGCGATGGAGTAGCTGTCGAAATAGGCCTGCAGCGAGCCATGCCGGGTGTGCCGCTCGGCCAGCCAGGCCATCAGGCCGCGCATGTCCAGGGCCAGCGTGGCGTCGTCGTAATGGTGCTGCTCGGGAAACAGCGCGCGCTTGCGCAGCAGTGACTCGCGCCATTTGCGGCGGAAGTACCAGTCGTAGAACTGCGGGCCGGCGGCGATGCTGTCCATCGTCGTGGCCGGGTCCAGCAGCGGGCACACGGCGGCCACGCGTTCCAGCGGCAGGCCGGCGCCCGGCGCACGCAGCGCCAGGCGCAGCACGTGGTTGCCGCCCAGCGAGTAGCCGGCGGCCAGCAGCCTTGGCGCGGGAAAGCGCTGCCACAGGTCGCCGGCGGCGTTGACCACCTCGTCGATGCGGTCGGAATGGAACAGGTCCACATTGAGGTGGTGGGTGCCGCCGTGGTCGCGGAAATTGAGCCGGAACACCTGGTAGCCCATGCCGATCAGGCGCGCGGAGGTCATGCGCATGTAGCTCGAATCGGCGCTGCCTTCCCAGCCGTGCAGCAGCAGCACGGTGGCGCGCGGGGCGATATCGCGCGGCACGTCGAGCCAGCCCTGCAGGCGCACGCCGTCGCCGCCGTCGAGGATGTGCGAAGTGCTGACCGCGCCGCTGGCGCTCATCAACTGCTGCCCGCGTCGCCGCCGCAGCACGCTGGAGCCCAGCACGGACTGGACGTGGGGATTACGCAGCCAGCGTGGGGGCTGGTACTGGTCGACGCTCAACATGTGCAGCTCCCTACGGCGTGGGGGTGCCGGAAAGAACAGGGGCTCGGGCAGGGCCGGCCGGCCACGTCGTCTCAGGACTCCATGGCCGCGACGATGCGCGCGCGGGATGTTTCGGCGATGCGCCGGCGGCCTTCCACGTCGTGGGCGGCAATCGGCTGCAGGAAATGTACCTCGGCCACCCGCGAGGGCTCGCCGAGCAGGCGCAGGAAATTGGCGAAGAAGCTCTCGCGCGCGCCAAAGGCCACGATGGTCTGCGCGTTGCCGTGCTCGCCATAGCGCAGGGCCACCGGCTGCACCGGCACCTGCGCCTCGACCGCGGCCTGGAAGATGCGCGCATGGAACGGGCCGACCTCGTGCCCGCCGCGCGTGCGCCCTTCGGGAAAAACGCCCACCGACTTGCCCTCGCGCAGCCGCGCGAGCATTTGCTGCAGCACCCCGCCCAGCGATTCGGTGCTGCCGCGCTGGTGGAAGATGGTCTGCCCGCGCGCGGCCAGCCAGCCCACCAGCGGCCAGCCGGCGATCTCGCGCTTGGCGACGAAGCCCATCACGCGCTGGCTGTGCAGGATGCAGATGTCGATCCAGCAGACATGGTTGGCGACGAACAGCGTCGGACCGGGCAGCGGCGTGCCGAAGCGGCGCAGGCGGAAGCCGAAGATGCGCATCAGCGTGCCCTGCCACCAGCGGATCATCACCTGCTCGAGGGTGTCGTCGGCGCCGACGCGGATGCGCGCCAGCGGCGGCACCACGATGCAGGCCATGGTCACCGGCAGCCCGAGCACCACGTGCAGGACCAGCAGCGGCACGCGGTACAGGTACCGGAACCAACGCAGCGTGCCGCCGGCGTCGCGCGTAGCGGACAGGGATGACTCGCTCATTTCAGGGACGTTACCGGAAACGCGTGGGGAAGGAACGGGGCTATTGTGGCAGCACTGGCGGCCGCGCGCAGGTCACATGGCCGGGCAGGCGTGTTCCAGCGGCGGTACCGCCATCGCCGGGCCTCAGGCCGTGTCCGGGCGCGGTACCACGGCCAGGGTCAGGCGCGAGGCGCAAACCCGCCGGCCCTGGTCGTCGACGATGCCGATCTCCCACACGTGCACGCTGCGCCCCACGTGCAGGGCGCGCGCGGTGCCGGTCACCCGGCCGGCGGTGACCGCCCGGATATGGTTGGCGTTGATCTCCACACCCACGCACATGTGCCGGGCGGGGTCCACGCACAGGTTGCCGGCGCTGCTGCCCAGGGTTTCGGCCAGCACCACCGAGGCGCCGCCGTGGAGCAGGCCATAGGGCTGGCGGGTGCGGGCATCGACCGGCATGGTCGCGCTGATCCAGTCCTCGCCGGCACCGGTGAAGACGATATCCAGGTGTTCGAGCATGTTGCCCCGGCTCAGGGCGTTGAGGGCGTCGATCGACACCGGTTCGCGGAACACCATGGTCAGTCTCCAGGACGGCTCAGAGGATGGGCACCAGCCCGGCGCCGAAGGCGGTCAGCATGCGCACCAGCAGCCACTTCGGGCCGACGTTGACCTCGGGGAAGTCGCCGACCGGCTGGTAGCACTGCAGGAACTTCGGGTCCTGCCGGCGCAACGGCCAGGGGCAGTCCGGGCCGGGCTTGAATTCGTAGTTGGTCGCGTAGCGCCATGGCCAGAAGTCGAGGATGGGCAAGGCCTCGGACACCTTGCCCACGCTGTAGTTCAACCCGGACAGCACCGGCGGCTTGCCGCGCGGGGCCACGACCCACGAATTCTCCGGCTCCATGTCGCGCTCGATGCTGGCCGCCAGCGCCTGGGCGAAGGCCGGATCGTCGATCACCACAGCCCCTTCGGTGTTGTAGTTCTCGCTGCGCGGGTCGAAGTTGTGGGTGCCGATCACCCCGACCCGCCGATCCACCACCAGCGACTTGGCGTGCAGGCCCATGCGCGCGCCCTCGCGCGTGACCGGCAGCGGGCGGCTGGAAGGCCGGGTGCTGAGGAACGAGGGCCGGGTCTCGGCGCGCTGCACGCGGCGGTCGACCTCGCTGCCGCCCGCGCGACGATCGCGGTCGCGATCGCGCTCCGCGCCGCCGGGCGCTCCGCTGCTGCCGCGCACCGCATTGCCCACCGCGCTGCCGCCGACCACGCGGTGCTCGCGCGCGCCGCCTTCCGCGCCAAACGGCAGCCGCACCAGGTTCTCGTAGTCCACCGGTGCATCCAGCGGGAACGGCTTGTACTCGTAGATGTTGAAGCCCAGCTCGCGCAGGTTGCGCCGCTTGTACTTGTAGGAGAGCGCGTAGACGATCGGGTTGTCGGTCGCCGCCAGGCTGTTGGTCGATACCACCACCCGCGGCGCATCCGTACGCGCGCGCAGGTCGCGGAAGATTTCCTGCGCCGGGTCGGAGAGCACCAGGTAGGGCGTCTGCAGCAGCACTTCCTCCCGCGCGCCGGCGATCAGGCCATCGAGCTCCGGCGCGGTGGACACCGCCTGGCGCGGATGCTCCTTGCGGTGCTTCTGCGGCAGGTCGGCCACGTAGAGCACCTTGCGCACCGGCAGGGCGGTCTCCACGAAGCGCTCGGCGATGAAGCCCTCGTCGGCGGCCTCCTCGCGCACCCGCTCGATGCGCTCCGGATGCTGGAACTGCGCCGGCGGCATCGCCGGCACGCCCCCGCGCAGCAGCGTGCGGCCCACGTCGTTCAGGCGCTCGGCCGGCACGCTGCGCTGCGCGCGCCAGAAGGCCTCGAAGTTGTCGGCCATGCGCCGCGCCTCCGGGCCGGCGACGACGACATCGCGGTCGCGGAAGTTGTACTCGGCGTCCCAGTCGTAATAGTCGTCCTGGTAGTTGCGCCCGCCGACCACGCCCACCACGCTGTCGATCACCAGCAGCTTGTTGTGCATGCGCTGGTTGAAGCGGCGGAAGCAGCACAGCACGCTGCCGGCGTAGTCGAAGTAGTTGAGCTTGGCCTTGCCGAAGGTGGGGTTGTAGATGCGCAGCTCGAAGTTCTGGTGCGCGCCGGACAGCGCGCCGAGGATCTCCAGGTCCGAGATGGCCGAGAGCTGGTCGATCAGCACGCGCACCTTCACTCCGCGCCGCGAGGCATCCAGCAGCGCGTCCATCACCAGCCGCGCGCTGTCGTCCTTGTCGAAGATGTAGGTCTGCAGGTCGATGCTGCGCGTGGCGCTGTGGATCAGGTTGAGCCGCGCGACCAGGGCCTCCTCGCCATGGTCCAGGATGGTGGCGTAGTGGCGCGGCTGGACGTCGGTGGATTCGGCCATCGCCCGGCCGCCCAACGCGCGCAGCGGCGAAGGCTGGGCGCAGCGGTCCTCGCGCGCGCAGCTCACCGTGGTGTCGCGCGCGGCCGCGGCGATCGCCGCCGCGCGGTCGCGCTGGCTGTGCGACAGGCCCGCACAACCGCTTGCCGTCAGCATCAAGGCCAGCGGCAGCAGGTACCTCCAGACACGATTCACGGCCCGGGCGCCTCCTGAAGACGCGCACGCAGGATGAAGGTCACCCTGTCGCCCAGGGCCACCTGCCAGCTATCCATTCCGTAACGTCCCCGCAGGACGGTGCCGCGACTGATCACGTCGCAATCATAACCGGCACGGGGGCATTCGGCCGGCATGACGGTCAGGGTCTCGGTGTGGCCGATGCCGCGGATGCTCAGCCGGCCGACGATATCCCCGCCGCGCACGGTCACGCCCGGGTCGTAGGGCTCCGAATCGAACTGCACCAGCGGAAAGCGCTCCACGTCGAAGAATTCTTCCCCGCGCATCCACGCCGTGTAGCGCGGCTTGCCGGGAATCTCGACCTGGCGCGCATCCATGCGCAGGCGCACCTGGTGGCGCCCGTCGGCCAGCTTGAGTACTTCACCGTCGAAGCGCGGGAAGACCCCTTCGATCTTCTGCCCGAAGCGGGTGCGGATCTCGAAGCCGCAGCGCGAGCGCGCCACGTCCAGCGCCAGGCGGTGCGCGCCGGCCGGGATGGCGACAGGCGAGGCCGGCGCCGGGGCGGCCGGTTGCGCGGCACCCGGCCGCGCCCACAGCAGCGCCAGCCCCAGGCAGGCCGCGCGTGCCGGTGTCAGGGCCACCAGAAGGCGGTCAGCCGGGCGATACCCGGCTCGATGGCCGCCTCCAGCGGCAGCGCCAGCAGCGCGACCGACGCGGTCGGCATGCCGCGGTAATCGCCGGACTGGCCGCTGTGCATCAAGGCCACCAGCCGCTCCAACCCGGGGTTGTGGCCGACCAGCAGCAAGCGCTCGCACTCGCGGTGGTCATCGATCAACGCGGCCAGGGTGCCCGGAGTCGCTTCGTAGATGCGGTCCTCCAGGCGCTGCTCGATGTAGCCGGTCAGGCCCAGCACCGCCTCGAGGGTTTCGCGGGCGCGCCGCGCCGGCGAGCACAGCACCCGGTCGGGCACCAGCCGCTGGTCGCGCAGCCAGCGGCCGGCGGCTTCCGCCTCGGCCAGCCCATGGGGCGAGAGCGGGCGGTCGAAATCGGCCTGCCCCGTATCGGCCGGCTCGGCGTGGGCATGGCGCAGCAGGATGAGTTCGCGCATGGGCAGTCCGTCAGGAGGAGGGTCAGGCCTTGAGCCACTTCAGCAGCGGCTCCCAGTCCTGCTGGTGCTCGCGGACCTGGGCGGAGCGGTAGTCGAACAGGCTGCGGCCCAGGCCGGCCAGCACGACGTAGGCCTGGGTATCGCGCAGCTGGGCCACCAGCGGGTACGGCCAGCCGCCGATCATCTCCACCGCCTGCTGGGCCGTCTGGGTCCATGGCTTGCTGCGGTTGAGCACCAGGCCGACCGGCAGCTTGCGCTGGTGGATGCGCGGCACCTTGGCCAGCGTGTTGAGGAAGCCGACCACCGCCTCGATGTCCAGCGCCGAGGCCAGCACCGGTACCACCACGGCGTCGGCGCGCTCCAGGAAGGGCATCAGGTCTTCGGCCATGGCGCCGGCCGGGGCATCGATGATCAGCTGGTCGGCGTCGTCGGGCAGCTGCGCGTCCCATTGCCGCCGGCGGGTGGCGTCGATCGGCAGGACCGCGCTCTCCAGCCCGGCGCGGCGTTCGGCCCAGCGCATCGAGGATTGCTGCGGATCGGCATCGGCCAGCACGGTGCGCCGGCCTTTCAAGGCGGCATGGGCCGCCAGGTTGGTGGCGATCGTGGTCTTGCCGACCCCGCCCTTGGAGCCGGCTACCAGGAACGTCTTCATGCACGCCTCGCTTCCGTGAACCTGCGCCGAGCGTACACCGGGGCCCGGTGAGGGGATAGTCGAGGGCGACGTTCCGCCCCCGTCCTCGCCCCTGCTATGTTGGCGCCCGCAAAGGAGCGCCCATGAGTGAGCTGCAGGACCTGACCGCGCTGATCCGCGCCAGTACCCCGTTGATCGTGATCGAGACCCAGGAGGAGCAGCGCATCGTCGAGCTGTTCCGGCAGAGCCTGATGCAGGTCTGGCGCGCGCTGTACCGCTGGACCATCACCGAGGGCCTGCGCCGCATCGACCTGGACCGCGAAGACCCGCCGGAAGGGCCGCCGGACGCCAGTGCGGTGCTGCAGGTGATCCGCCAGGCCGACCAGCGCGGCGTCTACCTGTTGCTGGACCTGCACCCCTACCTGGGCTATGCCTCGCACCAACGGCTGCTGCGCGACATCCTCGAACGCCGGCATTGCCAGCCGCACGTGTTGGTGATGATCGGCGCCAAGGTCGAACTGCCGCCGGAGCTGGAGCCGCTCGCCACCCGCTTCAGCCCGCGCCTGCCGGACGCGCACGCGCTGCTGAAGATGTTGCGCGAGGAAGCGGCCGACTACGCGCGCGAACACGGCGGGCGACGGGTCGAGGTCGACCACGAGGTGGCCCAGCAGATCCTGCGCAACCTCAAGGGCCTGGGCCTGCGCGACGCGCGTCGCATCGCCCGCCAGCTGATCTTCGGCGACGGGGTACTCAACCAGGACGACATCCCGCAGCTGGCCAGGCTCAAGTTCGAGCTGCTCAACCGCAGCGGCCACCTGCACTACGAGTACGACAACGCGCGCTTTGCCGACGTGGCCGGCGCCAACCGCCTGAAGCGCTGGATCAACCAGCGCCGCGCGATGTTCGTTTCCGGCAGTGCGCCGGCCGGGCTGGACCCGCCCAAGGGCGTGCTGCTGCTCGGCGTGCAGGGCTGCGGCAAGTCGATGCTGGCCAAGGCCACTGCCGCCGGCTTCGGCGTGCCGCTGCTGCGGCTGGACTTCGGCAGCCTGTACAACAAGTATCACGGCGAAACGGAGAAGAACCTGCGCGATGCGCTGGCCTCGGCCGAACAGCTGGCCCCGTGCGTGCTGTGGATCGACGAGATCGAGAAAGGCCTGGCCAGCGGGGGCGAGGACGGCGGCGTGTCGCGGCGCGTACTCGGCTACCTGCTGACGTGGATGGCCGAACGCCAGGGCCAGGTGTTCATCGTGGCCACCGCCAACCAGGTGCATGAACTTCCGCCCGAGCTGCTGCGCAAGGGCCGCTTCGACGAGATTTTCTTCGTCGATCTGCCCGCGCCCGACACCCGCGTGGAGCTGCTGCGCCTGCATCTGGGACGCCGTGGGCTGGACGCGGACACCTTCGCGCTGCCCGCGCTCGCCGCCGCCAGCGACGGATTCTCCGGGGCGGAGATCGAGCAGGCCATCGTCTCGGGCCTGTATGCCGCGCATGCCGAGCAACGGCCGCTGGACGATACGCTGCTGATGCAGGAAATCCGCGCCACGCGCCCGCTCTCGGTGTTGATGGCCGAACAGGTGCAGGCGCTGCGCGATTGGGCCCACGAGCGCACGGTGCCGGCGGACTGACGCTTCAAGCCCCGCGTGCGAGCACCCACGCCCAGGCGGGCAACGTCAGCAGCGAGAGCAGGATGCTATAGCCGACCATCGCCGCCGCCAGGCGCGGGGCGAGGCGATGGGAGATCGCCAGCGCGGCGGCGGTAATCATCGTCGGCATGGCGGTTTCCAGCACGTTGGCTTGCAGGCGTTCGCCCTGCAGGCCAAAGGCCAGCGACAGCGGCCAGGCCAGCAACGGCAGCACCAGCAGCTTGAGCAGCAGGCCGGCACCCAGCGGCCGCAGTTCGGCGGCCGGCAGGCGCAGTTGCAGCGAGAAGCCGACCGCCAGCATCACCAGCGGCAGCATCGCATCGGACAGGCTCTTGAGCGCGGCGCCGATCCAGGCCGGTGGCTGGGCGGGCATCACCGTCAACGCGACCAGCAGTGCCCACAGCGGCGGAAAGCGCGCGATGCGCAGCAGGATCTGGCCGGTGGTGGGCGGGGTGTCGCCGCTGTAGCGCGCCAGCACGTAGAGGCCGAAGGTCGACAGCAGCACGAAGGTGCCGAACTGGTCGTACACCACCGCGTAGGGCAGCGCATGGTCGCCCAGCAGCGCGCGGATCATCGGGTAGCCAATGAAGCTGGAGTTGCTCAGGCCCACGCACATCAGCAGCACGGCGTGCTCGTCGCGGCGCAGTTTCAGCAGGCGCGTGCACACGGTCACCAACCCGACGGTGACGGCGGCCAGCACCCACGGCGTGGCGACCAGCGCCAGCAGCGAGCGGTCCAGGTGCAGGCGGGGCACGTAGGTGAGCACCGCCGCCGGCAGGCACAGGTAGAGCACGATGCGGTTGAGCACCTCGGCGCTGTTCTCCGGCAGCACGCGCAGGCGCGCGAACAGCAGGCCCAGGCCGAGGGTCAGCAGGATCAGGGCGAAGGCGTCCAGGGCCATGGGGGAACGTCGGCCTCAGCGCCCGGTGGACACGGCGAGGGCGCTCATGCGAAACACCTGCACGGACAGCGCGCGCCATGGCCCGCGCCCAACGCATGGACCGGCGACCGCGAGGCAGCCCCCGGTCCGCGCCTCATGGCCAGGCGGGCGGGTTGGCCTGCCAGGCCGCCAGCACGGCCGCCAGCGCGGCGCGTTCGTCGTCGCGCCAATCGGGCAGCAAGGTGGCGAAATTGCCTGCATCGCCCCACTTGTCGGGCCAGGTGCGCACGGCGGCGGCGAACCACGCCACGGCTTCGTCCTTGCGGTCGAGTTTCCACAGCGTCAGGGCCAGCGTCGGCGGCAGCCAGTTCGGCGTGGCCGGCCGGCCGCCGCTGAGCGTGATCCACTGGTGCAACGCCTGCTCCGGATCGCCGGCGCGCAGCAGCGCCCAACCGTAGTTCCAGGTGGCCTGGCGGTACTGCTGGCTGCTGGTAGGTACCGCGGCCAGTGCCGCCTTGTAGAGCTGGTCGCCCAGTTCGCGACGTCCGCCCTCCAGGGCCAGCGTGCCCAGCTGCACGCGCGCATCGACGGCGCGTGGGTCGCGCTGCACGAGGGCGGCCAGCTTGTCGACCGCCGCATCGCCTTCGCCGGGCACCACCACCATATGGCGGGTGGTACTGCGGTCCTCGTCGAAATAGAACTCCTTGGGCTTGGGCACGGCCTGTGCCCAGACACTTCCATAGACCATGCACACGGCCAAACCGAAGGCCATGCGCCATGCATGCGTTGTCTTCACGTTCAATTCCCCCTAAACCGAAACACCCGTCCTCCCACCCTGCATCCTAACCGCACCAGCGCACAAGACACGAGTGCGGGGGGTCACAGAAGAAGCCACTGTTACAATCGCCGACCGCGCGGCCTCCTCGCGGAGCCGACCTGCCAACCCCGCCGGGCCAGCCATGACCAGCACCGCCGAACTTACCTCGCCGTCTTCCGCCAACACACCGGCGATCGGCACCCTGGACCGCGACTACACGTTGGAGCACAAGTACACGCGCACGGACGGGCGCATCTACCTGTCCGGCGTGCAGGCGCTGGTGCGCCTGCCGCTGATGCAGCGCCTGCGCGACGAAGCCGCTGGCCTGGACACGGCGGGGTTCATCAGCGGCTACCGCGGCAGCCCGCTGGGCGGTTTCGACCTGGAGCTGTGGCGCGCGCGCAAGCACCTGGATGCGGCGAAGGTGAAATTCACCCCGGGCCTCAACGAGGACCTGGCCGCGACGATGGTGTGGGGCACGCAGCAAACGCACCTGTTCCCCGGCGCCACCGTCGATGGCGTGTTCGGCATGTGGTACGGCAAGGGCCCGGGCGTGGACCGCACCGGCGACGTGTTCAAGCACGGCAACGCCGCCGGCACCTGGCGCCACGGCGGCGTGCTGGCGCTGGCCGCCGACGACCACGCCTGCCGCAGCTCCACGCTGCCGCACGGCAGCGAAGACGAGTTCGTCAGCGCGATGATGCCGATCCTCAACCCCGCCGGCGTGCAGGACATCCTGGACCTGGGCCTGGTCGGCTGGGCGATGAGCCGGTACACGGGGCGCTGGATCGGCTTCAAGACCATCGCCGAGACGGTGGAGTCCTCCGCCTCGGTGCAGGTGGACCCTTTCGCGCGCCGCATCGTGCTGCCGGAAGATTTCGACATGCCGCCCGGCGGCCTGGGCATCCGCTGGCCGGACCCGCCGCTGGACCAGGAAATGCGCCTGCACCGCTATGCGGTGAAGGCCGCGCAGGCCTTCGCGCGCGCCAACGGCATCGACCGCACGGTGATGGATGCGCCGCACGCGCGCCTGGGCATCGTCACCACCGGCAAGAGCTACCTGGACGTGCTGCAGGCCCTGGAATACCTCGGCCTGGACGAGGCCGCGTGCGCGGCGATCGGCATCCGCGTGTACAAGGTCGGCATGACCTGGCCGCTGGAGCCGGTGGGCATCACCCGCTTCGCGCAGGGCCTGGAAGACATCGTGGTGGTGGAGGAGAAGCGCGCCTTCATCGAGCGGCAGATGAAGGAGCTGTTCTACAACTGGCCGGCGAGCCAGGGCGCGCGGCCCAGCATCGTGGGCAAGTACGACGAGGCCGGCGAGTGGATCCTGCCCTCCACCGGCGAGCTGACCCCGGCGACCATCGCCGCGGTGATCGGCAAGCGCATCCAGCGCTTTTTCAACACCGAATCCATCGAGCAGCGCCTGCGCTGGATGGACGCCAAGGAAGCGGAGATGGCCTTGCCGCGCGCGCAGTTCCCACGCGTGCCGCACTACTGCTCCGGCTGCCCGCACAACACCTCCACCGCCGTGCCGGAAGGCTCGCGCGCCATGGGCGGCATCGGTTGCCACTACATGGTGACGTGGATGGACCGCGCCACCGACACCTTCACCCACATGGGCGGCGAAGGCGTGACCTGGTCCGGGCAGGCGCCGTTCACCGAGACGCCGCACGTGTTCCAGAACCTGGGCGACGGCACGTATTTCCACAGCGGCACGCTGGCGATCCGGCAATCGGTCGCCACCGGCGTCAACATCACCTACAAGATCCTCTACAACGACGCGGTCGCCATGACCGGCGGCCAGCCAGTGGACGGCACGCTCACCGTGCCGGACATCGCCCGGCAGATGCATGCCGAGGGCATCCACACCATCGTGGTGCTGAGCGACGACATCGCCAAGTGGTCGCGCCGTCGCGACCTGTTCCCCCACGACACCGAGTTCCACGACCGCAGCGAGCTGGACGAAGTGCAAAAGCGCCTGCGCACGGTGAAGGGCGTGAGCGTCCTCATCTACGACCAGACCTGCGCGACCGAGAAGCGCCGCCGCCGCAAGCGCGGCAAGCTGGTGGACCCGCCGAAGCGGGTAATGGTGAACTCGCTGGTCTGCGAGGGTTGCGGCGACTGCGGCGAGAAGAGCTTCTGCGTCTCGGTGCTGCCGAAGGAAACCGAGTTCGGGCGCAAGCGCGAGATCGACCAGTCCAACTGCAACAAGGACTATTCGTGCGTCTCGGGTTTCTGCCCGAGCTTCGTCACCGTGCATGGCGGGGCGCCGCGCAAGGGCCGCCGCAGCGATGCGACCCACCTGCTCGACCACCTGCCCGCGCCGGTGCTGCGCACCGACCTGGCCGAGCCCTGGAACATCCTGATCACCGGCGTCGGCGGCACCGGCGTGGTGACCATCGGCGCGCTGCTCGGCATGGCTGGCCACCTGGAAGGCAAGGGCGCCACCGTGCTGGACCAGACCGGCCTGGCGCAGAAGGGCGGTGCGGTGACCACCCACGTGCGCATCGCGCGCACGCCGGAGGACATCCACGCCGTGCGCATCGCCGCCGGTGAAGCGGACCTGGTGCTCGGCTGCGACATGGTGGTGGTGAACGACTACTGGGCGCTATCGAAGGTGCGCCCGGAACGCTCGGAAGTGGTGCTCAACACCTACGAGGCGATGCCGGGCAGCTTCACGATGCGGCCGGACCTGCAGTTCCCGGCAGCGGAGATCATCGCCGGCGTGCGCGTGGCGCTGGGAGGCCGCGAGCCGCAGCTGCTCGACGCCACCCAGCTGGCTACCGCGCTGCTGGGCGACGCCATCGCCGCCAACCTCTTCATGCTGGGCCATGCGTGGCAGCAGGGGCTGGTGCCGGTGTCGTTCGATGCCCTGATGCGCGCCATCGAACTCAACGGTGCCGCAGTGCAAATGAACCAGCAGGCGTTCGCCTGGGGCCGGCTGGCGGCGATCGACCCGGAAGCGGTGCAGCAGGCCGCCGGCCTGGTACGCAACCGCCAGACCGCCGAGGAGCGCAAGCCGCATCACCTGCAATCGCTGCCGCCGCTGGACTGGGAAGGCAACGAGGGCGGCGCCACCGCCGCGCCGCGCGATACCGGCAACGGCCCGGCCGTGCGCGGGCTGCCGCCGGGCGACGACGACGCGCTGGCGTTCGGGCCGATGGACGACGCGCGCCTGTCGCGCTCGCTCGACGAACTCGTCGCGCGCCGCGTCGCGTTCCTCACCGAGTACCAGGACGCCGCTTACGCGCAGCGCTACCGCACTCTGGTGGAACGCGTGCGCGCCGCCGAACAGGCGCGGGCGCCGGGCTCCACCGCGTTGTCCGAGGCGGTGTCGCGCTACTACTTCAAGCTGATGGCCTACAAGGACGAATACGAGGTCGCGCGGCTGTACACCAGCGGCGATTTCAAGCGCCGCCTGGAGCAGCAGTTCGAAGGCGACTACCAGGTGCGCTTCCACCTTGCGCCGCCGCTGCTGGCCAAGAAGGACGCCGAGGGCCGCCTGGTGAAACGCGAGTACGGGCCCTGGATGTTCAAGGCATTCGGGCTGCTGGCCAAGCTGCGGTTCCTGCGCGGCGGTGCGTTCGACGTCTTCGGCTATACGGCCGAGCGACGCGGCGAGCGGCAGTTGATCGCCGACTACGCGCGCACCGTGGACACGCTGCTGGAGAAGCTGGACGCGGACAACGTCGGCCTGGCCGCGCAGATCGCCGCCATCCCCGAACACATCCGCGGCTACGGGCACGTCAAGGAAGCGCACCTGCACGAGGCCAAGGCGCGCGAAGCGGCGCTACTGGCGCAGTGGCGCAACCCGAAGGCGCTGCATATCGTGCAGGCCGCCTGATGCGGTGATGGCCGCGTCCTCCCCGGTGGGGACACGGCCTGGCCGGCGCTCGATTCTTCCGGCAGGCCCGGCGGCCGCGCGCATGTAGGCGCGGCTTTCGCCGCGACGCGTCACCTACCGCGGCGGTGCCAGCAACTCCTTCGCGCTCAGGTAGCCGTCCCCGTTCGCGTCCTGCTTCTTGAAGCGCGCGGTCAACGTGGCGATGTGATCGGCCCGGGTAACCGGCTTGCCGCGGCCGCCCGGCAACTCGTCGGCGGTCAACACGCCGTCGCCGTTGCGGTCCCGCTGGTCGAACGCATAGCTCATCCACGCCAGGTATTCGGGCAGGCTGACCCGCCCGTCGCCGTCGGTGTCCATGCGCTTGAGGTATTCGCCGCTATCGGTAACCTGCGCCGCGGCACTTCCGGCCGCCAGGGCGAGCAGGACCACCCAGCACGACGAACGCCGCACGAGGCGGCGTTCGGGGCGTGCGAGCGGATCGCCGTGGCCGGTCATGCGCCGCGCAGGGCGTAGCCCTTCAAGCGGGCCGCATAGGCCTGCAATGCGGCAATGCCGCTGGCTTCGGCGTCATGGCACCAGGCCTGCAACTGGCGCAGGCGCTCGGCCGCATCGTGGCTGCGTGCTTCCAGCAACGCGGAGAGCCGCGCGCGATGCTCCACCAGGGTGCTGATGCGCGGGCGCTCGGCCACCCAGTCGTGCAGCTGCTGCCGTGCGTCGGGCTTGAGCCAGCGGCCGTCGTCCACCAGGCCGCGGCGCAGGCGCTTGGGTAACAGTTCGCGCATGCGCGCGCCGGCGGCGGCGGCTTCCTCGCGCAGGGCCGGCTTGAACACGTTGCGCTGGTAGTCGGTCATGGCCTGGAAGCGGTGCGAGAGCAGCGCGCGCAGGGTGTCCGCGTCGGGCACGCTGATATTCGGGCGGATATCCAGCTTCGGCGCCACGCGCAGCACCTTGGCCAAGCCCAGGCGCTCCATCAGGCGGATCGCCTGCCAGCCGATGTCGAACTCCCAACGGCGCATGGAGAAACGCGCCGAGCTCGGGAAGGCGTGGTGATTGTTGTGCAGCTCCTCGCCGCCGATCCAGAACGCCCACGGGGTGAGGTTGGTCGAAGTGTCAGCCGATTCGAAGTTGCGGTAGCCCCACCAGTGGCCGAGGCCGTTGACCACGCCCGCCGCCCAGAACGGGATCCACGCCATCTGGATGGCCCACAGCGCCACGCCCGGCAGGCCGAACAGCACGGCGTTGACGAAGAACAGCACCACCGGGCCGAGGTTGGCATGCGGCGTGTACACGTGGCGCTCGACCCAGTCTTCCGGGGCGCCCTTGCCGTACTGCTCCATGTCCGCACGCTGCGCCCGCGCTTCGCGGTACAGCTCCACGCCACGCCAGAACACCTTGCCGATGCCCTTCACCTGCGGGCTGTGCGGGTCTTCCTCGGTTTCGACCTTGGCGTGGTGCTTGCGATGGATGGCCACCCACTCGCGGGTGATCATCGAGGTGGTGAGCCAGGTCCAGAAGCGGAAGAAGTGCGCCAGCGCCGGGTGGAAATCCACGCCGCGGTGCGCCTGGCTGCGGTGCAGGTAGAGGGTGACGGAGAAGATCGTCAGCTGGGTGAAGACCAGCAGGACCGCCAACATCTCCCACCAGCCCAGGCCGGTCAGGCCGCCGGTCAGAAAGTCCACGAGCGATTGGGCAAGCATGAGGAAGCTCCGGCCGAATGGTCGGCGATGTGCACTGGGTGGAAGACATCATGGGGCCGTTGGCGGCAAACTTCACCCGTCGCAAGCGTATGTTGTTCAGTCGCTCACTCTTTCACCTTCGATCACCCATTCATGTCCGCCGTGCCGCAAGCGATTCCCTCCCACGCGCCGCTGATCGAGCTGGACCGCGCCAGCGTCACCCGCGGCCAGGTCCGCGTACTCCACGAGTTGAGCCTGTCCATCGCGATGGGCCAGCACACCGCGATCCTCGGCCCGAACGGCTGCGGCAAATCCTCTTTCATCAAGCTGATCACCCGCGAGCTGTATCCGTTGGCGCGGGCCGGTGGCGACGCGCCGGTCAAGGTGCTCGGGCAGACGCGCTGGCAGGTGGACCGCCTGCGCTCGCAGCTGGGCATCGTCACCGGCGACCTGAGCGGAAACCTGGCCGACATGCCCGGGCTGAGCGTGGAGAGCGCGGTGATCTCCGGCTTCTTCGCCAGCTACGTGATCCCGCCGCACCGCGAGGTGACCGACGCCATGCGCGAGCGTGCCCGCGAGGCCCTCGCGCTGGCGCGCGCCCTGCCCCTGCTGGAGCGCCCCTACGCGGAGCTTTCCGCCGGCGAGACGCGCCGCGTGCTGATCGCCCGCGCCTTGGTCAACCGGCCGCAGGCGCTGCTGCTGGACGAACCCTCCACCGGTCTGGACCTGATCGCCCGCCAGCACCTGGTCGACACCATGCGCGACCTCGCGCGCGAGGGCATCACGCTGGTATTGGTGACGCACCACATCGAGGAGATCGTGCCGGAGATCGAGCGCGTCGTGCTGCTGCGGGCCGGCCGGATCTTCGCCGATGGCCATCCCCAGGTACTACTGCGCGACGAGCCGCTGTCAGCGGTGTTCGACGGGCCGGTGCGGGTGGATCACGATGGCGAACGCTATTCGGCGCGCGTCGGCGGCTGAGCGCGGCACGCGCCCGGACCGGGCGCCAGCGATTAGACTCTGGCGCCCGATGTACCGATGAAAGAGATAGGCATGTTCCTGGGTAATACCGCATCGCGCCCCACTGGCTTGGCTTTCCTGCTCGCGCTCGTCCTGGGCGGCTGCAGCGTAGCGGGGACGCCGCGCGACGAAGCCGCGCCTGCGCCGGGCAAGGCGACCGGCTACCTCGACAAAGCCGATGCGCCGGACAGCCTGCGGCTCGTGCCGCCACCACCCGCCGCCGGCTCGCCGGGCATGGCGCTGGACGAGGCGGTCTCCCGGCAGGCGCTGTCGCTGCGCGATACGCCGCGCTTCGCCCAGGCCACGCAGGATGCGGAACTTTCCTTTCCGGCCGGTGCCCGTCAATTCGCCTGCGCGCTGGGCGTGCCGGTCGATGCGCAGCGCACGCCCCATCTGTATGCGCTGCTCGAACGCAGCCGCATCGATGCCAGCGCGGCGACCAAGGCCGCCAAGAACCACTATCGGCGCGCGCGCCCGTTCATGGTCAACGGCGAGCCGACCTGCACGCCCGAAGACGAAGACGGCCTGCGCCACAACGGCTCGTACCCCTCCGGCCACAGCGCCATCGGCTGGGCGTGGGCGCTGATCCTCGTCGAAGTGGCCCCCGAGCGCACCGACGACCTGCTGGATCGCGGCCGCAACTACGCCGAGAGCCGCCTGGTGTGCAACGTGCATTGGCAGAGCGACATCCTGGAAGGGCGCCACATGGGCGCGGCCGCAGTGGCACGGCTGCATGACAACGCGGCGTTTCGCGCCGATCTCGACGCCGCACGCAAGGAAGTGGCGGCGGCGCGCGCGGCCGGCCTGAAGCCCGCCGAGGATTGCGATGCGCAGGCACAGCGCCTGAAGGCGCGGCCGGAGAGCGCACTGTGAGCGTGCGCGCAGCGGCGCGAGGGTGGCTTGCCCTGGCGCTGCTGGCCTGCGTATCCGCCGTGCAGGCAGCGCCCTACCGGATCGTCGGCTACGTGGTGGACGGGCCGCAGGCGCCGTCGATATCGCCGGGCAAGCTGGACGTGGTCAATTTCGCCTTCGCGCAGGTGGACGCGGCGCACCGCGTCTTCCTGCCCGGCGCCACCGCACCTGACACTCTGCGCGCACTCACCGCGCTGCGCGCCCGCCAACCTTCACTGCGCATCGTGCTGTCCATCGGCGGCTGGGGTGCGGGCCATTTCTCGGAGGCGGTGGCCGATGCGCAGGCGCGCAAGGTTTTCGCCGACAGCGCCATCGCGCTGCTGCGGCAGTACGATCTCGACGGCCTGGATATCGATTGGGAGTACCCGACGCTGCCAGGCCCAGGCATCAGCCACGATCCGTCCGACCGACGCCACTTCACGCTGCTGCTGGAGTCGTTGCGGCAACGGCTCGATGCCGAGGGCGCGGCCACTTCGCGCCACTACCTGCTGACCATCGCCGCCGCAGAAGGCGAGTTCGCGCAAGGCCTGGAGTTGGCACGCATTGCCGGGTCGCTGGACTGGATCAACCTGATGACCTACGACTTCTACGGCAGCCTGACGCCGACCACCGGCCACCACGCGGGCCTCGCGCCGACCGCGGGCGCACCGGCCGCTGCGCGCAACGCCCAGGCCGCCGTGGACGAGTACCTTGCCGCGGGCGTGCCGGCGGACAAGATCCACCTCGGCGTGGCGTTCTACGGCCGCCGCTTCGGCGATGTGGCGGCCGCGCGCGACGGCCTGCTGCAGACATTCCAAAGTGATGGCGGCTTCATCTCCTGGCGGGAGATCGCGGAAGGTCCGCTCACGCAGAAAGCCTGGACGCGGCACTGGGACGCGCAGGCCCAGGCACCCTGGCTCTGGAACGCGGCTACCCACCAGCTCATCAGCTACGACGACCCGCAATCGCTGCGGGCAAAGATCGATTACGTGGCGCGCAAGGGCCTGGGTGGCTTCATGTACTGGGAGTACCGGCAGGACCGCGACGAACAGTTGCTCGACGTATTGGTCCAAGGGCGCGATGCGAGGCCGGAACGTTGAGCGCCCGGCGAGCCGTCTCGACGCGGGCGCACGCTCGCGCGGCGTGACGGCTCAGGAGGAAGGCGCCGCCGTGTCCGCCCGCGACCACCATCCCGCGCCGTTTCGGACCTGCAAGGTGTATTCGCGATTGCCCATCCACACGTGCCCCACCACGAAGGCGTGGTCCGGCGAGAGGGTCAGCGTGAAGCGCTCCGCGCTGAGGTCGTCGGCGCTGAGCAGCCTGCCCTCGATACGCCGCACGCCCTGATCTTCCTCGGCCGATTCCACCAGCGCTTGCCGCGAGGGCTGGCCGGGCACGGTCAGCGCGAAGTCGTCGCCTTGCCCGAGCGCCGCGATGCGCGGCGTGTCCAGGCCGATGAGCTGGCGGCCATCACGCAACTGGGTTTCGGAGAGGAACGGGAACTGCGACCGCACCTCGGCCAACGTCACCGGACGCATGAGCCTGCGGCCGTCATCGCCGCGCGCGTCCACGCCCCGCGATCGAGCCGAAGGCATCGTCTGGCTGGCCGCCACCGTTCCGGTCACGGTGGCGGCGCGCTGCTCTCCATGTCCATCGCCCGCCCTGTCGCTGGCGAACCACACGCCCACCGCCGCCACGGCCAGCACCAAGGCCGGTATGCCCCATCGCCGTTTCGAATGCTTCATATCGGCAGGCCTCAACGGAACGCCGCGACTTCGGCCGAGCGCTCGTTCATGGCGCGCACCGCGTCGTAGAGGTCCGCCACGCCCGCCCGCATCCCCAGGTCCGGGGTGAAGCGGCGCGTGGTGCTGTACAGCGGAATGGCGTTGCCGTTCATGATCGTGCCGGCCAGCTCATAGCCCTGGGCGTAGCCGGTGGTGGCGCTATGGGCCAGCCCGATGACATGGCCGAGCTCGTGCCGCATCACGTTGGTGCCGCACCCGTACGATTCGGTCGCGAACGCCACCTCGGCGCGCGCGCGGGATTGCGCCAGGCCGCAGCCCTCCTCGGTGCCGAGGTAATACACCACGTCCGCCTTGAGCTCATCGCGCGGCACGGTGACATCCTTTCGCGCCTCCAACGCCGGCAGGACATCGCGCAGCGTGCGCCAATTCGTGTCGGGCTGGATCGGGCGCATCCCCACCATCCGGTAGCGGAAGTTCGCACCGGAGTTCTCCAGTGCCTGGTTGGTCTGCGCCAAGGCGTCACCCAGGTAGGTGCGCACCGCGGGCTCGCCCAGGCGCTGCGCCAGGCCGGCGCTGTAGACGGAAAGCACATCCACTGTCGTGGTGACGCGCTGCCACTGGCCGTTCGCATCGACGGCAAACATCGCCTGCTCGCCCGTCTCCACCTTGTGCGATTTCCCGCTGCCGTCTTCCACGGCCACGGCCCAGGTCGAGGCGACGTCCACCACGACCTCGCCGCCGGCGACCGGGGCCGGCAGCGTCAGCGAAGGCAGCCAGTGGCCATCCTTGAAGCGCACGCGGGTACGCGGCGCCGTCAGCGGCGACATGCGGCCGCCCGGAATATCGCGCGCTGACAGATTCCGTTCGGGCTGGTCCATCAGCACCCAGCGTGCTTCGTCGGCGACATACATGAACTCGTAGCGATCGCCGGCTTCCAGCCGCATCGGGCCGAGCGGCTCGCCACCCTGCACGCGAAGCGTGGAGGCCCACGTCGCGGTGGATTCGACGATGTATCGGTCACGGTCCCCGGCGCTGGCAGGCAGCGTCAGCTCGGCCAGCCAATGACCGTCGGACAGGCGCACCCGCGAACGGGGCGCGCTCGGCGAAGGCAACTGGGCCTGCAACGCCACGATGCGCTCCGGCACCGAGCGCGGCAACCACTTGCCGTGGGGCGCGCTGAATTCGAACGTGTAGCTGTCCCCCGGCTGCAAGCGGAACGTGGACGCGAACAGCGCCTCGCCGCCGATGCGGGCCGGCCAGGTCGCGCTGCTGCGAATCACCGCGATGTCACCATCCTGCCCCCGCGGCAGGCGCAGCTCCGGAATCCAGGCGCCATCGGCCAATTCGACCAGCTGCAGCTTGGAACGCCCCAGCACGCCCTCGGACAGCGTGCGCGGATCGACACGCGCCATGTCCGCGGCTACCCGCCAGATGCGCGCGTTCGCGTCGTAATGGAAGACGTAGGCCTGCCCGGTGAGCAGGCGCAAGCGCGACATCCGCAGTTCGGTTGCGGACGCATCCAGGGTCGCCACGGAGGTCGCATCGTTGAAGACCCTGACCTTGTCCCCGTGCGCGGGGGACGTCGGCAGCGCGATTTCGGAGGTCCAGCTTCCGTTCCACATGCCGAAGACCAGATCCCGGTAGCCGGAGGGCAACAGGCCGCCTTGCTGGTTGTCGTTAGGGGACAGCGTCACGGAATTCGGTGCTTCGCCGTGACCGGACAGCGGCGCGGCCAACGAAGCCGCGATCGCGAGGGTGAGCGTGAATTTGCGCATGGGGAGCTGGGAAAGTTCCAAGAGGCGCGCATTCTCTGCCAGGCGAAAAGGACGACCTATTAGAAATATCTAACGAGGTAGCGGGCCGTCATCCCGTCGGCCCATCACCCTGCAGCGGCGTGGCCGCTGCACAAGAAAGGGGCCGGTGTTTGCCGGCCCCTTGAGACAACGCGCCTGTTTCCCCAGCGTCAGAACTTCGCCGTGAATTCCACGCCGAAGGTACGCGGCTCGTTGAGGAAGCCGGTCAGGTTGTTGAAGTCGATCGCACCCACCACGCGAGTCTGGTCGGTGAGGTTGCGGCCGAACACCGCCACGTCGTACAGGCCGTAGTTCCAGTTGTAGCCCACCCGCAGGCCACCCTCCAGCGAGCTGCGGCTGCGGAACTCCGGCGACTCGTACAGGAAGAAGTTCACCGGGCTGCGATACGCCCAATCGGTGTACACGTAGATCTCGTTGCCATTGGCCATCGGGAAGCCCAGGCGCGCGGTCACGTTGTGGATCCACTTCGGCGCCTGCGGCAGCGGGTTGCCGTTGACCAGCGCATACGTGCCGCCGTTGATGACCGTGGTCGGGTCGGTAATGGTGCAACCGCCGCCGCAGATCGCCACCGCCAGGTTCGGGTCCTTGATCTCGGTGTCGTTGTAGCTGCTGCCCAGCGTGACCAGCAGGTTGTCGGTGAGGTAGGCCTCGAAGTCCAGCTCCGCGCCCTGGCCGATGGTCTTGTCGGCGTTGAGCAGGGTGGCGGTGTTGGACGCGCCGCCGACGGCGATCAGCTGCTGGCCGTCCACGTCGTAGCGGAAGATGTCGAAGCCCAGGCGGGCGCGCTTGTCGAACAGGTCGGCCTTGATGCCGATCTCATAGGAGATCACCTTCTCCGAGTCGGCGGTGGACACGCCGCCGTTCGGGGCGGTGGCCGCCGCGAACAACAGCCGGCCCTGGATCGACGGCGCGCGAAAGCCCTTGGCCACGCGGCCATAGAGGTTCACGTCCGGCGTCAGCGCGTAGGTGCCGCTCAGGTCCCAGCTGACGTCATCGACATCGGTGTGCACCACATACGGCCCGCCCACCGGCGCACCGAACGGCGCCGCTTCCAGCACGCTGGCGCTGAAGTCCTTCTTGTCCTGCGTGTAGCGCAGGCCGCCGCGCAGCTTGAAGCGCTCGGTGACGTCGAAATCGCCGGAGACGAACGCCGCCCACGCCTTGTTGCGCTGCTGCTGCACCGCATGGCCGGCCAACGGGTTGCCCGGCGTCAGCGAGTCATAGTTGAAGCTGTCGATGGTGACGTCTTCGTCGAAGTAGAACAGGCCGGCCTGCCAATCGAACCGGCCCCACTCGTTGGACTCGACGCGGAACTCCTGCGTCCACTGGCGGTGGTCGGGCAGGCCGTCGGCGGATTCGGAGGCGAACGGAATCTCCCCCGGACCGTAGTTGCCCGGGCCCAGGAAGCTGGCGCCATAGCCGCCATCGATGTCGCCGCGATTGAGCGATTCGGCGGTTTCGTAGCCGGTGATCGAGTACAGCGTGACCTGGCCGAGGTTCCACTTCAGGCGTGCGCTGCCGCCCCAGGTTTCCAGTTCGGAGAAGTTGACGCCGTCGTTGCTGACCTCGTCGCGGTCGAAGCCGGGCACGAACGCATTGCTGCCCTTCTGGATGATGTTGGCGCGGAACAGGCGCGCGGTGCCATTGAGCTTGCGCTTGTGCAGGTTGAACAGCGCCTCGAAGTCATCGCCCTCGTAGAGGAACTGCACGCGGCCGGCTGCTTCGTCGTAGCCTTCGAAGCCGTCGTTGGGACCGTCGTGCGTATTGGTGACCCAGTCGTCGCGCCGCTGGTACAGCGCCGACACGCGCGCCGACCAGCGCTCGGTCAACGGTCCGCCATAGGCGCCCTGGACATTCCAGGTATCGTAGGTGCCGTAGGAGAGCTTCACGTAGCCATCGGCATCCTGCGAGGGACGCGCGGAATCGAACTTGACCACGCCCGCCGGCGTGTTGCGGCCGAACAGCGTGCCCTGCGGGCCCCGCAGCAGCTCGATGCCGGCCAGGTCGAACACCGGGAAGCCCTTCAGCAGCGGGCTCTCCTGCACGACGTCGTCGTACACCAGCGAGACCGGCTGGGACGCGTTGAGGTCGAAATCGGTGTTGCCCAGGCCACGGATGTAGAAGCGCGGGAAGGCGCGGCCGTAGGAGGATTCGATGTTGAGGCTGGGCAGGCGCGAGGACAGGAAACGGATGTCGTCGCCGGCCGAACCGAGCACGTCGAGCTTTTCGCCGCTGACCGTGGTGATCGACACCGGCACGTCCTTGGCATTTTCCACGCGGCGCTGCGCGGTGACCTGCAAGGTATCCAGCACGGCGGGCGCCTTCGTGCCGTCCGTCGTCGCGGCGGGCTCCTGGGCGAAGGCCTGCGTGGTGGGCAGCAGGGCGGCAAGGGCGATGACAAGCGGATGCGCGACCGGCAATCGGCCGCGGGCACGGGTCAGGGACATGGCGAAGGCTCTCTCGGGTGGTGGACTAGCGGCGACAGGCCGCCTAGCACGGGAATGTTGCAATACAGCACACGACATCGCAAAGGGTGACATCCCGGCGGGCGGGCGCCAAACCTGAACATGCCCCTTCGGCTTCCCCGGGCCATGACGAGCGGCAGGTGACCGCCGCCACGGCGGCCGACATAGACTCGCCCATCAATCAGGAGGATTCCCCATGGCGCAATGGTATTTCCATATTCCCGGGCGTTCGGACCGGGTCGGTCCGATGGACGATGCGGCGGCCCAGCAGTTCGCCCGCGCGACGCCCCAGGCGATGGCGTGGCGCGAAGGCCTGGAAGGCTGGAAGCCCGCCGCCACGCTGGCCGAACTCTCCGGCGCCGGCGCGCCGCCGCCGCCGCCGCTGCCCGGCAGTGGCCGCGCCGATGACATCGACTTCCGCATCATCGGCAACGACATGCAGTTCGTCGAAGTGGAGCTGGACCCGGGCGAGAGCGCGGTCGCCGAGGCCGGCGCGCTCATGTACAAGGACGCCGCGGTGCAGATGGACACGGTGTTCGGCGACGGCTCGCACAGCGGCCAGGGCGGCGGCTTGATGGACAAGCTGTTCGCCGCGGGCAAGCGCGTGGTCACCGGCGAAAGCCTGTTCACCACGGTCTACACGCACGCCGGCAGCGGCAAGGCCAAGGTCGCCTTCGCTGCGCCCTATCCCGGCACGGTGCTGGCGATGAAGCTCTCCGACCACGGCGGCCGGCTGATCTGCCAGAAGGACAGCTTCCTGGCCGGTGCGCGCGGCGTTTCGCTGGGCATCGCGTTCCAGCGCAAGATCCTCACCGGCCTGTTTGGCGGCGAGGGTTTCATCATGCAGAAGCTGGAAGGCGACGGCTGGGTGTTCGTGCACGCCGGCGGCACCGTGGTGGAACGCGAGCTGGCCGCTGGCGAGCGCATCGACGTGGATACCGGCTGCGTGGTGGCCTACCACGGCAGCATCGACATGGACGTGCGCCGGGTGGCAGGGCTGAAGAGCATGTTCTTCGGCGGCGAGGGGGTGTTCCTCGCCACGCTCACCGGCCCGGGCAAGGTGTGGCTGCAGTCCCTGCCGTTCTCGCGCTTGGCCGGGCGCATGCTGCAGGCCGCGCCGCAGGCCGGGGGGCAGGCGCGCGGCGAAGGTTCCGTGCTGGGGGGACTGGGCCGCATCCTCGACGGCGACAACAACTTCTGAGGCGGTGCGGGGAGCCGGCGTGCCGGCTTCCCGCTTCAGGCCTGTTCCCGCCGATAGGCGACTTCCCGCTCCACCGCGCGCGCCAGCCGGCGCCGCGCGATCCAGGCATCGAGGCTGGCGGCACCCGGACCGGCCAGCAGCAGCCAGGTGAAGACCGCGACATAGAGCACCTCGTCCAGTTCGACGAACTCGTCCAGCGTGCTGATCTGCGGCAGCACGACCACCGCCAGCGCGACCAGCATGTTGACGATCATCGGCACCATCACCAGGCGCGTGCCCAGCCCGACGATCATCAGCAAGCCGCCTACGAATTCCGTGCCGGCGCTGAGCGCCGCGTTGAAGGTCGGCCAGGGAATGCCCCACTCGACGAAGCGGCTGCTGAAAAATGCCAGGTTGTGCAGCTTGGCCCAGCCGGTCTCCAGCCAGAAATAGCCGAACACGCAACGCACCAGCAGCGGGCCGAACCAGGAAAGCGCATGGAGCCGCGCCAGCACGCGTTCGGGAAGCGGGAGAGGAATGGAGCGCATGGAGGAACCTCAGGTGGAATCGGAAGGGAAGAGAGCAGGCGCCGGTGGATCGGTGTGCACGGCGATGATGAGTCCATCGGCCAGCCAGCGCTTCAGCAGGCCGGCGGCGCGCAAGGCCGGTTGCGGGCCTGCCAGCTCACCGCACCAGTCCGCAAACCGGCCACCGGCGCTGACGCAGGCCAGCGCACGCGCTTCGTCGGCGGGCAACGCGCGCCAATGCACGTCCCAGTGCTGCCGCCACAACAACCAGGTCACGCGATGGCGGCGCCACCGCGCCGGTGCGTGTCCTTCGGCGACCGCGGCGGCGCGATCCGGCGCGTTGCCGATATCGGCGTGCAGCCGCAACGCCGGGATGAGCTCCAGCCGCAGCGAAGGCCATGCCTCTGGCTGTAGCGTCCGCAGGGCGGCTTCGTCGCAGGGTAGGGCGTCGGCGGCGTCGAACAGCTCGCCTTGCGCCCATTCGAAACGCGCCAGTGCCACGCGGGCTTCGGGCTGGCCGGCGCCATGCAACCAGTCCGGCAGGCCGGCACCCAGCCATCGCACCGAAGGATGGCGGGAAGGGTGCGCGGACAGGTAGCCAGTACACAGCCGGTCGAACGCGTCGCCGCCAACGGCCTTGCGCAGCACCGGGTAGTCCTCGGCCAGCACCTGAAGCAGGCGCAGGCGGTAGGCATCGGCGTAGATGCGCAGGCGATGCGCGCGGTCCACGTCACTCCCACCGGCAATGCGCGCGGCCATGCCTGGCGCGGCGTGCAGCAGCCACGCCTGCATCGCCGCCTGGGGGCTGGCGGCGTTCATGCCGCCCTCGCCGCTTGCAAGGCCGCAGTGGAAACGCGCCGCGCGATGTCCAGCTCGGCCACCAGCGTCTCCAATGGCGGGATGTCGTCGTCGCGCTCGATCATCGACGGGACCTCGCCGAAACGCTGCAGCGCATCGGCATAGAGCGCCCACACGGCATCGCATACCGGCGCATCGTGGGTATCCACCAGCAGGCCGCTTCCCAGTGCGTCCTCGGCATGGCCCGCCAGGTGGATCTGCGCCACCGCACCGGCCGGCAGGCGGCGAAGGAACGCGTGCGCGTCGAAGCCGTGATTGTGCGCGTTGACGTAGACGTTGTTCACGTCGAGCAAGAGCCCGCATCCCGACTCGGCCACGATGGCCGCCAGGAAGGACGCTTCGTCGAGCGTATCGTCCACATGGCGAAAATAGCTGGACACGTTCTCCAGCAAAAATTGCTGGCCGAGCACGTCCTGCACCTGGCGGAGGCGCGCGGCGACGTGGCGCACGGTGTCCTCGTTCTGCGGCAATGGCAGCAGGTCGTGCATCTGCACGCCCTCGTGCCGCGTCCAGCACAGGTGGTCGGACAGGCGATGCGGGCGCACTCGCCGCGCCAGGGCCGACAGCGCGCGCAGGTAGTCGCGATCCAGCGGATCGCGCCCACCGATATCCAGCGATACGCCGTGCATCACCAGCGGGTAGCGCTCGGCAATGCGATCGAGCATGTACAGCGGCCGGCCGCCGCGCACCATGTAGTTCTCGCTGATGATCTCCAGCCAGTCCACCTCGACCGGGCCGGCCAGCAGCGCGTCGTAATGCTGGGCACGCAGGCCCAGGCCGAAGCCTTTCAATGCAGCGGTCATGGGATCCTCCCCCGGCCCGCGCGTGCGGGCCGGGCCTGAGTGAATCAGCTGCCCTGCTTCGCCGCGGCCTTGCCGTCGGCCTTGGGCATCTCGAACTTGCCGCCGTCGGCCTGGCACTTCTGCGCGGTCGCCTCGGTGAAACCCTGGCCCTTGCAAGCGTTCTGGCCCTTGCAGGCATTCGCCGCGCTCTTGCATGCGCCCTGGCCCTTGCAGGCGTTCACGCCCACACAGTGGCCGATCTTGGCGGTGCCTGCCGGCGCGGCGTGGGCCATGGGCGCGGCCGCAAACAGGGCGGCGGCGGCCACCGCCACGGACAGGCCGGAGAAAGTCTTCTGCACGTTCATCTGGAACCTCGGTGATCGATAAAGGGGCGCGCCTCGGGGCGGAGGCGCGTCGCCATTGCACCCGAGCGCAGGCTGGGCTTCTGTGGCCGTGCGTCCGGGTGATATGACCGATCGTCCGGGCGGGCGGCCGTCATGCCCGGTGGATGCTTTTGACCTACCATCGGCCGCATGGAACTGCCGCCGTCCAACCACGCGTCGCCTTCGGACACCGTCCTCGAAACGGTGCTGGGCGCGTATCGCATGCGCGTGGAGATCATGGCCGACGTGCACTACTGCGGCACGTGGCTCGATGAAGAGCCTTCCACCCGCTTCGGGCAGTTCCACCTCGTCACCGAAGGACGGTGCTGGGTGGCCGGCGAGGCGATGGACGCGCCGGTGCCGCTGGAGGCGGGCGACCTGATCGTGTTTCCCGGCGGCATCCGCCACCAGCTGCAATCCTCGGCGAATCCGCGCGATGAAGACGCCGCGCGCGCACCGGATACCTGGATGCTCTGTGGCGAGCTGGAGTTCATCACCGGCAGCCACAACCCGATTTTTCAGGCGTTGCCCACCTGGTTCGTCATCCGCGCCGCCGACAGCAGCGCCGGTTTCCGCGAACTGGCGGAGATGCTGGCCATCGCCAGCCGCGACCGGGGCTGGGGCAGGCGCCTGATCCAGAACAAGCTGGCCGATTCGCTGTTCACCATGGCCATCTGCGAGTATGTGCGCCGCGCCGCGCAACCGCAGGGGCTGCTGGCGGCGCTGGCCGACGCGCGTCTGTCGCGCGTGCTGGCCGAGGTACACCACCAGCCGGGCCAGGAATGGACGCTGGCTACCATGGCGCAGTTGGCTGGCATGTCGCGCACCGCGTTCTCCGAGCTGTTCACCGCCACGGTGGGCATGCCGCCGATCCAATACCTGGCGCACTGGCGAGCCACTGAGGCTCGCCGCCTGCTGCGCAACCGCCGTTTCTCGGTCGCCCGGGTGGCCGAGATGCTCGGCTACAGCAGCGAGGCGGCCTTCAGGCGATTCTTCAAGCGGCTGGAGGGCGTGGGCCCGGGCAAGGTGCGCGGCGGGCACGACGCCGGCTGAACCTGCCGCCGCCTGGCCCCCTCGCCCCTTCGCGGGCAACCGGTATGCTGCGCGTCTTTCCCGAATCCGCGCCCGTTCGATGACCGCCCGACGCCTCTTGCCGCTCGCCTTCCTCGCCCTGCTTGCCGGCTGCGGAAGCGGCCAGTCCGTGCGCTCGGCCCCGCCCGCCAGCGTGCCGCCGTCCACTGCCGATCACCCGATGCCGCCCGTGCGCATCGGCGTGGCGCTCGGCGGCGGCGCGGCCAAGGGCTTCGCGCACATCGGCGTGATCAAGATGCTGGAAGCCAATGGGTTCGAGCCGGTGGTGGTGTCGGGCACCAGCGCCGGCAGTGTCGTCGGCGCGCTTTACGCCAGCGGCATGGACGCATTCCAGATGCAGGAGAAGGCCGTGGCGCTGGACCAGACCAGCATCCGCGACGTGCGCCTGTTCTCCGGCGGGCTCGTCCAGGGGCAGAAGCTGCAGGAGTACGTCAACCAACAACTCGGCAACAAGCCGATCGAACGCCTGAAGAAGCCATTCGCCGCGGTGGCCACCCGGCTGGAGGATGGCGAGCGAACGGTCTTCGTCCGCGGCAATGCGGGGCAGGCGGTGCGCGCGTCCAGCAGCATCCCCGGCGTGTTCGAACCGGTGACCATCGGCCAGTACCACTACGTCGACGGCGGCGTGGTCAGCCCGGTACCGGTCGACGCGGCGCGCGAGCTGGGCGCCGAGTTCGTCGTGGCGGTGGATATTTCCAGCAAGGCCAGCGGCAAGAACCCCGGCGATTTGCTGGGTACGGTCAACCAGTCGATCTCCATCATGGGCCAGCGCCTGGGCGAGGCCGAGCTGAAGCGGGCGGACGTGGTGATCCGCCCGAAGGTCAACGATATCGGCGCGGCGGATTTCAACCAGCGCAACGCCGCCATCCTCGAGGGTGAGCGCGCCGCGATGGCGGCCATGCCGCAGATCCGCGCCAAGGTCGCGCAGCTGCAACAGCAGCGCGCGGCCGCCGCGAGTGCGGCCGCGCGCGAAGCCCGGCAGGCCGCGGAGAAGGCGCGCCAGGCATGCCTGGACAAGCGCTCGCGCTGGGAAAAGCTGCGCGGCAACGAGGAAGCGTGCGCCGCGCCGGCGCGGTAACCGGCGTCGAGGGCCAGGCCGCTCCGGCGAAGCCCTGGAACGCCCGCGCGGCGATCTCGCCACGCGGGCACCGGCTCAGTACTTCCAGCGCAGCGTGAAGGCCACGAAGCGCGGCTCGCCGTAGTTGTTGTAGTCCAGGTTCGCCCAGTACTTCTCGTCGAAGGCATTGCGCACGGCGAGCGTGGCGGTCCACTGGTCGGTGATGCGGTAGTTCGCGTTGATGCTCACCAGCGCATAGGCGTCCTGCTTCACCGTCACCGGGCCGTAGACCGGGTTCTGGATGTTGAAACCTTCCACCTCGCTCTGCCACATCACGTTCGCGCCCAGGCTCAGACGCTCCCATGCACCGGGCAGCGTGTACTGGGTGGAGAACTGCACGGTGTGGGTCGGCAGGTTCGCGTAGATCAGGTCGGTGGAGGCGCGCGTCACCTTCGCGCGCGTATAACCGGCGTTGACGCGCCAGCCCGGCAGCACATCGGCGCCAATCTCCGCTTCCCAACCCTTGCTCTTGGTGCCATCCACGCCGACATACGCCGAGCTGCCGTCCGGCAGCGAGCCCTGCGGCACGCTGGTGTCGAGCATCGCGTAGTTGTCCTGGCGGGCCTCGAACACCGCGGCGTTGGTGGTGATGCGGCCGTCGAGGAAGGCGGCCTTCAGGCCCACCTCGCGGTTACTGCCCTGCACCGGGTCGAGCAGGTTGTCGTTCTTGTCCTTGTAGTTCTGCGGATTGAAGATCTCGGTATAGCTGGCGTAGACCGAGACGTCCGGCACGATGTCGTACATCAGGCCGACATAGGGCGTGACCTCGTCCTTCACCTTGTAGGCGCCGGTCGTGGTGGTGTAGTTGCCGGCGGTATTGAAGTTGTGGGTGCGCGTGCTCCAGTTGCTCAGGCGCGCACCGGCGATCAGCGACAGCGGATCGGCCAGGCGCAGGCGCGTGGAGGCATAGATGCCGCTCTGCGTCGTGCGCGCCTGGCGCCAGGCACCGTTGCGCGCGAAGGTCGGCGCGGAGATGTCGCCGTCCCACGCGTACAGGTTCGGAATGTAGTAGCAGCGGCCGAGCGGGCAGGTCGTCCAATCGGACGGCCAGGTGGTCACAACGGTCGGGGTGATGGTTTCCAGGTCCTGCCAGCTGCCACCGACGACCACGTCATGCTCGCGGCCGAACGCGGTGAACTTGCCACTCAGGTAGGCATCGACGGCATCGCGCGTATCGTGGGTCTGGCCGATGCCGGTTTGCAGGTAGATGCCGCTGCCGGTCTCACGGTTCGGGAAGCCGCTACCGTAGACGCGCACGCTGGTGACGTCGCCTTCGGTGCGCGCGTAGTTGACCTTCAGGTTCCAGTGCTCGCCGAAGTGCTGTTCCAATTGCGCATAGGCAGTATGGGTATTGCGCTGCCAGCGCGCCCAGTTCGGGGCCATGTTGGTCGAGCGCGGCAGGTCCGCGTTGCTGCCGTCGCTGAAGAAGAACGGCACCGTGCCCCAGGTCGAGCCGACCGGGTTGTTGTCCTGCATCTGGTAGCCGACGGTCAGCGTGGTGGAATCGGTAAGGTCGCCTTCCAGCACCGCCATCGCCGCGGACTTCTGCTCGTGGTAGCGGTCGTAGTAGTAGTCGCGATCCTCATACGCGGCCACCGCACGCGCGCGGAAGCGGCCATCGGCCGTCAGCGGTGCGTTGACGTCCGCCTGCATGCGGCGGTAATCCCAGCGGCCCACGGTGGCCGAGAACGAGGCATCGAAATCCTTGCCGGGGCGCTTGCGGAACATGTTCACCATGGCCGACGGCACGCCGGTACCGCTCAGCAGGCCGTTGGCGCCGCGGATGACCTCGATGCGGTCGTAGAAGGCGGTGTCGTATTCCTGGTTGGTGTTGCCGCTGTAGGTGGGCAGGCCATCGACCTGGAAATCGGTGATCTGGAAGCCGCGCGCGTAGTACAGCGGACGCTGGGTGTCGTAGAAGGACACGTTGACGCCAACGGTGTTGCGCATCACCTCGTCGATGTCGAACAGCGATTGTTCCTGCAGCTGCTGCACGCCGATCACGCTGATCGATTGCGGCGTCTCGCGTACGCTGATCGGCAGGCGGGTCGTGCTGGACGGGTCGCGCTCCTGGCGCTCGCCGCTCACGGTGACGCGGTCGAGCGTCTTGGCATCGCTGCTGGCGGCATCGGCGGCGTACGCCGGCAGGGCGGACATGCCGAGCGCGGCCGCCAAGGCGAGCACGAGCGGGCGTCGGGATGAGGGGGAGACAGCAATGGACATGACGACCTCGGATCAATGAAAAGGACGATCCGGAAAGCCGCGCGCGCCACGGGACGGGGACAACACGCCAGCTAACGTGCTTCCAGCTTTCCGGCAGAAGGGGTTGGCTGGCCGCGGGCGGCTGGCGGGATGCCGGTCAAAGGCATCGAAGGCGTGCAAATGTAAATTATTCGCAAATCCGCGGCAAGGCCGCGACCGATCAGCGCAGCGGCAAGCCGTGCCGTTCCTTGACCGTCCGCAGCACGAAACTCGAATTGACGTCGCCCACGCCGCTCGCATTGAGCAGGCGATCAAGCAGGAAATGCGAGAAGTGCTCGAGGTCGCGCACGATCACGTGCAGCAGGTAGTCCATGTCGCCCGTCAGCGCGTGGCAGGTCACTACTTCGTCCCACTCCTGCACGCTGTCGGCGAAGTGCGCCACGCTCTCCTGCCCGTGCTTCTGCAACTGCACGCGCACGAACGCCTGAAGGCCGAGGCCCAGGGCGCGGGGGTCCAGCCGTGCCCCGTACCCGCTGATGACCCCCGCCGCCTCCAGACGCTGCACGCGGCGCAGGCACGCGGAAGGCGAAAGGTTCACCTGCGCGGCCAGTTCCGAATTGGGCAGGCGCCCCTGCTGCTGAAGCAGTGCCAGCAAGCGAACATCCGTGCGGTCCAGGGCGACGGATTCGGTCATTTGTTGCCTCGCAACATTCGTGGACGCAACAAGATTGCGTCATCCAGGGGTTTCAGCGCAACTTTGCAACCCTGTTGCGCACGGCCATCGATACGATGCCGGCAGACCCCCGCGAGGTTTGCCCATGTCCGCCCAGCCCACCGCCCGCCGCGTAGAACACCAACAGACGGACAAGGGCTACGTCCCGGTCTATACGACCGCCGTGATTGAACAGCCGTGGGAAACCTACAGCGCCGACGACCACACGACCTGGGGCACGCTGTATCGCCGACAGCGCGAACTGCTGGTCGGCCGCGCCTGCGACGAATTCCTGCAGGCGCAGGACGAACTGGGGATGGGCGACCACCAGATCCCGCGCTTCGACCAACTCAATGAGGTACTCGGCGCGGCGACCGGCTGGACGCTGGTCGGCGTGGAAGGCTTGCTGCCGGAGCTGGACTTCTTCGATCACCTCGCCCATCGCCGCTTCCCGGTGACGTGGTGGATCCGCCGCCCCGAACAGATCGACTACATCGCCGAACCCGATCTTTTCCACGACCTGTTCGGCCACGTGCCGCTGCTGATGAACCCGGTATTCGCCGATTACATGCAGGCCTATGGCCGCGGTGGCGTAAAGGCGCATGGCATCGGGCCCGAAGCCCTGCAGAACCTGACGCGGCTGTACTGGTACACGGTCGAGTTCGGCCTGATCGACACGCCGCAGGGCCTGCGCATCTATGGCGCCGGCATCGTGTCCTCGAAGGGCGAATCGCTGCACTCGCTGGAATCGGCCGCGCCCAATCGCATCGGCTTCGACCTGGCGCGAATCATGCAGACCCGCTACCGCATCGATACCTTCCAGAAGACGTACTTCGTCATCGACAGCTTCGAGCAGCTGATGCAGTCCACCGCGCCGGACTTCACCCCGATCTACGCCCAGCTGCGGGATGCGCCGCAGCACGCGGCAGGCAGCGTGCTGGACGGCGATCGCGTTCACCAGCGCGGCACCGGCGAAGGCTGGGCCACCGACGGCGACGTCTGAGCGCGCTCAGACGAGCGCGCGGTAGCGGAAATCGCGGAATGCGGCCTGCCCGGCACCGGCCGCGAACAGCCCGACCTTGAGGCTGAGGAAGCCGCCGAACACGTTGTGGTGAAGGCCCGACACTTCCATGCGCGTGCCATGCAGCCGCCAGGTGCGTCCGCCGTCGAAGGAGTAGTGGAAGGTCACGACGTTTTCGTTGTTGCCGATGCGCACGCGCACCGGGCCGGCGGGACGCGGCGCGCGCGCCCACACCAGCTCCTCGGCGTACTGATAGGTGCGGATCGTGTCGGCGGTGAAACCCAGGCCCACGAAGGCCTTGTGGTTGTAGAACAGCAGCAGGCCCGCCTCGGCATCGGCTTCGGGCGCGAGCGTGATCTCCACTTCGTAGGCGCGATCCGGGACACCGCAGGTGAGCGGCGCGCTATCCACCGGCGAGGTACCCGCCGCGACCAGCCATAGCGCGCCGTCATGGCGTTGCAGGCGCGCGGCATCGGACGGGCGCGGATCGTGGAAGCCCCATTGCACGCCGAAGCGATCACGAGAGAAATCATCGGACAGCGCCACGCCGTTGGGCCCGCGCTTGCCGCCCGCGGGCTTGGGGAGGGGTTCGGAAAGATCGCCGCCGCGCGCGCGGAACCAGCCATCGGGGGTCCACTCGATCGGCTCCAGCAAGGTCTGCCGGCCCAGCGTGCGCATGCCGTTTTCATAGGCGTGGTAGACCATCCACCAGTCGCCCGCCGGGCCTTCGACCAGCGAGGCGTGCCCGCGTGACCACCACGGCTCATCCACCGCTTGCGTGCGCACCAAGGGGTTGTGCGGGCAGTGTTCCCACGGCCCATGCACCGAACGCGAGCGCGCGGCGATCACCATATGCCCGGTGACCGGACCCGCAGTGCCGCCGACCGCCGTGACGAGATAGAACCAGTCGCCGTGCCGAAGCAGCTTCGGACCTTCGGGTGCGAAGTTCTCGGTGACCCAGTCTTCGGGGTAGCGCCAGGGCTGGTAAGCCGGCGCCAGCGCGCCGTCGGTGGAGAGACCCTCATCGCTGAGGCGGATGCGGCGGATGCCGTTGACGAAGAGATAGCGCCGGCCGTCCTCGCCGACGATGTGGCCGGGGTCGATGCAGCCGTCGATCTTCAGGTCGATCGGCGCGCTCCAGGGTCCGCGGATGTCGTCGGCCCAGATGACGTAGATCTTCCAGCCTTGGTCGTCCGCGTTCGCCGGCAGGTAGATGTAATAGCGGCTGCCGACCTTGCACAGGTCCACCGCCCAGATCACGCCGATCTGCTGGTGCAGCGCCGGCCCCACCGGCGCCCAGTTGAGCAGGTCGGTGGAATGCCAGATCACGATGCCGGGGTAGGACTGGAACGACGAGAACGTCATGTAGTAATCGTCGCCATCCTTGAGGATGGTCGGGTCCGGGTGGTCGCCGGCGACGATGGGATTGAGATAGGTGCCATCGCCGAGATCGGCCTGTCGCTGGCCTTCGATGCCGCGTGCCCAGCGCGGTGCGGGTGGCTTCATGCGAACGGTGGCCGTGGCCGTGCCGGACGCAGCGCCCGCGCGACCAGCCAGGGGCATCGCCACCGCGCCTGCGGCGAGGGCTTTGAACAGGGAGCGTCGGTTCGTGTCGGTCAAGGGAGAGCACCGGCAAAGAAACCCAATCTAGTGGGGCCGTCCCGCTATGTGCAATTGCTCAGGGCGCTATATCGATAAAGGAATTGATCGACAAGCGTCCGCTTAGCGGATCGGCCGGCGGCACGCGCGCGTTGTCGATGCTTCCCGAATGCAGCGAGTTGCGCCGGTACACGACCATGCGGTTGAACACACCCTCTACCTGCCCGATCTTCTCGAACAACGGGGTGTCCTCGCCGATGTATCCGGTGGCGGGCGCGTCCTGTCCCTGGCTTTCCTGCTCCAGCCGGCGGAAGTAGGCATCCCGCCGCGCCTCGTCGATGTACTCATAGCCGGTATGGCGATGCCGGTAGAACGCGGTACCGCCCCAATCGCCATGGAACAGGTAGTGCACCGTCGCCAGCCCGTCGCCGCGCACCGAATCGATGTGCGGCACGCGCTGCAGGAACGCGAGTTGCCCCGGCGGCGTGGTGACCAGCGAGTAGTGGCACATCGGAAAAACGAAGCGACCGGCGGGCAGGCCGAAGTATTCGCTGAGGTAGGGCTTGAGCGCGCTTTCCAGGAAATGCTCGTAGCCCAGCGGCGCGCGTGCGCGAATGCCGGGAAACATCGCGCCCTGCGGCTGGAAATCGTGGCGCGCGGCCTTGCGCACCAACCGCTCGGGATCGGCGACGAGTTGGTCGATGACCAGCAGCGGCGCCCCTTCGCTGCCCATCCGCGACGCCGTGATGCGGACCTGCGGGTGCAGGTGGATCAGCATCGGGGCGGGCTCAGGCGAAGGCCACCGGCTTGCGCGCGCCCCACACTTCCGGCGGCGCCTTGCAGTAGCGGTCGATGAAGCCCTGCTGCGAGGGCATTTGCGCCACGGCGTGACCGAGCGGCTGGCGCACCGCTGTGAGCAGGCGCGAAAGGTCGGTATCGGACAGCGCGCGCGCCAGCGGATGCGGCGCGCCGGGCTGGATGCCCTGCCCCAGCAACACATGCGTCCACGAATCGACACGGAACAGCTCATCCGTGCCCTGCCAGGCATGCGCGCGCTCGCGCCATGCGCGCAGGCGAATCGCCAACGACTCCGGCAGCTCCATCTCGCGCGTCGCCTTCCACATCGGTTCGTCGCGCTGGGTGGCGTGGTAGTGGAGGATGATGAAGTCGCGTACGTGCTCCATCTCCTTCTGGCTGGTCTCGTTGTACAGCGCGCGCAGGGAATCCTCGTTGCCGGCGGAAGGGAACAGCTGCAGCAGGCGCACGATCGCGGAGATGGTGAGGTGGATGCTGGTGGATTCCAGCGGCTCGATGAAGCCGCTCGCCAGGCCCAGCGCCACAACGTTGTGGTTCCAGGCCTTGAGCCGGCGGCCCGAGCGGAACGGCACCAGCCACGGCTCCTTGATGGCCGGAGCGCCGACATCGCGCAGCAACTTGGCGCGCGCCTCGTCATCGGACATGTGCTGGCTGGAGAACACCAGCCCGCAGCCGACACGGTGCTGCAGGGCGATGTGCCAGCGCCAACCGGCTTCGTGGGCGATGGCGCGGGTGTAGGGGACTGGCGGGCCGACCGATTCGGTCTGCACCGCGACCGCGCGGTCACTCGGCAGCCATTGTTTCCAATCCTCGTACCCGGTGTGCAGGGTCTGCTCGGTCAGCAAGCCGCGGAAGCCGGTGCAGTCGATGAACAGGTCGCCTTCCAGGCGCTGGCCGTCTTCCAGCGTCAGCGCGACCACATCGCCACTGTGCGGATCCTGGTGCACCTGCTGGATCTTGCCTTCCACACGCACCAACCCCTGCTTCTCGGCGCGGGCGCGCAGGAAGCGCGCATACAGCCCGGCGTCGAAGTGATAGGCGTAGTTCACCTGCGGCTGCGTGCCCAGCGCGAAGCGGTCATCGCGCGAGGCCACGGTTTCCAGGCAATAGTCGCCCAGCGACGATTCCATGCCACGGCGCAGGCTGTCCAGCCAGTAATGGTGGAAGTGGCACACCAGGGTGTTCTGCCCGGTCATGCCGAACGGGTGGATGTACCGCTCGCCAGGCCGGCGCCAGTTCTCGAAGGAGATAGAGAGCTTGAAGGTGCCCGCCACCGCGCGCAGAAATTCCTGCTCGTCGATGTTGAGGAAATGGTGGAACGCGCGGATCGGCGGCACCGTGGATTCCCCCACGCCCACCGTGCCGATCTGCTCGGACTCGACCAGGGTGATCTCCAGCTCGGGGCCGAACTGGTGCGACAACGCGCACCCCGCCAGCCAGCCGGCCGTGCCGCCACCGGCGATCACCACCTTGCGAATGCGCCTGTTGTCCACGCGGTTCCCCTTGTGCTGTGTAAGTGTCGCGACGCGTCAGCGGTTGAGTCGCGCCAGAAGCATGGCGCGCAACTGCCGGGCGAGGTTCTCGTCGATCGGCGCCAGCGCCTGCCGGGCCTGCGGCGGTAGATGCGCTCCGGCCTGCGCCGCGTCGCCGAAAACGTAGTAGTCGAACATCGCGCGCCAGGCCTGCTTTTCGCTCTCCGGGCGATCGCGGATCGACCACATCGCGTGGTACATCGCCGCCATCGGTGCCGGCACCCACGCGGGCATGCTGCCCCACCAGTAGTTGACCAGCACGTTGAAGGGCTCCAGCCCCTCCACGTGGTGCCACCACATGGAAGGAATGAACAGTGCATCGCCGGGCGCCAGCACCGCGCTTTGGCCATGCGCCAGCGCCTGCGCGAAACGTGGATGGCGCGCCAGGTCCGGCGCGGCAAGATCCACCATGCTCACCGCCTGCCCGCCGGGCGTCAGCTCCAGCGGACCGGGATACAGGTTGCCCACCTGCTCCGGCGGGAAGAGCGTGAAGCGGCGCCGGCCCACCACGCAGCAGGCGATGTTGTTGGGCACGTCGTGGTGGC
Organism: Stenotrophomonas sp. HITSZ_GD; assembly: GCF_029543105.1. Lineage (GTDB taxonomy): Bacteria > Pseudomonadota > Gammaproteobacteria > Xanthomonadales > Xanthomonadaceae > Stenotrophomonas_A. The sequence goes on from NZ_JARQXB010000001.1 coordinate 226,544, forward strand.
AGCTGGCCACCACGCGGTTGCCGATCCAGATGCTCGGGCGCACCTGCAGCCCGTGCGCGGCGAAATCCAGATCGTTGCGCGCGCGCAGGCCCGGCAGGCTCTCGTCGACCAGCAGCGAGGCGAGGTAATACGTGGGCGGGGCGGGGTCGCCCAGGTGCGCGGTGATCTCGTCGAGCACCTGCGATACGGTCCCGCGCCGGACCTCGAAGTTCAGCGCGGTGCGGTCTTCGTTGTAGTACGGCCGGCCGCCGATCTCCGGCGGCCCGTATGAATAAGGCACCTGCCGGCCATTGTCGAAGCCACGCAGGTAGGCCATCGCGCCGGCCGCGTCGCCCTGCGCGGCCTCCACCAGCTCCCAGCTGCGCGCTATCCCGCGCAGCACCACCGGCTGGCCGTCGGCCAGCAGTTCGTCGAGCGGCAAGGTGTCCGGCCGGCAGCCGAAGCGCTCGCGGATGGGCGGCAGGTCCGGCATGTCATCAGGCAGGCTGGGCAGCCGCTTCGGACTGGCGCAGGCGCCGCTGCTTCTCGGCCATCAGCCGGCGCATGTTGTGCTGCGAGGACAGCAGCAGGAACGCGCCCTCCAGGTAGCCGGACTGGTTGAGCCTGTGCAGGGTCTCGCCATCCAGCGCGGCCATGCGCTCGCGCTCCACGCCGTACAGGCCGGTCAGGTTGACGCCGTTCTTCTCGTCCAGCTGCACATTGATGTTCAGCGGCTGGATCAGCCCAGCCTGGTCGAGCGCGGCGAACAGCGACTTGCCGCCTTCATGGCCGTCGCGGATGCCGCGCAGCACGGTGATGATGTGCTCCAGGTAGGGGCTGTTGCCGCCCTGCGGCAGGAACACGCGCTCACCTTCGGTGAAGCTGATGCGCGGATGATCCAGGTCGACATGGATGACCGGCACGGTGGTGCGCTGGCCATCGACGTCCTGCTCCTGGAAGCCGATGGCGAACGGGCCCTTGGCCACGATGCCCGGCAGGTAGGTCGCGTTCCAGCGGTCGCCTTCGAGGAACAGGTTCTCCTGGCCGTCGAAGCCCAGCAGCGCCACCGAGGTGAACTCACCGCTCGCTTCGTCCTTGCGCAGGAACAGCGGATATTCGCGCTGCATCTCGGCGTACTCGGTCGGGAAGGCCGGCACCAGGCCGACGTTGTCGCCGAATTCGCTGCCAAAACGCAGGGTCACGCGCAGGTCCTTGTGCGCGACGTTGTTCAAGATTTCGTATCGAGCCATTTCTGATCCAACAGCGGTCATCGGGATCCGGTGCCGGGGCCCTTCCCCTGCGTGCCGGCCCGGCGAAACATTGCAGAAAACCCCCGCAGCGGCAAGGCGCCCGCGCCGGTCGCGCACAACGACAGGGGATCGCCACCGAAGTGGCGATCCCCTGAATGGCGGGCACCCGCTTCCGGGTGCCGCCGACCTCAGAAGTTGTAGCGCACGCCCAGCGTGTAACGCGGGCTCTGGTCGACCAGCTTGATGACCTGCTTGTCAGAGCGGCCGTGCCAACGCACGTCCTCGCCGGTCAGGTTGATGGCCTCGAAGCCGATGGACCAGTTGTCGTTGAACTGGTAGCCCACGCTCAGGTCGAACTGGTAGTACGGCTCCACGTAGTACGGGTTGCGGTTGGAGCCATCCATGTTCGCGGCGATCAGGTACTCGTCGCGCCAGTTCCATGCCAGGCGGGCCGACCAGCCGTACTTCTCGTACATCAGCATCACGTTGGCGGTGTCGCTGAGGCCGAGCAGCGCGAACTGGTCGCGGTCGATCACGTTGTTGTCGAAGCCGACGTCGCCCTGGACGATGGTGTAGTTGGCGAACACGCCAAAGCCGGTCTGGCCGAAGAAGTACTGGCCACCCAGTTCCCAGCCGTGGATCTTGGCCTTGTTCTGGTTGATCGGCTTGTTGACGTCGAACTCGTACAGCGGGTCATCGGCCTCGCCCACCAGGTCGTACGCGGTTTCCAGCGCCAGGCTCTGCGCCGAGCTGCCGTTGTAGGCGGCCAGGCCGCCAGTGGCGGCGTTGCGCAGCATCGTGGTGGCGGCGAACAGCGAGGTGTCGTTGGCCGAGCAGGCCGCCGGGTCGTTGCCGGCCGCGGTCACCTGGGTCACGCACTGCTGGCTCTGCAGGAACGCCAGCGCCGCCTGTGCATCCGGGCCGGAGGTGGGGTCACGCAGGCCGTACATCGTCTCGCGCGAGACCGTGTTGCCGATGAAGTTGTTGACCTGCTTGTTCCAGAATGTCACCGAGACGTAGCTGGCATCGGCGAAGTACCACTCCAGCGCCAGGTCCAGGTTGTCCGATTCCAGCGGGTCCAGCGCGGGGTTCTGCGCGTTGCCGGCGGCACGGGTGGACGGGTTGATAAGGATCGAACCGGTCGGCGTGCCCGGGGTCGGGCCGGCGATCAGGTTGTTGTACGGCGCACGGGCGATGGTCTGGCCGAACGACGCACGACCCTTCAACTGGTCGGTGAAGCTGATGTCGAAGTCCAGGTTGGGCAGCACGTAGCTGTAGCTGTGCTTCTCGGAGAACGGCTGCATGTCCGTGGAGCGGGCCAGCTGGAAGTCGTTGTTGGACTGCCAGACCAGCGCGGTCGGGGTGGCCACCTGCGAGACCGAGGTCAGGTCGGTCTTCTCGTAGCGCACGCCGATGCGGGTGTTGGTCGGCATGCCGCCCAGCTCACCCTGCAGTTCCAGCTGCATGTACGCCGCGTTGGTCTTCTCCTCGATCGTGTTGTCCGAGCTGAGGTTCTGGTTGCGGTCGGTGCTCACGCCATACACGTCGCTGGCCCACTGGGCGAGCTGGTCGGCGTTGCCCCGCCACGCGCCCCGCGGCGCGCCCGCGGCGCTGTAGTCGTCGAACAGGCCGGTGATGCTCACCGGGCGGATCAGGTCCATCAGGCCCGGCGCGTTGCCGGCGTCGGTCACGCCCCAGTCGCCCAGCGCGGCATAGGTGTCGCTGGTCTGGCGTTGCATGGTGGTCTTGGACGAATCCACACCGAACTGGAAGCGGCCGTTGTCGAAATCCCAGGTACCGTCGACGCGGCCTTCCTTAATTTCGGTGACCTGCTTCTGGTAGTAGATGCGCAGGACCTGCGTGCCGATGTTGTTGGCCTGGAAGTCCGGGTTGAGCACGCCGTTGGTGCCGGCATAGGAATCGGCGGCCGTCGGGTACCAGGTGCGCGCGCCGATCGGCAGGCCGGTGTTGAAGTACAGCTCCTGGCCCCACTGGCCACCGCAGCTCGGGCCGGCCGTGCAGTTGTTGGTGCCGGCGAGGCTGAAATAGGTGGCGCTGCCACCGGTCAGCGGATCGTTCGGCAGGGACTGGGTCTTCGAATCGTGGCCGTCGAAGGTCAGGCGGAAGTTGTCGCTCGCCTGCCAGTCGGCATTGAAGCCGATCGACCCGAGCTTGTACTTCTGCATGTTGCGCTGCTGCTCCATGCCGAAGTCCTTGGAGCCGGTCGGCACGTCACGCAGGTAGATCGGCGTGGCCACCGTCTGCCCGGTATCGAAGGTGATGTCGGTGATGGAGTTGGCGCGCTGCAGCCAGATGCCCTGCTCGCCGCGGTTCTCCTCGATCTCGTTGACCGAGTAGGTGTAATCCAGGCTCAGGGTCAAGGAATCGGTCGGGGCGAACTGCAGCACCGCCTGGCCATTGGTGCGCTCGCGCTGGAAGTCGGCGAAGGCGTAGCGCAGGTCGTTCGGCATGCCGTACAGCTGGCCGATTTCAGGCGCGTTGGTCACCACCGCATCCGAGCGCAGGCCCGGGTCGGTGCCGGTCCAGCGCTGGATATTCCAGGTGTTCTCGGTGGACTGCACCGAACCGCCGTGACGCTTCTGGTAGCTGGCGCTCAGGCCGATGCCCCAGACCTTGTCGGCGCTGGTGTAGCTGAAGATGCCCGACATTTCCGGCGTGATGCTGTTGCCGAACGGCTGCGATTCGTCCGACATCGCCTTGGCGCCGGCGCTGGCCACGATGCCTTCGTGGTTGAACGGCTTGTCGGTCAGGATGTCGATGGTGGCGCCGATGCCGCCGCTGGGCGCGGTGGCCCGGCTGGTCTTGAACACCTGGATGCCCGTGATCGCTTCGGAAGCGAGCTGGGCGAAGTTGAACGCGCGCGTGCCCACGTCCACGCCGCCGATCGGCACCTGGCCCGGCGCACCGAACGCATCGGCGCCCGGGATCTGGCGGCCGTTGAGCGTGACCACGTTGAACTGCGGGCCGAAGCCGCGCGCGGTGACCTGCGCGCCTTCACCATCGCGGCGCTCGATCGAGATGCCGGTGATGCGCTGCAAGGACTCGGCCAGGTTGGTGTCCGGGAACTTGCCGATGTCCTCGGCGCTGATCGCGTCGACCACGCCCGCCGAATCGCGGCGAATGTTCATCGACTGGTTGAGGCTGTTGCGGATACCGGTGACGGTCACCGTATCGAGCGTCTTGGCCTCGTCGCTCTGCGTTGCGGTTTGCGCCTGCGGCGCCTGCGTCTGCGCGTCCTGGGCGAATGCCGGATTCACCACCAGCACGCCGCCAACGAAGGTGAACATCGCCCGGGACTTCAAAGACTTCAAAGACTTCAACTTGCGACTCATCAGTGTGTCCTCAAGTCAGAATTCGAACGGCCTGCGACTACGGTTGCGGCGTGCGACACGCGTGTCGGCGTCACCGTCCGGTATGCCTGCAAATGGAAACTGCACCCTCTCATGAAGCCCCCTACGATCCTTTAGGTTGTCGCCCCCCCCAGGGCAGAACGCGGGCCTTGGCCCACGGCGAACACTCCAGGCGCCTTGGTGGCGCCCGTTTACTGCATGCCGGTTCCTCAGTGATTCCCCGGCTTTCGAATACCGGTGAAGCGGTGATGCCTGTTGCGTCTTTCCTGTCTTGAACCGCCCCCGTTGGGCGGCGCGTGGTAGCGCTATCACTGAACGGCGGTTAAGAAACCACGCATGACAGCGCTTGTCACCGTGCGCTGCAACAAAATTTTTATGTCTGCCCGCGGCATCCCTTCGCCGCAGGGCTGTAAGCGTTACCAGCCACTTTTGGTTACGCGGGTGACTAACGCCGTGCAGCCGCGCGACTGCGCGAACCGGCACCGGCGGGTGCCAGCAGGGCGCGCAGTTGGAGCGCGTCGCGCGTGGCGAAGCCGTGCGCGGTGTTGTCGAAGATCACCCATGCCTCGCGGCGGGGGCCTGCGACGGCAAGCACTTCGCGGGCGAGCGATTCCAGCGCCGGCGGCTCGTACGCGCTGTAGTAGATGCGCGGCGAACCGTGCCACCGGAAGTAAGGCGTGGTCGGGTCGCCACCCGGCACGCGCGCCTCGGGCACGCGGGCTGGGTCAGCGGCCGCGCGCGAGATCACGTGGCGCTTCAGCAGGGCGTCCGCGGCGGGCGTGAACCAGGAGGCGTGGCGAGGCTCGCAGGTGGTCGGGACAGCGGTTCGACGTCGCAGCATGCCGAAGAAGGTGGCCGCGACCCGCGCACTGAAGGCCTGGCTCGGCGGCAGTTGCAGCAGCAGGCAGCCCAGGCGGTCGCCCAGGCCGGCGACCTGGTCCAGGAAGCGGTCCAGCGCCGCGCCGGCGCGCCGCAGCGCGAGTTCGTGCGAAATCTCCTGCGGCAATTTGGCGGCGAAACGGAAGTCCTTCGGCACGCTGGCGGCCCATCGCGCGTAGGTCGCGGCGCGGTGCGGCCGATAGAACGAGGAATTGATTTCCACCGTGTCGAAGCGCGTCGCATAGCGCGCGAGCACCGAGTCGCCCTCGCCGAACTGGTCCGCGTATTCGCGCGGAATGGACCAGGCCGCGGTACCGATGCGGATGTGGGGGGAGGAGGGGGCCATGGAGTTTCCCGGTGTCTTCGACGCTATCGTGCCGAAGCGCCGTGATGGCACGGCGAAGCTGCTTGAGGTCGCAGGGGGTCGAGGGCTGGGCGGGGACCCGCCGCCACGAGGTCAGAGCAGCTGACTTGCTACAAATGAGTGCGATCAATCCTTCCATAAAGGATTTGGTGTGGGCGAGGGCCGTTTTATCCCTCGCTCGCGCTATACGGTTTGGGCGCCTTTTTAGCTAGCTCGATCAAAACATATGCGAGAGCTCTCAAGTCAGGAAATCGACTTCGTCTCCGGGAGCGCGGCTAGCAACCGCAGGCAGATTGGCGGAGCGGGCCACATGGTGCATCGCGCGCTAGGTGGAGCTGCTGCCGGTGCAGGCTTGGAATTGCGGGCCGGGTCCATAATCGACGCCATCGGCGGTCCAGCGGGAATGGGCATCGGCGCAATGGTGGGTTCGCTCGGCGGACCATTGGGTGCGCTCGGTGGGGCAGCCATAGGGGTCTTAGCGGGATGGGCCCTCGCGTATCAACGGACACAGTGATGGAGAACATTGGCTTACCAGGCCGCAGGTAGCGGAAGGTCTATCTGAAAAACCTTTGGCTGGTCCCAGCCTTCGCCCCCTCCGTGTTGATCGATCTATGCAGCGCCGGCTTCGTCGATCCGCTCCGCGTCTTGCGCAAGCTTGCCCTGGTAGCGGCTGCGCTCGCGTGCCTGTATCTGGGGCTGTGGCTACTCTTCCGCGTCATCAGGTTCGCAAGCCACCTGGACCTGTCTCGGGACGCGAATCGGGTGAAAGACCCCACGCCGCACCACCCACCCGTCACTCATAGCGCACCTGGCAAGTCGGGCAGAAGAACGTCCGGCGATTCGTCTTGCCCAGATAGGCCTTGGTGATCGGCCCGCCGCACTGCGGACACTGGCGGCGCGTGTGGACGAGCCAATGCTTGCGCAGCACGAATGCGCGTTTCCATTCCAGGAAATCGAAGCTGTATTGCCGCGCTTCCTTGATCATCTGCCCGAGCTTGCGCGGCGGCAGCGCGCCGACCTGGCTGAGCGGATGCACGCCTATGCGGAACAGCACTTCGTTCTTGATGATGTTGCCGACACCGGCGAACACGTCCTGGTCCAGCAGGGCATCGGTCACCCAGGCCTGCGGCATCGCCTTGAGCTTCCGGCGCGCCAGCTTCGGGTCCCACGCATCGCTGAGCACATCCGCGCGCCAGTCGTAGTGATCGTCCAGATCGCCTTCCAGGTAGCGCAGCGAGCAGGAATACAGGTTGAGCTCGCCATTGTCGAAGCGCAGCGACACGCGCGGTGGGCGGTCCTTGCGCTCGTCGATGGTGTAGCTGCCGAACATCAGCAAGTGCGCGCGCAGGCTGAAGCCGCTGAAGGCGATCAGGAAGTGCTTTCCCCAGCTACGCACGGCGATCACGCGGCGCCCCTGCATGCGGCCAAGGTCCAGGCTGCTGTTGCCGCTGACCTCGCGAACGGTCTTGCCGCGGAATTTCGCGGCATCCTCGCGCATGATCAGGATCGACGGACCTTCGGGCATGGCATCTCTCGGCGGCGTATGCGCCGATTCTGTCCCGCCTGCGTTAGCCAGCAGCGAAGAAGCGCGCGCGCCGGGTCACCCGGCCTGCACGCCGGCTACGGCTCCTTCGGGTAGGCGAGCATCAGTTCCAGGGGTTCGTCGCCCGTCTGCTGGATTGCGTGCGTGCTGCCGGCCCGGGTCAGCAGCGCATCCCCCGGGCCCACCTCGTACTGCTTGCCGTCCAGCGCGTACAGGCCGCGGCCGCGCATCACGTAGTACACCTCGTCCTTGTGGTGCTGGTGCAGGCCAATGCCGGCGCCCGGATGCAGCACGCGCTTGCGCAGCACGAAGGACATGCCCGGCGCGTCGGCGAAGAACGAATAGGCCGTGGTCGGGCCCGCGCCGCCGTGGGGGCCGGGCTGTTCGCGGGCGATGTCGCGCTCGTGCACGACGTGCGACGGATAGGCCTGCGCGGCGCGGTCCGCGGCGGCCGAGGCGGGTGCGCCGCAGTCGATGTCGCGCTTCAGGCCCGCCTTCAGCGCCGGCACCTGCACCGCCCAGTCCCGCACCAGCAGGCAGGCCACCGCGGTGGCGCCGGCACCGCTGAAGTGCGTGCCATCGGCCTTCGATTGCGCCGGCACGTACATGAAATAGGGCTTGGCGGCCGCCTCGCCCAGCGCGCGGAGCCAATCGCTGCTGCTGGCATTGAGGTCGATCAGCATGACCTGGCGCTGCGCGGCCAGCTGCTTCATCGCCTGCGTATAGAGGCCGTGCGTGTCCAGCAGCGAACCGAAATCGTAGAGCAGGCGCGCCACGGGCGTGACGAGGATGGGCGTGGCGCCGCGCTTTACCGCCACGTCGAGGTAGCGCGCCAGATACTGCGGATAGGCCTGCGCCGGATCGTTGTAGCGCGTCGGGTCCTCGCGCTTGGCGTCGTTGTGGCCGAACTGGATGAGCAGCACGTCGCCCGGGCGCAGCGCCGCGTCGATGGCGTCCAGCCGCCCTTCCTCGATGAAGCTGCGCGCGCTGCGCCCGCCCTTGGCGTGGTTGCGCACTTCCCATTCGGCCGAGTCGAACCAGCTCTGCAGCATCTGCCCCCAGCCCGCCTGGGGCGCGCGTTCCGGACCATATTCGGCGGCGGTGGAATCGCCGGCGATGAAGATGCGGTGGGCCGGCGTCTTCGCCAGCGCGGGAAGGGCGAGGGAGATCGTGGCGGCCAGCAGCAGGCTCACCCACGTGCAGGAACGTTTCATCGCAGTGCCCGCCATCGTCGTAGGGCCGGCACCGGGACCCGGCGGGAGAGATGCGCCGGGCGGTGCCGGGAGGGAAGATCGAACCGGCGCGCGCGGGCCGCGCGCGCCGGGATGCCACTCAGCGCGCCAGCCAGCCGCCGTCGACGGGCAGCACCGCGCCGTTCACGTAATCCGACGCGCTGGACGCCAGGAACACCGCCGCCCCGCCCAGGTCGGCCGGCGTGCCCCAGCGGCCCGCCGGGATGCGGTCGAGGATCGCCTTGCTGCGGTCTTCGTCAGCGCGCAGCTGCGCGGTGTTGTCGGTGGCCATGTAGCCGGGCGCGATCGCGTTGACGTTGATGTTGCGTGCGGCCCACTCGTTGGCGAGCAGGCGGGTGATGCCGGCGATGCCGCTCTTGCTCGCGGTGTACGACGGCACGCGGATGCCACCCTGGAACGAGAGCATCGAGGCGATGTTGATGATCTTGCCCCCGCCGTTGGCGATGAAGTGGCGGCCCACCGCCTGGCTCATGAAGAAGGCGGACTTGATGTTGACGTTCATCACGTCATCCCAGTCCTTCTCGCTGAACTCCACCGCGTCAGCGCGGCGGATCAGCCCGGCGTTGTTGACCAGGATATCCACCCGGCCCAGGCCGGCGAGCGCTTCGTCCAGCACGCGCTGGATCGGTTCGACCGTGATCAGGTTGGCCTCGATGTTGAGGAAGCGCCGGCCCAGGGCCTGCACCTTCGCTTCGGTGTCGGTAGCGTGGACGATGCCGGCGCCGGCGATGTCCGCGCCGGCGGCGGCCAGTGCAAGCGCGATGCCCTGGCCGAGACCGGTGTTGGCGCCGGTGATCAGCGCGACCTTGCCTTCCAGACTGAACGGGTTGTGGCTCATTACGTGCTCCCCTCGTAAGCGTGTGCGGTTACTTGAGCTGGCAGATGTCCAGCACGTGCATGTCGGTGTAGTCGAGGTTCTCGCCACCCATTGCCCAGATGAAGGCGTAGTTGGCGGTACCGGCGCCCATGTGGATCGACCACGGCGGCGACACCACGGCCTCGTTGTTCTGGATGACGATGTGGCGCTGCGCTTCCGGCTCGCCCATGAAGTGGTACACGCGGTCCTTCTCGCCTAGGTCGAAGTAGAAATAGACCTCGCTGCGGCGGTCGTGCAGGTGCGGGGGCATGGTGTTCCACACGCTGCCCGGCTTGAGGATGGTCAGCCCCAGCAGCAGCTGCGAGGACGGGCACGTGGCCGGCACGATGTACTGGTAGATGGTGCGTTCGTTGCTGGTTTCCAGCGCGCCGCGCTCCAGCGGCACCGCGTCCTTGATGGAGATGTGCTTGGCTTCGAAGCGCGCATGTGCCGGCGTGGACGCCAGGTAGAACCGGGCCGGGGTGGCGGCATCGTTCGAGGCGAAGCTCACCTCGGCGCTGCCCATCGGCACGTACAGGCCATCCTTCGGCGCCAGCGTGTAGGCGGTACCGTCGACGGTGACGGTGCCGGTGCCCGCGCCGACGTTGATCACGCCCAGCTCGCGGCGCTCCAGGAACGGGTGCCCGGCGGCGGAGGCCGGCTCGGTCTGCTTCGGCAGCGACACCGCTTGCTGCACCGGGGCCGCGCCGCCGATCACGAAACGCTCGTAGTGCGTGTACTTCAGGACGACCGCATCGTCGGCGAACAGGCCGTCCAGCAGGTAGAGGTCGCGCAGCTCGTCATTGCTGACGCCCTGGATGGCCTGCGGGTGGGTGGCGTAAACGGTCTTGGCGTACATGGCGTCTCCGGTGGCGGCGAGGCGTCATGGCCTCGCGTCGAATGGGTGCCCGGGCATTCTAGCCATGATGACCACCGGTGTCATTCCGCAGTGCAAGATGGCCGGCACGGGTTTTATCGAGGAAATCAGCCGGCGGGCGGTGCGCCGGTGCGGCGCCGGGTCAATCTTCCGGCGGTTGGCAGGAATCACGCACGATCAGGTGCGGGCGCACGCTGGCCGTGGGCAGCGTGGGCTGGCTTTCCGGTTGGATCAGCATTGCCGCGGCGGTACGCCCGGTATCGCGGGTATGGCGGCGCACCGAGGTCAGCGGCGGCCACAGGCGCGAAGCCAGCGAGCTGTCGTCGTAGCCGATCACGGACAGCTGCCGGGGGATGTTGATGCCGGCGCGCAGGGCCACCTTGTAGATACCCGCGGCCATCTCGTCGTTACCGGTGAAGATCGCGGTGGGCCGCTTCTTGGAGAGCAGCAGCTTTTCGGCCGCCGCCACGCCGGATTCGAAGGTGTAGCCGGCCTCCACCACCCGCTCCGGCGGCAGCTCGATGCCACGGCGCCGCAGCGCACCCACGAAACCGCTGGTGCGCTCGATGGAGGAGCGGTAATTGCTCGGGCCGGTCACCAGTGCGATGTCGCGATGCCCCAGCGAGAGCAGGTAATCGGCCGCCTCGGCGGCGCCTTCCGCGTCGTGGGTGATGACAGTCTGCGAGGTGGCATCCAGCGCGACGGAGGCGATGCGCGTATAGCGGCAGCCGATCTCGGCCAGCATGTCGGCCAGCGCCTGGTCTTCGGATGCACGCGGCACCAGGATCACGCCATGCAGCTTTTGCTGCTGCACGAAGCGGCGCACGCCCTCGATGTAGCCCGGGCTGCGCGTATCGCAGGGATGCACCACCAGTTCGAAGCTGGAACCGCGCAGCGCGTCCAGCGCGCCGTACTGCATGTCCACGATGTATTGCGCGGTCGGGTTGTCGTAGACCATGCCGATCAGGAACGAGCGGCGGAACGCCAGGCCGCGCGCGAGCGGATCGGGCGCGTAGCCCACCTCGCGCATCAGGGCCTCGACCTTCTCGCGCGTGTCCTGCCGCACCAGCGGCGAGTTGTTGATGATGCGCGAGACGGTTTTCTTGGAAACCCCGGAAAGCCGGGCGATATCGTTGATGGTCGCCACCTTGCCCTTGGGCAGGCCGGCGATGGCTTCTTCGGCTTTCTTGCGCGGCATGACGGCGGATCGTAGGAAGTAGGGGGATTCTAGCGGTTTGCTCCGGCAACGGCGGCTGGCGTGCCGCGCCGTGCCGGCACCCAGGCCAAGACCGGCGTCCGGCGGGAAAGTTCCGCCGCCGCGGGTCAGTCCAGTGCGCGGTAGCGGAAGTCGATCAGCCGCACCGCGCCGTCGCCGGCGGCATACAGCGCCGGCTTGAGCGCGAGGAACTTGCCGGCCACGTTGTGGTGATAGCCGGACACCTCCATCTGCACGGGATACTTGGTCCACGTCTTGCCATCGCGGCTGGTGTGGAAAGTCACGATGTGGCGATCGTTACGCACCCGGATCCACAGCTCGCCGCCGGGCCCTGCCGCCAGCTGCCTCGGACGTTCCTCGCCATAGCGATGCATGATGAAGTCCTGGCCGTTGCTGCCCACGCCCGCGTAGAGGCGGTCGCTGTAGAACAGCAACGCCCCGCCGATGGCGCCGGGCGCGATGTGCATGCGCACCTGGAATTCGTAAGCCGGGTCAGTGGCGATCGCGGTCAGGGGCGAGCTGTCGCGCGGTGCCTGGCCCTTGCCGCGCAGGGTCATGCCGTTGGGGCCGAACGTCAGGCGCCGGTATTCGTCCGGGCCGGGATCGTAGAACGACCACTGCGGGCCCAGCTGCTCGCCGTTGAAGGTGTCCGAAAGCGGCAGGCCATGCGGCAGCGCCTGTCCGCTGGGCTTGCGCAGCGGCTGGCCGAGGTCGCCGCCCTTGGCGACGAACCAGCCCTCCGGCGTCCATTCGATGGGCTCCAGCAGCGCCTGCCGGCCCAGCGTCCAGAAGCCGTTCTCGTAGCCGTGGTAGATCATCCACCAGCGGCCGTCGGTGCCCTCCACCAGCGTGGCGTGGCCGCGCGACCACCACGGTTCGCTCGCCGAGCGGGTGCGGGTGATCGGGTTGTTCGGCGCGTTCTCCCAGGGCCCGTGGATCGAGCGCGAGCGCGCAGTGATCACCATGTGGCCGGTCGGCGGGCCGGCGGTGCCGCCCACCGCGGTGGTCATGTAGTACCAGCCGCCGTGCCGGGTGATCTTCGGCCCTTCCTGCGCATAGGCCTCCACGTCCCAGCTTTCCGGGTATTTCCAGCCGTCGTACACGTGGCGCGGCGTGCCGACCACCTTCAGGCCGTCCTCGGAGAGCTGTACGTAGTCGCCGCCGCTGAGGAACAGATAGCGCTTGCCGTCCTCGCCGACCGCGTGGCCCGGGTCGATGTACTTGCCCAGGCCCAGGTCCACCGGCTCGCTCCACGGGCCACGGATGTCGTCGGCCCACACCACGAAGTTGCTGCGCGTGCCGTTGTCCCCGCGCCGCGCCGGGAAATAGATGTAGTAGCGGCCGCCATGCTTGACCAGGTCCGGCGCCCAGATCGCGCCGACCTGCGTGGTGATCGCATGGCCCAGGGGCTGCCAGTTCACCAGGTCGCGCGAATGCCAGAGTGGCAGGCCGGGATAGGCATCGAACGAGGACAGCGTGAGGTAGTAATCCTCCCCATCCTTGAGCACGGAGGGGTCGGGATGATCCCCCGCCAGCACGGGGTTGAGGTAGGTGCCGTCGCCGAGATCGGCGATGCGCTGATGTTCGATCCCGCGCCGCCACTCCGCCGCCTGCGCATTGCCGCACAGCAGCGCCACGATCCACAGCCACGCCAAGCCCTTGCGCATCCCGATGCTCTCCCGTGTCGTGCCTTGCAACCTGACGTGCTCGAAACGGCTCAGCTCGCCCGCAACATTGCCGGCAACCACAGCGACACCTGCGGGAAGAACGCCACGATCAGCAGCACGCCCAGCGCCGACAGCCAGAACGGCCAGATGGTGCGCATGCTGTCGGTGATGCTGATCTTGCCGATGGCCGTGCCGATGAAGAGCACCGAGCCTACCGGCGGGGTCACCAGCCCGATGCCGCCGGCCAGCACCATCACCAGCGCGAAGTGGATCGGGTCCACGCCGTAGGCCTTCACCACGGGCAGGAAGATCGGCGTGCAGATGAGGATCTTCGGTGCCAGGTCCATGAACATGCCCAGCACCAGGAGGATCACCACGATCATCAGCAGCACGGTGCGCTGGCTGTCGGCGAAGGACTGCAGGAAGTTCACCGCCGCGGTGGGCACCTGCAGGTAGGCCAGCAGCCAGCCGAAGACCGCCGCGGTGGCGATCACGAACAGGATCACGCCGGTGGTGCGCGCGGCATGGGTGACCGCGGCGAAGAACTCGCCCCACTTGAGCTGCCGGTACAGCAGCGCGGTGACCAGCAGCGCATAGACCACGGCGATCGCCGCGCTCTCCACCGCGGTGAAGATGCCCGCGCGAATGCCGACGAAGATCAGCAGCACCAGGCCCAGGCCGGGCAGCGCGCCGACCAGGCGCAGCAGCACGGCGCGCCAGCCGGGGAACGGCTCGGTGCCGTAGCCGCGGTGGCGGGCCACCAGATAACCGGTGACCATCATCGCCACGGTCATCAGCAACGCGGGCACGATGCCGGCGGCGAACAGGTCCGCGATCGAGATGCCGCCACCGGCCGCGGCCGAGAACAGGATCAGGTTGTGCGAAGGCGGCACGAGCAGCGCCACCAGGGCGGCGGTGATGCTCACGTTGACCGCGTAGTCGCGGTCGTAGCCGCGCTGAACCATCTGCGGAATCATCGTGCCGCCCACCGCCGAGACGTCGGCGATCGCCGAGCCGGACACGCCGCCGAAGAACAGCGAGGACAGCACACTCACTTGCCCCAGGCCGCCGCGCAGGCGGCCGACGAGCGAGGCCGCCAGCGCGATCAAGCGCTCGGAAATGCCCCCGCGCAGCATCAGTTCGCCGGCGAAGATGAACAGCGGAATGGCAATCAGCGATGCCGAGCCGGAGCCGGCGGAAATCTGCTGCACCAGCACCACGCTGGGCAGGTCGAGGTAGAACAGGGTCGCCAGCGCGGCCACGCCCAACGCATAGGCAACCGGCACGCCGATGGCCATCAACAGCACGAACAGGCCCAGCAGGATCGTGATGGCCATGGCTCAGTACTCCCCTTCGATTTGCAGCGGATGCAACGCGCGCCACACGCGGTACAGCGCGAACACCACCATCAGCGCACCGCCGATGGCCAATGGCAGATAGTTGATGCTCTGCGGCATCGAGGCGCCGGCGATCTTGATGTCCAACCCGTCGAGCAGCAGCACGCTGCTCCACCACGCCAGCACCGCACCGATCGCCGCCATCACCGCCGCGCGCAGCGCTTCCAGCGCGCGGCGGCCGGCGTCGGGAAAGCGCTCGGCAAGCAGGAAGAAGCCGAAGTGACGGTTGGTATGCACACCGGCGGCCGCGCCCAGGCTCATCGCCGTGCTCAGCAGCAGCAGCGTGACCGGCTCGGTCCAGCTGGGCGAATCGTTGAGCACGTAGCGGGTGAACACCTGCCAGCCCTGCACGACCACCAGCCCGAGCAACGCGCCGGCGGCGGTCCAGATGGCCACGTCGGCCAGGCGATCCAGCGCGCGTTGCACCGGCGGAAGACTGCGGGAATAGGTACTGTCGGTCATCGCCTGCCTCACGCCATTGCGCGGATGCGTTTGACCAGCGCCTCGATGTCCGGGCGCCGGTGGTATTCGGCCAGCAGCGGGGCGGCCGCCTGCCGGAACGCGGGCATGTCCACCTCGTTGAAGCGGATGCCGTGCGCGGCCACGTCCCGCCGGGCGGTGGCTTCGCTGGTGTCCCACAGCTGGCGCATGACCGGCACCGATTCGCGGGCAAGGCGCACCAGGCGCTCGCGGTCCGCCGGCGCCAAGGCCTCGAAGCTCGCGCGCGACATCACCAGGATGTCCGGCGCATAGGAGTGGTCGCTCTGCGACCAGTACCGCGCCGCCTCGAAATGGCGGCTGGACTGGAAGCTGCGCATGTTGTTCTCCGCGCCGTCGATCATGTGCGTCTCCATCGCCGAGAACGTCTCGCCCAGTGACATCGGCGTGGGGTTGGCGCCGAGCAGGCGCATCAGCTGGATGAAGATGTCCGAGTTGGCCACGCGCAGCTTCAGGCCATGCAGGTCGCGCGGCGAGACGATCGGATGCTTGGTGTTGTAGAAGCAGCGCGCGCCGGAATCGTAGATCGCCAGCCCCACCAGCCCCCGCGCCTCGAACCCGCGCAGCACGGCCTCGCCCACGTCGCCATCCAGCGCGCGGCGCAGGTGCGCGACCGAGTCGAAGGTATACGGCAGGCACAGCGCCTGGGTCAGGGGGAAGGCGTTGTTGAGCGCGCCGGAATACACGCGGGTGATGTCGATGGCGCCGAAGCGGGCCATGTCGATCGCCTCCGCCTCGCGGCCCAGTTGGCCGGAGTGGTACAGGCGCAGCTTGAGGCGCCCGGCGGTCTCGCGTTCGAGCTGCTGGCCGATCCAGCGCACCGCTTCCACGGTCGGGTAGTCCGATACGTGGACATCGGTGGCGGTGAGCAACTGCCCGCCGGGCACCTGCGTGATCGCCCGTGCCGCACCCAGCGGCGCGGCCAGCGCGGCGCCGAGGCTGGCGCCAATGAAACCTCTACGTGTGATCATCCGCGCCCTCCCGCGCTCAGTTCACTGGGGTGGGTGCACGTTAACCGGCGGCGATGGCCCTGCAGCGGATCTCGCCGATGCCTTCGAAACGCACGGTGGCCTGCTGGCCCACCGCGATGTCATGGATGCCGGTGGCGTTGCCGGTGGCGATCAGGTCGCCGCGCTTGAGCGGCCGGCCACGCCGCGCCGAGCGGCCCAGCGCGAACGCATAGGCGGCCCGCAGCCCGCCCGGCAGCAGGGTCGCGCCGCCGAGGCCGACGCGCTGCCCTTCGATCAGCGTCTCGGCCTTGAGTTCGGCTTCCGCGCGCGCCTGCCAATCGGTGACTTCCGGGCCCAGGATCAGCCCGTTGTTGTTGCCGAAATCGGAAATGACCACGCGCGGGCCGAGCTGGTTGATCGTGGCCAGCGGGCTGCTGGCGATCTCCACGCCGATGAACAGGCGCGCCGGCAGCGCGGCGGCCTCCTCGGGCGTCCACGCCAGCTTGTCTTCCGGCGCGTCCTGCTCCAGGCGCAGCACGTATTCGGCCTCGACCGCGCCGAAGCCGCCGGCATAGATCGGGAACTCGTTGATGCTACCGGTGGCATTCCAGAGTGCGCGGGACCAGATCGGGCCGAGCAGGCGGTCGTCGCCGGAGGCGTCACGACGCTCGGCGGCGATGTAGCCGACCTTCCAGCCGACGATGCGGTCCGGCCACTGGGCGATCGCCAGGTCTTGCACGGCATAGGCCGTCACCAGGTCCGGCGGGATCTCGCCGGGGAACGCCGGCAACGAACGGCCGTGCTGGCGGGCCTCCACGAAGGACTGGGCGATGGCGGACAGCGCCTGCGCGTCCTGCTGGCCGGCTTGTGGGCTCAAGGGTGACCTCCGGTAGAAACGATGTTGCACTGCCCATCGACAGTGGCACGGAACGATGTATATGGTAAACCGGTGTCATGGGCAATGTGCAGTGCGGCATAACCGCGAGCCGTTGCCCTCCAAGCCTTGGGAGGGGCCGATGCACCAGCGTGTTGTCGGGGCCGCGCGTCCGCCGCGCCCCTTGAATCCTTGGGGGGCCGCCGCCTGGCTGGTCCTGTCCGCGGCGGCACACGCCGCCCAACCGCCCGCCTGGCCCTCGCAGGAAACCCGCGCCGAGCAGCAGGCGCGCATCGCGCTCTGGCCCGGCGATGGCCTGGCCCCGGGCGACCGGCCGCTGGCCGACGCGCAGCGCGTTTTCGAACGCAGCCGCGATCCGGTCGTGCCCGACCGCTACGTCGATCGTGTCGGCCGGCCCTACCTGGTGGTGCAGCGGCCGGCCCATCCGAACGGCGCCGCCTTGCTGGTGATTCCCGGCGGCGGCTACGCGCGCATCGTGCTGGACAAGGAAGGCACCGCGCTGGCGCCGGCGTTCGCCGGGCGCGGCGGGATCACCTTGTTCGTGCTGCGCTACCGCTTGCCCGGCGAAGGCCATGCCGACGGCGCCGACGCCCCCCTGGCCGATGCGCAGCGCGCCCTGCGGGTAATCCGCGCCCAGGCCCGGCAATGGGGCCTCGATCCGCACCGGATCGGGGTGATGGGGTTCTCCGCCGGTGGGCATCTCGCCGCCAGCCTCGCCACGCGGTACGGCGACGCGCTGCACGCCCCCGTCGATGCCATCGACCGCGCATCGGCGCGGCCGGATTTCCAATTGCTGGTCTACCCGGTGATCGACATGGCCGGACCCGACGCCCATGCCGGCTCGCGGCGACAGCTGCTGGGCGACGCGCCAGCGCCTGAGCGCGCCATGGCCTATTCGCCCCAGCGGCACGTGGATGCGCGCACGCCGCCGGCCTTCCTGGTCCACGCGCAGGACGACGACGTCGTGCCGGTGCAGAACAGCTTGTCGATGTACGACGCGCTACGCGCGGCCGATGTTCCGGTGGAGATGCACCTGTTCCCGCGCGGCGGCCACGGCTTCGGTGTTCGCGGCACGAACGGACTGACCGCCGAGGCATGGCCGACGCTGGCCCTGGCATGGATCGACACGCAGCGCGAGGTGTCGCCATGAGCGCCCGCGACCCAGGCCGCCGCGATTTCCTGCGCCACGCGGCCGCCGGCGTGATCGCCAGTGCGTTGCCGGTATGGAGCGCTTCGGCTGGCGCCGCCGCCGCGCCGCTCGCGCAGGTGCGCGGCGGAAAGCTCCGCGGCTACCGCGACCACGGCGTGGCGGTGTTCAAAGGCATTCCCTACGGGGCGGACACCTCGGCCCATCGCTTCGCGCCACCGCGCATCGAGCCGCCCTGGCAGGGCGTGCGCGAGGCGCTCGCCTACGGGCCCGCCAGCCCACAGCCCAAGGCCGACGAAACGAGCGACGAGGATTGCCTGCGCCTCAACGTCTGGACCCCCGGCCTGCGCGACGGCGGCCGGCGGCCGATCCTGTTCTACATCCACGGTGGCGCCTACAACAATGGCTCGGGCAGCAGCCCGCTCTATGACGGAACCGCGCTGTGCCGTCGCGGCGACGTGGTGGTGGTGACGGTCAACCACCGGCTCAACGCCTTCGGCTATCTCTACCTGGCGCCCTTCGGCGGGCCCGAGTTCGCCGATTCGGGCAATGTCGGCCAGTTGGACCTGGTGCAGGCGCTGCAATGGGTGCGCGAGCACGCCGCGGAATTTGGCGGCGACGCGGGCAATGTCACGGTGTTCGGGCAATCCGGTGGCGGCGCGAAGATCGCCACGCTGATGGCGATGCCGGCCGCGCGCGGGCTGTTCCATCGCGCATGGACGATGAGCGGGCAGCAGGTTACCGCGTGCGGGCCGCGCGCCGCGGCACAACGCGCGGCGCTGGTGCTGGATGCGCTCAAGCTCACCCCGGCGCAGGTGGACCGCCTGCGCACGCTGCCACCGGCCGAGCTGATCGCCGCCGCGCAGGTGCGCGACCCCTCGCGCGCGGAAGACACCGCGCTCTACCTTGGCCCGGTGCTCGACTCGCGCAGCCTGCCGCGCCACCCGTTCTGGCCGGATGCGCCGCCGCAGTCGGCGGACATCCCGATGGTGATCGGCAACACGCACGACGAGACGCGCGCCTTCCTCGGCCACGACCCGCGCAACTTCTCCCTCACCTGGGACGAACTGCCCGCCCGCCTGGAGAAGCAGCAATACGTGGACCTCTCCCCACAGGTCGTGATGGCCGAGTACCGGCGGCTGTACCCGCACTACTCGCCCTCGGACGTCTTCTTCGCCGCCACCACCGCCGGCCGTTCCTGGCGCGGCGCGGTGGAGGAACTGGAAGCGCGCGCGCGCCAGCGGGCGCCGACCTGGGCCTACCAGCTCGACTGGGCCTCGCCGCTGCAACCGCAACTGGGCGCTTACCACACGCTGGATATCCCGCTGGTGTTCGACAACGTCCACCGCGCCGAAGCCCGTACCGGCCAAGGGGAGGATGCGAAGGCGATGGCGTCGCGGATGAGCGAGGCACTGATCGCCTTCGCGCGCCACGGCGACCCGAACCACGCCCGCCTGCCGCGCTGGGAACGCTACGACCTCGACCGGCGCCAGACGCTGCGGTTCGACAGCACGCCGACGCTTGCCGACGATCCGCGCGGCGGCGAACGACGCCTGTTTGGGCAAGTTCCCTTCATCCAACGGGGCACTTTCTGACGCCACGGCGCGGCGTGGCTCGCTTACGCCGCGCTGTTCCACCTTGCGAACATTCGCCCGCGGCAAGGAGACGGCAGGCAAATGGAAGGCTACGCACCCACGTGTTACTGGTTTCGGGGCACCCGGTTTCCGGTGTTGCCCGATGAGGCGCTGGACACCGGTCCGGGCATCTACGGCCGCGTGCTGGCGCACTGGTTGCGCGATGGCCTCGTCGCCGCCGGCCATCGGGGCGCCCGGCTGTATCCCGCGCCGTGGGGTTGGTGCATCGTGGTGGCGCGCAAGCCGTGCTGCCTGTGGGTGGGCTGTGGCGGCACGCTGATGGACGAAGCGCAGACGCCGCCTGCGCGGGTGCGTGGGGATGCCGTGCTGTGGCACTGCCACGCCGCCTGCGAGCGGCCGCCGTGGTGGCGAATGGGTTGGCGCCGGCATGACGCCGACGCCGCCTTGCGCGAGCTGGACCTGCTGCTGCGTCGCTTGCTGATGGACGAACCGGAGATCCAGCTGGTTGATCCCCCCTGAGCGTGCGCGCTAGAACGCCGGCAAGGCCACCTCGTTGTTCATGCGCGTCACCTCCGCCACCTCGCCTTCCAGCGACAGCCGGACCTTCGCACCGCGCAGGTCTGCCTTCGACGGCACCGCCAGCCGAACCTCCTGCGTCTTCGGCAGCAGGTCGCGAGGCGCCGGCATTGGCCCGAACGCGGCGCGCGCCAGTTCCCGCCCGCGCGCGTCCAGCAGCACCGCCACGCCCGCGGGTGCGTCCGCATGCCCCAGGCTGTGTACCGTGGCCACCAGCGTGTCGCCGTCGCGGCGCAGGTCGCCGCGGCCGATGCCCACGTCGGCGCGCAGTTCCACCGGATCGCTGGCCTGCACCAGTTCGAACTCCATGACCGTCGCGCCGCGCGCAAAGACGATATCGACCGGCGCGCTGCGTTCGAGCACCAGCTCGCGTACCTGCGCCTTGCCGTCGATGGCGTCGTCGCCGTCGCGATCGGTGCCGCTGCGCATGCGCCATTGGCCCGCCGTGACGTTCCACCCGGTCATCGTTGCCCGCTGCGGCTGGGCACTGGCATTCCAGGCGATGACCTTGAAGCGATCCGGCCGCGGCTGCGGCAGCAGCAACGCCACCTGCACGGCGCCTTCGGGGTCCTCGAAGCGCCAGCTCACCGTGTTGCCGGGATAGGTCTGGTTACGCTTAAGCGCCACGCCGCCCAGGCGGGCGCGCTGCAGGTTGACCGTGGGGGATTCGACCCGGTCCGACCACCAGTGCCCCTCGGTGTTCATGTAGAAGTTTTGCAGCTTCTCGCGCGTTTCCTGGCGGTACAACGTTTCCAGGTAGCGCTTGTCGCCGCTGTTTTCCCATGCCACGTAATGGGCGAAGTCCGGCACGGTGTCCGGCTTGTCCGCCGCGCGGGCCAGCTCGGCGCCCCACGTGCCGCGCTTGTCCAGCGCATCCAGGAAGTTCTCGTTGAGCAGGGACAGGCCTTCTGGGCCGGCGCGGCGCACGCGGTAGTCCAGCGGCTGCAGGTAGCGCGCCTGGCCACCGGAGAAACGCCATGCCGCCCAGAAGGTGTGCAGCACGTCCGGACCGCCGCTGCCTTCGAACAGCTCGCCGCCGCGTGTTTTCCCGGTCGCCCAGTTGATCTCGTTGGGCAGGGCCCACTGGCCCTGGTCGTTGGTGTAGGCGTAGGCCAGGTAACCGTCGGCGAGCCCGGTGACGATCCGGCGGCTCTCGGCATCGGCGTTGTAGACGCCCATCAGCAGGGCCGGGTGCAGGATCGGGAACGAATAGGGCTTTTGCCACTGCCAGTTCGGCTCGCGGTACACCTTGCGCCCGCCGAACCAGTTGCTGGCGAACAGCAGGTGGCCCTGCGGATTGACCTGGATGATGCGCTCGAACGCCTTCACCGTGGTCATCAGCCGCTCGACGGTCAGCGGGTCGCCCCAGTTGAGGTAGAGCATCTGGCTGTTAAGGTTGATGCCTTCCTCGTAGCTGTGCAGCTCATCGGTCTCGATGGTGGACAACCCGTCGGTGAACATGCCGTTGCGGTAGTTCGCGTCCGACAACGCGGTCATCGAGGCGTTCAACGCCTCCGGGTCCACGCCCATCAGCGCCATGCCGGGCCATTGCTGGGTGAGGTCGGTATCGTCGGAGATGCCGCCGCCGAAATCGCCATACGGCACCTGCCGCTGGTCGATCCACCAGTGGATGTAGCGGCGGGTGGCCTTGAGGTTCTCCAGTTGCCAGAACGCCCAGGCCGGCACACCCTTCGGTACCTCCGGCAGGTCCACCGGCAACGGCGACTGGTTGCCGTAGCTGATGTCGTTCCAGTACTCGCGGCCCAGGGCATGCTCCGGCGCCACGCGCAGCAGGTCGCTGATGTCGCGGTGCAGGCGGCGGTACAGCAGCTGCCGCTGCGAGGTGGTGTGCTCCTCGACCAGGAAGCCCCAGTTATCCTTGACCTGGTTGAATCGGTCGGCGACGTGTTCGGCCTTGGCCGCCTCGCGCGGCTTAAACACCAGCCGCACGCCCATGCCATCGAGCGCGCGACCGTCGAAGCGCGGGTTGGCCGATGCGATATCGATCATCAGGCTGTCGTCGGTGAGCAGGCGATCGCGCAGGTCCAGCCACAGGGTGCGCGCCTGCTTCGGACGCACCGACACCGACACGTCCATCATGTCGCGCGCCGGCCACAACGGGTCCTTCACCCGGATATTGAGCGGGATCAGGCCATCGGCGCCCGCGGGCAGGTCCAGCGCGGGCAGGTCCAGCGCGATGCCGTCCAGGCCGTCGTGCATGTTTTCCCAACCATAGGCCCAGCTGCGCATCAGCGGCTGGTCGGAAGGCGGCTGGCCGAGCGTGGACGGCACCAGCACGTGCACCAGTGGGCGGCGCCCTTCCGGCGGCGTGTCGGTACGCTTGCGCGCCGGTGCCTTCGCGGGCAGGGCGACCACGGTGTCGCGCTCGTCGACCGGATGGCGGCCGGCGATGTACTGGCGCAACGGCGCCAGGTTGTCGTAGTCGGGCGCGATGTCACTGCGCACGGTGTAACGCAGCGTGGTGGTCCCGGCGGGCACCTCGCCCGGGGTCACGTCATAGGCCCAGATTTCCTGGATCGGCGTTTCCTGCGCGGTGTTGGTGAAGCGCAGCGTGCCGCCCCGGCGCTGCGGAAAGGCGTCGACGCTGCGCACGACGCCCTGCTTGCGCTGGAACAACGGCTGCGCCGGCTGGCCGGGCGCGGCGTAGTCGGCCTGCCCGTACGCGGCCCCGCGGATCTCGATGCGGTTGAACGGTTCGTCCGGCAACGTCAGGGTCAGTGCCTTGCCGCCTTCGACATAGACATTCCAGTCCGGCAGCTGGAAGTAATCGTCGCGGCCGGGCAGGCGCGAACGGTTGTAGACGCCGGGCCAGGTGGTTTCGGCGATGCCGTCGGTGGCTTTCCACATCCAGGCCTTCATGTCGCGCGTGTCGGCGAACTCCACCTTGCGAATGCGCGTGACCGCATCCTCCAGCACCGGTGGCGCCGCACCGTCGAACCCGTAGCGATGCCGCCAGGCTTGCGCGCGACCCTCCCCCTCCCCATTCGTGGGCACCGGCTCGCGCGCCTGCGCCAGCGCGGCGATGCCCGCCGCATCCAGCATGCGGTCGTAGACGCGGATCTCGTCGAAGTCGCTGCCGCGCAGGAAGTTGTAGCGGCTCTGCACCTGGTGTGGCGACATCACCCGGCCCGCCAGGCCGAACTGGTCCAGGGCAGCGTCGTAGTCGGCGGTGGTGTCCACCCGCTCGACCTCGCGGCCTGCCACGTACAGGCGCACGCCGCGCGTCTCGTCCCAGCTGAAGGCGATATGCGTCCAGTCGCTGGCCGCCGGCGGCGTCGGCATGCGGAAGGACACCCGCGTGCGCGCCAGGTTGGCATCGGTGACGAATGCGTCGAAGCCGTGCCCGTTCCAGTCGATGCGCAGCCAGGCCATGTCCCAGCTGGTGTGGTCGGCATAGCCGACGCGGAAGATCACGAAGGGCGCTTGGCCCACGGGATAGCGCGAACGCCAGAAGAACGCGAGCGTGCCGCGCTCGGCGTAGAGGTTGCCGGGCGCATTCCACGACAGCACGCCATCGTCGGCCCACTCGATGGCGTCGCCCTTCACACCGGTGGGCACGCGCTCGACCTTGTCGCGGAAGTTGGGCACCGGATCGCCGGCCGCGACGTCGGCGTCGAAGCCGCGGTCGGCCGACACGCGGAACAGCAGCTGCGGTTCTGCCGCCAGCGCCGAGAGCGGCAAGCACGCGGCCAGGCAGGCCAGCAGCACGGCGCGCGGCGCCGACATACGCATACGGAACGAAGAATGGCAGGCCATCAACACGCTATCCCCGGCTATGGATCCAGGCCGGGCTCCACGAGCGCGGCCGGCGCGGTCCCGCGCCGCCGCAACCCGAAGGCCACGGAGGCGGGCCAAGCTAACGATCCCGCCGCCAGGCGACATCCTGCACCGCACCATCAAAGCCATCTCCCCGGGCTGGCCGGGGAGACGGGTTCATCTGCTTCAGAACTTGTAGCGCACGCCCAGCATGAACTGCCGGCCGGTCTCGCTGTACTGCAGCGGCAGCTTCCAGGCCGAGCCCACCCACTCGTCGGACGCCTCGTTGGTGAGGTTGATGCCCTCGAGCGTGAACTGCAGGTGGTCGTCGACCTGGTAGCTCAGCGAAGCGTCCACCGTGTTCACCGCGGTCATGCCGTGCACATCGAAGCCCGCTTCCGTCGCCGGTACCTGGGTGAGGTAGTCGTCGCGGTGCGTGTAGGACACGCGCCCGCTGAACTTCTCGCCTTCGTAGAACAGCGTGCCGTTATAGGAGTTCTTCGACAGGCCGGTCAGGTCGGTTTCCAGCGAGTTGGCGCCGGTCGTGGTGAGGTACTGGATCTTCGAATCCACGTAGGTGTAGTTCACCTGCACGCCGAAGTTGGACCACTTGCCCGGCAGGAAGGTGAACGGCTGCGTGTAGTTGAACTCGGCACCCTTCAGGTCGCCGCCGGGGGTGTTGAGCGGCACGCTGAAGGTGAAGTCGTCGGTGGCGGCCGCGCCGGTGCCGTCGAGCAGGCTCACCGGCAAGCCGCTGGCCGAGTACGGCATCACGGTGCGGGCGGTCTGCACGAAGCTTTCGATGTCCTTGTAGAACAGCGCCAGGCCGAGCATCGCGCCTTCGTCGAAGTACCACTCGAAGCCCAGGTCGGCGGTCTTGGCGCGGATCGGGTCGAGGTTCGGGTTGCCGCCGCTGACGGTGCGCGCACCGCCGGACACGTTGACCGTCACGCCCGGCGTCAGGCTACCCAGGCCCGGACGCGACATGACCTTGGCCGCGCCGAAACGGATCAGGAAGTCCGGGGTGATGTTGGCGACCAGGTTCATCGACGGCAGGAAATCGTTGTACTCGCGGTCCACCGTGGTGTTCACCAGTGCACTGCCGACCGTCGCATAGCCCGTGGAGGACTGCTTGGTCTTGACGTAGCGCCCGCCGATGTTGCCGCTGAAGGGTACGTTACCGATGTCGAAGCCGAAGTCGCCCATCAACCAGAAGCCGGTGTCCTTCTCCTCGACGCTGCGGGTGTTGACCGCGCGCTCGGCCAGGGCGAACGTGCCGCTGTTGCTGTAGATGTCCAGCGCGTCGGCGATGGCATCCAGGTTCGGGATCACCCAGGTGCCGGGCGAGCCGTTGATGCCGCCCAGGCTCGCCAGCTCGGTGAAATCGACCGGCACGATCTTGTTACCCGTGGCGAAGTTCGGCACCGACACTTCGGACGCGCGGCGCAGCTCGCGGGTCTTGAAGGTGTAGTCCTTGTACTGGACGCCGCCCTTCAGGGTGAAGCTCGCCGCCATGTTCCAGGTGAAGTCGAGGTCGGCGATGTCGTAGTCGTTATCCACGTACTGCGGGCGCAGGCGCACCTCGGCCAGTGTCCAGCCGGTGCCGTCGGTCGGGTCGATGCCGTAGTTGAACACCGGCGAGCGGCTGTTGCCACGGTAGTCGTAGCTGTAGCCGTCGACGTTGAGCTTGTCCATGATGATCGTGGTCTGGATCGGGTTCTCGTGCTTGGAGCTCGAGGTACCGACCTGGCCGTTGATCTTGAACGTATCGCTGAAGCGGTGCTCGCCGGCGAGCGAGAGCTGCTTGAAGGTGGTGTTCCACTCGTCGTAGCGCTGCTCGGAGCGGATGTCCACGTTGTCGAACTGCCCGTACAGCAGCGCGCCGGTCTTCGGGTCGATGTAGCCATCGTTGACCAGCATCTCCGGCTTGCCGCCCTGCGAGGCGCCACGCGAGAAGGAGATCGCTTCGATGTACTTCTCGGTGCGCTTGGCGTCGATCTTGGAGTACATGCCGTCGAGGGTGAACTCGGTGTTCTCGCCCGGCTTCCACTGCAGCGAACCGGTCAGGCCGGTGCGCTTCTGGTCGTGCTCCATCAGCGTGTAGCGCGGAAAGCGCGGGCTCCACACCGTGGCGCTGCGCGCGGCCTGGAACGGCGAGGCCGGGTTGAAGCCGTTGTTGGCGGTGCCGCCGGCCCAGCGGCCGGAGTTGCTGCCTTCTTCCAGCAGCTGGCGCTCGGAGTAGGCGAAGGAGAACAGCGCACCGAAGGTGCCGTCGGCCCAGGTGTTGGCGATCAGGCCCGCGACGCGCGGATCGGCCTTCTCGGCCATGTCGTTGTACGCCGCCTGCGCGCTGCCGGCCAGCGTGAAGCCGTCGTAGTCGAACGGATGCGCGGTGCGCAGGTCGACCGTGGCGCCGAGCGAGCCTTCCTCGACATCGGCCGAGGCGGTCTTGCGGACGATCAGCTGGGTGAACAGGTCCGAGGCGAAGACGTTGAAATCGAAGCCGCGCGAGCGGTTGGAACCGCCGGACTGGTCGGAACCGCCGACGGTGGTCAGCGCCTCCATGCCGTTGATGCGCACGCGGGTGAAATCCGGCCCGAGGCCGCGCACCGAGATGTTGCGGCCTTCGCCGGCGTCGCGGGTGATGACTACGCCCGGGATGCGCTGCAGCGACTCGGCCAGGTTGGTGTCCGGGAAGTTGGCGATGTCCTCGGCCACGATGGCATCGACCATGCCGGTCTCGCCGCGCTTGATGTCCAGCGCCTTTTCGACCGAGGCGCGGTAGCCGGTGACGGTCACGGTATCCAGGTTGACCGCCCCCTGGGACTGCTCCGCGCCGATCGCTTCCTGCGCCTGATGGCCGGTCGGGTCCGCGGTTTCGGCGGACTGGGCAAAGGCGGTGCCGGCGTGCAACGCCAGCCCGATCGAAAACGCGAGCAAGGTAACCGGTGTCTTCCGGCTAGGAATACGAGATTGCATGTCCTCCCCTCCCAAGGGTACATGAACTACGTGGTTTTCCAGTGGCTGTTCCAGCGGATGACACCGCTGGTCAAAAAGACGTTAGCAGCTGTTTCACACGGTCACATCTTGCAGCGCAGCAAGCTTTGTCGCCGTTTTGCGCCCAATACGGGCACATGCATGGGTATTGTCTCGGCGGCGGGGCGAAAAGGCCGGGCCACAGCACGGGTGGCGAGGGTTTCGATGCCGCCGCTAGAATGACACCGCTGGTCAGTTTCACACTGGCCATGCGGTCCTCTCGTCCAAGGAAAAGCCGAATGCGTCGTACCCGCGTGGTGTGTTTCGGAGAACTGCTGCTGCGCCTCGGCGCGCCGGGACGCGAACTGCTGTTGCAGTCGCCGCGCCTGGACGTGCACATCGGCGGCGCGGAGGCAAACGTGGCCGTCTCGCTGGCGCATTTCGGCCACGAGGTGGCGATGCTCGGCACGGTGGCGGACAACCCGCTGGGCGCCGCGGCGACGGGCGAGTTGCGCCGGCATGGCGTGGATACCTCGGCCGTGCGCGCGGTGCCCGGGCGCATGGGCCTGTACTTCCTCACCACCGGCGCCGGACATCGCGCCAGCGAGGTGGTGTATGACCGCGCGGATTCCGCGTTCGCGCTCGCCACGCCGGGGGATTACGACTGGCGCACCCTGCTCGCCGGTGCGGACTGGCTGCACCTGTCCGGCGTGAGCCCGGCGCTGGGTGCCGAGGCCGCGCAGGCCACGGTCGAGGCGGCGCGTTGCGCGCGCGAACTGGGCGTGCGCGTGTCCTTCGATGGCAATTTCCGCCCGAAGCTGTGGCAGCGCTGGCAGGGCGACGCCTCCGGCGTGCTGCGCGAGCTGTTTGCCTGCGCCGATATCGTCTTCGCCGACTACCGCGACATCGGCGTGGTGCTGGGCGGCGAGTTTCCGCAGGAGGACGTACGCGAGCGCGTGCGCGCGGCGGCCGCGCAGGCATTCGCGGCGTTCCCGCAGCTGCGGTGGATGGCCTGCACGCAGCGCGCGACGCTGAGCGTGGACCACCACAGCCTGGGCGCCATGCTGCTTGGCCGCGACGGCACCGAAGCGCTGGCGCCGGCCGAATCGGTGACCGGCATCGTCGATCGCATCGGCGGCGGCGATGCCTTCGCCGCCGGCGTGCTGCACGGCCTGATCGACGGCCGCGGCGCGGAAGGCGCCGTGCGCTTCGGCCTGGCGGCCGCGTGCCTGAAACACACGATCCCCGGCGACTTCAACCCGGTGTCGGCGGCGGAAGTGGATGCGCTGCTCGGCGAAGGGCGCCTGGACGTGAGGCGCTGAGGCCAGCCCGGCGCTTCAGATCACCCGCAGCGTGATCGCCTTGAGCACCGCGCGCGTGCGGTCGCGCGTGCCGAGTTTGTCCAGGATGTTGGACACGTAGTTCTTCACCGTTCCTTCGGCCAGGAACAGGGTGCGCGCGATTTCCTTGTTCGAGTAACCACCGGCCAGCAGGCGCAGGATGGCCACCTCGCGCTCGCCGAACGTGTCGGTGGGCGGCGCGTCGTCGCGATAGCGGTAGCGCGCGCGGACCGGATCGGTACTCACCGGCTGCAGCAGCGTCTCGCCCGCGGCGACGCGGATGATCGCCTCGCGCAGGTCCTCCGGCGCGGCGTCCTTGAGCAGGAAGCCCTGCGCGCCGGCTTCGCGCGCCTGCAGCAGCAGGTCGGCGTCGTCGAAGGTGGTCAACAACAGCACCGGCACCTGGTCGCCGCGCGCGCGCAGCTGGCGCAGCGCCTCGATGCCGTCCATGCCGGGCATGCGGATATCGCTGAGCACCACGTCCACCGCGCCGGGCCGCAACTGCTGCAGCAGCGAGACGCCGTCGTCGGCCTCCACCGCCACGGTCAGGCCCTGGTCCTGCAGCAGCGCGCGCAGCCCGGCGCGCACGAGGATCTGGTCGTCGGCCAATGCAAGGCGAAGCGTGGGAGTCGTCATGCGGGCAGTCTCGCAGTCAATCGCAGGCCGCCGCGTGCGCCGCGGCCCAGCTCCAGTTCGCCGCGCAGCGCGGCCAGGCGCTCGCGCATGCCGGCGATGCCGTTGCCCTCGCACAGCTTCGCCGGCGCGGCGCCATCGTCCTCGATATCCACGCACAAGGTGTCGTCGTGTTGCGACAGGTGCAGGCGCACATGGTCGGCATCGGCATGGCGCGCGGCATTGGTCAGCGACTCCTGCGCCATGCGCAGCACCACCTCGGCGACATGCGGGTCGCGGATGCGTACCTGCGGGTCGATGCGCACCGAAAACGCCGGGCGGGGGAACGGCGCGGCGAGCGCGCGCAGCGCGGTCTCCAGGCTCAGGCCTGGGTCGTCGCGCATCGAGCGCACGACGTTGCGGATATCGCCCAGCAACTCGGACGAGAGCTGCTCGACCAGGGCCAGCTCCGCATGCCCGGCCAGCGCCGGGTCGCCGGAGAGCCGGCGCAGGTTGAGCCGCATGGCAGTGAGCTTGTGGCCGGCGATGTCGTGCAGCTCGCGTGCCAGGCGCAGGCGCTCGGCATCGCGCGCGCTGTCGGCGAGCAGCGCGCGGGTGGCGAGCAGGTCGGCGTTGACGTGCATGAGGGCATCGCGCGTGCGGCTGGCCTCCATCGCGTAGTGGGTGGTCAGCGCGGCAAAGGCCTGGAAGCCGCCGTAGAGCGAGACCACCAGCCAGGGCTTTCCGAAATCGGCCACGTGCGCCAGCATCACGTAGATCGCCACGTCCATCGCCAGCGTCAGGCCCCACACGGCGATGCGCGGCCAGTGGCGCGCGGCCATCGCCACGACGATGACGGTGAGCACCGGCGTGGTGCCGGTGCGGATTTCCATCCATACCAGCGCCAGCGCGAGCAGCGCCTGCAGCACGAGCAGCGCGTGGTCGATGCGGCGCGGCACCTCGCGCTGCGCGAGGAAGCCGGCCACGAACACCGCCAGCGCGATCCAGCGCCACGGCCCGTAGGGCGAGTCGGTCAGCGTGAACGACAGCCCGATCGCCGCCAGGGTCAGCAGGCCGGCGAGGGTCAGGGGCTTGAAGAGATCGCGCAGGAAGCGGGGCATGGGCCGATGCTGGCAGTCCGGACGGCGCGGCGGCAATGGGCCCGGCGCAGAAAGTGACTTCCGGCAGGCAGCTTCGGTGACGATCGGCCCCTGACGCACCCGCGGGCGACGCGGAGACTGACCACATCCCAGAGGAGGCCGTCCCATGATCGCCATCGCCGCCCATGCCGTACCCGTGCAGCCGCAGCTGCTGTTCCTGGCCCTCAACCTGGTCTGGGCCGCCCACGAGGTCTGGCTGGGCCTGCGCCGCCGCGCTGCCGATGGCGGTGCGCGCGATGCCGGCACGCTCGGCCTGCTGTGGCGCGTGCTGATGCTCGGGATCTTCGCCGCGGTCGGCGTCACCCTCACCGGTTACGGCCACCTGCCGGCGTCCTGGCACGTGCCGATGCGTTGGGCCGGCTGCGCGCTGATCGCTTCGGGGCTCGTGCTGCGGATCTGGTCGATCCATGTGCTGGCACGCTTCTTCACCGTCGATGTCAGCGTGCAGCAGGGGCACGAACTGGTGCGTCGTGGTCCGTATCGCTGGATCCGCCACCCCTCCTACACCGGCGCCCTGCTGTGCTTCCTGGGCCTGGGCGTGGGCCTGGGCAATGCGCTCGCCCTGCCGCTGCTGCTCGTGCCGGTCGGCTTTGCGTTCGCGCGGCGTATCCGGGTCGAGGAGCAGGCGCTGCGCGAGGCGTTCCCGCAAGCCTATGCCGCCTATGCCGCGCAGACCGGCCGGCTGCTGCCATGGCGCCTGGTCTGACCAATATTCGTCGCGGGAACGCGGTGTTTGCTTGATCCCGTCAAGGCCATGGGCGCCTAATGGCGCCCATGGCGATATCACCCCCGCATCCGGTCGGACCAATACAGGAGAGTGACAGGCTCTCCGATCGCACCGCCACGCGGCTGCGCCGGCTCATCGTCGAGCGCAACCTGCAGCCGGGCCAGCGCCTGCCGGCCGAGCGCGTGCTGGCGCTGGAGCTGGGCGTATCGCGCAGCGTCGTGCGCGAGGCGATCCAGCAGTTGGCCAGCCTCGGCATGCTGGCGACCCGCGCCGGCGGGGGCACCTACGTGCAGGCGGCCGCCGCGCCGGTCCACGCCGTGGTCGAACCGTTGTCCCATTTCCGGGAGGTGCTGGAGGCCGACCCCGAGTACCGCTTCGACGTGCTGGAGACACGCCATGCGCTGGAAGCGGCGACCGCCTGGCATGCCGCCCTGCGCGCCACCGACGAGGACCGCGCGCGCATCCGCGACGCGTTCGAAGCGATGGGGGCGGCGCACGCACAGGAAGACGCAGCCGCCGAAGCCCTGGCCGACGCCCGCTTCCACCTCGCCATCGCCGAGGCCTCGCACAACCTGGTGCTGGTGCAGGTGATGCGCGGCCTGTTCGCGCTGCTGCAGGCCAACATCTCGCAGACCCGGCAGGCGCTGTACCGCGACCCCCGCACCGCCCCGGCGCTGGCGCGGCAGCACCGGGCGCTATGCGACGCCATCCTCGCCGGCGACGCCCCGGCCGCGCGCGAAGCGGCCGAAGACCACCTCGCCTTCGTCCACGAGGCGCTGCGCGCGCTCGACGACAACGCGGCGCGCCGCGATCGCGCCTCTCGCCTGCCCTTGCCCGTCGCCCGCCGTCCATGATCATTTCCGCCTCGACCGACTACCGCGCCGCGGCGCAATCGCGCCTGCCGCCCTTCCTGTTCCATTACATCGACGGCGGTGCCTACGCCGAGCGCACACTGCAACGCAACGTGCAGGACCTGGCCGATGTCGCCCTGCGCCAGCGCGTGCTGCAGGACATGAGCGGGGTGAGCCTGGACACCGAGCTGTTCGGCGAGCGTCTGTCGCTGCCGGTGGCGCTGGCGCCGGTCGGCCTGACCGGCATGTATGCCCGGCGCGGCGAGGTACAGGCGGCGCGCGCGGCGGCCCGCAAAGGGGTGCCGTTCACCCTGTCCACGGTGTCGGTGTGCCCGATCGAGGAAGTCGCGCCGGCCATCGCGCGGCCCATGTGGTTCCAGCTCTACGTGCTGCGCGACCGTGGCTTCATGCGCAATGCGCTCGAACGGGCCCGCGCCGCCGGGGTCACCACGCTGGTGTTCACGGTGGACATGCCCACCCCCGGCGCGCGCTACCGCGATGCGCATTCGGGCATGAGCGGGCCCAACGCCGCGTGGCGGCGCATGCTGCAGGCAGCCACGCATCCGCGCTGGGCGTGGGATGTGGGCGTGCGCGGGCGCCCGCACGACCTGGGCAACATCTCCACCTACCGTGGCCACCCAACCGGACTGGCCGATTACATCGGCTGGCTCGCCAGCAACTTCGACCATTCGATCTCGTGGAAGGACCTGGAGTGGATCCGCGAGTTCTGGGAAGGGCCGATGGTGATCAAGGGCATCCTCGACCCGCAGGACGCGCACGAAGCGGTGCGGTTCGGCGCCGACGGCATCGTGGTGTCCAACCATGGCGGACGCCAGCTCGACGGCGTACCTTCCACGGCGCGCGCGCTGCCGGCCATCGCCGATGCCGTGCAGGGCGAGCTGCGCATCCTGGCCGACTCGGGTATCCGCAACGGGCTGGATGTCGTGCGTATGCTGGCACTGGGCGCCGATGGCGTGCTGCTGGGCCGTGCATTCGTCTACGCGCTGGCCGCGGCGGGCGAGGCCGGCGTGGCCAACCTGCTGGACCTGATCGAGAAGGAGATGCGCGTGGCGATGATCCTCACCGGTGCCAAGTCGATCGCCGATATCGACCGCCGCCTGTTGGTACGGGACGCCTGACATGGCCGATACCTCGCCCACCGTCGAGCTCACCGCGCGCCTGCGCGCCACGGTGGGCGATGCGCATGTGCTGACCGGCGAGCGCGCCACGCGCCGCTATCGCAAGGGCTACCGCTTCGGCGATGGCCCCGTGCTGGCGGTGGTGCGGCCCGGGAGCCTGGTGGAGATGTGGCGGGTGCTGCAGGCCTGCGTGGCGGCGCGCTGCATCGTGATCCTGCAGGCGGCCAACACCGGGCTGACCGGCGGCTCCACGCCCGATGGCGACGACTACGACCGCCCGGTGGTGCTGGTCAGCACGCAGCGGCTGCGCGGCATCCGCCTGATCCGCGAGGGCCGCCAGGTGGTCTGCCTGCCCGGCGCCACGCTGGACCAACTGGAGCAGGCCCTGCTGCCCTTGCACCGCGAGCCGCACTCGGTGATCGGCTCGTCGTGCATCGGCGCCTCGGTGATGGGCGGGGTGTGCAACAACTCCGGCGGCGCGCTGGTGCGCCGCGGACCGGCCTATACCGAGCTGGCGCTGTACGCACAGCTCGGCGAGGACGGGCAGCTGCGGTTGGTGAACCACCTGGGCATCGCGCTGGGCGATGCACCGGAAGACATCCTGCGTCGTCTGGAGGCGGGCGAGTACACGGAGGGCGACATCGTCGACGACCCTTCGCGCGCGGCCTCCGACCCCCACTACGGCCAGCACGTGCGTGATGTGGATGCGACCACGCCCGCGCGCTTCAACGCCGATCCGGTGCGGCTGTTCGAGGCGTCCGGTTCGGCGGGCCGGCTGGCGGTGTTCGCCGTGCGGCTGGATACCTTCCCGCGCGAGGAAAGCAGCGTGTTCTATCTGGGCACCAACGCGCCGGAGGACTTCACCGCCGTGCGCCGCTACCTGCTGACCCAGTTCGACACCCTGCCGATTGCCGGCGAATACCTGCATCGCGACGCATTCGACATCGGCGAGAAGTACGGCAAGGACAGCTTCCTGCTGATCGAGCACCTCGGCACCGCGCGCGTGCCGCGTGCGTTCGCGTTGAAGAGCCGCATCGACGGCTGGTGCGAGGCGATCGGGCTGCCCGGCGCGGCGGACCGATTGATCCAGGCCGTGATGGGCATCCTGCCACGCCACCTGCCCGCGCGCATGTACGACTTCCGCGACCGCTACGAACACCACCTGCTGCTGCGGGTGGGGCGCGCGCAGGTACCGGAAGTGGAGCTGTTCCTCAAACAGCACTTCAACGCCAGCAAGAGCGGGAGCTTCTTCCGTTGCGACGAGGCAGAAGGACGCAAGGCGTTCCTGCACCGCTTCGCGGTAGCTGGCGCGGCGGTGCGCTACCGGCAGGCGCATCGCGATACGGTGGAGGACATCGTGGCGCTGGACGTGGCGCTGCGCCGCAACGACACCGCGTGGGTGGAGACGCTGCCGCCGGATATCGAGGCGACGCTGCTGCACAGGCTGTACTACGGCCACTTCCTGTGCCACGTCTTCCACCAGGACTACATCGTGCGCAAGGGCCACGACCCGCTCGCCATCGAGCATGCGATGTGGGCCGGGCTGGACCGGCGCGGGGCGGAGTATCCGGCCGAACACAACGTGGGCCACCTCTACCGCGCCAAGCCGGCGCTGGAAGCGCACTACCGCCAGTTGGACCCGTGCAACGCCTTCAACCCGGGCATCGGGCAGACCCCGCGCCGCGAAGGTTGGGCACAGACGCCGCAATAGGCCGCGCGCGGATCAGCCGCGCCGCTTGCGCGACGCGGTACGACGCGCAGCCGCCGGCTGCGGCACACCCGCCCCGCGTGCCTGGAAGCGTTCGAGCCAGCACAGGTGGTCGGCGTAGGCGAGAAAGTGGCGCAGGTACTCCGGGCTGGTCGCGCGCATATGCGCAATCGCGCGGTGCACCAGCACGCCGGAGTTGAGCGGCCCCGCATCGGCCGGCTGCGGTGCCAGCGACTGGCGCAGGCGGCGCTCGCCGAGCAGTTCGCCCCACAGGCGCCGGAATTCGGCCAACGCCGGCAGCGGCGGCATCGCTTCCGTGTCCTCCGCCCCCTGCGCGCGGCGCGCGGCGGCCAACCGGCCCAGCAGCGGCGCGAGCGGGCCACCGGCGGAAGCCTGCGCGCGCGCGTCCGGGCGTTCGAATGCCCCTGCCCGCGCGAGGGCTTCGTCATAGGCTTCCATCAGTTCGGCGAGGCGGGCCTGGATCAGCGTGCGGGCACGGCCGTCGTGGCGCGCCGCGCGGGCGGCCAGCGCCTCGATGAAGCGAAAGCGCGTGCCATCGAACCGGTCCGCGCCGCAGGCACGCCATGCGGCCAGCCGGGCCTGGATGTCCCGGTCCTCAGCGCGCATGCGCGCCGGCCTTGCCCTGGCGCGGGACCGGCGCCAGCTCCACGCGCCGGTTGCGCGCGCGGCCTGCCTCGCTGGCGTTCGAATCCACCGGTTGCTGCGCGCCGAACGCGGCGGCGAACACCGACGAGGCCGGCACGCCCTCTTCGATCAGCGCGCGCGTCACCGTCAGCGCGCGCTCGGCCGACAGCGCCCAGTTGTCGGCGAAGCGCCGGTTGCCTTCGTGCACCTGCGCATCGTCGGTGAAGCCGCTGACCATCAGGATCTCGTCGCGCCCCTGCAGGTAGGTCTTCAATGGCGCGGCAAGGCTGCGCAGCACTTCGCGCCCTTCCGGCTGCAGCTGGTCCGAATTGAGCGCGAACAGCACGTTGCCGCCGATGCCGATGCGGCCATCGACGAACGTCACGCGACCGGCGGCCAGCGGCGCGGCCAGCGCCTGCTCCAGCGCCTTGCGCTGCTGGACTTCGCGCTGGTGCTGGCGCATCTCTTCCTCCAGCCGGCTGGAGAGCTGCTGCTGCACGGCGATCACGCCCACCAGGATCAGCACGAACGCCCCGAGCAGCACCGACATCAGGTCGCCGAATGCCGCCCACACGGGGGCGGTGCCGCCCTCCTCGGCCTCGAACTCGACGCTCATGCCGCCGCCGCGCCCGTGGCCTGGCGCAGTTCCTCGACGATCTGGCGCTGCGCCAGCATGCTCAGGTCCACCACTTCGCGGGCCTGGGCCACGTAATAGGCGAGCTGTTCATCGCTGCGCGCGAGCGACTGCACCAGCGCCTGCTCGATGCCCTGCAGGCGTTCGGCCAGCGCGTCGTTGACGGCGGCGAAGGATTGCAGCGTGCCGCCGAACGCATCCCCGAGGCTCGCGACTTCGGTGGCACCGGCGGCGAGCTGCGCGGCGGCCGCGTCGATGCGTTCGCCTTGCGCCTCCACGCGTTCGGCGAACCGGCTGCCGACGCGGTCGAGCAGGTCGGCCGACGTGGCCACCAGCGCATCGATGGCCGCCCGCTGCTCGGTGGAGGCGTGGTTGACCGCGTCCAGCAGCGTATCCAGCGTGGCCAGCATCTGGCTGCGCTCGGCCAGCATGTCGTTGTCGCGCGCCATGCTTTCCGAGAGCGTCTGGCGCAGCCCGGCGATGACTTCGGCGGCGGCCTGCGGCGCGGCGGCAGCGGTCTGCACCAGCCGGGCCACTTCCTCGATGGTCGCATTGGCCTGCGCCTGCGTGGCGTGCGCGAGCGCCTCGCCGGTGCGCCGCAGCGCCTCGCAGCTGTCGTGCTGGCGCTGCGCGGCTTCGGCACCGGCCTGCAGCCAATCCTCGCGCAGCGTGGAACCGGCGGCGGTGAGCGTGTCGCGCCACTGCGCCAGGCGCTGCTCGTCGCGCGCGACCAGTTCGCCGTGCAACGCCGCCTGCGCTTCGCCCGCACGCGCTACCCACGCGACCGAATGCCGCTCGAGCGTATCGGCGGCCGCGGACAACGCCTGCGCCTGTGCCTCGGTCAGCGCGGCGTGCGTGGCCTCTTGGTGCGACAGCGCCTGCCGCCATGCGTCGGCCATGCCCTGCGTGGCGGTTTCCAGGCGCGTGGACACGCCTTCGACCACGCCGGCGCTGCGCTGCGCGAAATCGTCGTTGAACCGCGACAACGCGCCTTCCAGGGCCGTGGCCAGCGCGGCGTTGGACTGGCGCTGTTCGTCGATGGCCGTGCGCCAGGCGGCGGCCGCGGTATCGCCTGCAGCGGCAAATCCCGCCGACAGCGCGTCGAAATGCTGCTGCGCCGCCTGCGCCACGCTCGCCTGCGTGGCCGCGCCCTCGCGCGCCAATCCGGCCAGCGTGGTGTCCACCACCGGCTGCAGGCCCGCGCCGATGGCGCTGGCGCCCTCGGCCACCGCGTTGCGCAGCGCACGTTCGAGCGTGGCCGAAAGCGCCGCCTGGGCCACTTCTGCCTGTTGCTGGAACGCCTCCTGGTGCGCGCGCTGGCGCTCGCTGTCGGCGGCGGCGCGCTGCGCCAGGCCCTCGGCCATGGCCTGCAGCCGCTCCACCAGCACCGGCATCAGCGCGGCTTGCTGTTGCAGCCATTGGAAGGTCTGGCGTTGTTCGTGCGCGCGCGAATGCATCTGCAACGAGGTGCCGATGCAGGCATCGAGCTGCTCCACGACCTGCACGCGCTCGCGCCGGCACAGCGCCGACAGCAGGCCCAGCATCGCCGAGCTGGCCACGCCGGCGATCGAGGTACCGAACGCGAAGCCGAGGCCCTTGACTGGCGCGGCCAGCGAATCACGGATCGATTGCAGGTCGGCCGCGCTCTCCAGCGCGAAGCCGGTGCCGCGCAGCGTCGCCATCATGCCCAGCAGCGTGCCGAGCATGCCCAGCAGGACGAGCAGGCCGACCAGATACGGCGTCATGCCCGGCGCCGGCAGCGGTACCCGCTCGCCTTCGATGCGCAGCTGCACCGCATGGCGCAGCGAGGCCGGAACGCGGGCCAGCCAGGCGCCCAGGTCCTCGCGCGCGGCATCGACATCGGCCAGCGCATCGCGCAGCCCCACGGTGGCGCGCTGGTAACGCGACAGCTCCAGCACGCCGGCGAGGTAGCACGCGCCGATCACCGCGGCGACCAGCGCCGCCAGCGGATGGGTCAGGACATAGCCGGCACCGGTCCAGCCGATGGCCAGCAGGCCGAGGAGGAAGACAACGAGGTTGAGCGGATTTCTGAGCATGGTGGTCATTCAGGCGCGAAGCGCTGCCAGCAGCGCCTCCAGCGGTTGGAAACGGAAGTCGAGTTCGGCGAGCAGCACGTCGCGCATTTCCTGCCGGAAGGCGTCCAGTGCGTCGTCTGAAAGGGAAGGTGGGCCCGCGGCCGCGTCGTCGGCCCCCGGGCGCAGGCGCGCGAAGCGCTCGGCCAGCAACGAGGGCACGGCGGCCAGCCAACGTTGCTCGCGCGGGCTGAGGACCTGTTCCATCAGGGCATCCACCTCGGCCAGCCGCGCCAATGGCTCGGGGCCGGCGGCCAGGCGGTCACGCAGCAGGCCGCGCAGGCGGCCGGTGGCGCTGTGCATGGCGCGCTGCAGGGAGAGGCAACGTTCCTGGTAGGGCGCGAAATCCCGGGTGGCGAGGCTGCCCGGCGGCGGGCGGCGGGCCAGCAAGGGTTCTTGGTTGATCGACTGCACCAGCGCCTCGCGGGCGCGGGCGCAATCGGCCTCGCCTACGGCGTCCTCGACGGACTCGGGGGCGGGCGGCGGCGGTTGGTCCAGCGCGCGGGCCAGCGATACGGCGTGGTTCCAGTCGATCCACTGCTCCAGGCGCTCGGTCAGCACGGGCGGCGAGCGGCCTGCGTCGGCTTGCCCCAGGCCGGCGAGCAGGCGAATGAATGGCGGGGCCGAGACCAGCGCCCTTGTCGTGCTTTCCGCCATTATTCCAGCCAAAAAGAAGGCGATTTTACACGGCGCGGCCGCGCTGGCCGCGCCGTGTTGGCGCCTCAGCGTTCAGGCAGGGCCTGTTTGAGCTTGCGCCAGTCGCCCCAGGGATGGACCTTCAGCCGCGCCGCGCGCTGCCGGGCCTTGGGCAGCGGAAAGGCCTGCGGCGAGGCGATACGGGACAGTTCCTCCCAGCGCAGCGGCATGGCCACCGCCGCGTGCTCGCGCGCCCGCAGCGACCAGGAGCACACGCTGGTGGCCCCGCGCGCGTTGCGCAGCCAGTCGATGAAGATCACGCCTTCACGCTTGGCCTTGCTCATCGTGGCGACGTAGCGATCCGGGTGGCGCTCGGCCAGGCGGTGCGCCAGCAGGTCAGCGAATTCGCGCGCGGCGTCCCAGCCCGCGCGCGGGCGCAGCGGTGCCACCACGTGCAATCCCTTGCCGCCGGACAGGCGCACGAAGCTCTCCAGCCCGAAATGCCGCAGCTCGGCACGGATGTGCCGCGCGCCCAGCTTCACCTCGCGCCAGCCCACGCCCTCGCCCGGGTCCAGGTCGAACACCAGTTGGTCCGGATGCTCGGGGTCGTCCACGGTCGCGCCCCAGGGGTGCAGCTCGAGCGAATTCATCTGCACCAGCTCCAGCAGGCCGGCCAGGTCCTCGATGTAGAGGTAGTCTTCCACGCCGCTCTTTTGCTTCAGCGGCACCTCGTGCACATGCGCGCCCAATCCCCGGCCCAGGTGCTTCTGGAAGAAGCATTCGGCGCCGACGCCATCGGGGCAGCGCAGCAGCGACAGCGGCCGGCGCACCACCTCCGGCAGCAGCCATCGCGAGACGGCGCGGTAATAGTCGGCCACGTCGGCCTTGGTCAATCCGGAGGCGGGATACACCACCCGCTCCGGATGCGTGATCGCCACCTCGCCCGCCGCCCGCGCTGGCGACATGGCTCAGCCCGCCTTGCGCCTGGCCGGCGCCTTCTTGGCGGCCTTGGTCGCCTTCTTCGCCGCCGTCTTGCGCGCCGGGGCCTTCTTGGCGGCCGTCTTCTTGGCCGGAGTGCGCTTGTTGGCCTGCAGGCTCTTCTGCAGCAGCGACATGAAATCGACCACGTTGGTGGTCTCTTCCTCGTGCGCGGCCGGGGTGTCCTCGATGCGGGTCGTGCCGCCCTTGGCCTTGATGCGCTTCTTCAGCACCGCTTCGAGGCGTGCACGGAATTCATCGTGGAAATCCTGCGGCTTCCATTCGCCGGCCATGGACTCGATCAGCTGCGTGGCCATTTCCTGCTCGCGCGGGTTGATGCGGTAATCCTTGGCCGATCCGGTAGGCAGCTTGTATTCCTCGGGGTCCACCAGCTCCTGGTGGTAGCGCAGCAGCAGCAGTACCAGCGCGTCGCCTTCGGGCACCACCGCCGAGAGGTATTCGCGCGTGCGGATCACCACCCGCGCGATGCCGACCTTGCCGGTCGCGCGCAGCGTTTCGCGCAGCAATACGTAGCCCTTCTCGGCTTTCTTGCCCGGCACGAGGATGTAGGGCTTCTCGTAGTAGCGCGGGTCGATGTCGGCGGCATCGACGAAGGTCTCGACCTCCACCGTCTCGTGCGTCTCCGGCGCGGCCGAGCGGATATCCGCTTCCTCCAGCACGACGTAACTGCCCTTGTCGTACTCGAACGCCTTGACGATCTCCTTCCATGGCACTTCCTCGCCGGTGTCGGCATTGACGCGCTCGAAGCGGATCGGCTTCTTGTCGCGCGAATCGAGCATGCGGAAGTGCAGGTCGGTCCTGCGCTCGCCCGACATCAACGCAACCGGCACGTTCAACAAGCCGAAGGACAACGTACCGGACCAGATAGGACGGGCCATCAGTGAGCGACTCCATGGACAGCGGCTTCGGGCATGTGGTCCAGCGCGCGCCACGCGTCCTCGACGATGGCGCGTGCGCGGCGCCAGCTCAGTCGCGAGGCACCGCGCATCTGCTCCCACTGCGCGGCCAGGGCATCGTCGATGTCCGGCGCGCGGGGCCAGTCGGCGGCGTGGGTGCGCCGGGCGAATTCGTAGGCGGGGTAAAGATCGCGCCAGGTCGGCCCGCCGCGGCGGCGGCGGCGCTGGTAGTCCACCAGGCTGTAGTGGCGGTAGTCCTGCGCGATGCCGTGCTCCAGCGGCGGCAACATCGCCGGAAGCTGCGGGTCCAGCGGCGGGGCGAATAGGCGGCGGTCGGGACGACGTTCGAAGGGGCGCACGGCGCGGCTCCGGCATCGGCGGGGAGGGCGCACAGCAGTAACGCCGCTGCCGTTAGACAGGCGTGAGCGGCCGCTTGCCCTGCCCTTCACGGCGTGCGCGGTGAACTCGGGTTCCCCCTTTCCGGAGCCTGGCCATGACCCGAGACCCCCTGCGCGAGAACACGCCGCCGGTGCCCGGCGAGCAGCGCGGCAAGCACGACAGCCAGGAGATGGAGGACCGCGGTGCGGGCGAGCGGCCCGACGAGCTGATCCCCGGCGATGCGGAATCGCCCGCGCGGCTGCCGGGACAGCCGCCGGGCTGACACGAGGCCTAGGCGGCCAGGTCGAGGACCACGCGGCCTTCGATCTTGCCGGCGTGCATGCGCGCGAAGATGTCGTTGATGTTCTCCAGCCGGTCGGTATGCACGGTGGCGGCCACCTTGCCCTGCGCGGCGAAATCCAGCGATTCCTGGAGATCCAGCCGCGTCCCCACGATGGAGCCGCGCACGGTCACGCCATTGAGCACCATGCCGAAGATATCCAGCGGGAAGTCGCCCGGCGGCAGGCCATTGAGCGAAACCGTGCCCCCGCGGCGAACCATCCCCAGTGCCTGGGAAAACGCCTTGGGCGAGACGGCCGTGACCAGCACGCCGTGCGCACCGCCGATTTCCTTCTTCAGGTAGGCGGCCGGGTCCTGCTGGGCGGCGTTCACCGTCACGCTGGCGCCGAGCTTGCGCGCCAGCGCCAGCTTGTCCTCGTCGATATCCACCGCCGCCACGTTCAGGCCCATGGCGCGGGCGTACTGCACCGCCATGTGGCCCAGGCCGCCGACGCCGGAGATCACCACCCATTCGCCGGGCCGGGTGTCGGTCACCTTCAGGCCCTTGTAGACGGTGACACCCGCGCACAGCACCGGCGCGACTTCCACGAAACCGACGTTCTTCGGCAGGTGGCCGACGTAGCGCGCATCGGCCAAGGCGTATTCGGCGAAGCCCCCATTGACCGAATAGCCGGTGTTCTTCTGCGTCTCGCACAGGGTTTCCCAGCCGCCCAGGCAATGCTCGCAATGCCCGCAGGCCGAATACAGCCACGGAATGCCGACGCGGTCGCCTTCCTTCACGTAATCCACGTTGGCGCCCACGGCCACCACGTGGCCCACGCCTTCATGGCCGGGAATGAAAGGCGGGTTCGGCTTGACCGGCCAGTCGCCCTCGGCGGCGTGCAGGTCGGTATGGCACACGCCGCACGCCTCGATCTTGACCAGGATCTCGCCGGCGCCAGGCCGCGGGACGGTCACTTCCTCGATCACCAGCGGCTGCCCGAACGCGCGCACCACCGCTGCCTTCATCGTCTTGTCCATGCCGGGTCTCCTCACGGGGGAGCGGTGAGGATGCGCCGGCGCGGGTGACGCGGCCTTGATCTCGGTCAATCGCCGCGCCCCCTCCCGCTCAGGGCCGGAAATGCCACTCCACGCCGGCCAGGTAAGCCCGCCCCGGGCCCGGTTCGTAATAGCGGCCGTTGCCGTCGTTGACGATGACCGAGCCGACGTAGGCGCGGTCGAACACGTTGTCCACGCGGGCGAAGGCACGCAAGGCGCCGCTGGCCAGCGCCCATTCGCGGGAAGCTTCGAAGGCCAGCAGCGCGTAGCCCGGCGCCGCCTCGCGGCCGAGGTCGTTCACGGGCGTGCGGTCGGCGGCCTCGACCTCGGCGGCCAAACGCCACGGCGCCGGATACCACGACCACTTCGCCGAAAACTGCTGGCGCGGCACGCCCGGCAACGCGGTGCCGGGCGCCACCCAGGTATCCGGCGTGGCGCAACCGCTGGCGGCGCAGACGAGGTAGCCCTGCCGCACCGTGGCCTCCAGCCAGGTATACGCCAGCGCCAGCTCGCTGCGCGCGGCCAGCGGCTGGGTCCAGCTGGCCTCCACGCCCTCGCGGCGGGTGCGGCCGATGTTGCGGTAGGTGCTGCGGCCGTTGGTATTGCTGGCTACGGCCAGTTCGTCGTCGGTATCGGCGCGGAACACCGCCAGCGCGAGCGCGGCCTGCGCGTCGCCGCGCCATTTCAGCCCCACTTCGTAGTTGCGGCTCTTGGCCGGCCGCAAGTCCAGCGCCAGGCCGGCGCCGCCATCGGCACGATAGCCGAGCTCGTTGAAGGTGGGCGTTTCGAAGCCGCGGCCGAGCGAGGCGTGCAGGCGCACGTGCTCGCTGGCGCGGAACACCACGCCGGCCACCGGGGTGGTGGCCGAATAGTCGGTGCGGCCGCTGTCGTCGGGGTTGCGCGGGGTGATGTAGTGGTCGGCCGAGCGGAAGCGCACTTCGCTGTGCCGCACGCCCAGCAGCGCCGACCAGCGCGCACTCCACTGCCACCAAGCCTGGGCGAACTGGTCGAGGTTGGACACGGTGTCGCGCTGGTCCCTGCGCAGGGCGCCCTTCACCCCGAGCTGGCCGCCGGCGAAGTTCTCGTAGCCGGTACGGTCCTGGCGCTGGCGGTCGGCGTTCGCCCCCACCGTGACATCGAACGGGCGCCCGGCCCATTCGCCCTGCCACGACCACCGCGCGTCCACGCCGCCGTAATCGCCGTCCAGGTCCACCACGCCGCCGGCGTGCAGCGGGTTGGCCTGCACGGCCACCGGCACCGCCAGGTACTGCTCGACCGCGCGCGTGCCGCCGTAGGCCATCACGCGCAGGCTGCCGGCACCGGCCTGCTGCTCGTAGACCAGGCCGGCCTGCGACTGGCGCACCGATTTGCGCGTGTTGAACTGCGTGGCGACCGCGGTGGCCTGGCGCGGATCGGCCTGGAACTGGGCGCGGGTCAGGCCGAGGGGATCCTGCGCGTCGGGCGCATCGAAGGCGTTCACCACCAGCGACAGCGTGCGCCCCTCGCCCAGCGTCCAGCCGAGGCGGCCGTTAAGCGATTCGCGGCGGGCGCGGCTGTGCTCGCGCCATCCGTCGGTCTGGAAATGGCTGGCGGCGAGGTTGTAGTCGAACGGCCCCCGCGCGCCGCGCAGCTGGGCGCCGACGGTGGAAGTCGCTTCGCTGCCCCAGGTGGCGCGCAGCCGCCAGGGGTCGTCCGCGGCGCCCGCCCCGCTCCACCACTGCACCACGCCGCCGGAGGCGTTGCCGTACAGCGCCGAGAACGGCCCGCGCAGCACCTCCACGCGCTCGGCGCCCATCACGTTGAAGTGCGAGAGCTGGCCTTGCCCGTCCGGCATCGTCGCCGGCACCCCGTCCACGTACAGGCGCACGCCGCGCACGCCGAAGGTGGAACGCGCGCCAAAGCCGCGGATCGAGAGCTGGGTGTCCTGCGCGTAGTTCTGGCGGTCGCGCGCCACCACGCCGGGCAGGCCCCCGAGCAGCTCGGACGCCTGCGCGCCGCGCCGGTCTGCGGCGTCGCCGGCATCCACCTGGCTGAACGATGCGGGCAGGTCGAATGGATCCACCCCGCGTACGCGCGCCGCCTCGACCTGCACGGCCGGCAGCTCGGCCACGGCAGGCGCGGCGGCCTGTGCGGGAAGCAGGGTGATGAGAAGCGGCAGGCCGAGGCTGCCGCGCGCGGCAGCCAGCGGTTTCAATCGACACGATGGGGGCATGCGGCGATTGTGGCCCAAGCCTGTCCGCAGGCCCATCCCGCGCCGTTCACGCCCCCGGCCGGGGCGGCGCTTTGTTACGATGAGCCGCTTTGCCGCGCCGCGCGCGAAGCGATCCGGAAGCACCCCCTCATTCCGTCTCCAGCGAGTACCGCCGTGTCTTTCTTTGCAAATGTCGAACAGGTCCCGGGCGATCCGATCCTCGGCCTGACCGAGGCTTACAACGCCGACGCCCGGCCCAACAAGGTCAACCTGGGCGTGGGCATCTATTACGACGAAAACGGCCGCATTCCGCTGCTGCGCGCCGTGTACCAGATCGAACAGCAGCTCGCGCTGGACGCCAAGCCGCGCGGCTATCTGCCGATCGACGGCCTGGCCGCCTACGACCAGGCCACCCAGAAGCTGCTGTTCGGCGCGCAATCGCCGCTGCTGGAAGCCGGCCGCGTCAGCACCT
The DNA here is from genome assembly GCF_029543105.1 of Stenotrophomonas sp. HITSZ_GD. GTDB lineage: Bacteria > Pseudomonadota > Gammaproteobacteria > Xanthomonadales > Xanthomonadaceae > Stenotrophomonas_A. The sequence goes on from NZ_JARQXB010000001.1 coordinate 271,429, forward strand.
CGCAGACCATCGGCGGCAGCGGCGCGCTGCGCGTGGGCGCGGACCTGCTGATCAAGCTGCTCGACACGCGCACCGTGGCCATCAGCAACCCGAGCTGGGAAAACCACCGCGCGGTGTTCAGCGCGGCCGGCTTCGAGGTCGTCGACTACACCTATTTCGATGCCGCGCGCCATGGGCTGGATTTCGAGGGCATGCTCGCCGACCTGCGCCAGCTGGCGCCCGGCAGCGTCGTGCTGCTGCACGCGTGCTGCCACAACCCGACCGGCGCGGACCTGACCCATGAACAGTGGCGCGTCGTCGCCGAACTGCTCAAGGAGCGCGGCCTGTTCCCGTTCATCGACATCGCCTACCAGGGCTTCGACAAGGGCATCGAGGAAGATGTCTACGCGATCCGCCTGCTGGCGGGCATGGAGATGGATTTCGTCGTCGCCAGTTCGTACTCCAAGTCGTTCTCGCTGTACGGCGAGCGCGTGGGCGCGCTGTCGGTGGTGTCGGCCGATGCGAAGCAGGCCAAAGCCGTGCAGTCGCAGGTCAAGCGCATCATCCGCACGATCTATTCGAGCCCGTCCACGCACGGCGCCGCGTTGGTGGCCGGCGTGCTCAACAGCCCGGAGCTGCGCAAGACCTGGGAAGAGGAACTGACCGAGATGCGCGAGCGCATCCATGCGCTGCGCGCCGGCCTGGTCGGCAAGCTCAATGCGCTGGGCGCGGGGGATTTCTCCTTCATCGAGCGCCAGGCCGGCATGTTCTCCTACTCGGGCCTGAGCCGGGCGCAGGTGGACCGCCTGCGCGATGAGTTCGCGATCTACGCCGTGGGCACCGGCCGCATCTGCGTGGCTGCGCTGAGCCAGAAGAACCTGGACTACGTGGCCAATGCGGTGGCCACCGTCGCCAAGGGCTGACGCCTCGCGCGATGCGGTACACGCGGGCCTCCGGTGGCGACACCGGAGGCTTTTGCTTTTCAGCGCAGCGGCTTGGCGGCCACCAGCGTCACGCCGAGCGGCTCGGCGAGCGGGCGCAGCGCCTCCAGCTTGCCGGCCTCGGCGACGACGCCGAGCGTGAGATGCTCCAGGCGCTTGCCCTCGAACGACTTCAACGCCGCTTCGGCGGCCTTGAGCGCGAGCTTTTCGCTGCCACTGAACACCACCACCTGCAGGTCGGCGTTCTCGCCCAGCGCCATCACCTGGATCAGCTGCTTCACCGCCGGGCTGGTGCCGATTGCCGGTGCCATCATCGCGTTGGTCAGCGCGCTGCCCGAAGGGATTTCCACATACAGCGCCTGCACGACGCGCCCGGCGGCGGCAGGTGCGGCAACGGCGGGGTCGGCGGGCGCCTGCTGCGCATGCAACGGGCCCGCATGCGGTGCCACGAACGCGAGCGCGAGCAGAGCCCCACACAGCGCGCGATGCGATTTCGATGCTTCCATTCGTGTGTCCTTCCTGTCCTGCGGAGGGCGCTCATTGTGCCTGCGCGCGTCGGCCGCTGAAAACCCTGTGACATGACAGCGCGGTCAATGACTCGCCGATACATCGCCCGATGACGCGCCTGTCCTGTCGCGGCAACGGGATGAGACAATGGCGACTCACTTCCTACGCAAGGCTGTCCGCTCCATGTCGCGAACCTCGCTGACCCGATTCCTGATCGAAGAACAGCAAGCCGGCCGCATCGGCCCGGAATTGCGCCAGCTCGTCACCATCGTCTCGCGGGCGTGCAAGCGCATCTCCATCGCGGTGAGCAAGGGAGCCCTCGGGGGCGTGCTGGGCGATGCCGGCACCGGCAATATCCAGGGTGAGGCGCAGAAGAAGCTCGACGTACTGAGCAACGACATCCTGCTGGAAGCCAATGCATGGGGCGGCCACCTGGCGGCCTGCGCGTCGGAGGAGATGGAGCACAGCACGCCGGTGCCGGACCGTTACCCGAGCGGCGACTTCCTGCTGCTGTTCGATCCGCTCGATGGCAGCTCCAACATCGACGTCAACGTCTCGGTCGGCACGATCTTCTCGGTGTTGCGCTGCCCGCCCGGCGTGGACAAGCCCGGCGACGAGCACTTCCTGCAGCCGGGCAGCGCGCAGGTCGCCGCCGGTTACTGCATCTACGGGCCGAGCACGATGCTGGTCCTTACGCTGGGCCACGGCACGCACGCCTTCACGCTGGAGCGGGAAGAAGGTTCGTTCCTGCTGACCCAGTCGGACATGCGCATTCCGGAGGAAACCAAGGAGTTCGCCATCAACATGTCCAACCAGCGGCACTGGGAGGCGCCGATGCAGGCCTACGTAGCCGATCTGCTCGCCGGCAAGGAAGGCCCGCGCGGCAAGGACTTCAACATGCGCTGGATCGCCAGCATGGTGGCCGACGTGCATCGCATCCTCACGCGCGGCGGCATCTTCATCTACCCGTGGGACCGCAAGGATCCGTCCAAGGCCGGCAAGCTGCGGCTGATGTACGAGGCCAACCCGATGGGCATGCTGGTCGAGCAGGCCGGTGGCCTGGCCAGCACGGGCCGCACGCCGATCCTCGGCATCCACCCCGACGGCCTGCACCAGCGCGTACCGGTGTTCCTGGGGTCCAAGCAGGAAGTCACCGAGGCGGTGAAGTACCACCTCGCCTTCGACGAAGCGAAGGCCTGAGCCGCGCAGGCGCGCCGGCGCGATGCCGGCGCGCGCACTGCGGAATCGGCAGGCATGTCACGATTTATCGGCCTCGATCCGCGATCACCGGCGCCCGTTCCGAGAACTGGCCTCGCCAATAGGGGTAGTAGGGGTAGGGCGGATCCACCCGGCTCACCTCGTCCAGCCGCGCCATCTGCCCGGTATCGAGCGACCAGCCCACTGCGCCCAGGTTCTGGAGCAGCTGCTGCTCGTCCCGCGCCCCGATCAGCACTGTGCTGACGGTGGGGCGCTGCAGCAACCAGTTGATCGCCACCTGCGGCACGCTGCGGCCGGTTTCCCCGGCGATCTCCAGCAGGACGTCGACGATGTCGTAGAGCCGCCCCTCGTCGATCGCCGGCCCGACCGACGCGGTGTCGTGCAGCCGGCTGCGCTCTGGCAGCGGATGGCCGCGGCGCAACTTGCCGGTGAGCCGGCCCCAGGCCAGCGGGCTCCACACCACCGCGCCCACGCCCTGGTCCTGCCCGAGCGGCATCAGCTCCCACTCGTAGTCCCGCCCGGCCAGCGAGTAGTACGCCTGGTGGGCGACGAACCGCTGCCAACCCTGCGCCCGGCTGATCGACAGCGCCTTCATCAACTGCCAGCCCGCGAAGTTGGACGCGCCGATATAGCGCACCTTGCCCGCGCGCACGAGGTCGTCGAGCGTGGAGAGGGTTTCTTCCAGCGGGGTGAGGGCATCGAAGGCGTGCAGCTGCAGCAGGTCGATGTAGTCGGTGCGCAGGCGGCGCAGCGAGGCCTCCACCGCGCGCAACAAGCGCCAGCGCGAGGCGCCGGCATCGTTGGGGCCTTCGCCCAGGCGCAGGCCGGTCTTGGTGGAGAGGATCACGGCATCGCGCCGGCCCTGCAGCGCGGCGCCGAGGATCTCCTCCGAGGCGCCATCGGAATACACGTCGGCGGTGTCGAACAGGTTCACGCCGGCGTCCAGGCACAGGTCGATCATTCGCCGGGCTTGCGCCACGCCGGTGTCGCCCCATGCGGAAAACAGCGGCCCCTTGCCGCCAAACGTGCCGGCACCGAAGCCGAGCACGGGGACCTTGAAGCCGGAGCGGCCCAGCAGTCGGGTTTCCATGATGTCATCTCCTCTGCTCAACCGGCCTGCGCGCAGGCCACCGGGGTGCGATCGCGCTGCGCCAAACGCACGCTCCACGCCGCCACCGCCAGACCCGACAGCGTCACGCCGGCCGCCACCCAAGGGGTGGCCGGCAGGCCCGCGCCACTGGCGACCACCACACCGCCCAGCCACGCGCCGAACGCGTTGCCGAGATTGAACGCGGCGATGTTCAGGCTCGATGCCAGGTTCTGCCCGCCGCGCGCCTCCTGCAGCACCCGCAGCTGGAGCGGCGCCACCGTGGCGAAGGCGCCCACGCCGAGCAGGCCCACGGACACGCCCATCGCGACCGGCGCATGCACCGACAGCGCGAGGACGACGCAAGCCACGGCCAGCGCGGCGAGGGTGCCCAGCAACGCCGCGACCGGGCGACGATCGGCCAGCCGGCCTCCCAGCAGGTTGCCGGCGATCATTCCCGCGCCGAACAGCAGCAGGATCGGCGACACCGCCGCCTGGCTGAAACCGGTGACCTCCACCAGCAGCGGCTGGATGTAGGTGAACACCGCGAACACGCCGCCGAAGCCAAGCACGGTCATCAGCAACGCCAGCAGCACCTGGGGCCGCGCCAGCACCGCGACTTCCTCGCGCCACGGCGCCGGCTCGCCGCCGCGTACGTTGGCCGGCACCCACGCGGCTACCGCCAGCGAGGCGATCACGCCGACCACCGCCACCGCCCAGAACGTCGCGCGCCAGCCCAGGTGCAGGCCGAGCCACGCGCCGGCGGGCACGCCGAGCAGGGTTGCCACGGTCAGGCCGGCGAACATCAACGAGATCGCCGAGGCACGGCGTTCGGGCGCCACCAGCGAGGTCGCCACCACCGCGCCCACGCCGAAGAAGGTGCCGTGCGCCAGCGAGGTCAGCACGCGCGCGGCCATCAGGCTGGCGTAGCCCGGCGCCAGCGCGCAGGCGATGTTGCCCAGGGTGAAGATCACCATCAGCGCGACCAGCACGGCCTTGCGCGGCCAGCGCGCGCTGAGCAGCGTGAGCACGGGCGCACCGACGAACACGCCCAGCGCATAGCCGCTGATCAGCAGGCCGGCGGCGGGAATGGAGACGTGCAGGTCGGCGGCGACCTGTTGCAGCAGGCCCATGATGACGAACTCGGTGGTGCCGATGCCGAAGGCACCGACGGTCAGGGCGTACAGCGCCACGGGCGTGCGCGACGCGGAAGCAGCGGGCGACATGGCCAGCTCCGGTGTGGGGAAGGCGCCTAGGCTGCGCCCGCCACATTCGCGCGGAAACCCTTGCTATCCTGAATCATCTTCAAGATTCGGTTGAGAATGATGGATCGGCTGGGCGACATCGCGTTGTTCCTGCGGGTGCTCGACCAAGGCTCCATTTCCGCGGCCGCGCGCAGCCTGGACCTGTCGGTGGCGGTAGCCAGCCAGCGCCTGCAACGGCTGGAACGCGCGCTGGGCGTGCGCCTGCTGCACCGGACCACGCGCCGCCTGCATCCCACCCCCGAAGGCCAGGCGCTGGCCGAGCGCGGCCGCATCCTGGTGCAGGACCTGGAAGCCCTGGCCGATGGCCTGCGCGAAAGCGCCCAGGCGGTGGCCGGCACGCTGCGCATGACGCTGCCGGCCTCGTTCGGCCTGCAATACGTCTCCGGCTGGCTGCCCGGTTTCCAGCGGCTGCATCCGCAGGTGGCGGTGAGCGCGCACCTGAGCGACCACCTCGTCGACCTGGTCAAGGATGGCTACGACCTGGCGATCCGCATCGGCCCGCTCGTGGACTCCGGGCTCGTGGCCCGGCGCCTGGCCAGCAACCGGCGCGTCCTGGTGGCTTCGCCGGACTACCTGCGCACGCATGGCGTGCCCCAGCACCCGGATGGGCTGGCCGGCCACGCCGGCATCCTGCTGGTCGGCCGCGATGGGCGGCAGGACACCTGGCCGCTCGTCGCGCCCGACGGCGAGGTGCTGCGCGTGCGCCTGCACAGCCGGTTCGAGAGCAATCACGGCGAACTGCTGCGCGCGGCCGTGCTGGCCGGGCAGGGCATTGCCCTGCATTCGCTGTGGCATGTCGCCGATGACCTGCGCGCAGGCCGGCTCAAGGTGCTGCTGCCGGGCTGGCCGCCGCCGGAATCGCAGATCAGCGCGGTGATGCCCGCACGCAGCCAACAGCCGCCGCGCGTGCGCGCGTTCGTCGATTACCTGCTGGCGCAGCTGGGCGACGTGCCGCCGTGGGATAGCCTGGCGGTGGAGGACTTCGCGGCCTAGCGGCGCTCAGTCCTTGTTCTCGTAGACCGCCGCGCCGTCCACCCAGGTCGAGTGGATGCGCAGGTCGTCCAGTTCGGAGGCCGCCACCGCGAAGGGGTCTTCATCCAGCACCACGAAGTCCGCCCGCAGCCCCGCCTTCAGTTGCCCCACGCGGTCTTCGTCGAAGCCGGCATACGCCGCATCGGCGGTGAAGCCGCGCACCGCTTCGGACAGACTGAGCTTCTGCGCTGGCAACCACCCGCCGGGGGGCTCGCCGGCGCGATCCTGGCGGGTCACCGCCGCGTACAGGCCCAATCGCGGGTCGGGCGATTCGACCGGGAAATCCGAACCCAGCGCCAGCCGCGCGCCGCTGTCCAGCAGCTGGTGCCAGGCGTAGGCCCCCAGGATGCGCTGCGGGCCGAGGCGATCCTGCGCCCACGGCATGTCGGAGGTGGCGTGCGTGGGCTGCATCGAGGCGATCACGCCCAGCGGCGCGAAGCGCGGCAGGTCTTCCGGGCTCAGTACCTGCGCATGTTCGATGCGCCAGCGATGGTCGCCAGTGCGGGCGGCGCCCAGCGTCTTCTCGTAGGTATCGAGCACGATGCGGTTGCCGCGATCGCCGATCGCATGCGTGGCCACCTGCACGCCACAGGACTTGGCCTTCGCCACCGCCTTCGCATAGGCCACCGGGTCGGTGACCAACAGGCCGCGGTTGCCGTGGTCGTCGCTGTAGTCCTGCAACAGCGCCGCGCCGCGGCTGCCGAGCGCGCCGTCCATGTAGAGCTTCACGCCGCCCATCTTGAGCCGGCCACCGGGATGGGTGTACAGGCCGTTGGCACACAGGTCGGCCAATGCGCCACTGTCGCCGTCGGCATAGGTATCGATGCGCAGCGGCAGGCGCCCCTGGTCGGCGAACTGGCGCATCAACGCAAGGTCTTCGCGCGAGGTGCCCATGTCGTGCACCCCGGTCAGGCCGTTGCGCACGGCCGTCTCTACCGCCAGCGACAGCGCACGCTCGCGCGCGGCTTGGTCCGGCGCCGGCATCACCGCGTGCATCAGCGGCATGGCGCCATCCACCAGCACGCCGGCCGGCTGGCCGCCGGGCAGGCGCTCCACGCGGCCGCCCTCGGGCTGCCAACGTGCGTCGGCCAGCCTGGGTTGCCGGGCGGCGGCCCGCTTCAGCGCGGCGCTGTTGGCCCAGCCGGCGTGGCCATCGATGCGCTCCAGCCACACCGGGCGGTCGGGGAATGCGGCATCCAGATCGGCGGCGGTGGGGAAGGCCTTGTCGGGCCAGTCGTTCTGGTCCCAGCCGCTGCCGGTCAGCCACGCGCCGGGCGCGAGCGTCTTCTCGAAGGCCTGCAATCGCGCCAGCACGTCCTGCTTGCTGCGCGAGCCGACCAGGTTGGCCTGCAGCAGGGCCCAGCCCAGGCCCATGACGTGGCCATGGGCATCGATCAGCCCGGGCAGCAGCGTGGATTGCGGCAGCGAGACGCGGCGGGCATGCGGATACTGCTTCACCAGGGCGGCCACCTCGCCGGTGGCGAGCAGGCGGCCGTCGCGCGCCCAGGCGATGGCTTGCACCTGCGGGTGCGCCGGGTCGGAGGTGTAGATGCGCGCCGCATCCAGCACGGTCACGTCGGCCGCCGGTGCCGCGGCGGCCGCGGCGCAGGCGAACAGCAGGGGAACAGCCAGGCTCCAGGCGCGCATCGGTCCGCTCTCGTGTCCGAAAGCGGCCACTATGCCAAAACCGCTCACCGCCGGTGGATGCGCGGGCGGACCAGGCTCAGTGCGCGCGCCGCGAAGGCAGCAGCGCGGCGACGATGCCCAGCAGCGGCAGGAACGAGATCAGCCAGTACACATGCTCGATGCTGGTGCGGTCGGCAAGCACGCCCAGTACCGCCGCGCCCAGGCCGCCCATGCCGAAGGCGAACCCGAAGAACAGCCCGGACACGGTACCGATGCGATGCGGCATCAACTCCTGCGCGTACACCAGAATGGCCGAGAACGCCGAAGACAGCACGAAGCCGATGATGATGGTCAATGCCGTGGTCGCGCCGAGGCCGACATGCGGCAGCGCGAGCGCGAACGGCGCCACGCCCAGGATCGAGGCCCAGATCACCGGCTTGCGGCCGATGCGGTCGCCCACCGGCCCGCCGATCAGCGTGCCCGCCGCCGAGGCGAGCAGGAAGGCGAACAGATGCAGCTGCGCGCTCTGCACCGACACGCCGAACTTGTGGATCAGGTAGAAGGTGTAATAGCTGCTCAGCCCGGCGATGTAGAAGTACTTGGAGAAGATCAGCACCAGCAGGATGCCGATCACCCAGGCCACGGTGCGCCGCGGCAGCGCGGGTGCCTGCGCATCGGCCTTGCGCGCCACCGGGCGCGCGCCCAGGTGCAGCGCGTACCACCGCCCGACATACGACAGCAGCGCGATGCCGACCAGCGCCGCGCCGGCGAACCACGCCACCGCGTGCTGGCCGTAAGGCACGATCACCGCCGCGGCGATCAGCGGGCCCACCGCCGTGCCGGTGTTGCCGCCGACCTGGAACACCGACTGCGCCAGGCCGTGCCGCCCGCCGGAGGCCAGCCGCGCGATGCGCGAGGACTCCGGGTGGAACACCGCCGAGCCGATACCCACCAGCGCGGCGGCCACCAGCACCATGGCGTAGTTCGGCGCATACGCCAGCAGCAGCAGGCCGATCAGCGTGGCGCCCATGCCCATCGGCAGCGAGTAGGGCGCCGGGCGGGCGTCGGTCCGCAGGCCGATCAGCGGCTGGAACAGCGAAGCGGTGAGCTGGTAGGTCAGGGTGATCAGGCCGACCTGCGCGAAGCTGAGCGAGAACTCGCCCTTGAGGATCGGATAGATGGCCAGGATCAGCGACTGCATCATGTCGTTGATCAAGTGCGAAGAGGTGATCGCGGCCAGCACCCCGGTGGCGACCGGGCGCGAGGCGGCGGGCGCCGGCGTGGCCTGCGCGGCGGGGAGGGCGGTAGCGGTGTGGGACATGGCAACCATACGGGGAGAGCGGGACAGCGCATGGTAGGCTGCGGCCCTCTGTCGTACTCGTGCGATCCGGTCATGACCCATGCCGAAACGGACATCCCGCCACGGGCCTACCCGCCGGCGCACCTGCGCGAGATCGACGCCAGCCCGTCGGACGTGTTCTGCCGCGCGGTGGATTACCCCGCCGGCCGGCTGATCCCGCCGCACCGCCACGCCAAGCACCAGCTGATCCACGCCGTGCGCGGGCTGATGGTCGTCACCGCCGAGCAGGGCCGCTGGGTGGTGCCGAGCACGCGCGCGCTATGGATGCCCGCCGGCTGGGAGCACAGCGTGCGCTGCATCGGCGAGGTCCACATGCGCAGCCTGTACATCCGGCCGGAGGCGGTGGCGCACCTGCCCGCACGCAAGGCCGCCGCGGTGGACATCGGCCCGCTGCTGCGCGAGCTCATCGAGAGCGCGGTACGCGTCGCCCAGCCCTATGCGCCGGATTCGCGCGACGGCCACCTGATGCGCCTGCTGCTCGACGAGCTGCGCACGATGCCGGTCTTGCCGCTGCACCTGCCCGAGCCGGCTGACCCGCGCCTGCGCCGCATTGCCCGCCATTTCGAGGTGCACCCGGAAGACAACGCGCCGCTGCCGGATTGGGGCCAGGCGCTGGGCATCGACGCGCGCACCATCCAGCGCCTGTGCCGGCGCGAGCTGGGCATGAGCTTCGCGCAATGGCGCGCGCAGGCACGCCTGTTGCGCGCGCTGGAGCGGCTGGCCGGCGGCGAGAAGGTGATCGACGTGGCCGCCGCACTGGGCTACGAGAACGCCAGTGCGTTCACGCGCATGTTCCGCCGCCACTTCGGGCAGGCGCCGAGCCGGTTCTTCGGCTGATGCCTGCGGCGCGCACCATGACCGCAGTCACTTGACCGCCTTTCCATCCAGCGGCGACGCTCGGGCTTTGCGCAAGGCGAAGGATTCCGCGCGCGCCCGCCCCTGGAGAAGCCCCGCGTGGATCGTCGCACCTTCCTGCAGTGGTCCGCGCTCGGCGCGGCCGGCCTGCTGCTGCCGCATACCCGCCTGATCGCCGCCGAGCAGTTGCTGGTGCCCGCCGACGCCGCGCGCAACCGCCGCCTGGCCGATGCCGCGCTCGCCGCGGCCAAGGCCGGCGGCGCCAGCTACTGCGACGTGCGCGTAGGCCGCTACCTGCGCCAGTTCGTGGTCACCCGCGAGGCGAAGGTGGAAAACGTGGTCAACGGCGAATCCACCGGCGTGGGCGTGCGCGTCATCGCCGATGGCGCCTGGGGTTTCGCCGCCACCAACACGCTCACCAGCGATGGCGTGGCCGCCGCCGCGCGCCAGGCCATCGCCATCGCCCGCGCCAATGCGCGCCTGGCGGAACGTCCGGTGCAGTTGGCGCCAGTCACGCCCGCCGGCCAGGTCAGCTGGCGCACGCCGATCAAGCGCAACGCGATGGAAGTGCCGGTGGCCGAGAAGGTCGCGCTGCTGCTGGACGTCAACGCCGCGGCGATCAACGCCGGCGCCGATTTCGCCGCCTCGCGCCTGTTCGCCATCAACGAGCAAAAGTACTTCGCCAGCAGCGACGGCTCGTGGATCGACCAGGACATCCACCGGCTGTGGCTGCCCTTCACCGTCACCGCGGTGGACAAGGCCAGCGGCAAGTTCCGCACCCGCGATGGCCTGGGCGCGCCGGTCGGCATGGGCTACGAATACCTCGACGGCGACGCCGCGCAGAAGCACCGCCTGCCGGGCGGGCTGACCGCCTACGGCCTGTCCTACGACCCGCGCGAAGACGCGGTGGCGGCGGCGAAGCAGGCGCGCGCCAAGCTCTCCGCGCCGTCGGTCAAGCCGGGCAAGTACGACCTGGTGATCGACCCCAGCAACCTGTTCCTCACCATCCACGAATCGGTCGGCCACCCGCTGGAGCTGGACCGCGTGCTCGGTTACGAGGCCAACTACGCCGGCACCAGCTTCGCCACGCTGGACAAGCGCGATGCCGGCTTCCGCTGGGGCAGCCCGCTGGTCAACTTCGTCGCCGACAAGACGCGCCCAGGCAGCCTGGGCGCGGTGGGCTACGACGACGAAGGCGTGAAGACCAAGCAGTGGGACCTGGTGCGCGACGGCATCCTGGTCGACTACCAATGCACCCGCGACCAGGCGCATATCCTCGGCAAGACCGAATCGGACGGCTGCAGCTATGCCGATGCCTGGTCCAGCGTGCAGTTCCAGCGCATGCCCAACGTCTCGCTGGCGGCGGGCCAGCAGCCGCTGGACGTGGCGCAGATGGTCGCCGGCGTCGAGAAGGGCTTGTACATCCATGGCCGCGCTTCGTACTCGATCGACCAGCAGCGCTACAACGCGCAGTTCGGCGGCCAGCTGATCTACGAGATCGAACACGGCCAGGTCACCCGGCTGGTGGAGGACGGCGCCTACCAAATCCGCACGCCGGAGTTCTGGAACTCGGTGTCGGCGATCTGCGACGCGCGCGATTTCCGCCTGGGCGGTTCGTTCTTCGACGGCAAGGGCCAGCCCAGCCAGGTCTCGGCGGTGTCGCACGGCTCGGCCACGACGCGCTTTGACGGGGTCAATGTCATCAACACGGCGCGTTCGCTGGGGTGAAGGCCGGGCAGGCGGACCGAAGCCGTGCTTCCGGTCCGCTTCACCCTGTCGAAAGTCACATGACGCACCCCCCCGCGTCCCGCAAGAATCGGGAACGCGGACAGTGGGACCGCGCCCATCCATCCTTCCGCGCCCGGCGCGGGATTTCCGGGGAGTATCGCCGTGCAACGACGTGATTTCCTGGCCCTGAGCGGATTGACCGCCGGCGGCCTGCTGGTGCCTTCCATCTTCGGCAAGGCCATCGCGGCCGAGCAGTTGGTGACCGTCCTCGACCCGGCGCACAAGAAGCGCCTGGCCGACACCGCCCTCACCGCCGCGCGCGGCGCCGGCGCCACCTACTGCGACGTGCGCATCGGCCGCTACCTGCGGCAGTTCGTGATCACCCGCGAGGACAAGGTGCAGAACGTGGTGAACACCGAGTCCACCGGCGTGGGCATCCGCGTGATCGCCAACGGCGCCTGGGGCTTTGCCGCCACCAACGAGCTGACCGACCAGGGCGTGGCCCGCGCCGCGCAGCAGGCCGCGGCCATCGCCAAGGCCAACGCGAAGATCCAGAGCACGCCGGTGCAGCTGGCCAAGGCGCCGGGCTTCGGCGAGGTGGCGTGGAAGACGCCGATCAAGAAGAACGCGATGGAAGTGCCGATCAAGGACAAGGTCGACCTGCTGCTGGGCGTCAACGCCGCGGCGATGGCCGCCGGCGCCAACTTCGTCAATTCCATGCTGTTCGTGGTCAACGAGCAGAAGTATTTCGCCAGCACCGACGGCTCGTACATCGACCAGGACGTGCACCGCATCTGGGCACCGATGACGGTCACCGCCATCGACAAGGCCAGCGGCAAGTTCCGCACGCGCGATGGCCTGTCCGCGCCGATGGGCATGGGCTACGAGTATCTGGACGGTGCGTCCTCCGGCAAGGTGCTGACCCCGAACGGGGTGGTGAACTACGGCCTGTCCTACGACATGAAGGAAGACGCCATCGCCGCCGCCAAGCAGGCGCAGGAGAAGCTGAAGGCGCCGTCGGTCAAGCCGGGCAAGTACGACCTGGTGCTGGACCCCTCGCACACCTGGCTGACCATCCACGAGTCCGTCGGCCACCCGCTGGAACTGGACCGCGTGCTCGGCTACGAAGCCAACTACGCCGGCACCAGCTTCGCCACGCTGGACAAGCAGAAGTCGCGCTTCCAGTACGGCAGCGACAAGGTCAACATCTTCGCCGACAAGGTGCAGCCGGGCAGCCTGGGTGCGGTGGGCTACGACGACGAAGGCGTGAAGACCAAGCGCTGGGATCTCATCAAGGACGGCGTGCTGGTGGATTACCAGGCCATCCGCGACCAGGCCCACATCCTGGGCAAGACCGAATCGGACGGCTGCTGCTATGCCGACTCGTGGTCCAGCGTGCAGTTCCAGCGCATGGCCAACGTCTCGATGGCCGCCGGCAAGACGCCGCTGAGCGTGGCCGACATGATCAAGGACGTCGAGAACGGCATCTACATCATCGGCGACGGCTCGTTCTCCATTGACCAGCAGCGCTACAACGCGCAGTTCGGCGGCCAGCTGTTCTACGAGATCAAGAACGGGCAGATCACCCGCATGCTCGAAGACGTGGCCTACCAGATCCGCACGCCGGAGTTCTGGAACGCCTGCGTGGCCGTGGCCGACGAGCGCGACTACCGCCTGGGCGGTTCGTTCTTCGACGGCAAGGGCCAGCCGGGCCAGGTCTCGGCGGTGTCGCACGGCTCGTCCACGGCCCGCTTCAACGGCATCAACGTCATCAACACCGCCCGTTCGCTGGGCTGATCCGGAGCCTTACCTCATGAGCATCCTCACCGAAGCACAGGCCAAGGCCATCCTGGACAAGGTCATCAAGCTGTCCAAGGCGGACGAGTGCACCGCCCAGCTGTCCGGCTCCATCGACGGCAACATCCGTTTCGCGCTCAACAACGTCTCCACCAGCGGCATCGTGGAGAACACCGAGCTGGCCGTGCAGGTGGCCTTCGGCAAGCGCGTGGGCATCGCCACCATCAACGAGTTCGACGACGCCTCGCTGGAGCGCGTGGTACGCCGCGCCGAGGACCTGGCCCGCCTGGCGCCGGAAAACCCGGAGTTCATCCCGGCGGTGCAGAAGCAGGATTACCAGCCGAGCCCGACCTTCAGCGAATCCACCGCCGCCATCGACCCGGCCTTCCGCGCGCAGGTCGCCGCCGACTCCATCGCCCCGTGCAAGGGCCATGGGTTGATCGCCGCCGGCTTCCTGGAGGATGGCCAGAGCTTCACCGCCATCGCCAACTCCAACGGCAACTTCGGCTACCAGCGCGGCACCCGCTTCGACTACACCTGCACCGTGCGCACCGAAGATGGCCGCGGTTCGGGCTGGGTGGGCCGCAACCTCAAGGACGCGGCGGATTTCAAGGCCGAGCAGGACATCCGCATCGCCATGCGCAAGGCCAGCGAGTCCTCCGAGGCCAAGGCGCTGGAGCCGGGCAAGTACACGGTGATCCTGGAGCCGGCCGCCGCGGCGGGCCTGATTTCCTTCATGATGAATTTCTTCGATGCCCGCCAGGCCGACGAAGGCCGCAGCTTCCTGTCCAAGAAGGGCGGCGGCAACAAGCTCGGCGAGCAGGTCTACGACCCGCGCGTGAACATCACCGCCGACCCGTGGCACCCCGGTGCGCCGGTGCTGCCGTGGGACGAGGAAGGCCTGCCGCGCGAGAAGATGGCGATCGTGGAGAACGGCAAGATCGCCAACCTCAACTACTCGCGCTTCTGGGCGCAGAAGAACGGCAAGCGCGCGATCGGCGAGCCGGGCAACCTGCTGATGGCCGGTGGCGACAAGTCCATCGCCGACCTGGTGCGCACCACCGAGAAGGGCATCCTGGTCACCCGCACCTGGTACATCCGCATGGTGGACCCGCAGACGGTGCTGCTGACCGGCCTCACCCGCGACGGCACGTTCTACATCGAGAACGGGCAGATCAAGTATCCAGTGAAGAATTTCCGCTTCAACGAATCGCCGGTGATCATGCTCAACAACATCGACGAGCTGGGCAAGCCGGTGCGCGTGGCCGGGGACGAGTCCAGCTTCGTGATGATGATCCCGCCGATGCGCCTGCGCGATTTCACCTTCACCTCGCTCTCGGATGCGGTGTAAAGCGTGAGGGCAGGCTGCGCACCCAGGCTGGCGCACGCGCAAGCCTGGGCTGCGTGTTCGATGCTTCCAAACCCCCGCGCCTTCGGCGCGCCTCCCTTGCCAAAGGGGGGCTCCCCACCCGAGGCAGTCTTGGCCAGTCGTTCCTTTACGCGTGGTGAGTTTCTCAGGCTGATGCTGGGCGGCGCGGCAGCCTTGGCCGTGCCGGCCGTGCGCGCGGCCACCCCGCAATACGACTTCTGGTTCACCCGCCTCAAGTACGACTCCGGCGATTGGGACGTGGATGCGCGCATGCCGTCCAACCTCATCACCTCGTTGGTGGACTACACGCACCTGCGCGTGGACCCAGTCGAGCACGTGTTGCCGCTCGCCGACGCGCGCGTGCTGCAGGCGCCGTTCCTGTACCTGGCCGGGCACAAGCTGGTGGAGTTCAACGCGGCCGAGCGGCGCAACTTCGAACGCTATGTGCGTAACGGTGGCTTCGTGTTCGTGGATGACTGCAACCACGACATCGACGGGCTGTTCGCGCGCTCGTTCGAGGCGCAGATGTCCTCGATCTTCGGCAAGGACGCGCTGAAGAGGCTCTCCAACAAGCATCCGATCTACAGCAGTTTCTTCAAGTTCCCCGAGGGCCCGCCGGCGACCGGCTTCGAGCTCAACGGCTGGGGCGACGACCTCGTCCACGATTACCTGAAAGGCATCGAGATCGACGGCCGCCTCGGCGTGCTCTACAGCAACAAGGACTACGGTTGCGAATGGGACTACGACTGGCGCAACAAGCGCTTCCTGGCCGAAGACAACACGAAGTTCGCGGTGAACATCGTGATGTATGCGTTGAACAGCTGACCTGCCTTCATCGAGACACCCCCATGACCTCCCCAGACGCCTCCGCCCTCCCGCAGCACATCGCCCGCCTCGGCGAACTCCGCCAGGCGCTCGCGCAGGCCGTGGTCGGCCAGTCCACCGTGGTGGAACAGCTGCTCATCGGCCTGCTCGCCGGCGGCCACTGCCTGCTCGAGGGCGCGCCGGGCCTGGGCAAGACGCTGCTGGTGCGCTCGCTCGGCCAGGCGCTGGCGCTGCAGTTCCGCCGCGTGCAGTTCACGCCGGACCTGATGCCCAGCGACATCCTCGGCACCGAATTGCTGGAAGAAGACCACGGCACCGGCCACCGCCACTTCCGCTTCCAGCCCGGCCCGATCTTCACCAACCTGCTGCTGGCCGACGAACTGAACCGCACGCCGCCCAAGACCCAGGCCGCCCTGCTGGAGGCGATGCAGGAACGCACCGTCAGTTACGCCGGCACCACCTATTCGCTGCCGGCGCCGTTCTTCGTGCTGGCCACCCAGAACCCCATCGAGCAGGCCGGCACCTATCCGCTGCCCGAAGCGCAGCTGGACCGCTTCCTGCTGCACGTGCGCGTGGATTACCCCAGCGAAGCCGAAGAGCGCGACATCCTGCTGCACACCACCGGCACGCACAGCGGCAGCGTGCCCCAGGTGATGGACGGCGACACCGTGGTCGCGCTGCAGCAGCACGTGCGCGAGGTGCATGTGGGCGAGGACGTGCTGACGTGGATCAACCGCCTCGTGCGCGCCAGCCGGCCCGGCCCCGACGCGCCGGAGGCGGTGCGCCAGTGGGTGAAGTGGGGTGCCGGCCCGCGCGCCGGGCAATCGCTGGTGCTGGCCGCCAAGGCGCGTGCGCTGCTGCAGGGCCGCTTCGCCGCGACCCGCGAAGACGTGGCCGCGCTGGCCGCGCCGGTGATGCGCCATCGCCTGCTGCTTTCCTTCGCGGCCGAAGCCGAGCAGAAGCGCCCGGAAGACGTCATCGAGGCGTTGCTCGCCGCCGTCCCGTTCCCTGCCTGATCCTGGCGATGGACGTGTCCGGCCCGGCCCTGATTCCCGCCGATGTGCGCGGCCGCCTGCGCGGCGTGCAGCTACGGGCGCGTCGCGCAGCGGGCCAGCAGGGCGTGGGCCTGCACGCCAGCCGCAGCCGCGGCGCCGGTTTGGAGTTCGCGCAATATCGCGCCTACGAGCCGGGCGATGAGCTGCGGCAGATCGACTGGAAACTCTACGCGCGCTCGGATCGCTTCTTCGTGCGCGAGGCCGAGCGCGAAAGCCCGCTCACGCTGTGGCTGTTGCTCGACGCCAGCGCCTCGGCCGGCCACGCCGACCAGTCGCGGCCGGGCCACACGCGGCTGGAAACCTTGCGCGGCGTGGCGGCTTGCGCGGCGGAACTGGCCTTGCGGCAGGGCGATCGGTTCGGGTTGATCGTGTTCGGCGACGATCGCGTGCAACTCGTGCCGGCCGGCGTGGGCACGCGCCAGCGCGACCGTGTCTGGCTTGCGTTGCACGGGCTGCGCGCCGCCGGCGGCTGGCCGCCGGAAGCCGCGCAGCGCGTCGCCTGGGAGCGCAGCGGCGCGCACGACCTCGTGCTGATGCTGGGCGATGGCTTCGACGACGCCGGCCTCATGCTGGGCGAGCGCCTGGCCAAGGCCGGTCGCGAGGTGGTGCAGTTGCAGGTGCTCGGCGCGGACGAACGCGATTTCCCGTTCCAGGGCGGCCATCGCTTCCGTGACCCGGAAACCGGCGAGGAATTGCTCGGCGACGCGGCAGCGCTGCGCGCGGACTACCTGCGCCGCTTCGGCCAGGCGATGCGCGAGCGCGAGGCACGCTGGCAGGCCGCCGGCATCCGCCACGCCACGCAGTATCTGGACGAGCCCCTCGATGCCGGCCTGCAGCGCCTGTTCGGCACGGGGGGCGCATGGGCCTGACCCTGCTGTTTCCGCTCGGCCTGGCGGCGCTGGCCGCCTGGCTGGTGCCGTTGCTGGTCCATCTGGCGCGGCGCCAGGAATCGCGTTTGACCGAGTTCGCCGCGCTGCGCTGGCTGCGCGCGCAACCCAGGCCGCGCCAGCGCATCCGCATCGATGAGTGGCCGCTGCTGCTGGTGCGGCTGCTGCTGCTGGCGTTGCTGGCCTTGCTGCTGGCCGCGCTGGCCTGGCGCGACGATGACGACCACCGCCCGCGCGTGCTGGTGGCGCCGGGCATCGAGGCGACCGCGCAGCGCGCGTTGCGCTGGCCGCAGGATGCGCGCGTACATTGGCTCGCGCGCGGTTTCCCCGCGCTGGATACACCCGTACCGGCTGGCGTGCAGCCGGTCGCCAGCCTGCTGCGCGAGTTCGATGCGCAACTGCCGCCGGGCGCGCCGCTGACCGTCGTCGTGCCGTCGTCCTGGGGCGCGGTGGATGCGCAGCGCCCCGTGCTGTCGCGCCCGGTGCAATGGCAGGTGCTGCCCGGCGCGTCGCCGCCCTCCGGGGCCATGGCGGCCGCGCCGCCGCGGCTGGCGGTGTTTGCGGCCGACGAAAACAGCCCTGCGTGGCGCACGCTGCGCGCGCTGCAATCGGCCTGGCGCGCCGACAGGGGCACCGCGGCGCTGCCGCGATCCGCCGACGACCGTCCCGATGCCGCGCTACTGCCCGCCGGGACGCTTGCCGTGCGCCTGCGCGGCGACGCGCTGCCGCCCGCCTGGCTGGAATGGGTACGCGGTGGCGGCGAAGTGTTGATCGCATCCGGCACGCCGTGGCCGGCAGGCACGCGCGCCGTGCCGCAGTGGCAGGATGATGCGGGGCGTGTCGTGCTCGCCAGCGCGCCCTTGGGACGCGGCCGGCTGTGGCAGCTGCCGGAAGGCCTGGACCCGGCCACCTCGCCGCGCGTGCGCGAGGCCGGTTTCGCCACCGACCTGGCCCTCGCGCTGCGTCCACCCGTCCCCCCCGCACGCGTGTCGGCGGCCGACTTCGCGCCCGCGCAGCAGCCACGCAGCTGGCCGCGCGCGGCGCAACCGCTGGCGCCTTTGCTGGCGTTGCTCATCGCGCTGGTGTTCGCGCTGGAACGGTGGATGGCCACCGCGCCGCGCCGGAGTGCCGCGGCATGAACGTGGCCGTCCTTCAGCCCCGCTGGCGGGCCGCACGACGCCGGCGGAAATTCGCCGTGGTGCTGTTCGGTCTGCCTTGGGCGCTGCTGCCGGCGGCCATCGCCTGGCGGCTTGGCGCGGGCGCGGCGTTGTGGCCCGCCCTGCTCGCCGGGGGCGCGGTACTGGCCACCTTGGCGGTGTTCTTCGCACGCCGGCTCGACCGCGCGTGGCTGCGCCGCCGCCTGGATGCCGAACCGGCGCTGGAAGACAGCGCGGACCTGCTGTTCGCCGAACCGTCCACGCTCGGGCCGCTGCAACAGCTACAACGCGAACGCGTGCTGGCGCGGCTGGCCGACACCGCCACCGACCTGCGCGAACCGTGGCCGTGGCGACGGGGCATGCCGATGTTCCTTGCCGGCGGGCTCGCGCTGGCGGCGGTGGTCGGCTGGCCGGCGCGCGCGCCGCAGGCCAGCCCGCCGAAGGCGCCAGCGGACAGCGCCGCTCGTGCCCGTGAGCAGGCCAGGCTTCGCCACGCCACGTTGCAGGCCACGCCGCCGGCTTACACCGGGCAGCCCGCCGCCGTGCTGCCCACGCTGGATGCCAAGGTCCCGCAGGGTACGCGGCTCGCGTGGACGCTGCGGTTCGACCAGCCGCCACGCGCGGCGCAGCTACGCTTCACCGATGGCCGCACGATGGCGCTGCAACTGCAGGGAGATCGCGCGACAGCAACGCTGGTGCTGGAGCGTCCGCTGCTCTATCGCATCGTGCTCGACGGCCAGCCGCTGGCGCTGCATCGCCTGGAACCCGTGCCCGATCGTGCGCCGCAATTGCGGGTGCTGGCGCCGGAAGCGTCGATGGTGGAATGGGAGCCCGCGCGCAAGCGCTGGACGCTGCGCTTCGAAGCCAGCGACGACTACGGCGTGGCCGCGAGCGCGCCGCTGCGCCTCACGCTCGCCCAGGGCAGCGGCGAGAACATCCGCTTCAGCGAACACGGCGTGACGTTGAGCGGTAGCGGCACGCCCACGCTGCGCCGCTTCGAATACACGCTCGACCCCGCCGCGCTGGGCATGCAGCCGGGCGATGACCTCGTCGCCCAGCTGGAAGTGCGCGACAACCGCGCACCGACGCCGCAGACCGCGCGCAGCGGCAGCGTGATCCTGCGCTGGCCCTCGCCGCAGCAGCAGGCTGGCGTCGAGCTGGAGGCGAGCGTGCGCAAGACGCTGCCGGCCTACTTCCGCAGCCAGCGCCAGATCATCCTCGACGCCGAGGCGCTGTTGAAGCAGAAGCGGAGCCTGGACGCGGAGAGCTTCCTCAAGCGGTCGGACGCCATCGGCGTGGACCAGCGCATCCTGCGCCTGCGCTACGGCCAGTTCCTGGGCGAGGAGAGCGAAGGCGCGCCCAAGCTGCCGACGCACGACGACGACGTGCCGCCCACGTCCGACGTACCCACCCGCGACATCCCCACCGCCGACGCGCCGGCACCGGCACCGGCACCGGCGAAGCACGAAGACGCCGCGCAAGGTGCCGCCGCGCTCGACGACCACGATCACGACCACGCGCCCACCGGCGATGCCAATGGCTTCGGCAACGAGGGCAACGTGCTTGCCGAGTTCGGCCACACCCACGACCACGCCGAGGCCGCCACGCTGCTCGATCCCAAGACACGCGCCACGCTGAAAGCCGCGCTCGACCAGATGTGGCAGGCCGAAGGCGAGCTGCGCCAGGGCCGCCCCGAGGCGGCGCTGCCTTTCGCCTACAAGGCGCTGGGCTTCATCAAGGAAGTTCAGCAGGCCGAGCGGATTTATCTGGCGCGGCTGGGCCCGGAACTGCCGCCGATCGACATGGCGCGCCGCCTGAGCGGCGATCGCACCGGGCTGGCGCGTCGCGACGATGCGCTGGCGCCGTGGCGCCAGGACGACCAGAAGGAGGCACTCGCGCTGTGGGACGCGCTGGCGCCCTCGGCGGGCGAGGTGCCCGCCGCGCAGCTGGACGCCTTCGCCCGCTGGCTGGGCACGCACGAAAGCCGGTTGGCCTCGCCGCTCGATCTGGCTGCCGCGCTGGAGCAGTACCGCGCGGAGCCGGCGTGTACTGCCTGCCGCGAGCGCCTGCGCGCGTTGCTGTGGACCACGCTCGCGCCGCCGCCGGCGCGTCCGTTGCCGCGCCAGGCACCGGACGCGGCAGGGCGCCGTTATCTCGATGCGCTTTCCGCCGGAGATTCGCCATGAACGCGTGGCAGCTCGCCACCGCCGGCGTGATCGCGCTGGCCGCGCTGGCGGCCATGGGGCGTACGTGGCGCCAACCGCGCAGCGCGCGCCGCATCGGGTGGATCGCGCTGCAGCCGCTGTGCGCGCTCGCGCTCTACTTCGTGCTGTATCCGCCGATGTCCACCCGCGAGGGCGGCACGCTGGTGGTGCTCACCTCCGGTGCCGCGCCGGTGCAGGGCGGCGATGTCGTCGCACTGCCGGAGGCCGGCACGCCGCCCGGCGCCGTGCCGGTCCCGGACCTCGCCACGGCGCTGAGGCAGCGCCCCGGCGTCGCCCGGCTGCATGTGCTGGGCGAGGGCTTGCCGGCGCGCGACCGCGAAGCAGTGGGCGCCTTGCCGCTGCAATTCCAGGCGCCGGCGCCGACGCCCGGGCTGGTGGCGGTGTCCACGCCGCCGCCCGTCGCGCCGGGCAACACGTTTGACGTGGAAGGGCAGGTGGTGGGCTGGCCGCGCGGTCGCGTCGAGTTGCTCGATCCGGCGGGCGGCCGCGTGGATGCCGCGCCGCTCGACGCGCAGGGTCGTTTCCGCCTGCGGGGCCAGGCACGCCTGGCCGGGCAGGTGCTGTTCGCGGTGCGCGTGCTCGATGCCGATGGCCGCGAGCGCGACCGCCAGCCGCTGCCGCTGCACGCGGTGGCGGCGCCGCCGCTGCGCGTATGGATCCTGGCCGGCGCACCGCAGCCCGAGTGGAAGTACCTGCGCCGCTGGGCCGCCGATGCCGGGGTGACGTTGCATACGCAGATCGCCGTGGGCGGCGGCCTGCAACTGGGCGATGCACCCAAGCCACTCGACGTGGCCACCTTGTCCGGCTTCGATCTGCTCTGGCTCGACGAGCGTGCATGGAGCGGCCTGTCTTCGTCGCAGCGCGCCGCGGTGCGCGAGGCCGCGCGCGGTGGCCTGGGCGTGCTGGTGCGGCTGGGTGGCCCGCTCGACGCCGGCGCGCGGCAGGCACTGGCCGCCCTCGGGCTGCCCCTGCACGGCGGCAGCGCCACCGTGCCCGTGTCGTGGCCCGTCGCCGACGGCGAAGCGCCCGTGATGCTAGGCAAGCGCGACTTCGCCCCTGACGCCACCCTGCCGGTGCTCGCCCAAGACGCGGGCGGCACGCCCTATGCGTGGTGGCGCAGCCTCGGACAGGGCCGCATCGGCGTGACCACGCTGGCCGACAGTTGGCAGCTGCCCCTGGCTGGCGAAGCGGCCGCGCACGGCCGGCTGTGGAGCGGCGTGCTGGCGACGCTGGCACGCGCGCGCCCGCATGGCGGAACGTTCGATATTCCCGCGCCGGCATGGGCGGGCGAACGCATGGTGATCTGCGGGCTCACGGAGAACCCGCAGGTACGCGACCCCGCGGGCGGCGTGCATCGGCTGATCCGCGATCCGGACAACGCGGCCTGCGCGGCCTACTGGCCCGCGCAGGCCGGCTGGCACACGTTGGGCACGGGCGAGGCCGCCATGCCGTTCTACGTGCGCGATCCGGCACAGGCGAAGGCCGCCTTCGCGCAGGCGCAGTCGATGCAGACGTTGCGGCGCGTGACGCCGGCCGATGCGCCCGGCGCCCTCGCCACGGCACAACACCCCGGGTCGCGCTGGCCGGCGTGGTGGGCTTTCCTGCTGCTGGCCGCCGCCTGCTGGTGGCTGGAGCGCCCGCGCCGCGGCTAGGGCGTGCGCGGCCCGCCGCGGCGCCACAACAGGCAGAAGTTGTTGGCCGGCATCGCGAACCGCGCGATCGGGCGCAGGCCGGCCGAGGTGGCCAGGGCCTGCACGGCTTCAAGGTCGCGCACGCCGCCCTCGGCATACTCGGCCTTCAACCACGCATCGAAGGCGCGGTTGCTCTCGCTGGTCGGCTTGCCGGCGATGTGGAAAGGCCCGTAGACCGCGAGCAGCGCGTCGGGCGCGGTGATCGCCGGCAGGCTGGCGAACAGCGCCTGCACCCGCGACCACCCCATGATGTGCAGCGTGTTGGCGGTGAACACCGCATCGAAGCCACCGGGCGGCGGCGCGGGCGGAGGTTGCAGGCCCCGCCCCGGTTCGGATTGCAGCGCGATGGCGGGGCGCAGGTTGGGTAGCCCGGCCTCGGCGCGCCACGCGTCGATGCCGGGCAGCGCGTCGGGGTGATCGCTGGGCTGCCACTGCAGCCACGGCATGGCCGCGGCGAAATGTACCGCGTGCTGGCCGGTGCCGCTGCCGATCTCCAGCACGTGGCGGCGGTCGCCGAAATAGGTGCGCAGCACGCCCAGGATGGGGTCGCGGCTGCGCTCGGCGGCGGGGGAATGCGGCTTCATGCGCGCAGCATAGGCGGTTTGCGTCTTCACCCGGCGTGCGCCGGTGGCTTGCGATGTTGGCGCCCTCTGCCGGAGGTTTCGCATGGAACACCTGGGACAGGATCTGTTCGTCGTGCTGCGCGTGGCGGCCGCCATGGTGCTGGGCGGAGTGATCGGCATCGAGCGCGAGATCGGCCGCCACCCCGCCGGGCTGCGCACGCACATGATGATCGCCGGCGCGGCGGCGCTGATCGTGGGCCTGGGCGACAGCATCGCCGAGCATTTCCAGCAGGAGCGCTACCGCGACCTGCTGCAGGTCGACCCGGTGCGCCTGATCGAGGCGGTGGTGGCCAGCGTGGGCTTCGTGGCCGCCGGCACCATCTTGCGCAGCGCGCGCACCGACCGCGTGAACGGGCTTACCACCGCCAGCTCGCTGGTGATGTCGGCGGCCATCGGCATTGCCGCCGGCATCGGCCGTTACGTGATCGCCACCGGCGTGTGCGTGCTGTGCCTGCTGGTGCTCGGTGCCTTCCGCGGATTGGAGAAGCGCGCGGGCACGCGGCGCCCATAAGCCGCGGGCGCCGCCGCGCTTCAGCTGCCGAGCGCTTGGGGCAGCGCGCCAGATCGGTCCGGAGACGCATTTGCGCGCCGCAGCACCACGGCGGCGCCGGAGTGCGCGATCATCGGTCCGCTTGCCGACCGGGGACCGCACCATGGGCCAGACCCTCCGCCAGCAGTTCCACATCGCCGCCGCGCCGGAAGTCGTGGCGACCGCGCTGACCGCGCCGGCGCACATGGCGCAGTGGTGGACGCGCGAGGCCGAAGGCCAGGGCCGCCACGTGCAGCTGGACTGGAGCGCCCACGGTTGGCGCGTGGAGCTGGACGTGATGCACGACGTCGACCGCCGCCGCGTGGTGTGGCATTGCACGCGCTCGAACATGCTCGACAGCGAGGCGTGGGTGGGCTCGTCGATGTGCTTCGAGCTGCATCCCACGGCCACCGGGACGCGGCTGGATTTCAGCCATCTCGACTACCCCGACGCGCCCTGCAAGGCCACCTGCGAGGGCGGCTGGGCGTTCTTCCTCGGGCGCAGCCTCAAGCAATACCTGGAGACCGGGCAGGGCATGCCTTACCCGGACACGTTTTCGACCTAGCCGGCGGCGGCGTCCCACCGCGCCAGTGCGTCGGCCAGGTCCGCCGGCGAGCGCGGACGCACCACGCGCGCCACTTCCTCGCCATCGCGCAGCAGCACCAGCGTGGGCCACAGCTTGACGCGGTAGGCGCGGCCCAGCGGCCGGCCCTTGCCGTCCTCGATCTTCAGGTGCGCCGCATCAGGGCGCGCTTGCAGCGCCTGCGCGATGGCCGGCTGCGCCGCCTGGCAGTGGCTGCACCAGGGTGCGCCGAATTCCAGCGCCACGCGCCCGGGGGTGGCGGCGACCTCGTCGGCACCCGGCTCGATGGCGGCATAACCGGCAGCCAGCGCCATGACGCGGCCTCAGCCCAGCGCGCGCTGGATATCGGCCAGCGGGGCGTTGGTGAGGTCCTTGGCGAGGTCGCCGATCAGGCGCGACTGGGTTTCCTTGTGCAGCAGCGGGCGCAGGCGACCCAGCGTGGTGGGGTCGGCGACCAGCAGCAGGTGGGCGTAGCGGTTGTTCAGCGCGCCCTCGTTGAGCTGGGTGGCCAGCTGCTTGGCGAAGGTGGCTTCGTCGAGCTGCGAGAGGCTCATGTCCGCCGGCGCGGCGCCGGCCGGGCCCTGGCCCTCGGTGCTCTGCAGGTCCATCAGCTGGTGCAGCTGCAGGCCGCCGTTCTCGTCGACGTTCGCGAACACCCGGGCGGACCCGCCGTCGGCGACCACCACCACGGTGCCTTCTGGTATGCGCTGGGCCATCTGGGTTCTCCTGGTTGGGGGAAGGACAGCCTGCAATCTGCGATGTGATCGTGGCGTCCCCGCGCATGCGTCAGGATCATGAATCACCCGCGTTTCCAAGGCGGTCTCATGGATTGAGACAATGAGGGGGTTCGATACGATTTTTGGGGAAACCTGCATGGCCCACGCCCTCGCCCGCCGCACGGAGGATGCCGAGCGCGCGCTGTCCACCGTGGACGGCATCCCCGCGCGCGACGGCGCGCTGCTGACGGCGCGGTTGTCGCGCCGCTACCAGGACCGCATCACCGGCAGCTTCACCCTTCCCGGCCGCGAAGGCCGCTACGCGCCGCTGCCCGATGACCTGCCGCCGGCGCTTGCCGGCGCGCTGCGCGCGCGGGGCATCGAGCAGCTTTACAGCCACCAGGCCGAGGCCTGGGCCGCGACGCGGCGCGGCGAGCACGTCGCGGTGGTAACGCCCACCGCCAGCGGCAAATCGCTGTGCTACACGCTGCCGGTGGTGGCCGCGGCGATGACCCGCCGCGCCAAGGCGCTGTACCTGTTCCCGACCAAGGCCCTGGCACAGGACCAGGTGGCCGAGCTGCTGGAACTCAACCGCGCGGGCGACCTCGGCTTAAAGGCCTTCACCTTCGATGGCGACACGCCCGGCGATGCGCGGCAGGCGATCCGCCTGCACGGCGACATCGTCGTCTCCAACCCGGACATGCTCCACCAGGGCATCCTGCCGCACCACACCAAGTGGGCGCAGTTCTTCGAGAACCTGCAATACGTGGTCATCGACGAGGTGCACACCTACCGCGGCGTGTTCGGCAGCCATGTCACCAACGTGCTGCGCCGGCTCAAGCGCATCTGCGCGTTCTACGGGGCGAACCCACAGTTCATCCTGTGCTCGGCGACGATCGGCAACCCGCAGGCGCATGCCGAGGCGCTGATCGAGGACCGCGTGTGCGCGATCACCGAATCCGGCGCGCCGGCCGGCGACAAGCACGTGCTGCTGTGGAACCCGCCGGTCGTCAACCCGGACCTGGGCCTGCGTGCCTCGGCGCGTTCGCAAAGCAACCGCATCGCGCGCATCGCCATCAAGTCCGGGCTCAAGACGCTGGTGTTCGCGCAGAGCCGGCTGATGGTGGAGGTGTTGACCAAGTACCTGAAGGACATCTTCGACCACGACCCGCGCAAGCCGCCCCGTATCCGCGCGTACCGCGGCGGTTACCTGCCCACCGAGCGCCGCGAGGTGGAAAAGGCCATGCGCGCGGGTGACATCGACGGCATCGTCAGCACCTCGGCGCTGGAACTGGGCGTGGATATCGGCGCGCTCGACGTGGTGGTGCTCAACGGCTACCCGGGCAGCGTGGCGGCGACATGGCAGCGCTTCGGGCGCGCGGGCCGCCGCCAGCAGCCGGCGCTGGGGGTGCTGGTGGCCAGCTCGCAGCCGTTGGACCAATACGTGGTGCGCCATCCGGATTTCTTCGCCGATGCCTCGCCGGAACATGCGCGCATCTCGCCGGACCAGGCGCTGATCCTGTTCGACCACATCCGCTGCGCGGCCTTCGAGCTGCCCTTCAACGCGGGCGAGCCGTTCGGCCCGGTGGACCCGGTGGTGTTCCTCGAAGCGCTGGCAGAGAGCGGCGTGATCCACCAGGAAGGCGAGCGCTGGGAGTGGATCGCCGACAGCTACCCGGCCAACGCGGTGAGCCTGCGCTCGGTCGCCGATGGCAATTTCGTCGTCGTGGACCGCAGCGACGGCAAGCAGCAGATCATTGCCGAGGTGGACTACTCGGCCGCCGCGCTGACCTTGTACGAAGGCGCGATCCACATGGTGCAGAGCACGCCGTACCAGGTGGAGCGGCTGGACTGGGAAGGTCGCAAGGCCTACGTCACCCGCACCCACGTGGACTACTACACCGACAGCATCGACTACACCAAGCTCAAGGTGCTGGATCGCTTCGAAGGCGGCCCGGCCGGGCGCGGCGACAGCCATCACGGCGAAGTGCACGTGGTGCGGCGCGTGGCCGGCTACAAGAAGATCCGTTACTACACCCACGAGAACATCGGCTACGGCCCGGTGAACCTGCCCGACCAGGAACTGCACACCACTGCCGTGTGGTGGCAATTGCCGCAAGCCACGCTGGGCAAGGCGTTCGCCTCGCGGCAGGACGCGCTCGATGGTTTCCTCGGTGCCGCCTACGCGCTGCACGTGGTGGCGACCGTGGCGGTGATGGCCGATGCGCGCGACCTGCAGAAAGCCGTGGGCAACGGCGACGGCGCGTGGTTCGCGCTCGCCGACCAGAGCGGGCGCGGCCAGCTGCGCGGCGCCGATGGGGCCGAAGGACACGTGGAATTGCAGCAGGCGTTCGTGCCGACCGTGTACCTGTACGACAACTTCCCCGGCGGTGTCGGCCTGAGTGAGCCGTTGTGGCAGCGCCAGGCCGAACTGGTGATGCGCGCGGGCGAACTCGTGCAGCGCTGCGACTGCCGCGCCGGCTGCCCGGCGTGCGTGGGGCCGGTGCTGGCCGCGCAGGAACAAGGCAAGGGCGCGTCACCGAAGACGCTGGCGCTGAAGGTATTGGCGTTGCTGGCGCAACTCGACGGCGCCCGCGGCGACATCGAAGACGCGCCCGAAGCCCTGGAAGCCGCCACGTGGGAATGAGCGCGGACAAGCTGAAACTGCTGCGCCGGCAAGCGGGCGTCGCGCCGGCACCGACCGCTTCCGCACCCGCGGCAACGCAAACGCCGGCGTCGCAACCGACGCGTGGCATCGACGCCGAACGCCTGCGCCTGTTGCGGCACCAGTCGGGGCAAGCGCCGGATGCGGCGCCATCACGGCCGGCGCTGCATGCCGCTGCGCCGGCGCCAGCTTCCACGCCGCCTTCCAACGAGCCGGTATTCGCCTGGATCGAACGCGAGGTTCGCCACAAGCCGGTGCCGAGCGCGACCGACATGCCGCCGCCCGCAAGCGGTCCGGCGGCATCCGCGCGGCGCGATACCGACATGCAGGCGCTGCGTCGGCTGATCGGCCTGCGCGAACGCGCGGTGCCTGCGGTCCCCGCGCCCGTGCGACGCGCCGGCGCGCGCGACCGCCACCTGCCGGGCGAGGAGATCGCGCCGGGCCTGCACCTGGTCGAAGCCTTCCTGCCACAAGCCATTCCCGTGCAGCCGCTTTCGCTGGCCTTCGCGCGCCGCGAGGACGCCGTGGCCCCGCAGGACCTGTTGTTCTTCGACACTGAAACCACCGGCCTGGCCGGTGGCACCGGCACGCGCGCCTTCATGATCGGCGCGGCCGACTGGCATCGGCATGCGGTGCATGGGCCCGGCCTGCGCATCCGCCAGCTGCTGATGGCGACGATGGCCGCCGAGGCCGCGATGCTCGATACGTTTCGCGGCTGGTTGTCGCCGGGCACGGTGCTGTCCAGCTACAACGGCCGCTGCTACGACGCGCCGCTGCTGAAGACGCGCTACCGCTTGTCCCGGCGCGGGGATCCGCTCTCCGCGCTGGATCACGTGGACCTGCTGTTTCCGACGCGCCGCCGTTATCGCGGCACGTGGGAAAACTGCCGCCTGGCGACAATCGAACGCCAGCTATTGCGCATCGTGCGCGAGGACGATTTGCCGGGTTCGCAGGCGCCGGCGGCCTGGCTGCACTACCTGCGCGGCGGCGACGCGGTGGACCTGCGCCGCGTGCTGGCGCACAACCACCAGGACGTGGTGACGCTCGCGCAGTTGATGCTGCGGCTGGTGGAGGCCGAGGAAGCGGAACGTTCGTCGGTTTGCGTCGACACGCCGGAATGAAGCCGGCGAGCGGCACTGATCGACAACTCATTGGAATCGTCTAATTTTCGGACGTAGGAGCGGTTCCCTACCCTGACGTATGGTCGCGCGCTGCGCGGCCTGTCCACGAATCAGGGAACCCCGCATGAACCCAGGGAAGGGGCGCAGCCGCCTCCTCTGCGTGTTGATCAGCCTGTTGATCAGCGCGTTGCCCAGCGTCGCGCTGGCGCAAGCCACGCAAACGCCGGCGCAGGCGCTGCTGCGGCAGCAGGAACGCGAGCGCGCGCTGCGCGAGCAGCAGGAAGCGCACCGCGACGTCCGCCTGCCGGCGCAACAGGCCACCCTGCCGCGCCTGCCGGACGAAACGCCCTGCTTTCCGATCCATTCGATCCGCCTGGCCGGCGGACAGGCGCGGCGCTTCCGCTGGGCACTGCGTGCCGCCGATGCGCGCAACGACCGCGCCACCGGTCGCTGCCTCGGCGTGGCAGGCGTGAACATCGTGGCGCGGCGCGTGCAGAATGCGCTGGTCACACGGGGTTACATCACCACCCGCGTCCTGGTCGGCGAGCAGGACCTGTCGTCGGGCACGCTGGTGCTGAGCCTGGTGCCTGGCAGGATCCACGCCGTGCGTTTCGCCGAACCGGCCACCGCGCACCCTCAGTGGCGCAATGCGATACCGGCGCGACCGGGCGACCTGCTCAACCTGCGTGATGTCGAGCAGGGACTGGAGAACCTGCAACGCGTACCCACCGCCAGCGCGGACTTGCAGATCGCGCCCGCGATCGCTGCGGATGCGGGCCCGGGAGACAGCGACCTGGTGATCGCCTGGACGCAACCGCGCCGGCTGCGCGGCGCGCTTTCCCTCGACGATGCCGGCAGCCGCGCCACCGGCCAGCTGCAGGCCGGCGCCACCGTCTCGCTGGACAACCCGTTCGGCGGGAACGACCTGCTGTATGCGCATGTCGGCCGCGGCGTCTTCAACGGCGACGACCGCGGCACGCGCAGCTGGACCGCGCACTACGACGTGCCGCTGGGCTACTGGCTACTCGCCGTCACCGCCAGCGGCTACGACTACCGGCAGCAAGTGCCCGGCGCGTTCCAGCGCTATGAATACGCCGGGCGCAGCGGCAATGCCGAGCTGCGCCTGTCGCGCGTGCTGTTCCGCAATGCCCGCAACACGCTCGGCCTGCACGGCCGCGCCTGGTGGAAGGCCTCGCGCAACTACATCGACGACACCGAGATCGGGGTGCAACGCCGGGCCACGGCAGGCTGGGCACTGGGCGTAGACTGGCGCCGCTTCATCGGCCGCGCCACCTTCGATGCCGGGCTTTCCTACCGGCGCGGCACGGGGGCATTCGGCGCGCTGCGCGCGCCGGAGGAAACGTTCGGCGAGGGTACCTCGCGCATGAGCGTGTTCAACGCCGAGGCGCAGTGGGCCGTGCCGTTCCAGCTCGGCAAGCAGCGCGTGCGCTACGTGGGCGGCTGGCGCGCGCAATGGAACCGGACACCGTTGGTGGCGCAGGACCGCTTTGCGATCGGCGGTCGCTACACCGTGCGCGGCTTCGACGGCGAGATCGCGCCCACCGGCGACCACGGCTGGCTATGGCGCAACGAACTCGACGTGGCGCTCGGCGCCGGGCAGTCGTTCTACATGGCCCTGGACCGGGGCCATGTTGGCGGCGGGGCCGATTCGCCCTGGCGCGCGGGCGCGAACCTCACCGGCGCGGCCATCGGCCTGCGCGGCGGCGTGCGCGGCCTGCAATGGGACCTGTTCGTTGGCGCACCCGTGGGCAAGCCGGCGCAGCTACCCACTGCCTACACCACCACCGGCTTCAACCTGAACTGGTCGTTCTGACCGCTGCCATGGAGGCAACCCGATGAATCGCAGGCTTTACCGCATCGTCTTCAACCGCGCGCTCGGCGTGCTCCAGGTCGTGGCGGAGATCGCGCGGCGGATACGCGGCGGTGGCGCATCCGGCGCGAGCGGCACGCCGCGGCAGCGTGCGATCACCGTTTCCATCGCGCTGGTGCTGGCCGCGAGTGCGCAGGCGCAAGCGCCCGATACCGGGCGCATCACCGGCGATGCGCACGGGCCGGGGGCGCAGCGCCCCGTGGTGCTCGAGGCGGTCAACGAGGTGCCGCTGGTCAACATCGCCACGCCGAGCGCGGCGGGGGTGTCGCACAACCGCTATGGGCAGTTCGATGTCGGCGGCCAGGGCGCGATCCTCAACAACGCGCGGCAGAACGTGCGTACCGAACTCGGCGGCTGGGTGCAGGGCAATCCGCGGCTCGCCCGCGGCACGGCGCGGGTGATCCTCAACGAGGTCGAAGGCGGTGCGCCGAGCCGGCTGGGCGGCTACATCGAGGTTGGCGGTGACCGCGCCGAGGTGGTGATCGCCAATCCGGCCGGCATCCAGGCCGATGGCGCCGGCTTCATCAATGCCAGCCGCGCCACGCTGACCACCGGGCGCGTGGCATTCACCGACGATGGCCTGCTTTCCCGGTTCCGCGTGGCGGACGGGCAGATCAGCATCGAAGGCCGTGGCCTGGATGCCTCGCGTACCGACTACACCGAGGTGATCGCACGCGCGGTGCAGGTCAACGCCAACGTGTGGGCGAACGAGTTGCAGGTGACCACGGGTGCCGACGAAGCGGAGACGAAGGCGCCGGCCTATGCGCTGGACGTGGGCGCACTGGGCGGCATGTATGCCAACAAGATTCATCTGGTCGGCACCGAGGCGGGCCTGGGCGTGCGCAACGCCGGCACGCTGGGCGCGCGGGACGGCGGGCTGGTACTGCGCGCCGATGGGCAGCTGGTCAACAGCGGCACGCTGCAATCGCCGGTCGGGATGGAGCTTGCAGCCGCCGGGGGCATCGCCAATTCGGGCGCGATCCGCGCTGGCGACACGCTAGCCTTGCGTACTTCGCAGGAGCTGGACAACAGGGGCGGGCGCCTGGATGCGCCGCGCCTGGAGATCGAGGCCGCCTCGCTGCGCAACCGCGGTGGGCGCATCGCGCAGACTGGCGGGCAGGCTTTGCGCCTGCAGGCTGGCGCGTTGTCCAATCGCGAAGGCGGGCGCATCGGCGTGGCGGAGGTGCCGGCCGCTTCGATCCCGGCCGACGGCACGCCACCCGCGCCGGGAACCGGTACGCCGGCACCGGTGGCTGCATCGCCCGGCACGGACGACGCGACACCACCCATGCCGGCCGCGCCCGCGCCAGCGCCGCTCGCACCGGGCGAGCTCCGCATCGCCGGCCGCCTGGACAACGACGGCGGCGTGATCGAGGCCGCCCGGATCGGCTTGGATGCGCTCTCCGGCGATCTGGACAACAGCGGCGGACGCTTGGCCCTGGACGCGCTGACGCTGCACAACGCCGCGCTGCGCAACGTCGGGGGCGAATTGCGCATCGCCGGCCCCAGCGAACTGGCCCTGACGCGACTGGACAACAGTGCTGGGCGACTGTGGTTCGGCACCCCGCTGTCGTTGCGGGCTGGCGAGTTCATCAATCGCGGTGGCGACTTCCAGCATGCTGGCACCGCCGACAGCGCGCTGCGCGTGGACGGCCTGCTGGACAACGGCCAGGGCGGACGCATCACCGGCCACGGTGATCTTTCCGTGCAGGCCGGTGAGCTGGTCAATGCCGGCGGCACGATCGAGCACACCGGCACCGGAACGCTGATGCTGGCCGCCGATGCGGTGTCCGGCGAAGCGGGCCGCCTGGCCAGCGCGGGCACGCTGCGCATTCGCGCCGGCACGGTGAACCTGCGCGGTGCCAGCAGCGATGCCCAGCGCGTGGAGATCGAGGCCGATACCCTGGCCACACAGACCATCAATGCTGCTTATGACAGACGTATCGAACGCTACGATGCGCGCCTTAGCGACACAATGGCCGCGGCAGCACAAGCTGAACTCAATGGTGATGCTGCGACAGGTCAGCAACTGCGCTGGCAAGCACAGGCTTTGATCGACGAGCGCGACAATCCCAGTTTCTCGAAGGGGTACGCCTGGGCGGCGGCTGGGACGGCGCTGAGTCTGATATCGGGCGGCAACCTTCTGGATACGGCGCGTTACGCTGGCGCTTCCGGTGTACTCGGCTCGGTGGCCGACTCGTTCGAGCAGGCGGCACGTGGCTTCCACGAAACCCTGGCCGTGGAGTTCCGGTGCACGGGGTCGGCAGCCCAGTGCGCCAATGCCGAGCCACCCCAGACGGGCAATCTTGGCGAGCTACGTGATTGGGCGGGCCAGAACGGAATGGCCATGACCTTGCTCGACGAGATCCCAGAGGATGCAAAGGTCATCGGGACCAACGGCATTCGCAACTCGCTAACGCGGGCGGGGCAGCTGACGCTTGGGCATGACATCGCCAATCTCGTGGATCCTAAGGTCTACCTTCAGTACAACGATCAAAAGAGCGCGCTAGGGGACCTGGTCAGTGTTTCCCGCGACAAGATGATCTCGCCACTTACCGGGAGCTACTCAGCGACAACCATGGCGCTGGGTGACGCAATCGTACGGCAAGGTGGGGGACAGACGGCGATGTATGGACACAGCCGCGGCACGGTCGTACTCGCCAATGCCCTGAGTCTTGCCGCAGCGAGCGGCTACAAGAACGATGAACTATCGGTCTTCGCTATCGGCCCAGCAATCTCTCCTGGCCGCATCGCCGAGCCGGTGCGAGAAATTATTGGTGAGGGCGTAGTGCTCTCAAATGCGCTCGTCTTCCTTAATCATCCAAACGATTTCGTCTCGACCTTCACCGGTGGGATGTTCCTGCCTTGGAACTACAGGCCTTATCAGAAGGGCCCGGATGACAAGAACTACATCCGCGGCGCCACCAATGGGAGCTTCTGGGGATCGATCTTGCGTGCGCCCCAAACGTTCGGCTTCGGCGAGACAACCCCGCACAGCAACTACAACTTGGTTAAACCTACCTTGCCAGACGGGCGCGACAATCCCAACAACTGGACGGTAGAGAAGGCTGAGACTCTCCTTGGTATAGACGCGAAATAACAGGCTCAACATGAAATCCAGGACGCTATCCTTGTTCATCCTTGTCGGACTCAGCGGCTGCGCATTCGATAACAGTCGCTTCTATCAAACAGCTTTTGATCCCGCTGTGGGTCCAGTCGATACACCTGTAGATCTGGGACTTTGCCACGTCCGGGAGGGATTTATCCCGCCGGGCATCATCATTGACTGGAAACATATTGGCCCGCGGTTCGCCGCCCAAGCCCCGTGCGTTCCCCCTAAAGGAGCTGTAATGGAGATATCTCGGAGAAGATCGCCCACTGCCTACAGAACCCTGATAACAAACGATATAGATGGATCCGGCGCAATGTCGAATTCATACATTGCATATCTGAGCTCGGAACAGGCCGATAAGGAGGAAGCTGAAAGCAATAGAACAGACGTGAATCCCGACAGTAGACCACCGGAAGATGGCACGCGACGTTATGTACTGGATACGGACGAGACCCTCGTAATCAACGGGCGGAAATGGCGTCACCGCCGGTGGCACTGGGAGAATTTGGTCCGCGTCGAGAGTCCTCCTCGCATACCTCGTGAAGAGTATCGAACCGAAGCCGCGCCCGGCTGGGTCTTCTGGATTCGCTCAAATCTCAATGCGCAGATGCGCAACTATCCGGATTTGATGGAATCCCGCCTTCGTACACTGCGCACGATGGTAGAGAGCGTCAAATTCGAACCGTTGGATCCAACATGGGCAGAGCAAGAACTTGAGCGGCAACGGGCTTTCACATGTGCCGAATACCCGAAGCAATACCCAGAGATGTGCGGCAAGAATGGCAAGCGTTGAGTGTCGTGCCAGTGTCCTAGCGGGCCGAGTGCACTGCTGGCGCCACCTGTTCGCTCTTACCAACTCCTCCGGAGATATTCATGAAGAAGCTTCTGTTATTTGGTTTTGCGCCACTCCTGGCATCGTGCGTAACTCTTAGCGGGACGTATAAGCTGCGCGCTGTTGACGAAGCCGGAACCGACCTGGCGCCCCATGTCAACCTGACGGCTCAAGGATCCGGGATTTATACTGCGCGCAATGCGCTGTGCATTAACTTTCCAGGCGCACGTGTCGTAATTGAAGACGCTCAAACCGGGGCGGCCCTGAAGGGGGAGAGCGGCTATCGGTGTCCGAAGAAGCGCTGAGCTCCGCAGAGAGCCAGTAATCAGAGGATTGTCGCCAGCAAGGACGGTGCCAACAACCGCAGCCTGAGCCTGCGCATCGGTGTGGGCGCCAGTTCCACCGATGCGCGGCAGCGTGGCAGCGAAAGCACGTCCCGCGGCAGCACGGTCTACAGCGGCAACGGCGATGCGGGGGGTGGTGGCGCGCGAGGGGATCTTTCGGTCACCGGCAGCACGGTGGAGGGCATCAATACGACGCTGGCCGCGGTGCAGAAGCTGATCCTGTCCAGCGGCCAGAACACCCGCGAGAACCGTGAGACCAACGTGGGCGGCAGCACCGAGGTTGGCGTGAAGATCGCTCGGAGGCGGTTATCGTGATCCACGCCAGTGCCACGGGCTTCCAAGCGCTTCAGCGGCGGAAGCCCTCGTCACCGCAACTGCAAACCGGCCCGAATTTTTAGCTAGGTGATCGACACACCGCTCCCAAGCCTCACTCACCCATGCGGCCCACCCATCACGGGCAAAATCGCACCCGTGATGTAACTCGCCGTCACCGGCGAAGCCAGGAACACATACGCCGGCGACAACTCTTCGGGCTGCGCCGGCCGCCCCATTGCGCTGTCCTTGCCGAACTCGGCCACGTCCTTCGCCTGCTTGTCCGCGGGATTGAGCGGTGTCCACACGGGCCCAGGCGCAACCGCATTGACGCGGATGCCCCTCGGCTGCAGCTGGCTCGCCAGCGCCATGGTGAACGCATGGATCGCCCCCTTGGTGGCGGAATAATCCAGCAGCGCCTTGCTGCCGAACAGGCCTGTTTCCGAGCCGGTATTGATGATGCACGCGCCACGCCCCAGGTGCGGCACGGCCGCGCGCGCCATGTGGAAGTAGCCGCCGATGTTGGTCATCAACGTCTCGTTGAGGTGCTCGTCGGTGAGGTCCTCGATCGCTTCGGTGTGCAGCTGGAACGCCGCGTTGTTGACGAGGATGTCCAGCCCACCGAAGGCCTCCACCACCTCGGCCACCGCGGCATCGCAGAAGCTGCTGTCGCGCACGTCGCCGCTGATCAGCAGGCAGCGGCGGCCCTCCGCCTCCACCGCATTGCAAGTCTCCTGCGCATCCTCGTGCTCGTCCAGGTAGAGGACCGCCACGTCCGCGCCTTCGCGCGCGAACAATACGGCCACCGCGCGGCCGATGCCGGAATCGCCACCGGTGATGATCGCGCTCATGCCCTTGAGCTTCTCGCTGCCGATGTAGTCCGGCGCCAGGTAGCGCGGTGCCTCGGCCAAGGCGTGTTCGTTGCCGGGCTTGCGCAGGTGCTGCGCAGGCAACGGGTTCTCAGGCTGGCGGCGTTTGCCCGCCTGCACGGCCTGCTTGGCGGCCTTCTTGGCCGGCTTGGCCTTCTCGCGTTGATCCACCTCGGCCTGCAGGGCACGCTGACGCTGGGCGGTTTTTGCGGCCGCTTCGGGCCGCGCGGCCTTTGCGCTGGCACGCGCGGTGGATGGGCTCTTGACGGCCTTGCGAGCCGCGGGGGTCTTCGCGGGGGTCTTCTTGCGTGTAGCCATGGGATTCCTCGTTGCGGTGGATCAGGCGCGGTCGGCCACGCCTTTCACACCGGCGTGGCGCGCGCAGTGGGCGCAGCAATAGATGTCTCCGTTCCCCTCCACGCCATGGCCGATCACACGGCACTTGCAATGCGCACAGGTCGGGGCGAAGGCGTGGATGGCGCATTCGAACGAGTCGAAGGTGCCGCGTCGGCCACCCTGTTCAAGGGTGAACGCCTTGTCGTAGCGGTTGCCGCAGACGTCGCAGGTCGGCATGGGGTGTGCTCCGTGGGACGTGAGCTTTCGACCTTGCCCGCGGCCGGGCTCAGAAAAAGTGACGATCCATGCGAACGCCTTCATGCCACGCATACGCCGCTGCGATCACGCTGCCGCCAACGACCTTCCAGGAGCCGCCCGAATGAACCGTCTCTTCCTTGGCCTGCTGCCGTGCGCCGTGCTTGCGCTCTCCGCATGCGCGCCCAACCAGGTGATGGCGGTGCAGCCGATCGACGGCGTGATCTCCGGCCAGTGCCACACCGACAAGGTGCGCGGCGCCGTGGGCCTGGCGGCCTCCGGTCAAACGGTGGAGCGCGCTCGCGTGGACAGCGATAGCCTCAAGGTCCGCGTGGTGCGCGGTGAGCGCCAGGAGAGCGGGGCGACCAGCAGCGGCCAGGTCGATCCGGCGCAAGGCGCTGGCCAGTCCGGCGGCGAACAGCTGACCATCGAACACGGCCCCACCAACAACATCACCGCGATCTACTGCGGCTGACGACGCGGCCGCCGGGCCGCGCGGGTCAGTTCCCGCGCTTGGCCCGGCTGCCATGCGCCTTGCGCAGAAAGCGCAGGGCGAACTGCTCCCACTGCCGGGGTCCCCGGACGCTTTCGGGTATCCGCAGCCGGTCTTCGCGCCAGGCCAGGAACACGCTGGGATCGATATACGCCTTGCGGCATACCGCCGGTGTATTGCCCAGCGTCCGCGCGACCTCGCGCAGCACTTCGTTCTGCAGCTGCGCCAATGCACGTTCGCTGCGCGACTCGGGCAGGGCCACCTTGGCCAGTTGCTGCAACGCGGTCAGCGTGCCGCCCCAGGTGCGGAAATCCTTGGCGGTGAACTCGCCGCCCATGGCCTCGCGCAGGTAGCTGTTGACCTGGCCCGAGTCCACCGGCTGCAGTTGGCCGTCGTCGTCGCGGTACTGGAACAGCGCCTGCCCGGGTAGCTGGCGGCAGGCGCGCACTAGTTTGGCCAGGCGCCGGTCATCGACGACGATGTCGTGTTCCAGGCCGCTCTTGCCACGGAACTTGAGCCGCGCGCGCCCATCGCCGACGAAAGCGATGTGGTGGTTGCGCAAGGTGGTCAGTCCGTAGGAGCGGTTGGTGCGGGCGTATTCCTCGTTGCCGACGCGCACCAGCGTATCGGCCATCAGCGCCACGACGATCGCCAGCACCTTCTCGCGCGGAAAGCCCGGCCGGCGCAGGTCGGCACGCAGGCGCCGGCGCAGCTTGGGCAGGGCGAGGCCGAAGGCGATCAGGTGCTCATACTTGCCATTGCCGCGAACCTCCGCCCAGTTAGGGTGGTAGCGGTACTGCTTGCGGCGGCGCGCATCGCGTCCGGTCGCCTGCAGGTGCCCGTGCGGCAGCGGGCAGATCCACACCTCGGTATAGGCCGGCGGAATCGCCAGGGAGCGGATGCGCTGCAACGTCTCGGCATCGCGCACCGGCCTGCCCTCGGCATCGCGGTAGGCGAAGCCGCGCCCGGCGCGCCGGCGCTGGATGCCGGGCACGGCATCGCTGACATGGACGAGCCCGGCCTGGCGGGCGATGGCATGTGGGGGCGGAAGGGCACGGGACACGCGAATATGTTCGCCAGCGATATGCCGAGGCCACGTCAACGCGGGATCGCGGCCAGGTGATGACCCCTGCCGGCCCGGCCGGCTTGTGCTTATCCTTGGAGGCCCATTCAGACCCGGAGGTCTCCCATGCAACTCTCCGCCGTGGCCCGGCGCGCGAAGGCGCCGCTGAAGGTGTTCGCGACCGCTTCCCTGCTGGCATTCGCCTTGGGCGGCTGCAGTTCGCCGCAGCCCGACGAGCAGGAGTCGGCCGAGGCCCAGGCGCAGCGCGATGCCGCCGATGCCGCTACGCCCTCGCAGGACACCGCATCCACCGCGCCGCCAGTGGGCGAGTGCGATGCCAGCCAGTTGCAGTCGCTGGTCGGCCAGCCGCTCACCGACGCACTCTCCGCCCAGGCCCGCGAGGACGCGCATGCCGCGCAGGTGCGCGTGCTCAAGCCCGGCGAGATGGTGACCATGGAGTTCAAGGGGGATCGGCTGAATCTGGAAGTGGACGAAAAGCAGGTCATCAGCGGCGTGCGCTGCGGCTGATCGCGTCATCGGCGGCGGTCTTCCTCCAGGCCGCCGCAAGCCCTGCGCTACAAGGCTTTTCGACGCCTCTCGTTGCATCTGTAACGGTGAGTTGCGGCACCGCAACAAGTGTGATCTAGTCGATCGTCCGGTGACCTCGAATGCGCTGCTGGGACAGAGCGGGGACGGTCGTCGCCGCTTTCCCGGATCGCAACGAGGCACACATGGCCCCCCGCACTCGCCAAGGGCTCGAACAAGCTGGTCTGTACGACGCGCGCGACGAACGCGACGCGTGTGGCTTTGGCATGATCGCGCAGCTGGACGACCAGCCCTCGCGCGCCCTCGTCGACACGGCCATTGCCGCGCTTTCGCGCATGACCCACCGCGGCGGCGTCGCCGCCGATGGCCTGACCGGCGATGGCTGTGGCCTGCTGATCCGCAAACCCGATCCGTTCCTGCGCGCGCTGGCGCGCGATGCCGGCATCACCATCGGGGCACGCTACGCCGCCGGCGTGGTGTTCCTGCCGCACGACGAGGCCGAGGCGGCGCGCTGCCGCCAGGCGCTGGAAGCCGAACTGCAGCGCGCGGGTAC
Source organism: Stenotrophomonas sp. HITSZ_GD (assembly GCF_029543105.1). GTDB lineage: Bacteria > Pseudomonadota > Gammaproteobacteria > Xanthomonadales > Xanthomonadaceae > Stenotrophomonas_A. The sequence continues at coordinate 310,876 of NZ_JARQXB010000001.1, forward strand.
CCAGCCGCGTGGCTGGCGCGTGGTGCCCACCGACGACAGCGTCTGCGGCCAGCTGGCCCGCGACACCCTGCCGCGCATTGAGCAGGTGTTCGTCGACGCCGCCGGCGGCCAGGACGAGGACGCCTTCACCCTGGCGCTGTTCCTGGCCCGCCGCCGCGCCGAGCAGGCGCTGCGCGAGGTGGCCGACTTCTACGTCACCACGCTCACGCCGAACGCCATCAGCTACAAGGGCATGGTGCTGCCTGACAAGCTGTCCACCTTCTACCCGGACCTGCAGCGCAGCGACCTGTCGTCCTCGGCCATCGTCTTCCACCAGCGCTTCTCGACCAACACGCTGCCGCGCTGGCCGCTGGCGCACCCGTTCCGCATGCTCGCCCACAATGGCGAGATCAACACCATCGAGGGCAACCGCCGCTGGGCGCAGGCGCGCAGCAAGGTGTGGAAGACCCCGCGTTTCGACATCGCCGAGTTCGACCCGGTGATCTCGATGAAGGGCTCCGATTCGCAGAGCCTGGACAACATGCTGGAGCTGCTGATCGCCGGCGGCATGGACCTGCTGCAGGCGCTGCGCATCCTGGTCCCGCCGGCCACGCAGTCGCTGGAATTCAAGGATGCCGACCTGGCCGCCTTCTACGAATTCCACGGCCTGAACACCGAGCCGTGGGATGGCCCGGCCGGCATCGTCGCCTGCGATGGCCGTTACGCCGCCGCCATGCTCGACCGCAACGGCCTGCGCCCGGCGCGCTGGATGCTCACCTCCGACCGCCACTTCCTCGTCGCCTCCGAAGCCGGCGTGTGGGAGCTGCCGGCCGAGCGCATCACCCGCAAGGGCAAGCTCGGCCCGGGCGAGATGATGGCCATCGACCTCAAGCGCGGCGACCTGCTCGATTCGGACGCCATCGACCGCATCAACCGCGCCCGCGCGCCGTACAAGCAGTGGCTGCACCAGGGCGTGACCTACCTGCAGACCGAACTGATCGACCCCTCGCTGGTGGAGGAGCCGTTCTCCGAGCAGACCCTGCGCAGCTACCACAAGCTGTTCCAGCTCAGCACCGAGGAAGTGGAGCAGGTGCTGCGCCCGCTCGCCGAGACCGAGCAGGAAGCCACCGGCTCGATGGGCGACGACACGCCCATGGCGGTGTTGAGCCAGTACACCCGGCCGCTGTACGACTACTTCCGCCAGGCGTTCGCGCAGGTCACCAACCCGCCGATCGACCCGCTGCGCGAAAGTTGCGTGATGTCGCTGACCACGCAGCTCGGCAAGGAGACCAACGTCTTCCATGCCGGGCCGGAGACGGTGAATCACGTCATCCTCAACTCGCCGGTGCTGAGCCAACGCAAGCTGCGCCAGCTGCTGAAGATGCCGCAGTACGTGGAGCGCAACCGGCTGATCGACCTGTCCTATTCGGTCGAGGAAGGGTTGAAGGCCGGCATCGAGCGCATCTGCCGCGAAACCGAGCAGGCCGCGCGCGAGGGCGTGGTCATGCTGCTGCTCAGCGACCGCTACCCCGTGGCCGACCGCCCGATGGTGCACGCGCTGATGGCCACCGGTGCGGTGCACCACCATCTCTCCGCGCTGGGCCTGCGCTGCGACGTCAACCTCATCATCGAGACCGGCACCGCGCGCGACCCGCACCACATGGCCTGCCTGCTGGGCTTTGGCGCCACGGCCGTGTACCCGTACCTGGCCTACCAGACATTGTTCGACCTGGGCCGCCGCGGCATCCTGGAACTGAAGAAGGGTGGCGAGCAGTCGCAGATCGGCCGCAGCTACCGCAAGGGCGTCTACAAGGGCCTGTCGAAGATCATCTCGAAGATGGGCATCTGCACCATCGCCAGCTACCGCGGCGCGCAGTTGTTCGAGATCGTCGGCCTCGACCCGGACGTGGTCGCGCTGTGCTTCCCCGAAACCCCGTCGCGTATCGGCGGCGTGGACCTGGCGCGGCTCGACCACGAGGCGCGCGAACTTACCGCGCGGGCGTGGAACGACCTGCTCAAGCCTGAAGTGGGCGGCCTGCTGAAGTATGTGCACGGCGGCGAATACCACATGTACAACCCGGACGTGGTGCTGACCCTGCAGCGCGCCACCCGCACCGGCGATGGCGCCGACTGGCAGCGCTACATGGACGCGGTGCACTCGCGCCCGCCCTCCGCGCTGCGCGACCTGTTGCAGCTCAAGCGCGCCGACACGCCGACGCCGCTGGACGAAGTGGCCCCGGCCGAGGACGTGCTGCGCCGCTTCGATACCGCGGCCATCAGCCTGGGCGCGCTATCGCCTGAGGCGCATGAAGCGCTGGCGATCGCGATGAACCGCCTCGGCGGGCGCAGCAATTCCGGCGAAGGCGGCGAAGACCCGGCGCGCTACAGCACCGAGAAGCGCTCGAAGATCAAGCAGGTGGCTTCCGGCCGCTTCGGCGTCACGCCGGAATACCTGGTCAACGCCGAAGTGCTGCAGATCAAGGTCGCGCAGGGCGCCAAGCCCGGCGAGGGCGGCCAGCTGCCCGGCCACAAGGTCAACGAGCTGATCGCGCGGCTGCGCTATGCCAAGCCCGGTATCGGCCTGATCTCGCCGCCGCCGCACCACGACATCTATTCGATCGAAGACCTCGCCCAGCTGATCTACGACCTCAAGCAGGTCAACCCGGATGCGCTGGTGTCGGTGAAGCTGGTCTCGCACGCGGGCGTGGGCACGATTGCCGCCGGTGTGGTGAAGGCCGGCGCGGACCTCATCACCGTCTCCGGCCATGATGGCGGCACCGGCGCTTCGCCGGTCAGCTCGATCCGCTACGCCGGCGTGCCGTGGGAACTGGGCGTGGCCGAATCGCACCAGGCGCTGGTCGGCAACGACCTGCGCGCGCGCACCATCCTGCAGACCGACGGCGGCCTGAAGACCGGCCTGGACGTGGTGAAGGCCGCGCTGCTGGGCGCGGACAGCTTCGGCTTCGGCACCGCGCCGATGATCGTGCTGGGCTGCAAGTACCTGCGCATCTGCCATCTCAACAACTGCGCCACCGGCGTGGCCACGCAGGACGAGCGCCTGCGCGCGAACTACTTCACCGGCCTGCCCGAGCGTGTGGAGAACTTCTTCCGCCTGCTGGCCGAGGAAGTGCGGCAGTGGCTGTCGTACCTGGGCGTGCGCGCGCTGGACGAGATCGTCGGCCGCACCGACCTGCTGGAGCAGCTGGAGGTCTCCCCACGCGAAGGCGTGCGCGTGGACCTCTCGCGCCTGCTCAAGCCGGCCCACTTCGAAGGCAGCCATTGCGCGGCGCAGCGGCTCTACGAATCGCCCGATTCGCTGGCCACGCAGATGGACGGCCTGCTGGCCAAGGCCATCGCCGAGAAGACCGGCGGCGAACACCGCTTCCTCATCCACAACACCGACCGCTCGATCGGCGCGCGCCTGTCCGGTGCGATCGCCCGCGTGCACGGCAACCATGGCATGGAAGACGCGCCGCTGAACCTGCGCTTCCGCGGCACCGCCGGGCAGAGCTTCGGCGCGTTCAACGCCGGCGGCCTGCACCTGGAGCTGGAAGGCGAGGCCAACGACTACGTGGGCAAGGGCATGGCCGGCGGCCGCGTGGTGATCCGCCCGCCGCGTGGCGCGCGCTTCGAGGCGCGCAGTACGCCGATCCTGGGCAACACCTGCCTGTATGGCGCCACCGGGGGCGAGCTGTTCGCCGCCGGTCGGGCCGGCGAGCGCTTCGGCGTGCGCAACTCCGGCGCGCTGGCGGTGATCGAGGGCGCCGGCGACCACTGCTGTGAATACATGACCGACGGCGTGGTGCTGGTGCTGGGCAAGGTGGGCCTGAACTTCGGCGCAGGCTTCACCGGCGGGCTGGCCTACGTGCTGGATATCGAGCGCGACTTCGTGGATCGCTACAACCACGAGCTGATCGATATCCACCGCATCTCGGCCGAGGGCTTCGAGAACCACCGCCAGCACCTGCACAAGCTGATCAGCCGCCACCGCGAGCTGACCGGCAGCATCTGGGCGCAGCAGATCCTGGACGAGTTCCGCGATTACGTGGGCAAGTTCTGGCTGGTCAAACCGAAGGCCGCCAGCATCGAATCGTTGACCGAATCGCTGCGACGCGCCGCCTGACGCCGCGATTCACCGCCAATCGCCTCACGCCCTGGTAGGAGCGGCTTCAGCCGCGACGGCTTTCCCCACCCTCCCGCGGTCGCGGCTGAAGCCGCTCCTACAGAAGGGCAGAAAGGCGAAGCGGAAGGATCCTCACGCCATCACACGCCGCACCGAATACACCCGAGAGCCACCATGAGCCGCAAGCAAGTCTTCCAGTTCCTCGACCTGCCCCGCACCATGCCGCAGCGCATTCCGGTGGAACTGCGCACGTCCGGGGACTGGGGCGAGCTGTACGGCAAGTTCGACAAGGCCGATGCGCAATACCAGGCCGGCCGTTGCCTGGACTGCGGCAACCCGTACTGCAGCTGGAAATGCCCGGTGCACAACGCCATTCCGCAGTGGCTGCAGCTGGTGCAGGAGAACCGCATCGAGGAAGCCGCCGCGCTGTGCCATTCGACCAACCCGCTGCCAGAAGTGTGCGGCCGCGTGTGCCCGCAGGACCGCCTGTGCGAAGGCAGCTGCACGCTGGAGGAATTCGGTGCGGTGACCATCGGCGCGGTGGAGAAGTACATCGTCGATAGCGCCCTGGCGGCGGGCTGGCGCCCGGACCTGCATGACGTGCAGCCCACCGGCAAGCGCGTGGCCATCGTCGGCGCGGGCCCGGCCGGGCTGGCCTGCGCCGACCGCCTCGCGCGCGCGGGCGTGCATCCGGTGGTGTTCGATCGCTACGAGCAGATCGGCGGGCTGCTGCAGTTCGGCATCCCGAGTTTCAAGCTGGACAAGGCGGTGATCGCCAAGCGCCGCGAGGTACTCGAAGGCATGGGCGTGGAGTTCCGCCTGGGCGTGGAGATCGGCCGCGACGTCGACGCGGCGCAGCTGCTGGGCGAGTTCGATGCGGTGTTCCTCGGCACCGGCGCGTATCGCTACACCGATGGCGGTTTGCCGGGGCAGGACCTGAAGGGCGTGCTGCCCGCGCTGCCATTCCTGGTGCAGAACAGCCGCATCGTGGGCGGCAACGATCCCTGGGGCCGGCCGATCGCCGGTTGGGAAGACAAGCTGGCGCTGCCTGACCTCAACGGCAAGCGCGTGGTAGTGCTGGGCGGTGGCGATACCGGCATGGATTGCGTGCGCAGCGCGGTGCGCCTGGGCGCGGCCAAGGTGACCTGCGCCTATCGCCGCGACGAAGCCAACATGCCCGGCTCGGCGCGCGAGGTGGCCAATGCGCGCGAGGAAGGCGTGCGCTTCCTGTTCAACCGCCAGCCGCTGTCCATCGAAGCGGGGGCGGACGACGAGGTGATCGGCGTGACCGTGGTGGAAACCATGCTCGGCGAGCCCGATGCCCGCGGCCGTCGCAATGCGGTACCGGTGGAGGGCAGCGAATCGCTGCTGGAAGCGGACGTGGTGATCATCGCGTTCGGCTTCTCGCCGGAGCTGCCGGCGTGGCTGTCGAGCCAGGGCGTGCAGTCCAGCGACAACGGCCGCATCTTGGTAGGCGGCACGCGCCTGCCGTACCAGACCGCGAACGCCAAGGTCTTCGCGGGTGGCGACGCGGTGCGGGGTGCGGACCTGGTGGTGACCGCGGTGGCCGAAGGCCGCGACGCGGCGGCCAGCATCGTGCAGTGGCTCGGCGTGGAAGCGGCACCGCGGCAGGTGGCCGCGGCTTGAGGCAGCGCGGGTCGGGCTAGCCGATCCGCTCGCCGTCCTCCTTGAAGAACGGCGTCGCCAACGGCGGCAGGATCTCCAGCGTGACTTCCGACGGGCGGCACAGCCGCGTGCCCAGCGGTGTGCGCACGAACGGCCGGTTGATCAGCACCGGCTCGGCGAGCATGGCGTCCAGCAGCGCGTCTTCATCCAGCGCGGGATCGTCCAGCCCGCGCTCGCGGTAGGCCGGCTCCTTTGCCCGCATCGCCTCGCGCACGCTCAGGCCGGCGGCGGCGATCATCTCGCGCAGCTGCGCACGGTCCGGTGGGTTGCGCAGGTATTCCACTACCTGTGGTTCGATGCCGGCATGGCGCAGCAGCGCCAGCACGTTGCGCGAGGTGCCGCAGCGCGGGTTGTGCCAGATGAGGGTGTCCTGCGTGGGCATCGCCGGGGTCTCCTTCGGTCGCGTCGCATGGTAGGGGGCGAAGCGTACTGCACCGCGTTCATCGGCATCACCTCGCACACGCGCGAGGCGCAGGAAGAATGCGATGGCGTGCACACCTCCACATCTTGCCCGGCCGCCGTGGATGCGGCCCTAACACGCGCGCGCTTACCCTGAGCTCCTGCGCGCGGAATGGACCCCGCGCGACCGGCGTCCCCACCCCGGAGCTTCCCACCATGTCCCCGATCTCGCGTTGTCTGCCGTGGCTGCTCGGCGCGGCTCTGCTGTTCTCTTCCCTACCCGGCCACGCGCAACAGCGCGCGTTGCAATATGCCGGCGTCAACCTGGCCGGCGCGGAGTTCAATTCCTCCAAGCGGCCCGGCACGCTCTACAAGGACTACACGTATCCGGCAGCCACGGATTTCAGCTACTTCGCCGGCAAGGGCATGAACATCGTGCGGCTGCCGTTCCTGTGGGAGCGCCTGCAACCGCAAGCCAACGGCGAACTGGACGCCGCGCAGCTGGCGCTGATCCAGAAAGCGGTGGCCCAGGCCAAGGCGCAGAACATGCACCTCGTGCTGGACGTGCACAACTATGCCAAGTACCAGGGCGCGCGCCTGGGGAGCGAGGGGACGCCGGGCACGCTGCTGGCCGACCTGTGGAAACGGCTAGCCATCGTATTCAAGGACGATGATGCCGTGATCTTCGGCCTGATGAACGAGCCCAACGCGATCGATGCGAACGCCTGGACGGCGATCGCGCAGTCCGCCATCGACGCCATCCGCGCCACCGGCGCACGCAACCTCATCCTGGTGCCGGGCACCGCGTACACCGGCGCGCACAGCTGGGCCAGCACCAGCTACGGCACGCCGAACGCCACGGCACTGGCCACGGTCAACGATCCAGGCAACAACCTGGCCGTGGAAGTCCATCAATACCTGGACAAGGACTACAGCGGGACCACCGGCGAATGCGTGAGCACGACCATCGGGGTCGACAAGCTGCGCGGCTTCACCGCGTGGCTGCGCCAGCAGGGCAAGCGCGGCTTCCTCGGCGAATTCGGCGCCGGCACCAGCGACACCTGCCTGAAGGCGCTCGACGGCATGCTCGCCTACATGGAAGACAACGCCGACGTGTGGCTCGGCTGGACCTACTGGGCCGCGGGCAGCTGGTGGCAGCCGAACTACCCCTTCAACGTGCAGCCCGGCAAGGATGGCACCGAGAAGCCGCAGATGCCCATCCTGTCCCGCCACGCCACCGCCGCGACCCACTGAACGCCCCCTCGTGTCATCGCGCCAGGGAGCTTAGACTCCGCTCGGGAACGGTCACGGGGAAGGCGCATGCGGTTGGGATTGGCAGCCAATCGGCTGCATCACGAGGGCGATGATGCGGCCTTGTTCCGTTGGCTGCGTGCCTGCGAACGCGGTATCCGCGAACTCAGCCTGGGCCTGCACGCGGTGGGCCGGACCTTCGATGCGATCGAGCGCGCGGCGCTGTTGCCCGACTACCCCGCATTGAAGCGTTATCCCAATGGGCGCGAAGGCGGGCTGATGAAGTTGGTGGCCGAGGTGGTGGGCCTGGAGGGGGGCGCGCGCACGCTGGAGGGTGCGATCTATCTGATCGATCCCGTCGACCCTTCCTCGATCTTCCCCGAGGCCATCGCGCTCAAGCGCCAGTGCGTGATCCACGGCAAGCCGTTCCTCTCCACCGTCGCCTCGGCCCGTGATTGGATCGAGCTCGAACGCATCCATGCCGGGCTGGCGCCGGACCCGGGCGCCGACGACCTGCACGCGTTCGAATCGCACACGCTGGCGTTGATTGCCCACGATGCGATGAAGCCGCAGATGCTGGCATTCGCCGCCGAACACTTCGACCTGCTGTCGCGCTTCGCGCACCGCGTGGGCACGGGCACCACCGGCCAGCGGCTCAACGAGCTGGCCTGGAGCCGCGGCTGGCCGGCGGAGCAGCCATGGGTGCATCGCTACGAAAGCGGCCCGATGGGCGGCGACGCGCAAATCGCCGATCTCGTGCTGCAGGGGCGCTGCCAGCGCGCGATCTTCTTCGAGGACCCGCATGTGGCGCGGCAGCATGAGGCGGACATCCAGCTGCTCGAGCGCGCGGTGACGACCGTCACCGACCTGGCGGTATGCACCACGACCCCCGTGGTGGCGCGGCGCTGGGCGGAGGCGGCGAGGCAACGCGCGCGCACGTAGCGGCGCGCTGAACTCCCGCGGGCCGCGGTCACCGGCCTGTCATCGGCAACGGCAACACTCCCGGCGCTCTGACGTACCCCCGGGGGATCCATGTTGCGCTCGCTGTTCTGTTTCGTGCTGGCCGCGTGCCTGTGCTACTCGTCGTCGTTGCATGCGCAGGAGGAGGCCGAACGGCTGCGCGCATACGGTTCCAACACCGTGGGCGAGCGCCTGATGCCCGCGCTGGTGGAGTCCTGGTTGAAGTCCATGGGCTATGGCCGCATCCGCCGCGTGGATGTGAGCGGCAGCGTGACCGAAGTGCATGCGGTACGCGATGACATGCCGCTGATCGTGGAGATCGGCAAGCGCGGTTCTGCCGCCGGCATGCAGGCCCTCATCCGCGGCGACAGCGAACTGGCGATGCTCGCCCGCACGCCGACCGCCGCCGAACAGGCCGCCGGCTGGCAGCTTGGCGAGCTCACGTCTCCGGACCAGCAGTTCGTGCTGGCGCTCAACGGTGCCCAGGCGGTGGTGGCCCAGGCCAACCCGATCAAGATGCTGAGCCTGGCCCAGCTGCGCGCGGTGCTGGCCGGCGAGGTGCGCGACTGGACGCAGCTCGGGGGCCCCGGCGGCGAGGTGCAGGTGATGTGCGGCCCCGCCACGGGCGGCCTCAACGATTACCTCGCAGACCGGGTCACACAGGGTGCGGCGATCAAAGGCTGCACGCGCCGTTTCCCGACCCTGGCGGAGGCCGCCCGCGCGGCCGCGAACAACCCGCAAGCGCTGGCGGTGGTTGAGCTGGCCACGCACGTGCCGCCGGCCGGCCGCGCCCTGGCCATCGCCGATGGCGGCATCCCGGTGGCGCCGACCGCCACCAACCTGCGCAGCGAGGACTATCCGCTGGTGCAACGCTACAGCGTGTACGGCGGGCAGATGATGTCCGCGCTGGGCCGCGGCCTGGCGATGTACCTCATCTCGCCAGCGGCCCAGCGCGTGGTCGCCAGCCAAGGATTGTTGGCGATGACGCTGCCCAAGGCTCCCGCGGAAGAAGCGCCCAGCGTCGGGCCGCCGCCGTACCGGGAAGCGGTGGCCGGCGCCAAGCGCCTGCCGATGACGGTGCGCTTCAACCTGCGCTCGCTGAGCGGCATGTTCGAAGGCGGCTCGGCGCAGGACCTGGAGCGCCTGATCGCTTTCATGCAGCTGCCGCAGAACCGCGGCCGCACGTTGGCGGTGGTGGGCTTCGCCAACGCGGACCCGGCCAACAAGCTGTATCCGACCATCGCCAGCAACGACCGCGCCGACATCATCGCCGGCTACCTGGGCCAGCATGGCATCGTGGTGCAGCGCGCGCGTGGGCTCGGGGCGATTCGTCCGCTGGTGGACGAGCGCGATGCGAAGGCACGCGAGCGCAACGAGCGTGTGGAAATCTGGATGTTGTAGGCAGGTTCTACAGCATCCCGTGCCCATCGCTGAATCGCGCCCGAGCCGTGCCTGAATCGTCGCCACGCCGCGCCGCAGCATTTCACCTTGCAGCGATCCGGCGGTGGCGAGGATGGCCCCACCTCATCCAGGGAGAACGCCATGAGCACCACGCCGATTACCCGCACCGCACTGGCCCTCGCGCTGGCGCTGGCCGCAGGCGCCGCGTACGCCAAGCAGCCGCCTGCCAAGGGCGAACCGCAGCAAGCCCTGACGTCGACCGAGATCAACGCGATGCTCACCGCGCAGGGCTACCGCGACGTACACGACATCGAATTCAAGGACGGCGTGTGGCAGGCCGACGCGAAGAGTGGCGACGGCAAGCATGTGGACCTGAAGATCGACCCGGCGACCGGCCGCGTCTATCCCGACGAGGTGTCCTCGCCGATGAGCGAGGATGACGTGCGCGCGGCGCTGTCGGCCGCCGGCTACTCGAAGGTGCGCGATGTCGAGTTCGACGACGGCCTGTGGCAGGCCCACGCGGAGAACAGCGCCGGCAAGGACACCAAGGTGCAGGTCGATCCGAAGGATGGCAAGGTCGTCGCGGCCGAGAACGATTGACCCGCCCGGCCACGCGCCGTTGCCCGACCCGGAACGAGAAAGGCCTCCCGCGGGGGAGGCCTTTCGTTTTCTCCGCCACCCGCCGCGTTACCTCACGGCTGGGGAGTTTCCGGCTTGGACGCCTCCGGCGTCCGCGCGCCCCGCATCATGCGGTCGCGCGCGGCCTTGAAGGCATTGCCTTCATACCAGTTCGGCCACTTGTCGCCAGCCGCCAGTTCCTGGCCCACACCGTACACCGCTTCGAGATCTTCCACGGTGCCATCGAGCTTCCAGGTGGCCGGGTCGTACTCGTCCTTCGGGCCGTGGTAGCGGTTCTTGCCGTAGTCCTCGGCCGCCTTGCGGCCAGCTTCCAGACCGCCCTCGCGCAGGTCTTCGCCGCCATCGGTGTACAGCGCCGGCACGCCGGCCTTGGCGAAGTTGAAGTGATCGGAACGGAAGTACGAGCCATTCTGCGGCGTGGCTTCGGCATGCAGCACGCGGCCCTGCTTGGCGACGATCGGCTTGAGGATGTCCTCCAGTTCCGAGCTGCCATATCCCACCACGGTCATGTCCTTGGCGCGACCGGCCACGGACATGGCATCGATGTTGATGACGCCGGCGATCTTGTCCAGCGGGAAGGTCGGATGGGCGACGTAGTACTTCGAGCCCAGCAGGCCCGATTCCTCCAACGTCACCGCGACGAACACCACCGAGCGCGCCGGCGGCGGGGTCTGGTGCACGAAGGCATCCGCCACTTCGAGGATGCCGGCCACGCCGGTGGCGTTGTCCACCGCGCCGTTGTAGATGTTGTCGCCCGGCTCGCCCTCGTGCTTGCCCAGGTGGTCCCAGTGCGCCATGTACAGCACCGCCTCGTCCGGCCGGCTGCTGCCCGGCAGCACGCCCACCACGTTGCGCGACTGCTTCTCCTCGATCTTGCTCTTCAGGTCCACCGACCAGGTGGCCTTCAGCGGCACAGGCTTGAAGCCGCGCTTGCTGGCGTCCTTGTAGGCCTGCGCCAGGTCCAGCCCGGCGTCGGCGAACAGCTGCTTGGCGGTGGCCGCCGAGATCCAGCCCTGCACCGGCAGGCGCGGATCCGGATCGTCCTTGGCCGGCAGGTCGTACTGCGGGCCGGCCCAGGAATTGCGCACCACGTCCCAGCCGTAGCTGGCGCCGGCATCGTCGTGCACGATCAGCGCGGCGGCGGCGCCCTTGCGCGCGGCTTCCTCGAACTTGTAGGTCCAGCGCCCGTAGTAGGTCATGCGCTTGCCTTCGAACAGCTTGCCGTCGTTCGTATGGAAGCCCGGGTCGTTGACGAACATCACCACCGTCTTGCCCTTCCAGTCCTGGCCGGCATAGTCGTTCCACTTCTGCTCGGGCGCGTCCACGCCATAGCCGACGAACACCAGTTCGCTGCCGTCGATCTTCACTTCCGGCTGGCCGGTGCGCGTGCCCACCACGATGTCGCTGCCGAACTTCAGCTCGCGCGTCTGCCCACCGGCGACCAGCCGGGGCACGGTGCTTTCGTCGGCGGTGGTCTCCACCATCGGCACGTCCTGGAACCAGCTGTCGCCGTTGCCCGGCTGCAGGCCGATACGCTGCATCTGGTCGCGGATGTATTCCACGGTCTTCTGCTCGCCGGCGGTGCCGGGGCCACGGCCTTCGAAGGCGTCGGAGGACAGCTGCTTGACCAGCTCGCCGAAGTCGGCGGCGTTGATGCCGCTGGCGAACACGTGGTCACTGGCCGGCGCGGCAGCCGGGGTGGCAGGTGCCTGGGTGGCGGGCGCCTCGGCGGGCGCGGCCGGCTCGGGCGCGCGCTTGCAGGCGGCCAGCGCGGCGGCCGCGGCCAGGCACAACAGGATCTTGCGGGACATCGGACACCCTCGGGGAAAGCGGGAGCCCGATTCTAGTGCGCAAAGCCGGCCGCCGGGGTTCGGCGGCCGGTTTGGGGCCTCAGCGGTCGGCCGGGGCGACGTCGGTGTCGAAGATCTGCGCGGTGGCGCCGGAGACGGTGCCGATCTTGGCGCTGCGGTGCACGTAGAGGTTCACCTCGCGCTCGAAATCCAGCGCGCCTTCGACCACCGCGTTGGGGCCGATGATCACGCGCGGCTTGCGCGAGGGCTTGAGCGAGAGGTTGAAGTTCGGCTTCTTGACCTCGATGCCGCCGACCACGTGCGAGCCGACGCCGACGGTGATGTCGCCGTTGACCGTCTCGATGCCCTTGCCGAGGTTCGCGCCGACCAGGCCGATGCTGCCGTTCACCGTTTCCACGCCGCCGCTGACCTGGCCGCCGCGATCGACGAACACGCTGCCGTTGACGGTCTCGATGCCGCCGCTGACCACGACCTTCTGGCCCAGGCTGATCTGGCCGTTGACCGTGGACAGGTCGCCGGTACGGGCGCCGTTGCCGACGGTGATGCCGCCGTTGACGGTTTCCGCATCACCGGTGGTGGCGTTGTCCTCGATGGAGATGCCGCCGTTGACGGTCTCCAGGCTGCCGTAATGGCGCCCGGCCTCGGCGGTGATGCGGCCGTTGACCTTGCTGATGTCTTCCTGGGCCCAGGCCGCGCCGCTGGCCACGGACAGGGCCATGGACAGGGTGAGCAGGGCGGGCAATGGATGGAGCTTCATGCGTACCTCCGGTTCTTGGGCGCGCCAGTGTCGTAGCGATAGGACCACGCTTGGCTACAATCGCGCATCTGTCTGAAGTCACTGGACCTTCCTGCTTGGCCAACGTGCCGCCGCGACCGCCCCGCCGTCCGCCCCCCCACCCGCGCTGGGCGATGGCGCTTGCCCTGGGCGTGTCCGTGGCCTGCACGGCCACGCCGCTGTGGGCGCAGAGCCAGCGCGAGACCGAACGCAAGCTGCAGCAGATGCGCGAGGAACTGCGCAGCATCGGCCAGGAACGGCGCAAGCTGGAAGGCAAGCGGGGCGAAGCGTCGCGGCAGCTGCGTGAGGCCGACGAGAAGGTGGCGCGCAGCGCGCGGGCGCTGAGCCAGACCGAATCGGCGCTGCGCGAGCAGCAGCAGGCCATGGCCGACCTGCAGGCACGCCGCGCCGACCTGCAGCGCAGCCTGGCCGGGCAACGCGCGACGCTGGCCGCGTTGCTGCAAGCGGCCTACCGCATCGGCGACAACGCACCGCTGAAGCTGATGCTGTCGCAGGACAACGTCGCCGATGCCAACCGCCTGCTCGCCTACCACCGCTATGTGCAGCGCGAGCGCGCGCAGCAGATCCAGGGCTTGACCCGCGACCTGGCCAGCCTGGAAGCGGTGGAGAAGCAGATCGAGGAGCGGCGGCTGGCCCTGGACCAGGCACGCCAGCAGCAGCAGGCGCAATCGCGCAGCCTGGGCGACGAACGCCGCCAGCGCGCGGCGCTGGTCGCCGACCTGGACGACCAGTACAAGGATCGCGCCGAACGCGAGAAGGCGATCGGCCAGGACGCGAAGGCGCTGGAGGATCTGCTCAAGAACCTGCGCGCGGCGGCCGCCAAGGCGGAGGCCGAGCGCAAGGAGGCCGCCCGCCGCGCCGCGGCCGAAGCCGCCGCGCAGGCCAAGGCCGGCGGCAGCCGTGGTTCCAAGACGCCGCCGAAGGTGGTGGCCAGCGCCGCGGCGCCGAAGGTCGGCGGGTTGAGCTGGCCGGTCTCGGGCAGCCTGCTGGCCCGCTACGGCGGCCGCCTGCCGGATGGGCGCACCAGCAACGGCGTGCTGATCGGCGCGCCGGCCGGTACGCCGATCACCGCGGTGGCCGATGGCACGGTGGTGTTCTCCGACTGGATGACCGGCTACGGGATGATCCTCATCGTCGATCACGGCAACGGCTACATGAGCCTGTACGCCCACAACGACACCCTGCTGCGCGATGCCGGCGCCACCGTAAAGCGTGGCGAGGCGGTGGCCAAGGTCGGCAATTCCGGCGGGCAGGGCGTGCCGGCGCTGTACTTCGAGCTACGCCGCAATGGGCAGCCGGTGGACCCGGGTTCCTGGCTGCAGAGGCGCTGAACCCGCGCGGCCGCCCCACGGCGGCCACGGGAAATCCACGACGCTTCGCGCATAATCCGGACAGCCGTCCTTCGGCGGCCTGTCCCCGTTTCGGAGTGCTTCATGCGCGTAGTCCTGTCCGCCGCTCTGCTCCTGGCGCTTGCGCCGGCCACCGCCTGGTCCCAGCAGGCCACCCCGCCCGCCGACGCGCCGGCCGCCGAGGCGGACAACCCGGACGCGGAAGAGTCGGCCAGTTCCAAGGTGCCGCTGGATGAAATTCGCCGCTACGTGGCCGTGTACAACGCGGTGAAGCAGGCCTATGTCGATCCGGTCGATGACAAGCAACTCATGCAGTCGGCCATCCGCGGCCTGCTGCTGGACCTGGACCCGCATAGCACGTACTTCGACAAGGAAGATGCGGAGGCCTTCGACGAGCAGGCCACCGGCGCCTACGACGGCATCGGCGTGGAGCTGCTGCAGCAGAAGGACAACACGCTGAAGGTCATTTCGCCGATCGACGAGACGCCGGCCGCCCGCGCCGGCATCCGCGCCGGCGACACCATCATCGCCATCGACGGCAAGCCCATCGCCACCATCGAGGCGATGGAGCCGCTGCGCGGCAAGCCGGGCACGAAGGTGACCCTGACCCTCGTGCGCGACGGCCGCGACAAGCCGTTCGACATCACCGTGACGCGCGAGACCATCCGCGTGGCCAGCGTGCGTTCGCGCATGCTCGAGGCAGGCTATGGCTACGTGCGCATCGCCACGTTCCAGGCCGATACCGGCAACGATTTCCACAAGCAGGTGGAGGCGCTGAAGGCCAAGTCCGGCGGCAAGCTGCGCGGGCTGGTGCTGGACCTGCGCAGCAACCCGGGCGGCCTGCTCACTTCCGCGGTGCAGGTGGCCGACGATCTGCTCGACAAGGGCGTGATCGTGACCACGCGCGGGCGCATCGCCATCAGCGATGCGAAGTTCGAGGCCACGCCGGGCGACGCGCTGGGTGGCGCGCCGGTGGTGGTGCTGGTGGACGCCGGCTCGGCCAGCGCCTCGGAGGTGCTGGCCGGTGCACTGCGCGACAACCACCGCGCGCGGGTGATCGGCAGCCGCACCTTCGGCAAGGGCTCGGTGCAAACGGTGCTGCCGCTGGACAATGGCGATTCGGTGAAGCTCACCACCGCGCGCTACTACACGCCGAGCGGGCGTTCGATCCAGGCCAGCGGCATCGTGCCGGATGTGGTGCTCACCCCGGTGCGCGACCCCGACGCGGACGTGCCCGCCAGCCTGGCCGACTACAGCGAAGCGACGCTGCCGGGCCACCTGCATGGTGACGACGAGGGGGCGGAAGGCTACAGCGCCGGCGACGTGCTGCCCGGCGATGGGCCGATCGCCTCGGCCTTGGCCGAGTTGAAGAATCCGGGTTCGGTCGCGAAGGCGGAGCAGGCCAGGGCCAAGCCCAAGGCGGCCGCGAAGCCCACCGCGAAGACCGGCACCACGCCGCCCGCCAAGCCGGAAGCACCGGCCAAGCCGCTGGACGCGAAACCGGCGCTGCCGGCGGATGTGCCCGCGGAAAAGAAAACCGACCCGCTGTAAGCGCCGCGTCCGGGCCCGGGCACGCCGCGCGGGCGTGCCCGGTCGGCGTCAGCCTTCCAGCACCTGCGGATTGGCGATATGCCGCGGCGTGCCCGCGGCGAAGGCGAGCACGTTGTCGAAGGCGGCGCTGAAGTATTGCTCGTAGCTGTCGCGCTCCACGTAACCCAGGTGCGGCGTGGCCAGCATGCGCGGGTGGCGCAGCAGGGGATCGTTCGCATCGAGCAACGGCTCGTGTTCGAACACGTCCAGCGCGGCCATGCCCGGCCTTCCCGCGTCCAACGCGGCGAGCAGGGCGCCCGGCGCGATGAGTTCGGCGCGGCTCGTGTTGACCAGCAATGCATCCGGCCGCATCAACGCCAGGTCGGCGGCGCCCACTTCGTGCCGGCTTGCATCGCTCAGCCGGCGGTGCAACGAGAGCACATCGCTTTCGGCGAACAGGTGCGCACGGCTGCGCGCGACCTCGAAGCCGTCCGCGCGCGCCTGCGCGCACGAGGCCTCGCCGCCCCACACCATCACGCGCATGCCGAACGCGCGGCCATAGCCGGCCACCAGGCGCCCGATCTTGCCGTAGCTCCAGATGCCCAGCGTGCGCCCGTGCAGCGCGCGCCCCAGCAGGGCATCGCCGGTCGCCTGCCAACGCCCGGCATGCAGCGCGTCGCCATAGGCGCGCAAGCGGCGGCTGGCCGCCATCACCAGCGCCCACGCCAGCTCGGCTGGCGCGACCGGCGAGCCGCTGCCCTCGGCCACGGCCACGCCGTGGCGCGTGCATGCCTCGATATCGATATTGGAAGACAAGCGCCCGGTCTGGCTGATGAGCCGCAACTGGGGAAGCCCTGCGAGCAGGGCCGCGTCCACCTGCGTGCGTTCGCGGATCAGCACCAGCGCCTCGGCCCCGGCCAGCGCCTCGGCGTTCTGTTCCAGGCCGTGCAATGGCTGGTCCAGGACGACGACATCGTGGCCTTGCAACCGCGAGAAACAGTCCAGCCCGCGTACCGCCTGCTGGTAGTCCTCGGGAATGATGATGCGCATCGCTGCCCTGCTAGCGCGGCTTGCCGGGCAGCGGGAACGGGGTGACCACCGATTCGCCGGAAGCCGCGTCGCGGATCGCCGACTGGCCCTTCTTCTCCACTTCCTCGATGCGCACGATGCTCTGCATCGGCAGGTGCAGCTTGCGCGTGTTGCCGAACTCCTCGCGCAGGCGTTCCTCGGTGGGGTCCACCACCAGGCCGTCGTGCACGTCGAACACCAGCTCGCCGATTTCGTTGAAGCCCCACAGGTGGCTGCCGGCCACGTGCCGCGCGTACAGCTCGTAGACCTTGCCGTGGTTGAGGAACGTGACTTTGTAGAGCGCCTTGGACATGCCCGCGATTATAGGACCGCGCTCAGAAACCGTGACGCTTGCGCAGGCGGCGCGCAATGGCCGCGCGCACGTACAGCCCGTAGCCGATGCCGAACAGGAAGCCGGCGATATGCGCCGACCAGGCGACCATGCCGAATGCCGGGCCGATATGCGCGAACACCACCTGCAGCAGCGCCCACACGCCAATCAGCAACGGCGCGGGCACGCGGATGAACTCCAGGAACAACCCCAGCGGCAGCACCACGCCGAGCTTGGCGCCGGGGAACAGCGCCAGGTAGCTGCCGATCAGGGCCGACACCGCGCCGGAGGCGCCGATGATGACCTGGTCGGGCCGGCCGAGGGTGTAGATCGCGGCCAGGTTCGCGGCCGCGCCGCCCAGCAGGAACAGCAGCAGCAGGCGCCATGGCCCGAGGATGCGCTCGGCGGGGAGCCCGAAGATCAGCAGGAACACCAGGTTGCCGAGCAGGTGCGACCAGTCCGCGTGCAGGAACAGCGCGGTGAACAGCCGCAGCACGCTGCCGTCTTCCAGGGCGGCCCACCAGTCGGACATGGCCGGCCGGCCCCGGGACAGCGCGCCCCAGTCCAGCCACAACCCGGCCCGCGCCTCTTCGGGCCGGCTGATGGACCACAGGAACGCGGCCCATATCACCGCGAACAGCAGGGGTACCGCCCAGCGGTGCGAGGGTTTCTTGCGGGAGGGAAGGGAGATGAACATGGGGCGCAGGGAGCCAAGATAGCGGTTTCACGGGCATGAACCCATCCCGAAGAAATGGCCGCCATTCATCGAAAGTCGTTATTGTTAGGTTAACCCTGATGGGTATACTGCATACGGCGTCGTATGTCCGGGAGGGGTCTCCGGCGCATCCGCAAGCCCCATGCAGGCTGCGCGGATGCAGGCGCTTTACAGACAATTACAAAGTCTTTCCGGAGAGATACAAGTATGACCAACGTTTCCAACATCAGCCGCGTCACCGCGCTCGCCGTCGGTATCGCCGGCGTGCTCGCGTTCGGCCAGGCACAGGGTGCCGCCTTCCAGCTGAAGGAAAACAGCGCCAAGGGCCTGGGCCGCGCGTTTGCCGGTTCCGGCAGCGCCGAGGGCGATGCTTCCATCATCGCCGTCAACCCGGCCGGCATGCGCCAGCTGGACGGCCAGCAGTTCCAGGCCGACGTCAGCGCGATCAGCTTCTCGGCCGAGTTCGACGGCAGCGCGCGCTACGTGGGCCCGACCGGCCCGGGCACCGGTACCCCGGTCAACGGCGGTGACGGCGGCGACGCCGGCATGATCGCCCCGGTTCCGGCGATGTACTACCACCTGCCGTTCGGCGAGAACGACAACATGCACTTCGGTGCCTCGGTCACCGTGCCGTTCGGCTTCAAGACCGAATACGACCGCGACTGGGTTGGCCGCTACAACGGCCTGAAGACCGAGCTGCAGGCGATCGACCTGAACCTGGCCTTCTCCTACGACGTCAATCCGTACGTGTCCTTCGGCGCGTCGGTGTTCGGCGAGCGCCTGGACGTGGACCTGAGCAATGCCATCGACTTCGGCACCGCGCTGTACGCGCAGCGCGTGCCGGGCTTCGCGCCGGGCAGCGCCGATGGTTCGCTGCGCATCAAGGGCGACAACACCGCGGTCGGCTTCACGCTGGGTGGCCTGTTCTCGATCGATGAGAACACCCATATCGGCTTCAGCTACCGCTCCGAGGTCGAGCACAAGATCACCAACGGCACCGCCGACTTCACCGTGCCGGGCAACGCCGCCGCCGTGCTGGGCGTCGCCGCGCCGGGCCAGTATGTCGACACCAAGGGCCGCGCCACGATCACCCTGCCGGCCAGCGCCACCGCCAGCTTCACCCACAAGTTCAACGACCAGTGGTCGGTGATGGCGGACGTGACCCGCACGGCATGGAGCAAGTTCGACAAGGTGACGGTCGACTACGCGTCGAACCAGGCCGACAGCGTGCTGCCGTTCTACTACCGCGACACCACCTTCGCCTCGATCGGTGCGGACTACCGCGTGAGCGACACCCTGACCCTGCGCGGCGGCCTGGCCTACGACCAGACCCCGACCACGGACGCGCACCGCGACGTCCGCGTGCCGGATACCTCCCGCAAGTGGGTTTCGCTGGGCCTGACCTGGGCGCCGTCGGCCAACGCCGAGTACAGCTTCGGTTACACCCACCTGTTCACCAGCGACCCGAACATCCGTTCGACCTCGCAGACCAACAGCGTGATCACCGGTACCTACGAGGTGTCGGGCGACGTGCTGGCCGCTTCGGCGAACTTCAAGTTCTGATCGAAGCTGCATCGTGACAGGCAAAGCCCCGCTCCCGCGGGGCTTTGTTTTTTGCGCGTCAGCCAACGACGGCGTCCTGCTCGCGCCGCAAGCGTGCGAGGGCGGCGAGGGCATCGCCGACCACCAGGGGCGCGGGCACCGACAACATCAGGTTCAACGGCAGGCCGAATTCCTCCAAGCTCCATCCGCGCGCATCGAGCACGCCCTCCGGACCGATCGCTTCGGGGTGCCGCAGGCGGATGCGCTCGGCGAAACTGCCGTGTTCGGGAAGATAGCCGTATACCGGCTTGCCCTTGGCCACGGCATAGCCCACCTCGAAGCAGGTGCCACTATCCGGCTCGGGGCCGCGGAAGAAATCCAGGTTGGCGAGCAGCGCTTCCGCGCGTTCGATCAGGGCGATGTTGGCGTGGTAGATCCACGTGGCCTGCGCGGCCGGCTCGCGGATATCCGGCGGCACGTTCTGGTCCAGCGGAAACAGGCCTTCGAAGCCAAACGCGGCGCAATCCTGCTTGAGTGCGGCGCCGCGCGCCCGCGCATCGGGACGGAACACATCGGGGCCGGCAAGGTAGAGCGTGCGGATCATCGTGGGGCAAGGGCGGCGGGCACGGTGCATTGTCGCGCGTCCGGCTGCGCGCGTGAGGCGGGATTGCTATGGTGTGGCACATGGACGCACCCGTGGATTTCATCGAGGTCTATGACGACGCGCTGGATGCGCCGACCTGCGCGGCCATCGTGCAGCGCCTGCGCGACAGCGACCGGCTGAGCGCGGGGCGGATAGGCGGCGGCCTGTATCCGGAACTCAAGCGCAGCCAGGACCTGCGTATCAGCGGCCTGCCCGATTGGGCGGAGCTGGAGGCGAAGATCCAGCACGCGGTGCTGGGCGGCCTGCTGCGTTACCTGCGACGCTACCCGCAAGCGTTGGTGGCGCCGCTGATGCTGCAGATTCCCGACACCGACGGCACGTTGCGGCGGCTGCAACCCGAAGACCTGCAGGGCATGGGCGATGCGGCCTTGACCGAACTGGCGCGCACCTGCCTGCGGCCGGGAGCGATCAACCTGCAGTGGTACGCGGCCGGCGAGGGCGGCTATCCCTACTGGCACTGCGAGCTTTATCCGCGCGATGCGGGCGCCGAAACGCTGCATCGCCACGTGCTATGGACGCTGTACCTCAACGAGGGCTTCGAGGAAGGCGAAACCGAATTCCTGTTCCAGCAGCGCAAGGTGAAGCCACGCACGGGCAGCCTGCTGATCGCCCCTACCGCGTTCACGCATACGCATCGCGGTAACCGGCCCCAGGGCGGGGACAAGTTCATCGCGACGAGCTGGATCCTGTTCCAGTCGGCGCAGGCGTTGTACGGCGCCTGAGGCCGGGCCTCAGAACAGCTCGCCTTGTGGCGAGGTCTTCTTCGGGGGAGCCGGCGGCGCGGGCCTGCGGAAGCGGGTGATGTCCAACGGCGGGTCGCCACCGCGTGGGTCGAAGCCGGCACGGCGCAAGGCCAGCTGGAAACGGCGCGCCAACAGGTCGGCATACACGCCCTGGCCGCTGAAGCGTTGGCCGAAGCGGCTGTCGTAATCCTTGCCGCCGCGCAGTTGCTGGATCGTGCTCATGACATGCGCGGCGCGGTCGGGGTAGTGGGCCTGCAGCCAATCGCGGAACAGGGGCGCCACTTCGTGTGGCAGGCGCAGCAAGGTGTAGCCGGCTGCGCGGGCACCGGCGCCCGCCGCCGCTTCGAGGATGGCTTCCAGCTCGTGGTCGTTGATCCAGGGAATCACCGGCGCGGCCATCACCCCGACCGGTACGCCGGCCTCGTGCAGCTTGGCCATCGCGCGCAGCCGGGCGTGCGGAGCAGCGGCGCGCGGTTCCAGCTTCGCCGACAGGTGGGAATCCAGCGTGGTGATCGAGAAATAGACGTTGACCAGCCGTTCGGCGGCGAGCGGGGCAAGCAGGTCGATATCGCGGGTGACCAGCGCGTTCTTGGTGATGAGGGTGAACGGATGCCGGGCCTCCCACAGCACCTCGATCATCCGCCGGGTCACTTCCAGCCGGCGTTCGATGGGCTGGTAGGCATCGGTGTTGATGCCCAGGGCGATCGGGCTGGGCACGTAGCCGGGCCGGGAGAGCTCGCGCCGCAACAGCTCGGGTGCATTGGTCTTGGCGAACAGGCGGGTTTCGAAATCCAGCCCGGGCGAGAGGTTGAGGTAGGCGTGGCTCGGGCGGGCGAAGCAGTAGCTGCAACCGTGTTCGCACCCACGGTAGGGATTGGCCGATTGCGAGAACGAGATGTCCGGGGACTGGTTGCGGCTGATGATGCTGCGCGCGGTCTCCTCGGTGACGGTGGTACGCAGCGAGGGTACGGCGAACTCCTCGGCCTCGTCCGGGTGCCAGCCGTCGTCCACCGCCTCGGCGGTGGTGATCTCGAACCGGCCGGCCAGGTGGGTCCGCGAGCCGCGGCCCTTGATCGCTTGCGTCATGGGGCGCGAGCTTACGCCGCGTCGATCTCATCGCCGGCGACCGCGCGTTGACGATACCTGCTGGTTCAGGTGCTCCCTTATGATCGCGGCATGCTCGCCACCCTGAACTCGGCCTGGGAATGGATTCATGGCATTCCCCACCTCAAGGCCTACCTTACCGCCGCCTACTTCGCCTACCTGCTGTGGATCGTGGCGTGGATCGTGCTGCAGAAACGCGAGCCGGCGGCGACCCTGAGCTGGGTGCTCTCGCTGGCGGCGTTGCCCTATCTGGGTCTGTTGATCTATTACCTGCTCGGCCCGCAGAAGGTGAAGCGGCAGCGGTTGCGCCGCGGGCGCTCGCGATCGGGCATGGAGCACTACAGCACCGTGTGCCCGCCGGACGCGGACTGCACCGAGCTGGCCAAGGTGGCGCAGGCGACCTGCGGCATCCCGCCCTCCTCGGCGACCGCGGTGGAATGGCTGATCGACGGCGGCGCGACCTACGAGGCCATCCTCGCCGCGGTGGCCGGCGCGCGCGACCATATCCACCTGGAGTACTACATCTTCAATCCCGACCAGGTCGGCACCGCGCTGCGCGACGCCCTGATCGAGCGCGCGCGGGCCGGGGTGAAGGTGCGCCTGCTGCTCGATGCGGTGGGCTCCTCGCACGTGCGCCAAAGCTTCCTGCGGCCCCTGCGCGACGCGGGGGGCGAGACCGCCTGGTTCCACCCCACCCAGCTGCTCAAGCCGTTCAAGCGGCCGTGGGTGAACATGCGCACGCACCGCAAGCTGGTCGTCGTCGACGGCCGGCTGGCCTTCACGGGCGGCATCAACATCACCGACGAGGAAGACGAGCGCATCCGCTCCGACGCCTACCGCGACCTGCACATGCGGGTGGAAGGCCACGTGGTGCGCAACCTGCAGCTGGTCTTCATCGAGGACTGGATCTACGCGACGGGGCAGGGACGGCCGGCATTCGAGGGGCAGGAGCTGTGGCCGCGCGATACGCCCGGGCGGGCCGATGGCCACATCGAGGCGCAGGTGCTGGTCTCCGGCCCGGATTCTTCCTGGGAGACGATCCACCGCCTGCACGTGGGCGCCATCCACGAGGCCCGAGAGCGGGTGTGGCTGGTGACGCCGTACTTCGTCCCGGGCGAGGCCGCGCGCATGGCGCTGACCTCGGCCGCGCTGGGGGGCCTCGACACCCGGCTGCTGGTGCCCACCATGAGCGATTCGCGGCTGGTGACCTGGGCCGCACGCTCGTATTTCGACGAGCTGCTGGAGGCCGGGGTGCGGATC
Source organism: Stenotrophomonas sp. HITSZ_GD (assembly GCF_029543105.1). Classification (GTDB taxonomy): domain Bacteria; phylum Pseudomonadota; class Gammaproteobacteria; order Xanthomonadales; family Xanthomonadaceae; genus Stenotrophomonas_A. The sequence continues at coordinate 334,227 of NZ_JARQXB010000001.1, forward strand.
TTCGAGTACGGCCCGCGCATGCTGCATACCAAGGCGCTCGTCGCCGACGATGCGCTGTGCATCGTGGGCAGCGCCAACTTCGACAACCGCAGCTTCCGCCTCAACTTCGAGTTGTCGATGATGTACCGCGACAAGCGGCTCACCGGCCAGCTGGCCGAGTACCTGGCGCAGGAGATGGCCACCGCCCGCGAGGTGCAGTTCAACCGGCACCGGCCCCTGTGGCGCTCACGGGTGCCGGAGGCGGTCGCACGGCTTACCTCGCCGTTGCTCTAACCCCGCTGCGTGACCGGCCCACGTGGAACCGGGGCCGGAGGCGGCGCTACACTGCGCCGGACTATTGGGGAGATCGTCATGCATTGGTTGTTCCTGCTCCTGGCGCTGGGTGCGCTGATCCTGGCGTTCAGCACGCCCTACATGTGGCTGCTGGTGCTTTCCCTGTTGGCCGCGCTCGCCCTGATGATGGCGTGGGCGCGCGGCTGGTACGTCTCGCGCATGGGCGAGGCGGAGGAGGCCGGGCATATCGTGGACCCGGTCGAACTGCACCGCCTGCGTACCCTCGCCGCCGCGCGCAAGGCGGCCGCGGCCGAACAGCCGCCTTCCGACGCCTGAGGCGCGCGTGCCCACCCTGCTGTCGGTCAACGTCAACAAGATCGCCGTGCTGCGCAACTCGCGCGGCGGTCAGGACCCGGACGTCGTGCGCGCCGCGGTAGCCTGCCTGGACGCCGGCGCGCACGGCATCACCGTGCATCCGCGCCCGGACCAGCGGCACATCCGCGCCGACGACGTCTACGCGCTGTCGGCGCTGACCCGCCGCCGCGGGGTCGAGTTCAACATCGAGGGCAATCCGTTCGCGCCGCCACGCGAAGGCTATCCGGGTTTCGTTGCGTTGTGCCGGCAAACCCGGCCGGCCCAGGCGACGCTGGTGCCCGACGGCGATGGGCAGCTCACTTCCGACCACGGCTTCGACTTCGGCCGCGATGCCGAACGGCTCGCGCCGCTGATCGCCGAGCTGCGGGAGATCGGCTGCCGGGTGAGTCTGTTCGTGGACCCCGGCTGTCCCGGCTTGGCGGAGGCGGCGCGCATCGGCGCGCACCGGGTCGAGCTGTATACCGGGCCTTACGCGGAGGCATTCGCCAACGGAACGCCCGACGAAGCGCTGGCCTTGTTCGCCGATACCGCACGTCGCGCGCAGGCGCTGGGACTGGGCGTCAACGCCGGGCACGACTTGTCGCAGGCCAACCTCGGCGCGTTCGTGGCCACCGTGCCGGAAGTGCTGGAAGTGTCGATCGGCCACGCATTGATCGGCGAGGCGCTTTACGACGGCCTGGACCACACCGTGCGCGCGTACCTGGACCTCCTTGCGCCCCGCAGTTGAAGCGCGGGCATCGGCACACAGATTCGGCACCGCATCACGCATAAAAAAACGCCACCGTCTCCGGTGGCGTTTCCAGTCGCGTCATGACTGAGTATTGCGGTGTTGCGGTATTTCTTTACTGGACGAAGCCGATCTTCTTCATCTGAGCATTCTTGGCGGCGGCCAGCACCCGGGCCATCACCTCGTACTCGGAATCCGGGTTGGCGTCGATCTTCAGCTGCGGCTGGTTGGTCGGGTCACGCTGGACCTCTTCCTCCATGCGCTGCTGCAGCTCGCTCACCGCCACCGGGCTGTTGTTCCAGTAGACCTGGTTGCTGGCGTCGATGCGCAGTTCGATCGGCGGCGGCGGTTCCACGTTCTCCGGCGGCGGGTTGAGCACGCGCTGCGGAAGATCCACGGCGATCGGGTACGTCATGATCGGCGCGGTGACGATGAAGATGATCAGCAGCACCAGCATCACGTCCACGAGGGGCGTGACGTTGATGTCGGCCATCGGGCCGCGGCCGCTACCACTTGAAAAAGCCATGGCTTACTGCCCCTTCTCTTTGGTCGCGACGAAGCCGATGTCCAGCATGCCCTGATTCTGCGCGATCTTGGTGATCTCGTTGATCGTGCTCATCTTGGTGGTCTTGTCACCACGCAGGTTGATCGGCGGCTGGGGGGTCTGCTGGGCGGCGGTGGACAGGCGCGATTCCAGGCTTTCCTTGCTGATCGGCTCGTCGTTCCAATACAGCGAACCGTCTTCCTTGACCGCCAGCGTGATCGGGCCCTTGCGCTCGTTCTGCTCGTCCGGCTTCTGCGCCAGGTTCGCCTCGGGCAGCTCCACCTTGACCTTGTGGGACATCAGCGGGGCCGTGATGATGAAGATGATCAGCAGCACCAGCATCACGTCCACGAGGGGCGTGACGTTGATGTCGGCCATCGGGCCGCCGCTGTTTCCACTACTGAAGGCCATAACAGGCTCCGTCTAAATCGGTTGCGGTGACTTTGTTCGATGCCCGGGGGCGCGTCTTACTTGACGCGCGAACCGGTGGCGAAGAAGTCGTGCAGGTCGTGGGCGAACGAATCGAACTTCGCGATGACCGAGCTGTTGACCTTCGAGAAGAAGTTGAAGGCGAACACGGCCGGGATCGCGACGAACAGACCGATGGCGGTCATGATCAGCGCCTCACCCACCGGGCCGGCAACGGCGTCGATCGAGGCCGAACCGGTCGCACCGATCTTGATCAGCGCGCCGTAGATGCCCCACACGGTGCCGAGCAGACCGACGAACGGCGCGGTCGCACCGACGGTGGCCAGCAGGGTCATGCCCGACTGCAGGCGGGTGCTCTCGCGGGTCACGGCCTGGCGCAGGGCGCGGTCCACGAACTCCGAGCGGCTCAGGTTCTCGCCCAGGCCGGTGTTGCTGCCTTCGGCGCGCTGGTGGTGGGCGGCAGCCTGGGCGGCGTCCAGGGCGATCTTCGAGAACGGCTCGGAAGCCGGCTGCTCTTCCATCGCACGGATGGCTTCCTGCGCGTTCGGGGCTTCCCAGAACAGGCTGGTCACGCGATCGGCGGCGCTCTTCAGGCGGACCGAACGGAAGATGTTGATGACGGTCCAGTACCAGGACATGGCCGACATGGCGATCAGGGTCACCAGAACGACCCAGGAGACGGCGAAGTCACCCGGATGCGAGGTCATTTCCCCGATCAGGTGCTCAAAGCCCATCTGCGAGAGGGCAGCCGACGGGTTGGAGCCCCCGGCAGCGGCGGCGATGAAGAGATCCTGCAGCATGACGCTTACCTTTGTTGTGTGTGGTGATGAAGGGTGGTGCTAAGAACGACAGTGGGAACCGGGCCGGAGGCCCGGCCCTGACAATCAATTGAGCGCGAAGTTGACCGGCACGCGGACACGGCCGGCAGTCTTCTGCCCGTTCACGACGGACGGGTTGAAGCGCCACTTGCGGGCGGCATCCATGGCCGCACGGTCCAGATCGCGGTTGCGGCTCGACTTCTCGACGGCCACGTTGGTCACGTTGCCGCTCGCGTCGACGTCCACGATCAGGATCACTTCACCCTGCACGCCTGCACGGAACGCGGCCGGCGGGTACTTGGGCGGATTCATGTTCTTGGACGAGATGTCCACGCTGGCGCCGATGTCCTGAGACGGCTGCGGCGGCGACGGCGGCGACGGCGGCGTCACGATGTCCGACGGGCGCGGTTCCGGCACGTCGACCACCGGAGCTTCCGGCGGCGGCGGCACCGGCGACGGACGCGGCGGCGCCAGGTTCTTCACCGGCGGCGGCGGCTTGTCCTGCGGCGGCGGCGGCGGCGGCGGGGGTGGCGGCGGCGGCGGAGCGTCGACGATCGTCACCATGACGTTGCGCTCCTTCTCGGCGACGGCCTTGGGCGCGACGGCGGGAATCAGCAGCAGCATCAGGGCAGCCAGATGCAAAGCGATTACGAAGGCAATACCAACGATACGGGGCCAGCTCAAACCCTGGTTCCCGGTATCCTGGTCATACCTGTGGACAACATATTGTTCCGTCATGCGCCAATGACTCTATCTGTGGGGGCCTGGACCACTGGCGTGATCCCCTGATCGGGCGGCTCTGACACCGCAGGAACCTCCAAGCTTATACCAATCCCGGGCCCTGTAACCACTTATACACAGGGACCTGGGCGTTTTTTTGCGACCTTACTTGCCGTTGATGATCTTCTTGGCGTCGTCGGGCTTCTTCACGCCCTTGGCCAGCGCCTGCTGGGCCGCCTGCTTGGCTTCGGCGGTACGCCCCTCGTTCTTGAGGACCTTGGCCAGGTTCAGGTAGGTCTCGCCGTCCTTGGAGAGGGGAGCGGCCTTCTGCCAGTTCTCGATCGCCTGCGGCAGCTGGTCGGTGTAGTAGTACGACTGTGCCAGCGCCAGGTAGGTCTGGTAGTCCGGCTTGAGGATGCCCTTGGAGATACCCTCGTTGATGACCGCGATGACGTCCTTTTCCTTGTTGTCCGTGTTCGCGTAGATCGAGTACAGCTGCTTGTACTCGCGCTCGTCGGTCAACTGGCCGCTGGCGCGCAGCTTGTCCATGACCGCGGCGGCCTTGTCCATCTGGTCGGCCTGCATGTACATGCTGGCCAGATTGAGCTGGGCCTTCTTGTCGTTCGGGTTCTTGGCGGCCAGCTGTTCGGCCGAGGCCACGGCCTCGCCGGTCTGGCCGGCTTCCGCATAGGCGGCCATCAGCAGCTGGTTCCAGTTGTCCTTCGGCTCCGGCGAGGCGGCGATGGCCTGCTTCAGCACCGGGATCGCTTCCTGGTAGCGCTCGGCCTGGTACAGCGCCTGGCCCTTGAGGATCAGGTCTTCCGGCTTCTGCGACTTGGTCTCGGCCAGATACTTGTCCAGCGTGGCCAGGCCTTCGGTGTACTGGTTGTCCTGCAACTGCAGCTGGGCCAGCATTAGCATCGACTGGTAGTGGCCGTTGTTGTCCAGGCCGTTGAGCGTAATGGCCTGCTGCAGGTAGGTCTTCGCGCCGGCGGTGTCGTCCAGGTTGTAGGCGGACTGCGCGGCGAGCTGCGCGGCAATGGACTTGTCGGCGTTGTTCGCGGCCGGGTTGGCCAGGATCTCGTCAGCCTGGGCGCGCACCGCGGCGTAGTCGTCACCCTTGTTGAAGGCATCGACCAGCTTCTGCAGCTTGCTGCCCAGCTTGGCCGAGGTCTTTTCCTTCGGCTCCTCGCGCGTGGCGTTCGGGAACAGCACTTCGGCCTTCGCCGAGCGGGAATTCTTGCGACCGGAATCCGATTGCGCCATCGCATCCGTGACAACGGCACCGCCCAAGGCAGCGGCAATGAGCAGGGTCAGCAGAGCTTTGTTGCGATAGGGCTGTTTCATGATCACCTCGGTCGGGCATCGCCAGGGCGATGCTGGAAGGAAACGCTGGCCGTACAAGAAAACGAGCCGGCAAACTTAGCAGAAACTTTCACGCACAGAAAACGCTTTCCATGCTGGGGTGCAGCAATACGCCACCGTCTAGCCGCAGCGGGGATTTCTGCCCTCGCGCTTGGCCTGTTCATAGACCGGCATCAAGGACGGCGCATCCCGCTGCAGTTCTCTGATCCGGTTGGCGGGGTCCGGGTGCGTGGACAGCCACTGCGGCGAACGCGCTCCGCTCGCAGCCATCATGTTCTGCCACAGGTTGACCGCTTGTGAGGGATCGAAGCCGGCATCGGCCATCAGGCGTTGGCCCACGATGTCGGCCTCGCTCTCCTGGGTACGCGAGCCGGGCAGCAGGAAGGCGGTCTGCGCGGTCATGCCGCCGATCTGGTTGACCGCGCTGGCGGCATTGCCGCCATAGGCCGCGCCGGCCAGCGCCCCGATCACCGACAACCCGGTCTGCGCCCCCAGCTGGCGGGTGATGCGTTCCTCGTGGTGGCGCGAGATGACATGGCCGATTTCGTGCCCCAGCACCGCGGCGAGCTGGTCCTGGGTCTTGGCGACCTTGAAGATGCCGGTGTTGACGCCGACCTTGCCGCCCGGCAGCGCGAATGCGTTGGGCTCGTCGTCAACGAAGACCGCGGTTTCCCACGCGGTGTTGCGCCATTGCGGCGGCAGCTGCGCCACCAGTGCATTGACCACGCACTTCACGTACGCGATCTGCTTGCCGTCGCTGCTGATCTTTTCCTTGGACTTGGTTTCGGCGAACGCCTGCGCACCCAGCTGGTCGAGCTGCTGCTGCGATACGCCGCCGACCATCTGCTTGCGCCCGGTCGGCGAGGTGGTGGTGGCGCAGGCCGACAACGTCAGTGCGGCGGCGACGCCCAATGTCACGAGTTTCTTCATGTGGATCCCCCGGGGGTTCGGAGGAATTCTGGCAGGCCCGGCTTAACTTTTCGTCAAGCAAACTACTGCAAACCGAACCAGTACAGCGCCGCGATGGCGATGGCATTGTTGAGGCCGTGGGCGAAGATCGCCGCCCACAGCGAGCCGGTGCGCCAGTACAGCCAGGCGAAGGCGGCCCCCATGCTGCCGTAGACCAGCCACAGCTGGCAGATCGCCAGCACGCCATTGCCGCTGAGGCCCGGGATTTCGTGCAGCAACGCGAACGCCACGCTGCTCAGCACGATGCCCAGCACCGGCCGGCCGGCGGCCAGCAGGCGCCCGAACAACACGCGGCGGAACAGCAATTCCTCGTACGCCGGTGCCAGCAGCACGGCGAAGACCACCGCCGACCACGGCCATTGCGCGAGCAGGTCGCTCATCAGCGAAAGGTTGGTCGGCACCGGCTTGATGTCGAGGCGCTCGGCCAGCATGCCGGTAGCGGTGCTGAAGCAGAACACGCCCACCGCGACCAGGCTCGCCAGGCCCCATGTGCGCGGGACACGCAGCGCGGCCCAGGATTGCTGCCGTTCGGCACGGCTGGCCCGGCGGCGCCAGAAGTACACCACCAGCGCCGCGGTGCCGGTGCTGACCAGGGCCATCAACAGCTGCGCCATCGCGCCGGGCTGGCCGAGCTGGTGCGCGACTTGCGAAGGATCGATCTCCACGCCGCGGGCGCGCGCCTCGAACACCAGCTGGAAGCCGCGCAACACGCCCCAGGCCATCCCGGCGGCGATGCTGACCAGCAGCAGGATCACCAGGGCGATTAGGGCATCGAGGAAGAAGTTGAGGACGGGCGCGCGGTCAGCGGTGGGCGCGGCCGGTGCATGCACGGACAGCCCCTCCGCGGCAGGCGGCGGGGACACGGGAAGATCGTTCATCGCTTTCCTGCGCGGCGGGATGATGGCCGCCGCATCGCTCCCCGATGCGGCGGCTGCACCGATGATGTCAGATATCGAGGTTGGCGACCTTGAGCGCGTTGTCCTCGATGAAGTCGCGGCGCGGCTCGACCACGTCGCCCATCAGCGTGCTGAAGATCTGGTCGGCGGCCACGGCGTCTTCGATGCGAACCTGCAGCATGCGGCGCGTATCCGGATTGACCGTGGTTTCCCACAGCTGCTCGGGGTTCATTTCGCCCAGGCCCTTGAAGCGCTGGATCTGCCGGCCCTTCTTGGCCTCGTCCAGCAACCAGGCTTGCGCCTGCGCGAACGATTCCACCGGCTGCGCCTTGTTGCCGCGCACGATCTGCGCGCCTTCGCGGATCAGGCCATGGAACAGCTTGGCCGCCTCGTTGAGCGGACGCAGCTCGCCACTCTCGAACGCCGACAGCGGAATGAAGATGCGCGCTTCCTCGCCCATGTGGCGGCGCACGACTTCGAGCGCGGCCGGGCGCTGGTCGTTCGGCTCCTGCAGGGTGATCACGTAGCGCGGCGTGCCCAGGCTGCCCTGGTTGAGGCTGTTGGCCAGCGCTTCCAGGCCCTGGCCCGGCGCGGGATTGCGCAGGTGCTCCAGGTCCATCGGCGCGTAGTCGATCAACGCATCGAGCAGGCGCGTGTCGTAGCGATGCGCATTGCGGGCGATGGCTTCTTTCGCGTTGGCATACGCGAGCAGCAGCTTCTCCAGCGCCACGCCCTCGATGGCCGGCTCGCCGGCCGCCGGCACCAGCGAGGCACCTTCCACCGCGCTGTTGGCGAGGTACACATTGAGTGCCGCATCGTCCTTCAGGTACAGCTCGCTCTTGCCCTGCTTGAGCTTGTACAGCGGCGGCAGGCCGATGTAGACGTGGCCGCGTTCGATCAGCTCCGGCATCTGGCGGTAGAAGAACGTCAGCAGCAGAGTCCGGATGTGCGAACCGTCGACGTCGGCGTCGGTCATGATGATGATGCGGTGGTAGCGCAGCTTGTCCGGGTTGTACTCGTCCTTGCCGATGCCGGTGCCCAGCGCGGTGATCAGCGTGCCGACCTCGGCGCTGGCGAGCATGCGATCGAAGCGGGCGCGTTCCACGTTGAGGATCTTGCCGCGCAGCGGCAGCACCGCTTGGTTCTTGCGGTTGCGGCCTTGCTTGGCCGAGCCGCCTGCCGAGTCACCCTCGACGATGAACAGCTCGGACAGCGCCGGATCCTTTTCCTGGCAATCGGCCAGCTTGCCGGGCAGGCCGGCAATGTCCAGCGCGCCCTTGCGACGGGTGAGGTCGCGCGCCTTGCGGGCCGCCTCGCGCGCGCGCGCGGCATCGACGATCTTGCCGGCGATGGCACGGGCTTCGTTCGGGTTTTCCTGCAGGAATTCTTCCAGGCGCGCGCCGAAGGCGTTTTCCACTGCGGGACGCACATCGGAGCTGACCAGCTTTTCCTTGGTCTGCGAGGAGAAGCTCGGGTCGGGCACCTTCACCGACAGCACGGCGATCATGCCTTCGCGCATGTCATCGCCGGTCAGGGTGATCTTGGCCTGCTTGGCAATGCCGTTCTGCTCGATGTAATTGTTCAACACGCGCGTCAGCGCGCCGCGGAAGCCGGCCAGGTGCGTGCCGCCGTCCTTCTGCGGGATGTTGTTGGTGAAGCAGTACATCGTCTCCTGGTAGGAGTCGGTCCACTGCAGCGCCACTTCGACGGTGATGCCGTTGTGCTCGCCGCTGACCGCGATGACGTTCGGATGCAGCGGGTTCTTCAACTGCGCCAGATGCTCCACGAAGCTGCGGATGCCGCCTTCGTAGTGGAAATCGTCGCGACGGCCTTCGCCGCGCTCGTCCACCAGGATGATCTTGACGCCCGAATTGAGGAACGACAGCTCGCGCAGGCGACGCGCCAGGATCTCGTAGTGGAATTCGACGTTGTTGTTGAACGCCTTCACCGACGGCCAGAAGCGCACGGTGGTGCCGCGCTTGCTGCTGGCTTGCAGCTGCTTGAGCGGGGTGACCGCCGCGCCGTTGCTGTATTCCTGCTGGTAGTGGAAACCGCCCTGGAAGATATCCAGCAGCAGCTTCTCCGACAGCGCGTTGACCACACTGACGCCCACGCCGTGCAGGCCGCCGGACACCTTGTAGCTGTTGTCGTCGAACTTGCCGCCCGCGTGCAGCACGGTCATGACGACCTCGGCTGCGGAAACCTCGCGGTCCAGCTTCCGGCTCATCTGCTCGTGCTTGCCCACGGGGATACCGCGGCCGTTGTCCGAGACCGAAACCGAACCGTCTGCGTGGATCGTCACTGACACGTTGTCGGCGTGGCCGGCCAACGCTTCGTCGATGGAGTTGTCGACGACCTCGAACACCATGTGGTGCAGACCGGTGCCGTCGTGGACGTCGCCGATGTACATGCCGGGACGCTTGCGGACAGCCTCCAGCCCTTCCAGGGCCGTGATGCTGTTGGCGTCGTAGTTGCCATTGTTGGCGGGGGTGTTCTGTTCGTCGGTCATGCGCTTGGCCGTAGGCTCCACTGCGCGGGCGGCGCGGGGAGCGCGCCACTCCGGAATAGGGGGATAGCGGGTGAATTATAGCAGCCAGGCCTTGCGGGCCCGGACCGGGTGAATAGCCAACTCCCCATTCATTCGGCGGGGGAGATGGCTCCGTGTTCCACGTGGAACCGGGCGGGGCTCCACGCCTCCAGCAGCGTGGGCGCCTCCGTGACCGTAATCAGGACCTGGGCGTGCCCGTCGAGCAGCCGCGCCAGGATGCGATGCTGGTGCTGGCGATCCAGCTCGGACGCCAGGTCGTCCAGCGCGATGACCGGCCATTCGCCGCGTTGGTCGGCGAAGTCTTCCGCCTGCGCCAGGAGGCAAGCCAGGGCGGTGAGCTTTGCCTGCCCACGGGAGAGGGCTTGAGGACCGGGAAGCCCATCGAATTCGGGTTGCCAATCCGCGCGGTGCGGCCCGACGGAGGTGTAACCGTACTGCCGGTCCCGCTCGCGGGACAGCAATAGCGCGTCGGCAAGCGGTACTTCATGCCGGCGCCAGCCGGGCTGGAAGGCGAGTGCGGCCATGCCGAGGGACGGGGCGATATCCGCGGCCAGTGGGATGGCCTTGTCCTGCAAGCGTTCCAGGTAGGCACGGCGCCGCAGGGTCAGCAGCTCGCCTGATTCGCCCAGCTCCCGGTCCCACGCGTCGAGCGTGGCGCCGCTCCCCCCTTGCTTCAGCAGCGCATTGCGTTGCTTCAATGCACGCGAATAGCGCCGCCAAAGAGGGAGAAAATCCGGTTCCACGTGGAACAGCGCCCAATCCATGAAACGGCGCCGTGACTCTCCGCCGCCACTGATCAATGCATGGCTACCCGGCTCGAATGTCACCACGGCGATAGCGGCACATAGATTGCCCAGCTGCTGCACGTCCTGGCCATCGAGCCTCCCCTTCCACGCCTGGCCGCTGTGACGCAAGCCAGCGCGACGCTTCCGGGTCAGGGCAGGGTCGCCGTGCTCCAGCCATTCGACGAACACTTCCAGGTCTTCCGCGCCCTGGCGCACGAGACCGTCGCGAACGCGCCCCCGAAAGCTGCGGCCGTAAGCCATCAGATGAAGGGCCTCCAGCAGGCTGGTCTTGCCGGCCCCATTTTCTCCCACTACCAGGTTCAAGCCCGGGCCGGGTCGCCATTCCACGCTGTCGAAACGTCGGAAGCGATGGAGCGAGATTCGACTGATCAACATGGGGGAATGTTCGGCTGAAACAGGCAGGGCGAGACGCGAGAGCCGAGCATAGGGGAGACCGACGCTTTTTCGTGATCTTGGCCAAACATGGGGACAGCTTGTGGACAAAGCAACCGAATCGCCCGGCGCGGAGACCTGTCCACAGCCCATCCCCAACCCTCAGGCCCACTTTTTAAGGGGGTTTCCATGCCACTTTCTCCATAAAAATCATGCACTTAATGGGTTTTCCAACGAAATTTGCCCTACCAAGCACCACATAGCTCTTGATTTATATCTACTTCTAAAGCGGTAAGGGGCAGCCGAAAAGAAAAAGGCCCGGGTTTGATCCCGGGCCCTTCAGTTCCACGTGGAACACGCGTCAGAGGCGCAGCGGCATCACCACATGCCGCGACTTCTCGCTGCTTGCCTCACGCACCAGTGCCGACGAGTTCGCATCGCGCAGCTGGATGACGATGTGCTCGTCGCGCAGGGCAGACAGCGCATCCAGCAAGTAGTTCACATTGAAGCCGATTGCCAGGTCGGACACCTTGGTGTCGGCCTCGATTTCTTCCTGCGCCTCTTCCTGCTCAGGGTTGTGGGCGCTGATCTTCAACTGGCCCGGCGAGACCTCGACACGAACGCCGCGGTACTTCTCGTTGGACAAGATGGCCGCACGCTGCAGCGATGCGCGCAACGCCTCGCGGTCCACCTTGACCTCACGGTCCGCGCCGATCGGAATCACCGCCTCATAATCCGGGAAGCGGCCATCGATCAGCTTGGAAGTGAAGGTCACATCGTCGCGCTTCACGCGCACGTGGCTGCGGCCCACCTCCAGTTCCAGCGCGCGATCGCCGCCTTCCAGCAGGCGCTGCAGCTCGGTCACGCCCTTGCGCGGCACGATGATCTGGCGCTTGGTGCCGCTGCTACCTTCGAGTGCGGTCTCGCACAGCGCCAGGCGATGGCCGTCGGTGGCGACACAGCGCAGCGTCGAATCGCGCAGGTCGAACAGCAGACCGTTGAGGTAATAGCGCACGTCCTGCTGCGCCATCGCGAAGGCGGTGCGCTCGATGAGCTCCTTCAGTGCGGCTTCGGGCACCGCCACGCGCTCGGTGGCTTCCACTTCGTCCACCGACGGGAAGTCGTTCGCAGGCAGCGTCGCCAGCGTGAAACGGCTGCGGCCCGCTTGCACGGTGACCTTTTCGCCCGATTGCGACACCGTGACCCGGCTTCCGTCGGGCAGTGCACGCACGATTTCGAACAACTTACGGGCCGGAATCGTGGTTTCGCCGTCCTGCGCATCCTCCACGGCGATGCGCGAGATCATCTCCACCTCCAGATCCGTGCCGGTCAGCGAGAGCTGGCCGTTCTGCACCTGGACGAGGAAGTTGGCCAGCACGGGCAGTGTCTGGCGGCGTTCAACCACATTGACCACCTGGGCCAGTGGCTTGAGGAAGGCTTCGCGCTGCAGTGTGAAACGCATGTGGTTCCGTGCCCCTATGCTTTTAAAGATGTGGAATAAATCAAAAGCTTGGTGGTGATGGTAGGCGCGCTTTTGGCGGAAAACTACCTTAACCTGTTGTTCCGTAAGGATTTAATGCGCTCGAAACCCTTGGGATTACTGCCCCGGCCCTTGGGGTAAAACCTGTGGATAAATTTTCAGGTTCGTCCCCGACGAATCTTATCCACAGTTTCTCCCGGCCTTGCGCGCAAATCATGCACTGAATTTTCCCGCCTGTGCATGCGCGCGGGCACTTACGTTCGGCTTACTCGCTCAACTTGCGGATCAGCTTGTCCCAGTCCTCGCGCAGCTTGCCGTCGGTTTCCATCAGCGTGCGGATCTGCCGGCAGGCGTGCAGCACGGTGGTGTGGTCGCGGCCGGCGAATGCATCGCCGATCTCCGGCAGGCTGTGTTCGGTGAGTTCCTTGGCCAACGCCATGGCAACCTGCCGCGGCCGGGCCAGCGAACGGGTGCGGCGCTTGGACAGCAGGTCCTTCATCTGCAGGCCGTAGTAGTCGGCCACGGTCTTCTGGATGTTCGGGATGCCGATGGCCTGCTGCTGGGCGCGCAGCAGGTCGCGCAGCGTCTCCTGGGCGAACTCCACGGTGATGGTGCGGCCGGTGAAGTTGGCGCGTGCGGTGAGCGTGTTGAGCGCACCTTCCAGGTCGCGCACGTTGGAGCGCATCTTCTTGGCGATGAGGAAGGCCACATCGTCCGGGATTTCCGCGCCGCGTTCGCGCGCCTTGGCCAGCACGATCGCCGCGCGCGTTTCGAAGTCCGGCGGGTCGATCGCCACCGACAAGCCCCAGGCCAGGCGCGACTTCAACCGCGGCTCCAGGCCTTCGACCTCGCGCGGGTAGCGGTCGCAGGTCAGGATGATCTGCTGGCGCCCATCGAACAGCGCGTTGAAGGTGTGGAAGAACTCCTCCTGCGTGCGGTCCTTGCCGGCGAAGAACTGGATGTCGTCGATCAGCAGCGCATCGATCTGCTGGAACTGGCGCTTGAACTGGTCCATCGCCTTGTCCTGCAGCGCGCGGATCATCGCGCTGAAGAACTGCTCCGAGCGCAGATACATGACCTTGGCGTTCGGGTTGGCCTGGCGCATCGCGTTGCCGGCGGCGAACATCAGGTGGGTCTTGCCCAGGCCGGTGCTCCCGTACAGCAGCAGCGGGTTGTGGGCACGGTCGCCGGGCTTCTGTGCCGCCTGCAGCGCGGCGGCGCGGCCCAGCTGGTTGCTGCGGCCCTCGACGAAGTTGTCGAACGTGTAGTGGGTGTCCAGGTTGCCGGCGAAGGGTACCGGCGCGGCCTGCGGGGCGACCGCCTGGGCCACTGCGGCGGCCAGCGGGGCGGCCTGCGCCAGCGGCTCGACGGGCTTCGGGCGCGAACCCACGGCCAGGGCGACCTCGCTGTTGCCGGCGTAGTGGCTCACCAGCTCGCGGATGCGCGACAGGTAGCGTTCGCGCACCTGCTCGACAATGAAGGCGTTCGGGGCGTACAGCACGACGCTGTCGGCGCGCTCGTCGGCCTGTAGGGGTTTCAACCAGGTGTGGACATCTTCGGGCGGGAATTCCGCTTCAAGACGTTCCAGGCAACGGGGCCAAGCATCCATCAAAGTGTATTCATCATGGGCCTTCCGGGCGCGCAGGCATCCGCCATGCATCGGCACGGGAGGCAGAAAACGGATGGGCCAGACTACCACCGGGGGGCAGGTTTTCCCATATTTATTCACAGGCACATCCACAGGCTCCCACACGCGAGCGCAAGGCGCGACTTGACCAAGCCCGGGCGGCACCTCTAGAATTTCCGGTTCTTTCGTACCCCTTTACCTACAGAGGCCCCCATGGCCACCAAGCGCACCTACCAGCCCAGCAACCTCAAGCGCAAGCGCGACCACGGCTTCCGTGCCCGCATGAAGACGGCCGACGGCCGCAAGGTGCTGGCCCGTCGCCGCGCCAAGGGCCGCAAGCGCCTGAGCGCTTGATTGCCGCGCCGCTGAACGCGGCCCAGGCAATCCCGACCGTGATCGATTCCGACCCGCGCAGGCGATTTCCTCGCTCTGCGCGGGTTCGTTCGCGCGCGGAATATGCTGTCGTCTTCGATAACAGCCACCGCTGCTCCGACCCGCTCATGAGCCTGCACTGGCGCCCCGTCGAGGGCCCGGCCCGACTCGGCATGGCCGTGTCGCGCAAGGTGGACAAGCGCGCGGTCGGGCGCAACCGCATCAAGCGCGTGCTCCGCGAGACCTTCCGTCATCTGCCGGCTTCGCTGGCAGGTGGGGACTATGTCGTGGTCGCCCGTTCCGCGGCCGCGCGCGCCAGCCATTCCGAACTGCGTGATGCTTTCCTGCGCGTGTTGCACCGTGCGGGCGCATTGCCCGTGCCTGCGGCGGGCGTCACAATGCCGCCGCGCCAGGATGCCCACCCTTCATCCTCTCCATTGACCGAGCCGGAACGCCGTTCCGACTGAGCCGAGTTGCTGCCTGATGAACCAGACCCGCGTAATCCTGTTGCTTGCCTGGCTGATGGTGGCCGCCTTCCTGTGGATGGAGTGGGGCCGTGAGAAGGCCGTGCCCGAACCCGCGCAGACGCCCGCCGCGCAAACGGCCGTGCCGTCCGCCGATGGCAACGGGGTCCCGCAGGCCGCCGTGCCGGGTGGTGCCGCCGCGCAGCCGACCGTCACCGCACCGGCGGCACCGGCGCAAGTCGTCACGGTCACCACCGACGTGCTGCGCCTGAAGCTGGACGGCCGCAGCGTGCTGGACGCCGAGTTGCTGCAGTTCCCGCAGACCAAGCAGGCAGGCGCACCGCCGGTCGAGCTGCTGACCGAAGATCCGGCGCACCCGTACAACGCGGCGAGTGGCTGGGCGAGCGACAAGGGCGCCCCGGTCCCCGGTAACGGCGGTTTCCGTCCGGAGCAGCCAGGCACCGAGTTCGCGCTGCCGAAGGGCCAGGACAAGCTGGTGGTTCCGTTCGTGTGGACCAGCCCGGACGGTGTCACCATCCGTCGCACGTTCACGCTCGAGCGTGGCCGCTACGCCATCGAAGTGCGCGACGAAGTCACCAACGCCGGCAGCAACACGTGGAATGCCTACGTGTATCGCAAGCTGAGCCGCGTGCCGACGATCCTCAGCCGCAGCATGATGAATCCGGACAGCCTGAGCTTCAACGGCGCCACCTGGTTCACCAGCGAGAACGGCTACGAGCGCCGCGCCTTCCAGGACTACCTCAAGGACGGCAGCGTCGATCGCGTCATCCAGGGCGGCTGGATCGCGATGCTGCAGCACCAGTTCTTCACCGGCTGGATTCCGAGCCCGGACAACAGCTCCCTGCTCAAGCTCTCGCAAGCCAATGGCGCCGACGTGCTCGAACTGCGCGGCCCCGGCTTCACCGTGGCGCCCGGCCAGAAGGCCACCACCGAAGCGCGCCTGTGGGTGGGCCCGAAGCTGGTCAGCCTGATCGCCAAGGAGCAGGTGCCGGGCCTGGATCGCGTCGTCGACTACAGCCGCTTCTCGCTGATGGCCATCATCGGCCAGGGCCTGTTCTGGGTGCTGAGCCACCTGTACACCCTGCTGCACAACTGGGGCTGGTCGATCATCGGCCTGGTGGTGCTGCTGCGCCTGGCGCTGTATCCGCTGTCGGCGGCGCAGTACAAGTCCGGCGCGAAGATGCGCAAGTTCCAGCCGCGCCTGGCCCAGCTCAAGGAGCGCTACGGCGAGGATCGCCAGAAGTACCAGCAGGCGATGATGGAGCTGTTCAAGAAGGAAAAGATCAACCCGATGGGCGGCTGCCTGCCGATCCTCATCCAGATGCCGATCTTCTTCGCGCTGTACTGGGTGCTGGTGGAGTCGGTCGAACTGCGCCAGGCGCCGTGGCTGGGCTGGATCCAGGACCTCACCGCGCGCGACCCGTACTTCATCCTGCCGATCATCAACATGGTGATCATGTGGCTGACGCAGAAGCTGACGCCCACCCCGGGCATGGATCCGGTGCAGGCGAAGATGATGCAGTTCATGCCGCTGGTGTTCGGCGTCATGATGGCCTTCATGCCGGCCGGCCTGGTGCTGTACTGGGTGGTCAACGGCGGCCTGGGCCTGCTGATCCAGTGGTGGATGATCAAGCAGCACGGCGAATCGCCGAGCAAGATCGTCCAGTCCAACCTGCACAACCAGTGATGCATGGAAGGCCCGCCACCCGGCGGGCCTTCCGCTTTTGACGCACCCGGTATCTCCTTTTCCGCCCAGCATGCAGGCGGGCCACGCACGGCTGCTTCGCATGCTTTGGCCGCTGTAACCTGTCCCCATGGCGCAGACCGACACCATCGCCGCAATTGCCACCGCCGCCGGTGCCGGTGGCGTGGGCATCATCCGCCTGTCAGGCCCCCAGGCCGCGCGCATCGCGGCCGCGCTTGGCACGCCGCGCTTGCGGCCGCGCCACGCCCACTACGCGCGCTGGCGCGATGCGGGCGGTGAAGTGATCGACGACGGCCTCGCGTTGTGGTTCCCCGCGCCGAACAGCTTTACCGGTGAGGAGGTGGTCGAGTTGCAGGGCCATGGCGGTGCCGTGGTGCTGCGCCAGCTGCTTTCCCGTTGCATCGCGCTCGGTGCGCGCCAGGCGCGGCCGGGGGAATTCAGTGAACGCGCCTTCCTCAACGGCAAGCTCGATCTCGCCCAGGCCGAAGCCATCGCCGACCTCATCGCCGCCGGCGACACGCGCGCCGCGCGCGCAGCACGGCGTTCGCTCGACGGCGTGTTCTCGCGTCGCGTCGGGGAACTGGGCGAGCAGGTCACCGTGCTGCGCATCCACATCGAAGCGGCCATCGACTTCGCCGACGAACCGATCGAAACGCTGGGCGGCGCGCAAGTACGCGCCGGCCTGGCGGCCGCGCAGTCCACGCTGGCCGAGCTGCAGCGCGATGCCGAACGCGGCCGCAAGCTGCGCGATGGCTTGCACGCCGTGCTGATCGGGCCGCCGAACGCAGGCAAGAGTTCATTGCTCAACGCGCTGGCCGGCAGCGAACGCGCCATCGTCACCGACGTGGCCGGCACCACCCGCGACACGCTGCGCGAAACCATCCGTATCGACGGCCTGGAACTGACCCTGGTCGACACCGCGGGCTTGCGCGATAGCGGCGATGCGATCGAGCGCGAAGGCATGCGCCGAGCGCGTGCCGAATTGCAGCGTGCCGACCTCGCGCTGGTGGTGATCGACGCGCGCGATCCCGAGGCCGGCCACGCCGCCGTCGCGGCGGACGTGGCGCAGGTGCCGCGCACGCTGTGGATTCACAACAAGGCCGATCTGCTCGGCGATACGCCGGCCCCGGCGGCACCGAATGCCATCGCGGTATCCGCCGCGACCGGCGCGGGGCTCGCCCAACTGCATGAGCGCCTGGCGCAGATCGCCGGCGCCGATGCCGGCGAGAGCGTGGAGGGCGAGTTCACCGCACGCGCGCGGCATGTCGATGCCCTGGCGCGCAGCGGCGAACACCTTGCCGCCGCGCAGGCGCAACTCGACCACGAGCAGCTGGAGCTGGCCGCCGAGGAACTGCGCCTGGCGCACGACGCGCTCGGCGAGATCACCGGGCGGATGACCGCCGACGACCTGCTCGGGCGGATCTTCTCCAGTTTCTGCATCGGCAAATAGCGCGCGTGCCGCGCCCTCGCGCTGTCCGGCGAACGTGCACTCCCACTCCCGCTAACGATCAGCGGTACATGCCTTCGCGCAGGTTGATGCCGTACTCCAGCCACGCCTTCAACGCGCACAGCATCTGCGACCATCCCATGCAGTTGCCGTAAGACGCGCGAAAACCGGTATCGGTGCCGGCCCAGCCGCTCTCGCTGATTTCCACGCGCGTGCGACCATCGTCGGTGGCGTCGAAGGCGAACGTCACCCGCGTGCGGCGGGGTGCCTCGCCCTCGGGCACCGGTTCGTTGGAATCCCACTCCAGCACGATGCGCTCCGGCGGCGTGGCCTCGATCACCTGTACCGGGAACTCGCCCGGGAAATCGTGGAAATCCCACCACACCGTCGCGCCCGAGACGAGTCGCCCGCGGGCACCCCCCGTAGTGAAATAGCGCGCGAGCTGGTCAGGATCGGCGACTGCCTCGTAGACCCGTACGACGGGTTGGCCGATATGGCCGAAGACGCTGAATTGCGGTTCCATGGCATCCGTCCGCGTGCCGGGAGAGGCAGGGCGTCCAGTTCTAGTCCTTCCCTGGCCGGCGTGCAAACCGCGCTCAGTCCTGCGAGGGCTCGCGCGGACGGAAACGGATCACCACGCCATTCGGGTCCGGTGCGGGCTGCCACAGCACCGGCACCTCGCGCGGACGCGGCGGTTCCCTGCCGTCAGCATCCTCTTCCGGCGCGAGCGCATCCTCTTCTTCTTCGTCCTCCCAGCTATAGCGCTTGCGGGGCGGCAACGGATCCAGGTGCCGGAACAACAGCGCGCCGATCACGCCGGCCATCGCGCCGCCCATGTGGGACTGCCAGGAAATGCCGGGCTCGCGCGGCAGGATCGCCAGCAGCATGCCGCCGTAGAACAGGAACGCGATCATGCTCGTGGCAATGGCCGCGCGATCGCGGCGGATCAGCCCGAGCACGAACAGCAGGAACATCAATCCGTGGGTCACGCCGCTGGCGCCCAGGTGGAACGTGCCCACGTCGCCCAGCCACCACGCACCCAGGCCCGAGCCCAGCCACATCAGCGGCAGCGAGCGCAGCGTCGCCTTCGGGTACACGCTGCCGGCCAGCGTGCCGAGGATGAGGATCGCGAAGGCGTTGGCGCCGAGGTGTTCCAGCGACCCATGCAGCAGGGGCGCGGTGAGCAGGCCCCACAGGCCCACCCACTCGTGCGGGCGTACCGCGAACGGGCGCCAGTCGAAGCCGGCCTGGCTGGCGAGCACGGCCACCATCACCAGCACCGCGCCGAAGCTCAGGTTGAACGCGCGCACCACGCGGCCGCGCTGTTCGCGCGCCTCGGTGGCGGGATCGGAAGGAGGGAGCGAAAGGTCCATAAGCAGCGGATGGCGGCGCGGCCGACGATTGCAAGGCCCCGCGTCTCGGGAGAATGCAGCGGCCCGGCGGGACAATCCCGCCGGGCCGGCCGAATATCAAGACAGCTTGGGCTTGGCCGGGCGCACCAGGCTCAGCACCACGGTCGTGCCGATGATCAGCGCCACCGCCGCCAGCGAGACCCACACCGGCAGCTTCACCAGGTCGATGGCCAGCATCTTCACGCCGATGAAGACCAGCACCACCGCCAGGCCATACGGCAACAGGTGGAAGCGGTCGGCCATGCCGGCGAGCAGGAAGAACATCGCGCGCAGGCCCAGCACCGCGAACACGTTGGAGGTCAGCACGATGAACGGGTCGGTGGTGATGGCGAAAATCGCCGGGATGCTGTCCACCGCGAAGATCACGTCGGTGACCGCGATCAGGATCAGCACCACGAACAGCGGCGTGAACCAGCGCACGCCTTGCTTCTGCACCGTCAGGCGGTTGCCGTCGTACTGCGGGCTGATGCGCAGATGGCCGCGCATCCAGCGCAACACCGGGTTGGCCTCCAGGTCCGGTTCCTTGCCGGCGGAGAACCACATTTTGATGCCGGTCAGCAGCAGGAACGCGCCGAACACGTAGAGCAGCCAGTGGAACTTGGTCAGCAGCACCGCGCCGGCGAAGATCATGATCGCGCGCAGCACGATGGCGCCCAGCACGCCGATCACCAGCACGCGCTGGCGCTGCTCCTCGGGCACGGCGAAATAGGTCATCACCATCAGGAACACGAAGATGTTGTCCACCGCCAGCGACTTCTCCACCAGGTAACCGGTGAGGAATTCCAGGCCGATGCGGTTGGCCAGCACGCTGCCGGCGGTTTCGTGCAGGTACCACCACAGGCCGGCGTTGAAGACCAGGGCCAGGGCGATCCAGCCGACGCTCCACCACAACGCTTCCTTGAAGGTGACCTTGTGCGGGCCGCCGTGGCGCATGAGGACGAGGTCGGCCAGGAGCGCCACGATCACGACGATCGCAAAGCCGCTCCAGAGCCAGATGTTGCCGATGGTTTGCATGAGAGAGTCCCGGTGAGAAAGTGAAAACGCCTCGAACCGGATGGTCGAGGCGCTGCACACGGAATCCTTCTCCGGGAATACAGACCTTCGCCATCGCGGCGAAGGTCTCGCTCACAGCCGGCGAACCGGCTGCCGTTGCACCGGAGCCGGCGGCCGAATGGCCTGGGCTCGAATTGACGGCGACAACGCTTGGGAGCTACTCCCCTTCTTGGCGGCCATTCTGCCGACAGCCGGGGAGGGCGTCAAACCGCCGGTACAATAGGCGGATGAATACCCCCAACCCCGTCGTACGCCTCAAGAACGCCTGGCGCTCCAGCCACCCGTGGATCTTCCAGAAGCTGGTGGAGAAGCCGGCCGCCCGGCCCAAGCCGGGCAGCATCGTCGAAGTGGTCGGCGTGGATGGGGAATGGATCGGCCGCGGTTTCTACAACGGCCATTCACGTATCGCCGTGCGCATCCTGGAAACCCGGCAGGAAGTGCCGGTGGACGCCGGCTGGTTCTCGCGGAAGATCGCCGAGGCCGTGGAGCTGCGCCGTGACGTGCTGAAGCTGGACCAGGTCTCCGACGCCTGGCGCGTGGTCCACAGCGAAGGCGACGGCCTGTCCGGCCTGGTCGTGGATCGCTATGGCGACCTGGTGGTGGTCGAGTTCTTCGCCGCCGGCATGTTCCGCCACCGCGAATGGATCTACGAGGCGCTGCGCGAGCAGTTCCCGGGCTGCCGCTTCCACAGTTTCGCCGACGAGCACGTGCAGAAGCAGGAGAGCTTCGATTTCCACAACACCACCGGCACCGAGGCAGCGGTGATCACCGAGCACGGCATCCGCTTCCGCGCAGATCCGGCCGGGGCCCACAAGACCGGCTTCTTCGCCGACCAGCGCGAGAACCGGCAGTGGCTGAGCGAGCAGGTGGCGGGCAAGTCCGTGCTCGACCTGTGCTGCAACACCGGCGGCTTTGCCGTGTACGCCGCCGCGCGCGGCGCCGAGGAAGTGCTCGGCGTGGACATCGACCAGGACGTCATCCAGATCGCCAAGGGCAACGCCAAGCTCAACAACGTGCGGCCCAAGTTCGTGCAGGCCGACATCTTCCCGTGGCTGCGCGATGCCGCCAACCGCGGCGAGCAGTACGACGTGGTGATCCTCGATCCGGCCAAGATGACCCGCGACCGCGACCAGGTCATCACCGCGCTGAAGAAGTACCTGGACATGAACAAGCTCGCGCTGGGCGTGGTGAAGCCCGGCGGCCTGTTCGCCACGTTCTCCTGCACCGGCCTGGTGTCCGAGCAGGAGTTCCTGGACATGCTGCGCCGCGCCTCGTTCTACTCCGGCCGCACGATCCAGATCCTCAAGGTCGCCGGAGCCGGCCCGGATCATCCGTTCATGGCCCACGTGCAGGAATCGCGCTACCTCAAGGCGGTGTTCTGCCGGGTGCTCGACTGAAGCACTGGCCGCGCGCCCTCCCGGGCGCTAGGGTGCGGTGAGTCTTCCAAGGCGAGATCCGATGAAGCGTCGCACCCTGCCGTTGCTGGTTTCCCTGTTGCTCGCGTGGCCGCTCTCGGCGGCCGCGGTCGATTTCAGCGCCGAGGAGCTGGCGCGCGCCAAGGCCCTGCAGCAGCGCCTGCTCACCCTCGATACCCACCTCGATACGCCCGCCAACCTGCCCCGCGAAGGGTTCGACATCCTGCAGCGGCACAGCGGCAGCGCGGTATCGGAGGTGGACTATCCGCGCATGGTCGAAGGCGCGCTGGACGGCGGTTTCTGGGCGATCTACACCGGCCAGGGCGACCGCAGCGAAGCCGCGCACCTGCGCGACCGCGATGCGGGGCTGGAACGCTTGCTCGACATCCGCGCGATGATCGCCGCACACCCGGACCGCTTCGGCCTGGCGCTGACCGCCGACGATGCCCGGCGCGTCAAGGACAGCGGCCGGCGCGTGGTGTTCATCAGCATGGAGAACGCCAGCCCGCTGGTGGCCGACCCCAGCCTGCTCAGCTTCTACCAGCGCGCGGGCCTGCGCATGCTCAGCCTGGCGCACTTCAAGAACAACGAATTCGCCGATTCGGCAACCGACCCCAAGGGGCCGGAGTGGAAGGGCCTGAGCCCGGCGGGCCGCCGGTTGGTCGAGGACGCCAACACGCGCGGCATCCTGATCGACGAGTCGCATGCCTCCGATGCGGTGTTCGACGATCTGCTCGTCGCCTCCAAGGTGCCTTTCATCCTCTCGCACAGTGGTGCGCGCGCGGTGTTTGACCACCCGCGCAACCTCGACGACGCGCGCCTGCGCAAGCTCGCGGCGAAAGGCGGAGTGATCCAGGTAAACGCCTATGGCGGCTACCTCACCGAGATCCAGAAGTCGCCCGAGCGGCAGGCCGCGGAGCAGGCCCTGGAAGCGCGCTTCGGCGAGTACGACGCCATGAGCATGGCGCAGGCACAGGCCTATGGCGACGCGTTGAAGGCGCTGGATGCGCGCTATCCGGTGAAGCAGGCCACGCTGGACGACTTCTTCGCCCACCTTCGCCACATCCTCGACCTCGTCGGGCCGGAACACACCGGCATCGGCATGGATTGGGATGGCGGCGGCGGTGTGCAGGGCATGGAGGACGTCAGCCAGCTGCCGAAGATCACCGCGTGGCTGCTGCGGCGTGGGTACAGCGAAAAGCAGATCGCCGATATCTGGGGCGGCAACGTGATGCGCGTGCTGCGGCAGGCCGAGGACTACGCGAAGAAGCGGGGCGGCGCTGCGCCCTGAGCGCCGCCGTGATGCCCGAACCGGATCAGATCGGATCGTTGCAGGAGCGGCTTCAGCCGCGACGCGGTGACGATCCGGGCCCAGGCATCCATCGGTGCAAGTAGCCACCGGTCGCGCCTGGAGCCGCGCGCACGGGTCGCGCGCGCATTGCCCCACGCGCCACCGGCCCATGCCGGCGGCGCGCCGAGTCCTCAGCCCTGCCTGGCCAGCACCGCACGGCCGCGGCTGTAGAGCACGTACACCACCAGTCCGAACACATTCCACGCGGCGAACCACAACTGCGTGCGCGTGGGCAGGCTCCAGAACAGGTAGATGCAGCCAACGATCGCCAGCGGCCCCACGAGCCACGCCAGCGGCGTGCGGAACTTGCGCTCGCGGTTCGGCTCGCGCTTGCGCAGCACCAGCAGGCACGCCGCCACCGCAGTGAACGCGGCCAGCGTGCCGGCGTTGGCCAGTGCGGCGATCTCGTCCAGGCGCGCCACGCCCGCCAGCGCCGCCACCAGCACCGCGGTGAACACGGTGATCGTCACCGGCGTGCCGGTGCGCGGGCTGACCTTGGACAGGCCGCGCGGCAGCAAGCCATCGCGCGACATCACGAAGAAGATGCGGCTCTGCCCGTAGAAGAACGCCAGCAACACGGTCGGCAAGGCAATGATCGCCACCACGCCGATGGCCAGCGCCGCGGTGCCATGGCCCAGCTCGCGCATGATCAACGCCAGCGGCTCGGCGCTCTTGGCGAACACGGTGAAGCTCATCGCGCCCACCGCGGCCAGTGCGACCAGCACGTAGATGATCGTGCAGCCGATCATCGAGCCGACGATGCCGATCGACAGGTCGCGCCCGGGATTCTTGGTTTCCTCGGCCGCGGTGGAGATCGCATCGAAGCCATAGAAGGCGAAGAAGATGATGGCCGCGGCGGCCATCACGCCACGCTCCACGCCATCCGGGCCCACCGCCTTGGAGAAGCCGTACGGCATGAACGGATGCAGGTTATCGGCATTGAACGCCGGCAGCGCCACGGCGATGAAGATGCCCAGCGCGATGAGCTTGAACACCACCAGGAACGCGTTGATCGTCGCGCTCTCGCGGGTGCCGGCGATCAGCGCGCCGGCGACCACGAAGGTGATCACCACCGCCGGCAGGTTGACGATGCCACCCGCGTGCGGGCCGGCGGCCAGTGCCGCGGGAAGCGTCACGTTCCAACCGGTCTGCTGCTGCACCCATTGCAGGAAGCCGACGAAATAGCCCGACCAGCCCACCGCCACCGTGCTGACGACCAGCGAGTACTCCAGGATCAGGCTCCAGCCCACCACCCAGGCGATGGTCTCGCCCAGGGCCGCGTAGCTATAGGTATAGGCGCTGCCGGCGGCGGGCATCATCGTGGCCATCTCGGCATAGGCCAACGCCGCGCAGGCGCAGACGATGCCTGCGGCCACGAACGACAGCAGCACGGCCGGGCCGGCCTTGTCCGCGCCCACGCCGATCAGCGTGTAGATACCGGTACCGACGATCGCGCCGATGCCCAGGGCGACCAGATGCGGCCAACTCAGGGTAGGGACCAGCCGCCGCCCTTCCTCGTGGACGGTGACCAGATCCAATGGCTTGCGCCGGAGCCAGGACTGCATGCGGACCTCGTGGATGCGTAAGGAAACCCCGAGTTTCGCCGAACGCGGTGCAGCAAAGCCACGCCCGGAAGTACCCCCTTGCCGGTCAGAGGCGCAGGGTCATGAACACGCTGTGCGGATCGTCGGTGTAATCGCCGAACGGGCCGCAGGCTGTGAAGCCGGCGCGTTCGTAGAGCCGGTGGGCCGGGAAGAACGGCGCGCTCGCCCCCGTTTCCAGCCACAGTTGCCGGTAGCCGCCCGCCCGCGCCGTCGCCAGCAGGTGCGCCAGCATCGCGCTGCCCACGCCCTGGTTGCGGTGCGCGTTGGAGGTGCGCATCGACTTCAATTCGCCGTGGCCCTGCCCCAGGTCGCGCAGCGCGCCGCAGCCCACCGCCTCCTCGCCGATCCACGCCGACCAGAAGCGCACGTCCCCCGCCCGCAGGCCGGAGAGGTCGAGCGCGTGCACGCTTTCGGCCGGGGTGATCGCCTGCATGTCGCGCAGGTGCGCTTCGAGCAGGCCGATCACCGCGGGATGGTCGAGGTCGCCGGGACGGATCTCCATGCCCGCAGTATGCCGTGGGGTGATCCGCCCCACATCCATCTTCGAATTTGATTTGTCGCATATCGCGGGAATGTCACGCGGCCTACAGTGACCCCACTGCAGGAACACGGGTGTCGCAACGCGGCAGCGGCCTGCAGACCACTCAGGACCGGCGTTAGCCGGACCACCCGGGGGGCCGCTCGTGGGGGGCGGCCCCCCACTTTTTTGGGCGAATCAGCCCGCGCCCAGCCGCGCACCGAAGCCGATCAAGCCCACGCCCGCGCAGCGCCGCAGCCACACGCCGGTCCGCGGGTGCTGCGCCAGCCTGCGCGCCATCGCGTGGCCAATGAAGATCAGCATCGAGCAGTACGCCACCCCGAGCAGGGCGATCAGCGCGGCCATCGTGGCGAATGTCGCCAGGCCCTGATGCCGCGCCGGGTCGATGAACAACGGGAAGAACGCCATGTAGAAGATGATCGCCTTCGGGTTGAGCAGCGTGATCAACACACCCTGGCGGAAGTAGTGCCCGGGACGCAGCGTGATGTGGCTGGCGCCGCGCGCCTGCGGGGTGCGCAACAGCCCGATGCCGACCCACACCAAGTACGCCGCCCCCAGGTACTGCACGCCGCGGAACAACAGGGGGTTGGCCTGCAGCAACGCGGCCACGCCGGCCACCGCCAGCCACATCAGGACCTGGTCGCCCACCAGCAGCCCGGCCAGCGCGGTGTAGCCGCCGCGGATGCCGCTACGCCCACTGGCGGTCAACAGGGTGAACGTGCCGGGGCCGGGCAATGCCAGGAACACCAGCACCGCGGCCACGAAAGCGCCTACATCCTGGATGCCCATCCACGGCATGACGCCGGTTCCACGTGCGAGAGGGGCGCCATTGTCCGGCACCGCGGGGTTCAAGGCGAGCGCAGATGGCGCTGCAATCTGGCCGCGCGAGCCGCGCAGCGTTCGGCGAGGAAGGCGTGCAATTCGCGCACCACCGCCGAGAACTGCTTGCGATGCGGGCACGCCAGTTGCAGGGGCAGCGATTCGCCGTGCTGCGGGAACAGCGGCACCAGCCGGCCCGCGTCCACGTCGTCGCTCACGTCCAGCCAGGACTTGTAGGTGATGCCCTCGCCGGCCACGGCCCAGCGTCGCACCACCTCGGCGTCGTCGCAGACCAGCGTGCCGCGTACCGTCACCACCTGCCGGCGCCCGTCGACCTGGAACGCCCAACGGTCATGCGCGCGCCGGCCCAGCTGGTAGAGCAGGCAATCATGCTCGCGCAGCGCATCCAGCGACGCCGGCGTGCCGCGCCGCGCCAGGTAGGACGGCGCAGCCACCAGCACGCGGCGATTCTCGCTGGCCAAGGGCAGCGCCACGTAGTCCGCGTCGTCGAGCCGCCCGAGCCGGATCGCCACGTCCACCGGATCGCGGAACAGGTCGGCGACCTGGTCGGACAGCAGCAAGCGCCACTCCAGCCGCGGATGCAGTTGCCGGAACTCCGCCAGCCAGCCCAGCAGCGCGTGCCGCCCCAGGTCCGACGGCGCGGCGATCTGCAGGCGGCCCTGCAGCGCCGACTCGGCGCCGTGCAAGGCTTCCTCGCCTTCGCGCAGCGTTGCCAGCACCGATTGCGCATAGGGCAAGTAGCGCTCGCCCTCGGCGCTGAGCCGCAGGCTGCGCGTGGTGCGCGCGAACAGGCGCAGGTCCAGCGTGTGCTCCAGCCGCGCCACCGCTGCGCTCACCTGTCCTGGCGTCTGCCCGGTTTCGCGCGCGGTGGCGGAAAAGCTGCCCAGCGCCGCGGTACGCACGAACAGGGCGAGATCTTCGAGGCGGATCATTTTCCCTTCCGGGAAGAAAGTGTTGACCGATTTTGCCGCTTTCCGGGAATCCGGCGCCAGCGCAGGATGCCTGCTCCTTTCCCCGCCACCGGATGCCATGAAAGCCATCGCCTATCTCCAGCACGGCCTGCCCGCGGAAGATCCGCGCGCGCTGCAGGACATCGAACTGCCCCAGCCGCAGCCCGGCCCGCGCGACCTGCGCGTGCGCGTCCAGGCCATCGCGGTCAACCCGGCCGACACCAAGGTCCGCATGAATTCCCCCACCGAAGGCCCGCGCGTGCTGGGCTGGGATGCGGTCGGCGTGGTGGACGCGGTGGGCAGCGAGGTCACCTTGTTCCGCCCCGGCGAGACCGTCTGGTTCGCTGGCGCGATCAACCGCCCGGGCAGCTATGCCGAATACACGCTGGTCGACGAGCGCATCGCGGCGGTGGCCCCCCGCACCCTGTCCGCCGCCGAGGCCGCCGCGCTTCCCCTGACCGCGATCACCGCGTGGGAACTGCTGTTCGACCGCCTCGGCGTGCCCGAAGGCGGCGGCGCCGGGCAAACGCTGCTGGTCATGGGGGCGGCCGGCGGCGTGGGTTCGATCCTGGTCCAGCTGGCGCGAAGGCTCACCGGGCTGACGGTGGTCGGCACCGCTTCGCGGCCCGAAACGCGCGAGTGGGTGCTGGCGCAGGGCGCGCACCATGTCATCGATCACCACGCGCCCTTGGCGCCGCAGTTGCAGGCCCTGGGCATCGAGGCCGTCACCCACGTCGCCAGCCTGACCCACACCGAGCAGCACTACGCGCAGCTGGTCGAGGTGCTGGCGCCGCAGGGCCACCTCGCCCTCATCGACGACCCGGCCACGCTGGACGCCGTGCCGCTCAAGCGCAAGTCGCTGTCGCTGCACTGGGAATTCATGTTCACCCGGCCGCTGTTCGGCACGCCGGACATGCAGGCCCAGCACGACCTGCTGCGGCGGGTGGCCGACCTGGTGGAGCAGGGCGTGCTCAAGACCACCCTGGGCGAGCACTACGGCCGCATCGACGCCGCCAACCTGCGCCGCGCCCACGCTGCGCTGGAAGCGCACGGCGCGCGCGGCAAGATCGTGCTGGAGGGCTTCTGAGCATGGACATGTCCATCACCCGCACGCCTGGGCAGATCGCCCGCGCCCGCTACACCACCAAGGCCTACGACCCCGCGCGCCCGCTGACCGCCACCCAGGTCGAAGAACTGCTGGACGTGCTGTACCTCTCGCCCTCGTCCATCAACTCCCAGCCGTGGCACTTCCTCATCGCCGCCGACGCGCAGGCGCGTGCGCGCGTCGCTGAAGGCACGCAAGGCGCTTACGCCTACAACGCACCCAAGGTTCGCGGCGCATCGCTGGTCCTGGTGCTGGCGGCCCGCCGCGAGATGACCGACGACCATATCGCCGCCGTGCTCGACCAGGAGCAGGCCGATGGCCGCTTCGCCAGCGAGGAGGCGCGGGCGCAACGCGCGCAGAGCTGCGCCGGGTTCGTCGAGCTGCATCGGTCGCAGCTGCACGACGCCCGCCACTGGATGGAGAAGCAGGTCTACCTGGCGCTGGGCGGGCTGCTGTTTGCCGCCGGCGCGATGGGGATCGACGCCACGCCGATGGAAGGCTTCGACCCGGCGGTGCTGGACAACGCGCTCGGCCTGCCGGCGCAGGGACTGGGCAGCGTGGTGCTGGTGGCGCTCGGCCATCGCGGGGCGGGTGACTTCAACGCTACGTTGCCCAAGTCGCGCCTGCCGCGCGGCCAGGTCTTCACCTGGCTGTAGCGTCTCAAGGCAGGCCGTTGTCGCCATGCCGGCGGAAGGCTTCGCGCGCCTGCAAGCGCGCGAAGTAGTCCGCCACCGCCGGCAGGGTGGCATGTTCGATGGGCGTCTGCCGCCAACGCTGCACCGACAGGCCGACCACCACGTCGGCCAGCGTGAAGTCGGCACCGGCGACGTAGGCGCCGGTGGCCACCAGCCGCGCATCCAGGATGCCCATCAGGCGGTTCCATTGGGCGACGCTCTCGGCGAGGGCGGCCGGGTCCGCATGCCGTGGGCTGTGCCGCACCCGCGCCATGAAGGCGTAACGCCACGCGGTGTTGAGCTCGGTCGCCTGCCAGTCCATCCACTGCTCCACCCGCGCTCGCGCCGGCGGCGCAGCCGGGAGCAGGTCTTCGCGCCGCGCGCTCCCGGCCAGGTAGCGGCAGATGGTGTTGGACTCCCACAGCACGACATCGCCGTCGCGCAGCACCGGCACCAGCGCATTCGGGTTCAGCGCGCGGAACGGGGGCGTGTCGGGGGAGGCGAAACCGCTGCCGACGTCGTGGCGCCGGTAGTCCAGGCCGAGCTCGTCCAGCGTCCATAGCACCTTGCGCACGTTGATCGAGGACGCCTTGCCGAACAGTTCGAGCATGGTGGGGACACCCGGAAAGCAGCCGCCAGCTTAGCGCCGACGCAGCCGGTGAGACGCAGCCGGCTACACTGTGCCCATGTCCGCCGAAACCCTCGTTCTTGCCGGCCTGCTTTGCGCAGTCATCGCGCTGCAGCTGGCCGCACTGTTCCGCCGCCCGTCCCATGGCCCCCTCGAACAGACCCTGCGCGAGGAACAGCGCCAGGGCCGTGGCGAACTGCGCGAGCAGCTGGCCGATCTCTCCACCCGCACCGAGCAGCGCCTGGACCAGCTACGCGACACGCTCGGCGAAGAAGCCCGTCGCGCCCGCGAAGAAGGCGGCCAAGCGCAACAGCGTGCCGCCGAGATGCAGGCCCAGCGGCTGGGGGAGGTGCGCGCGCAGCTCGAACACTTCGGCCAGCAGCAGGAGGCGCGCATCCATGCATTCGGCCAGCAGCTGGCCGAATTCACCGCGCGTACCGACACCCAGCTGCAGGCGCTGCGCCAGTCGCTGGCCGAGGATGCGCGCACCGGGCGCGTGGAAGGCGCGCAGTCCCAGCAGCGTTTCGCCGAACAGCTCGGCCAGCGGTTGTCCGAGCTGACCCAGCGCAACGAACAGCGCATTGCCGAGATGCGCGCCACGCTCGACCAGCAGTTGCAGTCCCTGCAGGCCGACAACGCCGCCAAGCTGGAACAGATGCGCGCCACCGTGGACGAGAAGTTGCAGACCACGCTCAACACCCGCCTGGACGCTTCGTTCAAGCTGGTGTCCGAGCGGCTGGAACAGGTGCAGCGCGGGCTGGGCGAGATGCAGCAACTGGCCACCGGCGTGGGCGACCTCAAGCGCGTGCTGACCAACGTCAAGACGCGCGGCGGCTGGGGCGAGGTGCAGCTGGACAACATCCTCGAGCAGACCTTGATCCAGGAGCAGTACGCGCGCAGCGTGCGCGTGCGCCCCGATAGCGCCGAAGCGGTGGATTTCGCCATCCGCCTGCCCGGCCGCGCCCAGGACGATGCGCCGGTATGGCTGCCGATCGACTGCAAGTTCCCGCGCGAGGACTACGAGCGCCTGCTCGATGCGCAGGAGCAGGGCGACCAGGAACTGGTGCTATCCACCGGCACCCAGCTGGAGCGGGCGATCCGCATCCAGGCCAAGTCGATCGGCGACAAGTACATCGTGCCGCCGCACACCACCGATTTCGCCGTGATGTTCCTGCCCACCGAAGGCCTGTACGCGGAAGTCATCCGTCGCCCCGGGCTGGTGGACCTTCTGCAGCGCGAGCACCGCGTGGTGATCGCTGGCCCGACCACGGTCACCGCCCTGCTCAACAGCCTGCAGATGGGCTTCCGCACGCTGGCCATCGAGAAGCGCTCCAGCGAGGTGTGGAGCCTGCTGGGTGCGGTGAAGAGCGAGTTCGGCAAGTTCGCCGGCATCCTGGAAAAGGCCGAGAAGCAGATCGCCACCGTCGGCAAGAGCCTGGGCGAGGCCGGCCGCAAGACCCGCACCATCGAGCGCCGCCTGCGCGGCGTGGAATCGTTGTCGGTGGAGGACTCGCGCGAACTGTTCGAAGACGCCGCACTCGACGCGCTCGGCGCGCCCGAGATCGAGCACGGCGACGATTCCGACTGATTTTTGACCTCCCTGCTGGCCTTCTGTGCCAGGGCGTGCCCGCGGCCGACCGCCCCGCGGGCGCGCTGGCGTTTCCCCCCGCGCGGCACCCCGCAACGAGGAGCAGTTTTCCGCATGGCCACGTCGCTCTACGACATCCCCCTGAACACCATCGATGGCCAGCCGGCCCAGCTCGGCGACTACCGCGGCAAGGTGCTGCTGGTGGTCAACGTCGCCTCCAAGTGCGGCCTCACCCCGCAGTACGAGGGCCTGGAGCAGCTGTATCGCGCCAAGCGCGAGGCGGGCCTGGAAGTGCTCGGCTTCCCGGCCAACGACTTCAAGGGCCAGGAGCCCGGCAGCGACGCGGAAATCCAGCAGTTCTGCCAGCTCACCTACGACGTGAGCTTCCCGATGTTCTCCAAGATCGAAGTCACCGGCGCCGGCACGCACCCGCTGTACCGCGCGCTGATCGCCGCGCAGCCCGAGTCCGTGGGCGATGCGGCCATGCGCCAGCAGCTGGTGGGCTACGGCATCGACCCGAATCCCGCGCCCGGCGTGGTGTGGAATTTCGAGAAGTTCCTGGTCGGCCGCGACGGCGAGGTGATCGCGCGCTTCGCGCCGAACACCAAGCCCGACGACGCCGGCCTGCTGGCCGCGATCGACCGCGCACTGGCGGCCTGAGCCGGCGCGCGGTTTCAGACGCCACCGCATCGCGCCGCACCGCGGCGCAAAAGAAAAGGCCCGGGGAGACCCGGGCCTTTTCGCATGCCTTGGCGGCGCTCAGTTGCCGAAGTTGGGGATCGGCATCGCATCCACCGGCACGGTGGTATCCCGGCCGTCGTCCTGCGCGTCGCGGCTGCCGCGGCGATCGCTCTGGATCTGGTAGTTGCGCCGCTGCAGCCACGCATCGCGGGTCAGCGCGTACTCGTCCACCGCCTGGTCGCGCAGCGCGTCCACCGCCAGCAGCTGCGAGCGGGTGTTGACCAGCTGCAGGCCCTGCAGGCCGAAACGCACGGCGCTGTCGTCCACCTGGCGCAGCGGCGAGAGCGGCGCATCGCCGGCCAGGCCGAAGGTATCGCGCACGGTGCGCGGGCCGAACAGCGGCAGCTCGAAATAGCGCGAGTTGCTCCAGCCCCACACGCCCAGCGTCTGGCCGAAGTCCTCGGTGCGGCGCGGAATCTTCGCCGCGCTGGCCGGGTCCATCAGGCCGCCGATGCCCAGCGTGGAGTTCATCACGAAGCGGCCGAGCGTCTGCAACGCGAACACCGGGTGGCCCTGCAGCAGCTGGTTGACCATCGTCAGCGGCGAACGCAGGTTCTCGAAGAAGTTGCTCACGCCCAGGCGCACCGGCTGCGGGGTGACGTTGACGTAGGCGTTCGCCAGCGGGCGGGCGATGCCGCGGTCGATGGCCAGGTTGAAGCGGTGCATCTTGCGGTTGTAGCCCTCCCATGGGTCGTAGGCGGCCGCGTTGGCACCCCCGCTCGCGGCCGTGTCGCCGGCCGCCGGCGCGGGGCCGCCGTACAGCGCCGCGAAATCGTCTTCGGCCTGCGTCGGGGCCGCCGAAGAGGGGCCGGCGTCCGTGGCCGGCGGCACCGATGCGCTCGCCGCGGTGTCTTCCACCGGGGCGGTGGGCGGCGCGTTGTCCGCGGGCGGCGGCGGGGGCGCGGCGTCGGCGGCGGGCGTCGGAGGGACGGCCGTCGCAGGCACCGGCGTGCCGGGCGAGGGCGCGGACGCAGTGCGGGAACCCTGGCTGGCACAGGCCGCCAGCAGGACGATCGCGGCAAGAAGCGGAAGGCGAAGGACGTTCATGTCAGCTCGCGACAGGCGGAGGGGACGCCTGGAAATCCAGAGAAGGGGTCAAACGATACGCGGCGATCAGCTCGGCCAGCCCGGCGGGTTCGCCCAGCAGCGCCGGCTCGCCGCCGCTCGCGCGCAGGCGCGCGGCCAGCTCGGCCAACAATGCCACGCCCGCGCTGTCCACGCGCTCGACGCCGCGCAGGTCCAACGTGCGCACGCCGGCCAGCGACGTGCTGGCGGAGGGCCACAGCGCGGTGGCCGCGGCACGGTCGAGCGCGCCGGTCAGCACCAGCGCATCGCCGTTACGACGCAGGGCGGCGTTACTTGCCACTGCTCTTGCCGCCCGCCTGCTGGCCGGCCTGCAAGGTGCCGTCGCGCAGTTCCTTGGCGACCTCGGCGATGCCCTTCTGGCGCAGCGGGGCGTCGAACTGGGTCTTGAAGGTCTGCACGTAGGAAATGCCTTCGATGCGCACATCGAAGATCTTCCAGACGCCATCCACATTGCGCATCAGGTAGTCCACCGGCGTGGGGTCGTTGCCCGGGCGCAGCAATTCGGTCGCCACCACTACGCCGCGGTTGCCCGGCAGCGCGCTCTCGGACTTGCCGCGGAAAGTCGGCTTGCCCTCGAACTCCAGCAGCGCATCGCCGTAGCGCTGCATCAGGTTGTCGGCCATCGCATCGGCGAACAGCTTGATGTCCGCGTCCGAGGCGCCGCGGCCGTGCAGGCCCAGCACCAGGCGGGCGGCGTAGTCGCGGTCGAAGGACTTGTTGAGCTCGCCGTCGATGAACTGGCGCAGCGCGGTCGGGTTCTTGCGGAACTCGGCGCGGCGCTGTTCCAGCGTGGTCAGGATGCGCGTGCTGGTGTCGATCACGGTGCGGGTGGCCGCGCCGTTGGAGGTGGCGGCCGCGGCCGGCGCGTTCTGCGCCAGGGCCAGGGCGGGGGTGGCCGCGGCCAGGGCGACGGCCAGGAGGGAGGTGGTCAGTCGGATCTTCATGGTTGCGGTTCCGTGGAGGCGGGGGATGGGGTGGCGTCTTCGGGCGCGGCTTTCTCGCCGCCGCCGGTGCCGCCACCGCTGAACATGTACTTGCCGACCAGCTGGAGCAGGTCCACCGCCGGCTGGGTGAAGGCGATTTCCTCGCCGGGCTTGAGCACGTCCGGGTCGCCGCCCGGCTGCAGGCCGATATAGCTCTCGCCCAGCAGGCCACTGGTGAAGATGCCCGCCGAGGTATCGGCCGGCAGGTCCTTGTAGCGGTCGTCCAGCGCCAGCGTCACCACCGACTCGAAGGTCTTCGGGTCCAGGCTGATGTCCGACACGCGGCCGACATTGACGCCGCCGATGCGCACCGGCGCCTGCGGGCGCAGCTGGCCGATCTGGGTGAAGCGCGCCATCAACGTGTATTCGCTGTGGCCAAAGCCCAGGCGCTGGTTGGTGGAGGCCACCGCCAGCACCAGCAGCGAGGCCAAGGTCAGCAGCAGGAACGCGCCAACGGAAAATTCGAGTCTGGGTCCACGCATGGCCATTACAGTCCTGACAGGTCGGGAGCCTTCCGCATGCTCATTGGAACAGCATCGCGGAAAGGACGAAGTTGAACATCAGCACCAGCAGCGAGGCGTTCACCACCGCGCGGGTGGTCGCCACCGAGGTACCTTCGATGGTGGGTTCGGCATGGAAACCGACGTAGGCGGCCACCAGCGCGGCGGTGCCGCCGAAGATCGCCGACTTGAGCAGCGCCACGCCGAAGTCGTCCCATAGGTCGACGCTGCCGCGCAGCCCGGACCAGAACGTGCCGTTGTCGATGCCCAGCACGTGCACCGCCTCGAAGTAGCCGCCGCTGATCGCCAGCGAGCAGAACACCGCGGTGAGCAACGGCACCGTGAGCACGGCGGCCCAGAAGCGCGGCGCCACCGCCTTGGCCACCGGGTCGATGGCCATCAGCTCCAGCGCCTTGATCTGGTCGGTGGCGCGCATCAGGCCCAGCTCGGCGGCGATCGAGCTGCCGGCGCGGCCGATGAACAGCAGCGCGGTCAGCACCGGCGCCAGCTCGCGGTACAGCGACAGGCCCAGCAGCGTGGACAGCGCGTCGGACGCGCCGTACGTGGTGAGCGTGCGATAACCCTGCAGGGTCAGCACCAGCCCCACGAAGGCACCGCCCACCGCGATGATCGGCAGCGAGCGCGCGCCCACCTTGTAGATCTCGCGCGTCAGCTCGGCGAAGAAGTCCGCCGTGGGCACCGAACGGCGCAGCACGCTCAGCGAGAACAGGCCGGCGCGGCCCAGCGACTGGATGGAGGACACGACGGGCATCAGGCGGCGCTCCGCTGGGGCGTGCGCGGCACGGCGTCGAAGGGGATCGGACCATCCGGCTGGCCGTGCAGGAACTGCAGCACCAGCGGGTCGGTACTCTCGCGCAACTGCGCGGGCGTGCCGGCGAAGACGATGCCGCCATTGGCGATCACCACCGCCTGGTCGCAGATCGGCAAGGTCTCGTGGACGTGGTGGCTCACGATCACGCTGGTCAGGCCCAGGCTCTCGTTGAGGCGGTGGATCAGGCTCATGATCACGCCGCTGGCGATCGGGTCCAGCCCGGTCAGCGGTTCGTCGTAGATCATCAGCGGCGGGTCCAGCGCCAGCGCGCGGGCCAGCGCCACGCGCCGGGCCATGCCGCCGGACAGCTCGCGCGGCCACGCATCGGCGGTGGCCAGCAGGCCGACCGCCTGCAGCTTCATCTCCACCAGGCGGCGCAGCACCGGCGCCGGCAGCCGGGTATGCGTGCGCAGCGGCAGCGCCACGTTCTCGGCCACGGTGAGGTCGGTGAGCAGCCCATTGCCCTGCAGCAGCACGCCGATGTTGCGGCGCATCTGCAGCAGCGCACGCGAATCGCGCGGCACCGGCTCGCCGAACAGGCGCAGGCTGCCGGCCACCGGGTGCAGCTCGCCAGTGAGCGCAGCCAGCAGCGTCGACTTGCCGCTGCCCGAGGGGCCCAGCACCGCCGTGATGCTGCCGCGCGGCACGTCGAGCGAAACGTCGCGCAGGATCGCCCGGCCGCCACGATCGATGCGCACACCGGACAACTGGACGACAGGGGTATCGTTCACCGACATTTCTTGGACACAGGGATTCGCGGAAGAATTGGTCGCGGCGGCTGAACTTAACCGAACTGGACCGTGCAGTATTGTCGCATCCGCTTCCGGCCGGCACAAAGGCCGAAGGCGCATCCAGGCCGAAACACCGTGTCCCTCGTGCGGGCCAATCGCATGTGCCACAGGCAACGGGCACCGACGGCCGGGGCTCGTCCGCTCCTGGCCGCTGGGGCAAGATGACGGGATGACGCTGGCCGTTCCCGACTTCCGCCTGTACCACTCCAACTCGCTGGAAGTCCTCGCCGGATTGCTGGCCGAGCAGCTGCGACGCCCGGCGCCGGGACAATCGCTGCTGGTGCCGGACCTGGTGCTGATCCCGCAGGTGGCGATGCGGCGCTGGCTGCAGGCCTCGCTCGCGGCAGAGCACGGCGTGGCGGCCAACCTCGAATTCCTCACCCCCGGCGAGTTCGTCTCGCGCGCGCTGGACGCCAATGTCGAGGGCGGCGCGGACGATCTGGACGCCGACACCCTGCACTGGCATCTATACGCCGCCCTGCGCGATGCCCGCCTGATGGCGCGCCCGCCGATGCGCGCGCTGGCCGACTATCTCGCCGGCGACGACCCGCTCAAGGCCTGGGCGCTGGCCGCCGAACTGGGCGAGGTGTTCGAGAAGTACCAGGCCTGGCGCCGCGACTGGCTGCTGCGCTGGGAAGCCGGCGCCGATCCGGAAGACCCCCAGGCGATCCTGTGGCGGCGCGTGGCCGAAGGCCACGGTTATCGCGCCCGGCGCATCCACGAGTACCTGGGCCGCTTCGGCGAGGGCGCGGCGGCGCTGCCGCGCGGGTTGCCGCCGCGGCTGTTCGCCTTCGCCACGTTGAACATCTCCCCCGACGTGCTGCGCGTGCTCGCCACCCAGGCGCGGGTCGGCACGCTGCACTTCTATATGCCCAGCCCCACGCGCACCTACTGGGGCGACCTGCAGACCCGCGGCGAGCTGCGCGGCGCGGGCGGGGAAGCGGATGTGGCCGACAACCCCCTGCTGCAGGCCTGGGGCGCGGCGGGACGGGACTTCGCCGCGCTGCTGGGCAGCTACGAGGTCGTCCACCCCACCGGCGATTTCCCCGCCTACGCGGACCCCGAACAAGGCGCGCAGGGTGCGCCCGGCCTGTTGCAGCGCCTGCAGGGCGACCTGTTCCATCGCCGCGCGCTGCCCGCCGCGCCGCCGCGCGCGCAGGTCGACCGGCACGATCCCAGCCTGCAGGTGCACGCCTGCCACACCCGCCTGCGCGAGTTGCAGGTGCTGCAGGACCAGTTGCGCGCACTGCTGGAAGACCCGCGTTTCGATCCGCCGCTGGAACCGCGCCAGATCGCGGTGCTGGCGCCGGACATCGACCCCTACGTGCCTTACCTGGACGCGGTGTTCGGCGGCCACGCCGGCGAAGGCGCCTTGCCCTACGCCCTGGCCGACACCAGCCCGCTGGCGAGCGAGCCGCTCGCCGACGTATTTCTTTCCCTGCTCGCGCTGCCGGTGTCGCGCTTCGGCCTGCACGAGATCCTGGACCTGCTCGCCAGTGCGCCGATCGCCGAGGCCGCCGCGCTGGACGAAGCCGCGCTCGAACGGCTGCGCGAGTGGCTGCACGCCGCCGGTGCCCGCTGGGGCATCGACGCGGCGCACCGCGCCCGGCACCAGGCGCCCGCCGACGACGCGTATACGTGGCGCTTCGCGCTCGATCGCCTGCTGCTGGGCCATGCGTCCGGCGAGGAGCACGACATCGACGGCATCGCGCCGTGGCCGCACCTGGAAGGCAGCGCGCTCGATGCGCTGGACACCTTGCTGCGCCTGTTGCGCGTACTCGAACGCCAGCAGCTGGCGCTGGCCGAACCGATGCCGCCGGCGCTCGCCCGCGAACGCCTGCTCGAATTGCTTGCCGCGCTGGTGCCGGTGAATCCCGCTGCGCCGCGCGCCCAGCGCGCGCTGGAGCGCCTGCGCGGCCTGATCGACGATTTCGCCCGCAGCGCGGAACGTGCCGGCTTCACCGCACCGATGGCGCCGG
Organism: Stenotrophomonas sp. HITSZ_GD; assembly: GCF_029543105.1. GTDB lineage: Bacteria > Pseudomonadota > Gammaproteobacteria > Xanthomonadales > Xanthomonadaceae > Stenotrophomonas_A. The sequence goes on from NZ_JARQXB010000001.1 coordinate 372,255, forward strand.
AAGTGGTGCGCGCGCATTTCGCCGCCGTGCTGGCCCAGGCCGATACCCGCGCCCCGCTGCTGACTGGCGGCATCAGCTTCGGGCGCATGGTGCCAATGCGCCTGCTGCCGTTCCGGGTCATCTGCCTGCTCGGCATGAACGACGGCGACTTCCCGCGCCGCGACCCGGCCGCCGGGCTCAACCGCCTCACCGCCGAGCTCGGCACGCAGCGCCGCCGCATCGGCGACCGGTCCACCCGCGAGGACGACCGCTTCCTGTTCCTGCAGCTGTTTGCCTCCGCGCAGGACGTGTTCTACCTCAGCTATCTCGGCGCCGACCCGCGCGACGGCAGCGCCCGCGAACCTTCCGTGCTGGTCAGCGAACTGCTGGCCAGCGCCGCGCAGGCGCATGCCGATCCGCAGGCCGCCAGGGACGCGCTCATCGTGCGCCACCCGCTGCAACCCTTCGCCGCCACCGCCTTCGGCGCGGCCGAGGAAGGCGCACCCGACCCGCGCCGCTTCAGTTACCGCGCCGCCTGGCGCCCGGCCGTGGACAGCCTGGCCGGGCAACGCGAGCTGCTCGCGCCGTGGGTCGATGCGGACCTTTCCACCGAGGCCCACGCGCCGCCCGACAGCCTCGCCATCGACGACCTGCGCCGGCTCTTCGGCGATCCGGCGGGCCAGTTCCTGCGTCATCGCCTCGGCCTGCGGCTGCCCGCGCCCGGCGAGATCGACCGCGACCTGGAACCGCTGCGCCCGGCCAGTGGCGGCCTGACGCAATACGCCTTGCAGCAGGAAGTGTTCGCCGCCGCGCTCGCCGGCGAGGTGGACGGTCTTTACGAACGCCTGCGCGCGCGCGCGCTGCTGCCGTCCGGGCCTTTGGGCCGTCGTGACCTCGAACAGCAGCTGCACGCACTGCTGCCCTACGTGCAGGCATTCAAGCAGTGGGGCGGCGCCGGCGCGGCGCAGTCGCGGCGGCTGCAGGTGGAGATCGACGGCGTGCCGCTGCATGGCCGCCTGCACGCGTGGTATCCGGCGGGCGTCGGCCGGGTGAACCTGGGCCCGCTCACCGGGCGCGCGGCCATCCGCCACGGCCTGGAATGGTTGCTGCTGCGCGCGGCCGGCGAACAGGCGCCTTTCCAGCGCTTCTTCGAGGGCGAGGAAGGCGTGGGGCCGCACCCGATGGATATCGAGCCGCTGCCGCCGGCGCAGGCGCGCGCCGCCCTTTCGCAGCTGCTCGCGCTGTACCGCCGGGGCGTGCAGGTGCCGCTGGCTTTCGCGCCTTACACCAGTTGGAAGTACTACCGCGCCGCGCGCACGGGCGACTACGACAAGGCGATTCGCGAGGCCGCCGCCCAATGGCAGGGTAACCACGGCTGGGGCGAATCTTCCGGTGCCGCCATCGCGCTGGTGAACCGTGGCCGCGATCCGTTCGCCGACGTGCACGACTTCATCGACTTCGCCGATACCAGCCACCGCCTCTACGCCCTGCTGGAAACCGGCCACTCCGGCGCGCCGGTGGACCCGGCCGAGCTGGCCGAGCGCTGGCGCGCCTGGCGCGGCACGCAGGAGGACGCCGAGTGAGCGCGCCCGCCACCCGCGATCCCTATCTCGATCTGCCCTTGGCCGGCGTGCAGCTGATCGAGGCCAGCGCCGGTACCGGCAAGACCTTCACTCTGGCCACGCTCTTCACCCGGCTCGTGGTCGAGCGCGGGTTGCGCATCGGCCAGATCCTGTCGGTGACCTTCACCGAGGCCGCCACCCAGGAGCTGCGCCGCCGCATCCGCGAGCGGCTGGTGCTGGCGCTGCAACTGGTCCCGGACGAGGCGACCGTTGCGGACCTGCCCGACGCGCCCGACGCGCGGCTGACCGCCGAGCTGCTGCGCGCGCATCTGGCCCAAGGGACCGAGGCACCGTCGCGCCTTCGCCGGCGGCTGCAACAGGCGGTCGAGGAGATCGACCTGGCCGCGATCTTCACCATCCATGGGTTCTGCGCCCGCGTGCTGCGCGAATACGCACTGGAAAGCGGGCAGGTCCTGGCCGCGCCGGAACTGCTGCCCAATGACCGCGAGCTCCTCGCCGAAGCCGCCGCCGACCTGTGGCGTGCCCGTGCGGTGGATCCGGCAATGGCCGAAGACCTTATTTCGCTGTGGCCGGGCGGGCCGGATGCGCTGGCGCGCGACCTCGCCGACCTGGTGCGCCACCCGGCGCTGCTGCCCGCAGAGCCCGCACCGCAGGCCGATGCCGATGGCGTCGCGCTCGTGCAGGCGTCGCTCGACGCCGCCGCCGCGCTGGGCGCATCGTTCCGTGCGCACGGCACCGCGTTCTTCGAAGCCGTGTTCGCCGCCATCGAAGGCGGCGTGCTCAGCAAGGTGAGCTACAAGGCCGATTGGCTCACCTCGTTGTGGCACTGGTTCGAGGGCTTCGCCGCCATGCCGCCCGGCAGCGCGCCGCCGCCGCATCCCAAGCTGGCCAAGCTCGTCGTGGACGAATTGGCGCGCGGTACCAACAAGAATTCCGCCGGGCGCACCCCCGCCTCGCCGCTGAGCCACGAGATCGACGGCTACCTCGCCGCGCGGGCGCGTATCGAGGAATGGCGCGGACGCCGCCGCATCCGCCTGTTGCACGCCCTGCGCCGGGACGCCATCGCGCGGCTGGCGCTGCTCAAGCGCCAGCGCCGGGTGCAGACCTATGACGACCTCGTCGAAGGCGTGGCGCAAGCGCTGCAAGGGCCGCAGGGCGCCACGCTGGCGCAGCGCCTGCGGGCGCAGTACGCCATCGCGCTGGTCGACGAATTCCAGGACACCGACCCTCGCCAGTGGACGATCTTCTCCAACGTGTTCGGCGAGGGGCCGTTGGCGCGCGAGGCCGGGCTCGTGCCGGCGCTGCTGCTGATCGGTGATCCCAAGCAGGCCATCTACGGTTTCCGCGGCGGCGACGTGCGGACCTACCTCGCCGCCGCCGGCACCGCCGTGCGCGCGCCGCCGCTGGCGCACAACTTCCGCTCGCGGCCCGGCCTGCTCGCGGCAATCGATGCGATGTACGCGCAGGCCGGCTACGAGGCGGCCTTCGTCACCGAGGGCATCGCCTTCCAGCCGGTCCAGGCGGGTACGCAGCGCGCCGACGCCGACCTGCAACGCGATGGCGCGCCCGCGCCGGCATTGACGCTCTGGCAGGCACCGGAGCCCACCGCCTTCGACAGCAAGGGCAAGCCCAAGCCTTTCAACGCCGGACCTGCGGCGGACCTGTGCACGGCGGCGTGCGTGGCGGCCATCCACGGCTGGCTCGCCGCCGCGCGTGCCGGCACCGCCACGGTCGGCGACCGCACCGTGCAGGCCGGCGATATCGCTGTGCTGGTGCGCGACCACCGGCAGGCCAGCCGCATCCAGCAGGCGCTGGGCGCGGCGGGAATTCCCGCCGTCGCCGCCGGCCGCCGCAGCCTGTTCGCCACCGCCGAGGCCCACGAACTGCTCGCGCTGCTGCAGGCGCTGCTCGATCCGGGCGACGACGCGCGGCTGCGCGCCGCGCTGGCCACCGTGCTGGTGGGCGAGGACGCCGCGGCGATCGCCGCGCTGGAACACGACGGCGAACGCCATCGCCGCTGGCAGCAGCGCGCGCTGGACTGGCGCGAGCGCTGGCAACGCGGCGGGCCGCTGGCGCTGGTGGGGGACATCGGCGCCGAACAAGGCCCCCGCCTGCTGGCGCTGCTGGACGGCGAGCGCCGCCTCACCAACTACCTGCAGCTGGCCGAGCTGCTGCAGGAAGCCGATGCGCGCGCGCTGGGCCCGCATGGCCTGGTCGACTGGCTGGCGCGCCGCATCGCCAATGCCGACGATGGCGACGAAGCCCAGCAGCTGCGCCTGGAATCGGATGCGCACCGCGTGCAGATCGTCACCCTGCACAAGAGCAAGGGCCTGGAATATCCGCTGGTGTTCCTGCCCTACGTGGGCATCGGCCGCCGCGCCGCGGGCCCGGGCAACTACTGCATCGTCCCCGGCCAGGACGCACACCGCGTGCTGCACTGGAATGTCGGCAAGGACGATCCGGACTGGAGCGCCGCCGAGGCCGCCTGGCGCGAGGAACAACGCGCCGAGGACGCGCGCCTGCTCTATGTCGGCCTTACCCGCGCCGAGCATGCCTTGTGGATTGCGACCGGCTGCTTCCACGGCCACGAGCGCACCGCCTTGCGCGGCATGGTGGCCGACGTTGGCGCCCTGCAGGCCGCCACCGGTAACGGCGTAATCGCCATCGACCGCACGCCGCCGCCGGCCGCCTTGCCGCGCCTGCCCGCCGCCGAGGAGCGCCAGGTGCCGCCCGCGCGCGTGCCGCAGCGGGCCGTGGCCCCGGACTGGTGGGTCTACAGCTTCACCCAGCTGGCCAATGCCGATGCCGGCCTCGCCCACGACCCGATGGCCAGCGCCACGGTGGAAAGCACGGGCGGCGGCGACGAGCCGCCCGCCACCGACACGCCAGTGGCACCGGTCGAGTCCGAACCGTTCGACCCGCGCTTTGCCGGCAACCGCTTTGGTGTGGTGATGCACGAAGTGCTGGAAGCCTGCGACTTCGCCGCGTGGCGCGAATGGAAGCCCGGCCAGCCCGCGCCGGCGGGCGAAGCCGCGGTGATCCTGCAGTGCCTGCAACGCGGCGGCTACGCGCAGGACGCATGGGCCGATGGCGTGGCCATGCTCACGATGCTGGTGGGCCAGACGCTGACGGTGCGCCTGCCCGAGGGGAGCCCCCTGGCCAGCGTGCCGGCGACGGCGCGGCGCAACGAAATGGAGTTCCACTTCGCGATGCGCCCGACCCGGGTGGACGCGCTGCTGGGCCTGTTGCATCGCCACGGCCTGCTGCCCGCGCGCCAGGCCTTCGGCGCGCGGCACCGGCTGGAAGGCCTGATGACCGGCCTGATCGACCTGACCTACCAGCACGAGGGCCGCTGGTACGTGCTGGATTACAAATCCAACCGGCTGCCGGCCTACGACCCCGCCTCGATGGACGCGGCCATGGCGCACAGCGAGTACGACCTGCAGGCGCTGATCTACACCGTGGCCTTGCATCGCTGGCTGCGCTTCCGGCTGGGCGAGGACTACGACTACGCGCGCGATTTCGGCGGCGTGCGCTACCTGTTCTGCCGCGGCCTGGACGCCACGCGCGATCCCTCGCCCGGCGTGCGTGCCTGGCGCTTCGATCCCCGGCTGGTGGAAGGCATCGACGCCTTGTTCGCCGGGCAGGCCCTGCCGGAGGCCCTCGCATGAGCCTGCTCGACGCCCTGTATCGCGCCGGCGCACTGCGCACGCTGGACCTGTCGCTGGCGCAGACCCTGCAACGGCATGCGCCCGATACCGACGAGGCCACGCTAGCCGGCGCGGCGCTGGCGTCGTTGGCGGTGGCCAGCGGCCATGCCGGGTTCGATCCGGCGCGCGCAAGCGTGCTGGTCGAGACCCGCGAGGGCTCGCCGCCCCCGTTGCCCGAACCGCAGGCATGGGCGCGCGCGCTGGCCGCCTCTTCCTGGGTAGCGCAACCCGACGCGGACGAAGCCGCCGCCGCGGATCGGCCGCTGGTGCTGGAAGCGGGCCTGCTCTACCTGCGCCGCTATCGCGAGTACGAGCGTCTGCTGGCGGCCGGCCTGCGCCGCATCGCCGCGCAACCGATGCCGTCCCTGGACGCGGGCGGCCTGGCGCCGCTGTTCGCGCAGCTTTTCCCCGCCGCGGCCACGGGTAGCGACCGGCAGGCGTTGGCCGCCGCGCTGGCGCTGCGGCGTGCGCTGTTGCTGGTTACCGGCGGGCCCGGTACCGGCAAGACCACCACCATCGCGCGCCTGTTGTTGCTGCGCATCGCGCAGGCGCTGGCCGCCGGCGCCGCCGTGCCGCGCGTGGCGCTGGCGGCCCCCACCGGCCGCGCCGCCGAGCGCATGGCCGAAAGCCTGCGCGCCGCCGTGGCGCAGGCGGTGGCCGAAGGAATCGATCCCGCCGTCGCCGCGGCCTTGCCGGCCGGGGCCAGCACGCTGCACCGCCTGCTCGGGGTCATTCCCGGCCTGCCGCGGTTCCGCCACGATGCCGACAACCCGTTGCCGTTCGACCTGGTGGTGGTCGACGAAGCCTCGATGGTGGACCTGCCGCTGATGTGCAAGCTGGTGGAAGCCGTGGCCGACGGCGCGCAGCTGATCCTGCTGGGCGACGCCGACCAGCTGCCCTCGGTGGAAGCGGGCGACGTGCTCGCGGCCATCCTGCAAGCCACCGGCCCCGGCGATGCGCCGGAACCGCAGGATGCCCGCGCGCTGGCGCCGTTGATTGGCGGCGGTGCCGAAGCGCCGCCGGGCGAGGCGGGTGGCCTGGCCGGGCATCGCGTGCACCTGCTGCGCGGCTACCGCCAGGCCGAAGGGTTTGCCCTCGCACCGCTGGCCGACGCCGTGCGTACCGGCGACGCCGACACGGCACTGGCCTGGTTGCGAGGCGGCACGCTGGAGGGCGTGCAATTCCACGAGGACGTGGACGACCCCCTGCAGGCGCACGGCGACGCCTTGCTCTCGCACTGGCGCGCACTGGCCACCGCGGCCGACCCCGCGCAGGCGCTGCGCGAGGCCGGGCGCCTGCGCCTGCTCACCGCGGTGCGCGCCGGCCCGCAGGGCGCACGCACGCTCAATGCGCGCATCGAACAGCTGCTGGCCGAGAGCGGCTCGGGCGCGCGTCGCCTGGGCGGCGCCTCGCCGTGGTTCCAGGGCCGGCTGCTGCTAGTCACCGAGAACAGCTATCGCCACGGCCTGTTCAATGGCGATGTCGGCATCTGCCTGCGCGATGCCCAGGGCACGCTGGTGGCGTGGTTCGCCGGCGAAGGCGACGCGCCGGTACGCGGCTTCCATCCCGCCGCGCTGCCGGCGCACGAAAGCGCGTTCGCGATGACCGTACACAAGGCGCAGGGTTCGGAGTTCGACGAGGTGTGGCTGCAGCTGCCGGCCCGCGAGGCTCGCGTGCTCAGCCGCGAGCTGGTCTACACCGGGCTCACCCGCGCGCGCCGCCGGCTGCACCTGGCCGGCAGCGAGGCGGTGCTGCGCACCGCGCTGGCCCGGCACGCACAGCGGATTTCCGGCCTGGCGTGGCGGCTGGGCGCGCCGGCGCCCGCCGCGCCGGTGGACACCGCGCCCGCCTCGCCGCCGGAGCAGGGCACCTTGTTCTAGGCCGTCGTCAGCGGTACGGGCCAGGGCCGCGCCACACGATCTCGCCCTGCTTGTAGACCTGGATCATGTTGATGACCTCGCGGCCATCGCCGATGGACTGCATTTCCGGCGAGCCGGGGTCGAGCAGGCGGCACTTGCCCGAGCCGCGCCGGATGGCGATGTCCAGCTCGCACACCATGCGATAGGAGGTGCCCGGCAGCGGGATCGCCAGTTCCTTCATGCCCTGCGCCTTCCAGGTCCGCAGCAGGGTCTCGCTGCGCAGGTCGTAGTACACCTGGTAGCCACCCACTTCCATGCTGGGAGGGCCGCCGGCCTCGTTGCCGCGGCCTTGCGAATAGCCGGGGCCGCTCTCCATGCCCTGGTTGTCCGGCGCGGTGTCCTGCGGCGCCCACCCGGGCGGATGGCCCGTCCAGGCCTGGGTGCGCCGCGGCGCGGGCGGGCTGGCCGCCGGGCGGCGCGTCAGCCGCGACCAGTCGTCGTCCGACGGGCTGGGCTGCGGCGGTTGCGGCATCTCGCGTTGCGGCTCCGGCTCGGGTGGGGCTTCCGGCGGCACCGGGTCGGCCGAAGTGGCGACCAGCGTCGTGCGCACCTGCGAGGTCGCCCGGCGCTTGCGCACGGGCGCGGCCGGCGGTGGCGGACTGGGGGGGGCTGGCTGGGTCTCGCGCGGCTCGCCGAGGAAATCCACCTTCATGCGGCTGCCACCGCTGGCGCCCTGGGGCGTGGTCACCGTGGGCTTGGAGGAGAACAGCAGCACCAGCAGCAGCAACACGTGCAGCAGCGCGCTGATGAGCGCGGCGATCCACGGTTGCAGGCGGTCGATCCTGGGCTCGGTGCGGCCCTCGGCGCGCTGCGGTGCCTTGCTCATGCCCAAGGGGATGCGTCGAGGTGGCAGGCCTTCATGGGACAGCGGCATGGCGTGCGGCAGTGGGGAGCGGCATCGTAGCGCGTATGCGGCTGCGCGCGTTTGGCAGGCGCTGCCCGAATCCGCGCCGCGGCGGTGCGCGGCGGCCCGTGCCCGAGGTGAGCGGGGTGCACACGGGCGGGCACCTATACTCCCGGGCAGGTCCATCGAAAAGGTTTGCCCTGAATGAGCGCTTCCCCCTCGTCACCGCTCGCCACCGACAGCCCGGCGCCCGGCGCGCTGCGCCGGTCCATCTCCAACACGCTGAAGGGCTCGGCCGGCAACCTCGTCGAGTGGTACGACGTCTACGTCTATTCGGTGTTCGCCAGCTACTTCGAGTCGCAGTTCTTCTCCAAGGAGGACAAGAACGCCACCTTGTACGTGTGGGCGATCTTCGCCGTGACGTTCCTGATGCGCCCGATCGGCGCCTGGTACTTCGGCCGCTTCGCCGACCGCTACGGCCGCCGGCTGGCGCTGACGGTATCGGTGTCGCTGATGGCCGCCTGCTCGTTCGTGGTGGCGATCACCCCGACGGTGGCGAGCATCGGCGCGGCCGCGGCGGCCATCCTGCTGCTGGCGCGGCTGGTGCAGGGCTTCGCCACCGGTGGTGAGTACGGCACCAGCGCCACCTACATGTCCGAGGCGGCGATCACCGGGCGGCGCGGTTTCCTCTCCTCCTTCCACTACGTCACCCTGGTGGGTGGCCACGTCATCGCCCAGGCGGTGCTGCTGGTGATGCTGCACCTCGTGGACAAGCAGCACATCTCCGAATGGGGCTGGCGCGTGGCCTTCGCCCTCGGCGGCGTCGGCGCACTGGTGGTGTTCTGGCTGCGCCGCACGATGGACGAGTCGCTGGGCTCGGAATCCATCGCCGCGGCCAAGGAAGGCAAGGCGCGCGCCTCCGGCTCGCTGCATGAGCTGTTCGTCAACCAGTGGCGCCCGCTGCTGCTGTGCTTCCTGATCACCGCCGGCGGCACCATCGCCTTCTACACCTACTCGGTGACCGGCCCGAAGATGATCCAGACCGCCTTCGCCGGCGACGACGTGATGGCAGGCACGTGGATCAACCTGGCCGCGCTGATCGTGCTGATGTTGATGCAGCCGGTGGGCGGCTGGCTGTCGGACATCATCGGCCGCAAGACGTTGCTGGTGTTCTTCGGCATCGGCGGCGTGCTCTACACCTGGTACCTGGTGCTCTACCTGCCCCAGCAGACCGACTGGCGAGTGGCGTTCGCCATACTGACCATCGGCTTCGTGATCCTCACCGGCTACACGTCGATCAACGCGGTGGTGAAAGCCGAGCTGTTCCCCACCCACGTGCGCGCGCTGGGCGTGGGCCTGGGCTACGCGCTGGCGAACTCGGCCTTCGGCGGTACCGCGCCGCTGCTCTACCAGGCCGCGCTGCATTCGGACCGCGTCAACGACTTCGTGATCTACGCCACGGCCGTCATCGCGGTGTCCCTGTTCGTCTACATCTTCTTCCTGACCAACAAAGGCTCCAACTGGCTGGACCACGAGGACGTCATGCACCAGCGGCACGGCACCGGTCGCCGCTGACACCGGCCCGCGCGGCCGGCGCGCCCCCGGGCGGGGGTGCGCCGGCCGGGTAGGGGCGCAACCCCCTCCTCGGGTACCATGCATGCCCCGTCACGGGCGCTCCGTACCCATGTCCGCTTCCAAGAACACCCCCCCTTCCGATGTCACCCAGGCCCAGGCCGAAGACGCCGTGCGCACCCTGCTGCGCTGGGCTGGCGAGGACCCGGCCCGCGAAGGCCTGCTCGACACCCCGCGCCGCGTGGCCGAGGCCTACGGCGACTGGTTCAGCGGCTACCGCGACGATCCGCGCGAGTACCTGGCCCGCACCTTCGAGGAAGTGGCCGGCTACGACGAGCTGATCGTGCTGCGCGATATCGAATACGAAAGCCATTGCGAGCACCACATGGCGCCGATCATCGGCAAGGTCCACGTCGGCTACCTGCCGGACGGCAAGGTGGTGGGCATCAGCAAGCTGGCGCGCGTGGTGGAAACCTACGCCCGCCGCTTCCAGGTGCAGGAGAAGATGACCGCGCAGATCGCCCAGTGCATCCAGGACGTGCTGGGCCCGCGTGGCGTGGGCGTGGTGGTGGAGGGCGCGCACGAGTGCATGACCACCCGCGGCATCCACAAGCGCGGCGTGAGCATGGTGACCTCCAAGATGCTGGGTACCTTCCGCGAGGACGCGCGCACCCGCGCCGAGTTCCTGCGCTTCATCGAGGTCGGCGGCAAGCGCTGAGGCCGCCGCACGCGCACCGCCGCCCTGCATGAAGCATCGTGAACGGATCGCCGCCTACCGGCAGCTGCGCGAACGCCCGCTGTGGAAGCTGCTGGCGGCCGACCATGCGCCGGAACTGATCGGCCTGTTGCAAGGCCTGCTGCTCGACCACGAGCGGCGGCTGCCTTCGGCCGTGCTGCACGAACGCCTGCAGCGCCAGCTCGACGCGCTGCGCGCCGACGAGCTGTCGCGCGAGCTGCCACGCACCGCGCAGGCCTATGTCGCCCACTGGCTGGCCCAGGGCTGGCTGGAGCGCCGGCTGCCGGAAGGCGCGGAGGAAGAGGAATACGAACTCTCCCGCGCCGCCGCCCAGGCGATCCGCTTCATCGCCGGGCAGGGCGATGGCCAGGCCGGCCGCGCGACCGAGAGCCGCCTGTCGCTGGTGATCCAGCAACTCGTGCAGCTGGCCGGGCAGACCGAGTCGGATCCCGATGCCCGCCTGGCGGCCCTGCAGGCCGAGCGCGCACGGCTGGACGAGGAGATCGCCCGCGTGCAGGCCGGCCAGCTCGCCGCGCTGGACGGCAAGCGCGCGCTGGAACGCACTCGCGACCTGATCCACCTGACCGACGAACTGGCCGAGGACTTCCACCGCGTCCGCGACGACTTCGAGCGGCTCAACCGCGAATTCCGCGAGCGCATCATCGACGACGAAGGCGCGCGCGGCGACGTGCTCGAACGCCTGTTCGAGGGCGTGGACGTCATCGCCGACAGCGAGGCCGGCCGCAGCTTCCAGGCGTTCTGGAACCTGCTCAACGATCACGAGCAAAGTGGCCGCCTGGACGAGGCGCTCGACGCCCTGCTGGCGCGCGGCTTCGCCCGCCGGCTGGCGCGCGGCGAACGCGCCTTCCTGCGCGGGCTCACCGCCACGCTGCTCGAACGCGGTGGCGAGGTGCACGCGGTGATGCAGCACTTCGCCCGCAGCTTGCGCGGCTTCGTGCAGAGCCGCGGCTACCTGGAACAACGCCGCCTGCACCAGTTGCTGCGGCAGGCGCAGGGCGAAGCGCTGCAGCTGCGCGAGCGGCTGCATGCCACCACGCAGACCGGATACACGCTGCCCTTGAGCGGCAGCCGCCTGCGCTCGCTGGCGCAGTGGCGGCTGCACGACCCGCGCAGCGTGCGCGTGGACGGGCGCGTGCATGCGGCCGAGGTGGCGGCGATTTCGCTGGAAAGCGTCGGCGACCTGGTGGCGCAATCGGAGATCGACGTGCGCGGCCTGCGCCGCGACCTGCACGAACTGCTGGGCGAGCACCGGCGCCTGAGCATTGGCGATGCGCTGCGCCACCGCCCGGCGGCGCAGGGCCTGGGCACCGTGATTGGCTACCTGTCGCTGGGCACGCGGCATGGCGTGCTCAGCGAAAACGAATGGGAAATCGTGGCGTGGCAGGGCGGGGACGGACGCGCGCGGCGCGCGCGCATCCCGCTGGTGCGCTTCGTCCAGGAGAAACGAGATGAACTGGTCTGAAGACCTCGACGCGGAAGACCGCGAACACCAGGCATTGCGGCTCGGCGAAGCCGCCAGCGCCGCCGGCAAGCCGCTGTTCCTGGGCGACACCGGCACGCTGCCGTTCGCCGCCCGACGTGCGCTGTGCCAGCTGTTGGCCGGCCCCAGCGTGGACGCCCAACGCCATGGCGCACTGTGGCCGGCCCTGCTGCGCCACGAGGAGGACATCCGCCGCGTGCTGTGCGAGCTGTTCCTGGAACTGGTGCTCGACCGCGAAGGCGGCGTGGCCTTCACCCGCCAGGCCGACACCGCCGAGCTGGAATCGCCCACGCTGCTGCGCGCCGCGCCGCTGACCTTCATCGAGTCCGCGCTGCTGCTGCACCTGCGCCAGCGCCTGGCCGAGGCCGATACCCGCGGCGAGCGCGCCGTAGTGGAGGAAGCGCAGCTGGTGGAGGCGATGTCCGTCTACGAGCGCCATGTGTCCACCGACCGCGCCGGCTATGCGCGCCGCGTGCTGACCGCCATCGCCAAGATGCGCGACAACCAGCTGCTGGCGCGCTTGCGCGGCAGCGAGGACCGTTACGAGGTTTCGCCGGTGCTGAAGCTGTTGTTCTCCGCAGAGGAAGTGCAGGCGCTGTCCCAGGCCTACCGTGAACTACGCGAAGGCCACGCCGGCCTGAGCATCGTCGCGGCCGACGAGGAGTGAGCCGATGAACCAGCTGACCGGCACGCCTGTGCTGCAACCTCGCGGCCTGTTCCACGACGCCACGCTGGACCCGCGTGCGCGCCAGTTCCGCATGCGCCGCCTGCAAGTGCACAACTGGGGCACGTTCAGTGGCTTGACCGACGTGCCGATCGCCGAGCGCGGCTTCCTGTTCGTCGGCCGCTCCGGCTCGGGCAAGTCCACGCTGCTCGATGCGATGTCGGCGATGCTGACCCCGCCGAGCATCGTGGACTTCAACGCCGCCGCGCGCGAGGCCGAGCGCAGCGGGCGCGACCGCAATCTGGTCTCCTATGTGCGCGGCGCCTGGGCCGACCAGCAGGACAGCAACTCCGGCGAGATCGCCACCCAGTACCTGCGCACCGGTGCCACGTGGACCGCGCTGGCGCTGGAGTACCACAACGCGCTGGGCGAGGTGGTCAGCCTGGTCCGGCTGTTCTGGATCGCCGGCAGCGGCAACGCGGCGGCGGACGTGCGCCGGCATTACCTGGTGGCGCGGCGGCCGTTCGACATCGCCCGCGAACTGGATGGATTCGACCTGGACCTGCGCCGCCTGCGCGCGCGGCTCGGCGATGACGTGCAGCACTTCGACAGCTTCGCCGGCTATGCCGAACATTTCCGCGAGCTGCTGGGCATCGGCAACGAGATGGCGCTGCGCCTGCTGCACAAGACGCAGTCGGCCAAGAACCTGGGCGACCTCAACGCGTTCCTGCGCGGCTTCATGCTCGACGAGCCCCGCACGTTCGAGGCGGCCGACCGGCTGGTGGAGGATTTCGCCGAGCTCGACGGCGCGCACCAGGCGGTGGTGACCGCGCGGCGGCAGGTCGAGACCCTGGCCCCGGCACGCGAACACCATGCCGCGCTGATGGCCCTGCGTCGCAGCGTGGGCGAACTGCGCGAGCTGCAACTGGGCGTGGATGCCTACCGCGAGCAGCGCCGCGCCGAGCTGTTGCAGGCACGGCGGCTGGAGCTGGATACGCAGGACCGCGGGCTCGCCGGCGAGGAAGGCCAGCGCCGCGAAGCCCTGGACAACCACGAGGAAAAGCTTGCCGGGCTGGAGCGCGAGCAGCGTGCGCAGGGCGGCGAGCAGATCGAGGCGCTGGAGCGCGAGCGTATCCGCATCGAGCGCGAGCGCGACGAGCGCTCGCGCCGGCGCAGCCAGATCGAGCAGGCGTGCCGCCAGCTCGGCACTGGCCTGGCCGGCAGCGCGACGGGTTTCGCGGAACAGGTCGCGCATGCGCGCGAACTGCTGGCCGGCAACCGCGAACAGGCCGGCTCGGTGGACGAAGCGATCGCCGAGCGCATGGCCGAACGGCGCGAGGACGAGCGCCGCTTCGCCGCCATCCGCGCCGAGATCGAAGCGCTGAAGAAGGCACCTTCCAGCATTCCCGCGCCGATGCAGGCACTGCGCGCCCGCCTGTGCGAGGACACCGGCCTGAGCGAGGCGGCGTTGCCGTTCGTGGGCGAGCTGCTGCAGGTACGCGAGGACCAGATCGCCTGGCGTGGTGCCATCGAGCGCGTATTGCATGGTTTCGCGCAATCGCTGCTGGTGGACGAACGCCACCACGCGCAAGTGGCCGATTGGGTCAACCGCACCCACCTCGGTACCCGGCTGGTGTACTTCCGCGTGCGCCGCAACGACGGCCTGCAGGCGCGCGAGGCGCATCCGCGCAGCTTGCCGGGCAAGCTGTTGCTGCGCGATCACGCCTATGCCGACTGGCTGCGCCACGAGCTGGCGCGGCGCTTCGACTACGACTGCGTGGACAACGCCACGGCGTTGCGCAATGCCGACAAGGCGATCACCCGCGAGGGGCAGGTCAAGCACCCTGGCGATCGCTACGAAAAGGACGACCGCCACGCCGTCGGCGACCGCAAGCGTTGGCTGCTGGGCTACGACAACCGCGACAAGCTCAAGGTGTTCGAGCGCGAAGGCCAGCAACTGGCCCAGCGCATCGCCGCCTGCGACGCCGATGTCGCCGCGTTGCGCGCGCAGCGCGAACAGGGGCAAGAGCGCACGCTCGCCGCGCATACGCTGGTGGAGCGGGACTGGGAGGAGATCGACGTCGCCCCGAAGCTGCAGCGGCTGGCGGATATCGACGCGCAGTTGCGCCAGCTGCGCGAGGGCGACACCGGCCTGCGCGCGCTCGGCCAGGCACTGGAACACGCGCGCGGCCTGCGCGACCAGGCCCGCCGCACCTACGAGGACGTGCGCCTGGAGCGCGCGCAGCTGGCCCGCGAGCGCGCGCGCCTGGAACACCTGCAGCAGGCCAGCCAGGGGCGCGGGCCGGGCTCGCTGACGCCCACCCAGTTGCAGGGCCTGCAGCAGCGGCTGGCCGAACTGCCGCCCCTGAGCCTGGACAACCTGGAAGCCCACTTCCGTGTCGTGGAGCGCGGGCTGGCCGAGCAACTTGCCGAAAGCCAGGGCCGCGACAGCCGGTTGAGCCAGTTGCTGGTCGACTGCTTCCGCAAGTATTGCCAGCAGTGGCCGGAGGACAGCGGCGACTTCACGGTGAGCGTGGCCAGCGCCGACGACTTCCTCGCCCGCCTGGACCGGCTGGAGAGCGATGGCCTGCCGCGCCACGAGAACCGCTTCTTCGAGCTGCTGCAGACGCAGAGCAAGAACAACCTGCTCGCCTTGCAGCGCCACGCCGCCGAGGCGCACAAGGGTATCCGCCAGCGCATGGACGAGGTCAATGCCAGCCTGGAGCAGGTGCCGTTCAACCGCGACACCGTGCTGACCATCGAAGTCAGCGACCGGCGCCTGCCGGAGGTGCAGGAGTTCCAGCAGCAGCTGCGCTCGGTGCTGGCGCAACAGCAGACCGAAGACCGTGCGATGGCCGAGGCGCAGTTCGATACGCTGCGCGGCCTGGTTGCGCGCTTGGGCGCCGACGACGGCGAACAGCGCCGCTGGCGCGAACAGGTGCTGGACGTGCGGCTGCACGTGGAGTTCATCGGCGTGGAGCTGGATGCACGCACGCGCGCGCAGGTGGAGATCTACCGCAGCGGCGCGGGCAAGTCCGGCGGGCAGCGGCAGAAGCTGGCCACCACCTGCCTGGCCGCGGCGCTGCGCTACCAGCTCGGCGGCGAGGACGGCGAGCTGCCGCGCTACTGCGCGGTGGTGCTGGACGAGGCGTTCGACAAGGCCGACAACGAATTCACCGCGTTGGCGATGAACATCTTCGAGAACTTCGGCTTCCAGATGATCGTGGCCACGCCGCTGAAATCGGTGATGACGCTGGAGCCGTTCATCGGCGGGGCCTGCTTCGTGGAGATCAGCGGGCGGCATACCTCCGGTGTGTTGCTGGTCGAATACGACGACGAGGCCCACCGGCTGAAGCTGCCCGAGCGCGCGCGGGCCGGCGCGCGCGAGGTGGAGGAGCACGCGCCGCCACTGGCCGCCAACGCTGTGGAATTGCCGGGTGACACGCCGGCCGCGCGCAAGGCCGCGAGCGTGCCGAAGCCCAAGCCGGCAGCGGCGAAGAAGGCGAAGGCGGCCAAGCCCGCGAAGGCCAAGGTCGCGAAGAAGACCGCGAAGAAGCCCGCGACGCCCGCCAAGGCGACGAAGCCCAACGTAGCGAAGCCCAAACGCTGAGGGCAGCGGGCGCCGGTGGCGCCCTGCTCAGCCGCGCAGGGTGTCCCAGCCCATGCGGGCGATCAGCACCACCACCAGTACCAGGAACAGCTGGCGGATCAACGGCGTGCCGCCGCGCAGCGCCAGCCGCGTGCCGGTGAACGCGCCGGCCACGTTCGCCGCCGCCATCGGGATGGCGGCGGCAAGCAGGATCTTTCCGCTCGGCAGGAAGAACGCCAGCGCCGCGACGTTCGTTGCCAGATTCACGACCTTGGAAGCGGCTGAGGCACGCAGGAAATCCAGCCCGAAGAAACGGATGAACAGGAAGATCAGGAAGCTGCCGGTCCCCGGGCCGAAGAAGCCATCGTAGAAGCCGATGGCCGCGCCCATCGCCAGCGCCATCGCCAGTTCCCTGCGGCCGATCGCGCGCGGGCGGTGCAGGGCGCCGAAATCCTTCTTCACCAACGTATAGGCCAGCATCGCCAGCAGCAGCACCAGGATCAGCGGGCGGACCGCCTCGCGCGGCAGCAGGCTCACCGCGGTGGCGCCGAGGAAGGAGAACGCGAAGGCGGTGGCGGCGGCATACAGCACGGGCCGCCACGGGAAGCGCACGTTGCGCGCGTAGCGCCAGGTCGCCATGCCGGTGCCGAACATCGAACTGAACTTGTTGGTGCCCAACAGCACCGCCGGTACTTCGCGCGGCAGCGTGGCGAACAGGCCGGGCAGCTGGATCAACCCGCCGCCGCCGACGGCGGCATCGACCAGGCCGGCGGCGAATGCGATGCACAGCAGCCAGGGCAGTTCAGGAGGCAGGACGTCGAGCACGATGCGAAGGGTGAAGGCGAGGGCGCGCCAGCATACGCGCTGTGCCGCGGGCTGCCCATGCGCCCGGCAAGGGGTGCACGGGCCGCGTGCAAACCGCACAATCGGGCCATGAATGCCGCGCGCCGCCCGACCCTCGAACCCTGTCCCTGCGGCCGCCCGCTGGCTTACGCCGCCTGTTGCGGGCGCTACCATGCAGGCGAACCCGCGCCGGACGCCGAATCGCTGATGCGCTCGCGCTATAGCGCTTATGTGCGCTGCGATGCGGATTATTTGCTGCGCACCTGGCATGCATCCACGCGCCCGGCTGAGCTGTCGCTGGAAGCGCCGGCCGGCGCCCGAACGGTGTGGCTGGGGCTGGACGTGCAGCGTGCCGCGTCGACCGGCCCGGACACCGCCGAGGTCGAATTCCGCGCGCGTTACCGGGTCGGTGGCGGCAGCGCGGTGCGCATGTCCGAACACAGCCGCTTCGTCCGCGAGGAGGGCCAGTGGTACTACCTGGACGCGGTGTGAGCCGGGCCGGCGTGACGGCGATCTGCACGCCGCGTTCGCGCGCGCTGGCTATGCTGGGCCCCGGGATAGGCAGGGCCGTGGTTCGGCAAAGGGACGGCGATGGGCAACCTCAGTCTCTGGTTATGGATGTTGATCGCGGTGGCGGTATTCGGCGTGCTGGTGCCGGGTGCCTTGGCGGCCTGGATGATTCGGCGCCCCCCCGGTGGCTCGGCCGCGCGGCGGATGGTGGTCGGGCCGGAGCGGGCCGATGAACTGGCGCGGCGTCCGGAGGTTTTCCGCGATCTGGCGTGAAGTGGGCTGGGCCGGGCGGCTCGGCCTGGTCGCCGGCCTGGCGTTAGCGCTACCGGCCTCGGCCGCGGGCGATGCCACCTGGGCGCGCTGCCTGTCGACGCTGCGGGCGGGCGCGCAGGCTCAGGGCATTACCCTCGACGTCTTCGACCAGCACATGGCCGGCGTGCAGGCCGACCCCAGCGTGCTGGCCTTGCTGGATGCCCAACCCGAATTCACCACGCCGCTCTGGGACTACCTCGCCGCGTTGGTCGACGACGAGCGGGTGGCGGATGGCAAGGCGTTCCTCGCGCGCTACCGGGGATTGCTCGACGGCATCGCCGCGCAGTATGGAGTGGACGCGGAAACCGTCGTGGCCGTGTGGGGCGTGGAAAGCGATTACGGCCGGGTGACGGGAAAACGACCGCTTCTGGTGTCGCTGGCCACGTTGTCGTGCGAAGGGCGACGCCAGCCGTTCTTCCGCGGCGAGCTGTTCGCCCTGTTGCAGCTGTTGCAGGACGGCGACCTGGCGGTGGCACCCACCGGCTCATGGGCGGGCGCCTTCGGGCAGACGCAGTTCATGCCCACGACGTATCGCCGCATCGCGGTGGATGGCGACGGCGATGGCCGCCGCGATTTGGTCGGCAGCGTGCCCGATGCGTTGGCATCCACCGCCAACTACCTGGCCCGCGCCGGCTGGCGCACGGGCGAGCCGTGGGGCGAGGAGGTGGTCGTTCCCGAGGGTGCCGATACCTCACGAACCGGACGCACGCAGCGGCGCCCATTGCGCGAGTGGCGGGCGCTGGGCGTGCGCGGCGTGGAGGGCCGGGCCTCGCGCCTGCCGCAGCTTGCCGACGACACCCCTGCCGCGCTGCTGCTGCCTACGGGCGCGCAAGGCCCGGCGTTCCTCGTCTTCGCCAATTACGATGCGATCTACGCCTATAACGCCGCGGAGAGCTATGCGCTGGCGATCGCCCTGCTGTCGGACCGACTGCGGGGCGGTACGGGGCTGGCCACCGCTTGGCCGACGCCGGATCCGGCACTGGATCGCGCGGGCCGCCGCGCGCTGCAGCGCCTGCTGATCGCCCGCGGGCACGCACTCGGCACCCCCGATGGCATGCTGGGCAATGCCACCCGCCGCGCCATCCAGGCCGAACAACAGCGGCTCGGCCTGCAGCCGGCCGATGGCCGCGCCGGCCAGTCCATCCTCGCCGCGCTGCGGGCGGAGATGCCGGCACCGGCGGTATTGAAGGGCACCGCGTTCCGGCTGCCGGCGGCGTACCCGCGCTTCGTCCAATCTCCCCTCGTGAGCAAGCAAAAAGCCATGAAAGACGTTCCCGGCCTGAGTACAGGCGATTTCCACGGCTTCCCCTCGCTGCTGGTCACCACGCCGCATTCCACGGCGGCGATCAGCCTGTTTGGCGGCCAGCTGCTGTCCTTCGTGCCGGCAGGGCAGGAGGACGTGATGTGGCTGTCGCCACGGGTGAAACCGGCCCCTACGCCAATCCGCGGCGGCACGCCGGTGTGCTGGCCGTATTTCGGGCGGCAGGACCAGACGGACGATGTTCCCGCGCACGGCTTCGTGCGTACGCTGCCGTGGCAACTGCTCGATGCGTCTCGCGAACCCGACGGCACGCTCGTGCTGCACCTGGCGCCGCCGGTACTGGAGGATCTCGCGCTGCGGCTGCGCATGACGCTGCGCATCGGCCGCACGCTGGAGCAGACGCTGGAAACGCAGAACGTGAGCGGCGAAACCGTGCGCTTCACCCAGGCGCTGCACAACTACTTCCACGTGGGCGATGCGCTGCAGGTCAGCGCCGAGGGCGTGGACGGGCTGGACTACGTGGACAAGTTCGAGAACTACGCCGTGACCCGCCGGCAGCAGGGCGACTGGAACCTGCGCGACCCGCGCGACCCTGGCCGCAGCGACCGCATCTACCTCCAGGCGGGCGGGCAGTACAGCCTGGTCGATCCGGTCCTGCGGCGGCGCATCGACCTGCGTACCGAAGGCAGCCAGACCCTGGTGGCCTGGAACCCGGGCGAAGCGGGCGCGGCCAAGATGGACGATGTGCGCGAAGGCTGGCGCCAGTACGTGTGCCTGGAGGCCGCGAATGCGGGGCCGGACGTGATCGAGCTGGCGCCGGGCGCACGCCATGTGCTGCGCCAGACCATCGGCACCCGGCCACTCTGAGTTTGCCCGCTGCCGCGCTGCCGAAACGGTGGCGCGGCGCTTACACTGCCGCCTTCCGTCCCCGGGCCTGCTGCATGACCGCCTCGTTTCCGGTTGAAGGGCCGCGTCGCGCGGCGATGATCTTCATTTTCATCACCGTGCTGATCGACGTGTTGTCGTTCGGTGTGGTGATCCCCGTGTTGCCCGATCTGGTGCGGCAATTCACCGGCGGCGACTACGCCGATGCCGCGCACTGGATCGGGTGGTTCGGCTTCCTGTTCGCGGCGATCCAGTTCTTCTGCTCGCCGGTGCAGGGGGCGTTGTCGGATCGCTACGGACGGCGCTTCGTGATCCTGCTCTCGTGCTTCGGCCTGGGCATGGATTTCCTGCTGATGGCCGTGGCCCACACCCTGCCGCTATTGCTGCTGGCGCGGGTGTGCTCGGGCGTGTTCTCGGCGAGCTTTTCCACCGCCAACGCCTACATCGCCGACGTCACCGCGCCGGAGAAACGCGCGCAGGCCTACGGCATGCTCGGTGCCGCCTTCGGTATTGGCTTCGTGGCCGGGCCGCTGATCGGCGGCTGGCTGGGCAGCTTCGGATTGCGCTGGCCGTTCTGGTTCGCCGCCGCGCTCTCGTTGAGCAATTTCCTCTATGGCTGGTTCGTCCTGCCCGAATCCCTGCCGCCGCAACGGCGTAGCGCGCGCGTGGACTGGCGTCATGCCAATCCGTTCGGCGCGTTGAAGCTGCTGCGCAGCTATCCCTCGGTACTCGGACTGGCCGCAGTGATCTTCCTGGCCAATCTCGCCCATTACGTCTACCCCAGCATCTTCGTACTGTTCGCCGGGTACCGGTATGGCTGGGGTCCGCGGGAAGTGAGCTGGGTGCTGGCGTTGGTGGGCGTGTGCAGCATCATCGTCAACGCCCTGCTGGTGGGGCGCATCGTGGCGTGGATGGGCGAGCGGCGCGCGCTTCTGTTCGGCCTGGGCTGCGGCGTGGTGGGCTTCGTGATCTACGGCATGGCGGGTAGCGGGCGTGCGTTCCTGATCGGCGTGCCGATCAGCGCGCTGTGGGCGGTCGCGGGGCCCGCCGCGCAGGCGCTGATCACGCGGCGCGTAGGTGCCGACGTGCAAGGACGGATCCAGGGCGCGTTGATGAGCTTGATCAGCCTGGCAGGCGTCTTCGGGCCGCTACTGTTTGCCAATGTGTTCGCGTGGTTCATCGGCGAGGATGCGCCGCTGCACGTGCCGGGTGCGCCGTGGTTGCTCGCGGGCCTGCTGCTGGCATCTGGTGCGGTTCTGGCGTGGTGGCGCGCGGTGCCGCCCGAGCGCGCCGCGGCCTGAGCGCGCGGCGTGCGCGCAGGCATGTGCGCGCGTATTGCACGCGAGCGATGACAATCACAAGAGTTGACGCACCGCGTTGCATCGCTAAACTGCGCCACCTCGTCAACGACAACGCTTCGGCGGAAAACGCGGACGACGCCAGCATCGCTTCACAGGGTGTTGACGGAATGAAAAAGCCGGCTAAGATGTGCGGCTCGCTTCGACGAAATGATCTTCGGATCGCGCAGACGAAGCGGTCAACTTCCTCGGAAACGAGATGTTGACGAAACAAAAAAGTCCGCTATGATGGCGGGCTCGCTTCAGGGAAAGCCTTCGGGTGCTGAAGCGGTCAACGGCTCGAAACGAGGTGTTGACGGCAAGAAAAAGTCCGCTATAATGGGCGGCTCGCTTGGACGGAAACGTCGGATAGCGAAGAGGGAAAGGCGCTGAGGCCGGCCCCGAAGTTCTTTGACAGTGTGCGCAGGTAATTTGTGCGGACGCCTGCAGGAAGG